>NZ_JBMFBT010000002.1:0-909982 GCF_048822895.1 Pseudomonas sp. P4795 | reverse complement strand
TGCCGGTGTTGCCGGTGAGGACGTTGTTCAGGGCATTGCCGGTGCCGTTGAGGTTGTCGCTGCCCCACAGCGTCAGATTCTCAAGGTTGGTGCCGAGTGTGTAGTCGATGGCCGAGATGACCGTGTCGATTTCGGTCAGTGAGCTACCGGCTTCAATTACGGTATCGCCAATGTTATCAACGATGTAAGTATCGTTTCCGGCGCCGCCGGACATTGCATCGGCGCCCCCCCGGCCATCCAGCACGTTGTCCAAGCTGTTGCCGACCAGAATGTCACTGAAGGCGGAGCCGATGGCATTTTCAATCTTGGCGCCGAAGGCGATGGCAAGACCGTCATTGGCCGAGGCCTGAGTCGCGGTATTGACGAAAGCCTTGCCGATCTGGCTGTACTGACCCTCATTAAGATTGAGTGTGACGGCCGACAGTTGATTGCTTGCGTCGATAGTGTCATTACCACCAGCGTCCCAGATGGTCTCGAAAACCGTTTGATCCGGCGCCCATTTGTAGACGTTGTCGCCGGTTTGCCAGAGCATGTTGGCACCGTAGAGTTGCTGGATCACGAGGATGTCCAGAACCATCGGGGTCGTTGGCTGATAGGAATACGTGTTGTTGTAGCTCATCAGGGTGAAGTGCGAATCGTCAACCAACGGCGAAATAAGAGTTCTGTTGGTCGGGCTCGCTTCGAACGGGTGCTTCAGGCCCAGCGCATGACCGATTTCATGGATAAATGTCATGTAGTCATACGTGCCTCGGACAGGGTTCGGGTTATCCGTCGCTGGTCCGATCCAGACGTCGCCGGCCAAAGGTTTTTCATCAGGAAAGTAGGCCCACGCGGCCGTTTTCGGGTCCATGCCGGCGTAGCCGCCAAAACGCAGGTCGCCAGCGCTGTCGTTAATGTCGCTGATCAGCGTGAATTTGATGTTCGCGACGGCGCTCCAGGCATTGAGTGCACTGGTCACGGCGGTTTGTTGTGCATTGGTCAGGGCATAGCTGTTGAGAAACTCGTTGTCCGGACTGTAACCCTTGGCGAAGTACGACTGGCCGGGGGTGACAAAACTGTAGGTCAATCGGGTCGAGAAGAAGTCGCTGCCACCAAAGTCCGGGCTCAGCCACTGTTTGCCAAAGATCAGGCTGTCTGCCTGGGCATTGCCGGTAAGAAACGAAGGCCTAGTGAGCACATAACCTGTTGGTGATGACATTTCGAAATCCTGAGTGGGGGGCGGCCTTCCTGGATATGGCCACTTCAATAAGCAATTTTGTACCAAGAACAGCGTCAATTGATATTAGTGTGCCACTATATTTTTGTTGATGGTGCCAGAAAACTGACACGGTCCTATATCGGTGCGCCCCCATGAAACTGAAGATCGACAGGCTGGCATCCTGTCGGAAATCGAATTTCAGGAGCTCTCGATGAATGTCCCGGCCACTAAGCTCATCCGCGAAACCTTCCCCGTCGGCCCGTTGCAGTGCAACTGCACCATCATCGGCGACCCCGTCACGAAGAAAGCCATCGTCGTCGATCCGGGCGGCAACCCCGACCTGATCATGGCGCGCCTCGATGTGCTGGGTCTGAAAGTGGTCAGCATCATTCACACCCACGCGCATCTTGATCATTTCCTCGCCTCCGGTCAGATGAAAGAAAAAACTGGCGCGACCCTGCATCTGCACAAGGAAGATCAGTTCCTGTGGGACAACCTCGAGATGCAATGCCAGATGTTCGGCGTGCCCTACGTGCCGGTGCCGCCACCGGATCGCTGGTTGGCCGACGATGAAGAGCTGGCCTGCGGATGCGGCGTGGCACTTCATACTCCGGGGCATACGCCAGGTTCCATGAGCTTTTGGTTTTCTGAAGCTAAGCTGTTGATTGCCGGTGACACGCTGTTCCGGCGCGGAGTAGGGCGCACGGACTTGTGGGGCGGCGATCAGGCGACCATCGTGCGCTCGATCAAACAACGGCTGTATACGCTGGACGAAGACGCGACAGTGGTTACCGGGCACGGTCCGGATACGCGTCTGGGCGATGAGATGCGCGAGAACCCGTTTGTACGAGCCTGAATATTTTGTCATGCGCGTGCAGCGGAATTATTACGCGCGGGAATGATCCAACGCCCGCACAGGTCTTTGCCAATGGCCGTTGCACCCAAGAATGCAATGTAGGAGCTCTCCATGTTCACCACGCGTCGTTTGATTATTGTCGCTACTGCCGTGGCCGTACTGTCCGGCTGCGCCTCGCCTAACCCGTATGACAATCAGGGCCAGGCTGACGGCGGCTCGCAAGGCATGAGCAAAACTGCCAAGTACGGTGGCCTCGGTGCTCTGGCCGGTGCGCTCGCCGGCGCCGCTATCGGTCACGACAATCGTGGCAAGGGCGCCTTGATCGGCGCTGCGGTCGTAGGTGCTTCGGCGGCCGGTTACGGTTATTACGCTGACCAGCAAGAAAAGAAACTGCGCGCCAGCATGGCCAACACCGGGGTTGAAGTGCAGCGCCAGGGCGATCAGATCAAACTGATCATGCCGGGTAACATCACTTTCGCCACCGATTCGGCGAACATCGCTTCGAGCTTCTACCAGCCGCTGAACAACCTCGCCGGTTCACTGAAGGAATTCAGCCAGAACCAGATCGAGATCGTCGGCTACACCGACAGCACCGGCAGCCGTCAGCACAACATGGACCTGTCCCAGCGTCGTGCGCAGAGTGTGGCCACTTACCTGACTTCGCAAGGTGTCAGCGGTGCCAACCTGAGCGCCCGTGGCGCCGGCCCGGATAATCCGATCGCCAGCAACGGCGACGTCAATGGCCGCGCGCAGAACCGCCGCGTCGAGGTCAATCTGAAAGCGATCCCGGGCCAGCAGTACGGTGGTCAGCAGCAACAGCCGGGCACGGTTCAGCAGTATCCGTAAGCGATTGCCTGAATGAAGAGATGCCCGGTCCTGTGATCGGGCATTTTTTTTGTGCCCCCCTGTAGGAGCTGCGGCACGCTGCGATCTTTTGATTTTGATTGTTAAATGCAAGGTCAAAAGATCGCAGCCTCGTTTCACTCGACAGCTCCTACAGGTTCTGGGTCGCTGCGGAATCAGATACAAAAAAGCCCCCGGACAAGTGATTGTCCGGGGGCTTTTTGTTGGCGCTGGATTACTTTTTCAGGCCGTAATGCTCATCGAGCATGCCCGGCGCGTTCGGCGTTTTCGGCGCGTAGTCGCGTGGCGGCTCCTGATCGCGCGGCGGCGTCAGGCGTTCACGCGGTGCCTGTACGGCATCGGAGTGCAGCGAAGCGAGCAGGCGCTGGCGGGTCTGCTCGTCGAGGGCCAGGCGATTGGCGCCCTCGGCGAGATGATCCTGCACTTCCTGATAGCTCTGGGTCAGTTTCTTGACCAGTGTCGCGGTGCTGTTGAAGTGGGTCACCACCTCATTCTGATAATTGTCGAAACGTTCCTGAATATCGTCCAGTTGCCGCTGTGTGCGGCTGGGCGCGGCGTTCGGCGCAACGCGTGCGATCAGGAAACCAATGGCGACACCCACAACCAGGGCAAGAGTCGGTAACAACCAAACTAAGAGCGAGTGTTCCACGAGTCCTTCCTCTATAAACGGCTTTGCTTTACGTTAACGGCTCGAACCTGCGCTGTATACCGCGATTCACTCGCAATAGATTGGCACAGACAATTTGCTAGACGAGTCGACCCGATTCGAGGTCACGGAGTTCCTTCCTTGCTGATGCGTGAAACCCCTGTAGTGATTGATGGCCCAGTCGGCCAACTGGAAGCTTTGTATCTGGACAACGACCAGCCGCGCGGCATTGCGCTGATCTGCCATCCGAACCCGGTGCAGGGCGGCACCATGCTTAACAAGGTCGTCTCGACCCTGCAGCGCACCGCGCGCGACGCCGGCCTGATCACCCTGCGCTTCAATTACCGTGGCGTCGGCGCCAGCGCTGGTACCCACGATATGGGCACCGGCGAAGTCGATGACGCCCAGGCCGCCGCCAAATGGCTGCGGGAAAAACACCCGGATCTGCCGCTGACGCTGTTCGGGTTTTCCTTTGGCGGATTTGTTGCAGCAAGTCTCGGCGGGCGTCTCGAAGCACAGGGCGAGCAGCTCAAGCATCTGTTCATGGTCGCGCCAGCGGTCATGCGTCTGGGCGATCAGGATCAACTGCCACAGATCGGCGAGTTGACCGTGATCCAGCCGGAAACCGACGAAGTGATCGATCCGCAACTGGTCTACGACTGGTCCGAGCAACTCCAGCGCCCCCATGAGCTGCTGAAAGTGGCAGAATGCGGACACTTTTTTCATGGCAAGTTGACTGATCTCAAGGATCTGATCCTGCCGCGTCTCTCGAATTGATTGCAGTCTGACAAGCGATTACCCATGACGAACCGTACCCGCATTCTCACCGGCATCACCACCACCGGCACGCCGCACTTGGGCAACTACGCCGGCGCCATCCGCCCGGCGATCCTCGCCAGCCGCGACAGCAACGCCGACTCGTTCTATTTCCTGGCCGACTATCACGCGCTGATCAAATGCGATGACCCGCTGCGCATTCAGCGCTCGCGTCTGGAAATCGCCGCGACCTGGCTGGCCGGTGGCCTCGATGTCGATCGTGTGACCTTCTATCGCCAGTCCGATATCCCGGAAATCCCCGAGCTGACCTGGCTGCTGACCTGTGTTGCCGCCAAAGGCCTGCTCAATCGCGCGCACGCTTACAAGGCGTCGGTAGACAAAAACGTCGAGACCGGCGAAGACCCGGACGCCGGTATCACCATGGGCCTTTACAGCTACCCGGTGCTGATGGCGGCGGACATTCTGATGTTCAACGCGCACAAGGTGCCGGTCGGTCGCGATCAGATTCAGCACGTGGAAATGGCGCGTGACATTGGGCAACGTTTCAACCACCTGTTCGGTCAGGGCAAAGAATTCTTCACCATGCCCGAAGCGCTGATCGAGGAAAGCGTCGCCACGCTGCCGGGTCTCGACGGGCGCAAGATGTCCAAGAGCTACGACAACACCATCCCGTTGTTCTCCAGTGCCAAAGAGATGAAGGACGCGATCTCGCGGATCGTCACCGACTCGCGTGCGCCGGGCGAGGCCAAGGATCCGGACAACTCGCACTTGTTCACGCTGTTCCAGGCGTTCGCTACGCCTGCGCAAGCCGACGAATTCCGCAGCGAACTGCTCGGCGGTCTGGGTTGGGGCGAGGCCAAGAGCCGACTGTTCCAACTGCTCGACAACGATCTGGGGGAGGCGCGCGAGCGTTATCACCAACTGATCGAGCGCCCGGCAGATCTGGAAGACATGCTGCAGATCGGCGCCAAGAAGGCCCGTGCCGTAGCGACGCCGTTCCTCAACGAACTGCGCGAAGCGGTTGGTCTGCGTTCGTTCGTCAACCAAGTGCAGGTTGCTGCGACCACCAAGAAGAAAGCTGTGAAAACTGCGCGTTTCGTCAGCTTCCGTGAGGACGATGGTAGCTTCCGTTTCCGTATGCTGAACTCTGATGGCGAGCAAATGTTGCTGTCTCGCAACTTTGCCGACGGTAGAACTTCCGGCAGTTTTAGCAAGTTGCTGCAAGCGGACGAACAGGTGGAGGTGCGCGTTGAAGCTTTGGGTTTCAGTGTATGGATTGGTGGCGTCGCGGTCGCCGACAGTCCGCAGTTCCCCGACGTTGCTGCGCGGGATGCGGCCATCGAGGCCTTGCGGATCGCTCTGACACCGGTTCAGGAATAATCAGCGGCGCGGCCCGACCAAGGGCCGATTGCCATTCCCACGGGCCGTCGCTACAGTGACGGCCCGTTTTTGTTGCCTTGCTAACGAATTATGACGCCCCTAGAACGATATCAAGCTGATCTGAAACGCCCGGACTTCTTCCATGACGCGGCGCAGGAAACTGCCGTGCGTCATTTGCAGCGCCTGTACGACGATCTGGTCGCGGCCGACCAGAACAAGCCGGGCTTGCTGGGCAAGCTGTTTGGCAAAAAGAACCAGGCGCCGGTCAAGGGCCTGTACTTCTGGGGTGGCGTTGGCCGTGGCAAGACTTACCTGGTCGACACCTTCTTCGAAGCGCTGCCGTTCAAGGAGAAGACCCGCACGCACTTCCACCGCTTCATGAAGCGCGTGCACGAAGAGATGAAGACCCTCGGCGGCGAAAAGAACCCGCTGACCATCATCGCCAAGCGCTTCTCCGACGAGTCGCGGGTGATCTGCTTCGATGAATTCTTCGTCTCCGACATCACCGACGCGATGATCCTCGGCACGCTGATGGAAGAGTTGTTCAAGAACTGCGTGACCCTGGTCGCGACCTCGAACATCGTGCCGGACGGCTTGTACAAGGACGGCCTGCAACGTGCGCGCTTCCTGCCGGCCATCGCGCTGATCAAGCAGAACACCGAGATCGTCAACGTCGACAGCGGCGTCGATTACCGTCTGCGTCACCTCGAACAAGCGGAACTGTTCCACTTCCCGCTCGACGAAGCTGCGCACGAAAGTCTGCGCAAGAGCTTCCGCGCGCTGACACCGGAATGTACGGCAGCGGTCGAGAACGATGTGCTGATGATCGAAAACCGCGAAATCCGCGCACTGCGTACTTGTGATGACGTGGCCTGGTTCGACTTCCGCGAACTGTGCGACGGCCCGCGCAGCCAGAACGATTACATCGAACTGGGCAAGATCTTCCACGCCGTGTTGCTCAGCGGCGTCGAGCAGATGAGCGTCACCACCGACGACATCGCGCGACGCTTCATCAACATGGTCGACGAGTTCTACGACCGCAACGTCAAACTGATCATTTCTGCTGAAGTCGAGCTAAAGGATCTGTACACCGGCGGGCGTTTGAACTTCGAGTTCCAGCGCACGCTGAGTCGTCTGCTGGAAATGCAATCGCACGAATTCCTGTCGCGGGCGCACAAGCCTTAAGCGCATCGGAAAACAAAAAGGGCCTGCAATTGCAGGCCTTTTTTTTGCTCATTGAACGTCAGGCCGCTTGCTGAAACTGCTGCCGATACTGGTTCGGCGACAGTTCAGTGTGCTGGCGGAACAGCCGTGCGAAGAAACTCGCGTCGTCGTAACCGACTTCGTAACTGATGGTCTTGATGCTCTTGCGGCTGCCGGACAGCAGGCCCTTGGCAGTCTCGATGCGCAGTCGTTGCAGGTAGTGCAGCGGCTTGTCGCCCGTCGCGGTCTGGAAGCGGCGCATAAAGTTGCGGATGCTCATTCCGTGCTCGCGTGCCACGTCTTCGAAGCGGAATTTGTCGGCGAAGTGCTCTTCAAGCCAATGCTGAATCTGCAGGATGATCACGTCCTGATGCAGCTTCTGCCCGCCGAAACCAATGCGGCCCGGCGCGTAGTTGCGCTGCACCTCGTAGAGGATGTCGCGGGCCACGGCTTGCGCGATGTTAGCGCCGCAGAAGCGCTCGATCAGATAGATGTACAGATCGCAGGACGAGGTGGTGCCGCCGGCGCAATACAGGTTGTCGGCATCGGTCAGGTGCTTGTCCTGATTGAGATAAACCTGCGGGAACCGCTCGGCGAAGGCGGTGAAGAAGCGCCAGTAGGTGGTTGCTTCCTTGCCGTTGAGCAATCCGGCCTCGGCCAGCCAGAATACCCCGGTGGCCTCGGCGCAGAGCACTGCGCCGCGTGCGTGTTGCTCGCGCAGCCACGGCAGGATCTGTGGGTAGCGCTGGCATAGCGTGTCGAAATCGTCCCAGAACGCCGGGAGGATGATGATATCGGCATTTTCCAGACCGCCGTCCACCGGCATGACCACGTTACTGAAGCTGTTCACCGGTTTGCCATCGGGACTGACCAGGCGCGTTTCGAACGCCGGATTCAGGCCCAGGCCCAGTTGTTTGCCGTAGCGCAGGCTGGCCAGATGGAAGAAATCCTTGGCTTGCATGAGGGTGGAAGCGAAAACCCGGTCGATCGCCAGGATGCTGACGCGCCGCAAGGGCGTGGAGACTTGCTTAGACATAATTCAACTTTTGTTTTGTTTTTATAAGGGAAAGTGGTCATCAGACGGCTGGATCGTCTTATTTTTTGTCGGATGTGTCCAGTGTCCTGTATCGGATGCGAGGCATAGTCTCTGAAGGTCTGATCCCTCCAACAAGAACTAAAGGTGACGCATGATTCCCAGAACCCTGTTCAGCTCCGAGCACGAATTGTTCCGCAACAGCGTACGAACATTCCTCGAAAAAGAGGCCGTGCCGTTTCATGCACAGTGGGAAAAACAGGGCTACATCGACCGCCAACTGTGGAACAAGGCGGGGGAGGCGGGGATGCTTTGCTCGCACCTGCCGGAAGAATACGGCGGGCTGGGGGCGGATTTTCTCTACAGCACCGTGGTGATCGAGGAGGTCGGGCGGCTGGGCCTTACCGGTATCGGTTTCTCGCTGCATTCGGACATCGTCGCGCCCTACATCCTGCATTACGGCAGTGAAGCGCTGAAGCATAAATACCTGCCGAAACTGGTCTCTGGCGAGATGGTCACCGCCATCGCCATGACTGAGCCGGGGGCCGGTTCTGACCTGCAGGGCGTGAAGACTACGGCAGTGCTGGATGGCGACGAGTACGTGATCAACGGCTCGAAGACCTTCATCACCAATGGTTTTCTCGCGGATCTGGTGATTGTCGTGGCCAAGACTGACCCGAAGGCTGGAGCGAAGGGCACCAGCCTGTTTCTGGTCGAGGCGAACACGCCGGGTTTCGACAAGGGCAAGCGCCTGGAG
This sequence comes from Pseudomonas sp. P4795, assembly GCF_048822895.1. Lineage (NCBI taxonomy): Bacteria > Pseudomonadati > Pseudomonadota > Gammaproteobacteria > Pseudomonadales > Pseudomonadaceae > Pseudomonas > Pseudomonas sp. P4795. Next base: position 901,268 of record NZ_JBMFBT010000002.1, on the reverse strand, counting down.
AAGGTCGGAATGAAGGCCCAGGACACGTCGGAATTGTTCTTCCAGGACGTGCGCGTGCCGAAAGAAAACCTGCTGGGTCAGGCCGGGGCCGGGTTCGCTTATCTAATGCAGGAGTTGCCTCAGGAGCGCCTGACTGTGGCGATCGGGGGGCTGGCTTCGGCGGAAGCCGCGTTGCAGTGGACGCTGGATTACACGCGTGATCGCAAGGCATTCGGCAAGGCGATTGCCGATTTCCAGAACACTCGTTTCAAACTGGCGGAAATGGCCACCGAGATTCAGATCGGCCGGGTATTCGTCGACCGCTGTCTGGAGCTGCATCTGCAAGGCAAGCTCGACGTACCGACGGCGGCGATGGCCAAATACTGGGGCACCGACCTGCAATGCAAGGTGCTCGACGAATGCGTGCAGTTGCATGGCGGTTACGGATTCATGTGGGAATACCCGGTGGCCCGGGCGTGGGCGGATGCGCGAGTGCAGCGGATCTATGCCGGCACCAATGAAATCATGAAGGAGATTATTGCGCGGTCGCTTTGATTCGCAGTGACCGGATTGGCGCCATCGTGGCAAGCCACGCTCCCACAGGTATCACTTGACTTGTGGGAGCGTGGCTTGCCCGCGATTGGTTTTGACGGTCAATCAAGGGGCCGGGTTCGGATGATCCTTGTGAATCGTCTCAATCCCCGCCAGCACTTCGTCGGAAAGTTTCAGCTCGTAGCTGGCGATGTTGCTATCCAGTTGTTCCAGCGTCGTCGCACCAATAATGTTGCTGGTGACGAACGGCTGCTGATTCACAAAGGCCAAGGCCATCTGCGCCGGATCCAGATCGTGTTCGCGTGCCAATGCCACATAACGGCTGCACGCCGCTTCCGATTGCGCGTTGAAATAACGGCTGAAGCGGCTGTAGAGACTCAGGCGGCCCTTCGGCGGACGCGCGCCACCCTCGTACTTGCCCGACAGGAACCCGAACGCCAGTGGCGAATAGGCGAGCAGACCGCACTGTTCACGGATGGCGATTTCCGCCAGACCTATCTCGAAACTGCGGTTGAGCAGGTTGTACGGGTTCTGGATCGACACCGCGCGCGGCCAGCCACGGGCTTCGGCCAACGCAAGAAACCGCATGGTGCCCCACGGGGTTTCGTTGGACAGGCCGATATGGCGAATCTTGCCGGCGCGTACTTGCTCGTCGAGTGCTTCGAGGGTGTCTTCGAGCGGCGTCAGGTTGGCTTCAATATGGTGTTTGTAGCCGAGCTGGCCGAAGAAATTGGTGCTGCGTTCCGGCCAATGCAGCTGATACAGGTCGATGTAGTCGGTCTGCAGGCGCGCGAGGCTGGCGTCCACCGCCTGGGTGATGTGCTGGCGGTTGTGGCGCAGATTCTTGTCGCGGATGTAATCGATGGTGTTGCCCGGGCCGGCGATCTTGCTGGCTAGAATCCAGTCCGCGCGGTCGCCGCGACTCTTGAAGTAATTGCCGATGTAGCGCTCGGTGGTGGCATAGGTTTCGGCTTTCGGCGGCACCGGGTACATCTCGGCGGTGTCGATGAAATTGATCCCGGCTTCCTTGGCTCGTTCGATCTGGGCGAAGGCTTCAGCTTCAGTGTTTTGCTCGCCCCAGGTCATGGTGCCGAGGCAGATTGCACTCACGTTCAGGTCGGTACGGCCTAGCTGGCGATAGTCCATCGGGTGCTCCTTGGGCAAAACAATCATAAAAGCAGGTTGAAATATTTTTCGCAATCTGCATAATTGCCGACCTCTTTCTGCAGTGGAAGTGATGCGCCGCCGCCGAAGAATCTTGCCGTTGAACGGACGCGCCGACCCGAGCCCCCGAAAGCGTCTGTATCCGGCTGCCTTTGACTTGTCAAAGTACGCACTATTCAGTAAGATCCGCCGTCTAATTTACAGGGCGGCCCCTGAGGCTATAAAGAATGAAAACTTTTACTGCTAAACCGGAAACAGTACAGCGCGACTGGTTTGTCGTCGACGCTGCTGGTCAGACCCTGGGTCGTCTGGCCACTGAAATCGCCAGCCGTCTGCGTGGCAAGCACAAGGTCGAGTACACTCCTCACGTTGACACCGGCGACTACATCGTCGTAATCAATGCTGAGCAGATTCGTGTTACCGGTGCTAAAACCACTGACAAAATCTACTACTCCCACTCCGGTTTCCCGGGCGGTATCAAGTCGATCAACTTCGAAAAACTGATCGCCAAGGCCCCTGAGCGCGTGATCGAGACCGCGGTTAAAGGCATGCTGCCTAAAAACCCACTGGGTCGCGACATGTACCGTAAGCTGAAAGTCTATGCGGGCGCTGTACACCCACATACTGCTCAGCAGCCCCAAGAACTGAAGTTTTAACGGAATAGTACATTATGTCGGCGACTCAAAATTACGGCACTGGCCGTCGCAAGACCGCAACCGCACGCGTTTTCCTGCGTCCGGGTACTGGTAACATCTCCATCAACAACCGCACCCTGGAAAACTTCTTCGGCCGCGAAACTGCCCGCATGGTAGTTCGTCAGCCGCTGGAACTGACTGAGACTGTCGAGAAGTTCGACATCTACGTTACCGTGCTCGGTGGTGGTGTAAGTGGTCAAGCTGGCGCAATCCGCCACGGTATCACTCGCGCACTGATGGACTACGACGAAACCCTGCGTGGCGCTCTGCGCAAAGCTGGCTTCGTTACTCGCGACGCCCGTGAAGTTGAACGTAAGAAAGTTGGTCTGCGTAAAGCGCGTAAGCGTCCGCAGTACTCGAAGCGTTAATTCGCTTCCACGTTCAAAAAGAACGCCCGGCATCCTTACGGATCCGGGCGTTTTTTTATGCCTGCGATTTATCAAACAATTGCGCTGTGACAACTTGCCTCATTCGTAGACCCCCTATACTGCAAGGCCTGAGGCCCAAGCCTCCGGGTAATTCCCTTGTCAGAATTGGGGCTTTTCATTACCATTCGGCAAAATTTTTATAAGTACATAGATTCATATTTAGTAGATGCCTGATTTAACAGGCCACAAAGCTGATGGGAGAGGACTGAATGAGCAATGACGGCGTGAATGCAGGCCGGCGTCGCTTCTTGGTAGCAGCCACATCCGTGGTGGGTGCTGCAGGAGCGGTGGGGGCTGCGGTCCCGTTCGTGGGGTCATGGTTTCCCAGTGCCAAGGCGAAAGCCGCCGGTGCACCGGTGAAAGTGAATGTCAGCAAAGTCGAGCCAGGACAGCAGATGATTGCTGAATGGCGTGGCCAGCCGGTGTTCATTGTCCGCCGTACCGAGGAAATCCTGGGGAATCTGAAAAAGATCGAGGGCCAGCTCTCCGATCCGACCTCCAAAAACTCCGCGCAACCTACTTATGTCGATCCGGAAGTGCGTTCGATCAAGCCGGAGATCCTCCTGCTGATCGGTATCTGCACCCACTTGGGTTGCTCACCAACCTTCCGTCCCGAAGTGGCACCCGCGGATCTGGGCAAGGACTGGGTCGGCGGCTATTTCTGCCCTTGCCACGGTTCCCACTACGATCTGGCTGGCCGCGTCTACAAGTCGCAACCTGCGCCTTTGAACCTGCCAGTACCCCCGCATTCCTATGAGACCGACGACATCATTGTCATTGGCGTCGATACGGAGAAAGCGTGATGAGCAAGTTCATGGATTGGGTTGATGCGCGCTTCCCCGCGACCAAAATGTGGGAAGACCATCTCAGCAAATATTACGCTCCGAAAAACTTCAACTTCTTCTATTTCTTCGGTTCGCTCGCGCTGCTGGTTCTGGTCAACCAGATCGTTACCGGTGTCTGGCTGACGATGAGCTACACCCCTTCGGCGGAAGAGGCATTTGCTTCTGTCGAATACATCATGCGCGACGTCGAGTACGGCTCGATCCTGCGTCTGCTGCACTCCACCGGCGCTTCGGCGTTCTTCATCGTGGTCTATCTGCACATGTTCCGTGGCTTGCTCTACGGTTCGTACCAGAAGCCGCGTGAGCTGGTGTGGGTGTTCGGCATGCTGATCTACCTGGCGCTGATGGCCGAGGCTTTCATGGGTTATCTGCTGCCGTGGGGCCAGATGTCCTACTGGGGCGCGCAGGTGATCATCTCGCTGTTCGGCGCGATTCCGGTGATCGGCAACGACCTGACCCAGTGGATTCGTGGTGACTACCTGATTTCCGGGATCACCCTGAACCGCTTCTTCGCCTTGCACGTTGTGGCGCTGCCGATCGTGATTCTCGGTCTGGTGGTGCTGCACATTCTGGCGCTGCACGAAGTCGGCTCGAACAACCCGGACGGCGTGGACATCAAGAAACACAAAGACGAAAACGGTATCCCGCTGGACGGCATTGCCTTCCACCCGTACTACACGGTGAAAGATATCGTCGGCGTTGTAGTGTTCCTGTTCATCTTCTGCTTCATCGTGTTCTTCTTCCCGGAAATGGGCGGTTACTTCCTCGAAAAACCGAACTTCGAGCCAGCCAACCCGTTCAAGACACCTGAGCACATTGCGCCGGTCTGGTACTTCACGCCGTACTACGCAATTCTGCGGGCGATCCCTGACAAACTCATGGGCGTTATCGCCATGGGTGCGGCAATTGCGGTGCTGTTCGTCCTGCCATGGCTCGACCGCAGTCCGGTCAAGTCGATGCGCTACAAAGGCTGGATGAGCAAAGTCTGGCTGCTGGTGTTCTGCGTATCGTTCGTGATTCTCGGGGTGTTGGGGGTTCTGGCGCCAACGCCGGGTCGTACGTTGCTGTCGCAGGTCTGCACCTTCCTGTACTTCGCCTACTTCATTCTGATGCCGTTCTACACCAGGCTCGAGAAGACCAAAAAGGTTCCGGAAAGGGTGACTGGCTGATGAAAAAGTTATTTTTTGCACTGATTCTTGCTGCTTTGCCTGCGCTGTCGTTCGCGGCTGAACACGGTGGTCCGGAACTGGAAAAAGTCGACATCGACGTCTCCGATAAAGCTGCTCTGCAGGATGGCGCGCGTACCTTTGCCAACTATTGCATGGGGTGCCACAGCGCCAAATTCCAGCGCTATGAGCGCGTAGCCGATGACCTCGGCGTTCCGCACGAGTTGATGCTGGAGAAACTGGTATTCACCGGTGCCAAGATTGGTGACCACATGAACATCGGCATGCAGCCAGCCGATGCCAAGACCTGGTTCGGCGCCGCGCCGCCAGATCTGACGCTGGTGGCTCGCGTGCGTGGCACGGATTGGCTCTACGGTTACCTGAAGTCGTTCTACGAAGATCCTGCGCGCCCTTGGGGCGTGAACAACAAGGTCTTCCCGAACGTCGGCATGCCTAACGTGCTGGTCGGCCTGCAAGGTCGTCAGGTGGTTGGCTGCAAGCAGGTGCAGATCGTCGAGGACGGCAAGAAGCAATATGATCCGCTGACCGGTACGCCGCTGACTCATGAAGCGTGCGATCAGTTGACCATCGTGCCGAAGTCCGGTGCTCTTAACGAAGAGCAGTTCGATGAGAAGGTCAAGAATCTGGTAACCTTCCTGGCTTACTCGGCTAACCCGGTTAAGCTGCAACATCAGCGCATCGGCACTTACGTCTTGTTGTACCTGGCGTTCTTCTTTGTGTTCGCCTACCTGCTCAAGCGTGAATACTGGAAAGACGTGCACTGATACGCTTCAAGCAATTGCTGTTAATCGCGCGCGCCCAAGGGCGTCTCTGTAAACGCAACGTCTGGTCTGCCAGATGTTGCGGGAGACGCCCTCTGGGCGCGCGCGTTTTTCCGGCTCCGATAATTTCAACAAGCGAGGAGGATCGCCATGGGCGTGACCAATCGGTTGGCCTGTTACTCCGACCCCGCCGACCACTATTCCCACCGAGTGCGCATCGTACTTGCAGAGAAGGGTGTCAGCGCCGAAATCATTTACGTGGAGGCTGGTCGTCAGCCGCCTAAACTGATTGAGGTGAACCCTTACGGCAGTCTGCCCACGCTGGTCGATCGTGACCTGGCGTTGTGGGAGTCGACCGTGGTGATGGAATATCTGGATGAGCGTTACCCGCATCCGCCATTGCTCCCGGTGTATCCGGTGGCGCGGGCCAACAGTCGTCTGCTGATTCATCGTATTCAGCGTGACTGGTGTGGTCTGGTGGATCTGATTCTGGATTCACGCACCAAGGAAGCCGCGCGCGTCGTGGCGCGCAAGGAATTGCGTGAAAGCCTGACTGGCGTGTCGCCGTTGTTCGCCGACAAGCCGTTTTTCCTCAGTGAGGAACAAAGTCTGGTGGATTGCTGCCTATTGCCAATACTCTGGCGTTTGCCGATTCTGGGTATTGAACTGCCACGGCCGGCCAAGCCGTTGCTTGATTACATGGAGCGCTCGTTTGCGCGTGAGGCATTCCAGGCGAGTCTGTCTGGTGTCGAACGCGACATGCGCTAAGGCTTAAGGAGCCGCTATGAACTCCAGTCGACCCTATCTGGTCCGCGCGCTCTACGAGTGGATTGTGGATAACGATTGCACCCCGCACATGCTGGTCAATTCTGAATACCCGGCGGTGCAGGTTCCGCAGGGTTTCGCCAGTGATGGGCAGATTGTCCTGAACGTCTCGCCAAGCGCTGTACGGCATTTGCACATGGACAACGACGTGGTGACCTTCGAAGGTCGCTTCGGTGGTGTCCCGCACAGCCTGTACGTGCCTATCGCCGCTATTCTGGGTATCTATGCCCGGGAGAATGGTCAGGGCATGGTGTTTGATCTGGAATCGCCGATGGATGACGAGGAAGAGATCGAGCCGGATGACGATGTTCCACCACCCGGCAGCGAGCCGCCGCGACCTAGCGGCCGGCCAAGTCTGAAAGTGGTGAAGTAATAAAAAAGGCGACCCGAGAGGGTCGCCTTTTTTATTGCGTAGAAAACGTGATCAGTCGATGTATTCGAACAGCTTCACGATCTTCTGTACGCCGCTCACGCCTTGCACCAGGTTGGTCGCCTGAGCGGCTTCCTGTTTGGTCAGCAGGCCCAGCAGGTAAACGATGCCGTTCTCGGTGATGACCTTGATTCGCGAGCCCGGGATGCTGGCGTCGGTGAGCATCTGGGTTTTGATCTTGGTGGTCAGCCACGAATCGTTCTGGCGGGCGACGAAACCGGAAGGCGCGATGACTTGCAGTTCGTTGTGTACCTTCTTCACGCGCTGCACGCTGGCGGCTGCCTGTTCGGCTTTGGCCTTGAGATCTGCGCGCGGGGTTTGGCCGGCCAGCAGCACCACGCCGTTGAAGCTGGTGACGACAACGTGTGAATCGTTGTCCAGTGCCGGATCGGCCTTGGCGATGTTGACGCCGACTTTGGTTTCGATCAGCGAGTCATCGATTTTGCTGCCGAAGGTGCGCGTGCCACGGTCATCTTCAATCGGCGCTTCACGGCTGGCGTTGACCACCGAGGTGCAGCCGCTGATGCCGAGGCACAGGGTCAGGGCCAGTAGGCCTAGGCGATTAGGGGTCATTCTTCACTCCCGAACAGTTGGCTGTCGATCAGATCACAAAGGCAATGGATCGCCAGCAAGTGGACTTCCTGAATACGTGCGGTGACGTTGGCCGGTACGCGAATCTCGACATCCTCGGGCAGCAGCAGTGATGCCATGCCTCCGCCATCGCGGCCGGTCAATGCTACGACAATCATTTCGCGATCATGTGCGGCCTGGATCGCTTGAATAATGTTCGCCGAATTGCCGCTGGTCGAAATCGCCAGCAAAACGTCGCCTGGCTGGCCGAGGGCGCGGATCTGCTTGGAGAACACTTCGTTGTAGCTGTAGTCGTTGGCGATCGAGGTGATCGTCGAGCTATCGGTGGTCAGTGCGATGGCCGGCAGGCTCGGGCGCTCGCGCTCGAAGCGGTTGAGCAGTTCCGAAGAAAAGTGCTGGGCATCGCCGGCCGAGCCGCCGTTGCCGCACGAAAGCATTTTGCCCTCGTTGAGCAGCGCGTTGACCATCACCTGGCTGGCTTGCTCGATGTGCGGTGCAAGTACGTCCATCGCCTGTTGCTTGGTGTCGATACTGGCCTGAAAAAGCTGGCGAATTCGGGATTGCATGTCCATCTGTGTGACCTTAATTAGCGCGGCTGTCCGGCACGTGAATGTGCAGCCCGCAAAGCAAAGAGCAAAATTGTGGGGTGAAAATGTCCGGGTCGGCGCAGTCGCTCAACTGTCGAACGCATTCTGCAACCAGTTCAGCTGATCATGATGGCTGTCGATGGCCACCACGTCGAAACGGCAGGGGGAATTGGCCCAGCGCGACTCACGCTGAAGAAAAAACTGCGCGGCGAAAATCACTTTCTGCCGCTTGCGCCCATCAATGCTGTCGAGCGCGCCACCCCATTGAGTGTTCTTTCGGTAACGGACTTCGACGAATACTACTGTATCGCCATCAAGCATGACCAGATCAAGCTCGCCGCGTTTGCATAACCAGTTCTGCGCCAACAGGCGCAGACCGTGCTGTTGCAGATGCTCGAGCGCTAGGCGCTAGGCGCTCGGCATCCTTGCCGCTTTGCAGGTGTGCCGCGTCGGGCATCAGCGCGGGGTGTCCGGCAGGCGCTGAATCTGACCGCTGACGAACTGCGCCCATGGCAACTGGCGAACCACGCGCTGGGTCTGGGTCATGCCGAGGCTGCCCGATTGACCTTCGATGCGGCTGTCCGGCAAGGCCTTGAGTTGACCGAGGCGCGGCGCCAGACGATAGGCATCAACCCCCATCGCGTACAGACGACCGAGGCTGCCGGCGGCTTGCGGCCATTGCGCGGCCACTTGTTTGCGCAACGGATCGTTGGCATCCAGCAACCAAGGGGTTTCGCAGAAGCGCACACCGTTCATGTCGTTGTACTGGTTGACGTCACCGCTGGCGCTGAACACGTGCGAAGTCGCGTAAACCGGAACGTCACCAGCGTACTGGAAGTTCAGGGTCGGCTTGATCTGCTGCGCCTGTTGCGGAGTGGCGGCGAGGAAGATGAACTCGATGTCCTGACGGCGCGAGGGCTGTGCGGCTACGTTGGTGCCGGCTGCATTCTGCAGGCTCTTGGCGCGACCTTCGCTCTGACGCAGTTGGAACATGTCAGCGATCTGCTGGGCCAGTTGTACCGGCTGATCGACGCGCTCGGTGGCGACAATGCTGCCGCCGTTGGCTTGCCAGTCCTGGCTGAACGCACGCAACACGCGGTCGCCCCATTCGCCTTTCGGCACCATGATTGCGGCGCGATGCAGGCCGTCGGCGCGGGCGCGGCGGGATACTTCACGAGCTTCGTCTTCAGCGGCCAGACCGAACTGGAACAACTGTGCCGGACCTTGTTCGCCTTCGCTGTAGTTCAGCGCGAGGGTGGTGATCGGCAGTTGCGGACGAGTGCTCAGTTGTTTGACCAGTGGTTTTTCCAGCGGGCCGACAACCAGTTGCACGCCATCGGCCTGAGCCTTGCGATAGAACTCGTCGAGGTTGCTCAGTTTCGAGCTGTCATAAAACTGGATGGCTGGCGGGTTTTGACCGGCCTGTTGCGCTTGATAGTGAGCAGCCATGAAGCCTTCGCGCAACGCTTTGCCGACCGCAGCGAGCGGGCCGTCTTGCGGCAGCAGCAGGGCGATCTTGCTCAGTGGCTGGCTCGCCAGTTCCTTGAGTTTGGTCAGCGGCAGCGGCAGGTTGATCGCGGCCGGGTGTTTCGGGTTCTGCGCGCGCCAGGTGTCGATCGCGGCTTGCTGCTGTTCCAGAGTGCCGGCGGTTTTCACTGCCAGAGCCAGGCTCATCCAGCCGCCGAGGTCGTCGGTGGTCGTCGGTTGCAGTTGCTCGGTCGGCAGAGAGGCGATCAGGGTCCAGATCGCTTCGTGGTTTTTGCTGGCGGCTTCACCCTGCAGCATCGGCGCGATGAAGATGCGCTCGCGGGCGGCAGCCAGAGTCTGGCCGTCTGCTTCAAGGGCGCGGGCGTGAACGGTGCCGGTGCGCACTTGTTGCTCTTCGGACAGCTCGCCGAGACGTTGCAGGCTTGGATGGCTCAAAGCCGTCAGCGCCGCTTTCGGCTGGTTGCGGGTCATCGCCAGCTCAGCAGACAAGGTGGCAGCGAAGACCTGCTGGCCGGGCTTGAGTTGCTCCATCGGCACTTGTTGCAGGATCTGCGCGGACTGGCCGGCGTTGCCCTGACGATAGGCCAGGTCAGCGGCGCTCAGACGCAGCAACGCAGCTTTTTCCGGGGTTTTGCTTTGAGCGGCCTGCTCGAGCAGTTGCTCGATGCTGGCATCCGGGGTCCGTGGAAGTTCGCCAAGGCTGGAAGAGGAATTGCTGGCGCAAGCAGCCAGCAAGGCAGCGAGGCAGAGGGCAGTAAACAGCCGCAGGCAAGCGATCATGTAAGTGTTCCTGATACTCGATCAAATTAGCGTGGAATTGTACCCAAGCACTGGCCGGGGCGCGACGTTGCTGGCGTGAATCAGTCAATTTAGCTGGTGAAACCACAATCGCCCGGCATAACAGTGCGACAAACCGTGTCTGCACCGAGTGCGTCGCCAGTCGCGTGACACGCTACAATGGCGGCTTTTACCGATCATGAGGTGTGCGCTTTGACTGCTCCAGGTGCTTTGAATTCCGCTGCGGGCTCGCTATTTGTGGTGGCGACGCCCATCGGCAACCTGGACGACATCAGCGCCCGCGCGTTGAAAATCCTCCGTGAAGTGGCGCTGATTGCCGCCGAGGACACGCGTCACTCCCAGCGGCTGATGCAGCATTTCGGTATTTCCACGCCGCTGGCGGCTTGTCATGAGCACAACGAGCGCGATGAAGGCAGCCGGTTTATCACGCGTCTGCTCGCCGGCGATAACATCGCCTTGATCTCCGATGCGGGCACGCCGCTGATTTCCGATCCGGGTTATCACCTGGTGCGTCAGGCGCGTGCGGCCGGGATCAATGTGGTACCGGTGCCTGGTGCCTGTGCGTTGATCGCGGCGTTGTCGGCTGCCGGTCTGCCGTCAGATCGCTTTATCTTCGAAGGTTTCCTGCCAGCCAAGGCTGTAGGGCGCAAGGCGCGTCTGGAAGCGATCAAGGAAGAGCCGCGCACGTTGATTTTCTACGAAGCGCCGCACCGCATCCTCGAATGTCTGCAGGACATGGAGACAGTATTCGGTCCTGATCGCCCGGCATTGCTCGCGCGGGAAATCACCAAAACCTTCGAAACCCTCAAGGGTTTGCCGATAGCTGAGTTGCGCGCATTCGTCGAATCGGACAGCAATCAGCAGCGCGGCGAGTGCGTAGTCGTGGTTGCGGGCTGGACCGTGCCGGAGTCGGAGGACGCGGTCAGCAGCGAGGCGATGCGTGTGCTCAATCTTCTGCTCGAAGAAATGCCGCTCAAGCGCGCAGCGGCTTTGGCAGCGCAAATCACCGGTGAGCGCAAAAACGTTCTGTATCAAGTGGCGCTGGATCAGCAAAAAGGCGTGTAAGCCGTCGCCCATAACGCTCTTGGGGCTTTTAGCGCTTGTTCTTCGGCTGCTCTGCCGTTAACCTTTGCGGCGGAGAGTCGATCGGACAGTCGCTGCCCTCTATGAAAATTAGGGGGGGGAGGAAAGTCCGGGCTCCATAGGGCGAAGTGCCAGGTAATGCCTGGGAGGCGTGAGCCTACGGAAAGTGCCACAGAAAATAACCGCCTAAGCGCTTCGGCGCCGGTAAGGGTGAAAAGGTGCGGTAAGAGCGCACCGCACGTCTGGCAACAGTTCGTGGCTAGGTAAACCCCACTTGGAGCAAGACCAAATAGGGTCCCAAGGCGTGGCCCGCGCTGGGACCGGGTAGGTTGCTAAAGATGTCCAGTGATGGCCATCGTAGACGAATGACTGTTCAAGACAGAACCCGGCTTACAGATCGACTCTCCACCTTTTTCTTTTCCCTGCTTGAAATTGAAGTGACAGGGCTGTTAATTATCAGCAGGCCTGCTCTGAAAGTTCGGCAGCGGCACCCCGCAGTAATAGCCATTTCCCACTGCGCTTCAATCAACAGCAGAAGCGCGGTTGTAATACCGAAAAAATCTTACTCTTAACAAATTACATTAACTTTCGAGCGCAGCCTTCCGTGCTGCATCAAGTTATTGCCCTCAAGTCGACGTCAGATTCCCGTTACACCTCCTTTTATGCTGCTAAATCTCCGTTCTGTAAGGGTTTTCCTTTAATGCGCGCCTTGACGGTGTGGTGGGCGCATTCCTATAGTGTGCGCAAGTGGCGGAAAGTGGCATGAAGTGGGTTTTTTGAGCTAAAAACGATAAAAATTGGAGAAGCGCTGACGTGTTTCGCGGAGCTAACGCTATCAGTCTCGATGCAAAGGGCCGTCTCGCTATGCCGAGCCGGTACCGTGACGAGCTCGTTTCGCGTAGTTCCGGCCAATTGATCGTGACCATTGATGCCGTTGATCCATGCCTGAGTGTCTACCCGCTCGATGAGTGGGAAATTATTGAAACCAAGCTGCGCGCGCTTCCTTCGCTTCGCGAAGAGAACCGTCGCCTGCAACGTTTGCTGATTGGTAATGCCGTCGACCTCGAACTCGATGGCAGTGGTCGTTTTCTGGTTCCACCGCGTCTGCGCGAATACGCCAAGCTCGATAAGCGCGCGATGCTGGTGGGCCAACTGAACAAGTTCCAATTGTGGGACGAGGATGCCTGGAATGCGGTTTCTGCCGCTGACCTGGCTGCTATTCAACAACCGGGCGCCATGCCTGACGAACTGCGTGATTTGATCCTGTGACTATTGATAGCGGCTTTAACCACATCACCGTACTGCTTGACGAAGCCGTCGAGGCTCTCGCCGTACGTCCTGATGGATGCTATCTGGACGGTACGTTCGGGCGCGGCGGGCACAGTCGGTTGATCCTCAGCAAGCTCGGTCCTGACGGTCGGCTTCTTGGATTTGATAAAGATCCACAAGCGATTGCCACCGGGCAAACGCTAGCGGCCGAAGACGGCCGCTTTGTCGTTGTGCAGCGCAGCTTTGCCGAGCTCGGTTCGGAAGTCGCCGAACGCGGCATGGCCGGCAAGGTCAGCGGCATTTTGCTCGACCTGGGCGTGTCCTCGCCGCAGCTCGATGATGCCGAACGCGGCTTCAGTTTCCTCAACGACGGCCCGCTGGACATGCGCATGGATCCGTCGCGCGGCATCAGCGCGGCCGAGTTCGTCAACACTGCGCCAGCCGAAGAAATCGCCCGCGTGTTCAAGGAATACGGCGAAGAACGTTTCTCCGGTCGCATGGCGCGCGCCGTGGCCGAGCGCCGCGACATCAAGCCGTTCGAGCGCACCGCTGATCTGGCTGAAGTGCTGAAAGTCGCCAACCCTGCATGGGAAAAGGGCAAGAACCCGGCCACCCGTGCATTCCAGGGGCTGCGCATTCACGTCAACAACGAATTGGGCGATCTGGAAGCCGGTCTCGAAGCCGCGCTCGAAGCGCTGGAAATCGGCGGTCGTCTGGTCGTGATCAGCTTCCACTCGCTGGAAGACCGCATCGTCAAACTGTTCATGCGCAAACTGGTGAAAGGCGAAGCCGATAACCTGCCGCGCAACCTGCCGGTTCGCCACGTAGCGTTCGAACCGAAAATCAAAGTCCATGGCAAAGCGCAGACGGCCTCCGACGCCGAACTCAAAGCCAACCCACGTTCGCGTAGCGCCGTCATGCGCGTGGCGGAGAAGTTGCGGTGAGCAAGCTTTTCGCCAAGCCCCTGCCGGGCGGCAGCTTTTTCATGCTGTTGCTGTTTGTCGGCGTGCTCGTATCGGCCATCGCCGTGTCTTACAGCGCGCACTGGAACCGCCAGTTGCTGAACAATCTGTACAACGAACTCAGCGTGCGCGACAAGGCGCAGGCCGAGTGGGGCCGGCTGATTCTTGAGCAGAGCACCTGGACCGCCCACAGCCGGATCGAAGTGCTGGCCAGCGAACAGCTGAAAATGCACATCCCTGGCGCGGCTGACGTGAAGATGGTGGCGCCATGATGAAACTCGAAGGCGCACTCTTTCCGTGGCGGTTCCGGTTAATGGTCGCGCTGCTCGGCATGATGGTGGCTGCAATTTGCTGGCGCATCATCGACCTGCAAGTGGTCGACCGTGACTTCCTCAAAGGTCAGGGCGACGCGCGCAGTCTGCGGCACATTCCGATTCCGGCACACCGTGGCCTGATCACCGACCGTAATGGCGAGCCTTTGGCCGTCAGTACCCCGGTGACCACCCTGTGGGCGAATGCCAAGGAAATGCAGACCGCCAAGGAAAAGTGGCCAGCACTGGCTGCCGCGCTGGGGCAGGATCCGAAAGCCCTGACCGAACGTCTGGAAGCCCAGGCCAACAAAGAATTCATTTATCTGGTGCGCGGGCTGACCCCCGAACAGGGCCAGTCGGTGCTCGATCTGAAAGTGCCGGGCGTCTATGGCATTGAAGAATTCCGCCGCTTCTACCCGGCAGGCGAAGTCACCGCACACATGGTCGGCTTTACCGACATTGATGATCACGGTCGCGAAGGGGTCGAACTGGCCTACGACGAATGGCTGGCCGGTGTTCCCGGCAAACGCCAAGTCATCAAGGATCGGCGCGGACGCCTGATCAAAGATGTCCAGGTCACCAAAAACGCCAAGGCCGGCAAGCCCTTGGCGTTGTCGATTGACCTGCGTCTGCAATATCTGGCCAACCGCGAGCTGCGTAACGCGATCATCGAGAACGGCGCCAAGGCTGGCAGCCTGGTGATCATGGACGTGAAGACCGGCGAGATTCTGGCCATGGTCAATCAGCCGACTTATAACCCGAACAACCGCCGCAACCTGCAACCGGCGATGATGCGTAACCGCGCGATGATCGACGTGTTCGAGCCTGGCTCGACCATGAAAGCCATCTCGATGAGCGCCGCCATCGAAACCGGCCGCTGGAAGCCGAGCGACACCGTCGAGGTGTATCCGGGGACTTTGCAGATCGGCAAATACACCATCAAAGACGTATCCAAATCCGAAGGCCCGGTGCTTGATCTGACCGGCATCCTGATCAATTCCAGTAACGTCGGCATGAGTAAGGTCGCGTTCGATATCGGCGGCGAAACGATTTTCCGTCTCGCGCAGAAAGTCGGCCTCGGCCAGGACACCGGCCTCGGCTTCCCGGGCGAGCGTGTCGGCAACCTGCCGAACTATCGCGAGTGGCGCAAGGCTGAAACGGCAACGCTGTCTTACGGCTACGGTATTTCCGTGACCGCGATCCAGTTGGTGCATGCGTTCTCGGCACTGGCCAACAACGGTCGTCTCGCGCCGCTGACCCTGATCAAAACCGACAAAATGCCGCAGACCACGCAAGTTCTGCCGGAAGCCGTGGCGAAAACCATGCAAGGCATGCTGACCCAAGTGATCGAGGCGCCGCGTGGTGTGTTCCGTGCGCAGGTGCCGGCGTATCACGTGGCCGGCAAGTCCGGTACTGCGCGTAAGACTTCGGTCGGCACCAAAGGCTACGCCGAAAATTCTTACCGCTCGCTGTTCGCCGGGTTCGGCCCGATGAGCGATCCACGTTATGCAATCGTCGTGGTGATCGATGAGCCGAGCAAGGCCGGCTACTTCGGTGGTCTGGTTTCGGCGCCGGTGTTCAGCCGTGTGATGTCCGGCACCCTGCGCCTGATGAACGTCACCCCGGACAACCTGCCGACCACACAACAGGCCAATGCCAACCCGGTCGTTCCGCTGAAAGCCAATGGAGGGCGCGGCTGATGTCTCTTAGTCTGAACAAGATTTTCCCCCACGCCGGCCACGATCTGTTGATCCGTGAACTGGCGCTGGACAGCCGTAACGTACGCGCGGGTGATTTGTTCCTCGCGGTACCCGGCGGCAAATTTGACGGCCGTGCGCACATCGCCGATGCCTTGCAACGCGGCGCCGCAGCCGTGGCTTATGAAGTGGAAGGCGCCACCGTACTGCCAATCACCGACGTGCCTCTGATTCCGGTCAAAGGTCTGGCGGCGCAGCTTTCGGACATCGCCGGACGTTTCTACGGTGAGCCAAGTCATCACCTGAATCTGGTCGGCGTGACCGGTACCAACGGCAAGACCAGCGTGACCCAACTCGTCGCCCAGGCGCTGGATCTGCTCGGTCAGCATTGCGGGATTGTCGGCACCCTCGGCACCGGTTTCTACGGTGCGCTGCAAAGCGGCCTGCACACCACGCCGAATCCGATTGCCGTGCAAGCGACCCTCGGCGACCTGAAAAAGGCCGGCGCCAAAGCCGTGGCCATGGAAGTTTCCTCCCACGGTCTCGATCAGGGCCGTGTTACCGCATTGGCGTTTGACGTGGCGGTGATGACCAACCTGTCGCGCGATCATCTGGATTATCACGGCAGCATGCAGGCTTACGGCGAGGCCAAGGCCAAGCTGTTCGCCTGGAATGACTTGAAGTGCCGCGTGGTCAATCTCGATGACGAATTCGGCCAGCAACTGGCTGCCGAAAAACGCGAGTCGCGCCTGATCACTTACAGCCTGCTCGACAAGAGCGCTTATCTGTATTGCCGCGAAGCGCAGTTCGATGACCACGGCGTGCGCGCCACGCTTGTCACGCCGCAGGGCGAACATCACCTGCGCAGCACGCTGCTTGGCCGTTTCAACCTGAGCAACGTACTGGCTGCGGTCGGCGCTTTGCTAGGTCTGGATTACGCGCTGGACGAAATTCTCAAAGTGCTGCCCAAGCTCGAAGGCCCGGCCGGACGCATGCAGCGTCTCGGCGGTGGTACTCAGCCGCTGGTGGTGGTCGATTACGCGCATACCCCGGATGCGCTGGAAAAAGTGCTGGCCGCGTTGCGCCCGCACGTCAAAGGCCGGTTGCTGTGCCTGTTCGGCTGCGGCGGTGACCGTGATCGCGGCAAGCGTCCGCTGATGGCCGAAGTGGTCGAGCGTCTGGCTGACCGCGTGCTGGTCACCGATGACAACCCGCGCACTGAAGATCCGGCAGTGATTTTCGATGACATCCGCGCCGGTTTTTCGGCTGTGGATAAAGTCACCTTCGTCGCTGGCCGTGGTCAGGCGATTGCGCAACTGATCGCCGACGCTTCGGCGGATGACGTGATCGTTCTGGCCGGCAAAGGTCACGAGGACTATCAGGAAATCAACGGCGAGCGCCATGCCTTCTCCGATCTGGTCGAGGCTGATCACGCCCTGACTGCATGGGAGGTGAGCCATGCTTAAGGCACTCAAGCTTAGCGAACTGACCAATGCCCTCGACGCACGTTTGATCGCTGGCGATGCAAGTTTCGACGGCGTGAGCATCGACAGCCGCGCGATCAAGCCGGGCCAACTGTTTATTGCCCTCACCGGCCCGCGCTTCGACGGTCACGACTATTTGAATGACGTCGCCGCCAAAGGCGCGGTTGCAGCACTGGTTGAGCGTGAAGTCACCGACAGCACCTTGCCGCAACTGTTGGTCAAGGATACCCGTCAGGCCCTCGGCCAGTTGGGTGCCCTGAACCGCTCGGCATTTACTCAGCCGGTTGCAGCAGTCACCGGCTCCAGCGGCAAGACCACGGTCAAGGAAATGCTCGCGAGCATTCTGCGCACGCGCGGCTCGGTGCATGCGACCCGTGGCAATCTGAACAACGACCTCGGCGTGCCGCTGACCCTGCTCGAACTCGCCGCTGAACACAGCGCGGCAGTCATCGAACTGGGCGCTTCGCGCTTGGGCGAAATTGCTTACACCGTGGGGCTGACCAAGCCGCACGTGGCGATCCTCAACAACGCAGGGACCGCCCATGTCGGCGAGTTCGGCGGGCCAGAAAAGATCGTCGAAGCCAAAGGCGAAATCATTGAAGGCCTGGCCGCTGATGGCATCGCCGTGCTCAACCTCGATGACAAGGCTTTCGGTATCTGGAAGGCCCGCGCTGCCGGTCGCAAAGTGCTGACGTTCGCCTTGAGCAACACTCAGGCGGATTTCTACGGCAGCGATCTAACCACTGACGCACGTGGTTGCCCGGCTTTCAATCTGCACAGTCCTGATGGTGTGGAGCGGGTGCAACTGAACCTGCTCGGCACACATAACGTTGCCAATGCCTTGGCTGCGGCTGCTGCTGCCCACGCTTTGGGCGTGTCACTGTTCGGGATTGCCACCGGGCTTGGTGCGGTACAGCCGGTCAAGGGTCGCACCGTCGCGCAACTTGCGAAAAACGGTATGCGCGTAATTGATGACACTTACAACGCAAACCCCACCTCCATGTGCGCGGCCGTTGATATACTCGCCGGCTTTTCCGGCCGCACCGTCCTGGTGCTCGGAGATATCGGCGAGTTGGGCGACTGGGCGGAGCAGGGGCACCGCGACGTGGGCGAATACGCCCGGGGCAAGGTATCCGCGCTGTACGCGGTCGGGCCAAACATGCTTCACGCCGTCAACGCTTTCGGTGAGCAGGCGCAGCACTTCGGCACACAAGCCGAACTGATTCAGGCCCTCGCCGTCGAGCAGGACACAAACACCACCATTTTGATCAAGGGTTCGCGCAGTGCAGCGATGGAAAACATCGTTGCGGCTCTGTGCGGGTCAAGTCTGGAGAAACATTAATGCTGCTGCTGCTAGCGGAGTATCTGCAACAGTTCTACAAAGGCTTCGCGGTCTTTCAGTACCTGACCCTGCGCGGGATCCTCGGTGTGCTGACCGCGCTGGTTTTGTCGCTGTGCTACGGCCCGTGGATGATCCGCACCCTGCAGAACCGTCAGATCGGCCAATCGGTGCGTAACGACGGCCCGCAATCGCACCTGTCCAAGTCGGGCACTCCGACCATGGGCGGCGCGCTGATTCTGTCTTCGATCGGCGTCAGCACGCTGCTGTGGGCTGACCTGAGCAACCGCTACGTGTGGACCGTTTTGCTGGTGACCTTGCTGTTCGGCGCCATCGGTTGGGTCGACGATTATCGCAAAGTCATCGAGAAGAACTCGCGTGGCCTGCCAAGCCGTTGGAAGTATTTCTGGCAATCGGTGTTCGGCCTCGGCGCAGCGATCTTCCTTTATATGACTGCTTCGACTCCGGTGGAAACCACGCTGATTCTGCCGATGCTCAAGGATTACAGCATACCGCTGGGCTTCGGTTTCATCGTGCTGACCTACTTTGTGATCGTCGGTTCGAGCAATGCGGTCAACCTGACTGACGGCCTCGACGGTCTGGCGATCATGCCAACCGTGATGGTCGGCGGCGGTCTGGGCATTTTCTGCTACCTGTCGGGCAACGTAAAATTCGCTGAATACCTGTTGATCCCGTACGTACCGGGCGCGGGCGAGCTGATTGTGTTCTGCGGCGCGCTGATTGGTGCCGGCCTCGGTTTTCTGTGGTTCAACACCTATCCGGCGCAAGTGTTCATGGGCGACGTCGGCGCACTCGCGCTCGGCGCTGCGCTGGGCACCATCGCCGTGATCGTGCGGCAGGAAATCGTCCTGTTCATCATGGGCGGCGTGTTCGTGATGGAAACCCTGTCGGTGGTCATCCAGGTCGCGTCCTTCAAGCTGACCGGTCGCCGCGTATTCCGCATGGCGCCGATTCACCACCACTTTGAACTCAAGGGCTGGCCCGAGCCGCGCGTGATCGTCCGTTTCTGGATCATCACCGTGATTCTCGTGCTGGTTGGCCTTGCCACCCTGAAGCTGAGGTAGAACGAGTGTCTCTGATCGCTTCTGACCACTTCCGCATCGTTGTCGGCCTCGGCAAGAGCGGCATGTCCCTGGTTCGCTTCCTGGCGAACCGGGGCACGTCGTTTGCCGTGGCAGACACGCGGGACAATCCACCGGAACTGGCCACGCTCAAGCGTGACTATCCGCACGTGGAAGTGCGTTGTGGCGAGCTGGACGTCGAATTCCTGTGCCGGGCCGACGAGCTCTACGTGAGCCCCGGCCTGGCGCTGGCGACTCCGGCCCTGCAAGCCGCTGCCGCGCGTGGCGTGAAGATGTCGGGCGACATCGAGCTGTTCGCGCGTCACGCGAAGGCGCCGATTGTCGCGATCACCGGTTCCAATGCGAAAAGCACCGTCACCACACTGGTCGGCGAGATGGCGGCTGCGGCCGGCAAACGCGTGGCAGTCGGTGGCAACCTCGGAACGCCGGCGCTGGATCTGCTCAGCGACGACGTTGAGCTGTATGTGATGGAACTGTCGAGTTTTCAGCTGGAAACCACCGACCAGCTCAACGCCGAAGTGGCGACCGTGCTGAACATCAGCGAAGACCACATGGATCGCTACAGCGGTCTGCCGGCTTACCACCTGGCCAAGCACCGGATCTTCCGTGGCGCGAAGCAGTTTGTCGTCAACCGTCAGGATGCACTCAGCCGTCCGCTGATTGGCGAGGGCCAGCCGTGCTGGACCTTCGGCCTGAGCAAACCGGATTTCAAGGCATTCGGCATTCGTGAAGAAGACGGCGAGAAGTATCTGGCCTTCGAATTCCAGAACCTGATGCCGGTACGCGAATTGAAAGTGCGCGGTGCACACAACCAGTCCAACGCCCTCGCGGCGCTGGCGCTGGGTCACGCGGTCGGTCTGCCGTTCGATGCGATGCTCAGCGCTTTGCGGACTTTTGCCGGTCTCGAACATCGTTGCCAGTGGGTGCGTGATCTGGACGGCGTCGGCTACTACAACGATTCCAAAGCCACCAACGTCGGCGCCGCACTGGCCGCCATCGAAGGCCTCGGCGCGGACATCGACGGCAAAGTCGTGTTGATCGCCGGTGGCGACGGCAAGGGTGCGGAATTCCATGATTTGCGCGATCCGGTGGCGGCCAACTGCCGCGCGGTGATCCTGATGGGCCGCGACTCCGACAAGATCGGTGCGGCCATCGGTGATGGCGTGCAACTGATTCGGGTCGGCTCGCTGGTTGAGGCCGTAGAGCAATGCCGCGCTGCCGCCCAGCCGGGTGACGTGGTGCTGCTGTCGCCCGCCTGCGCCAGTTTCGACATGTTCAAGAATTATGAAGACCGTGGTCACCAGTTCGTCCGCGCCGTGGAGGAATTGGCATGAACCTGAGAAACATCATCAAGCCTTACCCGTCGCCGCTGATTACCGGGCGCGGCATCGACCTCGATTTCCCGATGCTCGCCGGTTGCCTGGCGTTGCTCGGCCTCGGCTTGATCATGATCGCCTCGGCCTCCACTGAAGTGGCCGCCGCGCAGTCGGGCAGTCCGCTGTATTACATGATTCGCCACCTTATTTATGTGGTGCTGGGCCTGGGCGCGTGCATCGTCACCATGATGATCCCGATCGCCACCTGGCAACGCCTCGGCTGGTTGATGCTGCTCGGCGCATTCGGTCTGCTGATCATGGTGATCATCCCGGGGATCGGCCGTGAGGTTAACGGTTCGATGCGCTGGATCGGTTTCAGCTTCTTCAACGTGCAGCCGTCGGAGATCGCCAAAGTATTCGTGGTGATCTACCTCGCCGGTTATCTGGTGCGCCGTCAGAAAGAAGTGCGCGAGAGCTGGATGGGCTTCTTCAAGCCATTCATCGTGCTGCTGCCAATGGCCGGCCTGTTGCTGATGGAACCGGACTTCGGTGCCACCGTCGTGATGATGGGTGCTGCGGCGGCGATGCTGTTCCTTGGTGGTGTCGGGCTGTTCCGCTTCTCGCTGATGGTGGTGCTGGCCGTTGGCGCGGTGGTATTGCTGATTCAGATGCAGCCTTATCGAATGGCGCGTCTGACCAACTTCGCCGACCCATGGGCCGATCAGTTCGGCGCCGGCTATCAGTTGTCGCAAGCCCTGATCGCATTCGGTCGCGGCGAATGGCTGGGTGTGGGCCTCGGTAACAGCGTGCAGAAGCAGTTCTACCTGCCGGAAGCGCACACCGACTTCGTGTTCTCGGTACTTGCCGAAGAACTCGGCGCCTTCGGTTCGCTGTGCACCGTCGCGCTGTTCGTGTTCGTGTGTGTGCGCGGCATGTACATCGGCTTGTGGGCCGAGAAAGCCAAACAATTCTTCGCTGCTTATGTTGCCTACGGCCTGTCGTTCCTGTGGATCGGCCAGTTCCTGATCAACATCGGCGTGAACGTCGGCCTGCTACCGACCAAGGGTCTGACTTTGCCGTTCCTCAGTTACGGCGGCAGTTCGTTGGTGATCTGCTGTGCGTGCCTCGGCTTGTTGCTGCGCATCGAGTGGGAAAGTCGAACCCATTTGGGCAGTGAAGAGATGGAGTTCCATGAGAGCGACTTCGCCGAGGAGCCGAATCATGGGCGCTAACGTATTGATCATGGCCGGCGGAACCGGCGGCCACGTATTCCCGGCGCTGGCCTGTGCCCGCGAGTTTCAGGCGCGCGGTTACACCGTGCACTGGCTCGGCACACCGCGCGGAATCGAAAACGATCTGGTGCCGGCCGCAGGGCTTGAATTGCACCGGATCAACGCCAGCGGTCTGCGTGGCAAGGGCAAGCTGTCGCTGCTCAAGGCGCCGTTGATGCTGCTGAAATCAGTGTGGCAGGCGCGGGCAATCATTCGCCGTTTGCGCCCGGTGTGCGTGGTCGGCTTCGGCGGGTATGTGACCGGCCCCGGCGGGCTCGCCGCGAAACTGGTCGGCGTGCCGGTGATCGTTCACGAGCAGAACGCCGTGGCCGGCACCGCCAATCGGTTGCTGGTGCCGTTCGCCGCCCGGGTGTGTGAAGCGTTCCCCGACACCTTTACCCTGTCGGACAGCCGCCGTACCACCGGTAATCCGGTGCGCAGCGAGCTGTTCCTCGACACACCGCGTCCGGCCCTGGCCGGGCGCAAAGCGCGTTTGCTGATCCTCGGCGGAAGCCTTGGCGCAGAGCCGTTGAACAAGTTGCTGCCTGAAGCGCTGGCGCAAGTCGCTGCCGATTTGCGTCCGGAAGTTTTCCATCAGGCTGGCAAAAACCACGATGAAGTGACTGCAGAGCGCTACCGCGCCGCCGGCGTGGAAGCGCAGGTGCAGCCATTCATCAAAGACATGGCCCAGGCGTATGGCTGGGCTGACCTGGTGGTGTGCCGTGCCGGCGCATTGACCATCAGTGAGCTGGCCGCCGCCGGTCTGCCCTCGATGCTGGTGCCTTTGCCCCACGCGATCGACGATCACCAGACCCGCAACGCCGATTATTTGGCCCGTGAAGGCGCAGCCTTCCTGATGCCGCAAAGAACGACTGGTGCAGCGGATCTTGCCGCGCGCCTGACAGAGGTCTTGATGCAACCGCAACGACTAGAAGAAATGGCCCAAGCGGCCCGCCGTCTGGCGAAACCCGAAGCCACCCGCAGTGTGGTCGATACCTGTCTGGAGGTGGCCCATGGTTGAGAATCAGAAAGCCATGCCGCAACCGGAAATGCGCCGCATCCGTCGCATCCACTTCGTCGGCATCGGCGGCGTGGGCATGTGCGGCATCGCCGAAGTGTTGTTGAACCTGGGCTACCAGGTCTCCGGTTCCGACCTGAAAGCTTCGCCGGTCACCGAGCGTCTGGAATCTTTCGGCGCGCAAATCTTCATCGGCCACCGCGCCGAGAACGCTGCGACCGCTGACGTGCTGGTAGTGTCGAGCGCCGTCAACACCTCCAACCCGGAAGTGGCGAACGCGCTGGAACGCCGCATCCCGGTGGTGCCGCGTGCCGAAATGCTCGCCGAGCTGATGCGCTATCGCCACGGCATCGCCGTCGCCGGTACCCACGGCAAAACCACCACTACCAGTCTGATCGCTTCGGTGTTCGCTGCCGGTGGTCTGGATCCGACGTTCGTGATCGGTGGGCGTCTGAATGCAGCGGGCACCAATGCCCAGCTCGGCACCAGCCGTTACCTGATTGCCGAAGCCGACGAAAGCGATGCGAGCTTCCTGCATCTGCAACCGTTGGTGGCGGTCGTGACCAACATCGACGCCGACCACATGGCAACCTACGACGGCGACTTCAACAAACTGAAGAAAACCTTTGTCGAGTTCCTGCACAACCTGCCGTTCTACGGTCTGGCGGTGGTGTGCCTGGACGATCCGGTGGTGCGTGAAATCCTGCCGTTGGTCAAGCGTCCGACCGTGACTTACGGTTTCAGCGAAGACGCTGACGTGCGTGCAATCAATGTGCGCCAGCAGGGCATGCAGACCTTCTTCACCGTGCTGCGTCCTGACCGCGAGCCGCTGGATGTTTCGGTGAACATGCCGGGCAACCACAACGTGCTCAACTCGTTGGCGACCATCTGCATCGCCAGCGACGAAGGCGTCAGCGATGAAGCCATCGTGCAAGGCCTGTCGGGCTTCCAGGGTGTTGGCCGACGCTTCCAGGTCTATGGCGAACTGCCAGTGGATGGCGGCAGCGTGATGCTGGTCGATGACTACGGTCACCACCCGACCGAAGTCGCCGCCGTGATCAAAGCCGTGCGCGGTGGCTGGCCGGAGCGCCGTCTGGTGATGGTCTACCAGCCGCACCGTTACAGCCGCACCCGCGATCTGTACGACGATTTCGTCAATGTACTGGCCGACGCCAACGTACTGCTGTTGATGGAAGTCTATCCAGCCGGCGAAGAGCCGATTCCCGGTGCCGACAGCCGCAAGTTGTGCAACAGCATCCGTCAGCGCGGTGCGCTCGATCCAATCTACATCGAGCGTGGCGTCGATCTGGCGCCGCTGGTCAAGCCGCTGCTGCGTGCCGGCGACATTCTGTTGTGCCAGGGCGCTGGTGATATCGGCGGCCTCGCACCGAAACTGTTGAAAAGTGAGTTGTTCGCCGGTGCCGTGGTTGCATCGGTCGAGGGGAAGTTGAAATGACTGCTGCCTACGCCAATCTGGTTTCCACCATCGCGCCGAAAGACTTCGGTCGCGTTGCCGTGCTGTTCGGTGGCAAGAGCGCCGAGCGCGAAGTCTCGCTGAAGTCCGGTAATGCCGTGCTCGAAGCGCTGCAAGGCGCTGGCGTGAACGCGTTCGGCATCGACGTCGGTGATGACTTGCTGCAGCGTTTGCTGGCCGAAAAGATCGACCGTGCGTTCATCATTCTCCACGGTCGCGGCGGTGAAGACGGCAGCATCCAGGGTCTGCTCGAATGCGCCGGCATTCCGTACACCGGCAGCGGCATTCTGGCTTCGGCACTGGCCATGGACAAGCTGCGCACCAAGCAGGTCTGGCACAGCCTCGGGATTCCGACGCCGCGTCACGCCGTGCTGTGCAGCGAAGCCGATTGTATTTCGGCAGCGACGGAACTGGGCTTCCCTTTGATCGTCAAACCGGCGCATGAAGGTTCAAGTATCGGTATGGCCAAAGTGAGTTCTGCGTCCGAGTTGATCGACGCATGGAAAGCGGCCAGTACCTACGATTCGCAAGTGTTGGTCGAGCAATGGATTCAAGGTCCGGAGTTCACCATCGCCACCCTGCGTGACCAGGTGTTGCCTCCAATCGCCCTGGGTACGCCCCACACGTTTTACGACTACGACGCCAAGTACGTGGCCAACGATACCCAGTATCGGATCCCGTGCGGGCTCGATGCTGCCAAGGAACAAGAACTCATGGACCTCACGGCGAAAGCCTGTGAGGCGCTGGGTATCGCCGGTTGGGGCCGCGCCGACGTGATGCAGGACGCCGACGGGCAGTTCTGGTTCCTCGAAGTGAATACCGCACCGGGCATGACCGATCACAGCCTGGTGCCGATGGCGGCGCGAGCTGCCGGTCTGGATTTCCAGCAACTGGTTGTAGCGATTCTGGCCGCCAGTGTTGGCCAGCAAGAGGCGCGAGGTTAAGACCATGCAAGGCGCACAGCTCAGACATCAGCCACCCGCTCCCGGCCGCAAGCCGGTGCCGCGGGGTGCCAGCCGAATGGTGGCCAAAGAGCCGATGTCCGCGCGCCTGCCGAAAACCAATTTCAGCTTTCTGAAAGGGCTGTTCTGGCCGGTGCTGCTGGT
Organism: Pseudomonas sp. P4795; assembly: GCF_048822895.1. NCBI lineage: Bacteria > Pseudomonadati > Pseudomonadota > Gammaproteobacteria > Pseudomonadales > Pseudomonadaceae > Pseudomonas > Pseudomonas sp. P4795. Next base: position 875,505 of record NZ_JBMFBT010000002.1, on the reverse strand, counting down.
GGCTTTGGGCTTCGGCACATACGAAGGCGCACAGCGGCTGTTGCCGTACGCCGATCGGCCGATCACCAAGATCGCGGTGCAGGGCGACCTGAGCTACATCAGCCAGCAAGCGGTGCAGCAGCGAATCGCCCCGTTCGTGACGTCGAGCTTCTTCACCATCGACCTGGCGAGCATGCGCGCCGAGCTTGAGCAGATGCCATGGATTGCCCACGCCGAAGTCCGTCGCGTGTGGCCGGATCAAGTGGTGATCCGCCTCGAAGAACAACTGCCGGTGGCCCGTTGGGGCGACGAGTCTTTGCTGAACAACCAGGGCCAGGCGTTTACGCCCAAGGAACTGGCGAACTACGAACACCTGCCACAACTGTTCGGCCCGCAGCGTGCCCAGCAGCAAGTGATGCAGCAATACCAGGTGCTGAGCCAGATGCTCCGGCCATTGGGCTTCTCGATTGCGCGCCTCGAGCTGCGTGAACGTGGCAGCTGGTTCCTGACCACCGGCGCCGGCAGTGCCGGTCCGGGCATCGAGCTGCTGCTGGGACGCGGCGCTTTGGTCGAGAAGATGCGCCGCTTCATTGCCATCTATGACAAGACGCTCAAAGAACAGATTACGAACATTGCGCGCATCGATCTGCGCTACGCCAACGGCCTCGCCGTTGGCTGGCGGGAACCAGTAGCGCCGACGACAGCCCAACCCGCTGTCGCAAAGAATTAAGAAGAGGCAGGACCCATGGCAAACGTGCAAAGCGGCAAAATGATCGTCGGTCTCGATATCGGCACCTCCAAAGTGGTGGCGCTGGTCGGCGAGGTCGCGGACGACGGCACGCTGGAAATCGTCGGGATCGGTACGCATCCGTCCCGCGGCCTGAAGAAAGGCGTGGTGGTGAACATCGAGTCCACCGTGCAATCGATTCAGCGCGCTATCGAAGAAGCGCAGCTGATGGCCGGTTGCCGGATTCACTCGGCGTTCGTCGGCGTGGCCGGCAATCACATCCGCAGCCTGAACTCCCACGGCATCGTGGCGATTCGTGATCGTGAAGTCAGCTCGGCTGACCTTGAGCGCGTACTCGACGCCGCTCAAGCCGTGGCGATTCCGGCTGACCAGCGTGTCTTGCACACCCTGCCGCAGGATTACGTGATCGATAACCAGGAAGGCGTTCGCGAGCCACTGGGCATGTCCGGCGTACGCCTGGAAGCCAAGGTTCACGTGGTCACCTGCGCCGTCAACGCCGCACAGAACATTGAAAAATGCGTGCGTCGCTGCGGTCTGGAAATCGACGACATCATTCTTGAGCAGCTTGCTTCCGCGTATTCGGTACTGACCGACGACGAGAAAGAACTGGGCGTGTGCCTGGTCGACATCGGCGGCGGCACCACCGACATCGCGATCTTCACCGAAGGCGCAATCCGCCACACGGCAGTGATCCCGATTGCCGGTGATCAGGTGACCAACGACATCGCCATGGCGTTGCGCACCCCGACCCAGTACGCCGAAGAAATCAAGATTCGCTACGCCTGCGCCCTGGCCAAACTGGCCGGTGCCGGCGAAACCATCAAGGTGCCAAGCGTTGGCGACCGTCCACCGCGCGAACTGTCGCGTCAGGCCCTGGCCGAAGTGGTCGAGCCGCGCTACGACGAACTGTTCACCCTGATTCAGGCTGAACTGCGTCGCAGCGGTTACGAAGACCTGATTCCGGCCGGCATCGTCCTCACCGGTGGCACGTCGAAGATGGAAGGCGCCGTTGAACTGGCCGAAGAAATCTTCCACATGCCGGTGCGCCTCGGTGTGCCGCATGGCGTGAAAGGTCTGGATGACGTAGTGCGCAACCCGATCTATTCGACCGGCGTTGGCCTGTTGATGTACGGCCTGCAGAAGCAGTCCGACGGGATTTCGTTCTCGGGCATCGGCAGCCGCGACTACGGCAACAGCAATGAAGAACCGAAAGCCGCTCTGCTCGATCGCATCAAGAGCTGGGTACAAGGCAATTTCTAAAGATTTACCGCGACACCGCTACACCGCAACAAACGCAGTAGGCGAAAAAAACTAGAGAATGTAAGGAGAGGGAAAATGTTCGAACTCGTAGACAACATCCCCGCAAGCCCGGTAATCAAAGTTATCGGTGTCGGCGGTGGCGGCGGCAACGCTGTCAACCACATGGTCAAGAGCAACATCGAAGGCGTTGAATTCATCTGCGCCAACACCGATGCTCAAGCGCTGAAAAACATCGGCGCGCGTACCATTCTGCAACTGGGCACCGGCGTGACCAAAGGCCTGGGCGCCGGCGCCAACCCTGAAGTAGGTCGTCAGGCCGCTCTCGAAGACCGTGAGCGCATTGCCGAAGTCCTGCAGGGCACCAACATGGTGTTCATCACCACTGGCATGGGCGGCGGTACCGGTACCGGTGCTGCGCCGATCATCGCCGAAGTGGCCAAGGAAATGGGCATTCTCACCGTTGCGGTGGTGACTCGTCCGTTCCCGTTCGAAGGCCGCAAGCGTATGCAGATCGCCGATGAAGGCATCCGCATGCTCTCGGAAAGCGTCGACTCGTTGATCACCATTCCTAACGAGAAGCTGCTGACCATCCTCGGTAAAGACGCCAGCCTGCTGTCGGCTTTCGCCAAGGCTGACGATGTACTGGCCGGTGCCGTTCGCGGTATCTCCGACATCATCAAACGTCCGGGCATGATCAACGTCGACTTTGCCGACGTACGTACCGTGATGAGCGAAATGGGCATGGCGATGATGGGCACTGGCTGCGCCAGCGGTCCGAACCGTGCACGCGAAGCTACCGAAGCAGCAATCCGCAACCCGCTGCTGGAAGACGTGAACCTGCAAGGCGCACGCGGCATCCTAGTGAACATCACCGCCGGTCCTGACCTGTCCCTGGGTGAGTACTCCGACGTGGGTAGCATCATCGAAGCCTTCGCTTCCGAGCACGCCATGGTCAAGGTCGGTACCGTTATCGATCCGGACATGCGCGACGAACTGCACGTAACTGTAGTTGCCACCGGTCTGGGCGCGAAAATCGAGAAGCCTGTAAAGGTCATCGACAACACCGTTCACACGTCGATGGCTGCGTCTCAGGTGCAGCAACCGGCCGCCGCCCGTCAGGAAGCGCCAGCGGTGAACTACCGTGATCTGGACCGTCCGACCGTCATGCGCAACCAGGCTCAGGCCGGTGCTGCGACTGCCGCGAAGATGAATCCGCAAGATGACCTGGACTACCTGGACATCCCGGCTTTCCTGCGTCGTCAGGCCGATTGATGGAATGTATCAGGGCTATGAAGGTGATTGGTGTTCAGCAAAGGCATGGTCTGCTATCATCGCCAGCCTTTGTTGATACCAGTTCGCAATTTGCGCTGAAGCGGCCCAAGCCATGATTAAACAACGCACACTGAAAAATATTATCCGTGCCACAGGTGTAGGCCTGCACTCGGGGGAGAAGGTCTACCTGACCCTCAAGCCTGCGCCTGTCGACACTGGCATTGTGTTTTGTCGCGCTGACCTCGACCCTGTGGTGCAGATTCCTGCCCGCGCGGAAAACGTCGGTGAAACCACTATGTCGACCACGCTGGTTAACGGCGATGTCAAAGTGGACACGGTAGAGCACTTGCTCTCGGCCATGGCTGGCCTGGGCATCGATAACGCCTACGTCGAGCTCTCCGCGTCCGAAGTCCCGATCATGGATGGCAGCGCTGGACCTTTCGTATTCCTGATTCAATCGGCAGGCCTGGAAGAACAGGACGCCGCCAAGAAATTCATCCGCATCCTGCGTGAAGTGACAGTGGAAGATGGCGACAAGCGCGCCACTTTCGTGCCTTTCGAAGGGTTCAAGGTGAGCTTCGAGATCGATTTCGATCACCCGGTTTTCCGGGACCGCACCCAAAGTGCAAGCGTGGATTTTTCCAGCACTTCGTTCGTAAAAGAAGTCAGCCGCGCACGTACTTTCGGTTTCATGAGTGATATCGAGTACCTGCGCAAGCACAACCTCGCACTCGGCGGCAGCGTTGAAAACGCGATCGTGGTTGATGCCGATGGCGTACTGAACGAAGACGGCCTTCGCTATGAAGACGAATTCGTGAAGCACAAGATCCTCGATGCAATTGGCGATCTGTACCTGCTGGGCAATAGCCTTATTGGTGAGTTCAAGGGCTTCAAGTCCGGCCACGCACTGAACAACCAGCTACTGCGCAAGTTGATTGAGCAGAAAGATGCCTGGGAAGTCGTGACGTTTGAAGACGCCAGTGCTGCACCAATCTCTTACATGCGCCCTGTTGCGGCCGTGTAAGTAAAAAACCTCTCTAGTTTTTTGAAGGCCACCCTCGGGTGGCCTTTTTTTATCCCTTAGAGTCAAAAGATCGTCCGATCGCGGCCCGAGCCTTCGGCAGCTCCTACATTGAAAATGCGTTCCTCTGTAGGAGCTGCCGAAGGCTGCGATCTTTTGACTTTCAAGACGCCACGACAACCCGATTACGCCCAGCTTCCTTGGCTTGATACAGCGCCTTGTCCGCCGTAAACAACAACTGCTCCAGACTCATCTCGCTCGCTGCCGTCCAGGTGCTGATGCCGATACTTACGGTCATCGGCCTATCTGCGCCATTCACACGGGGCAACTGTTCGACCGCCGTTCGAATCTTCTCGGCAATCAGTTGCGCCCCGGCACTGTCGGTTTCGGCCAGAATCACCGAGAACTCTTCCCCGCCATACCGCGCCACCAGATCCGCCGGGCGCCGCACGTTGGCGCTGATCACCTTGGCCAATTCGCGCAACGCCTGATCCCCGGCCTGATGCCCGTGCTGATCGTTGAACGCCTTGAAGTGATCGGCATCGATCATCATCACCGACAACGCTTTGCCCGAACGCTGGGCGCGGAACCATTCATGGCGCAGGGATTGATCGAGCATCCGGCGGTTGGCCACGCCGGTGAGTGCGTCGGTCGCGGCCAGTTGGGCGAGTTCGTGTTCGGCACGTTGCCGCAGGCGCAGTTCGCGGGCGAGCAACCAGGTCAGCCACAGCAGCCCGATACACAGCACGCCGGTAGCGCCGCTGATCACAATTGCGGTGCGCCGCCAGGCCGCGAACACCTCATTACTGGAGACGGCAACAATCACCGTCAAGGGCAGATTGCCGACCCGTGAATAGGTGTAGAGGCGCTTCTGATGATCGATGCTCGACACGCTGCTGAAACTGCCGTTGCCCTCGCGCAGGATCCTCACCACGTTGGGCCGGGTGGCGAAGCTTTTGCCGATCGAGTCGCTTTGCAGATAGGGCTTTTGCGCCAGCAGTACGCCGTCGTTGTTGATAATGTTCAGCGTGCTGTCGCTGCCGATGTCGAGGCTGTTGAACAGTTGGTCGAAGTAATCGAGCTTCATCGACGCCACGGCCACGCCCATGAATTCGCCGGTGTCTGAGGAGATGCGCCGGCTGAAGCTGATCCGCCACTGGTTCGCCTCGTCGCAGTCGCAACGGGTCTTGAACGGGCGGCTGATGAACATGCCGACATCGCGGTTGAAGGCATGCGCAAGAAAGTACTCGCGGTCGGCGAAGTTGGCAGGTTTGGGCTCGATCCGCGAAGAGTCGGCCAACACCTCGCCATGCTTGTCGAGCAGCAGGATGTCGCCCTTGAAGCGCGCAGTGGTCGAGCGGTCGAACAGCGCCAGGTGGCGGATCTGCGGCGACACGCTTTGCAAATCATCGCGCTGGGCGGCGGCGATCAGGCCTTGCAGGGTCAGGTCGTAGAGCTCGACGGTGCGCAGCACATCGGCGTCGATCAGTTGCGCGATGGTGGTGGCGCTACGGGTGGCCGATTCCTGAGCATTGGCATGCTCACGGATCAGCAGAAAAGTGACGATGCACACAATCGCGATCACCGTCAGCAGGCTGCCGGAAATCAACAGCAGCTCGGGACGTCCGGTCTGGCCCGAAACGGAAGGGGTGCGGCTGGCGATCATGGTCGGGGGTATCAGTAAAGGATTGTTGTAAGCGTAGTTGTGGCGAGGGGATTTATCCCCGTTGGGTCGCGCAGCGGCCCCAAAAGCGGGTCTGCTTCGCAGCCCATCGGGGATAAATCCCCTCGCCACAGGTTGAATGTGAAGCTGATACTTGCGGTTTGGTGCCGATCTTAGAAGACGTTGATCGGGTAGTCGATGACCACGCGGTATTCATCTGTATCTGAATCAATCACGCCATAACCGTTGCCGCCACGGTTGGTGGCCCATTGCAAACGCACCGCCAGGTCTTTGGCCTGACCGCTTTGCACCACGTACTTGAGATCTATGTCGCGCTCCCAGTGCTTGGCGTTGCGGCCTTCGGCGCTGTACCAGTTGGAGTAGCCCTTGCTGTCCGGGTCAGCCTTGGTCAGGTCGAGCGTGCCGCGCGAGTAGGACACACCCGAGGTCAGCCCCGGCACGCCGACACCGGCGAAGTCATAGGCGTACTTGAGCTTCCACGACCGCTCATTGGGGCCGTTGAAGTCCGAATATTGCTGAGAGTTGTCGAGGTAAACGCTGTCTCCCTGGCTGATGTAGTCGAACGGCGTGTTGCCGTTGACCCGTTGATACGCGGCAGTGACGCTGTGATTGCCCACGCCGACGGTGAAATGCAGGCTGTAGGTGTTGTTGTCGATGTTGCCCAGCAGCGCATCGCCAGTGTCTTGCGTGTGATAGAAGTGCAGACCCGGGTTGAGGCTGACCAGGTCGTTCAACGCCCAGGTGTAATCCAGGTCGTAGTAGTACTGGTTCCAGATGTCCTTCAGCTCCGAGGCATACAGGCTGCTGGTCAGCCCTTCGACACCGCTCCAGGCCACACCGGCCCAGTTCAGGTGCTGACTCTCGTCGCCGTCGGCCAACGTGCCGTAGGAAGTGCCGATACGCTTGTGGCCGCTCTGGTTATACGGCTTGTTGAAACTGGCCTGGCCGCCTTCGATCAGCCAGCCGTCGAAGCTGTGGTTGGTCAGGCTCACGCCGCGAAAAGTCTGCGGCAGCATGCGCGAGTCACCGCCGGCAATCACCGGGTTGGTGAGGAACAGGTCGCCGGCCTTCAACTCGGTATCGAACGCACGAATTTTCAAGGTGCCGCCAGCGGTCGAGAACGAATGCGGCGCTTTGCCGTTGCCATCGCTGATCGGCAGGATGCTCGAACCGTCGGTGCCGCCACCGCCATCAAGTTTCAACCCGAGCATGGCGTGAGCATCGACGCCGAAACCGACTGTGCCTTGGGTATAACCGGACTGGAAAATCCCGAGAAAGCCCTGGCCCCACTCGATATTGTCATCCGCTTGCTGCAAGCGGTTGCGGTTCATGTAGTAGTTGCGGGCGTTGAGGTTGAGGCTCGAACCTTCGACGAAGCCTTCTTTCTGTGGCTCCTCGGCGTGAACGGAGGGCGCCATCGTTGCGGCGATTGCAATGAACAACGGGGTAAAGCGGACTGGGTAACGCACGTGCGGTAAAGCTCCTTGGGTCAACTTACACATCATTATTTTCAACAGCGGGATGTTTCCAATTGTAAGAGACGAACCTGAACGCTTTCAGACCACAACGAAAAAAGGCCGCTGAACATCAGCGGCCTGGAATGACGACGATTGAACGGGAAGAGCCAAACAACCGCGTCGAGGGAAACGGTGCGGAGTGCGACTCAGCTGTCTGCGCCGGAAGCCGATGGAGCCTCGGAAGTGGCAGCCTGCGGGGCTTGCGTAGCGTCTTTGGCCTTGGCCATCATTTCTGCCTGATGCTGGTCATACGCTCGGGCGCGGGCGGAGTTCTGCGCGACGAAGGCGTGGGACTCTTCAGCCATCGCCATTGGCGACAGGAACAATGAGGACAAAACGAAAGCGCTGGCAATACCCATACTGTTGGACATCTGGAAAACCTTCTTGCTTGGCAAGTGCTGTTTGGTGCGGGCAAAGATAAGGTTGTGGAGCGCCCGGAAACAGCGTGATTTTCATAAATGACTGTTACAGCAAAAGCAAAGATCACCCCCTCACCCCAGCCCTCTCCCCCAAGGGGGCGAGGGGGAAAGGGAGCCGATCTTCATGCTTTTCAAGCCTGAGTTCGACTCGATAGTTCAGGTCGATGAATGTCGAAAGTGCGGCGCGGTCAGTCCCCTCTACCTCTGGGAGAGGGCTAGGGTGAGGGCATTGGATCGAAAGCCATGCGCGATCAAACCGGCAAATAAATCCCGAACGTATTCATCCCCCGATCACTGCGCACAAACACATCCCCGCCATGCATCAGCGCAATCGCCTTGACGATCGCCAACCCCAACCCATGGTTATTGCCACTATTGCTGCGCGAAGCATCCACCCGATAAAACCGCTCGAACAACCGCGGCAAATGCTCACTGGCAATCGGCAACCCGGGATTGGTCACGCCAATGCTCACCTGATGCTCCTCGACCGTGATCTGCACCTCGATCACCTGTCCCGGCGCCGTATGTTGCACCGCGTTGCTCAACAAATTAATCAACGCCCGACGCAAATGCGCGATCTCGATCTGCACCTGCGCATCACCGCTGACCTGCACCTGCACCTGTGCGTCTTCAAGAATGAAATCCAGATATTCGAGGGTCGTTGCCACTTCATCGGCCAGCGAGGTCGAGGTCAGTTTGGTGGCTTTGCTGCCCTGATCGGCACTGGCCAGAAACAGCATGTCGTTGATGATCGAGCGCAAGCGTTCGAGTTCTTCGAGATTGGATTGCAGCACTTCGAAGTAGTGTTCGGCGGAGCGGCCGCGAGTTAGGGCGACCTGGGTCTGGCCGATCAGATTGGTCAGCGGCGAGCGCAGTTCGTGGGCGACGTCGGCGTTGAACGATTCAAGCCGCGAATAAGCTTGTTCAACGCGTTCCAGTGTCGAGTTGAACGAATCAACAAACTGTTCCAGCTCCGGCGGCAGCGGCGACAAACGCAAACGCCCCGCACGCAGCGGTGGCGCCAGACGCTGCGCTTCCTGCGAGAGTTTGATCAGCGGTTTCAATCCGATCCGCGCTACCCAATAGCCCAGCGCCGACGCCAGCAACACACCGATCACCGCCAGACTGATCAACGCGATCAACAACTGGTGCTGAGTCTGGTGAAAAGTATCGGTTTCGATGCCGATCATGAAGCGCAGCGGCGGGCGCTGATCCTTGGCCGGGAACTGACTGACCAGCACTTTCAGCGGGTAGGGCTGACCGGGCAATTGCAGATCGCGCCGGCCCAGCGGGCCGTTGGCGAAGGCGCGAATCTGCGGCGTGAGGTCACCATATTCGTACTGCGCATCGCCGCTGACGATCCAGAAGCGGATACGTTTGTCTTCCTCGCCCAGCAGCTTGAGTTTGTTGTTGATCTTCACCCAATGCTCGGGTGTACCGAAGCGCCCGACCGTGGATTCGAGCACGCTGTAACGCGCGTCGAGCTCGGCTTCCGGCAACAGCCCCAAACCTTTATCGACCTGCTGATACAACGCGCCGCCGATCAACATGAACACCAGCAGCGCCACCAGCGTGAACATGCCGCTCAGGCGCAGGGCAATCGAATTACTGGACACCTCGGCTCTCCAGCACGTAACCCATACCACGGATGGTGTGCAGCAGTTTCTCGTCGAACGGCCCGTCGAGCTTGGCCCGCAGGCGCTTGATCGCGACTTCGACAACATTGGCGTCGCTGTCGAAATTGATGTCCCAGACCATCTCGGCGATAGCGGTTTTCGAGAGGATTTCGCCCTGACGCCGCGCCAGCACGCTGAGCAGTGAAAACTCTTTAGCGGTCAGTTCCAGTCGTGTTCCCGCGCGGGTTGCCTTGCGGCTGATCAGATCGATCCACAGGTCAGCGATGCTCACCTGCACCGGTTCATGGCCGCCGCTGCGCCGCGTGAGCGCTTGCAGACGCGCCACCAGTTCGAGGAAGGAAAACGGCTTGCCGAGGTAATCGTCGGCGCCGTCGCGCAAGCCTTTGATCCGGTCTTCGACACGCTCGCGGGCGGTGAGCATGATCACCGGCGTTTGCTTGCGCGCCCGCAATGCGCGCAACACGCCGAAGCCGTCCAGGCCCGGCAGCATCACGTCGAGGACGATCACCGCGTAATCGCTTTCCAGCGCCAGGTGCAGGCCCTCGATACCGTCGCGGGCCAGATCCACGGTGTAACCCTGTTCCGTCAGACCGCGATGCAGATAGTCCGCGGTTTTTTCTTCGTCTTCGATAATCAGGACGCGCATGACCCCGCCTCAATCTGTGGTCGCCAACGCCGGTACGGGCGCGGCTTTGGGTCTATGGAAAAGTCGCTCAAGCCACAAGTATATGACCGGCGTGGTGAACAGCGTCAGCGCCTGACTGACCAACAATCCGCCCACCACCGCAATGCCCAGCGGCTGGCGCAATTCAGCGCCAGGCCCGTAGCCGAACATCAACGGCAGAGCGCCGAGCAGGGCGGCGAGGGTGGTCATGATGATCGGTCGGAATCGCGTGAGGCACGCTTCAAAAATGGCATCCTGCGGTGACATGCCGCGCTCGCGCTGAGCTTCGAGGGCGAAGTCGATCATCAGGATGCCGTTCTTCTTGACGATGCCGATCAACAGCACCAGCCCGATCAACGCCATGATCGAAAAGTCCTGGCCGCAAATCCACAGCATGATCACCGCGCCGAGTCCTGCTGCCGGTAGCGTCGAGATGATGGTCAGCGGATGCACGAAGCTCTCATAGAGCACGCCGAGAATGATGTACACCGCCACCAGCGCCGCGAGAATCAGCCACGGCTGACTCTTCAACGAACTCTGAAACGCCTGCGCCGCTCCCTGGAAATTACCGCTGATTGCGGTCGGCATGCCGATCTCGGCCTTGGCCTGATTGAGCAAAATCACCGCATCGCCCAACGCCACGCCGGGCGCGAGGTTGAACGACATGTTGGCGGCCGGGAACATGCCGTCATGCGCGATGGACAACGGGCCGATGGTCGGTGCATCGAACCTGGCCAGCGCCGACAGCGGCACCATTTCCCCACTCAGCGGCGAGCGCAGGTAGAAATAATTCAGACTTTCGGCCTTGCCGCGCTGCTTTGTATCCAGCTCGAGAATCACGTTGTACTGGTTGACCTGGGTCTGGAATTCATTGATCTGCCGCTGGCCGAAGGCGTCGTACAGCGCTTCATCAACATCACTCGCGGTCAGGCCGAAACGCGCGGCAGCGCTGCGGTCGATGCTGATGTGAGTGATGCTGCCGCCCAGTTGCAGATCGTTGGAAATGTCGCGGAACGCCGGGTTGCTGCGCAGCTTTTCGGTCAGGCGCTGGGTCCAGGTGGCGAGGGTCGGGCCATCGTTACTTTTGAGGACGTATTGATACTGCGCGCGGCTCGGGCCGGAGCTGAGGTTGATGTCCTGACCCGCGCGCAGATAGAGCACGATGCCTGGGACTTTCATCAGTTGCGGACGAATCCGGTCGATGAACTGGCTGGCGGATACATCGCGGTCGCCGCGTTTTTTCAGGGCTATCCAGAAACGGCCGTTGGCGATGGTCTGGTTGCTGCCGGACACGCCAACCGAATGCGAGAACGCTTGCACCGCCGGATCAGCGGCGACGACTTCGGCCATGGCCAAGTGTTTTTTCACCATGTCGCCGTAGGAAATGTCCGCAGCGGCTTCGGTGGTGCCGAGTACAAAACCCGTGTCCTGCACCGGGAAGAAACCCTTGGGGATAAGCACATAACCGCCGATCGCCAGCGCCACCGACAAACCGAACACGCCGATCATCAATGTCTGATGGGCGAGGGCGCGGCGCAGGCCTCTTTCGTACCAGCCGAGCAGGCGTTCACTGAAACCCGGTTTGGCGCGAGCGTGATGCACCGGTTTGCGCATGAACAGCGCGGCGAGGGTAGGCGCCAAGGTCAGCGACACCACCACTGAAATCAGAATCGTCGAAGTGGCGGTCAGGGCGAATTCCTTGAACAAGCGTCCGACCACGCCACCCATGAACAGCAGCGGAATAAACGCCGCCACCAGCGAGAAACTGATCGAGACCACGGTGAAGCCAATCTCGCCGGCCCCCTTGATCGCCGCCTCGCGCATGTCGTCGCCGGCCTCCAGATGACGGTGGATGTTTTCCACCACCACGATCGCATCGTCGACCACAAACCCCACCGCAACCACGATGGCCACCAGCGTCAGATTGTTGAGGCTGAAACCCAGCAGGTACATCAACGCGAAACTCGCGGTCAGCGACACACCGAGCACCGCCGACACAATCAGCGTCGCCGACAACTGACGCAGGAACAGCGCCATCACCGCGACCACCAGCAGCACCGCAATCAGCAGGGTGATTTCCACTTCATGTAATGAGGCGCGGATGGTCTGGGTCCGGTCGATCAGCACTTTGACCTGTACCGAGGCCGGCAACATGGCTTCCAGACCGGGCAGCGCGGCTTGAATCCGGTCGACGGTTTCGACGATGTTGGCGCCCGGCTGACGCGAGATCACCAGATTCACCCCCGGCTGATCGCCGGCCCACGCTTGCACGTAGGCATCTTCCGAACCGTTGACGACTTTCGCGACATCCTTGAGGTGAACCGGGGCGCCATCCTTGTAGGAAACGATGAGCTGGCTGTATTCCTCGGGGTGGAACAACTGGTCGTTGGTCGACAGCGTGGAAATGCTCGACTCGCCGTACAACGCACCTTTGGCGAGGTTGAGGCTGGTCTGCTGGATTGCCACGCGAATGTCAGCGAGGGTCAGGCCGATGGCGGCCAGTTTGTCCGCCGAGGCCTGCACGCGGATCGCCGGACGTTGCTGACCGGTGATGTTGATTTGGCCTACGCCGTCGATCTGACTGATCTGACGGGCGAGCAGGGTTTCCACCAGATCGCTGAGTTCAGTGCCAGGCATCAACGTTGAGCTGATGCTGAGGATCAGCACCGGGCTGTCGGCCGGGTTGACCTTCTTCCATGTGGGCAGGGTCGGCATGTCTTTCGGCAGTTTGCCGGCGGCGGTGTTGATCGCGGCCTGCACTTCCTGGGCGGCGGTGTCGATGCTCTTGTCGAGAGAGAACTGCAGCGTCAGCAGGGTTGAGCCCAAGGCACTGCTGGAGGTCATTTGGCTCATGCCGGGAATGGCGCTGAATTGCACCTCAAGCGGCGTTGCGACCGACGAGGCCATGGTGTCCGGGCTGGCGCCGGGCAATTGTGCCGAGACCTGGATCGTAGGAAATTCCGCTTCCGGCAGCGGGGCAATCGGCAAACGCGGGAAGGCAATGATGCCGACCAGCACCAGCGCGAAGGTCAGCAAAATGGTCGCCACCGGGTGGTCGATGCACCAGGTCGAGATCCCTTTGTGCTGCTTCATGGTTTCGGCTCCGCTTGCACCACTTGCGGCGGCTCGGTCATGACTTGCACGGTCGAACCGGGCTTGAGCCGTGACTGGCCGTCGCTGACCAATACGTCGCCGGGTTTCACGCCTGTGATGATGTCCTGACCGCTGCCCTGGTAAACCATCTGCACTTGCACCGCTTCGACCTTGTCACCGTTGACCCGGTACACGAAGTGTTGATCGAGGCCACGTTGTACGACGGTGGGCGGCACTACCAGCGCATCTTTATCCAGCGCTGTCTGAATTTTTACCGTCACCAGCAGGCCGGGCCAGAGTTTCTGGCTCGGATTGTTGAATTCGGCCTTGGCGCGGATGGTGCCGGTATTGGCGTTGATCTGGTTGTCGATCAGGGTCAGATGACCTTCGCCGAGCAGGTTGCCGGTTTCGCCATCGGTGTCAGCACCGATGTAAGCCTTGACCTGCGCGCGCTGTGGATCGCCGATCAGGCCTTGCAGGGTTGGCAGCATTTGCTGCGGCAGCGAGAACTCGACGGCGATCGGATCAATCTGGGTCACGCTGAACAGGCCTTGGGTGTCGGTCATGCGCAGGAAATTGCCCTCGTCGACGGTACGAATCCCGACCCGGCCGCTGACCGGGGAGCGGATCTGCGTGTAGGAAAGTTGAACCTGTGCGGCGTCAATCGACGCTTGATTGCCTTGGGCGGTGGCTTTGAGTTGGTTGACCAGGGCTTGTTGCTGGTCGTAGGTCTGTTTGGATATACCGTCGTCGACGCTGAGCAGTTTGTAGCGTTTAAGATTGACCTGAGCGACTTGCAGTTGCGCCTGGCTTTCGCCGAGTTGCGCGCGGGTCTGGTCGAGGCTGGCGCGGATCGAGCGGTCGTCGATGGTCGCCAGCAGGTCGCCTTTGGTTACAAGCTGGCCTTCTTTGACCAGAATTTTGGTGAGGATGCCGTCGACTTGCGGGCGTACCACGACGCTGTGCAGGGACAGGACCGAGCCGATGCCGCTGGTGTAGCGGGGGACGTCTTTTGCGCTGACGCTGATGACTCGCACCGGGATGGCGGTGGGCGCTGCCAGTTTGGTTGGGGCGGGTTTCAGGGTTAGCCATAGGGCCCCGGCTGCGATGGCGATCAACAGGGTGGCGAGCAGGGCTTTGGTTTTTTGGATTTGCATGCTGTGGGGCGCCAAGGGACGGAGTTTGGGCGGGATGGTTCTTTATAAACTTGTTTGGGGGTCGGGAGGGTGACGGCTGGCTGTCCTGGCTGTCAGTTTGGGCTTTTGGTTCTGGGGGCATATCCGTTGCTGCGGTTGTTGCGGGTTATGGTTCCGCCCTGACGGCGGGTCACCTTTTCCAAACGCCGAAAAGGTAACCCAAAAGGCTTTACCCTGACGTTCGGCCCGCTCGCTTAGGCTCGGGGTTCCTTCGCTCCGGGGTTCATCCGGGGGCATCGCCTCCGGTTTGCTGCGCTGCACCTCCTCTCGATGTGTTCGACTGCGTCGAACGGCGCTACGCGCCTACCCCGAATGAACCCCTCCACTCAGCCTGCCGATGGGCGCTTGAGATCAAGAGCTGCACTCGAGCTAACGCTCATTGTGTTGAGTGGTGAAGAGCAGGGCGGGCGGGGGGCTGCTTGCTTTTCTGTGGGAGCTGGCTTGCCAGCGATGGCGGCCTGACAGCCGACCAATCTCAAACTGAATGCACCCAAGTCCAAACTGTGTGAGCTAGCCTGCTAGCGATAAGGCCCGCCCGGTCACTCGGAATGTTTCAGCGAATGATGGATTGTTCCACTAGTCGCCCAGTCCCAAAAAGGGACCGGTCGTTCCCTTTTTGGGACTCTAAATTTCGCGCGCGCAGGTATACTGCGCGCTTTCGCGGCTCACCTACCGGGCCCGACTTTTTGCTTCCCGGAGCTTTCATGACTTCCCCAATCGACGACGCCGTGAGCGATGTCCCGGCCGAGCTGAGCGAAACCAGCGCAACCAAACCGGTAATCCCGGCTTTCAAGTTCCCGTTCAAACCGGGCGAGTTAGCGGCAGCCAAAGCCGCCAAGCAGGAGCCTTTCAAGGGCAAGGACGGTGACCGTCACGCCAAGATTCCGGGTGTGGCGCCATCGGGCACCCGTCGTTCGATGGGCAAGCGCTGATTGATCATCCCGCTCGTAGCGAGATGAAGGCGTAGGTCTGCGCAGGTTCGGTCACGACGTTTGCGCCCGCCTCCACAAGTTGCTCGGCAATGTCATCGCCGGACACATGGAATTGCCATTCGCTGTTCGCAGCAGCGGATGGCTGTGCGAGCGCTTGATCAATCGCCGAAGCGAACGCCGCCATATCCGGCAGATACGCAGTAAACCCATCGCCCTTGAGCGCCGTAGTCCGAATCCCCAGCGCCTGGCAGATCAAGTCCTTGATCTGAATGTCATCGCGATCCGCCTGACGCGAACGCTCGATCAATCGCACAAGCTCCTGATCCACCAGCTCACCGCCAACAATCAAGTCCGGCCCCTGTTCCCAGGATTCCGGCGGGCAATCCTTGGCAGCAGGGTTGAGCGGAATGTGCGGATTGATTTCCGCAGGATAAATGCGACACACCAGCGGCCGACGTTCGTAGATTCGGCACAGCTTGTCTTCGTCAAGATTCCGGCAGGGGCCAACGTTGTAGGCGGCGAAGGTGATTGCGACATGCGCGTCTGAAGCGCCGCTGCGTACGACCTGTGAACGGCGTTCGGCGTGTTCGCGCTGCGCTGCGGGCAGGCCGAGGCCGTTGCTGAGGAAGGCTTCTACCAGCACGATCACCTGGCCGCCGTCGATGGCCCACATGCGCGCTTCGGCCAGGGTCAGGGGAACGTGGTGATCGGTGCAGCATTTGCCGCAGCCTACGCAGGAAAACGTCGTATTCATTGAGCGATCAATCTTCAACCGATGTGTGAATCGGCGACATTAAGTCGCCGTACAGACGCGGTTTGAAGCAAGTTGTGCGCCATTCGCTCAAGGTTTGGCGGTGGGCCGGATCGAGTCCCACTCGGTGACGTATGCGGTTTTGCTTTTTTTGTTGTACAGACACAGCTCGCTACCTTGCTGGCCCTTCATGTGTTTTTGCGGGTATTGGCCTTGCAGCAACAGGGCGGTGTAGCCGACGCGGTCATCGAATTGCGCAGCGTTGCCGACCGGTTTTGGTATTTTCAGGCCGCTGGCCTTGGTGCAACTGGCGAGCACGGCTTTGTCGTAGGCGGCCCAGGCGTCGGGGCTTGAGGCGTGGGCCAGTGGGGCGAGGGCGGTGAGGCAGAACAGGCTGAGGGCAATTGTTTTCATGGTGGGCATCCTTGGACTTGAGTGGCCTGGGGTTGGAGTATGCCGCATCGGTTTTGTTGCAAGGGCTATCGCCAAGATCGCAGCCTTCGGCAGCTCCTACAGTTGGAATGCGATCTATCTGTAGGAGCTGCCGAAGGCTGCGATCTTTTGATCTTTCAGTCCGGTACCAATTCCCGGCGGACTACGTACATCCCGGCGCTTTCATACAGGCTCTGCGCCCGTCGGTTGTCTTCCAGTACCTTCAGATCGACGAAGCCCTCGCGCCGTTGCTGAAATGTCTTGAACGCATGCAGCAGCAATAATCTGCCCAGGCCGCGACCCTGAGCCCGGGGATGCACCACCAGATTCTTGATATACGAACTGGTCCAGCACTGCGCCACACCGACAATTCCCTCGGCATTGCGAGCGATGAAACATAACGTCGGATCATATTCAGGATCGCGTTCAAAGCGCTGCTGCCACACATCCAGCGCCGGCACCCGACCGCCGCCTTCGCGGTAGCCAAGCTCCATCAGGCTGTGCACGGCTGACGCCAGTTCGGCGCGGTAGGTGCTGAGTTCAAACTCTTCAGGCCAGTCGATGGCCGGCACGTCCTTAACAAGGTCGCGCCGCATCAAAAAGCAGAATGTCTCGGCCACAACTCAGTGACCCTGGGCTGCGACGTATTTGGCCGCTTCGATCAGGCAGTGAGTCAGTTCCGGCGAGGAGAACTTGGTCAACACGCCATTGGCGCCGGCCAGTCGCGCTTTTTCACCGTTCATCGCGCTGTCCAGCGAGGTGTGCAACAACACGTAGAGGTGAGCGAAATCCGGGGTTTCGCGCAGGGTGCGGGTGAAGGCGTAGCCGTCCATTTCGGACATTTCGATGTCGGAGACGATCAGGTTGATCTGCTGCGCGGTGCCTTGCAGGTCGAGCAGGCAATCGATGGCTTCCTTGGCACTGCGCGCGGTGTGGCATTGCAGGCCCAGATTACGCAGGGTGTGCACCGATTGCTGCAGCGCCACCTGGCTGTCGTCGACTACGAGAATCCGCGCGTTGCCGAGCACATCGGCGTCTTCCATGCTCAAGTCGGTCGGGGCCATTTCGATCTGCGCCGGCGCGATGCTGTGGATGACTTTTTCGATGTCCAGCACTTGTACCAGCGTACCGTCGACCGAGGTCACGCCAGTGATATAAGCGCGTGAACCACCCGAACCGAACGGCGGCGGTTTGATGTCGGTGGTCAGGCAATGCACGATCTTGCTCACGGCCTGCACGTGCAGACCCTGCTTCGATCGGCTGACATCGGTGACGATCAGGCAGCCACCGTTCGGATCTTCCAGCGGCCGCTCGCCGATGGCCCGGCTCAGGTCGATGACCGAGAGCGCCGCGCCGCGCAGGGTGGCGATGCCTTTGACGTGCGGGTGCGACTCCGGCAGTTTGGTCAGCGGCGGGCAGGGAATGATTTCACTGACTTTAAGCAGGTTGATCGCCATCAGCTTGCCGCTGCGCAAGGTAAACAGCAGAAGCGAAAGTGAATCTGCGCGGGCTTTGGTGGAGGACATAAAAACCTTCTGTGGAAAAGGTGATGGGCGAGGGTGGGAATCGCCAGAAACTATTGATGCCGGGTTATCGGCGTTAAAGGGTTGGGCTTTAGGTTAGTTGTCGGGTGGCATGCTGTCAGATGCATCGCTTGCCCTCACCCCAGCCCTCTCCCAGAGGGAGAGGGGGCCGACCGTGATGTCTTGCGTCATGCATCGACCTGAAGAACCGAGTCGATTACGGATTCGGCCAGGTAGGTTCAGGTCGATGTAGATCTCCAGAATCCCCCGATCAGTCCCCTCTCCCTCGGGGAGAGGGTTAGGGTGAGGGGCTCTTTGGCTTTTAGCTTTTCATCCCAAGCCGCTTGGCCATCCGCCCCAGATTCGCCCGATCCAGCCCCAGCTCCCGCGCCGCGCTCGCCCAGTTATCCTGATTACGCTCCAGCGCCGCCGCGATCAAGCGTCGTTGATACTCCTCAGTCGCGGCGCGCAAATCCCCGCCAATCAATGGCCCCTCGGCAATCGAACTCGCTGCCTGCGGCAAGTTATCCACAACCTCACGCGGCAGATCCAGATCCGCCGCGCTCAAGCTGAGAATCTTCGGCCGCACCTTGCAGTTACCCAGCGCTTTTAAAGCACTGCGCCCGATCAAGTGTTCCAGCTCGCGCACATTGCCCGGCCAGGTGTAGGTCAGCAGTGCTTCCTGGGCATCGCTGTTCAGTCGCAGACTGTTCAGGCCCATGCGCGAGCGGTTCTGTTCGAGGAAAAAACCGCTGAGCAACAACACGTCACGCCCGCGATCACGCAATGCCGGCACCCGCAGCGGATACACGCTTAAACGATGATAGAAGTCAGCGCGGTAACGCCCGCTGCGCACTTCTTCGGCCAGATCGCGGTTAGTCGCGGCGATCAGGCGCACGTCGACTTGGTGCTCCTTGTCCGAACCCAAACGCTGCAATTGCCCGCTCTGCAACACGCGCAACAGCTTGGCCTGCACCGTCAGGGACAACTCGCCGACTTCATCGAGAAACAGCGTGCCGCCATTGGCCAGTTCGAACTTGCCGCGTCGGTCGCTGGTGGCGCCGGTGAAGGCGCCGCGCACGTGGCCGAACAGCTCGCTCTCGACCAAAGTATCCGGCAGCGCGGCGCAATTGAGGCTGATGATCGGTTTATCGGCGCGCTTGGAGGCGGCGTGAATCGCTTGCGCCACCAATTCTTTGCCGACTCCGGTTTCACCGGTGATCAGCACGGTCAGGTCACTGCCGCCGACCAGATTGATTTCTTCCACGAGTTTTTTGTGCGTCTTGCTCTGGCCGATCATTTCGCGGTTCTGCTGGCCACTGGCCTGACGGTAGACCTCGGCGCGCTGATGTTCGTCTTCGGCGCGGGTGGCCAGCCGTTGAATGCGTTCGGCGGCGTTGACCGTCGCCGAGGCAAGGCTGGCGAAGGCTTGCAAGGCGTCGAGTTCGATCGGCTCAAAGCGCTCCGGGTCGAGCGCATCGAGGGTGATCAGGCCCCAGAGCTTTTCATCGACGAACAATGGGCAGCCGAGGCAATCGTGGACTT
Organism: Pseudomonas sp. P4795; assembly: GCF_048822895.1. Classification (NCBI taxonomy): domain Bacteria; kingdom Pseudomonadati; phylum Pseudomonadota; class Gammaproteobacteria; order Pseudomonadales; family Pseudomonadaceae; genus Pseudomonas; species Pseudomonas sp. P4795. The sequence continues at coordinate 855,832 of NZ_JBMFBT010000002.1, read as the reverse complement.
CGAGATGATCGTCGAGACCATCGACCAGTCCGTCATACGGATCAGGCAAGTCGCTGTCGGCGGCGAAGCGCGTCGGCCCAATGCCGGCCAGCAGCACTTCGAAGCGCGGATGCTCGCTGACCTTGAAGCGCCGGCCGAGGGTGTCAGTGCTCAAGCCGTCCACCGCCAGTGGCACCAGCGATTCGCCGTCGAGGCGCAACAGCGCGGCGGCGTCGCACGGCAACAAGGCGCGCATGGCTTCGAGCAGACGTCGATAGCGCTCACCCTCCGGCAATTCGCGGGACAGGTCCGAGACCAGGGGGAGCAGGGCGGTAAGCAATGATTTGGCGGACATGGTTTTGTAGTCAAAGAGACAAGATGTAGTCAGAACGACTATACGAAGATCTGTGTCGATATGACTACTTTATTTTCAACCAATTGATTTTAATGAATAAATTAGTTGGCACGAAAACTGGAATACATACGGTAACTTTCAAGATAGCTCAGGAGCCACCCTTATGCTTAGCGCTCAGGATCGTGCCATCGTCAAATCCACCGTGCCCCTGCTGGAAAGCGGCGGTGAAGCGTTGATCACTCACTTCTATCGCATGATGCTCTCGGAATACCCGGAAGTCCGTCCGCTGTTCAACCAGGCGCACCAAGCCAGCGGCGACCAGCCACGGGCCTTGGCCAACGGTGTGTTGATGTACGCCCGGCACATCGATCAGCTCGACCAGTTGGGCGATCTGGTGGCGAAGATCATCAACAAACACGTGGCCCTGCAGATCCTTCCGGAACACTACCCGATCGTCGGCACCTGCCTGTTGCGTGCCATCTCCGAAGTGCTCGGTGACGAGATCGCCACCCCGGAAGTGATGAGCGCCTGGGGCGCGGCGTACGGGCAACTGGCGGACATTCTGATCGGTGCCGAAACCGCCATCTACGACCAGAAGGAACACGCAGTCGGCGGCTGGCGCGGCGCGCGTGAGTTCATCGTGGCGGACAAGGTTGAAGAGAGCGCGGAGATCATTTCCTTCTACTTCGAACCGGCTGACAAAGGCCCGATCCTCGCCGCCGAGCCAGGTCAGTACATCGGCATGAAACTCACCCTCGACGGCGAAGAAATCCGCCGCAACTATTCGCTGTCGGCACTGGCTGATAAGGGGCAGTACCGCATCAGCGTCAAACGCGAACCGAACGGTCGTGCGTCGAATCACTTGCACGATCAACTGCACGTCGGCGCGACTATTCAACTGTTTCCGCCATCGGGCGAGTTCACTTTGACTGCCAGCGACAAGCCGCTGGTGCTGATCAGTGGCGGCGTCGGTATCACGCCGACCCTGGCGATGCTCGAAGCAGCGCTGCAAACCGAACGTCCGGTGCATTTCATCCACTGCGCGCGTAACGGCAGCGTGCACGCCTTCCGCGACTGGGTCGATGGTCTGGCCGAGCGGCATCCGCAACTCAAGCGCTTCTATTGCTACGCTGAAGATGATGGCGTGAGCCCGGCGGCGGACAAGGTCGGCATGTTGAGTCAGGAACAACTGGCTGAGTGGCTGCCGGAACAGCGTGACGTGGATGCCTACTTCCTTGGGCCGAAAGGCTTCATGGGCGCGATCAAGCGTCACCTGAAAGCGCTGGGAGTGCCGGAAAAACAGAGCCGTTACGAGTTCTTCGGCCCGGCTTCTGCTTTGGAATAACCTTCGAGACCGAGTTGCCCCCATCGCTAGCCTGCTAGCGATGGGGGCAACTCGGTTCTGATTTGGCAAAAATCCCTACAACTTAATGGTTTCTTAACCGCTTTATCGTTTATTCCCCCGGTGTAGACTTGCGACAACTTTCAGCCGCTCGCCGGCTGAACCATGGACATGAAAGGGAAACGCGATGAGCGAGGAAACGATGCGGTTGGGCCGTGAGCGGCGCTTTCTGGTGTTGCTGGGGATCATCTGCCTGGCGCTGATTGGCGGCGCTTTGTACATGCAAATCGTGCTCGGCGAGGCGCCATGCCCGCTGTGCATTCTGCAGCGTTACGCGTTGCTGCTGATTGCGCTGTTCGCGTTCATCGGCGCTGCGATGCGCACGCGCCGCAGCCTCACGGTGTTCGAGGTGCTGGTGGTGATTTGCGCGATTGCCGGGGCAGGGGTGGCGGGACATCATGTCTACACCCAGTTCTATCCGACAGTGAGCTGCGGCATCGATGTGCTGCAGCCGATTGTCGATGATCTGCCGCTGGCGAAAATCTTCCCGCTGGGCTTCCAGGTCGACGGTTTCTGCTCGACGCCGTACCCGCCGATCCTCGGCCTGTCGCTGGCGCAATGGGCGCTGGTGGCGTTCGTGCTGGTGGTGATTCTGGTGCCATTGCTGATCTCGCGTAACCGCAAAGCCTTGCGCTGAGTCAAGCTTCAGGCGCGCTTGCCGATATAACGAAACGCCGCGCTTTCCGAGTCAGGAAGGCGCGGCGTTTTGCATTTCAGAGCATTTGTGAAAACACCGTGACGAACGGCAATGAAGGTTGCGACAGGCGTGCGACATGTTGTCACAGCAGGTCTGTCGCGGGCCGGATCGGTGGCGCGGATTGGTCTGCGACTGTGTAACCGGATTGGTCTGTTTCCGGATTTGTCGGCGTTTATACACAGCGGCGACAACAGGCAGTTTTAACAACCTCTGGCAATTAGCCAGAAGCCTTGGGTTACCGGGGCTTGCGCCGTTCACGGCCAGGGAAAAAGCTTTCAGAGCTGTCTGATCTGAGGCGGGTAGACCTACATTTTTTGGTGTTTTTGTTGAGAATCGATTTCGATACCATGGGCGACTTTTGCAAAAACCGGAATGGATTGTTGCTGTAACGGATAAAAATTATTTCGGGATAAGACATGGTGTATAGGGCGCTACCTATCTACAATCGCCCGCACTGAATTCCCGGCACTGTTCAGCCTTTATTAAGGAACACTTTAATAAGGCGCTACGCAGGAAGTCGGGTGTCGAGCAGCCGTAAGGCTGTAAGTCACCCTGGTGTCGGTGCCTCAACTTTCCGCACCAAATGGAATTGGTCTGTAACAAGGCCTTTGACCACGAATTCGAATAAGAACTCACCGCTGTCCCAGGATTTGTCGAGCGTCTGACGCGAGACGGGCGGCCCTTATTCAATCCAAAGAAAATGCCAACCCTTGGCAGGGTGAAGTGTTGGCGATCAAAACCCAACTGCATTGCGCAAGCTGCTTTAGAGGTCGTGAGATGAGTAAAAACAGGTACCCCAGATTACTAGGCCTAGTGCCGCTGCTCGGCACGTTGTTGCTGGGAGGCTGCAACATGACCTTGTTCAATCCCACGGGCCAGGTTGGCCTGGAACAGCGAAACCTGATCATCACCGCGACCCTGCTGATGCTGTTGGTCGTCGTGCCGGTTATCGTCATGACCTTCCTCTTCGCCTGGAAGTACCGCGCCTCCAACAAGGATGCCGTGTACACCCCGAAGTGGTCGCACTCCACCAAAATCGAAGTGGCAGTCTGGACCATTCCGGTACTGATCATCATTGCCCTGGGTTACATCACCTACAAGTCGACCCACGAGCTGGACCCGTATCGTCCGCTTGAGTCCGACGTCAAGCCGATCACCATTGAAGTGGTCGCGCTGGACTGGAAGTGGCTGTTCATCTACCCGGAACAAGGCATTGCCACGGTCAACAAGATCGTGTTCCCGACGAACACTCCGGTCAATTTCAAAGTGACCTCGGACGCCGTGATGAACTCGTTCTTCATCCCGGGCCTGGGCGGCCAGATCTACGCGATGGCCGGCATGCAGACCAAACTGCACCTGATTGCCAACCGTGACGCTGAAATGGACGGTATCTCCGCCAACTACAGCGGCGCTGGTTTCACCGGCATGAAATTCAAAGCCATCTCTACGACTCAGGAGCAATTCGACGCCTGGGTCAGCGAAGTCAAAAAGGCACCTAAACAGCTTGAAAAAGCTGAATACGAAGCCCTTTCCAAGCCAAGCCAGAACAACCCAGTCGAGCTCTACTCCTCGGTCACGCCGAACCTGTTCCAGATCATCGTCGACAAGTACGAAGGCATGAAACCGGGCAAGCCGCTGAAGCACGAGAAGAAAGAGAAAGAAGTGGCCGCGACGCAAGGATCGGACATGAACTCGCATTCAGCTGCCGGGGCAGAGGAGTAAACGATGTTTGGTAAATTAAGTTGGGAAGCGGTCCCGTTCCACGAGCCGATCGTGATGGTGACCATCGCCATGATCGCCCTCGGTGGTCTGGCGCTGTTCGCTGCAATCACCTACTTCAAGAAGTGGACTTACTTGTGGACCGAGTGGCTGACGTCGGTCGACCACAAGAAAATCGGCGTGATGTACATCATCGTCGCCATGGTCATGCTGCTGCGCGGTTTTGCCGACGCCATCATGATGCGTACCCAGTTGGCCATGGCCACCGAGGGTTCGCCTGGCTACCTGCCACCTGAACACTATGACCAGATCTTCACCGCTCACGGTGTGATCATGATCATCTTCATGGCGATGCCATTCTTCACCGGCCTGATGAACCTTGCAGTGCCGCTGCAGATCGGCGCGCGTGACGTTGCGTTCCCGTTCCTGAACTCCCTGAGCTTCTGGCTGCTGGTGTCCGGCGTTGTGCTGATCAACCTGTCGCTGGGCGTCGGCGAATTCGCCAAGACCGGTTGGGTTGCTTATCCACCGCTGTCGGGTCTGCAATACAGCCCTGGCGTGGGGATGGACTACTACATCTGGGCGCTTCAGCTATCCGGGTTAGGTACGACGCTGACGGGGGTCAACTTCCTCGCTACCGTGCTGAAAATGCGTACCCCTGGCATGAAGCTGATGGACATGCCGATCTTCACCTGGACCTGCACCTGGGCCAACGTTCTGATCGTGGCTTCGTTCCCGATCCTGACCGCTACCCTGGCACTGCTGACACTTGACCGTTACATGGATTTCCACATTTTCACCAATGAACTTGGTGGCAATCCGATGATGTACGTCAACCTGTTTTGGGCATGGGGCCACCCTGAGGTTTACATCCTTATCCTGCCGGCATTCGGCATTTTCTCGGAAGTCATCTCGGCCTTCACCGGCAAGAAACTGTTCGGCCACCACTCGATGATCTACGCATCGGGCGCAATCTCGATCCTGGGCTTCATGGTTTGGCTGCACCACTTCTTCACCATGGGTTCGGGTGCGAGCGTCAACGCCTTCTTCGGTCTGGCGACGATGCTGATTTCGATCCCGACGGGTGTGAAGCTATTCAACTGGCTGTTCACCATCTACCAGGGCCGTCTGCGTTTCACCAGCCAGGTTCTGTGGACCCTGGGCTTCATGGTGACCTTCGCCATCGGCGGCATGACCGGCGTACTGCTGGCCATTCCGGGTGCTGACTTCGTTCTGCACAACAGCTTGTTCGTGATCGCTCACTTCCACAACGTGATCATCGGCGGCGCGGTATTCGGTTACATCGCAGGTTTCGCGTTCTACTTCCCGAAAGCGTTCGGCTTCAAGCTGCACGAAGGCTGGGGTAAAGCAGCGTTCTGGTTCTGGATCACCGGTTTCTTCGTCGCGTTCATGCCGCTCTATGTACTGGGCTTCATGGGCATGACCCGTCGTCTGAACGCCACCACCAACCCTGAGTGGGTACCGTACCTGTACGTTGCCATGTTCGGTGCGGTGATGATCGCAGTCGGTATCGCTTGCCAACTGATCCAGCTGTACGTATCGGTTCGTGACCGCAACAAACCAGAGAACATGTGCGAACACGGTGACCCGTGGAATGCCCACACTCTGGAATGGTCGACCTCGTCGCCACCACCGTTCTACAACTTTGCCGTGCTGCCTAAGGCTGACTGCATCGACCCGTTCACCGAAGCCAAGGAAAACGGTACTGCGTACCAGGCTCCGGCCAAGTACGAGCCGATCCACATGCCAAACAACACCGCTACCGGTGTGGTCATGGGCGCTCTGCTGACCGTGTTCGGTTTCGCAATGATCTGGCACATCTGGTGGCTGGCCATCGCAAGCCTGGTCGGTACTGTCGTGTACTTCGTGATCCACGCTGCACGTGATGACCAGGGCTATATGGTTCCGGTTGAAACGATCGAGCGCATCGAAGCCGAGCAGCACAAGCGTCTGGTCGCGGCAGGGAAAATCCCGGCCTCCGCCACCCGTGTTGAAACCTCGTTGGAACAGGCTTAAACCATGTCGAATTTAGTGACCAATGCTGGACACGCCCATGGTGAACATGGGCACGATGACCATCACCACGATTCGGGCGAGATGACCGTATACGGTTTCTGGCTCTACCTGATGACCGACTGCATTCTGTTTGCGTCGATCTTCGCGGTATACGCGGTACTGGTAAACAACGTCGCCGGTGGCCCGTCGGGCCACGACATCTTCGAACTGCCATACGTGCTGGCCGAAACGGCTCTGCTGTTGTTCAGTTCGATCACCTACGGCTTCGCCATGCTGGCGTTGTACAAAGGTAAAAAGCAGCAGGTTCTGGGTTGGTTGTTCATGACCTTCCTGCTGGGCGCAGGCTTCATCGCGATGGAGATCAACGAGTTTCACCTGCTGATCTCCGAGGGCTTCGGTCCTAGCCGTTCGGGCTTCCTGTCCGCGTTCTTCACCCTGGTCGGTACCCACGGTCTGCACGTTTCGGCGGGTCTGATCTGGATGGGCATCATGATGTACCAGGTGCAGAAAAAAGGCCTGACGGCGACCAACAAGACCCGTCTGAGCTGCCTGAGCCTGTTCTGGCACTTCCTGGACGTGGTCTGGATCTGCGTATTCACCGTTGTTTATCTGATGGGGACTATGTAAATGGCTAACGCACATTCCCACGACGACGCCGGCCACGGCAGCGTCAAGTCCTATGCGATCGGCTTCATCCTGTCGGTCATCCTGACAGCGATCCCGTTTGCTCTGGTCATGTACCCGACGCTGCCGAAGTCGATCACGCTGATGATCGTCCTGGCATTCGCCGTGATTCAGGTGATTGTTCACCTGTATTACTTCCTGCACCTGGACCGTTCCGTTGCGCAGCGGAACAACGTGATTGCGTTCGTCTTCACGGCCATCGTGATCGTGCTGTTGGTCGGCCTGTCGCTGTGGATCATGTTCAGCATCCACACGTTCATGATGGCGAAGTGAGGTAGACCCGATGTCGCTCAAGCACTTTATCCAAATCACCAAACCGGGGATCATTTTCGGTAACGTGCTTTCTGTGGCAGGCGGGTTCTTCCTGGCCTCGAAAGGGCATGTTGATCTGGCCGTGTTTCTGGCAGCCATGATCGGCACTTCCCTGGTTGTGGCCTCCGGTTGCGTGTTCAACAACTGCATCGACCGCGACATCGACCTGAAGATGGAACGCACCAAGAACCGGGTGCTGGTGCAGGGCTTGATCTCCCTGAAACTGGCCCTGATCTATGCGACCGTCCTGGGTGTTCTCGGCGTTGCGTTGTTGTACAAAGTGGCCAACCCGTTGGCGGCTTTGTTCGCCGTGATCGGCTTCGTGATCTACGTCGGCTTCTACAGCCTGTACCTCAAGCGCAAGTCGGTTCACGGCACGCTGGTGGGCAGTCTGTCGGGCGCCATGCCACCGGTGATCGGTTACGTGGCCGTGACCAACAGCTTCGACATGGCCGCGCTGACCCTGCTGGTGATGTTCAGCCTGTGGCAGATGCCGCATTCCTACGCCATCGCGATCTTCCGCTTCAACGATTACCTGGCTGCATCGATTCCGGTGTTGCCAGTGAAGCGCGGGATCAAAGTGGCCAAGAAGCACATCCTGCTCTACATCCTGGCGTTCCTCGTGGCGACCTTGATGCTGACCTTCAGCGGCTACGCCGGCATGAGCTACCTCGCCGTCGCCGCGGCCATGGGCATGTACTGGTTGTACATGGCCTGGACCGGTTACAAAGCAGTGGATGACACGGTCTGGGCACGCAAGCTGTTCGTGTTCTCGATCTTCACCATCACCGCGCTGAGCGTCATGATGTCCCTGGACTTCAAGGTGCCGGCCGAACTGCTGGTGACGTACGCGCCTTAAGGTTCGACCGTGGTAAGAAAAACCCCGCCATCGAGAGATGCGCGGGGTTTTTTGTTGGAAGCGACTAGCTAGAATCGACAGGTTGCGGTTGCTTGGCAAAAGCCCTAGATTCGGATCCAACTACATGCATCGATCACGAGGCTGGGCGACATGACTGAGAGGATGACCTGCGACGAACGCTTCATTGCCCTGGCAAAAGAGCTGAATTACGACATCAATGGCGAGAACACGGTGGGTGGTAACTACGCGCCGCTGGTTCGTCACCATGACGAGTTGTACATCAGCGGCATGGTGCCACGCGCCGACGGCAAGATTCAGTACCCGGGCCGGGTGGGGCAGGAGTTGACACTCAAGGACGCGCAAGCCGCGGCGAGCATCAGCGCGATGCGGTGTCTGGCCTTCATCGTCGATGCCGTGGGTTCGCTGGATAAGATCAAGTCGTTGCTGCGGGTCACGGTGTATGTGAAGTCCACCGCCGATTTCGTTGATCTGAGTGAAGTCGCCAACGGTGCATCGGATGTGTTCAGTCATGTGCTGGGTGATGTTGGCCGGCACACGCGCACCACCGTCGGCGTATATCAGTTGCCGAAAAACGCGGCTATCGAAGTAGACATGATCGTCGCGCTGCTGCCGTCGGCCTGACTGCCCGCCAGAAAACAAAAAGCCCCGCCCTGAATCTCAGGGCGGGGCTTTTTCGTCAGCGCCGGGCTTACTGAACGGCGATGCTGTAGCCATCGAACGCGGTCTGCTGTTGCAGGGCGGTGATGATGTTTTTGCGGTTGATCGCCTGTTCGGTGCCGGCGTTGTCGACGAAGGTTTCGCCGTCCAGCTCGGCTTCGTCGCCTTCACCAACGAAAGTGAAACCGAGGAATTCCAGCGCTTCCCGATCCATGCTCAGGCGCGAGCGCGGCGTGCGCAGCGGCAGGGTCACGCTGATGCCGTCCTTGCTGATGCTGAACACTTCGGCTTCTTTCTTCGCGCGTGCGGTTTTGCTCTTGCCGCTGCTCGGATTGCTGATCGCCTGATGCGTCTGGTTCAGCACTTTCAAGGCCAGACCGTAGACGATTTCCTGGAACGCCGGATCGTCTTTGAAGCTGGACAGGATGCGGCTGATCGGGAATTTGCTGCTCAGGTCTTCAAGGGCAGCGATATCCGCAGCCTCGGCGTCCTTCAAGCGCTTGAGTTCGCCCATCAGCTCATAAGCCTGATCGTCATCGAAGCGGTCGTGAGCCTGACGGATCGCCGCGCGCAGATCGCGAATCTCATCGCTTTCGCGCGACGACTGGAACGCGTCCAGCACCATCTCGCTGATGATCTTCGCCTGTGGGATGTGTTGTGAAAGATTGATGGAGTTTTCGTATTCCGCTTTGGACGACTGGGTGACTACGGATTCAGCGGTGTTGGAATCGGACATTGAAATTTCACTACTTCTTTAACTTGAGTTGAGACGAGAAAGCACGGGGTCTTTTTCAGGCCGCCTAATTTAGGGGAGCGGGGCGTGCTTGTCACGGAGCAACGGCCCGGTGGAGACGAATATTTGTCGCAGAACTCAGATAGAAAAGACGAATCGTGAGTAAATCTCACTCACTGGCCATCGGTAGGGGTGGACTGGAAAAATTCGCCGCGAATGTCCCTTTCAACGCTTGTGACGAACACATAGTCTGGCTGGTAGAGCTCGACAAGTGCGACCAGAGTTTCGGGTGTGAGTGTCGGATAGTAGACATGCAAGGTGTCGGTAAAAGTGGCTGTCATGAGCGGCGCCATGGCAGAGCCAAACGAATCACGTAACCAGAGCACCTTCTTTCGGTTCAATGCATGTTTGGATTTCACCAACAGCGGGACTGCCGGGGACGCGATGCCGGTATTCTTACCCGAGAATACAATTGCCCCGGAGTTGAAGTCGTGATGCTCCACTGGCATTGCGTACTCTGCATGAAGATTCAGTGCGACCTCACGGTCGGTGATCAGGTCCTGAATCCGCAGAAAATGTGCGAGGTCGCCTCCGCCACGCATATGGCTTTCCATAATCATCGGGTCTCGTGCCTGAGGCCAGAGCAATGCAGCCTGACTGTTCGAGAGGCTTTTGCGCAACTCATCAAACGCAACCCATGCGCCGAGATTGTTCCAGTGCGTGTCCGTCGTGTAGTACAGCGGAGCGGAGTAATCTGATTTGGCCTGTATGAGTGCCCGGGTGGGGTCGACGTAGATATTCTCGCGGGCCCGAGTCACAAGTGAGTCGGTCAGTCTGGCAGTGGAGTGTGCTGACCAGTCGGGAAGATATTCCGGATAGACAGAGTCCTTATCCGGCCCTATCACAATACGAAATGCCGCAACGCCCATGTCGCTTAACCATTGATTCCAGGCCCTCGCGGATCCCGCGACCGTCTCAAGTGTTTGGGAATCCTCGGCGCTAATGGCCATGCGTTTCGAAGTGATTGAATGGGCGTAGTCATCCCCCAGAAATAACCAGCCTTGCTTGCCAATAACCACGCGCGTCGGATCAATCGAAACTCCGTACAGGTAAGTCAGTTGGCCAATCCCGGAGAAGATGAAATCCATGTTGTACAACACTTTTCGCTTCCACCATTTAACGTTGCTTTGTGTGGTGAATACACGATGCAGATTTACAGTGGGGACAATGGACATGCATAAAATTGAAATGATGAGTGCTGTGTATAGATTTTTCTTCATGAGTAACACCATCAAAAATTGAAATAAAGGAAAACCGTACTGCTGCTTTGGATGCTGGAGTGCAGAGCAACGCAAAACAGCGTTGACATTCCAATTATTTTTTTGATTCCGAAACTTGATTGCGTCGTTAATTCGAACGCGTTTTTCTGGCGAATGATCAGCAGCGCGAAGCCAATCATCACCGTCGGCGCAATGTTTGCGACAAGGCCCGCTGGAAGTATTTCAAGCAAATAATCGGTAAGTGTTCCTCCCCAAGCGAGCTTTGCTGTTGGAATTGTGCTCACCAAAGTGCCGGGGATTGAGTCCAGGTTCACCATGCCACGTAATATCACCATAGCGTCATCGACTGACGTGGCTCTGAAGAATACCCATGTAACATTGACGAACATGAAGGTGATAAACCATCCAACTACGTCCGGCAAAGTCATGCCGAACTGCGTCCATATCCGATGCAGGACGATAGCCGCGCCATGCAGGGCGCCCCAGATGATGAACATCCAACTGGCGCCATGCCAGAGGCCGCCGAGTATGAAGGTCAGCATCAAATTGAAGTACAAACGGTGGCGTGTGCATCGGTTGCCGCCCAGTGGAACGTATAAATAATCACGAAGATACCGGCTCAGGGTCATGTGCCAGCGACGCCAGAAATCCTGGATGTCCAGCGATTTGTAAGGTGAATTGAAGTTCACCGGCAGCCAGATGTTGAACAATAACGCTGCCCCGATGGCCATGTCGCAATAGCCGCTAAAGTCGAAGTACAGTTGAAAGGTGTATGACAGGCTGGTGGTCCATGCGCTGAAAAAGTCATGGTCGACCCCGCTGGTGAATCCCGCATCAGCCCAAATGGCGAAGGTGTCGGCGAGCAGGACTTTCTTGAACAGACCGATGCTGAATATGAACAACCCCATCAGTATGTTGCGGTAGCGAATGACCAGGGTCCACCGTGACTGAAACTGGCTCATCATTTCCTGGTGATGAAGGATCGGGCCGGCGATCAAGTGTGGGAAGAAAGTTACGAACAGAGCATAGTTTACGAAATTGTACTCTCTGGCCAGGTTTCGGTGGCAGTCCACCAGAAACGCGATTTGCGTAAACGTATAGAAGCTGATGCCCAGCGGCAGAACTATTTGGTGGAAGAATAGATCGGTGCCAAGAGTTGAATTGATATTGTCCACAAGGAAGTTTGTATATTTGAAATAGCCCAGAAGTATCAGGTTGAATCCGATGCCAATACAGAGAACTGTTTTTCTGGAGACTCTTGAAAAGATAGCCATGTTCGTGCAGGCGAGAGTCTTTCCAATGGCGAAGTTGAAAGTGATCGAGAGTGCAAGCAGCGGAATGTAAATTGCACTCCAGTATCCATAAAATATCAGGCTGGCGATGACGAGCCAGAACTTACCGGCGGTGACCAATCGTTGGCGATTCAGAAAGAAATACACGAGAAACACAATCGGTAAATAAATAAGGATGAATTTTGGGGAGCTGAAGGTCATAAGGTGCCTTGCTGCATTTGACGTCCTGGGGGCAGCGGATTGTATTCAGGCACAGGAAGATAGTTGTTTCGAAAACAGCGATAACGACGTTTCCTACAGAGATCTCGGAGATAGAGTTCAGATGCGCTTGGTGGGCGCCCGACCAGAGATGCAAAGACGCCACTTGTTTTTTCGACGATGAAAACGCGAGCTACTGCAGTCGCCTGCGCTCCATTGCGATCACCGACGTTTCGAATCCCAGGCTGGAGAAAAACGCTTCGGCGCCCTCACGCCCTGCACGTAGTACCCAAGTGATATCCGGTTTATCGCCCATCACATGTTCGACCATTGCAAGACCAATCCCGGCCCGCCGCTGCTGCCCGTCGACCACCACCATCGACAGGTAACCGTTGGATAAACCATCACTGATTCCGCGGGCGAAACCGACGATCCGCCCACCTTTCAGCGCAACAGCTGTGCGTTGGGAGTTTTGGATAAGTTGCGCGAAATGTTCTGCCGAGCCGGTGCGGTGCGCCCAGCCATGTTCAGCGAGAAACTGCCTGACCTGTTCCACTTCGCTGGGCAACAGGTCGCGTATTGAAAAGTCCTTGTTCATCCTTTGATCAAATCCTTGAAGTAGGTTTTCGAGCGTTCGAAAAGAGTAGACGGTCAGGACTTGCCCCACGTCTGCACTGCAAACTCGACGAACCGCCGCAATTTCGGCAAACGGTAGCGATCCTGAGCGTAGAGCAGGTGCATCGGCCGGCTCGGCGGTTGGTAGTCGGGGATTACCGTCACCAGTTTGCCGTCGCGCAGATCCTGTTCCACCAGCGCATCGGGCAGCATGACGATGCCCATGCCGGTGCGCGCGGCCTGATGCAACCCGGCGGAGCTGTTGAGTAGCATCGGCCCTTTGACATCGACCATCACTTCGCCGTCCGGCCCACTTAGGCGCCATTCTTTCTCGACCGACTGCCAGTCATCGCCGGCAGGGTAGGCGAAGGACAGGCAGTCATGCTGACGCAAGTCGTCGGGTGTGAGCGGCATACCGCGTCGCGCCACGTAATCCGGGGAGGCGCACACGGTCAGGGTGTAGTCGATGAGCGGCCGGGCGATCAGATTGGTCGCTTCGAAATTGCCCAGTCGAAATGCCACATCGAGGCCATTTTCCAGCAACTCCGGACGCCGGTTGGTCAGTGCTACATCGAGTTTGAGCTGCGGGTATTGCAGTGAGAATTCGCTGAGTGCCGGGGCCAGACGTTCGACGCCGAAGGTCAACGGCGCGGTGATACGCAGAGTGCCGCGCGGCTCATCGAGGGTCTGTTCGGCCAGACGTTCGGAGTCGGCCACCAAGCCCAAGACTTCCAGGCAACGCTGGTAGTAAACGCTGCCGAACTCGGTCAAACGTTGGCGGCGAGTTGTGCGCTGGAGCAGTTGCACGCCGAGTCGTTGTTCCAGTGACCGCAGGTGATTTCCTACCATGGTCGTGGACATTTCGCACTGCAACGCGGCCGCCGTCATGCTGCCAGCCTCCACGACTTTGACGTAAACGCTCATCGACTGGAACAGATCCATTATCAAGCTCTGCTTTTAAATGATTGAGGTTTTGCCGAGTTTATCCAGTTCAGGTGGATAACCATACTGCCAGCACACCGAACCTGTGCTGGAGTACACCGAGATGACCGCCGCCCTGATGAATACCTATCAACCACTGGCCCTGAGCTTCACCAAGGGCCTGGGCACACGACTGTGGGATCAGGCCGGTCGCGAGTTTCTGGATGCGGTGGCCGGTGTGGCGGTGACCAATGTCGGCCACTCACACCCGCGCATCGTCTCGGCCATCAGCGAGCAGGCCGGACTGTTGCTGCACACCTCCAATCTTTACTGCATCGACTGGCAGCAGCAACTGGCGCAGAAACTCACACAACTGTCGGGGATGCAGCGCGCGTTCTTCAACAACTCCGGCGCCGAGGCCAATGAAACCGCGCTGAAACTGGCACGCTTATACGGCTGGCGCAAAGGCATCGAACAGCCGCTGGTGGTGGTGATGGCCAACGCTTTTCATGGCCGCACCTTGGGCACCTTGTCCGCCAGTGATGGGCCGGCGGTGCGCCTGGGTTTCAACGAACTGCCGGGAGATTTCGTCAAAGTCCCGTTCGGCGATCTGGCCGCGCTGGAGCAGGTGCAGCAACGGCATGGCGCGCGCATCGTGGCGATTCTGGTCGAGCCGATTCAGGGTGAAAGCGGCGTGCAACTGCCGCCGCCGGGCTACCTCAAAGCCTTGCGGGACCTGTGTAGCCGTCACGCCTGGCTGCTGATGCTCGACGAAATCCAGACTGGCATTGGCCGCACCGGTCGGTGGTTCGCATTCCAGCACGAAGGTATCGTCCCGGATGTCATGACCCTCGCCAAAGGCCTGGGCAACGGCGTGCCGATCGGCGCTTGCTTGGCGCGGGGCAGAGCGGCGGACCTGTTCACGCCGGGCAGTCACGGCAGCACCTTCGGCGGCAATCCGCTGGCCTGCCGGGTAGGCTGCACCGTACTCGAGATCATCGAAGAACAAGGCTTGCTGGAAAATGCCCGGATTCAAGGTGAACGCCTGATCACTCGGCTGCGCGCAGAACTGACGGACAACCCGAACGTGCAGGCGATTCGTGGCCAAGGCCTGATGATCGGCATCGAGCTGAAACAACCGATCCGTGATCTGACCCTGATCACGGCGCGCGATCATGGGCTGCTGATCAACGTCACCCGCGGCAAAACCATCCGGCTGCTGCCGCCACTGACGATTGATGAGCGCGAGGTGGAGATGATTGTCAGAGGTGTGGCGCGGGCGCTGGATGGGGTGTGATCGTCCGCTCATTCTTCAGACACATGCCTGACGACGGTATTACCTGCACGCAATTGGGCAATTGATCTGATCAGTCGCTGCGCATTGGCTGGAGAGCGAAGCAGATATGCGGTCTCATCCAGTTCGTGGTTCTGATCAGCCCTCGGCATAGGGGGCGTGTCTTTTTCGACACGATCTACTGTTCCGGTCAAATGCATGTGGGCAAGGGTGCCAGTTACGGTTGGCTTGCTGGAGTCCATGAAAAGGCGATACCTAGCGTGATTGATGCGCAAACGGGTCATCTGCGCTGCACTGAGTATCGCCGAACTCTGTTCGAGACGTTTCTGAGACTTCTGTAATCCCGTTCCCAGGAAACTGACGTCCGAGGGGCCGCTTGCAAACATTCTGCAGGAGGCGTCCTACTTCGGATAATCCGACAAATCCGGCGCGAGCATCCGGGTCCTCGGGGCGCCGTTCGAGTTGTGCTGATAGATCTCGCGCGGCTGCCCTTGCTCATTGAAAAACACCTGGCCAATCCCCGCTGAGTTCCACAGTCGCTCACCCGCTTCAGCATGTTCCGGCACATACGGCACGATGCGCATGAGCCTGCGTTTGGTCAGCCAGTTGAGCGGTGAACGTGGCGAGTAGAGCCAGCGGTTGAGGCGGTCGAACCATTCGAGCAGGGTCTTGGGGAATTCGTTCTTGATGCCGCTGCTAGTGACTTGCCAGATGCGCGGGCCGGCCTTGCGGTGTCGGATAAGGACTTCGTAGACGAAGGAATAATGCACATCGCCGGACAGCACCACGTAATTCCCCGGTGTACGCGTGTGTCGGAAAATGTTCAGGATCACCTGCGCTGCGCCGCGATGGGCCATCCAGTTTTCCGCGTCGACCAGCAGTGGATAGCCACACCAACTGAATATCCGCTGCACGGTTTCGATCAGCTTCACGCCGAAGATCGGCGCCGGGGACACGATGATTGCTGACGGATGATCGAGCAGTTCCTGTTGCAGTTCGCTCAGGGCTTCCCAGTCCAGCAAGCCTGACGGCTGCTTGAGCGCCATCTCGCTGCGCCAGCGTCGGGTGCGCGTGTCGATCACCACCAGCGCCGGGCTGGTTGGCAACACGAAGTGCCAGTGCTGGAAGCGCAACAACTCGTCGATCAGAGCGTCCTGCACCGGGCTGTCGAGATAACGGTCGTCGCCGCTGGCGCTGAGGCTTCGGGTTTTCTCCAACAGAGCGTCGAAGGCATCAGGATTATTGCCCCAGCCCTGGCACAACATGTAGGCAATCAGCGCATTGCCGATGATGCGTTTGGAGAAGGGATGGCCGTAGGCCGTTTCCTCCCATTGCGCGGAAAGATTCCAGTCATCGGTAATGTCGTGGTCGTCGAAAATCATCAGGCTTGGCAGATGCGCCAAGGCGCGCGCGACGTTGCCCAAGCCTGCGGTGAAGGCATTGATCCGAGTCTGTTCGAGGGCATAACGCTTGGCGCGCTCGGGCGTCAGCACCGGCGGCTGCGGCTCGATCAGCGTCCACGGCGTCGGCGACCACACCAGCATGTACATCGCCATCACTTCGGCAAATGTCACCAGGTGATTGTCGGCACTGCTGCTGGTGAAAATCGGCTTTCGCGCACCGCCGAAAAATCGCTCGCGCAATGTCTCGTTGCTCTCAAGCGCCGGTAACAAATCCGCACGGTGGTAGTAGCTGGCCGGGTGTTCATAGAGTTTCGCGCTGTCACTGACAACCGCACCTTCGAGGTGCTCTTCGAACAGACCAAGGCGTTCGATCAGCGCATGAATCGCGCGCAGCATCGGCCCGGCGACATCGTCGGCGTAGACCTGATCGCCGCTCATCATCAACAGGGCGGGGCGTTGTTGCGGATCGGTTTCAGCCGACAACAGTTGATCGACGCACAGCAAACCATCGGCTGCCGGGTGATGCGGCTTACGGCAGGAGCCGTGCAGCAGCTGATCGATGCGCGAGCGAATCACGAAATTCGGGCAGATGGCATCGGCATAGAGCAGGTGCGCAGCCCAATCGGCGATCCCGGTTTTGCCTTCGATCAGCAAGTCATAGTCGATGCGCGTGTCGCAGGGCAGGGCGCTTTCGAGAACGACATCAATCAGATGCACGAACGCGCGGGCGCCTACAGGGATGACTGTGCATTTCGTCTCGTCGAGAGGAATATCTCCCACACCTTGCAGACGCAAAGTCAGCGACAGCGGGCGAGTGCCCACCAGCCACATCACGCAGCGCGCAGGTTCCAGCCGCCGCAACAGCGGGCCGGCCAAAACCGGTGGCAACGGGTTCAATTCATCAAGCGGTCGGGACATTCAGGGTCAAGGCTCTGGGCGCGCAGGCCGGCGATGATAGCGCAGCCGGCGCCCATTGCCCTTAAGCGAGGCTTAAGATTCGCTTTTCTTCAACTTCAGATCGAGCCGGTTGAAGGCCTCCAGCGAAAGTGGACAGCCAGATATCAAAATAGTAGCTTCGCGCCACTTTCTTCATCTGCGTAACGGACTACACATGCCTACCGTTTCTTCTGTCTCACGCCTGCTCGGCGCGTTCCTCCTCGCCATCGTAATGACCCCGGCGCTTGCCGACCGGGATGAAACCCCGGAGGTCGCCTGGAAGGGATACCTCTCCGATTGTGAGCGTTTTCAGCAAGTAGTGAACAACGTTCAAAACGGGACCATGACTGCCAGGGAAGCGATGGTCCGCGTCGATAACTTGAATCAAACTGTTTTCGCCCATCACGAGCAACTCGCCCAGGCAAGCCTTGCCTCTCCAGAGTATGCCCGTTGCAAAAACGTCATTGCCCAAGCGACCGAGATCTGGCACAACGAACATTACGTCCAGGACAAAGAGATTCTACAGCAAGCCTTCGCGTCACAGGCCGAGCATTTGGAGTCCCCGCAGTACAAGCGCGCCCGCGCTCTGGGCTTTAGCGACGTCGGCGAACTCGGCAAGCTCAAGGAACTCGCCCGGGATTCGGAAACGGATGGTGAAGCATATCTGAAGACGTTGATGATTACGGTCGACTGGGGCTGCGGCCGACATTTCCGCGCTGTGCGCTACGTCAAACCCTATGTGATCTACACCGCCCATCCCGATGAGGGCAGCTGCGCAATCTATAGAGAGGTCGCGGTGCTGGGTGGAGAACTGGTGGAGAGGGGCGAGACCATCGATCAGGAAGCGGTTTTTCAATACGTGGGATGGAAGAAGCTGGAAGGCCCAGGTGGGTTTCCCATCGACATTCGAGTGGTAAAAGTGCGGGAGTAATCCGGAGGGCAGTTTCTTCAGATCGCGTGTCTGATTACAGAATGTCCTTCAAATAACCTTTGAGCGCGAGGAGCGGCGCATCGAGCTGCTCCATCGTCTGCGCGTGGCTGAGCTCGGCGGTCAATCGTTGCAGCTCACGCCCCAGCGGCTTGTCCACACCCCCCAAGGCGCTCAGCGCCAGACTCAGGCATTCATTCAGCTTGAGCTGAATTGTCTCGACATCGCCACGGCGCACCAGCAACTCGAAAACGTCGCGGTCGTAATCACCCATCACCAGATCATCGCGCAGAATGGGGCTGACGCCTTCTTCCTCGTAAGCGAGTTTCAGGCAGAACAGGGCGACGGCTTCCAGTGACAATTGCATGGTGCAAATCCTTCGGGAGTTAGGGTTTGGAGCACGGGATCAAAAGATTCGGGCCGCGATTGTAGGAACGTGGCTGGGCTTTTTCCAACCCGATGTTTCAAAGCCCGTTTTTTGAGAAGTATCGACTCGGCGCATCGCCCAGCACACGCCTGAAAACACTGGTGAACGCGCTGGGGCTGCTGTAACCCAGATCGGTCGCGACGCGCGTGATTGACTCGCCGTTGCCCAGCCGTACGACGGCCATCAACAGGCACGCCTGCTGACGCCATTCGACGAAACTGATACCGGTTTGCTGGCGGAACAGCCGGGTGAATGTACGGCGGCTCATGCCGACCTGCTGGCTCATATGATCAATGCCGATTTCCAGCGACGGTTGTTCGAGCAATCTGCTGCGACAGGCCTGAATCAGCCGTGGCTCGCTCGGCAGCGGTGCATTCAGCGACAGCGGCGGCATGTCGGCGATTTCATGCAGCAACAAGCTCATCAGGTGACCGTCACGCTGCTGCTCGGCATACAGCGCCGGCACGTCAATCGCGCGGATCAGCAACTGCCGCAGCAATGTCGACACGCCAAACACCTGACAATGCGCCGGCAGACCAACCCGTTCTACGGCGCTGCTGCGGATGTAAGTGTTAAGCATCGTCACCGGCCCATTCATGCTCATCTCATGCGGCACGCCCGCCGGCACCCAGATCGCCCGCTGTGGTGGCACCACCCAATTGCCCTGATCGGTGAACACGGTAATCACCCCGCAAGCCGCATAGGCAAACTGCCCGCGTTGATGCGTATGCAGCACAAAGTGCTGACCGTCTCGATAGTCATTGGCCGTGACCACCGCATCGCGGGGGATATTTTCGTGAAGATCCAGTTCAGTTTCGCGCATGGCCCGAATTTAATGATGTGTGACCTGATAGTGCAAGCGAGCCAACGCACTGATTCCTCATAGTGACGCTTTGGTTGGCGCACACAGCCGCCGACCCTCACGTCTGGAATCCTCGCGCGATGCAAAAGAAACACTTGGCCCTGGCCATATTGGTGACAGCTGTCTGGGGGCTAAACTTTCCAATCACCAAACTGGGACTGGCCGCAGTTGATCCACTGTTGCTGACGGCGCTGCGCTTTACCTTGGCGGCATTACCTTGGGTGTTTTTTGTGCAGCGTCCAGCAATCGCCATCGGTTGGTTGGCTGCATATGGACTCATCTTCGGCGTCGCAATGTGGGCGCTGATCAACCTCGGCATCGAAATGGGCGTGCCGCCAGGAACCGCCGCGCTGTTAATCCAGTTCAGTGCTTTTTTCACTTTGGGTTGGGGCGTCTTGCTGTTTCGCGAGCGCCTGAGCCTGGGACAAATTGCCGGCGTAATACTTGCCGCCCTTGGCTTGATCAGCATCATCGTCGCCAGCCCCGGACACGCGGCAACGGTCGGCTACGGATTGTTGCTGGTGAGCGCATTCAGCTGGAGCGTCGGCAACGTCATCATCAAACAGTCGAAAGTGCGCGAGATGTTTGCCTTCGTAGTATGGGCCAGCCTGTTTCCACCGATCCCGTTGCTGATCCTCACTTGGCTCGCGCATGGAACAGCGCCGTTTACCAATCTGGTGACGCACTTCGAGTGGATGGCCGTGTTCTCGCTGTTGTTCCAGGTCTACGCGGCAACACTGTTCTGTTACTGGGGCTGGAACCTGTTGCTGCGCGAATACCCGGTGTCGAAAGTTGCGCCGCTTTCGTTGTTGATTCCGGTGTTTGGGATCGCGGGGTCGATGCTGATGCTTGGGCACAGGATTGAGTTTAGTGAAGGGTTTTCGATTGGGTTGATTCTGGCGGCGTTGGTGGTGGGGATGGTGAAGGGGCGGGGGGTATTGGGTAGGAGGGTGGCAGTCAGTTGATGCGCTACCCACTTTCCTCCAGACGAAAAAAAGGCCTTGCTAAGCAAGACCTTTTTTCATTGTGCTGGTGCCCGAGGGAGACTGTAGTGTTCCAGTAAACTCAAGGCCTCCAGAGAGGTTTGCTTTCTAGGGATACACGTAGGGATACATGCTCGCCATTACTGGGGGCAGTATGAAGAGTTTCAGCGATTCCATGCAATCCATTCAGTCACTCCTCCACTGAGACGCCTGGTATGTGCGGCTCGTTCAGCATTGGTAACGATCCTTTATAACTCGGTCGAAATAGCCCCCTTTTGACGGTGCGTTAATCAGCCCTTGATACACGTTCAATGGTACGCGGCAAAAGTCGTACGTTTTTCCTTGCTTGAAGGTGATCTTCATTCGGTTGGTCGCCGGGTCGTAACCTACAGCTGTGATCGCACTTGAGTTCACACGAACCATTTCCATTGGGACGTCCTTTCATGGGGGAGCTAACCGATATGTCAGCATCACTAAACATCGTAGCTCACGATATCCATTCAGCCTGTTCAAGCCGGGGTCGATTGGGGCTACCATTTTATCGATTCACAATTCATTAGACCGGAGTGGCAATGACGAGATCGGTAGAAACCAATCGGGATCCGATTCCGAAATCTACAACGATGATGCTTGACGCTGCCGTCAAATGGATTGGTTGGTTGGAAAATTACCCAGGCTGGAAAGAATGGAATCGAGAAAGATTTAGCCGCACGCTCTACGACGACAATCTGGTTCCAGATGCTGATGAGGCAGAGCAACGTGTGTTTGTGTTTTCTGACGACGTGGAACGTCAACACGCTGTGGTATTTTAGTACCTCAGCCTGCAACAGACTTCAGCGGCCCTCAGGGAGTGTGAATACTACTTTCGACGATTTCCCTTTCACGGCTTGCCTGTCACACATTCGGATCACATCACGAACATCTGCGAGATGTACTTCGGACGTTTCTACGAGTTCAGGGAGCGTTTGAAGAAGTATCTCAATGTGGTTGCGGTGGCTGCACCGACACACCGAATTGACGTGGGAGGGTTTATCAAGATTTTTGATAAAGAGTTCGATGGTGAGCTAAGAGCCCGTAACTCAGTGCACCACCACTCTCGTTTCGAGGATGCGGCTATCGAGCGTGTGTTTCTAACTCACGTCGTCTCGACCGGACTTTCTGGAAATGGGTGGAAGGCAGAGCGCCAGGCTGCCTACCGCAAAGTTACGCAAGAATGGGCTGCCAGGGTCAGAAAGCGAGCGTCCAAGCTGGAAGAGTTTATGGAGGCTGCTGCTCAGTTGACTTTGAGTAGCTGTGACTTTCTATCGGTTAGTCTCGCACCCAGCGATACGAACTCTTGATCTCGTGTAGCAAATCCGCAAAGTCGAAGTGAAAAGGCTGGCCAGCTAATCCCACAAACAAAACATTCCTGGAATTGGGTCGAAGGCGTTTGGGCCAGGAAAAATTTCTTGCTGACCTGCTTGCGCTTGCCGGCTTATTCAGCGTCGGCGAAGATCAGTTGTTTCATTCGGGTGGATAACAATATCGACCTATTTCAGCAGATTCGGTGTTTCACTTTCAAAGTTTACCTAACCAAGGAATGAGCCGAGAACTCAAGGATTCACATTGATGTCAATTTCCATCGCGAGTTTCTTCCAACCTTATACAAAGTTCCTCCATGGCGCGGCCTACAATTTGCACCAGATTTTAGAAGGCCTTGGCATCGTGTCATCGAGCTTCACCGAACGTGACGATGTCGGAAAAATCATTGGCGGCTACTGGTCGCCCGATGAAGCTATGGTGATCACGCTGGGTTTTCTGGTGATGCTGTCACTGCTGCTGATTCCCTTGCTGTCAGCAGCGGCTTACACGGTCGGCAAAAAACGGGGCGTGCTCATCTTCTTCGCACTCTTGTTCTTTCCGGGCGTGTTGAACAGCGTGGGCCTATTCCCCATCATCAATTACCTGCCCACCCGCTACACTATCCACGGGGTGGGGAATTTAGGTAGCGAGGTCGGGCTAATTCCCCTGTTGATGCTGTGCGCCATCACTGGATGGGCCATCATGGTTCTTGCCTATGACAACCTCAACCTCACCGAACGCTTCCGCCAGATCTACGATCACTTTTGGTTCCCGCTTGCCTTAGTCGCAGCGGTGTTTTTTGTGGCGGACAACGGCGCCAACGAAGACACCGCATTGCTGAAGGGGGCGACGGCGAACATCCAGGATGCCAGCGGTTACTTGTTGGGCCAAATCAGGCGCTACGACGACTACTGCAAGGCAAATGGCCTGGATGACCTGAGGTCGTGCCAGTGGAGTCGCTATTCGCAATGGACGTTCACGAATATTAAGGAAGGTGAAGCCGGCTACTTCATCGACTTCGCACCGGATGATTCCAAAGGGTTTTATTCCGCGAGTCGCAGGACCGTAAGCAATGAGGATGTGATTGCCATTCGCAGAGAGATCGCCGAATACAATCAAAGATTGTGCCCTGTGAAGTACTTTTCCAGTGATCTCTCGCAGTCATCGCCGCTCTCCAGCACCTGTGAGTATGTCCCTCACCACTATTGCTCGGCCAAACCTGATGGTCCGCCAAGTGTTGTGAACGACGGTATCGGCAGCCATACCGTGGCCTTGGCCAGCGAATGCATCATCCCCCGGCTCGCCGCTGCCAAGCCCTACTTGAAGCAGCTGTCAACGCTGGTCATCCAACATGACAAAGCCAAGAATCATCGTTGGTTGTATTTCCTCGCCGTCGCTGTAGCGATCGGAGCAAAAGTGGCTCTGGCCACCACAAAGCTATGCCTGATTGATGTGCGACCTGCGGACGACAGGCGTCGAGTCCTACGGGCTGTACGGTACCGTCTAGGCCAGTGCGTCCGTTTACTGAAGCGTTTGGTGGTCGGTTCCGGCCAATGGGCATGGTTCGCTGCTAAGAGCGTATCCAAGCTATCCAAGCGGGGGTAGCCCGGCCAGACTGACATTTTTGCGAGTAGAGGAAATGGGGACGGATTTATTATTGGCAACAGTCGGCATCAAAACATTTGATCAGTCTGAAGCACTGGCGGGAGAGCATGGAAGCACAGCCTGATAGCCGAGGTTGTGCATCACATCGCCAAGTTCGAACTGCTTTCCGAAAACTCACGAAGCTTCGCAAACACCCAAAACCCAACATACTCGGGCGGGCGTTTGTACAGACCCCGTTAGTAGCAATCCCAGTAACTGATCATGCGTGCTTGCGTCGTGCGAAAGTACGCCTGATTGTCGCGAATGAAACGACCGTAAAGCACGGGATCGAGCACCGGCAGATGCGCTTCAATGGTTTCGAGAATCTGGATGACGTACTCGCCCGTCAGCTGCAGCACAAACGGGACAACCCACGTTTCATGCACTGACAGAATCCGCTCCAGATGACGTTGGCGTACATGACCATCGTGGTGTCGTGTCAGAAGACACGAGTACAAGATGCTCTGGGTTTCCGTCAGGTGGAGGAAATGGGGACGGATTTATTTTTGGCCGCAGTCGGCATCAAAACACTTGATCAAGCTGAAGCACTGGCGAGAGAACATGGGAGTAGAGCCTGATAGCTGAGGTCGTGCATCACATCGTCAATCTCGACCTGCTTTCGAAAACTCTCGAAGCTTCGCAACCACCCTAAATCCAACATACTCAGACGGGTGTTTGTAAAGACGCCGGTAGTAGCAATCCCAGTAACTGATCATGCGTGCTTGCGTCGTGCAAAAGTACGCCGAATTGTCGCGAATGAAACGACCGTAAAGCACGGGATCGAGCGTCGGCAGTTGCGCTTCAATGGTTTCAAGAATCTGGATGACGTACTCGCCCGTCAGCTGCAGCACAAACGGGACAACCCACGTTTCATGCACTGACAGAATCCGCTCCAGATGACGTTGGCGCACATGACCGTCGTGGTGTCGTGTCAGAAGGCACGAGTAAAAAATTCTCTGGGTTTCAGTCAGGTGGGGAAAGGTATCCTCATAATCATGAGGATAGATCCGGTAGGGGATGGATAATTTCTCGTCATCGACTCGGACTTCTATGAATCGATGCGTTGCCACGTGCGTCTGGCCGAGCTGGCCCATAACCTGGTCGAGAGCTTTCGCTTCTTGTTCAAGGCATGACGGAAACACTTGGTGTTCACGCGGGGTCATCACTCACTGAATCCTTTCAATTCCTTCGGCACCACGGACAGGTCGGAGGGCCCTACCCACTTTCCTCCAGACGAAAAAAAAGGCCTTGCTAAGCAAGACCTTTCTTAATTTTGGTGCCCCGAGGGAGACTCGAACTCCCACTCCTTTCGAAAACGGATTTTGAATCCGCCGCGTCTACCAATTCCGCCATCAGGGCTCAATGGCGGCGAAGTATAGAGATGAGATTACCGTCGGTCAATCAGGTACATAGAGAATTTTCACTATTTCGGCTAGACTTCCGGCCCCTGCTAGACGAACCCCATCATGCGCGTTGCTGACTTTACTTTCGAACTCCCTGATTCGCTGATCGCCCGCCACCCTTTGGCCGAGCGTCGCGGTAGTCGCCTGTTGACCCTCGATGGGGTCAGCGGCGCCCTGGCACACCGTCAATTCACTGATCTGCTGGAGCATTTGCGTCCGGGCGATCTGATGGTGTTCAACAATACCCGGGTGATTCCGGCGCGCCTGTTCGGGCAGAAGGAGTCCGGCGGCAAGCTGGAAATCCTCATCGAACGCGTGCTCGATACCCATCGCGTGTTGGCGCATGTGCGTTCCAGCAAGTCGCCGAAGCCGGGTTCGAAGATTCTCATCGATGGCGGTGGTGAAGCAGAAATGCTTGCCCGCCACGATGCGTTGTTCGAGTTGGGCTTCAGTGAAGAAGTGCTGCCGCTGCTCGACCGCGTCGGGCACATGCCGTTGCCTCCTTATATAGACCGCCCGGACGAAGGCTCGGATCGCGAGCGCTATCAGACGGTTTACGCCGAGAAACTCGGTGCGGTGGCGGCGCCGACGGCGGGGCTGCATTTCGATCAGGTGCTGATGGAAGCGATTGCCGCCAAAGGCGTCGAGACCGCGTTCGTCACGCTGCACGTTGGCGCCGGTACGTTCCAGCCTGTGCGCGTCGAAAAACTTGAAGATCACCACATGCACACCGAGTGGCTGGAAGTCGGCCAGGACGTGGTTGATGCAGTCGCCGCGTGCCGTGCGCGCGGCGGTCGGGTGATTGCCGTGGGCACCACCAGCGTGCGCTCGCTGGAAAGTGCCGCGCGCGATGGTGTGCTCAAGCCGTTCAGTGGCGACACCGATATCTTTATCTTCCCGGGCCGCCCGTTTCATGTGGTCGATGCCTTGGTGACCAATTTCCATTTGCCCGAATCCACGCTGTTGATGCTGGTTTCGGCGTTCGCCGGTTATCCCGAAACCATGGCCGCCTACAAGGCCGCCGTCGAAAACGGATACCGCTTTTTCAGCTACGGTGATGCGATGTTCATCACCCGCAATCCCGCGCCGACTGCCCCTAGTGAATCGGACCCAGAGGAAACAGTATGAGTCGCACCTGTCGTATGTCGTTCGAGCTGCTTGCCACCGATGGCAAGGCTCGCCGTGGTCGCCTGACCTTTCCGCGTGGCACCGTCGAGACCCCGGCTTTCATGCCGGTGGGTACTTACGGCACGGTCAAGGGCATGTTGCCGCGCGACATCGTCGCCACCGGCGCAGAAATGATTCTGGGCAACACCTTCCACCTGTGGCTGCGCCCTGGCACTGAAGTGATCAAGGGTCACGGCGACCTGCATGATTTCATGCAGTGGAAAGGCCCGATCCTGACCGACTCCGGCGGCTTCCAGGTGTTCAGCCTTGGCGCGATGCGCAAGATCAAGGAGGAGGGCGTGACCTTCGCTTCTCCGGTCGACGGCTCGAAAGTCTTCATGGGCCCGGAAGAATCGATGCAGGTTCAGCGCGATCTGGGTTCGGACGTCGTGATGATCTTCGACGAATGCACGCCGTACCCGGCTGACGAAGACGTCGCTCGTGTGTCGATGGAGCTGTCGTTGCGCTGGGCCCAGCGTTCGAAGAATGCCCACGGCGAGAATACCGCTGCACTGTTCGGTATCGTGCAGGGCGGCATGCACCAGGATCTGCGCAAGCGCTCGCTGGAAGGCCTCGACAAGATCGGCTTTGATGGCTTGGCCATTGGCGGTCTATCGGTGGGCGAACCGAAACACGAAATGATCAAGGTGCTGGATTATCTGCCGGGCCTGATGCCGGCTGACAAACCTCGTTACCTTATGGGCGTTGGCAAACCGGAAGATCTGGTTGAGGGTGTGCGCCGCGGTGTGGACATGTTCGATTGCGTGATGCCAACCCGTAATGCCCGCAATGGGCATCTGTTCATTGATACCGGCGTGCTGAAGATCCGTAACGCGTTCCATCGCCATGATGATTCGCCACTGGATCCGACCTGCGATTGCTATACCTGCCAGAACTTCTCGCGCGCTTATCTGCATCATCTGGACAAGTGCGGCGAAATGCTCGGCAGCATGCTCAATACCATCCACAATTTGCGCCATTATCAGGTGCTCATGGCTGGTTTGCGCGAGGCTATTCAACAGGGTACATTGGCCGCCTTTGTCGATGCCTTCTACGCCAAACGCGGGCTCCCCGTTCCGCCTTTGGACTGAGTTTTCTGACCCCAAGATTCAACATTTGCAACTGGAGTGCTAAATGAGCTTTTTTATCTCTAACGCCATGGCTGACGCTGCTGCACCGGCAGCTGCCGGCCCAATGGGCGGCGGTTTCGAGTGGATTTTCCTGGTCGGCTTCCTGGTCATCTTCTACCTGATGATCTGGCGTCCACAGGCCAAGCGCGCCAAAGAGCAGAAGAACCTGCTGAGCAGCCTTGCGAAGGGCGACGAAGTGGTCACCACCGGCGGCATCGCCGGCAAGATCACCAAAGTGGCCGATGACTTCGTGGTTCTGGAAGTTTCCGACACCGTGGAAATGAAGTTCCAGAAAGGCGCCATCGCTGCCACGCTGCCAAAAGGCACGCTGAAAGCGATCTAAAGGTTTCAACTTCTACTCAATCGACGGGGCGCGCAAGGCGCCCCGCGTTCATAACGGGCGGCGTGATGCTGAACAAATACCCTCTGTGGAAATACATTCTGATCCTGGCGGTGCTGGCGGTCGGTCTGATTTATTCCGCTCCCAATCTGTATCCTGATGACCCGGCCATTCAGATCAGCGGCGCCAGCACGGCTCTGCAAGTCAATCAGGCCGATCTGGATCGCGTCAGTACTGCGCTGAAAGAATCCGGGATCAACGTCAAGGCTTCGAGTCTAGCGGCCAACGGCAAGGGCGGTCTGATCCGTCTGACCAAGGCTGAAGATCAGCTGCCGGCCAAAGACGTTGTACGCAAGGCGCTGGGTGATGACTACGTCGTCGCACTGAACCTGGCTCAGACCACCCCGCAATGGCTGCGCAGCCTCGGCGCGCACCCGATGAAACTGGGTCTGGACTTGTCCGGTGGTGTGCACTTCCTGCTCGAAGTGGACATGGACAAAGCGCTTGATGCACGCCTGAAAGTCTACGAAGGCGACGTCAAGAGCCTGCTGCGCAAAGAGAAACTGCGTTATCGCAGCCTGCCGCAACTGGGCGGTGCCATTCAGTTGGGCTTCAGCGATGAAGATTCCCGCGAACAGGCCCGTGCACTGATCCGCAAGAGCTTCAACGATTTCGACATTGTTCCGGCCGATCTCAACGGTCAACCGGTGCTGCGTCTGGCGATGACCCCGGCCAAGCTGGCGGAAATCCGTGAATACTCCATCAAGCAGAACTTGACCACGGTACGTAACCGCGTCAACGAGCTGGGTGTTGCCGAACCGATCGTCCAGCGTCAGGGTGCCAACCGTATCGTGGTTGAGCTGCCGGGCGTGCAGGACACTGCCGAAGCCAAGCGTATTCTAGGCAAGACGGCCAACCTTGAGTTCCGTCTGGCCGCTGAGCCTGGCGCTTCGAAAGCCACTTCCGAAAGCTTCGAGTTCCGTGAGGGCAACCGTCCTCCGGCACAAATCGAACGTGGTCTGATCATCACCGGTGACCAGGTTACCGACGCCAAGGCCGGTTTCGGCGAGCAGGGCACGCCTGAAGTGAACATCCGTCTGGATGGCCACGGTGGCGAACTGATGAGCCGCGCGACCCGCAGCAACGTCGGTCGCAGCATGGCGGTGATCTTCATCGAGCAGCGTCCGGTGACCACTTACACCAAGCAAATGGTCAACGGCGTCGAGAAAGATGTCGCGGTGCAAACCTTCAAAGAAGAGAAGCGCATCATCAGTCTCGCGACCATCCAGTCGCCGCTGGGTGCTCAGTTCCGCATCACCGGCCTGAACGGTCAGGGCGAATCGTCCGAACTGGCGCTGTTGCTGCGTGCCGGTGGTCTGGCCGCACCGATGTACTTCGCTGAAGAGCGCACCATTGGCCCGAGCCTGGGTGCCGACAACATCACCAAAGGTATCGATGCATCGCTGTGGGGCATGCTGTTTGTCTCGCTGTTCATCATCGCCATCTACCGCTTCTTCGGTGTCATTGCCACGGTCGCGTTGTCGGTGAACATGGTGCTGCTGCTGGCGCTGATGTCGCTGCTGGGTGCAACCCTGACCTTGCCGGGTATCGCCGGTATCGTGCTGACCATGGGTATGGCGGTCGACGCCAACGTGCTGATCTTCTCGCGGATTCGTGAAGAGATCGCCGCCGGCATGACCGTGCAGCGTGCAATCAACGAAGGCTTCGGCCGGGCATTCACCGCGATTCTCGACGCCAACCTGACTACGTTGCTGGTCGGCGGGATTCTCTTTGCGATGGGCACCGGCCCGGTCAAAGGTTTCGCAGTGACCATGTCCCTCGGGATCTTTACCTCGATGTTCACGGCCATCATGGTGACCCGCGCAATGGTCAACCTGATCTTCGGCGGACGTGACTTCAAGAAGTTGTGGATTTAAGGGGCTGCCATGTTACGTACAATCAACTTCATGGGCGTTCGCAACTTCGCGTTCGGCGTCACAGTATTCCTCACCGTGCTGGCCTTGTTCAGTGTCGCCACCAAGGGCATGAACTGGGGTCTGGACTTCACCGGCGGTACGCTCATCGAGCTGACCTACGAGCGTCCGGCCGATGTCACCAAGGTGCGTGAGCAACTGGCAAGTTCGGGTTACAACGAAGCCATCGTGCAGAGCTTCGGTGCGACTACCGATCTGCTGGTGCGTATGCCGGGTGAAGATCCGCAGTTGGGTCATCAGGTGGCGGAAGCGCTGCTGAAAGTCGGCGGCGACAACCCGGCGATGGTCAAGCGTGTCGAGTTCGTCGGGCCGCAGGTCGGTGAAGAACTGCGCGACCAGGGCGGCCTCGGCATGCTGCTGGCGCTCGGTGGCATCCTGATCTACCTGGCTTTCCGCTTTCAGTGGAAATTCGCGGTCGGCGCCATTGTTTCGCTGATCCACGACGTGATCGTGACCATCGGTATCCTGTCGTTCTTCCAGATCACCTTCGACCTGACGGTACTGGCGGCGGTACTGGCGATCATCGGTTACTCGCTGAACGACACCATCGTGGTATTCGACCGGGTGCGTGAGAACTTCCGCGTGCTGCGCAAGGCTACGTTGATCGAGAACATCAATATCTCGACCACCCAGACCCTGTTGCGCACCATGGCGACTTCGATCTCCACCTTGCTGGCGATCGCGGCGCTGCTGTTCTTCGGCGGCGACAACCTGTTCGGCTTCTCCATCGCGCTGTTCATCGGTGTGCTGGCGGGTACTTACTCGTCGATCTACATCGCCAACGTGGTGCTGATCTGGCTGAACCTGACGACCGAAGACCTGATTCCACCGGCTAACACCGAGAAGGAAGTCGACGACCTTCCATAACGGTCGTCGTTTTCCCGGCTATCAGCTAAAAAAGGCGCGAGTTGAACTCGCGCCTTTTTTTATGCTCCAAGGCTGGGAGAAGCGCGGGCGCGTCCCGCATGTGATGGTCAGGAGGTTCATGTGAACAAGTCGTTGCTGGTTGGTGCGGTATTGGGTGCTGTCGGTGTGACTGCCGGGGGTGCTGTTGCCACCTACAGCCTGGTTAAAAGCGGCCCTGAGTATGCGCAAGTGTTGGCCGTTGAGCCGGTGAAGACACAAATCAAGACGCCACGTGAAGTGTGCAAGGATGTAGCAGTGACCCGGCAGGCGCCGGTCAAGGATCAACACCAGATTCTCGGTACCGCAATCGGTGCGGTAGCCGGTGGTTTGCTGGGTAACCAGATTGGCGGCGGCACCGGCAAGAAAATTGCCACGGTGGCCGGTGCGGTCGGTGGCGGTTATGCCGGCAACAAGGTGCAGGAAGGCATGCAGAATCGTGATACCTACACCACCACGCAAACCCGCTGCAATACAGTAAATGACATCAGCGACAAGGTCGTTGGCTACGACGTTCGGTATTCGCTGGATGGCAAGGAAGGCAAAGTGCGCATGGATCGTGATCCGGGCAACCAGATTCCGGTCGACAAGGAAGGCAAACTGGTTCTGTCGCAGAACGAGCCAGCCCAGTGATCTGCTGATCGCTTAAAGAGAAGCACCCTTCGGGGTGCTTTTTTTGTGCCCGAAATATTTTCAGTTGACCGATCTTCTGCTGATTTACCTACCTCGTCTGATTCGCCTGATTTCCGTGTAGGAGCTGCCGCAGGCTGCGATCTTTTGATCTTGATTCTGGCGTCTTAAGATCAAAAGATCGCAGCCTGCGGCAGCTCCTACAGGGGGTGATATTCAAAGGAGCAGGCATAAAAAAAGCACCCCGAAGGGTGCCTTTTGTGTTTCGCGGGAAGCTTAGCGCTTCAGCGAAGGCGGCAGGTGCGGCTGGATCGCCGTCAGAACTGCTTTGAAGCATTTGGTGTTGCCGGCAACGATGTGGCCTTTTTCCAGGAAGTCGTGACCGCCAGTGAAGTCGCTCACCAGGCCGCCGGCCTCTTGAATCAGCAGGGCGCCAGCAGCCATGTCCCATTCGGACAGACCCGATTCCCAGAACGCGTCGAAACGACCGGCAGCCACGTAGGCCAGGTCCAGGCTCGCTGCGCCAGCGCGACGGATGCCGGCAGTCTGACCAACCAGGGCGCGGAACATGCCCAGATAGTTTTCGAGGTTGTCCATCTGGTCATCACGGAACGGGAAGCCAGTACCCAGCAGAGCGCCGTCGAGGCTGGTGCGACCGCTGACGCGCAGACGACGACCGTTCAGTTGAGCGCCGCGACCACGGCTGGCGGTGAATTCTTCCTGGCGAACCGGGTCCAGAACAACAGCGTGTTCCAGGCGACCGCGGTATTTGCAGGCGATGCTGACAGCGAAGTGAGGAATGCCGCGCAGAAAGTTGGTGGTGCCGTCCAGCGGATCGATGATCCACAGGTACTCTTCGCCTTCGATGCCGGTACCGGCGTGCATGCCGGTCTCTTCGCCGCGGATCGAGTGATTCGGGTAAGCCTTGCGCAGCGCGTCAATGATTTTCTGCTCAGCGGCGCGATCCACCTCGGATACGTAATCCTTGGCGTCTTTTTCGTCGACCTTGATGGTATCCAGGCGCTCGATGGAGCGGAAGATCAGTTCACTGGCGCTGCGGGCGGCGCGCAGCGCGATATTCAGCATGGGCTGCATGGATGTGTCACCTAAGGTTGTTAAAGAAAGCCGCGCATTCTATCAGAACTTTTCTTCAGGTGAAGGTTGCTGTTCGCTTTCATAGCTTAACGGTAGGCTGTTCTGTAAGATTTGCTCCCTTTTCCCCAGTCCGAGAGCGCCCGCCGTGCTGCAAAATATTCGTGTCGTCCTGGTCAATACCAGCCATCCCGGCAATATCGGCGGGGCCGCGCGCGCCATGAAGAATATGGGGTTGTCGCGACTGGTACTGGTCGAGCCACGCCTGTTTCCGCACCACGAAGCCGATGCCCGCGCCTCCGGTGCCGGTGACATTCTGGAAAACGCGCAAGTCGTCGCCACCCTCGAAGATGCGCTGGTCGGCTGCAATCTGGTGCTCGGCACCAGTGCCCGTGATCGCCGTATCCCCTGGCCGCTGCTGGATCCGCGCGAGTGCGGGACCAAAGTGGTCGAGGAGGCGGGGCAGGGCGCGGAAATCGCTTTGGTCTTTGGTCGCGAAGATTCCGGCCTGACCAATGACGAGCTGCAGCGATGTCACTTTCACGTACACATTCCCTCCGATCCGGAGTTCAGTTCGCTGAACCTTGGGGCGGCGGTGCAGGTGTTGAGCTATGAAGTGCGCATGGCCTGGCTGGCCGCTCAGGGTCAGCCGAGCAAGGTCGAAAAGGAAGAAGTCGCCTCGGTGAAAAGCGCCGAGCTGGCGACGATGGACGAATTGGAGCGATTCTATGAGCACCTTGAGCAGACGCTCGTGGCCATCGAATTCCTCGACCCTGAAAAACCGCGGCACTTGATGGCGCGCCTGCGCCGGTTGTACGGACGCAGCTCGGTCAGCCGGGCGGAAATGAATATATTGCGTGGCATCCTCACGGAAACCCAGAAAGCGGCCCGTGGTGAGCTTCTTAAGCGGAAGGATTAATGATGTTCGAGCGTTTGCGTGAAGATATCCAGAGCGTATTCCACCGGGACCCGGCGGCGCGTAACGCTTTTGAAGTGCTGACTTGCTACCCCGGCATGCATGCCATCTGGATTCATCGATTGGCCGGTATGCTGTGGCGCAACGAGCTGAAATGGCTGGCGCGACTGGTGTCGAACTTCGGTCGCTGGTTGACCGGGATCGAGATTCATCCGGGAGCGAAGGTCGGTCGGCGTTTCTTTATTGATCACGGCATGGGCATCGTGATCGGTGAAACTGCTGAGATCGGCGATGACGTGACGATTTATCAGGGTGTGACCCTTGGTGGCACTAGCTGGAACAAGGGCAAGCGTCATCCGACTCTCGGCGATGGCGTTGTCGTTGGTGCGGGCGCGAAGGTGCTTGGTCCGTTCACCGTCGGTGCTGGTGCGAAGGTCGGTTCCAATGCGGTGGTGACCAAGGAAGTGCCTCCGGGCGCAACCGTGGTCGGCATTCCGGGGCGGATCATCATCAAGTCCGACGAAGAACAGGACGCCAAGCGCAAGGCAATGGCCGAGAAGATCGGTTTTGACGCCTATGGCGTCAGCGAAGACATGCCTGACCCGGTGGCGCGCGCTATCGGCCAGTTGCTTGATCACCTGCAAGCGGTGGACGGGCGTCTAGAGGGTATGTGCGGCGCGTTGAAAGATCTGGGCAGCAATTACTGTGCGAAAGATCTGCCCGAGCTGCGCGAAGAAGATTTCGCCTGCGTCAAAGGCAAGGACGAAACCAAGACCCACGGATGACCCCCTGTAGGAGCTGCGGCACGCTGCGATCTTTTTATAAGATCAAAAGATCGCAGCCTTCGGCAGCTCCTACACAGGCTCCGGCAAGCGGTGTGCCATTACGCCGCAGACCCTGCTATGATTCGCGCGCTCTTTTGCGGGTAAACCTGACTAAAGTACTAGGTCTTAAAGTTGACTTAAATACTCGGGAATTGCATACTCGCACCCATTCCGAACTCCGTGGTAATTGTCCATGCGACTGACTACAAAAGGCCGATACGCCGTGACAGCCATGCTTGACCTGGCGTTGCACGCGCAGCACGGGCCGGTGTCCCTGGCCGATATCTCCGAGCGCCAAGGCATCTCCCTGTCCTATCTCGAACAGCTTTTCGCCAAGCTGCGCCGCAGTAACCTGGTTTCCAGTGTTCGCGGCCCGGGCGGTGGTTACCAGTTGTCCCGCGACATGCAGGGCATTCAGGTAGCTCAGGTGATCGATGCGGTAAACGAATCGGTCGATGCCACCAAGTGCGGGGGGCAGGGTGATTGCCATTCCGGCGACACTTGCCTGACCCATCATCTGTGGTGCGATCTGAGCCTGCAGATTCACGAGTTTCTCAGCGGTATCAGCTTGGCCGACCTCGTAACTCGCCGTGAGGTACAGGAAGTGGCCCAGCGTCAGGATCAGCGCCATTGCAATGGCAAGGCGCCGCGCCTGGACAAGATTGAAGCGTCCGCCGTCGAATGACAGCCAAAGAGCTAGCGGCACGCCAGCCAGCCTGATTTAGGAGATAGTCCATGAAATTGCCGATTTACCTTGATTACTCAGCGACGACCCCGGTCGATCCGCGCGTTGCGCAAAAAATGAGTGAATGCCTGCTGGTCGACGGAAACTTCGGTAACCCGGCGTCCCGTTCCCACGTGTTCGGCTGGAAAGCTGAAGAGTCCGTTGAAAACGCCCGTCGTCAGGTGGCCGATCTGGTCAACGCCGACCCGCGTGAAATCGTCTGGACCTCCGGTGCTACCGAGTCCAACAACCTGGCAATCAAGGGTGCGGCACATTTCTACGCCTCCAAGGGCAAGCACCTGATCACCACCAAGATTGAGCACAAGGCTGTCCTCGACACCATGCGCCAACTGGAGCGTGAAGGTTTCGAAGTGACTTACCTTGAGCCGCAAACCGATGGCCTGGTTACCCCGGCGATGATCGAAGCGGCACTGCGTGACGACACCATCCTGGTTTCGGCCATGCACGTGAACAACGAAATCGGCACCGTCAACGACATCGCCGCCATCGGCGAGATGCTGCGCGCCAAAGGCATTCTGTTCCATGTCGACGCTGCTCAGTCCACCGGCAAGGTCGACATCGACCTGTCGAAGCTGAAAGTCGACCTGATGTCGTTCTCTGCCCACAAAACTTACGGCCCTAAAGGCATCGGCGCGCTGTACGTCAGCCGCAAGCCGCGTGTGCGCATCGAAGCGACCATGCACGGCGGCGGTCACGAGCGTGGCATGCGTTCCGGCACCCTGGCGACTCACCAGATCGTCGGCATGGGCGAAGCCTTCCGTGTAGCCAAGGAAGACATGGCTGCCGAAAACGTTCGCATCAAAGCCCTGAGTGACCGCTTCTACAAACAGGTCGAGCATCTGGAAGAGCTGTACGTCAACGGCAGCATGACCGCTCGCGTTCCGCACAACCTGAACCTGAGCTTCAACTACGTTGAAGGCGAGTCGCTGATCATGGCGCTCAAGGATCTGGCGGTATCGTCCGGTTCGGCCTGCACCTCAGCTTCGCTCGAGCCTTCGTACGTACTGCGCGCCCTCGGCCGCAACGACGAACTGGCACACAGCTCGATCCGCTTCACCTTCGGCCGTTTCACCACCGAAGAAGAAATCGACTACGCCGCGCAGAAAGTCTGCGAGGCCGTTACCAAGCTGCGCGCTCTGTCGCCGCTGTGGGACATGTACAAAGACGGTGTCGACATTTCGAAAATCGAGTGGGCGGCACACTGATTTCAAGTCGCCGCGAACCAGCCCTGCGGACTTCGGTTGCGGGGCCCAAAGAGCGACTCTCTGATGAGTGAGGAATAAGCATCATGGCTTACAGCGAAAAGGTCATCGACCACTACGAAAACCCGCGTAACGTCGGCAAGATGGACGCCGAAGACCCGGATGTCGGCACTGGCATGGTCGGCGCACCAGCGTGCGGCGACGTGATGCGTCTGCAAATCAAGGTCAACGACCAGGGCGTTATCGAAGACGCCAAGTTCAAGACCTACGGTTGCGGTTCGGCCATTGCTTCCAGCTCCCTCGCCACCGAGTGGATGAAGGGCAAGACCCTGGACGAAGCCGAAACCATCAAGAACACTCAGCTGGCCGAAGAACTGGCCCTGCCGCCAGTGAAAATTCACTGCTCGGTTCTCGCTGAAGACGCTATCAAAGCGGCCGTTCGCGATTACAAGCAGAAGAAAGGCTTGATCTGAATTCCAGGATTTGGCGACGAGTAAGGAGTCACCGATGGCTATCAGCATGACAGAAGCGGCTGCTCGACACGTGCGACGCTCCCTTGACGGGCGCGGCAAAGGTGAAGGGATTCGTCTGGGGGTTCGTACCACAGGCTGTTCCGGCCTTGCCTACGTGCTGGAGTTTGTCGACGAGGTGGTCGAAGAGGATCAGGTGTTCGAAAGTCACGGCGAGAAAGTGATCATCGACCCGAAAAGCCTCACCTACCTGGACGGCACCGAGCTCGATTTCGTCAAGGAAGGGTTGAACGAAGGCTTCAAGTTCAACAATCCCAACGTACGCGGTGAATGTGGCTGCGGCGAAAGCTTCAACATCTGAGGCTTGTCGTGGGTATTCCTTGTCATTTCGCTTTATTCGAGCTGCAACCGAGTTTCCGTCTGGATCTCGAGCAGTTGGCCACGCGCTATCGTGAGTTGGCGCGCGGTGTTCATCCTGACCGTTTTGCCGACGCTTCCGAGCGTGAGCAGCGGTTGGCGCTCGAGCAGTCTGCACGACTGAACGAGGCCTATCAGACGCTCAAGAGTTCGCCCCAGCGCGCGCGTTACCTGCTCGCCATGGGCGGTCGTGAGTTGCCGCTGGAGGTCACGGTGCATGATCCGGAGTTTTTGCTGCAACAGATGGAGTTGCGCGAAGAACTCGAAGATCTGCAGGACAGCGCCGATCTGGACGGTGTCGCGGCGTTCAAGCGTCGTCTGAAAACCGCTCAGGATCAGTTGAGCGACAGTTTCGCAGCCTGTTGGGATGATGCGGCGCAACGCGAACAGGCCGAACGCCTGATGCGGCGCATGCAGTTCCTCGACAAGCTGTCCTACGAAGTGCGCCAGTTAGAAGAGCGCCTCGACGATTAACCCAGTGCCGCTCCGGTCGCACGCCTGATATACAGATAAGTCCTGATCACGATGGCCCTACTGCAGATCGCCGAACCCGGCCAAAGTCCTCAACCGCACCAGCGTCGTCTGGCTGTGGGGATCGACTTGGGCACTACCAATTCGCTGGTCGCTGCGTTGCGCAGTGGTCTTTCCGAGCCGCTGGCCGACGCTGACGGGCAGGTCATCCTGCCGTCCGCTGTGCGTTATCACGCCGATCGCGTCGAAGTCGGCGAGTCGGCCAAACTGGCCGCATCCTCCGATCCTTTGAATACCGTGCTGTCGGTCAAGCGCTTGATGGGTCGTGGTCTGTCCGACGTCAAGCAATTGGGCGATCAGCTGCCGTATCGCTTCATTGGCGGCGAGTCGCACATGCCGTTCATCGAAACGGTTCAGGGGCCGAAAAGCCCGGTCGAAGTTTCCGCCGACATCCTCAAAGTGCTGCGTCAGCGCGCTGAAGAAGCGCTCGGCGGCGAACTGGTTGGTGCGGTGATTACCGTTCCAGCCTACTTTGATGATGCTCAGCGCCAGGCGACCAAGGATGCGGCGAAGCTCGCCGGTCTTAACGTACTGCGCTTGCTCAACGAGCCGACTGCTGCGGCGGTTGCCTACGGTCTGGATCAACACGCCGAAGGCCTGGTCGCCATTTATGACTTGGGTGGCGGTACCTTTGATATTTCGATTCTGCGCCTGACCGGCGGCGTCTTCGAAGTGCTGGCCACCGGCGGCGACACCGCGCTGGGCGGCGATGACTTCGACCACGCAATTGCTGGCTGGATCATCGAGAGCGCCGGTTTGTCCGCCGACCTCGATCCGGGCGCGCAGCGCAGCCTGCTGCAAACCGCTTGCGCGGCCAAAGAAGCGCTGACCGATACCAATAGTGTTGAAGTCGCCTACGGTGACTGGAAAGCTGCTCTGACACGCGAAGCCTTCGATGCGCTGATCGAGCCTATGGTCGCTCGCAGCCTGAAAGCCTGCCGTCGCGCCGTGCGTGATTCCGGTATTGAGCTGGAAGACGTGCATGCCGTGGTCATGGTTGGCGGTTCTACTCGCGTGCCGCGTGTTCGCGAAGCAGTCGCCCAAGCCTTCGGCCGTGAGCCGCTGACTGAGATCGACCCGGATCAAGTGGTGGCCATCGGTGCCGCGATCCAGGCTGATACGTTGGCTGGCAACAAGCGCGATGGCGGCGAACTGCTGCTGCTCGACGTGATTCCGTTGTCCCTGGGGCTGGAAACCATGGGCGGTCTGATGGAGAAGGTGATTCCGCGCAACACCACCATCCCCGTCGCTCGTGCTCAGGATTTCACTACTTATAAAGATGGCCAGTCGGCCATGGCGATCCATGTGTTGCAGGGCGAGCGCGAGCTGATCAGCGATTGCCGCTCGCTGGCACGCTTCGAATTGCGCGGCATTCCGGCGATGGTTGCCGGTGCGGCGAAGATTCGCGTGACCTTCCAGGTCGATGCCGACGGTCTGCTCAGCGTATCTGCGCGTGAACTCGGTTCGGGCGTGGAGGCAAGCATTCAGGTCAAGCCGTCTTACGGTCTGACCGACGGCGAAATCGCCAAGATGCTCAAGGATTCGTTCCAGCACGCCAATGACGACAAAGTCGCCCGCGTCCTGCGTGAGCAGCAGGTCGACGCTCAGCGTCTGATCGAAGCCGTGCAGGCTGCACTTGAGGTTGATGGCGAGCGCTTGCTCGACGCCGAAGAGCGCATGGTCATCGACATGCAGGTGCAGGAACTGACCGAACTGATGAAAGGCACCGATGGTTACGCCATCGAGCAGCAGACCAAGCGTCTGTCGCAAGTGACCGATGCTTTTGCTGCCCGCCGCATGGATTTGACGGTGAAAGCCGCTCTGTCGGGGCGCAACCTAGATGAAATCGAGGATATCTGATGCCGCAGGTCATTTTTCTGCCCCACGAGAAGTTCTGCCCTGAAGGCATGGTTGTAGACGCTGCGCCCGGCACGTCGATCCTCGAACTGGCTCACGAACACCATATCGAGATGGAAAGCGCCTGCGGCGGCGTCTGCGCTTGCACTACTTGTCACTGCATCATCCGCGAGGGTTTTGACTCGATGGAGGAGGCTGACGAGCTGGAAGAAGACTTCCTCGATCGCGCCTGGGGTCTGGAAGCGCAATCGCGTCTGGCCTGTCAGGCTATCGTTGGTGAAGAAGACATCACCGTCGAGATTCCGAAGTACTCGCTCAACCACGCCGCCGAAGCGCCGCACTGATTGGTACTACTGTCATGAGTTATGGTTGGAATGATGTTCAACGCATTGCAGAAGAATTGGCCGAAACCAAGCCGGATGTGAATCCACTTTCTGTCAATTTCGTCGACTTGCAGCGATGGATCATGGAACTTCCCGATTTCGACAACACCTCGGGCCGTTGTGGCGAGAAGGTGTTGGAAGCGGTTCAGACGCTCTGGATCGAAGAAGCAGACTGATCGTCCTCGCAGGTTAGGCAATACCCAAGAACCCGCGTATAATTCGCGGGTTTAATTTTTCACAAATTACCGTTTCTGGAGTTACACCATGGCTGTTCAACGTACTTTCTCCATCATCAAGCCTGACGCTGTTGCAAAAAACGTCATCGGCGAGATCACCACTCGTTTCGAAAAAGCAGGCCTGCGCGTTGTAGCTTCGAAACTGAAGCAACTGTCCAAAGCTGAAGCTGAAGGCTTCTACGCTGAGCACAGCGCTCGTGGTTTCTTCGGCGACCTGGTTGCTTTCATGATCTCCGGCCCTGTTGTTGTTCAGGTTCTGGAAGGCGAAAACGCTATCGCTCTGAACCGTGAGCTGATGGGCGCTACCAACCCTAAAGAAGCTGCTGCCGGCACCATCCGTGCTGACTTCGCTGATTCCATCGACGCCAACGCTGTGCACGGTTCGGACTCCGAAGCCGCTGCTGCGCGTGAAATCTCGTACTTCTTCGCAGCTACTGAAGTAACCACTCGCTAAGCATTGGCTTAAGAGTGAAGGTGAATCCATGACTACATCGACTGTAAAAACCAACCTGCTGGGTCTCACTCAACAGGAAATGGAAAAATTCTTCGACTCAATCGGGGAGAAGCGTTTCCGTGCCGGTCAGGTAATGAAATGGATTCACCACTTTGGCGTCGATGATTTCGACGCCATGACGAACGTCAGCAAGGCCTTGCGCGACAAGCTCAAGACCATTGCTGAGGTCCGTGGTCCGGAAGTTGTCAGCGAGGACATCTCCACCGACGGCACCCGTAAGTGGGTGGTGCGTGTGGCGTCCGGCAGCTGCGTCGAGACCGTGTACATTCCCCAAGGCAAACGCGGCACTCTGTGCGTTTCGTCCCAGGCAGGCTGTGCCCTGGATTGCAGTTTCTGCTCCACCGGCAAGCAAGGCTTCAATAGCAACCTCACCGCCGCCGAAGTCATCGGTCAGGTGTGGATTGCCAACAAATCTTTCGGCAGCGTCCCGGCAACCGTCGACCGTGCCATCACCAACGTGGTGATGATGGGCATGGGTGAGCCGCTGCTGAACTTCGATAACGTCGTGGCCGCCATGCATCTGATGATGGATGACCTCGGTTACGGGATCTCCAAGCGCCGCGTGACCCTGTCCACTTCGGGCGTGGTGCCGATGATCGATGAGCTGTCCAAGCACATCGACGTGTCCCTGGCGTTGTCGCTGCACGCACCAAATGACGCATTGCGTAACCAATTGGTGCCGATCAACAAGAAATATCCGCTTAAGATGCTGCTCGAGTCGTGCCAGCGCTACATGTCGTCTCTGGGCGAAAAACGCGTGCTGACCGTCGAGTACACCTTGCTCAAAGACATCAACGACAAAGTCGAACATGCCGTTGAGATGATCGAGTTGCTCAAGAACACTCCGTGCAAGATCAACCTGATTCCGTTCAACCCGTTCCCGCATTCCGGGTACGAGCGGCCGAGCAACAATGCCATCCGCCGGTTCCAGGATCAGCTGCATCAGGCAGGCTACAACGTCACTGTGCGCACCACTCGTGGTGAAGACATCGACGCTGCTTGCGGACAATTGGTAGGGCAGGTGCTGGATCGCACCCGCCGCAGCGAACGTTACATTGCCGTGCGTGAATTGAACGCTGATGGCGATCTGGCGCAGAACGCCGCGAATACAAACTAAGAGAGGATCTCTATGTCCCTGCGCTTTGCGCTGCTGTTGCTGTTGGCCAGCCTGAGTGCTGGCTGTGTCCTGTCGGGCGATTACAACCCGATGAAGACCAGCAAGGGCCGCGATGAAGCGCGGGCTGCCTACGTGCAGTTGGGTCTGGGGTATTTGCAGCAGGGCATGACCGAGCGCGCGAAAGTGCCGCTGAAGAAAGCCCTCGATCTGGACAGCTCGGATCCTGATGCGAATGCCGCGCTTGGCCTGGTATTCCAGGCCGAGATGGAGCCTGCACTGGCCGATGAGCATTTCCGCAAGGCCTTGTCTTCGCGTCCCGCCGATGCCCGCACCCTCAACAATTACGGCAGTTTTCTCTACGAAGAACAGCGTTACAAGGAAGCCTACGAGCGTTTTGAACAGGCTGCCGCCGATACCCTGTATCCTGAGCGCTCGCGTGTGTTCGAGAACCTCGGTATGACGGCGGCAAAGCTCGGTCAGCGCGATTTGGCGCAGCAGCAACTGGAAAAGGCGTTGCGCTTGAATCGTCAACAACCACGCGCATTGCTGGAAATGGCTGAGTTGTCATTCGAAGACAGGCATTATGTGCCCGCGCGTGACTATTACGACCGTTTCAGCCTGCTTGCCGAGCAAAATGCACGTAGTCTGTTGCTCGCCGTTCGGTTGGCGAAAGTATTTGAAGATCGCGACAAGGCCGCCAGTGCGGGCCTGCAATTAAAACGACTCTATCCCGGTACGCCGGAATATCAGCAATACCTGTCGGAGCAATGATGAAAGCGGCGCATCCCGAAGTTGTAGCAGCGAATCGCGTTAACCCCGGTGAGACCTTGCGCCAGGCCCGCGAAAGCAATGGCTGGTCGCTGGCCGAAGTGGCCCTCAAGCTCAACCTCACCGTGACCTCCCTGAGCAATCTTGAAGCCGGCGCGTTCGACAAGCTGCCGGGGCATACCTTTGCTCGCGGCTATATTCGCGCCTATGCCAAGTTGCTCGGCATGGACCAGACCGCTTTGGTCCAGCAATTCGACCAGTCCACCGGCACCGATTCCCAGGGCAGCAATGTGCACGCCCTCGGTCGTATCGAAGAGCCCGTGCGCGTTTCCCATACTATTTTGCGTATCGTCAGCCTGCTGTTGCTGATCGCGGTCATCGGCGGCGGTTTCGTCTGGTGGCAGGATCAGACTTCGCAGCGCACCAAGGATTTGACCACGCTGGCGCCTGAACACGTCGAAGTCGAAGGCGCTGACGGCACCACGCAGATTCATCCGCTGGACGAGCCGGAAGACCAGGCTGTCGAGCAAGCGCAGGCCGAGGGCTCGACCGCTCTGGCACTGCCGCAATCGGAAACGGCTGCTGACGAATCGACCACCGCTGAAGCGCCTGTACCAACGACCACGCCGACAGCTCCGGTTGTGGCGCCTGTCGCACCGGTGCACACGCCAGCGCCGGTTGTTGCAACGCCAGCTCCAGCTGTTCCAGCTACACCAGCGCCAACCGTCACTGCTCCAGTTGCTGCGGCTCCTGCTGCTGCGCCGACCGCTGCGGTCGCCGGCCAAGGTCAGGTGCAAGTGCAGTTCGTTGCCGATTGCTGGACTCAGGTCAGCGATGGCAGTGGCAAGGTTCTGTTCAGTGGTCTGAAGCGCAAGGGCGACAGTCTCGCCGTTGCCGGCAAGCCACCGTTTGCCGTACGTCTGGGTTATGCCCGTGGCGCGCAGATCAGCTACAACGGCCAGCCGGTCGACATCGCTCCGTTCACCAGTGGCGAGACCGCTCGCCTGAAGTTGGGTCAATAAGTCATGCACGGCGAATCTCCAATCAAACGTCGCGTTTCGCGCAAGATCTGGGTCGGTAACGTACCGGTCGGCGGCGATGCGCCTATCGCTGTGCAGAGCATGACCAACAGCGACACCAATGACGTCGCCGCTACCGTTGCGCAGATCAATCGTCTGGAAGCTGCCGGCGTCGACATCGTGCGTATTTCGGTGCCGGACATGGACGCTGCCGAAGCGTTCGGCAAGATCAAACAACTGGTCAAGGTGCCGCTGGTTGCCGATATCCACTTCGACTACAAGATCGCTTTGCGCGTAGCCGAACTGGGTGTCGATTGCCTGCGTATCAACCCCGGCAACATTGGTCGCGAAGACCGTGTGCGCGCCGTGGTCGATGCCGCCCGTGATCGCGGGATTCCAATCCGCATCGGCGTCAACGCCGGTTCGCTGGAAAAAGACCTGCAAAAGAAATACGGCGAGCCGACCCCGGCCGCGCTGGTTGAATCGGCCCTGCGCCACGTCGAGCACCTGGAACGCCTGAATTTTCAGGACTTCAAGGTCAGCGTGAAGGCCTCCGACGTGTTCATGGCCGTCGAAGCCTACCGTTTGCTGGCCAAGGAAATCGTCCAGCCGCTGCACCTGGGTATCACTGAAGCCGGTGGATTGCGTTCAGGCACAGTGAAATCTGCCGTGGGCCTCGGTATGCTGCTCGCCGAAGGGATTGGCGATACTATCCGCATCTCGCTGGCGGCCGATCCGGTCGAGGAAGTGAAGGTCGGTTACGACATTCTCAAGTCTTTGCATCTGCGTTCCCGTGGCATCAACTTCATCGCCTGCCCGAGCTGCTCGCGGCAGAACTTCGATGTGGTGAAAACCATGAACGAGCTGGAAGGGCGCCTTGAAGACCTGCTGGTCCCGCTGGATGTCGCGGTGATCGGTTGTGTGGTCAACGGCCCCGGCGAAGCCAAGGAAGCGCATATCGGCTTGACTGGCGGTACCCCGAACCTGATTTACATCGACGGCAAGCCGGCGCAGAAACTGACGAATGACAATCTGGTAGATGAGCTTGAACGCTTGATCCGCCAGAAAGCGGCCGAGAAGGTCGAAGCTGACGCAGCGGTTATCGCGCGCGGCTGAGCCAACTGCAGAGCCGAACGAATTTAAGGATTTATAGTGAGCAAGTCTCTACAAGCCATTCGTGGCATGAACGACATCCTGCCCGAACAGACCCCGTTGTGGCGTTACTTCGAAGGCACCGTCTCGCGTCTGCTGGATAACTACGGTTACAAGCAGATTCGCATGCCGATCGTCGAGTTCACCGAGCTGTTCAAGCGCTCGATCGGTGAAGTGACCGACATCGTCGAAAAAGAGATGTACACCTTCG
The DNA here is from genome assembly GCF_048822895.1 of Pseudomonas sp. P4795. Lineage (NCBI taxonomy): Bacteria > Pseudomonadati > Pseudomonadota > Gammaproteobacteria > Pseudomonadales > Pseudomonadaceae > Pseudomonas > Pseudomonas sp. P4795. The sequence goes on along the minus strand of NZ_JBMFBT010000002.1, from coordinate 811,232 downwards.
ACGACCGCAACGGCGACTCCCTGACCCTGCGTCCGGAAGGCACCGCTGCGTGCGTGCGCGCGGTTCTCGAACACGGCATTACCGGCGGCGGCCAGGTGCAGAAGCTCTGGTACATCGGCCCGATGTTCCGTCACGAACGTCCGCAGAAAGGTCGTTATCGTCAGTTTCACCAGATCGGTCTGGAAGTCTTCAACCTTGACGGCCCGGATATCGACGCCGAACTGATCGTGATGACCTGGCGCCTGTGGGGCGAGCTGGGCATCCGCGATGCGGTCAAGCTCGAGCTGAACAGCCTCGGAACCAGTGAATCCCGTGCCCGTTATCGCGATGCGCTGGTCGAGTATCTCTCGGCGCACCACGACAAACTGGATGAAGACAGCCAGCGTCGTCTCAAATCCAACCCGCTGCGCGTGCTCGACACCAAAAACGTCGACACCCAAGCGGTGCTGGTTGATGCGCCGAAAATGGCCGACTACCTGGATGACGAATCCCGTGCCCATTTTGAAGGCTTGAAAGCGCGTCTGGATGCCATCGGCATTCCTTACGTACTCAACCCGAAACTGGTACGCGGTCTCGATTACTACAGCAAAACCGTATTCGAATGGGTCACCGACAAGCTCGGCGCCCAGGGCACTGTGTGCGCCGGCGGCCGTTACGACGGTCTGGTCGAGCAAATGGGCGGCAAGCCAACCCCGGGCGTCGGTTTCGCCATGGGCATCGAGCGTCTGGTGCTGCTGCTGGAAACTCTCGAGCAGATCCCGGAAGAGATCGCCCGTCAGGTCGACGTCTACCTCTGCGCCTTCGGGGAAGAAGCAGAGCTGGCCGGTCTGGCCTTGGCTGAACGTGTACGCGATCAATTGCCCCACCTGCGCCTGCAAGTCAATGCCGGCGCTGGCAGCTTCAAAAGCCAATTCAAGAAAGCCGACAAGAGCGGTGCGCTGTACGCACTGATCCTCGGTGACGACGAGATGGCCCAGCAAGTGGTAGGTTTCAAACCCCTGCGTGGCCAGGGCGAACAACAAAGCATTGCCTGGGATGCGCTTGCCGCTCACCTGGCCACCTGCGTCGTGCAGGGTTGAAGCTGTCAAACAGCCGATTTAGCGATTAAGGAGTATTGGGGTGTCGAGTACCGAAGACGAACAGTTGGCGGATTTGAAGGACTGGTGGACACGCAACGGCAAACCTCTGGTCACTGGCGGCCTGTTGGCGCTGGTCATCGTGTTCGGCTGGCAGGCTTATCACAAATATCAGGGCAACCAGTCGCAAGGCGCCTCGGTGCTCTATCAGCAACTGCTGGAAACCACGCTGACCCCGGATGGCAAGCCTGACGCCGCGCGCGTTGCGGATCTGGCCGGCAAGCTCAACAGCGAATACGCCGGCAGCGCTTACGCGCAGTACGGTAGCCTGTTCGTGGCGAAAGTAGCGGTCGACAGCGGCAAGCTGGACGACGCAGCCACCGAGCTCAAGGCCATCGTCGCCAAACCGGCCAACCCGGCGCTGGGCGAAATCGCCCGTCAGCGTCTGGCGCAGGTGCTGGGTGCACAGAACAAGGCTGATGAAGGTCTGAAACTGCTTGAAGGCGATGCCGACAAGTCGTTCCTGGCCACTCGTGAAGAACTCAAGGGCGACCTGCTGGTGCAGTTGGGTCGTACCGACGAAGCGAACACGGCGTATCAAAAAGCCAAGGCGGCACTGTCGGATGAAGCGGCGGTCGGTGGCCTTCAAATCAAGCTGGACGATCTGGCCAAAGGGGATGCGTGACGTGATCCGTTGGAAGCATGCAGCATTGCTGGCTCTGGCCATTCTGGCCGCGGGTTGCAGCAGCAACAGCAAAAAAGAATTGCCACCGGCTGAACTGACCGACTTTAAAGAAGAAGTGGTTCTGCACAAGCAGTGGAGTCGTTCGATCGGTGACGGTCAGGGCGAGACTTACAACATGCTGGTGCCGGCGATTGACGGTGACACCATCTACGCCGCCGATGTAACCGGCGTGGTGATGGGCCTGGATCGTGGCAACGGCGATGTTAAGTGGAAGCAGGATCTTGATTTGCCTGTCTCCGGCGCCGTTGGCGTGGGTTACGGTCTGGTCATGGTCGGCACGCTGCGCGGTGATGTGATCGCCCTCGACGCCATCAACGGTGAAGAAAAGTGGCGCGCTCGCGTCAACAGTGAAGTCCTCGCGCCACCGGCCAACAACGGTGACGTAGTGGTCGTGCAGACTCAGGACGATCGTCTGATCGGTCTGGATGCCTCCACCGGTAATCAGCGTTGGGTGTATGACAGCACTCCGGCCGTTCTGACCTTGCGCGGCACCAGCGCACCGATCGTCACCAACCGCCTCGCGGTGGCTGGCCTGTCGACCGGTAAAGTGGTCGCCCTCGATATTTCCAACGGCGTGCCGGTGTGGGAACAACGGGTCGCGATTCCACAAGGTCGTTCGGAGCTGGAGCGCGTGGTCGATATCGACGGCGGTCTGCTGCTGTCCGGCGGTACCCTGTACGTTGCCAGCTACCAGGGTCGCGTTGCGGCACTGGATCTGGAAAGCGGCCGTCAACTCTGGCAGCGCGATGCGTCGAGCTACGCCGGTGTTGCCCAAGGTTTCGGCAACGTCTACGTGAGCCTGTCTTCGGGCACTGTTGAAGGCGTCGACGAGCGTTCTACCACTGCACTGTGGAGCAACGATTCGCTGGCCCGTCGTCAACTGTCGGCTCCGGAAGTGTTCTCCAGCTATGTTGCAGTCGGTGACCTGGAAGGTTATCTGCATCTGCTGAGCCAGGTTGACGGTCGTTTCGTCGGCCGTGAGCGCATCGACAGCGACGGCCTGCGTGCCCGTCCGCTGGTGGTGGGTGACACGATTTATGTTTATGGCAACAGTGGCAAACTGGAAGCCCTGACCATCAAGTAACAACTATGCTTGGGGTTAACACCCCAGGCGGCCTTGCTCTGCAAGGCGTGCAGCGCCCTCAGGCGTTGCCCCGAGCACCAGCCGCTGCCTCGCAGCGGCTTTTGTATTTTCTGAAATAACGAAGTGGAGAGCCGCATGGTTCCCGTAATCGCCCTGGTGGGCCGACCGAACGTCGGCAAGTCCACCTTGTTCAACCGCCTGACCAGGACTCGCGACGCCATCGTCGGCGACTTGTCCGGTCTGACCCGTGATCGCCAGTACGGTGAGGCCAAGTGGCAAGGGCGTTCCTACATTCTGGTCGACACCGGTGGTATTTCCGGTGACGAGCACGGTATGGACGAAAAAATGGCCGAGCAGTCGCTGCTGGCCATTGAAGAAGCGGATGTTGTTCTGTTCCTGGTAGATGCCAAGGCCGGCTTCACCGCCGCCGACCAGATGATCGCCGAACACTTGCGCAAACGTAACAAGCGTTCCTACGTGGTTGCCAACAAGGTCGACAACATCGACCCGGAAATGGCCCGCGCTGAATTTGCTCCGTTGGGCATGGGCCACGCGATTCCGATCGCCGGTGCTCACGGCCGTGGCATCACCCAGATGCTGGAAATCGCCCTGGGCGACTTCCCGAGAGACGAAGAAGAGCCGGAAGACGGCGAAGAAGAGATCGTTGCTGAAGGCGAGGAAGCCAAGCGCATTCCTGGCCCGAGCGAAAAAGACGGGATCAAGATCGCCATCATCGGCCGGCCGAACGTCGGCAAGTCGACGCTGGTCAACCGCATGCTCGGCGAAGACCGGGTAATCGTCTACGACCAACCCGGCACGACGCGCGACAGTATCTACATCCCGTTCGAGCGTAACGAAGAAAAGTACACGCTGATCGACACGGCTGGTGTGCGCAAGCGCGGCAAGATCCACGAAGAAGTTGAAAAGTTCTCCGTGGTGAAAACCCTGCAAGCGATCAAAGACGCCAACGTGGTGATCTTCGTGATGGACGCGCGCGAAGGCGTGGTCGATCACGACCTCAACCTGCTGGGCTTTGCCCTTGAAGCAGGTCGTGCACTGGTGATCGCGATCAACAAGTGGGACGGCATGACGCCGAGCGAGCGCGATTTCGTCAAGATCGAGCTGCAGCGTCGTCTGTTCTTCGTCGAGTTCGCCGACATCCACTTCATCTCGGCACTGCACGGTACCGGCGTGGGCAACCTCTACGCTTCGGTGCAGAACTCGTTCAAGTCGGCGGTCACCCGCTGGCCGACCAACCGTCTGACCCAGATTCTGGAAGACGCGGTTGGCGAGCACGCACCGCCGATGGTCAACAATCGCCGGATCAAGCTGCGCTATGCACACTTGGGTGGTGCCAACCCGCCGATCATCGTGATCCACGGTAACCAGATCGAGAAAGTGCCGAAATCGTATGTGCGCTATCTGGAGAACACTTACCGTCGTGTGCTGAAGCTGGTCGGTACGCCGATCCGCATCGAGTTCAAGGGCGGCGAAAACCCGTTCGAAGGCAACAAGAACTCGCTGACCGACCGTCAGGTCAACCGCAAGCGTCGGATGATGTCGCACCACAAGAAAGCCGACAAAAAACGCCGCGACAAGAAGTGATCGAGCGCGGCGAAAACCGCTGATCAATCGATAAGAAGGGCGCCATTCGGCGCCTTTTCTTATGCGCTGCTCAGTTCAGAAGGCGGGCCAGATAAGCGGTGCGTGTCCCGACCAGACTTTCGTTTGTCGCCAGCACGACAATCCTCCCTCCTGAGTCCACCACTATATCTGTGGGGTTTCCGTCTTCACCTTGGAAATGCAAAGCAACCCAGCCCTGCTGATCTCCGCCAAAGGTCGGGTCAGGAATTCCGCGTTCGTCGAAGCGAGCAACCACAGTTGTTACACCAAAAGCAGTTTTCTGCTCGCCCAGTGCGAGAATTTTATTTTCGTGCTAGGCAGTTTTGATCCATCGGGTACTCACTCCAGCAGGTGTGATGCTCGGCGCGTGCAGCGGATTTCCGTACGGATCGAGTTGCAGGATGAGTGCTTCGTCTGACGTGGTGGAACCGCAACAAATAATCCGATCTGAACAGACCTGTAGAAAATCGAAGTTCCATGCGGTACTTCGTAACTCTCCTTTGTTGGCAAAGCTATTGTCATCTCTACCATTTGGATCAAGGCGCCGAATTATGCCCGTCTTGATGTTGCGAACATCTGTGGTGGAGCCGCAGACCAGAATTGCATCTTTTTCGTCCGTCGCGACGGCGTTCAACAACGTGACCTCCCCGCCCCGTTGTTCCGCGTCGACATAGCCCAGGCCGTCGTTAAATTCGTTGGCAGGCGTTCCGTTCGGGTTGGTTTTCACGATTAATGTCGTGGTCCGATCAGGGGCTGTGTGCGTATTTATTGTCACCAATGCATCGTCGGCTTGCCTGCAACCGTCGATGACCGTACCGCCTATACCTCCGTACTCGGGGATTAACGACGTGTGGACAACATGTGTTCCCAGGGTGCCGTACGAGAGGTCGAGCTGACCTGTAGCGGAAAACAATGCGGTGCCGGGTAAATGTGCACCTGTTCCATTGGTGAATTGACCCAGTAGGAGGATGTTGGAATTATCGAGGGTAAATACCTTTAGCCCAAGAGACGAAAGGCTTGCGTCAGAGGTAAATCGACCTTCCGCGACACCATTCGAAGCGAATTCTTTCACACGCTCTCCCTGCTGATCCAGTTTGATCAATACGAAGTTCGTGTATGTACCGGATGGTCCTTGATTGCCGCCGGCAACGAACAGTCCTTCACCTGAAGCGCTCAAACTGTGGCACTTATAGAAGTCTCCGTGTGGCTCCAGTGGTTTTATGCCGTCATTGCCAAACTCCGGATCGAGGTCGCCTGCGCGCAAGTGTGTCATGGTCTTACTCTCTGATTTTCGTTCGCTTAGTGAAAACCCCGGTGACCAAATCGACAACTGTCAGAACTTACAGGTGATCGGGGGGTAGGCATGCCGTTGGTCTGAAATCATGGGTTAACCCTGAGATTAAAGTGAGTGGCTTGAAGCGTTCGGCTTGCGCGGATCACTTTTTTTATGACCGCCGGATGGGCTATCCTCGGGCTCTCCCGCGCCGTCGTCAGAGCCGGGTGCAGAGCAGGGAACCCCGATGATCACCAGTAAGCTGCCGAATGTCGGCATCACCATCTTCACCCAGATGTCCCAGCTCGCGGCGCAGACCGGCGCGATCAATCTGTCCCAGGGATTCCCCGATTTCGATGGTCCGCAATCGTTGCGCGATGCGGTTGGTCGGCACATTGCCAGCGGCCATAACCAGTATTCGCCGATGACTGGCTTGCCTGCGCTGCGTCAGCAGATCGCGGCGAAGATTGCCCGCAGCTATGGCGTCAACGTCGATGCCGAGCATGAAGTGACGGTTACCCCCGGCGCGACTCAGGCGATCTTCTGTGCGATTCAGGCCGTGATCAACAGCGGCGACGAAGTGATCATCTTCGACCCGTGTTACGACAGTTACGAACCGGCGGTCGAACTGGCCGGTGGACGCTGTGTGCATCTGCAACTCGGGTTGAAAGACTTCTCCATCGACTTCGACAAACTCAGCGCCGCACTCACTCCGCGCACACGGATGATCGTCCTCAACACCCCGCACAACCCGAGCGGCGCATTGATCAGTCGCGCGGAGCTGGATCAACTGGCCGTGTTGATCCGTGATCGCGACATCTACGTGCTCAGCGATGAAGTCTATGAACACTTGGTGTTCGACGGCGTGCCGCATGTCAGCGTGCTTGCTCACGAGGAGCTGTATCAACGCGCATTCGTGGTCAGCTCGTTCGGCAAGACCTATCACGTCACAGGCTGGAAAACCGGCTACGTCGTCGCGCCCCCGGCCCTCACCGAGGAACTGCGCAAGGTGCATCAATACGTGAGCTTCTGCGGCGTGACCCCGCTGCAATATGCGTTGGCCGATTACATGGCCGAGCACCCTGAACACGTCGAAGAGCTGCCAGGTTTCTATCAGGCCAAGCGCGATCTGTTCTGCGATCTGCTGACGCCGTCGCGTTTCACTTTCAGTCGCGTGGCCGGCACCTATTTTCAGTTGGTCGATTACTCGCAAATTCGCCCGGATCTGAACGATGTTGAAATGGCCACCTGGATGACCCTCGAGCACGGCGTGGCGAGTATTCCGGTGTCGGTGTTCTACCAGACCCCGCCTGAAGGCCAGCGCTTGATTCGGCTGTGCTTTGCCAAACGCGAGGAGACGTTGCGTGAAGCGGCGGCCAAACTATGCGCGATCTGAGTGCTCTGCCGGATCTCAATCTGGCGCTGATCCAGACCACCCTGGCTTGGCACGATCGCCAGGCCAACCTCGAGCATTTCGAGCTGTTGCTGGAGCAGGCGCGTGGATCGGATCTGATCATCCTGCCGGAAATGTTCACCACCGGATTCTCCATGGAGTCCGAGACCCTCGCCGAAGCGGTCAACGGCCCGACCAGCAAGTGGCTGCGCGCTCAAGCAGCGAAGCTTGATGCGGTCATCACCGGCAGCGTGATCATTCAGGCGGCTGACGGCAGTCATCGCAATCGCTTGCTGTGGGCGCGACCGGACGGCGAGGTGCTGCACTACGACAAGCGTCACCTGTTCCGCATGGCCGGCGAGCACAATCACTACACCCCCGGCGAGCGTCAGGTGCAGTTCGAACTCAAGGGCTGGCGTGTACGTCCGCTGATCTGCTACGACCTGCGGTTTCCGGTGTGGAGCCGCGACGCGCAGGATACTGATCTGTTGCTGTACACCGCCAACTGGCCGGGCGCGCGGCGACTGCACTGGAATCGTCTGCTGCCGGCACGGGCCATCGAAAATCTCTGCTATGTGGCGGCGGTCAATCGCGTCGGCACCGATGGCAAGGGCTTCGCTTACACCGGTGACAGTCAGGTGCTGGATTTCCAGGGCGAGACATTGCTCGCGGCGGGGGAGGCGGACGGGGTGTTCAAAGTGGTTCTGGAAGCAGCGTCACTGGCGGCGTACCGCGAGCGCTTCCCGGCCAATCTGGATGCCGACACTTTCGAATTCATCTGAGTTTCTGCGGCGGCTGCGCGGGCCCCATCGCGGGCAAGCCCGCTCCCACAGGGATTTTTGGTGCACCTGCAATTGCATGTGCACCTTGACCACTGTGGGAGCGGGCTTGCCCGCGATGGGGCCATCAAACTCAGCATAAAACCATCAGGAAAAAAAAGGCCCCGAAGTTCACACTCCGGGGCCTTTTGCGTTTCAGCAAAGCGTTACGCCGCTTTCGCTTCCGGCTGGCTCAGCGAGCGGTTCAGCGCGCTGAACAGGGCCTTGAAGCTGGCGGTGGTGATGTTTTCATCAATGCCCACGCCGTGTACCGCACGTTCACCGTTCACACGCAATTCGATGTAGGCCGCCGCTTTGGCGTTGGTGCCCGCGCCGATCGCGTGTTCGTTGTAGTCCATGATTTCCACCGGAATCGGCAGGCCGGCCACCAGTGCTTCCAGCGCACCGTTGCCCTTGCCGCGCCAGTGCAGATTGGTTTCGCCCTGACCCTGGCTCGCCACTTCGACTTCGACGTTGCTGTTGCCGTTCTCTTCCCGCAGGCGGTGGCTGACCAGCGCGTATGGGGTGTTGGCTTGCAAATATTCACGCTGCAACAACGCGTAGATCTGCGGTGCGGTCATCTCCAGGCCAACGCGGTCGGTTTCGGCCTGCACCACCTGGCTAAACTCGATCTGCATCCGGCGCGGCAGGCTGATGCCGTATTCCTGCTCCAGCAAGTAGGCGATGCCGCCCTTACCCGACTGGCTATTGACGCGGATCACCGCCTCGTAGCTGCGGCCGATGTCGGCCGGGTCGATCGGCAAGTACGGCACTTCCCACAACGTGTCCGGTTTCTGCTGCGAGAAGCCTTTGCGGATTGCATCCTGGTGCGAACCGGAGAACGCGGTGTGCACCAGGTCGCCAACGTATGGGTGACGCGGGTGCACCTGAATCTGGTTGCACTCTTCGACGACTTTGCGCACGCCGTCGATGTCGGAGAAGTCCAGCTGAGGGTCAAGGCCCTGGGTGTACATGTTCAATGCCACGGTGACCAGATCGACGTTACCGGTACGCTCGCCGTTGCCGAACAGGCAACCTTCGACACGGTCAGCGCCAGCCATCAGACCCAACTCGGTGGCGGCCACGCCAGTGCCACGGTCGTTGTGGGTGTGCAGGCTGATGATCACGCTGTCACGACGGTTGATGTTGCGACCGAACCACTCGATCTGGTCGGCATAGATGTTCGGGGTCGCGCACTCAACGGTCGCTGGCAAGTTGAGGATCATCTTGTGCTGAGGCGACGGGTTCCAGACCTCGATCACCGCGTCACAGACTTCCTTGGCGAATTCCAGCTCGGTGGCGCTGAAGGTTTCCGGCGAATATTCGAAGGTCCACTCGGTATTCGGCTGCATGGCTGCGTATTTGACGAACAGCTTGGCCGCGTTGACGGCGATCGCCTTGATCCCGTCCTTGTCTTGGTTGAAGACGATGCGGCGGAACGACGGCGAGGTCGCGTTGTACAAGTGCACGATGGCTTTCTTGGCGCCGCGCAAGGATTCGAAGGTGCGCTCGATCAAGTCTTCACGACCCTGGGTCAACACCTGAATGGTGGTGTCGTCCGGGATGTGGCCGTCTTCAATCAGGGTACGCACGAAGTCGAAATCGGTCTGCGAAGCGGCCGGGAACGACGCCTCGATTTCCTTTACGCCGACCTGCACCAGGGTTTTCCAGAAGCGCAGCTTCTTCACCGCGTCCATCGGCTCGATCAGCGACTGATTGCCGTCGCGCAAGTCAGAGCTGCACCAGATCGGCGCGGAGACGATGGTCTTCGAAGGCCAGGTGCGGTCCGGCAGGTTGATCACGGGAAACGCGCGGTATTTCGAAGACGGATCTTTGAGCATGCTCATCGGGAAATTCCTTATTGTCTGGGCCGAAAAGAGGCGGCCTGCCGGTGTAACCAATGTTTGGGAAAAACGTGTCGGGCGAGGCGCAGCGATTCAGCCCGGCAGTCGTGCGCTGACGAGGCACAGGCTGCGGTGCTGGCGAAGCTGAATGAGGGTGTGAGAGGTTTTCATGCCTTCAACCCTAACCGCGAGGGGAAAGGATGGCAAGCAGTCGAAAAAAATTGAGAGGAATACCTGAAAAGCGGTTTTTTGCGCGATTTTATTGTGCTTAATGCGGCGGATCTTGTTGATTTTTGCGTGAGGTTAGATTGGGGCGCAATTGAAATTTGGAGTATGTCTGCGGATTTTTGCTGGCAGTAAGTCAGCCATCGCGGGCTTGCCAGCGATGGCGCCATCCGCCCCAGCGATAAATCAGGGTGGGAATGCACCAATGAAAATCGCCGGATCAACCCGCGCATCATTCAGGCTGATGTTCCAGTGCATGTGCGGCCCCGTCGCGCGCCCGGTCGCCCCCACCTTGCCAACTACCGCACCACGCGCCAGTTGCTGGCCGTCCTTCACGTCGATCTTCGACATGTGACAGAACATGCTGATAAAACCCTGACCGTGATCGACAAACACCGTGTTGCCATTGAAGAAGTAGTTGCCGATCAAAATCACCTTACCCGCCGCCGGGGTCTTGATCGGCGTGCCGGCCGGCACTGCGAAGTCCAGACCTGAGTGCGGATTGCGTTCTTCGCCATTGAAGAAACGGCGCACACCGAACTTGCTCGACAGCGGGCCGTTGACCGGTTTGTCCAGCAACAGATTGCTTGGCGTGTTCGGGCTGAAGCTGCGATAAGCCTTGATCTGCTCCGCCAGTTCACCTTCGATGCGCTTCAGATTGGCCGGGTTCGGATTGACCTGCTGGGTGTTCTTCAGCGTGATGTGCTGTTCCGGGTATTTCTTGTTACCCAGGGTGAAGCTCAGATTGCGCCCCGCACTGGCGATTTGCTGGGTGCCGGGTTTGACCGTCAGCGGCACCCCGACAATCGCCAGCCAGTTGTTCTGTTCCCTGACCACCAGCACCGGTTTGCCTTGATAGGTGGCTTTCGGCGCTTGCGCGGCGGCGCCCAGATCGACGACAGCCACTCCGCCCGGCACCGGTTTGTTCAGCAACCGAGTGATGTAACTGTCGGCGTGGGCGTTGAAGGTCAGGCACAGCAACAGCAGCGGAGCGAGAAAACGCGGCATGGATCAGTCCAGTAAAGAGAGGGTGACAGGCGTCAGGTGATTGTCTTCGACCCGCACTTGCAGTTCGCCTTCGCCGAGTCTGGCTTTCAGGCGCTGACCGGTGTGGGTCTGCGCGGCGTTGCGAATTGCGTTGCCGCGCTCATCGAGCAGAATGCTGTAACCCCGACCGAGAGTCGCCAGCGGGCTGACCACATGCAGCGTCTGCATCTGACTCTGCAATTGCAGACGACGACTTTTCAGGCCTTCGCGAATGGCCCGTGGCAAACGCTCAGCCAGGCTGTCCAGACGCTGGCGCAACATCGCCAGTTGGCGTCCCGGATGTTGCCCGGCGAGGCGGGTTTCCAAGCGGATCAAGCGTTCGCGGCGGGTATTGAGTTGGCGCTCGAAAGCCCGGCGCATACGCATGTCCAGATCATCCAGGCGCTGTGCCTGTTGGCGCAGACGTTCGCCGGGATGGCGCAAACGGCGGGCCATGCTTTCCAGACGCATGCGATCGCGCACCAAGCGGTCACGCATGCGCATCACCAGACGCCGATGCAGGCTTTCGACCTGGCGGATCAAGTGGCTGGAATCGGGTGCGAGCAGTTCGGCAGCGGCCGATGGCGTCGGTGCGCGCACGTCGGCCACGAAATCGCTGATCGAAACATCGGTTTCATGCCCGACCGCGCTGACAATCGGCGTCACGCATGCATCAACTGCGCGAGCCACGGCTTCTTCGTTGAAGCACCAGAGGTCTTCCAGCGAACCGCCGCCACGCGCCAGAATCAGTGCGTCGAAACCGCGTGCATCGGCCAGTTTCAGTGCGCGGACGATCTGCGCGGTGGCTTCGCGGCCCTGCACGGCGGTCGGGATCAACGTCAGTTGCACTTGCGGCGCACGCCGACGGAACACGCTGATGATGTCGCGAATCACCGCGCCGGTTGGCGAGCTGATAATCCCGATGCGTTGCGGATGCGCCGGCAGCGGCACTTTGCGCTCAGCACTGAACAATCCTTCGGCACTGAGCTTTTCCTTCAAAGCATCGAAGGCCAGTCGCAACGCGCCGTCGCCGGCCGGCTCCACGGTGTCGAGGATCAGCTGATAGTCGCCGCGTCCTTCGAACAGCGAGACCTTGCCCCGCACTTTTACCGCCAAGCCATCGCGCAATGCCTGACGCACCCGCGCAGCGTTCTGCCGGAACAGCGCGCAACGCACCTGCGCGCCACTGTCCTTGAGCGTGAAATAGATGTGGCCGGACGCCGGGCGGGCGAGGTTGGAGATTTCGCCTTCGACCCAGATATTGCTGAACACGTCTTCGAGCAACACCCGCGCGCGGCCGTTGAGCTGGCTGACGGTCAGGACTTCACGGTCCAGTCCAAGTCTTGCAAAGGGATCTTTAATCATGGGCCGCAGTTTAATGGCATTCTCTCGATCAATGCACGGCGGCTCCTACAGGGATGAGTACAAATGTTGATTGATTTGTTCGGTCAATGGAATTTTGGCACGTTGGACTGGCTGGTCATCGGGGCAGGCATAGCCTTGGCCTACATCGTGTTTGGCATCGCCGGGTTCGGCACAGCGCTGATCGCGGGGCCGATTCTGATCCTGTTCATGCCGCTGTCGAAGATCGTGCCGTTGCTGGTTTTGCTGGACTTTGTCGCGGCGTTCGGCAATCTGCTGCCTTCGCGACGCGATGTGGCGAAACCCGAGTTGCTGCGGCTGCTGCCGTGCATGGCGGTGGGCTGCACGCTGGGGGTGATTTTTCTGCTCAATCTCAAATCGGATTTGCTGTTGCTTCTGATGGGGCTGTTTATCAGCGCGTATGCGGTTTACAGCTTGTGGGTCAAAGCGCGGCCTGCGCAGTTGTCCGCTGCGTGGGCAGTGCCGATGGGCACGGTCGGTGGACTGTTTGGAGCGTTGTTCGGCAGTGGCGGCTTTCTATATGCGATCTACCTCAACAGTCGTCTGCCGAAAGAGGCCGCTCGGGCGACGCAAAGTGCGCTGATCAGTTGCAGCACGGTGGTGCGTTTGAGCCTGTTTGCCGTCGCGGGTGTGTATGCCGAGCTACCCTTGTTAGTGCTCGCGCTGTGTTTGCTGCCGGCCATGGCATTCGGGTTGTGGATTGGGCGAAGGCTGACCATGCGTCTGTCGCGCGAAGCCTTTGTACGGCTGGTGACCTGGCTGGTGCTGGCCAGCGGGCTTGCGTTGATCGGCCGCTATTTGAGTGCTTGACCGGATTTCGTCAGGGATTATGCTGCCGGCCTTTAGGGCCTCTTCGCTGGCAAGTCGAGTCGTCGCCCCGCAGCTCCCACAGGGTTCGCGCAGATCCTGTGGGAGCTGGCTTGCCAGCGAAGACGTCAGAAGCCACACCGCAGGACTGTCCATGAACTCGCAAAGCATCATCGTCCCGAAAATATCCAACCTGCCGGTGCACGAACCCCGAGCGCGAGCGATCGTGCGCTGGCTGGTGCGCAAGAACATCATCAAGGAAGAGTTGAGCACCTGCGGACGCACCGGCAACCGCATGGCCTACGCTATCGCCGACGGTGCACGCGCGGTAGTACTGCATCCCCAGGCGCTGCCGTTCGGCGAACCGATCAATGGACTGGAGATCGTCACCAAGCGCTGCATCTTCACCCCGGCCAAGGGTTTCCTCGGCGAAGCCGGTTGCGCCGAATGCCGTCAGGAAATCGGAGAGGCGCTGTTCGAGAGCCTCGAAGAGTGGATGCCGGCGCGTACCGACAACTTCACCTGCCCGGAATGCGGGCATGAAGACGACATCAACGGCTTTCTGTTCTTGCAGGAATGCGGATTTTCCAACCTCGGTTTCATCTTCAACAACTGGCTGGAGGCGGGGTTCAAGCAAAGCTTTATCGACGAATTCGCCGATTGGCTGGATCAACCTGTCAGCTGGGTCAAAGTCGAGCTGTAGGTGCGGATTTTCCCGTACATCAGCAACATTGATATAAGACAAGTTTTACATTGAGCATGCAGGGGTGTCTGAGTATAATGGCGCGCTTCCATTTTCCCGCTCGGGAGCCCCCGCGATGCTGCGTATCAGCCAAGAAGCTCTGACCTTCGACGACATTCTTTTAGTGCCTGGTTATTCCGAGGTGCTTCCTAACGAAGTCAGTCTCAAGACCCGTCTTACCCGTGGCATCGAACTGAACATTCCTCTGGTTTCTGCCGCCATGGACACCGTTACTGAAGCCCGTCTGGCAATTGCCATGGCTCAGGAAGGTGGCATCGGCATTATCCACAAGAACATGACCATCGAGCAGCAAGCTGCCGAAGTGCGCAAGGTCAAGAAGTTCGAAGCCGGTGTGGTCAAGGATCCGATTACCATCGAGGCAGATGCCACGGTGCGTGACCTGTTCGAACTGACCCGCATGCACAACATTTCCGGCGTTCCGGTACTGCACGATGGCGACCTGGTCGGCATCGTCACTTCCCGTGACGTACGTTTCGAAAGCCGTCTGGAAGCGACTGTCCGTGAAGTGATGACGCCCAAAGAGCGTCTGGTCACGATCAAGGAAGGCGCGAGCAAGGACGAAGCACGCGAACTGCTGCACAAGCACCGCATCGAGCGCGTGCTGATCGTCGATGACAAATTCGCCCTTAAAGGCATGATGACCGTCAACGACATCGAAAAAGCCAAGGCTTACCCGCTGGCCAGCAAGGACGATCAAGGTCGTCTGCGCGTTGGCGCTGCGGTTGGCACCGGTAAAGACACCGGTGACCGCGTCGCTGCTCTGGTCAATGCCGGTGTGGACGTGGTGGTGGTCGACACCGCGCACGGTCACTCCAAAGGCGTGATCGACCGCGTGCGCTGGGTCAAACAGAATTTCCCTGAAGTGCAAGTGATCGGCGGCAACATCGCCACCGGCGCAGCTGCCAAGGCTCTGGCCGAAGCGGGCGCCGACGCAGTCAAGGTCGGTATCGGCCCTGGCTCGATCTGCACCACGCGTATCGTCGCCGGTGTCGGCGTCCCGCAAATCAGTGCCATCGCCAACGTCGCCGCTGCCCTTGAAGGCACTGGCGTGCCGTTGATCGCCGACGGCGGCATCCGTTTCTCCGGTGACCTGTCCAAGGCCATCGTTGCCGGTGCTTCCTGCGTGATGATGGGCTCGATGTTCGCCGGTACTGAAGAAGCGCCGGGCGAGATCGAACTGTTCCAGGGTCGTTCGTACAAGGCTTATCGCGGCATGGGTTCGCTGGGCGCCATGTCCCAGGCTCAAGGCTCTTCCGACCGTTACTTCCAGGACTCCTCGGCTGGTGCCGAGAAACTCGTTCCGGAAGGCATCGAAGGCCGTGTGCCGTACAAAGGCACCCTGAGCGCGATCATCCACCAACTGATGGGCGGCCTGCGTTCCTCGATGGGTTACACCGGCAGTGCCGACATCGAAGAAATGCGCACCAAGCCTGAGTTCGTGCGGATCACCGGCGCCGGTATGGCCGAATCCCACGTTCACGACGTGCAGATCACCAAAGAAGCGCCAAACTACCGCGTAGGTTGAGCCTTCCAGCAAATCGTTAAGCAACCGGGGCTGTGTTATTCAGCCCCGAGTTGTTTCTGAATCACGACTGTTACTGATTGACTAGACGAGACTGAATCATGGCCCTCGATATTCACGCTCACCGCATCCTGATCCTCGACTTCGGTTCGCAATACACCCAACTGATCGCCCGCCGCGTGCGTGAGATCGGTGTGTACTGCGAACTGCATCCGTTCGACATGGACGAGGATGCCATTCGCGAATTCGCACCAAAAGGCGTGATCCTCGCCGGCGGCCCCGAGTCCGTACACGAAGCCAACAGCCCGCGTTGCCCGCAAGCGGTGTTCGACCTCGGCGTCCCGGTTTTCGGTATCTGCTACGGCATGCAGACCATGGCCGAGCAACTGGGCGGCAAGGTTGAAGGTTCCGAGCTGCGTGAGTTCGGTTATGCCCGCGTTGACGTGGTCGGCAAGAGCCGTCTGCTCGACGGCATCGAAGACCACATCGACGCCGACGGCCTGTTCGGCCTCGACGTGTGGATGAGCCACGGTGACAAAGTCACCAAGATGCCGGAAGACTTCCACATCCTCGCCAGCACCCCGAGCTGCCCGATTGCCGGTATGTTCAACGACGAACGCGGCTACTACGGCGTGCAGTTCCACCCGGAAGTGACCCACACCAAACAGGGCGGTCGCATCCTGTCGCGCTTCATCCTCGACATCTGCGGCTGCGAAGCCCTGTGGACGCCGTCGAAGATTGCCGAAGACGCTATCGCTCAGGTTCGTGCACAGGTCGGTACCGACAACGTGTTGCTGGGTCTGTCCGGCGGTGTCGATTCCTCGGTGGTTGCCGCGCTGCTGCACAAAGCGATTGGCGATCAGCTGACCTGCGTGTTCGTTGACAACGGCCTGCTGCGTCTGCACGAAGGCGAGCAAGTGATGGCCATGTTCGCCGAGAACATGGGCGTCAAGGTGATCCGCGCCAACGCTGAAGAGCAGTTCCTGAACAATCTGGCCGGCGAGTCCGACCCAGAGAAGAAGCGCAAGATCATCGGTCGTACCTTCATCGACGTATTCGATGCCCAGTCGAACAAACTGGACAACATCAAGTACCTCGCACAGGGCACCATCTACCCGGACGTGATCGAGTCGGCTGGCGCCAAAAGCGGCAAGGCGCACGTGATCAAGTCGCACCACAACGTGGGCGGCCTGCCGGAAGAGATGAACCTGAAACTGGTCGAGCCACTGCGCGAACTGTTCAAGGACGAAGTGCGTCGTCTGGGCCTGGAACTCGGCCTGCCGTACGACATGGTCTACCGTCACCCGTTCCCGGGCCCGGGCCTGGGTGTGCGCATCCTCGGTGAAGTGAAGAAGGAATACGCCGACCTGCTGCGTCGTGCCGACCACATCTTCATCGAAGAGCTGCGCAAGGCCGACTGGTACCACAAAGTCAGCCAGGCGTTCGTGGTGTTCCAGCCAGTTAAATCGGTTGGTGTTGTAGGCGATGGCCGTCGTTACGCCTGGGTCGTGGCCCTGCGTGCCGTGGAAACCATCGACTTCATGACCGCGCGTTGGGCCCACCTGCCTTACGAACTGCTGGAAACTGTCAGCGGCCGCATCATCAATGAAATCGAAGGCATTTCGCGCGTTACGTATGACGTGTCGAGTAAGCCGCCGGCGACGATTGAGTGGGAATAAGCTGAATAACAAGGGCGCCGCGAGGCGCCCTTGTTGCATCTGCGGGAAGCGTTTCAAAGTTGCAAGTTGAAGTCACGCGTACGGCGCGCCGACTGGAAGTTGGTGTGGGTATGGGTGATGATGTCACTCTAATGTCAAATTCGTCGGATCGCTAGATCCGGATTTCTACTACATGGACGTGTACAGGCTTGAAACGAGCCTGCGAAAGGGATTTATGGTTTCCATCTACGTGAAAGGTGTCGATAAGACCCGCCAGATCAGCGACTGGACAATGAAGAGTGATGGTCGCGGTGGAGTATCGCTGACTTGCCACTTTCCTTCAGGAAAGAATTTTTCCAGTCCCATCGAAGACTGCGAAGTTGTTCCTACCCGAGAGGTGGAACATCAGCTTCTGCGCAAGAAGGGTAGCTCGACGGCCAGCTCCATAGCGAAAGCCGAAATCTACGGCGAGAAATATGCCGTGATTCAATATCCCGACAATCCCAAAAAGTATGTGTCGCGAATGGACACTATCGAACTTGTCGCGCCGACCACGATGAAAGATGAGTCAACGTTCGACTATTTCTTTTCTGTAGCTACCAGACGCGTCGAGAAGGCTGCGAAGCAGGCGGACAAAGATATCGCTGAAAATGTGCTGCGCCAGTTGAAGGCCATTCCTTCATCCGCCGGCACGGCATTGCAGGCTTATTGCAATGGGCAGAATCAAAGGCTGGAGCAATCAGGGCCTTTCATCTTTCCTTTTGGTATCAATGAAAGTCAGCTAAAAGCAGTCGAACAGGCCTTTACCTCGCAGATCAGTCTGATCGAAGGGCCTCCGGGCACCGGTAAGACTCAGACCATTCTGAACATCATCGCCAATATTCTGCTACGTGGAGAAACCGTGGCGGTGGTGTCGAACAACAACGCGGCCGTGGCGAATGTCTGTGAAAAGCTGGGCAAGTCAGGGCTGGACTACCTCGTCGCTTTGCTGGGCAGCACAGAAAACCGCAGGGCGTTCTTTGCCAACCCTTGCCCTCGGCCCTCGACTGCTCCCGAAGCGGCGCCTTCGATAGAGCACATCCAAGGCGTGTTGCAACAGCTGACGCGTTTTCTGAATACCCGTAACGCGGTGGCGCAGTTGCAGATTGAAATCGCTGAGCTGGAGTTAGAGCGAAGCTATTTGCGGCAGTGGCAGCAGGACAACGGCGTGCAGGCTCTCGGCGGATTGGACCGATATAAGCTCTCTGCGCAAAAGGCTACGGATCTCATGGCTTACCTGACGCATCTTGGAGGCGACCGCGTCAGGGTCAAGGACAGGATCGAAATGCTGTTCAACTTCAAGATTCTGCGCATGAAGCCTTTCGATGACTGGGTAAAGCGCAAATCGATCTTTTACGGCCTGCAACTCCATTACTACGACATGGCGTTGCAGGAAAAAAAAGCGCTGCTGTCCACCCATCAGCAAGCGTTGAAAGCGGGCGATTACCAAGTGCTGCTGGAAGAGCTGACCAGCGGTTCGATGAAGTATCTCAAGCAGTATCTTCATCAGCATGTACCGGATTCTGCACCCTTCGATGCCAACACTTACAAGCGCAACTTCGATGGATTCGTGAAGCGCTATCCAATCATTTCCAGCGGTACGCATTCGATCGTCAACTCGCTTCCAGGCGGAGCATTGCTGGACTACGTCATCATCGACGAGGCCTCGCAACAGGACATCGTTCCCGGAATACTGGCGTTGAGTTGCGCGAGGAATCTCATTATCGTCGGTGATAGAAAGCAGCTGGCACATATTCCCACAGAGCTGGCGGTGGCCGCACCCAAAGATCATTACGACTGCGAGAAGTACAGCCTGCTCGATTCGTGCGTCAGTGTTTTCAATGAATCAATACCGATGACTCTTTTGAAAGAGCACTATCGGTGTCACCCAAAAATCATTCAGTTCTGCAATCAGCAGTTTTATGACAATCAGCTGGTTCCTATGACCCAGGACTCCGGGGAAAAGTCTTTGTCACTGTTGGTTACCGCAAAAGGAAACCACACGCGCGACAACACCAACCAACGGGAACTGGATTCGCTGCTGGCCGTGCTTGAAGAGCAGGGCGAGAGTGCTTGGCACGGGGAGGATGGCAGAGGGTTTATCGCACCTTTCCGAGATCAGGCCACCCTCTCGGGCACATTACTGCCGGGTGACTTCGTCAACGACACGGTGCATAAGTTTCAGGGCCGCGAGTGCGACGAGATTGTCTTTTCTACCGTACTGGACAAGAAACGCATCGCTCAGGACCGTCTGGATTTTGTGGACGATCCGCGCATGGTCAATGTGGCGGTGTCGCGAGCAAAAAACCGTTTCACGCTGGTCACCGGGGAGGACGTGTTCACGACAAACAACGGAGATATCGCGGCGTTGGTGCGTTACATGGAGTACTACGCCGAAGAGGGGCAGCTCCTCCGCGCACCCGTGATATCGGCTTTCGACCTGCTTTACGCGCAGTATGATAAATCGCTGGAACGGCTCAACGCCAAGCTGCGGCGTGAAGATTCCGAATACAAATCCGAACAGATCGTTGCGCAAATACTGCGTGAGGCGCTGGATCAGAACACGTGTCAGGGGATTATGTTTCATGGGCAGGTCAAACTGATCCAGTTGGTCTCGACAGCCAATCAGAGTTTGACGCCACGAGAACTGGAGTTCATGAACAACCAGGCCAGTTGCGATTTCGTACTCTATTACAAAGTCGGGAAAAAGCCGTTGGGGGTAATAGAGGTCGATGGTGGGGAGCATGACAAGCCGCAGCAGGCTGATCGGGACGCGTTGAAAGACAGCATATTGCGCAAGGCAGATATTCCCCTTTTGCGCTTGCGCACCGTCGAGAGCCGCATCGAACAGCGGGTCGCCGAATTTGTGGCGCAGTGGGCAAGTAGCGCCGCAAAGTAAGCCAGGTCCACAACTTGGGCGAGAAGGGTGCCGCGAGGCGCCCTTTGTCGCGCACTGCGGGGCAAGGCTGTGACAACACTTCACTTAATCTTTCTCAGTTGCAGGTGTATCTTATTCGCCTTTTGCGGGCCTTGGCCCGCCGCAAATACGTGAGGTAGTTGAGTTCATGTCCTTTACCCGTCGCCAAATCCTCGGTGGCCTGGCCGGTCTTGTTGTCGTTGGCGTGGGGGCGGGGGGCGCGTCGCGTTATTGGTTGGGCAAGATGGCCGATGCCGACGCGGGGCATGACTATGAGCTGATCGCCGCGCCGCTGGACGTTGAGCTGGTGCCGGGGCACAAGACTGAGGCCTGGGCGTTCGGGCCGTCGGCGCCGGGTACCGAGTTGCGTGTGCGTCAGGGCGAGTGGTTGCGGGTGCGCTTTATCAATCATCTGCCGGTCGCGACCACGATTCACTGGCACGGCATTCGCCTGCCGCTGGAGATGGACGGCGTGCCATACGTTTCGCAGTTGCCGGTGTTGCCGGGCGAATACTTCGACTACAAATTCCGTGTGCCGGACGCTGGCAGCTATTGGTATCACCCGCACGTCAGTAGCAGCGAAGAGCTCGGTCGCGGGCTGGTGGGGCCGCTGATTGTCGAGGAGCGCGAGCCGACCGGGTTCAAGTATGAAAAGACTTTGAGCCTGAAGAACTGGCACATCGATGAGCAAGGCAACTTCGTCGAATTCAGCATTCCGCGTGAAGCGGCGCGTGGCGGTACGGCGGGGCGGTTGTCGACTATTAATGGTGTACCGCTGCCGGTGATTGATCTGCCGGCCGGGCAGATCACGCGGGTACGTTTGCTCAATCTTGATAACACCCTGACTTATCGCATTAACATTCCCGGTGTCGAAGCGCAGATCTATGCGCTGGATGGCAACCCGGTCGAACCGCGCCCATTGGGCAAGGAATACTGGCTCGGCCCCGGCATGCGTATCTGTCTGGCGATCAAAGTGCCTGCGGCTGGTGAAGAACTGTCGCTGCGCAACGGCCCGGTACGACTGGGCACGCTGCGTTCGGTGGCGAACAGTGATGCGCCGACCGAATGGCCAAAGGCGCTGCCGGCCAACCCGGTAGCCGAGCCGGATCTGGCCAACGCCGAGAAACTCAACTTCAATTTCGAATGGGTCGGCTCGGTGTCGGTTAACGTCGACAACGGCAGGCCGCCAAGCCTGTGGCAGATCAACGGCAAGGCTTGGGATATCACTGACAAAACCTGCGCCGACCGGCCGATTGCCAGCCTGAAACTCGGTCAGAGCTATATTTTCGAATTGAAGAACATGACCCAGTATCAGCACCCGATCCACTTGCACGGCATGAGTTTCAAGGTGATTGCGTCGAACCGGCACAAGGTCATTCCGTACTTCACCGACACTTATCTGTTGGGCAAGAACGAGCGTGCGCAAGTGGCGCTGGTGGCGGATAACCCGGGTGTCTGGATGTTCCACTGCCATGTGATCGACCACATGGAAACCGGCCTGATGGCCGCCATCGAGGTGAAGTGATGCGCCAGATTCGCCCCGCCGCGATCATCGACCGCAGCCGTGACCGCGACTTCATGCGCGAAGCGTTGGTGTTGGCGGCGCAAGGCGCGGCGCTCGGCGAAGTGCCGGTGGGCGCGGTGTTGGTGCAGGACGGCGAGATCATCGGGCGCGGCTTCAACTGCCCGATCAGTGGCAGCGACCCGAGCGCGCACGCGGAAATGGTCGCGATCCGCGCGGCGGCCCAGGCGGTGAGCAACTATCGTCTGCCGGGCAGCACGCTCTACGTCACGCTGGAGCCGTGCAGCATGTGCGCGGGGTTGATTGTGCATTCACGGATTGCACGGGTGGTGTATGGCGCGCTGGAACCCAAGGCCGGGATTGTGCAGAGCCAGGGGCAGTTTTTTACCCAGGGCTTTTTGAATCATCGGGTGTTGTATGAAGGCGGGGTGTTGGCGGAGGAGTGTGGGGCGGTGCTCAGCGAGTTCTTTCGGGCACGCCGAGCAAAGAGCCCCTCACCCTAACCCTCTCCCAGGGGAGAGGGGACCGACCGAGGTGAATGTTGACGTTACGCCGACCTGAAATTTTTGAGCCGAACTCAAGTTCTGAAAAGCTTGAAGATCGGCTCCCTCTCCCTCGGGAGAGGGTTGGGGTGAGGGGTGGGCTCACCGCGGAATTTTGGGAGATCGGGTTATTTCTTGGCAACAATCACCGCACGCATCGGCGCCGGCAGCCCTTCGACGGTTTTGCTGTGATCTTCAGGATCAAGGAAATCGCTCAGCGACTGATACTTCATCCACTCCGTCCCGCGTTGTTCCTCGACCGTGGTCGTACTCACGTCAACACAGCGAATATCGGTAAACCCGGCGCGGCGCAGCCATAATTCCAGCGCCGGCACCGACGGCAGGAACCACACGTTACGCATCTGCGCATAGCGATCTTCCGGCACCAGCACCTGATGCTTGTCGCCTTCGACCACCAGGGTTTCCAGTACCAGTTCGCCGCCCTTGACCAGGCAATCCTTCAGTGCAAGCAAGTGCTCGATCGGCGAACGACGGTGATAGAACACGCCCATGGAAAACACCGTGTCGAAGCCTTCCATGTTCGGCGGCAGGTCTTCGAACGGGAACGGCAAGTGCCAGGCATTCGGCTCTGACAGATAACGCTGCACGGCCTGGAACTGGCAGAAGAACAGCCAGTTCGGATCGACGCCGATTACGCTGTCGGCACCCGCGCCGAGCATGCGCCACATGTAATAGCCGTTGCCGCAGCCGACATCCAGAATGCGTTTGCCTTTCAGATCCAGATGCGGCGCGACCCGTGACCACTTCCAGTCCGAGCGCCATTCGGTGTCGACGTGCACGCCGAACAGGTCGAACGGGCCTTTGCGCCATGGCGACAGGCCCATCAATGCAGTGCGCATTTGCGCGCGGGTTTCATCGTCGCAATCGGTGTCGAGCTTCAAGCCGTTGAGCAAGTCCACTTCGTTCGGCTGGATCTTCGGCAAGGCGTCCAGCGCACTTTGCCAGCGCTCGAGATCGCCGTGGCCTTTCTCCATTTTCTTGTCGAGTTGCGCTTGCAGGGTGTTGGCCCATTCGGCCAGCGGCGTGCCGGCCAAACGGCGGGCGAGGGGGGACAGATCAATCATGGCAAGGCAATCAACGAGGCAAAGTTAAGACACTGGAACCACGGCACGACTTTCGAGAACCCGGCGGCCAACAGGCGTTCGCGGTGTTCTTCGAGGCTGTCGGGCTTCATGACGTTTTCGATGGCGCTGCGCTTCTGGGCGATTTCCAGATCGCTGTAGCCGTTGGCGCGCTTGAACGCGACGTGCAGATCAGTGAGCAGCGCGTGTTCTTCAGCATCGTTGAAACGCAGCTTCTCCGACAGAATCAATGCGCCGCCGGGCAGCAAAGACTGGCGAATACGCGCGAGCAACGCGGTGCGCTGATCGGGGGCGATGAATTGCAGGGTGAAATTCAGCGCGACGACCGAGGCGGGCTGGAAGTCGAGCGCAAGAATGTCGCCTTCGATCACTTCGACCGGCAGCAATTCCTGGAACATCGAGTCCTGACCGTTGAGGTACTCGCGGCAGCGCTCGACCATCGCCGCCGAGTTATCCACAGCGATAACCCGGCAACCTTCGGTGCGTACATGTCGGCGCAGCGCTTGAGTCACCGCGCCGAGCGACGAACCGAGGTCGTAGAGCACGCTGTTCGGCTGAGCAAATTGTGCCGCGAGCACGCCGAGGTTTTCGACGATGGTCGGATAACCCGGTACCGAGCGCTTGATCATGTCCGGAAACACTCGCACCACGTCCTCGTTGAAGGCGAAGTCAGGCACCTGGGCCAAAGGCTGGGCGAAAATGCGATCGGGTTCTTTGCTCACGGCGGTTCCGGCGGTGGAAATGGAAAGGCCGGCATTTTAGCCAAAGTGGCGCGCGGATGCTTGGGTTGTCTGATAAACCGCCGGTCCGGTGCTTGTTGAAGGCTGAAATGGACATTGTGGCGAGGGGGCTTGCCCCCGTTCGGCGGCGCAGCCGTCGTAGATCGGTAGATGCGGTCTAACTGGAAAGAATGCGTCGATCGAGATTGGGACTGCTCCGCAGCCCAACGGGGGCAAGCCCCCTCGCCACAGGGTTCAGTGTTGTTTCTGGAAGAACGCGGAGGCGGTGATGCCCCACTGGCCCAGCCAATAGCTGAGGATGATGACGTACGGCGCTGCGTTGAACGGGGCGGCGAAGCGGTCGATGCCGATAACGCTGTCGGAAAACACGAAAGCCAGCGCACCGCCGGCCGCGAGCAATGCCGAACGCTTCGGCACATCAGTGCCGAGACGCGCGAGGGCACGCCAGAGCATGGCGCTGATTGCTGTGCCGTAGATGATCACTGGCACCAGCAACGGCCCGAGCCCGTGGGAAATCAGAATCCCCAGCAGCACGGCGCCTACACCGAGGGCGAGAATCAGCGGCAACAGTGCCAGACGTTTGCAGTCGCTGAGGTAAGCCTTTAGATATGCCAGATGCGCGACCAGAAACGCGCCCAAGCCAAACACAAACAAATCCCCCGGCCACGCCAGCAGCACATCACCGAGTAGCGAAAAAATCAGACCGAGGCTGATCCAGCGGCGGTAATCGCTTGGTGGTGCATCGTGCAGCCAACCGAGCAACGCCAGCACCGGCAACGGTTTGACCAACAGACACAGCAGCGCCGCGTGGGTACTCAAGCCGTAAAGAAAAGTCACCGCGCCCATCAGCGCCAGGATCAGCCAGCCCACGCTCAGTTCACCGAGATTGCGCAGTCAAAGGTTTCCACCGGCAGCACTTCCGGTGCCCATGGCTGTTGCGAGGTCAGGCGCAGACGCCCCGTGCCGGCGGTAAACGCCTGGAAGCGCCAAGTGGACACACCGGCCGCGCCGACCACGCCAGCGTCTTCCGGGTTGGTGTAAACCTCGGGGCTGAGCGCGCGCAACACGCCGCCGGCCGAATCCTGAATGGCCCAGCGATAACCAGTGGTGGGATTGCTTGGCAGGGTGATGATCAGGTTTTGCCCGTTGGTGAGTTTCACCGGGCATTCGCTTTGTTTTTCCACGGTCACGTTGGTTTTCGGTTGCGTGGCGCAGGCGGCCAGCAGGGCGAGGGACAGCGGGACAAACAGGCGAGTGGGGGACATAAGGTCAGCGGCTCCGGCGTTCACGACGAACGGCGAGCATAACTGAAGATGAGACGAAGTGTGACAGCGTGAGCGGTCAAAGGAACCTCTAATGAACTAAAAGGCAAAAAAGTCTGTGGTTCAACTAACTTGGAATTTTTTGAGCCCCACGTAGCGAAGGACTCAAAAATCGTTGGGTACCTCACACCTTTCTTCTTTAATCAGAGAGTTTCATTCTCCACCATCTCAAAGTTACCTTTGATATGGAATTCTTGGGTTGTACTGCGAAGTATGGTGTCGAATGTTGCCGTGTATTTATTGGTCTCTCTGTCAAAAATAACTTGAAATACTCCTGAATAAAGATTTGCTGTTATGTTGTTGGGGAATAGCTTGTCTTGGTAAATCATGTGTCTGACATATTTGCTTGATTGATTGTGTTCGCCGTTTGGAGTATCTAAAGCGAATTTTATATGGAAGGATCTATGTTCGTTGGTATTAGGGTCATCTTGCGAAGCCGTAAAGTTCATGCTGTCTTCGTCAAAATAAGCGTGGGTTCGATGAGGTATATAATCGACTCCGTCAATCTTGGCTGCAAATTCTTGTTTTGCCGTCTCGGCCATATTCATTTTTATACTCCCTGACTTACGATTAGGATATTGCCACATTCGACAAGTATCTCATTCATTGTCTTAAGAATGATCATTGGAAGATACTGTCAGAGTTGACAGTTTTTTAGATCTGTTTCGTAGGGAGGGGCGGAGTTTTTGTTATATAAGGATTGACGCCGTCGAATCGACTTCGACAGCGTCTTTTTTTCGATTAAAAAAGCACCTTCGCCACATCCGAAAACTTCTTGGCAAAGTGCACGGTAATACCTTCCTTCAGATACTCCGGCAATTCCTCGAAGTTACCCCGGTTCGGCTCCGGCAGAATCAGTTCGAATATCTTCTGCCGCCGCGCCGCAATCACCTTCTCGCGCACCCCGCCAATCGGCAGTACATGCCCGGTCAGCGTCAGTTCGCCAGTCATTGCCACACCTTTTTTTGGCGCCTGATTACGCGCAAGTGAAAGCAGGGCGCTGGCCATGGTCACGCCGGCGCTCGGGCCGTCTTTCGGGGTTGCGCCTTCCGGCACGTGCAGGTGGACGAAAGCTTCGTCGAAGAATTTCGGATCGCCACCAAACGACTTCAGATGCGAGCTGACGTAGCTGTAGGCGATCTCCGCCGACTCTTTCATAACATCACCGAGTTGTCCGGTGAGTTTGAAACCACGGTTCAGCGTGTGAATGCGCGTTGCTTCGATCGGCAAGGTCGCGCCGCCCATGCTGGTCCAGGCCAGACCGGTGATGACACCGGTGCCGGACAGCACTTGCTCGTTGCGGAATACCGGATGACCGAGGGACGCTTCGAGGTCTTTCGGCGCGATCTTGATCACCGCTTTCGGCTCGTCGATCAATTTCACTACGGCTTTACGCACCAGTTTGCCCAGCTGTTTTTCCAGCTGACGCACCCCCGCTTCACGCGCATAACCGTCGATCAAGGCTTTCAACGCGCTGTCGCTGATGCTCAGGCTGCCTTTCGATACGCCGGCCTTTTCCAGCTGTTTTGGCCACAGGTGACGCTTGGCGATGGCGACTTTTTCTTCGGTGATGTAACCCGACAGTCGAATCACTTCCATCCGGTCGAGCAACGGGCCGGGGATCGAATCGAGGGTGTTGGCGGTGCAGACGAACAGGACTTTCGACAAGTCCATGCGCAAGTCGAGGTAGTGGTCGAGGAATTCGACGTTCTGTTCCGGGTCCAGCGTTTCGAGCAGCGCCGAGGCCGGGTCACCCTGGTAGCTCTGGCCCATCTTGTCGATCTCGTCGAGCATGATCACCGGGTTCATCACTTCGACGTCTTTCAACGCCTGCACCAGTTTGCCCGGCTGCGCGCCGATGTAGGCGCGGCGATGGCCCTTGATCTCGGCTTCGTCGCGCATGCCGCCGAGGCTGAAGCGGTAGAACGGTCGGCCGAGAGATTCTGCAATCGATTTGCCGACGCTGGTTTTACCCACACCCGGCGGGCCGACCAGCAGCACGATGGAGCCGCTGATCTCGCCTTTATAAGCGCCGACCGCGAGGAATTCGAGGATGCGGTCCTTGATGTCGTCGAGACCGGCGTGGTGTTTGTCGAGCACCTTGCGCGCATGCTTGAGGTCGAGTTTGTCCTCGCCGTACACGCCCCACGGCACCGAGGTGGCCCAGTCGAGGTAGTTGCGCGTGACCGCGTATTCCGGTGATCCGGTTTCGAGGATCGACAGCTTGTGCGTTTCTTCGTCGAGGCGTTTCTTTACCTGCGCCGGCAGGACTTTGCCTTCAAGGCGCTGCTGGAACTGTTCGATGTCGGCGCTGCGGTCGTCCTTGGTCAGGCCGAGTTCTTGCTGAATGACTTTGAGCTGTTCCTTCAGGAAGAACTCACGCTGATGCTCGCCGATCTTGCGGTTCACTTCGGCGGAAATTTCTTTCTGCAGACGCGCGACTTCGACTTCCTTGCGCAGCATCGGCAGGACTTTTTCCATGCGCTTGAGCATCGGCACGCAGTTGAGCACGTCTTGCAGCTCGGGGCCGGTGGCGGAGGTCAGGGCGGCGGCGAAGTCGGTCAGCGGCGACGGATCGTTCGGGCTGAAGCGGTTGAGGTAGTTCTTCAGTTCTTCGCTGTACAGCGGGTTGAGCGGCAGCAGTTCCTTGATCGCGTTGATCAGCGCCATGCCGTAGGCCTTGACCTCATCGGTCGGCTCGGTCGGCTGGTGCGGGTATTCGACTTCCACCAGATACGGCGGACGATGGTGCTTGAGCCAGGTCTTGATGCGCACACGGCTCAGGCCCTGGGCGACGAATTGCAGTTTGCCGTTTTCGCGGCTGGCGTGGTGCACCTTGACCAGCGTGCCGTACTCGGGCAATGCGCCGGTGTCGAAGTGGCGCGGGTCTTCCTGGGGCGTGTCCATGAAGAACAGGGCCAGGGAGTGGTGTTCGGATTTGCTCACCAGTTCGAGGGTTTCGGCCCACGGTTCTTCATTGACGATGACCGGCAGGACTTGGGCCGGGAAGAACGGGCGGTTGTGGATCGGGATGACGTAGACCTTGTCCGGCAGGTTCTGGCCGGGGAGGGCCAGGCCTTTGCCGGTGGGGTGGTGTTCGATGTGGTCGTCTGTGGTTTCGGTGTAGTCGGCGGGGTTATCGGGGAATTCTTGCTGGTCGCTCATGGGGCACCTGCGCAATTGGATATGGGTGTTAGATGGGGCAGGCTTTGCGTGGTTTCAATGGCAGCGGATATTTCAGAGTGTGTGTTCAGGTTTGGGACAGGGTTTTTTGGGGTTTTGGGGGCATATCCGTTGCTGCGGTTGTGGCTGCTTAGGGTTCCGCCCTGACGGCGGGTCACTTTTGGCAAAACGCCCCAAAAGTAACCAAAAGGTCTTTACCCTGACGTTCGGCCCTCGCTGTGGCTCGGGTTCCTTCGCTCCGGGGTTCATCCGGGGCATCGCCTCCGGTTTGCTGCGCTGCACCTCCTCTCGATGTTCCCCCCGGATGAACCCCTCCACTCAGCCTGCCGACGGGACCTCTGGATCAAGATCAAGAGCTGCAGCCGAGCTAATGCTCATCCTGTTGAGTGGGGCGGCTTTGCCGCTGGTGGGCTGGTTGATGGATGTTGTAGGTTGTGGGGATTGGCTTTGGGGTTTGTGTTGGATTCGCCCCTCACCCCAGCCCTCTCCCGAGGGAGAGGGAGCCGATTTGGGTGCTTTTCAAACCTGAGTTCACCTCGGTGTTCCACGTCGGCGTACCTTGTCCAAACACCTCGGTCGGTCCCCTCTCCTCTGGGAGAGGGCTAGGGTGAGGGGCTGCTCTGGAGCCTGATTGAGTTCCAGCAACAGCCCAAAACCATTTCAGCTATGCGCCGCAGGCCGACCGACCTCGACATTATCCAACACCCGATTCACCGCCAGTTCCGCCAGCATGATCACTTGCTGTATCCCAAGAATCCGATGCCGCTGCGGCGAGTCAACGTAGGCCGCAACATCGCTGGCCATGACACTCGCCGTAGCCAACGATTCACACGCATGCGCCAACAGACTCTCGTCGTCCATACCTTGGGCGATCTGAAACATCTGGCTCGGTTGTCGGCCGGGGCATTTTTCGGGATGGGGTTGAAGTGGTGGTCGAGGGCGCGTTCGGCGACGTCGTGGAATTTCTTTGAATCGGCGGATTCGTAGGGCGAGGTGTCGTCGGTTTCGGGTGGGTTGGGTGTTGGCTTTTTCATGGTGGAACTCCATTCGGGATGTGGAGTTCGCCGCTCACTGCGACCAAGCAGTAGGGTGGCGAACCGTACGCAGGTTGGTCGACCAGGGAATGGATACCCGGCAGGGCCGTTAGCCCTCCCACGCACAGCTCGCCATAAGCAAGCTTATAAAGTGCGCCATTCTAAACCCGGACGACCAAGCCCGTTCGCTGAATTTGCAGCGACGCCCCAAAGCCTACCCAGCCCATTTCGGAGCGACAACCGACGCAAGTTGTCGGAAACATTCCCACCAAACGCCCAAATCTGTAGGCCGTAAACAGCCCGTGTAAAAAACCATCGAGCACAAAAAAAGGCGACACCCTCGCGGGCGTCGCCTTTCCTTTTACCACCGCTAAAGCTTATTCCGGCAGTTTGTACGCAATCACATAGTCACCCATTTTGGTGCCCAGCGAGCCGTGACCGCCGACAACGAGCAGCACGTATTGCTTGCCGTCCTTGCCGGTGTAGGTCATCGGGGTCGCCTGGCCGCCAGCCGGCAGGCGAGCTTTCCACAGCTCTGCGCCGTTGTTGACGTCGTAGGCACGCAGGTATTGGTCAAGCGTGCCGCTGAGGAAGCCGACGCCGCCGGCAGTCACGATCGAGCCGCCCATGCTTGGCACGCCAAGGTTCATGCCGATCGGGATTGGCGAGCTGTCGCGGGTGGTGCCGTTTTTACGTTTCCACACGACTTTCCCGGTGGTCAGGTCGATACCGGCCACGTAGCCCCAGGCCGGGGCCTGGCACGGTACGCCGATTGGCGACATGAACGGGTGCATGATCACCGCGTAAGGCGCCCCGGTGTTGGGTTGCACGCCAGCGGTTTCGCTTTCGCGTTTGCTGCCGGCGGCGACTTTTTCGCGCGGCACCATTTTCGAGACGAAGGCCATGTAGTTCGGGCTGGTGAACAGCATCTGGCGAACCGGATCGACCGACACGCCGCCCCAGTTGAAGACGCCGACGTTACCCGGATAGATCAGGCTGCCCTGTTCCGACGGAGGGGTGTACTGACCTTCGTAGCGCAGCTCCTTGAACTGGATGCGGCACATCATCTGGTCGAACGGGCTCGCGCCCCACATGGCTTTTTCGGTCAGTTCCGGGGCCAGCAGGTTGAGGTCCGAACGGGCCTGGGTCGGTGCGGTGCGGTCGCCTTTCACGGCGCCTTGCGGAACCGGGATTTCCTTGATCGGAATGATCGGCGTGCCGTCACGACGGTCCAGCACATACAGGCTGCCCTGTTTGGTCGGAGCGATCAGCGCAGGTTTGATGCCGTCGGCGGTTTTCATGTCCAGCAGGGTAGGCTGGCTGCCGACGTCCATGTCCCACAGGTCGTGGTGGGTGAACTGGTAGTTCCAGCGCACTTTACCGGTAGCGAGGTCCAGCGCGACCAGGCCGGCGCTGAATTTCTCGGCGCCCGGGGTGCGGTCAGCGCCCCATTGGTCTGGCGTCTGGTTGCCCAGTGGCAGATAAACCATGCCGAGTTTTTCATCGACACTGGCCAGCGACCACATGTTCGCCGAGTTGCGGCTGTAGGTCTGGCCCGGGGCCAACGGTTCGGTGGCGTCCGGGTTGTTGCTGTCCCAGTTCCATACCAGATGACCGTCGCGCACGTCGTAGGCGCGGATCACGCCGGACGGCTCGTTAGTCGATTCGTTATCGGTAACGTGGCCGCCCATGATCACCAGATCACGAGTGATCGCGGCTGGCGAGGTGGAGTAGTAGCCACCCGGGGTGAACGGGCCGATGCCTTGGGTCAGGTCAACCACACCGTTGGTGCCGAAGCCTTCGCAGATTTTGCCGGTGTCGGCGTTCAGGGCGATCAGGCGTGCATCGGCGGTCGGCAGGTACAGACGACGCGGGCAAGCTTGAGCGACGCCTTTGCCAGCCTCGGAGATCACGGCGGACGCTGCGTTTTCAGTTTTCGCGTAAGCGGCTTCGTCGTAGTACGACACGCCACGGCAGGTCATGTGAGCGAAGCCTTTGAAGCCGACCGGGCTCTTGATCTGTGGGTCGAAGCGCCACAGTTCTTTGCCGGTGTCCGGATCCAGCGCCAGCACTTTGCTGTGAGCCGTGCAGGCGTAGAGCATGCCGTTGGCTTTGAGCGGGGTGTTTTCGTTGGTCAGCTCGACCGGATCATCGGCCGTCGGCAGGTCGCCAGTCTGGATGCGCCAGGCTTCTTGCAGCTTGCCGACGTTGGCCGGGGTGATCTGCTTCAGTGGCGAGTAGCGGTCACCGAATTCGGTACGGCCATAGGCCTGCCAGTCGCCGTCGGGCATTTGCGGCGCGGCGCTGGTGGTGTCGGCAGTGTCGCGACCCAGCTCGCCAAAGGTTTCACCCGGATGGGTGAACTGGCTTGCCAGTGCAGTGGCGCCGGCCAGAACCACAGCCACGCTCAAAGCGCCGGTGCCCATTGGCGCAGGGCCATTGATCAGCAGCGGACGGCGGAACCACGGCAGCAGCATCACCACGCCGAGGGCGAACCACAGGGCCAGACGCGGCACCAGTTGCCACCAATCCAGACCCACTTCCCACAAGGCCCACACGGTGCTGGCGAACAGCACCACGGCGTACAGGCCCAGCGCGGCACGACGGCGCATCAGTAACAGAATGCCGGTCAGCGCAATGCCGATACCGGCCAGCAGGTAATACAGCGAGCCGCCGAGCATGCTCAGCTTGATCCCCCCGGCCAGCATGGCCAGGCCCATTAGCAGAAGCAGAATGCCGAGCAGGTTCGGCAGAAGACGGCTTCGACTCGAAGCACCTTCAGTGCTCATAGTGTGGTTCTCCGTGACGTTTCAAGTAGTCCCGCGCTGTAGTCACTGTAGATGACGATCCGGCGCGGGCATGGTTCAGATAAAACTTGTGTAGCTAACGAAATCTTTAGAACGAAGACTGGATCTTGATCCCGCCGATCAGCGCGTCATCGACTTTGTCCACGCCACCCGGATGGCGGATGTATTGCAGGTTCGGGCGCACCGTCAGCCAATTGGTGACGTGCACGCCGTAATAGAGTTCGGCGCTGTATTCGGTGTCTTGCGGCGGCAGGAACGAGGGATCGTCGTAGTCGTAAACAGCGCGGGCCTGATTGGTCGCTTCGGCGTTTTTGCGGAAGGCCGGGTTGACGTGCACGCGGGCCAGGGCGAAGCCGATGTCGTCTTTGGTGCGGGCATCGAACGGGCCTTTGTAGGTGATACCGGCCTGCACGTAGTTGTCGATGGCGTTGGTCTTCTTGTCGTGCATCGTGCCGTTGGCGAACACGCTCAAACCACGCGAGTTATCGCTGGCAACGCTGGTGATCTGCTGCTGCACGCCGAGCCACACGCCGTGCTTGCTCGAAGCGCTGCGGTAGGCTTCGCCGCTCAGGGCCGCCGGCTGACCGTTGCGGTCTTTATAGGCGTCGCTTGCCTTGGCATTGCTGTAGTAGTAGCCGGCGCGGTATTCGCCCGGCAGGCCGTTGAGTTTCGGCGTCCACACCAGCTCGATCGGCAGAATTGCGCCCTGGGTGCCGCTGCCGCTGAGCTTGAAGCCGTTGCCGCGATCGAGGTTCGACGGGTTCTGCTCATACGCGCCGACCTGTGCGTACAGCTCCGGCGTCAGGTGATATTTGACGCGCATTGCCCATTGGCTGACCGGCCAGTTGTACCAGATGCCGCCGACCCAGTTGCCGACCTGCGAGCCGCAGAATGCAAGGTTCTGGAAATCGCACGGGAAGGTATTGAAGTCTTCGCCTTCGCCAAAACGGCCGACTTTGATGTCGAGCTTCTGGTCGAGGAATTTCTGCTGATACCACATCTGCGTCAGGCGCGTGGTCTGGCCACGGCCCCAGACTTCCTGGGCCGAGGTGAAGCCACCGACGCGCGGGTCATTGATGCGGTCGTTGCTGATGTTGTTGCCGCTGCGTTTGGTCACGGTCAGTTGAAACTCTGCATCGCTCCAGCCGAGGAGTTTTTGCAGGTCCAGATGCGTGCCCAGACCCCATTGATCGCTGTAACGCGCCGTGCGGTCGTGGTCATAGCCGCCGTGCAGATTGCTGCCCATTTCGCCGGTGTAATCGAGCTTGAAGTCGATGCCTTTTGCCGAGAGTTCGCTGCGCGTGCCATTCCAGTCACCGAGCATCCACGGTGATTCACTGTCGAAGGCCGGTGCGGCTTGCGCGCAGGTGGCGAGGCCAAGGGCGGTGCAGCCGCCGATCACGCGCAAGGTTGAGATAGCGCTGTCTCGGAAAAGCGGAAAATCGGGCATAAATAGGTCTTTCTTGATCTTTTTTTGGGGATGGGCTGGCCGCTACGATTTGTCGCAGGCAATGAAGCGATTCAGCAGAAGGCCGGCAGGATAATGATCTGTAACAAAAAGACAAAGCGCTTTTGCAGACATGCAGCCTTTCGGATTCTGTAACAGTGCGGCAATACAGCGCATTGCGGGTCCCGCGCAAGGCTGCGATCTTCGTCGGTTGACCTACATTTAACGCTAGGCCTTCCACCTGCCGATGCCCTCGGCTAAGGTGCGCGGCTTCTGCAGTTTCAATTCGCCCAAAGGCCTGGCATGAACGACCACAACCCCGATCCGCTGCACGGCGTAACCCTCGAACAGATCCTCAATGCACTCGTGACTCACTACGAATGGTCGGGGCTGGCCGAGCGTGTCGACATCCGTTGCTTCAAGAGCGATCCGAGCATCAAGTCGAGCCTGACCTTTTTGCGCAAGACCCCGTGGGCGCGGGAGAAGGTCGAGCGTCTGTACGTGAAGCTGATGCGCACCAAGCGCCCGCTCTGAGATGACCGCCGTATTGCGGCGACGTCTGATTACCTCGGCCGCCACGCTTGGTTGGGCGGGGCTGAGCATTCAGCTGTATCTGATTTTCTTCGCTCGATTGAGTGTCGACGCCAGTCTGTTGGGCGGGCTGGTGAGTTTTTTCAGCTACTTCACGGTGTTGACCAACACGCTGGTGGCGGTGGTGCTGACTTGTGCAGTGACGGATCGTGATTCGGCTGCGCGGCGCTGGTTTTTGCAGCCATGGGTGAGTAGCGGGATTGCCGTGAGCATCACCGTGGTCGGCCTTGCGTACAGCCTTTTGCTGCGACATTTGTGGCACCCGGAAGGCTGGCAGTTTATCGCCGACGAATTACTTCACGATGTGATGCCGCTGCTGTTTCTGGTGTATTGGTGGTTTTGCGTACCGAAAGGCACGTTGCGCTTGAAGCACCTGCCGCTGTGGCTGATTTATCCGCTGGTGTACTTCGCGTATGCGCTGCTGCGCGGGCATTTGCTCGGGGCGTATGCGTATCCGTTCATTGATGTGGCGGTGTTGGGTTATCCACAGGTGTTTATCAATGCCGGGGGGATATTGGTGGGGTTTGTGCTGATTGCACTGATCGTCATCGGCCTCGACCGCTGGCGCACCCCCCGAGATTGAATGGATCGGCCCTTGTGGCGAGGGGATTTATCCCCGTTGGGTGGCGAAGCCGCCCCAACACCTGGGCACTCGGTATGTCAGATAGATCGCAGGGGGCCGCTTCGCAGCCCAACGGGGATAAATCCCCTCGCCACAGGGGGAATTACTCTTCTTCGGAACTGCCTTCAGCGCGCCAGTAGCCTGCGGCTTTGACCAATTGCTCATCCAGCCCATGCTCATCCAGCAGCACCCGGCGGATCTGCCGCGAGACCTTGCTCTCGGTCGCCACCCACGCATACAGATTGCCCTTGGGCACTTGCAACTGCTTCACAGTGGCCAGCAGATTGTCCTTGCCGCCATCGCGCAGCACCCAGATCACATTGACCTGCGCCGCACTCTCCAGCACTTGCTGCTCACCGCCGTTCGCCACTTCGATTACCACCAGCGCCTTGCGATTGGACGCCAGACCTTCGAGACGGCGCGCGATGGCGGGCAGGGCGGTTTCGTCGCCGATCAGCAGATAGCTGTCGAAGATATCCGGCACGATCATCGAGCCGCGCGGCCCGCCGATGTGCAGAAATTGTCCGGGTCTGGCTTGCTCGGCCCAGGTCGAAGCAGGGCCATCGCCGTGCAGAACGAAATCGATATCCAGCTCAAGTGTGTCGAGGTCATAGCGGCGCGGGGTGTAGTCGCGCATCTCGGGCATTGGCGCGTCAGTCTTGCCAGCGCCGAGCACCAGATTCTCCAGCGCAGCGGATTGCTCGGCGTTCTGCGGAAACAGCAGTTTGACGTGATCGTCAGTGCCGAGGCTGATGAATCCGGCCAACTCAGGCCCGCCCAAAGTGATGCGGCGCATGCGCGGCGTCAGATCAACCACGCGCAACACTTCGAGCCGGCGGCGTTTGATTTCGTGCATCACACGGTGAATGGTTTGGGTATCGACTGCGGTCATTCGGCTTGCTCCGGGGCAGGTTGTACGGCGGGGCCGTCGACGATGGCTTTGGCGGTGTCGTTGAGCAGATCACGCACACGCAGGATTTCTTCGGCGCTCCAGCGTCCGTGGTGCATTTGCAGGGCGTGGCGCAAGTTGTGCACCGCTTCGTGGATTTCCGGCGGCCGGTCGTGGCCGCGCAATGAGCGCTTGCTCACATCGATGCGCATGCGTACGCCGTCGAGGGCCACGGCTTGTTCGCTGAGGGACTGGCGACCGGCGTCAGTCACGGCATAGCGTTTTTTGCCGCCCTCGGCGTCGCCCGAGATCATTTCGCTTTCTTCCAGAAAGGTCAGGGTCGGGTAAATCACGCCGGGGCTGGGGCTGTAGGCGCCGTCGAACATGCCTTCGATCTGGCGGATCAGGTCGTAGCCGTGGCACGGCTGTTCGGCGATCAGCGCCAGCAGCAGCAATTTCAGATCACCGGGGGCGAATACCCGTGGACCGCGACCGCCGCGCTCGCGGCCCGGGCGCTTTTCAAAGCCATCACGGCCATCGCCGTGTTCTCTGTGGGGGGAATGATGGTCTCTCATTTTCTGTCTTCTCTCGTCGTGTTTAGATACAACTTAAGATATATCTTTTGCGTTGTGCAAGGCGTTTTTGCCGGACAGCCGACGAGCGGCCGCCGAGCTCCGGCCCACGGCAATCCTCGCGGCATAAGTTTTATTTGATGGATTTAAAATAACCGGAAAGTTAAAGCTATGACTCTATTAATATTGAGTTTATATTCTAAAAAGTAATGAAAGTGCCGGTTGGCAAAGTTCGGATTGGTGTAATGTTTTTTAGCGAAAACTGTGCGTAGTCCAAGTATTACAGTCGTATTTTGATATTCTCGGTTTTCAGTGTTTTTTCTTTCCAGTCGCGAGGCTGTTGAACTACAACTTCGTGGGAAGTTGCCTGCTTACATTCCGAAGAGAACAGTCGATCATGCCCCGGCGTTGAACTTGCGAGTATCTCGGCCGGTATCGGCAAGCGTTACTTGAACTTCAATGTTTCGATCCCAAAAAAAGCACACAGGTACTGACCGATGTTCAAGAAAACTGCAATCCCTGCGTCCCTGGCTGTTCTGGCTCTGAGTTCGTCCATGGTCTTCGCTGCCGGTGAAGCCCGTCACTCCATCAGCCTCGTCGCGCACGTACCTACCGACGGTTTCTACGTAGTGCCGACCGACCCGGATCTGGTCAACAAGGACCAGGACATGAGCTTTCAGCCGACCACTGGCAAGCTGCGCGAAGTCAACGGCTTCTTCGATGTGCGCAATAACAATGGTTCGGTTCACGCCAGCCTGGAAAGCCTGCCGAAACTGATCGCGGGTTCTGAATCCATCGACCTGCAAGTTTCGTTCAACAACAAGGTACTGGACCTGACACCGAAACTGGTGGTGGATGAGGCCGACTCCGATGTGAACTACCGCGCACCTTTAAACATCAAGGCGCTGGGCAGTTCTTTTAAACCGGGCGATTACACCGGTTCGGTGGCAATGATCTTTGATGCCGTGACGCCTTGATCGATTGAGCAGGCGTTAAACGTCAACTTAAACAAGTGGCGTTCCCCGGCGGAACATATCTTCCCCGTCTGTTCCGCCGGATTTCAACGTGTTTGTAAATCAGAGTAAGAGTTCATGTTCCCGATGACATCCATCGCGGCTGCGCTTGCGCTGTTGTTTTGTGCCAGCGCAGCGGCAGCTTCCGAACCCGCCGGCACCACACCGCGCAGTCTGTTGGCGCAGGCCAAAGGTTTGCCGGCGGATTTCGAGGAGCACTTCTTCGACGTGCCGCTGGCCGTGCGGGTCGAACTCGACCAGCAAATGCTGGGTGAAGCCATGGTGGTGTTGTCGCGTGACGACCGCGTCACCCTGCTCGAATTTACCGATACCAGTGAAAACCGCTTCACCCCCGCCGAGCGTGAAAAATGGGCGGCCTATCTCAAGCCCGGCGTGCCGCTCGGAGCGTGCAGCGGTGCATGCCCGGATCAGGTATTGGCGGTGCATTACAACCTGCAAAACTCACTGCTTTCGATTCTGACCGAGAACGCCGAACGCGACCTCGAAATCAAGCGTTACCACGACCAGCCGATTGGCGGCAGCAGCGGCCTGATGGTGCGCAATCAACTCAATCTGAATGGCGGTCAGGATCAGGATCTGGGCGGGCGCTTCGGTCTGGAAGCCAGCGGCAGCCTCGGCAACTGGAGCCAGACCTTCAACATGCAGATGGCCCGTCTCGGCGGCCCGGACGACAAGCTCTACCACGCCATCCATGAGCTTTATACCCAGCGCGAACTGCAAGGCAATTTCTTGCGTCTGGGCTATTTCACGCCCAATTCCGAAGGGCTGACGCGCCAGCCGCGCACGTTCGGCACCAGCCCCGACACCGCCGTCGGCGTGATGTACGGCAGCTCCGACAGTCTGGCGATCAACAACGCGATGCCCAGCGTTTATCCAATCTATGTCACGTCCAACCGCCAGGGCTCGGTGGAGATCTGGCGCGATGGGCTGTTGATCAATACCCAGTCAGTACCCGCCGGTTTGCAGACCCTCGACACCCGCCCGTTGCCCGGCGGCATCTATGAAGTCGAAGTGCGTTTGATCGAGGATGGGCAGATCACCTCGTCGACCCAGGAGCTGGTGTACAAGCCCAACAACTGGCGCAACCTCGACGAACGCTGGCGCTACAACCTGTTCGCCGGCGAAGAACAGAAACTGCTGAGCAACTGGGATCAACAGGCCAGCGGCAGCGCCACCGCTGGTGCGTCACTGAATTACCTGATGCACCCGCGAGTCATCCTCGGATTATCGGCGCGGCAGATTCGCGAAAAACTGCAATACGGCACGTCCATCGACTGGACGCTGGCCAACCAAATCAGCCTGTATGCCAACGTCTATAAAACCGAGGACCACGGCACCGGCCTGGATTTGCAGAGCCTGTACAACTACGGTTCCGGCAGTCTGGTGATCAGCCACAACCGCAGCTGGCTCGACACCACCGACCAATATGAAACCCTGCCCGACGGCACACGGATCCGTCAGCGCAATGTGTTCATCGGCGAAACCAGCAATTCATCGCTGGCGCTCAATCACCGGATCAACAGCAAGAATTCGCTCAACGCTCGCGTCTCGCACAGCGAGGGCAATGTTGAAGGTATGGGCGTCGATCTGGGCTGGACCCAACGCACGCAATTATTCGGCAGCGACGCCAACTGGCGTCTGTCGCTGTTCGACCGGCCGGGCAGTTACAGCAGTGGCGATGCACGCAATCGCGGGGTCGATCTGAGCATCAACCTCGCGTTGGGCGCACCCGGTCAGCAACTCACCGGCAGCATCGGCTCGCGTACCGACCGCGATGGCGGGCGTGACAACAATGCTTCGCTCGGCTGGCGCAAGGATTTCAAGGATCACGTCCTGCAAAACGTCTCGGTGACGGCGCTCACCGACACTTATGGCCTGGGCATGTCCAGCCTGGCGAACTTTCGCACCGACGCGATCAATGGCGACGGCTTCGTCCAGCGTTCGTCCTATAACGGCAATCTCACCGGCGGCCTCAACCTCGACAGCACGCTGGTGGTTGGCGGCCAGCAGATGCTCATGACCAGCCAGTACGAGATGCGCGGCGCCGGGATGATCGTCGATGTCGAGTCGGATATCGACGGCATCGCCCTGCGCGCCGACGACTTCAGTGGTGGCACCGCCGCGTTGAAACCGGGGCGCAATTTCATCCCGATCACCGCGTATCAGAACAGCTCGGTGAGCTTCGATTTCGAGGGCAATCATGTGCCGGCAGCCACCATCGAACCGGCGCGCACGCGCTATCACCTGAACAAGGGCGGCGTCGATTATCGCAAGATCCGCGTGATGAAAACCCTGACCGTGCTTGGTCGGCTGGTCAACGAGCAGGGCCAGCCGCTCAAAGGCCACCACGTAATCAATCACGCCAGTCGCGGGGTGACCGAGGTCGACGGCTTCTTCTCGATGGAAATGAACGCCGGCTCGCCGACCCTTGAGGTGCGCCAGGATAACCGTTTGCTGTGCCAGTTCCGCCTCGACGCGAATCAGCACCGCAGCGAAAACAACGTGTTGATGATCGGGGATCTGCGCTGCACGCCGGACACCCTGGCGGATGCGACCTTTACCGATCTGAAGGCGGGTTGAGCATGAAGAAGTTGAGCTTTTGTCTGGGCTTGTTTGCGCTACTGAGCATGCCGGCGGCGCAGGCTTTCAATCAGGAGATCCGCGCTCTGTTTCAGCCGGATCCCTCGCAACCGAACAAGAACGTATTCGTCAACCAGACGCCCAATAGCGGCTATTGCACGATCAATCCGGCTGAGTGCACCAGCCTCGGGATGTTCAGCATTCAATTACCGATCCGCTTTCACTCCAGCCGCGAGATCGTCCCGGGTACGTCTGATGACACTGTGGCGTTGAAGGTGCCGGCGAATTGGCGGCGATTGACCGTGATCAATCAAGACACCCGTGAAGAAGAGACCGTAGAGGTACGCATTACGGGTATCGGTTCCAAATATGATCTCGGCCAGTCGGCCGCCAGTCTCGTGGGAGGGGCGTCGGTACCTGTTGAAGCGCATCGAAAACTCTGGACCAGCAACACTTGGGTGTATGCGCCCGAGCCCTGCCGGTACAGCGGTGTCGCGTATGTCGAGCCGAATACCTATCGGTTTTTCTGGAAGGCGCCCATCGAAACCTGGTGTTCCAAAGTGACGGCCTACCGGATCCCGAGGATGTCGTTCGACACCATCGACTTCGCCTATGAGTTACGCACCCCGAATCCGCTGAGCATGTCCTCCGGGCTGTACACCGGCTCGATCTCTTACACCATCGGCCCCAATGGCGATTTTCAGATGGGCTCGATGATGGTGCCGGATGACGGCAACCTGACCCTGGACTTTGTGCTCGACGTGCAGCACACCCTGAAAGTCGACCTGCCAGCCGGTGGCGACAAAGTCGCGATGGAACCCGTGGGCGGCTGGCAACGCTGGATCGACGGTG
Source organism: Pseudomonas sp. P4795 (assembly GCF_048822895.1). Lineage (NCBI taxonomy): Bacteria > Pseudomonadati > Pseudomonadota > Gammaproteobacteria > Pseudomonadales > Pseudomonadaceae > Pseudomonas > Pseudomonas sp. P4795. The sequence goes on along the minus strand of NZ_JBMFBT010000002.1, from coordinate 770,196 downwards.
GGCGCATGCCTACCGAGATCTACCGCGACCAGTTGTTCTACCTGTCGGCGTCTTCGCGCTTCAAGGTGATGATGAGTTGCAGCTCGCAGGGCGGCTCTGAATGCGATATCGGCAACAACCAGGTGGGTTATTCCAAGTTCGAAGTCAGGCTGACCCTGCCCAAAGGCATCGTCGGCCCCGGTAACGGCGACGGCTGGACCGGCACGCTGACGCACAACACCTGGCTTGGGCCTTTCGAACCCTCACGTTACGTCGACCGCAAACCCGGCAACTTGCGTTTTCAGATGCCCTCGCGGTGGATTGAGTCGCTGCTCAAACCCGGCATGAACGGCACGCTGTGGGGCAACGTCACGATCATTTTCGATTCGGAAGTCTGAATCTCCGGGCTGGATCATTGTTTCTTTTTCACGAGGTTGAAGACCATGACACGTGCGTGTTTGCTGGTGCTGTCCGGAGTGTTTTGCATGGCGGCCAATGCCGGGCCGCAGATCAATGTCGGCACGGTGTACGACTATCTCGACGGTGACAAGAGCACCTATCTCAAACGCGTCTTCAACAGCGGCGACAGCACCGCGTTCGTCAAGATCAACGTGCTGGAGATCGTCTACGACGCCGACGGCAAAGCCCAGGAAATCCCGGTGCAAAACGCTGCCGACGGTGCTTCGCGCAATGGCGTCATGGCCAGTCCGGCACGGCTGATCGTGCCGGCGCAGGGCATGCAGGGCACGCGCTTGCTGTACATGGGCGAGCGTGACCGCGAACGCTATTTTCGGGTGCGCTTCGTGCCGGTAGTGCCGGAGAAGGAAGACGAATTCGTGGTCTCTCAGGAGGACCGTGAGGAGTACAAGAAATCGCTGTCGGCCGGGGTCAACGTGATGACCGGCTTCGGCACCATATTTTTTGTACGGCCCAGGGATGCGCGTTTCGACACGGCCATCAGCGACACGCAAGAGCGCTACGAAATCCGCAACAACGGCAACACGGTGCTGGTGATCGACGAGTTCAAGAGCTGTTCATTGACCAAAGAAACCGACTGTGGCGCAACCACCAAGCACCACGTCATGGCCGGTAAAACCTTCGCCTTCGATAAAGAGGCGGGCCGTGAGTATCGCTTCAAGCTGATTGAAGGCGACAGTAAAAAAGACCTCAAGGTGGCGCGCCGCTAAGGCCGCTGCCCATGACGCGCCAGGTATCGATGATGAACAAGCAATGCGCAGTCGCCGCACTGATGGCTTTCACCGCTCTGACCGGGGAGCCGAGTTGGGCAGCCCGCGAGGAACTCGATTTCGAGGTCACGCTGACCATTCCCAGCCGGCCGTTTTACGTGATTCCGGCAGAGGCCGACTGGATCCATCGCCCACAGCGCCTCGACTGGGATTACCCGTCGGGAACCATGGGCGGGCTGCGCAAATACTTCGACGTACGCCACGACTCCAGTGCGATCGAAGCGCGTCTGGATCACACCGCAATGTTGTCCAACGGCAAGCCGGGCGAGGAGATCTTGCTGCACGTCAAATTCAACGGTGTGGTGTTGGGGCAGGACACTGTTCCGCGCGAAGTGGTGTCGCGGGAAGACGCCGCCGCAGGCACCCGGGTGTTGTTGGAGATCAACCCGATCAAACCGCTGGGCGGCTACAAGGCCGGGGATTACGACGGCAACGTATTGCTGTTGTTCAACGCCAAGGCGCCGGGCCAGTGATTCAAAATCCGCCCTGAAAGTATCTTCAGGGCGGGGGGCACGGCTTGAACGAGACGTCAGATGCCGGCGCGAGCCAGCTGTCTGCGCAGCTCTTTCTCCCTGTAACCCAGTTCACGCAGCAAGCGCTCGTAGGTTTGTACACTCATCTCCTCACCGGTGAAAACCTCTGTCTCGGCAATAGGATAGCGTTGCGCCAACTCACTCAGCCTCTGCTTGCGCAGGTAGCGTTGAGTGGGCGGCAGCGCAGCCGATTGTGCCCATTTGGCCTGCGCCGATTTGAGCTCCTCGAGCAGATCGAGCTTGTCCATGTACAGGCGTTTGTTGGCTTCCATCTCGCCTGGCCAGTTGTTGCACAGGTACTGTTCCCAGAACGGCTGTTCGATCATTTGATTGACCAGACCGTCGCCGGCCTCAGCCTCGAGCACGGTCTGGATGGCGTTGTCGATCGTCTGGTCGCTGACGCCGGCGGTGGGGCGAAACTTCATGTCTTCCGACTGCCACGGCAATTCCAGAGGCTTTGCCAGGCCTGTTTCGTAGGCCAGATGCACCTCGACTTCATCCGGATCACCGCTGCGCGCCTTGATATCCGAGCGCGCGATTTCGCTGACCTGGCCGAGGCGGGCAGAACCCTTGGCGAGGGTCACCAGCTTGCGCTCCAGCTCCGCGCGATCGGTCGAGTACAGGCGCGCCTCGGAGGCCAGCACCCTGACGCCCATGTTGTTGAACAGCTGCGCGCCGGCGTCTTCGCAGCCTTCAGGGTTGGTCGACATCAGCAACAGTTCTTCGCGCAGAGATGTATCGATGTCCATGGCGCCGATCATGCGCCAGACCCGGTCCGTCAGTTGATCATTGGCTTTGCCTCCTTCTTCGTAGTCGACGGAACGGGTCAGCCCCTCCAGCACCTGGAAGAAACCTTCCGAGCCTGGCTCCTGCGCCAAATCGTGCCATGCCTCTGGCCGATAAGCGCCGATCCCGACGGTTTCGTGGCTGAGCGTGGTGTCGACGAACAGTGGCCAGCGCTCGAGTAAATTACCGGCGGCTGGCGAGTAGGACAGGCGCGGGGGCATGCCCACCGAAACGCGGTATTGCTCGTAAGTAGTGCGAACGCTGTCCGTGAGCATTTCTGCATGTACGCGGGTGCGGGCAATCAGCCACGCGTCGTCGGAACCCAAAGGCACGTCGGGGATGTGCCTGATCGGGTTCGACCCGAGGTCAAGAAAGAACCCTCGGGGACGGGCCTTGTTGAACAGTCCCGCAGGCCAGCTATCAATGCCGGTGTCGATCAGACTCAGCACTTTGAGCCGCGGCATGCGCTCGATGTTCGGCGCAACACCCAGGGGGTTATTGTCCAGTCGCAGGGTTTCCATGTGCGTCATGTCGCGTAGTTGCTCGATGGCCGTCGGCGTCAGTCGAATCTGGTTTTCGTTGAGCCGCAGGGTTTCCAGCAGGCGCATTTTGCCGACGTTTTCCGGCAGTTCGGTCAGCCCGCAGCCGCGGGCACTGAACTGACGCAGATGCGCAAAGTCGCTGAGCAGACCGTCTGCTGCCGGGAAGAACCAGGCTCGGTCGAGGTTCAAGGTCGTGACTTGATCAATCCACGGTTTGAGTCCGTCTGGTATCTGCCGCCACCAGTGTTCAAGATCGGGGCGCAGGAGCTCGGTGGAAAGATCGAGGGTATAGCCTTGTTGTGCACTGATGCTGCGTTCGCCGAACACTTCACTGGTTCTTTCGAAACACGCCAGCAACCGGTCGGCAACGAAGCGCCCACCGTTATGTTGATAGTCCCACCAGGCGCGGGCGCGGTGCGGATCGGGATACTCGGCATCCCAGCCGCTCAGATAGCTCTGGCGCCAGTCTGCGAGTTTTTGCTTGAGCGTCATCAGCTCTTGCTCAAGGCGCTGGATTTGTACATGGGCATCGCCGTTGCCTGCCAATGACCGACCGAATGCCGAGACCTCGGCCTTGTTCAAATGCGGATAAAGATTCCTGACTTTGTCTTCGACGGTGAGGGCGTTCCGGGAAAACGCCGGGCCGCGCATCAGCAACTCGGTTTGCCGCGGTACCACCGGACGAATGGGCGGGCGGGCGAGCAATGTCCTGCGCTCGGCCGGTGTCCCGGTCTTGACGATCACCCATTGCCTGAAGAACTGCCCCTGACCGGGGCGGTAGCCCAGTGCGACGCGCTTGCCTTGCGGCAACGCGAGCAAAACTGCTTCATACAAATCACCGGCCGCATGCAGTTGATTGTCTTGACGGTCATGCACCGCATAGCGGCCGCGCTCGTCTCTGACCAGCACCCGGATCGTCGCGGCGTCTTCACTGCCCGCGCTGCAACGCAATGTTCCGTCATAAAACAGGTCGCGCACTTCAATGCGCAAATCGGCGAAAGCGTCGGCGTGCAAGCGTAGTGCGTTGAGGATCATTCGTTCGGAGTCAGGCACCCGCAACGCCGGCTCATACAATCCTTCACTGGCACGCGCGGTGCTGACTTCAAACGCGCTTTCGCGCGCCTGATCTCTTATGCGCAGCGGTATGCGCTGTTGCTCGAGGATGATTTTCTGTTCGGCGGGCGATGCGGTAGTCAGCAAGGTTTCGGCGACTGGCGCGGGCAACTGCGGGAACTGCTGTTGCAGCAATTGCACGCGCGCGTCAGCGGTGTGATCCCTGAGTCGGTTCTGGTAGGCGAAGATCTCCGGCGTGCGCGTTTCGACGGCGAGCGCCAGTTGGTTGCGCAAGGCCTGGGCGCGCTGCTCTGGCGGATACTCGCTGCCGAGCAACCCGTGCATCTCGCCATCGTCGAGAAACTCGACCATTCGCTGCGGCAGTTTGCCGGCCAGAATGTCTGCCAGACTGATGCTCAGCGTCTGCGCATCGCTGGCTTGCGGATTACCGTATTTGCGAAAGACCCCGCTCAATCGGGCATCCTCGAACACCTTGAGCGCCTTGTCGGCGGGCCAGCCGGGCATGTCCGGCACCATGCGTTCGAACCAGTACGCTGTCGGCTCCAGCGGCTGGCCGTTACGAATCAGTTGGCTGAGGTTGCGCGTCTCATCCCAGGTCTTGAAGCGCGCCAGAGTGTCGGCCAGCAAGGGCGGCGGCGCAGCGTTTTCGAGGTACATCCTGCGCAGACAATCGTGAGGTGTCCCGCTGATGCTTCGCAGATCCTCCAATTGGTTGTCGGTATAAGCATCCACCGTGTGACCGAGGCGGCGCATCAGCACCGGGCCGTCCCAATCCTGTGGTTTCTCCCCCTCATGTACCCACGCGCCACGCTCGTTGTGGCGCAGTTGCGGTGTATACGCCTGCGGGCGGGAAGGGTGCTGAATACGATGGCGGCCGCTGTCGCGGTCGTATTTCACCTCGTAATGCTTGCCCTCCAGTGGCAGCACGGTTTTGCCAGCGTACTGATGCAGACCCTTGGCGTCGGGCTTTGATGTGTCAGGTAGCGCCAGATCCGCTTGTGCATAAGGCGTGATATCCGGGTGCCACAACCGGGTTTTGTTATCGAGCGACGGCACCGGTTGCAGGCCTTCGACAAACGCCGAGATTTTCAGGCGAAACGCGTTGCCGATCGCGGCGCCGGCACCGAATGCCGCCAGCTGAATCACGTCAGTCACCACCCCGACCACGTGCTCCGCCAGTTCCGTCCAACGCTCTTGCGCGAGATCAACTGCGCCCTCGACCACCTCTTCGGTCAGCTGAAACGCGGTGTAGACCAGCATCAACTCACCCAGCCCCGGCACGAACGGGGTCAGTACCAGCAGCGCCGCATTGAAAATATCCTCGGCGATCTTCAGGAAATTTTCCCACCACGCCCAACGCGCTTTGCTGTCGGCATCCGCCGTCGACACGGCGATGCCGCGGGCGTCATTGAGAATCTTGTTGAGCCGCTGCTGGTACAGATACGTCCACAGCGGCGTAGTGATCGCCGGGGCGCTGAATTGCAGTTGCGGTTTCTCCACCGGCGTTTCGCGCCATGACGGGCGCGAGTCCGCCGGCTCCTTTGGATACCATTTGACGTAGGTCAGGCGCTGTTCAAGCCCGGCAAAAAAGTGTCCGCGCTGTTCATGGTCGACGAATTGGCTGAAGAACTGCCGGTAGTTGATGCCGGTCGATGGCAGGGTTTTGTTGGCGCGCAATTGGCGACTCAACTCCTTCATGAAATCCAGGGTGGACGGGTATTCCTTGAGCGGATGTTCGGGGTCGTGCGGCACATAGGCGATCATGTTCGCCGAGCGTTGTGGCTGCGCCGGATCCGGGCGAATGATCAGGATGCCGGTGAAGGTCAGGTCCATCATGCCCAGGTCGCAGACCAGCATTGGCTGGCCATCCAGCATCAGGTTCTGCCGCCCCAGAAGCAGCTCGCGAATCAGCGCGTAGGCACTGTGGCCGATGTCTTTTTTGATCTGCGCCATGTGTGCAGCCGCTTTCAGCGCGGCCTGCTGGCTCTGCTGCACGCGAGTGCGCAAATAGTTTTCTGCCACCGGCTCGCGATCGAGCAACAGCGTCTCGAGATGGGCCTTGTACTGTGCGCCAATGTCGAGTTCCCGGCACAAGGTCTGGAACTGGCTTACGCTGATCTTTTTATTGATCGGCGAAACATCGAACAAGTCTCGGGCGGGATCGGTTTTGCTGATGAAAGTTGAATAAGCTTGATAAGTTTCGTCGCTAGCGAAGTTGTGCAGCGCAGCATCGATCAGCGACACGGTTCTGGCTTTGGAACCCTTGTTTATATCGATGGCGTACCACGGGGTTTTCGCGGAAGAGTACAGCCGTGCATAAGTGTTCTTTACGTCAACGTCGATATTGAACCGTTCAAGCAGTCTGGCTTTCAACAATGGCTCGGCGAAGGCGTACACGTCCTTGAGACGCCCGAGCAAACGGTCGATCCTGTTCTGCGCGGCCCAGGCTTTACGATTGTCGGCGGACAGCCGTTGCAGCTCACGGGGCGGCGCCTGCGTCATCCATATTTGCCGGTCAGGACGCATGTTTTTCAACGCGTGCACACGATGCAACTGCATGTCGCTGAACACTGGATCAATATGCGATTTAATTAAGTCGTAATGTTGCCCTTTATATATAGATGTTGCGCTCATTGTTGTGGCCTTGAATAAGTCAGGAATTATCAGCCTAACGTTCAATGCGCAGAATGATTAGTTTAAAAGCCTGCTGTTCAAGCGCCGGGTTAACGGAGGATTCATTGAATATTGAAATGTTGAAAATACATAGTTACTACCCTCGATTGTTCATTGTTGGTCCGGCCTTGCTGAGCTCGCGGTCGCAACTGAGGGGGCTTGCGCAGGATTGCATTGCGAATCGCTGCCGGGTTGCAGATACGGCATCAGAATCGGCGCCATGCCCTTGAGTACCTGCACTGGCAGTGCCGAGGTGAACTTGAAGTTCTCCGCCGAGCGCCCCGGCACGAACGCGGTGAGCGTGCCGAAATGGTGATCGCCGATGTAGAACACAAACGTTGCCGTGCGGTTGATCGACTTCGAACTGAGGATCCGCCCGCCGGAGCCGATTGCCTCTATGCGGTTATCGCCGGTGCCGGTTTTTCCGCCCATGATCAGCGGGCTGCCATCGGCCAGTTTGAAACTGCCGGAAACACGTTTGGCGGTGCCTGAGTCGACCACTTGCGACAGCGCCTCACGCATGGCCGTGGCCACTTCCGATGGCATTACCCGTTTGCCCACATGCGGATCGTTGACCAACTGCGTTTCATACGGTGTATCGGCGGCAAAGTGCAGGCTGTCGATGCGCAGGGTCGGCATGCGCACGCCGTCGTTGAGAATGGTGCCGATCAACTCGGCAAGTGCAGCGGGGCGATCGCCGGAGCTGCCAATGGCGGTGGCGAGTGACGGCACCAGGTGATCGAAGGGGTAGCCGACTTGCTGCCAGCGCTGATGAATGTCGAGGAACGCCTGGATTTCAAGCATGGTGCGAATGCGGCTGTCGCGCGCGCCTTTGTGCTTGCTCTTGAACAGCCAGCTGTAGACTTCCTGACGCTCGAACTGGCTGGCCTTGACGATGTCCTTGAAAGTCGCGTCGGGGTGATTGAGCAGGTAGCCGATCAGCCACAGGTCCAGCGGATGCACCTTGGCGATGAAACCCTGATCAGGCAAATCGAAACTGCCGGGGCCGTAGGCGAGATAAAGCCGTTCAAGGCGTTCGTCGGTGAGTTTCTCCGTCAGCTTGGCGCCCTTGAGATGCGAGCGCACGAAGGTGTTGAAGTCTTGCTGGCTGGCATCCGGCAATAGATAACGGTGCACCGCCGCCATGCGGATCGGCGTCGGACGCATGCTGTCGAGGAAGGTTTCCAGGCGCGCCCGGGTATCTTTGTTGCGGTATTTTTTCCAGAACTTGAGCAGGAACGATGTGCCCTCGCGGTCGGCGAACGAGGCGAGGTATTCCTGACGCCGTGGGTCGCGATCGTCCTTGAGCAACTCGGCGCTGTTGTTGGGGCCGGAGTAGGTGGTGTAGCGCACCAGATCGCGCATCAGGCGAATGAACGGCAGATTGATCGACTCGCGCAACGCGTCGCGCAGGGTCGGGATACGTCCGTTGTCCTCTTTGCGAAAGTTGTTGAAGGTGTGCAGGCCACCGCCGGTAAAAAACGCCTCGCCGGGGCTGGCCGAATATTTACGGTCCAGCGCCGCACCAAGCAGTGTCGACAGGTTGCGATCCTTGTTTTGCACCAGGTAATCGATCACCCACCGGCTCAGGCGATCCTGATCCGGCACCTCGACTTTCTTCAATTCCGGCACGCTCATGCCGGCGTACTTTTCGTGCAACTCGGCGATGATCTGCAGGTAAGTGGTCATCACGCGCATTTTTGCGGTGGAGCCGAGTTCGAGTTTGCTGCCCTCGTTGATGTCGAATGGCTGGTCGGTGCTGTCGGTCTGCACCCGCACCCGCGAGCCGTCCGGGGTCAGTTCGAACAGGGTGAAGCTGTAGCGCACCTGAGTGGTGCTGGTGGGGGTCAGCAGGCGTTCGCCCATCAGGCCGACTTCGGCGGCGTAGGTCGGGTCTGCGAGTTTTTTCAGATAGGCCGTGGCCTGGGTTTGCAGTTCACCTTGCAGGGTGCTGGTGGCCGACAGGTCGAGACGGTCGAGGTCGTACAGCGGACGGTTGAGCATCGACGCCAGGCGGCTGCGCGCGGCACTGATGCCCTTGTTGGTTTCGATCGGCTGAATGGTCGGTTGCGTCTGCCAGTCGCGGTAGCTGATCTTGCTCGCGAGTGCGGCATCGGCCAGCGCCGCGTCGATCACGCCGTTCTGTTTGAGCACGCGCAGATGGCTGTCGGTGAGGTTGACCAGTTCTTCGCGGCCCTTGCTCAGGTAATGCGAAGGGCGACGCTGAGCGATCATCAGCGAAAGCATTTCGCGCAGTGCCAGACCCTTTGCCGCCATGGTCTGCGGATCGGTCGCGGTACTGGCGAGCGTGGCGTTGGCCGTATTGAAGTCCGCGCCATACCAGACCCGCAAGCCTTCAGCCATGCCGTGTACTTCGCCGTGCCCCGGCACCGCCGAGAGCGGCACGCTGTTGAGGTAATCGCGAATGATGTTCTGCCGCGCCGGCAACGTTTCCGGCCCGCCCTGATAGGCGCGCACGCTGGCGGAAATCATCTGGCGGATCTTCTCGGCGCCGGACACGGTCAGGCCGTCTGGCGAGTGCCGGTATTTTTCCAGTTGTGTTGCCAAGGTGCTGCCGCCAGCTGATTGGCCCGGCAGGCGCAGCACCTTCGCAACCTGCGACCACGCGGCCATGCCGAAGCGTGGCCAGTCCACCGCCGGGTTGGCCAGGGGTTGCTTGGGGTCGAGCAGAAAACGGTTTTCGATGAACAGCAGGCTGCTGACCACCACCGGCGGTATCGCGGCGAAACTCGAATAGAGTTGTTGCGGATATTTGTACTGATACAACGGCGCCGCGCGGCAGTCGGTGATCGACAGCCCGGCCTGGATTTTCTCCGTATAGGGCACGAATAGCCCCTTGTCGGTATAGCTGAGCAGGGCCGGGGAGAAGCGCGTTTGTTCGGTGATCACATAGTTGCGCTTGATCAGCCGCGGCAGGAACTCATCCAGCGAGCTATAACCCAGGCGCAAGTCGAACGGCCCGTTGCCCGGATAGCGAATCGCCTCGCTGGGGCCGGGTTGCAGCTCGTATTTGAGCTTGGCAGCGTACTGGCTGGCCTCGCGCGACTGAAAACGCGAAGTGCGCATTTCCTTGGCCGCGGCCAATCCCAGCACAATCGCGATAATCAGAAACAGAACCCAGAAAGCCTTCCACCCGTGCCGTTTACGGCGGGGTTTTTCAGGTATAGGCGCTTCATCCACACGTTCAGTCGGAACCACTTTTTCACTCGAATCGGTTTGCCATAACGCGCCCATAGTCGACTGATCCATTCACGCAGATTGATCGGACTTGTCTGAAGCTTAGACGGTGGTTGGCGATGGTGAAAAAATTGTGAGGCAGTGTTATTCCTCCTGGATGGGAACACCCTGTGGCGAGGGAGCTTGCTCCCGCTCGGCTGCGAAGCAGTCGCAAAAATGCACATGCAGTGTTTCAGACAAACCATATACCAGCCTACGGCCTGCTGCGCAGTCCAGCGGGAGCAAGCTCCCTCGCCACAGGTTGGATCACAGCCAGCAGGCATCCCAGAGCGGGTAGTCGCCGATCTTTTCTACTAACCCGGCGCGCAGTGGGTTGGCAACGATGTAACGGGCGAACGGCTTCAAGTCTTCGCCGTCGCGGATAGCCCGGTCATGGTAGCCGGTTTGCCAGAACGCACCTTTTCGGTTCAACGTTCGGTTGATAGCGAGTGTGCTGCGAGATTTCACTGCCTGCATCAGCTGATCCAGACGCATTGTTTCCAATTGAACCAGCCAATGGAAATGATCAGGCATCACAACCCAGGCGATCGAGTTGACCCAGCCCTGTTCATGGGCTCGTCTGAGTTCTGCTACTAGTAATCGCCCCAATCGCCAATCACTGAAGATCCTGCGACGCTCATAAACCACGGCGGTGATCAAATAGGCGCGACCCGATTCGGAGTAGCGTCCTTGGCGAAGTCGATGTGAATGTAGATGTTTGCGCATTCCGTTGCGTCCCGTTGGATTCATCACTCATACGCTAGCTGCTGAGCTTCCGAGTTGAACCTGAGAAAGCTGTCGGATTTTTCCGAGAATCTTGCCGGACACAGCTTTTGTGGCGAGGGAGCTTGCTCCCGCTGGACTGCGCAGCAGGCTCAAATCCGGTAGTCATGTTTTTCTGAAATTCCGCATGCGCAGGTTTTGCGACTGCTTCGCAGTCGGGCGGGAGCAAGCTCCCTCGCCACAGGAATCTCCTCCTCACGTGGGCCAAGACATTTGGAATAGAGCCATCCCAAGATCAATACCACCAAGGCATAGGCATGACGCTGCACCATTGCTGTGCAATACTCGCCGGCCGTTTCGATAGCGAAAAATCCTACACTTGCAGGATGGTTTCTCTCGAAAACAGCGTGAATCACAATATTTGCCGCTGAATCAAGGCGTTTATAGAGTGAATTACCCTGTCCGAAGCTTTTTATACTGCACGCCCCGCTGATCTTGCAGGTTTTGTTCTGCAAGACGCGTTTGCCCACGAAGCAGGCGCGGTTTCGGGAGGTGTCGGCCAATCAACCGACGCCTCGACACTCAGTGGTCAATCCAATAACAAGATGAGGTTGCACCCTATGCCCGTAGGCAATCACCTGCCGCATGGCGAGACCGCTGAAGGCGGCCCGCTCAAACGCGAACTCGGCGAACGGCATATTCGCCTGATGGCGCTCGGCGCCTGTATTGGTGTCGGTCTGTTTCTCGGTTCGGCCAAGGCCATCGAAATGGCCGGCCCGGCGATCATGCTGTCGTACATCATCGGCGGTCTGGCGATCCTGGTGATCATGCGCGCCCTCGGCGAAATGGCCGTGCACAATCCGGTCGCCGGCTCGTTCAGTCGTTATGCACAAGACTATCTCGGCCCGTTGGCAGGCTTCCTCACCGGCTGGAATTACTGGTTCCTGTGGCTGGTGACCTGCGTCGCGGAAATCACTGCCGTCGCGGTGTACATGGGCGTCTGGTTCCCCGATGTGCCGCGCTGGATCTGGGCGCTGGCGGCGCTGATCAGCATGGGCTCGATCAACCTGATCGCGGTCAAGGCCTTCGGTGAATTCGAGTTCTGGTTCGCGCTGATCAAGATCGTCACGATCATTGCGATGGTCATCGGCGGCATCGGCATCATCGCTTTTGGTTTCGGCAATGACGGCGTGGCGCTGGGGATTTCCAACCTGTGGGCGCACGGCGGCTTCATGCCCAATGGCGTGCAGGGCGTTTTGATGTCACTGCAAATGGTCATGTTCGCCTACCTCGGCGTCGAGATGATCGGCCTGACTGCCGGTGAAGCGAAAAACCCGCAGAAGACCATCCCGAATGCGATCGGCTCGGTGTTCTGGCGGATTCTGCTGTTCTACGTCGGCGCGCTGTTCGTGATTCTGTCGATCTACCCGTGGAATGAAATCGGCACGCAAGGCAGTCCATTCGTGATGACCTTCGAACGGCTGGGCATCAAAACCGCTGCTGGCATCATCAACTTTGTGGTGATCACCGCTGCGCTGTCGTCGTGCAACGGCGGCATCTTCAGCACCGGGCGCATGCTCTACAGCCTGGCGCAGAACGGTCAGGCCCCGGCCGGTTTCGCCAAGACCTCGAGCAACGGGGTGCCGCGTCGCGCATTGCTGTTGTCGATCGGTGCGTTGTTGCTGGGCGTGCTGCTGAATTATCTGGTGCCGGAAAAAGTCTTCGTCTGGGTCACCGCCATCGCGACTTTCGGCGCGATCTGGACCTGGGTGATGATCCTGCTGGCGCAGCTCAAATTCCGTAAAGGTCTGAGTGCCAGCGAGCGAGCCAATCTGAAATACAAGATGTGGCTGTACCCGATCAGCTCGTATCTGGCGCTGGCGTTTCTGGTACTGGTGGTCGGCCTGATGGCGTACTTCCCGGACACCCGTGTCGCGCTGTACGTCGGCCCGGCATTCCTGGTGCTGCTGACGGTGGTGTTCTACGTGTTCAAGCTGCAACCGACCAATATGCCGCAAGGTGCGGTGCGTTCGGTTTCGTAAATCCAAAGCGCAGAAACATCAAAGCCCCGGTCGACTGACCGGGGCTTTTTATTGGGTAGGGTTTTAGCGTAGCCATTCGTCGGATGCCACCGTGCACCTGTAATTTCTGACAGTAGACCGGCCTTGCATCATGAACTAGCTTGCGTTTTCGCCAGTGAGAAATGGAAGGAGGCGCAATGAAAGGATTCTCTGCAATTCTCGTGATCGGGCTGGCGGATGCGTTGATTCACTGGCAAATCTTTTTCGTACTCTGCGCCGCCGTCGGACTCGATCAGGCCGCTAGCAATTTCGCGGCATTCTGCGTGGCCGCAGCGTTCTCATTTTACGTGAACGCGCTTTACACCTTCGAGAACCAGACCTCGGTGTTCGCTTACCTAGGGTTCATCGGCGTGATGGGGGCGGCGAGTTTCGCTGTGGGCCATATTGCTGACATCTACCAGTTGCCCGGACTGGTGACTGTCACCACGTTTTCATTGCTGAATCTGCTGCTCGGCTATAGCTTTTTCCGCTTTGTATTGTTTCGCCGACACAGCGATTGAAGCGCCGGCCTCTGTTGCCGGCCAGCGCCTCGAACAAGCTAAGCGGCCGCCACATCCTGCGGCTCAAAACTGTCCGCCCGCGCCATCTGCCACATCCGCGAATAGAACTCGCCATTCACTTCCCCGGTAAGCAGTTCTCCCGGTTTCAGGAACACATGCAACTGCGAGAACAGTTTGATCTCGGTGGCCGACATGCGTCGCACCAGATGCTTGGCCGACAGTTGCGACGGATGATCGAGGCCGGCGGCGGCGAGCATTTCTGCCAGCGCCTTGAGCGTGTTGCGATGGAAGTTGTAAACCCGCTGTGCCTTGTCCGGCACCACCAGCGCGCGTTGGCGCAGGGCATCCTGAGTGGCGACGCCGGTCGGGCATTTGTTGGTGTGGCAGCTTTGCGACTGGATGCAGCCGATGGCGAACATGAAACCGCGCGCCGAGTTGGCCCAGTCGGCGCCGATGGCCAGCACGCTGGCGATGTCGAAGGCGCTGACAATTTTGCCGCTGGCGCCGAGTTTGATCTTGTCGCGCAGGTTCAGGCCGACCAGCGTGTTGTGCACGAATAACAGGCCTTCACGCATTGGCACGCCGATATGGTCGGTGAACTCGACCGGTGCGGCGCCGGTGCCACCTTCCTTGCCGTCGACGACGATGAAGTCCGGCAGAATTCCGGTTTCCAACATCGCTTTGGCAATGCCCATGAATTCCCACGGATGACCGAGACAGAACTTGAAGCCCACCGGTTTGCCGCCGGACAGTTCCCGTAATTGCTGGATGAATTGCATCAGTTCAATCGGCGTCGAGAACGCGCTGTGGCGCGACGGCGAAATGCAGTCTTCGCCCATCATGATGCCGCGGGTGTCGGCGATCTCTCGGGTGACTTTATGCTTGGGCAGAATCCCGCCGTGACCGGGTTTGGCGCCCTGACTCATCTTGATTTCGATCATGCGCACTTGCGGATTCTGCGCCTGGGTGGCGAAGCGTTCCGGGTCGAAACGGCCGTCGCTGGTGCGGCAGCCGAAATAACCGCTGCCCAATTCCCAGGTCAGATCGCCGCCGTTTTCGCGGTGATACGGGCTGATGCTGCCTTCGCCGGTGTCATGCGCGAAGTTGCCGAGCTTCGCGCCTTGGTTCAACGCACGAATCGCGTTGGCACTGAGCGAGCCGAAGCTCATCGCCGAGATGTTGAACACCGACGCCGAGTACGGCTGGGTGCACTGCGGGCCACCGACGGTTACGCGAAGACTGCCCGGATCGCTCAACGGCGCCGGGCGCATCGAGTGGCCGATAAATTCGAAACCGGATTGATATACATCGATCAGCGTGCCGAACGGCTTGTCGGCGGATTCATTCTTCGCTCGCGAGTACACCAGCGAACGCTGGGCGCGGGAGAAGGGCAGGGCATCGCTGTCGGATTCCAGCAAGTACTGGCGGATCTCCGGGCGAATGCCTTCGACCAGATAACGGATGTTGCCGAGGATCGGATAATTGCGGCGCACCGCGTGCGGACTTTGCAGCAGATCGAAAACCCCGAGCAGGCTCAGCACGCCGGTCACGGCGGTGATCGGCCAAAGCCAGTCGTGGTGCAGAAAAGGCAGGCTGGCGAGGGTGAAAATCACGCAGCCGGCAAAGAAGGCGTAGCGGCTCAGAAGGGACAGGCTCATACGGTTTCCTTGGTTCGGACTTTGTAGGGCAGGCAGGGATTCTGCGCCTCCAGGGAAACCGTGAACAGGGAGACTTTCTGCCTACATCGCCGTCAGGTTACAGACTGGCGCACCGGTAACAGCACGCGGAACGTGGTGCCGGCGCCGAGTTCGCTGCGCACCGAAATATCCCCGCCGTGTTTTTTCACGATCCCGTAGGACAGCGACAGACCCAGCCCTGTCCCTTGCCCCACCGGTTTGGTGGTGAAGAACGGGTCGAAGATTTTCTGCAAGGTCTCGGGTGCAATGCCCGAGCCGTTGTCAGCCACTTCGATCCACACGTTTTGCCCTTGCAGCCCGGTGCGCAGGGTGATGACGCCGCGTTCAGGCCCCATCGCCTGCGCCGCATTGACCAGCAGATTCATCACCACCTGATTGATCTGCGACGGCAGGCATTCGATGTCCGGCAGATTCTGATATTCCTTGACCAGATCGGCCTTGTACTTGAGTTCGCTGGCGACGATGTTCAGGGTCGATTCGATGCCTTGTTGCAGATTGGCCGACTGCCATTGCTGCTGGGTGTCGACCCGGGAGAAATCTTTCAGGTCCTTGACGATCTGGCTGACGCGACCGATGCCCTCCTTGGACTCTCTGATCAGCACCGGAATATCCTCGAGCAAGAAGCGGAGATCGAGCTGTTCGCGCAGTTGCTGCAACTGCGCCGCGGGTTCGGCGGCGAGGGTTTGTCCGGCGGTCTGGTAGGCGTCGAGCATGCTCAGCAACTGCTGAAAGTACCCGTCCAGCGACCCGAGGTTGGAGGAAATGAAGCCGATCGGATTATTGATTTCATGCGCGACCCCGGCCGCCAGTTGTCCGAGCGAAGCAAGTTTTTCCGACTGCACCAACTGGCTTTCGAGTTGTTTGCGCTCGTCGATCTCGCGCTGCAAGGCTGCGCTGGCCTGCTTGAACTGGGCGGTGCGCTGATCCACCATTTGCTCCAGATTGTGCATCTGCAACGACGCGCGTTCGGTCATCTGCCACTTGGTCAGCAGGGTGTTGGCCATTTGCTGGACTTCGATATTGTCGAAGGGTTTTTTCAGGATCAGCAAACGGTCGTGAGCATGCAGGCGATCGAGCAATTCGTCCCAGGAATAGTCGGAATACGCCGTGCACACGACCACCTGTAATTGCGGATCCTGCAACCACAGTTGCTCGATGGTTTGCGCGCCGTCCCAGCCGTCGGGCATGCGCATGTCGACAAACGCCAGGGCATAGGGACATTGCTCCTGCAAGGCGAGGTTGAGTTTGGCCAGGCCTTCCTCGCCACCATAAGCCGAGTCCAGCTCGAAACTCGGGCGTTGGGGCTTGGCTGGAGCACCGAACAATGCCGTTTCCATCTCGTCCAGTTCAGCCGAATGCGCCAGGGTCGGGGTGAGAATCTTGCGAAAGTCTTCGTGAATCGACGGCATGTCGTCGATCAGCAAAATGCGCCGGTTGGACAGTTCGCTCATGCGTTCTCCGTGACGGCGATCAGCGGAAGTTGCAAGGTGAACAGGGCGCCCAGTCCCGGTCCGTCGCTGTGGGCGGTGAGGTGGCCGTTCATTTCGATCGCCGCCAGCGCGCAGCTGTGCAGACCAAACCCGTGGCCTTCCTTGCGGGTGGTAAAACCGTGAGCAAAGATGCGTGTCATGTTTTCCGCGGCGATGCCTTCACCGTCGTCGCGGACGCTGATTTGCAAAAAGCTCTCATCAACGATTTCCACCCCAAGCGTCATTGTCCGAGGGCGGTTGCTGAGGTCAGTCATGGCGTATTTGGCGTTGCTGATGAGGTTGATCAGAATCAGCAGCAAGCGGTGTTTGTCGCCCATGACCTGGGGCACTTCACTGTATTGCCTGACCACGGTGACGTGATGGCGAGTCAGCGCACCGGCATTCATGCGCAGAGCGTCTTCCAGCAGCTCGTCGATATACAGCGGTTCCGTCATGCTGTTGGCCCCCGCGTAGGATTGCTGGGTGGCGACGATGTCCTTGATGTGGTCGACGCTCTTGTTCATCTGGCCCAGTTCGTCGGCCATTTCCTGCTGTTCCTGGTCAATCGCACTGACCAGTTGATTGAGATAGCCGGGCAGCAATTTGCCCTTGTCGTCTTCGCTGAGGAAATGCCCGAGGTCGTCGGGGTGTTCGTTGATCAACTGCATGGCCTTGCCCAGGCCAAGGGCCTTGCTGCTGCGCAGTTTGCGCCCGATCAGTTCGCAGGAAATGTTCACGCTGTTGAGCACGTTGCCGACGTTGTGCAGCACGTTGGTCGCGATTTCTGCCATGCCGGCCTGCCTTGCGGCATCGAGCAGTTCGCTCTGGGCGTTCTTGAGTTCCCGGGTGCGTTCTTCGACCCGTTGCTCCAGCGCATCGTTGGCGTTTTGCAGGGCGTTGTTGACCCGGTGGATCTCGGCGAAGCTGCGGATCAGCCGGACGGCCAGCCACAGCAGCGACAGCATGAGCAGCACGGAAAACAACAGCATGTAGAAGTGGTACTCGCGGTCGATTTTTTCGACCCGTTGCTGATCCAGGTTGAGCATGCGGGTGATGTCGTCCAGACGTTCGGCCACGGGCACGACTTCGATGCTTTCCAGCAGATCGTTGACGACTGGCTGCTCGCGTAAAATCAGCGCGATGTGATTGCTGAGAATCTTCACCGGGGCATGGAATTCTCCCGGCAAGCGTTGCGCGTTCACCGCCAGTTTATTCAGTCCCAGCACGATGTCGGCGCCCTTGTCGGCGGAGGTGACCTGGGCAAACTCCAGGGCACTGAGCAGCAGGTCGTAGGTGTCGGTGGCGATGTTTTGCACTTGCAGCTTGTCGAGGTCGGACAAGTCCGCCAGTTGCGCCTGAATGTCATCTTCGGCAGTTGGCAGGAACGCCAGCGAGTTACGCAACAAGGCGTTGTGCGACTTGAACTGTTCCACCAGACGAGTCTTTTCCTGCATCGCTGTGAGAAAGCCTTCGTGTGCATCGTTCCATTGCCTGGAATCCTTGCGCCCATGCCCCGACTCCATTGCGGCGAAGCGCTCCCATAGCTGATGCATCTCGGTCACCGGAGACACCAGCGGGTCGTAGTTGTGGGAAATCGCCACGCGGGCCTTGAGTATTTCGTTTTCCCACAGGGCGTCCTGTTGGGTGATCTGGCGGATCAAGTCGCGCGAATCGGTGTAGGTGGTGGTCTGTTCGGAGCTGGACTTGAGGTAGAGGAACAGCAGCGTCGAGGCCAGCAGAATGGCGACCACCGTGATCAGCAGCAGGCTGGTTCTGCGTGAGATTTTCTTCATGGCTTGCCCTCCCATTGGCCGGTCAGGGTCTTGAGAAACTGGATGATCAGGGTTTTGTCTTCGGTGCTCGGCATGCGCCCCAACTGGTACTGGAACATCACGTCCACGGCCCGTTCGAGGTCGGGGGCTGAACCGTCATGGAAGTACGGCGCGGTCAGGGCGACATTGCGCAGGCTCGGAACCTTGAATACCGCGCGATCGGCTTCGTCGCCGGTGACATTGAATCGGCCCAGATCAGCCGACGTCGGGTTGCCGCGATCAGCGATGTAATCACCGAACACGCCAAATTTCTGGAACATGTTGCCGCCAATGTTCACGCCCTGATGGCAGGCAATACAGCCGTAGTCCTTGAAGCGTTGATAGCCGTACTTTTCTTCAAGGGTGAGGATGTCGGTTTTGCCCAACAGGTATTGATCGAAGCGCGATCCTGGGGATAACAAGGTGCGTTGGTAGGTGGCGAGTGCATTCTGGATATTGGCTTTGGTCACGGCGTCCGGGTAAGTGCTGTCGAAAGCCTTGCGGTAGCCGGGATCGTCGCTGATGCGTTGCACGACGGTTTTCCAGTCACTGCCCATTTCGTGGGGGCTGGTGATCACATTGTCGGCTTGCGCTTCCAGGGTCTCGACCCGTCCGTCCCAGAATTGCCGGAAATTGAGGCTGGCGTTGAGCACCGTTGGCGTGTTGACCGCCACCGGTTTGCCATCGAAACCCAGCGACAGGGCGCGGCTGTCGGCACCGCCCTTGTCCAGTTGGTGGCAACTGGCGCAGGACAACGTGTTGTTCGCCGAAAGCCTGGGATCATTGAACAACTGGCGACCGAGCGCGGCGCGTTCACGGTTGGGTGGCGCCATCTCCGGCAAGGGCTTGAGTGGTTGATTCAATGGCTCGCCGGCAGCGTTGACGCATGTCCCACCCAACATCACCGCCAGCGTGTAACGGAACAGGGTCATGAGGGATTGTCTCCCGTGCCTGTTGCCGGGCTGTCGCAGGGCGTCGATGAGTCTGGCAGCCCCGCGCTCAACAGTCGGGCAAACGCCGGCGCCGGTACGGCTTCGCTGAAGTAGTAACCCTGAGCTTCTTCGCAATGGTGATCCTTGAGAAATTTCAGTTGCGCGGCTGTTTCGACCCCTTCGGCGATGACGTTCAGACTCAGGCTCTTGCCCAGGCTGATGATCGCGCCGACCAGCGCGGCATCGCTGCTGTCAGTACTCAGGCCACGAATGAATGACTGGTCGATTTTCAGCACATCGATCGGAAAGCGTCGCAGGTAACTCAGGCTTGAATATCCGGTACCGAAGTCATCGATGGCCAGCCTGACCCCCAGCGCTTTCAACCGTTGCAACGCGCTCATGGTCGCGTCGACGTTTTGCATCAGTACGCTTTCGGTGATTTCCAGCTCCAGCAGGCACGGATCCAGCCCTGTCTGAGCAAGCACCTGTTCGATGTTCTCCACGAAGTGGCGCTGGCGAAAGTCGATGGCCGAGGTGTTGACCGACATGCGGATCGACGGCAACCCCGCCGCCTGCCATTGCCGCGTCTGGCGGCAGGCTTCGGCCAACACCCATTTGCTCAGCGGGACGATCAGCCCGCTGTCTTCGGCAACTGGAATGAACTCGGACGGGTAGACCCAGCCATGCCCGGGTTTTTGCCAGCGCACCAGCGCCTCCGCGCCGACAATCCGCCCACTTTCCAGAGCGATTTTCGGCTGGTAGTGCAGGACAAATTCGTTGCGTTGCAGCGCCTGGCGAATACCTGATTCGATACTCTGCTGTTGGCGTGCGCGCTCGTTCATGGCCTCGATGAAAAAACCGAAGTTGTCCGGCCCGCTGTCCTTGACGTTGCGCATGGCCGTTTCAGCCTTTTTGATCAGGTCGATGGCCTCGAGCCCGTCGTCCGGGTAAATGCTCACGCCCATGCTGGCAGTGACGCTGACGTCATGCCCCGCGATCATCTGGGGCGCACGGATGGCGCCCAGCAGTTTTTCGGCGATGCTGCGGGTCTGCTGGGGATGGTTGATATCAGTGAGGATCACCACAAACTCGTCCGAGCCGTAGCGAAAGACCGAGTCCGATCCGCGCACGTTTCCAAGCAACTGCTGGCCCACCCGTCTGAGCATTTCGTCGCCGGCCGGATGCCCAAGCGCGTTGTTGATGCGTTTGAAGCGGTCCATACCGAGGAACAGCACCACCAGTTTTTTGTCATGGCGGCGGCAGGCCGCAATCGACTGACTCAAGCGGTCACCGAGCAAGGTGCTGTTGGGCAAACCTGTGAGGGTGTCGTACTGCAACAGATGCGACACTTTGAGCAATTCGTGGACGCGTGCCTCGATGGTTTGTTCGAGGCTGAGCATCTTCAGTGCGGCGTCCTGAGCCAGTTGCCACTTCCAGGTCAGGGCGTTGGCCATCTGGCGGATTTCCAGGGTATCGAAGGGTTTTTTCAGGATCAGCAACTGATCGCCGAACTCCAGCCGTTCGGCCATCGCCTCCCAGCTGTAGTCGGAGAAAGCAGTGCATAACGCGATTTGCAGGTTCGGATCGACTTTCCACAGTTGCTCGATGGTTTCCAGGCCATCCCAGCCTGGCGGCATGCGCATGTCGGTGAAGGCGAGGGCGTAGGGACGCCCCTCATCCAGCGCTTGCTGCACCAGCTTCAGCGCTTCCTGGCCCTGATAGGCCGAGTCGACTTGGAACGCCACATGCGGGGCCTGACGGGTGCCGAACAACGTCTGTTCCAGGCTGTTCAAATCTGCCGCGCCGCTGATGTCGGGGGTGAGTATCTTGCGAAAGTCATCGTGGATCGCCGGGGTATCGTCGACGATCAGAATCCGCCGGTTGGTCTGGGCGAAGGGCGTTTTCATCCCTCAATCTCCCTCGTGCCCGCTGACTCGCTGCTGGCGGCGGTGAGCATCCGGACCGCGTGCTCGGGGCTGAGGGCCTCGTTGAAATACAGACCCTGTGCCGCAGCCAGCGGAGCATCGGATTTTGGCTCGTGTGGCTGCCCCGGCTGCTGGCCGCCTTCGGCAATGATGCCGATGCCCAGATCCCTTGCGAAATTAATGATCGCCTTCAGCGTGTTGGCCCCGGCCGTATCTTGAGCCGCGCTGTCGAGAAACGACTGGGCGAGTTTCAGGTGGTTGACCCGGTAAGTTTTCAGGTAGTCGAACGATGAATATTCGGTGCCGAAATCGTCGATGGCGATTTTCACCCCCAGCTCGCTCAATCTCGGCAGCACGTCGTTATGGGTCCACTTGGTCTGGGCCAGCGTCGCTTCGGTGACGTCAAAACGCAGATCCCAGGGCGCAAGCTCGTAGCGCGCGGCGGTGCGCAAAACGTCGTAGATAAACTCGGGGCCACTCTTGAGCTGGGCCAGCGACAGCTTGATCGCCATCACCGGTGGCGCCACACCGGCGTTGCGCCACTCGCTCATTTGCCGGCAGGCGTGATCCAGCACCCAGCGGCCGAGGGGAATGATGGCGCCGGTTATTTCCGCGGCCGGGACAAACGCGCCCGCCTGCAGCAGGCCGCGCTGGGGGTGATTCCAGCAGACCTGCGCCTCCATGCCTAAAATCCTGCCGCTGTGCATGTCCAATTCCGGCGCGTATTTCAACTCCAGCTCATCGCAGTCCAGTGCAGTCATTAACTCATTGACGATGGCCATGCGCTCGGCCACTTCCTGGGTGATCGCCTCGGAGTGGAAGTGATACTGATTGCGCCCTGTGTCCTTGGCCCGGTACAGCGCCATGTCGGCCTGGCCCAGCAGGCTGTCGGCGTCGAGGCTGGCGTCGCTGTAGGTGCTGATGCCGATGCTGGCTGAAATGTGCACCGCGTTGCCCGCCAAGTGATACGGCGCCATCAGCGCATCGAGGATATTGGTGGCCATGGCGGCGGAACGGGTCGGGTCACTGACGTCCAGTTGCAGGATCGCAAACTCATCGCCGCCCAGCCGCGCCGTGACGTCGCTTTCACGCACACTCGCTTTGATCCGCCGCGCCACTTCCTGCAAGAGCAGATCGCCGATCGGGTGACCGAGGCTGTCATTGATGCGCTTGAAGTGGTCCAGGTCCAGGTAAAACACCGCGAATGGCGCTGCGCCGCGACGGGCGCCGGCAAACGCCTGATGCAGACGCTCGATCAGCGTGGCGCGATTGGCCAGCCCGGTGAGGCCGTCCGTGCGCGCCAGCAAGGCGAGCTTCTCTTCGGCCACGCGGCGCTCGGTGATGTCGAGGATGATCCCTTCGACTTCCAGCAATCGGCCGTCGTGATCGCGGACCGGGACGTAACGGTTTTCCACCCAGCGCCAGTTGCCATCCCCGGTACGCAGGCGAAATTCGATCGAGGCACCGAGTGCGTGGCGATCCAGTACCCGGGCCATGGCGGCATCTACCCCGGCCTGATCATCCGGGTGAATCAAGTCCTGCGCCCAGTTTGCCGATCTGACCAGATCGGCTGCCATATGGCCGTAGCGTGTGATGTTGTGCGAGATGTACATCAGCTTGAACGAGGGATCGCCGCGTAACCGGTAAAGAATGGTCGGGCTGTTCTGCACGATGATATTGGCGTCTGACAGCTCTCGCGTGCGCTCCTGAACGGCTTGTTCGAGCTGGGTCATCTTCAGCGCGGCGTCTTCGGTCATCTGCCACTTGACCGTGAGCGCGCTGGCCATCTGGCGGATCTCGATCGCATCGAAGGGTTTTTTCAGAATCAGCAGACCATCGGTCAGTCCCAGCCGCTGGTCGATGTCTTCCCACGAGTGATCGCTGTAGGCCGTGCACAACGCCACTTGCAGCTTGGGATCGACCTGCCACAGCCGCTCAATGGTCTCCAGTCCATCCCAGCCCGGCGGCATGCGCATGTCGATGAACGCCATGGCATAGGGGCGTCCGGCGGCGATGGCAGCGTGCAGTTTGGCCAGCGCTTCGCTGCCTTGAAATGCCGAATCCAGTTCAAAGTGCAGTTTAGGAGCGGTGGCCGGGGTGCCGAACAGCAGGTTTTCGGTTTCCCCGAGGCTGTCGGCGTCTGCATTGCCCGGACTGAGGATTTTCGAAAAATCGGAATGAATCGACGCGGTATCGTCGACGATGAGTATGCGGCGGTTGATCGGTCCGGCTTGCGCACTCATGGCGCAATGCCAGATCCAGACACGCTCTTACTCGGGAGCATCCTTTTTCCCCTCCTTGCATGCCTGCACGCAGGCCGTTTGTCTCGTTCGACCCCTGGAGCATAGTTGCCCGCAGGACTCTTCGCTTGGCGGTGTGTAACCGATGTATCGCGTGTCCCCCGCGAAAATCATCTAGCCTTGCCCTCAAGCGCCGGCAAACGAGGAGGTCTGTCGGCGCGCCTGTCAGGTTCACTGTTTCGCTTGAGGTCACCCCATGGAAGAACAATCTGCGACTTCAGCGCACCGGCCGCAGGTGTTGCTGGTGGATGACGAGGAGTCGATCCTCAACAGCCTGCGGCGTCTGCTGCGCGGTCAGCCCTACGACGTGGTGCTGGCTACCAGCGGCGCACAGGCGCTGGAAATACTGGAGCAGCAGCCAGTCGATCTGGTCATGAGCGACGCGCGCATGCCCAATATGGACGGCGCCACGTTGCTGGCGCGCGTGCATGAACTCTATCCGTCGACCACGCGGATCATGCTCACCGGCTATGCCGACCCTGCGGCGATCATCAAAGCCATCAACGAAGGGCGGATCGATCGCTACATCAGCAAACCGTGGAACGACGAAGAAATGCTGCTGACCTTGCGTCAGGCGCTGGAGCATCAACATTCCGAGCGTGAACGCCAGCGTCTGGAGCGCTTGGCCCAAGTGCAGAACGATCAGCTCAAACTGCTCAACAGCACCCTGGAAAAACACGTCGCCGCGCGTACCGCCGAGTTGCAGCAGACCGCCGACATGCTCGATCTGGCCTACGAGGAACTCAAACACAGTTACGTGACCGGCACCGAAGTGTTCTCGTTGCTGGCCAATCTGCGCCTGCCGCCGGCCAAGCAGACCAATCGGCAAATCATCGAACTGGTGCGCGGCTACTGCAAGATGCACGGGCTGGATGAAGCCAGCAGCCGCGACCTGGCCATGGCCGCCGCGCTGTACAACATCGGCAAGCTGAGCTGGACCGACAACATGATGAGCGCGCCCTCGGATTTACTGCACAGCACCGAGCGCGAGCGCTATCGCGGTTATCCGAAACAGAGCGAATCGCTGCTGATGACCCTCGATCCGATGAAGGATGCCGCGCGCTTGATCCTGCATCATCAGGAACGCTGGGACGGCAGCGGTTTTCCCGATCGGCTCAAGGGCGAGGCGATTCCGTTTGGTTCGCGGCTGTTGAAGTTGGCGGTGGATTTTGTCGAGTTGCAGCGCGGGCTGATTCTCGAGCGGCAAATGAACAGCGACGAGGCGTTGTTATACCTGCGCCAATACGCCGGCCGACTGTACGATCCGGAGTTGATCGAAGATTTCATCCAGGTGTGCGCGGCGTGCCTCAGCGACGTGGTGCTGGCCGACCCGAACGTCAAGGTGTTGGGCACTCGCGAGCTGGCGGCGGGGATGATCCTCGCGCGCAATCTGAATGCCGACAACGGCATGTTGCTGCTCAATGCCGGTAAGGTGTTGAGCGCATTGCTGGTGGACAAACTGATTAGTTTCGAGGCCATGGAGGGAGCCAAATACAAAGTGTTTGTGAAGGAGCCGGAAGAGCTTGAAGGCACGGGTTGATGACGTTGGCGTGGCCGGCATGGGATCCTTGCGGTTTCTCCCAAGGCCCGTGACTGACCCATGACTTCTGCATCCGCCGTTCCATCGCGCATCATTCACATCGCCGCTGCACTGTTGATCCGCCCTGACGGCCAGACCCTGCTGGTGCGCAAGCGCGGCACTCGCGCATTCATGCAGCCGGGCGGCAAGATCGAGGCTGATGAATTGCCGGTGCATGCACTGGCCCGTGAGCTGGAAGAAGAGTTGGGGCTGGTGATCGATCCGACGCAAGCGATATTCCTCGGCCAGTTCTCGGCGCCCGCCGCCAACGAGCCGGGATTCGTCGTACAGGCGGAAATTTTCCAGCTGAGCATCGACGCACAAGTCTCCCCGGCGGCCGAGATCGAAGAAGTGCTGTGGATTGATCCGGCCACCGACGGCGATGTCATCCTCGCCCCATTGACACGCGACCTGATCCTGCCGTTTTATCGAGCCTCGCTGGCCGTCAGCGCCTGATCATTCATGCACAGGACTTCGCCATGATCCCGCTTCAAGACCTGTTGATTTTCGCCGCCGCCGCGTTGTTGATGGTGCTGACGCCGGGGCCGAACATGATCTACCTGATCTCGCGTTCGATCTGTCAGGGACGCAAGGCCGGGGTGACCTCGTTGCTCGGCGTGGTCGCGGGATTTTTTGTGCATCTGTTCGCGGCGGCGGCAGGTTTGACCGCAGTGTTTCTCGCGGTGCCGATGGCTTATGAAGTGTTGAAGTGGGCCGGTGCGCTGTACCTGTTATGGCTGGCATGGCAAGCGGTCAAACCCGGTGCGCGCTCGCCGTTCGAAGCGCAGCAATTGCCGGCGGATTCTTCGCGCAAGTTGATCACCATGGGTTTTCTCACCAGTGCGTTGAACCCGAAAATTGCGGTGTTCTATCTCTCGGTATTTCCGCAATTCATCTCGCCTGAACACGGCTCGGTATTCACCCAAAGCATCATCCTTGGCCTGACGCAGATCAGCGTCAGCTTCTGCGTCAACTTGCTGATCGCGCTGTTCGCGGCGGGCATCGCGTCGTGGTTCGTCAGCAATCCGACGTGGCTGGCGGTACAGCGTTATTTCATGGGTTTCGTGCTCGGTGCCCTGGCATTGCGGCTGATGCTTGAGCAACGGCGAGCGGCTTGACGATGTGGATCGAACGGCTCGACGCCAGTCATGCGCTGGCTTACCGCGAGTTGATGCTTGAGGCCTACGACCTGCATCCGCAGGCGTTCACTTCCAGCGTGCGTGAACGGGCGGTGATGCCATTGAGTTGGTGGGAGGCGCGGCTTACCAGCAAGCTTGACGCGGTGTTTGGCGCGTTCGAAGAAGGCCGGTTGGCCGGCATTGTCGGCCTGGCATTCGAGCCTCGGGAGAAGGCTCGGCACAAGGCGACGTTGTTCGGCATGTACGTTTCGGCCGAGTTTCGCCAGCACGGCCTGGGCCAGCAATTGGTGCAGGCCGCGCTGGACGAAGCGCAGAACCATCCGGCGCTGAAAGTCATTCAACTGACCGTCACCGCTGGCAACCAAGCGGCGTTCAACCTGTATCAGCGCTGCGGCTTTATCCAGTTTGGACTGGAGCCGTTGGCGGTTCGGGTGGGTGAGGATTATTTCGACAAGATCCACATGTGGCGTCAGATCCAGGATCAAAAGATCGCAGCCTGCGGCAGCTCCTACATTTTGGAATGCATTCCCCTGTAGGAGCTGCCGAAGGCTCGGGCCGCGATCGGACGATCTTTTGATGTAAAGGTTCAACGAACCGCGCTTACGCCATCCAGCGTCGAGAACGATGTGTCCTTGGCCGTCAGCAGGAAGTCACGCATGTACGGCGCATCAAGCATGTCGGCGCGAATCCCTGCATACAGCGTGGCAAACAAGCCTTTTTCCCCCAACCGCTTGCCCTTCACATAACCGCGCGAGCTGTATTCATGCAGCGCCCAGTGCGGCATCCCGCACACGCCACGCCCGCTGGCCACAAGCTGCATCATCATCACCGTCAGCTCCGACGTGCGTACCTGCGCCGGTTCTATGTCGGCCGGTTCGAGGAAGCGCGTGAAGATGTCCAGTCGGTCGCGTTCCACCGGGTAGGTGATCAGCGTTTCCGTGAGCAAATCTTCCGGGACGATATACGGCTTGCTCGCCAGCGCATGCTGGTTGGCCACCGCGAGCATCGCTTCGTAGGTGAACAACGGCACATAGGTGATGCCGGCGATTTCCAGCGGATCGGACGTCACCACCAGATCCAGATCACCGCGCGCCAGCGCCGGAAGCGGCGCAAATGAAAAGCCCGAAGCCAGGTCGAGTTCGACTTCCGGCCACGCATCGCGGAACTGGTCGATGGTCGGCATCAGCCACTGGAAGCAGCTGTGGCATTCGATGGCCATGTGCAGGCGTCCGGCGGTGCCACCGGCCAGCCGCGCGATGTCGCGCTCGGCCCCGCGCAGCAGCGGCAGGGTCGCGTCGGCCAGTTGCAGCAGGCGCAGGCCGGCGCTGGTGAAGCGCACCGGTTTGGTCTTGCGCACAAACAATTGCATGCCCATGCGCTCCTCCAGTTCCTTGAACTGGTGCGACAGCGCCGATTGCGTCAGGTGCAATCGGTCAGCGGCATCGACCAGGCTGTCGGCTTCGCGCAAGGCGTGCAGGGTTTTCAGGTGACGGATTTCAAGCACCGGCTGGCTCCATGAGGAAAACTTGTGATCAACACGAAAAGGTTGAGTTTGTCTCATGTTGGGTGAGCTGTCGACAATGGCGCCATCTTTTACGCAATGGAGCACATTCGACATGGCCGTGGCACACACCCTGGGTTTCCCGCGCATCGGCGCCGACCGCGAACTGAAAAAAGCCCTCGAAGCCTACTGGAAGGGTGATCTCGATCAGGCGGCTCTGAATCAGGTCGGTCGTGATCTGCGCGCCAGGCATTGGCAGTTGCAGAAAGACGCCGGTATCGACCTGCTGCCGGTCGGCGACTTCGCCTGGTACGACCAGGTGCTGACTCACTCGCTGACCTTCAGCGTGATTCCCGACCGCTTCGACGGCGTGCGTGACGAACGCGGCCAACCATCGCTCGACACGCTGTTCGCCATGGCCCGTGGCGCAACCGCCAACTGCTGCGGCGCTGACCACGGCCAGACCCAATATGCGCAAGAGCTGACCAAGTGGTTCGATACCAACTACCACTACCTCGTGCCGGAATTCAGCGCCGATCAGCAGTTCAAGCTGAGCTGGGAACAACTGTTCGATGAAGTCGACGAAGCCAAAGCGCTGGGGCACAACGTCAAACCGGTGATCATCGGGCCGCTGACTTATCTGTGGCTGGGCAAGGCCAAAGGCAACGACTTCGACAAGCTCGATCTGCTTGAGCGTCTGCTGCCGGTCTACAACGAAATCCTCGTGCGCCTCGCCGAACAAGGCGTGGAATGGGTGCAGATCGACGAGCCAATCCTCACCCTCGACTTGCCGCAAGCGTGGAAAAGTGCCTTCGAACGCGCTTACCACATCCTGCAATATTCGCCGCTGAAAAAACTCGTGGCGACCTACTTCAGCGGTCTGCAAGACAACCTCGGTCTGGCCGTCGGCTTGCCGGTGCAAGGTCTGCACATCGACGCAGTACGTGCGCCTGAAGAGCTCGGCCAAGTGCTTGATCGCCTGCCGACCTACAAGATTCTCTCGGTCGGACTGGTCAACGGTCGCAACGTCTGGCGTTGCGAACTGGAGCAGGCGCTGGCGCAACTGCAGCCGGCGCAAGAGCGTTTTGGCGACAACCTGTGGGTCAGCAGTTCCTGTTCGTTGTTGCACAGCCCGGTGGATGTCGAGCGCGAAGACCAACTCGATCCGGAACTCAAGAGCTGGCTGGCCTTCGCCGTGCAGAAATGCAGCGAAATCTCCGTGCTGCGTGATGCCCTGAACGATCCGCAAGCGCCGAAAGTCCAGCGCGCACTGACCGAGAGCCGCGCCATTCAACACAGCCGCGCACGCTCGCCGCGCATTCATAAACCCGCAGTGCAGGCGCGGATCAAAGCGATCAACGCCACGCACAGCCAACGCCAGTCGCCGTTCGCCAAACGCATCGCCCAGCAACAGGCGCGTCTGCAATTGCCGACGTTCCCCACCACTACCATCGGCTCGTTTCCGCAGACCGCTTCAATCCGGCTCGCGCGTCAGGCGTTCAAGCAGGGCAAGCTGTCGGCCAACGATTACACCGACGCCATGCACAGCGAAATCCGCCATGCGGTTGAAGTACAGGAACGTATCGGGCTGGACGTGCTGGTACACGGTGAAGCCGAGCGCAACGACATGGTCGAGTACTTCGCCGAGCAACTCGACGGTTACCTGTTCACGCGTTTCGGCTGGGTGCAAAGCTACGGTTCGCGCTGCGTGAAACCGGCAGTGATTTACGGCGACCTGAGTCGACCAAAAGCCATGACCGTCGACTGGATCACCTACGCGCAGAGCCTGACCAGCAAGGTCATGAAAGGCATGCTCACCGGCCCCGTGACCATGCTCATGTGGTCGTTCCCGCGCGAAGACGTGTCGCGCAAAACCCAGGCGCAACAACTGGCGCTGGCCCTGCGTGATGAAGTACTGGATCTGGAAAACGCCGGAATCAAGATCGTGCAGATCGACGAAGCGGCGTTCCGCGAAGGTCTGCCGCTGCGCCGCGCGCAATGGCAGGAATATCTGGACTGGGCGGTTGAAGCGTTCCGCCTGACGGCCTCCGGCGTCAAGGACCAAACGCAGATCCACACCCACATGTGCTACAGCGAATTCAACGACGTGATCAAAGCTATCGCCGACATGGACGCCGACGTCATCACCATCGAAACCTCACGCTCGGACATGGAACTGCTCGAAGCTTTCGAGGCATTCGACTACCCGAACGATATCGGCCCCGGCGTGTACGACGTCCACTCGCCACGGGTGCCGGACACGGCCGAAATGGTCAAATTGATGAGCAAAGCGGTGCAGCGGATTCCGGCGGAACGGTTGTGGGTCAATCCGGATTGCGGCTTGAAAACCCGTGCCTGGCCCGAGACGGAAGCGGCGTTGATCAACATGGTTGCCGCCGCCCGGCAGCTACGTAACCAACTGGCGTAGCACTTGAAGGGAGCGGATCAATCCGCTCCCTTCAACGCATCAGCGCTCTTCAAAAAACGCTAATACCGCCGAGCTTTTACCAATGTCGGCATACGGCAGATCAGGATTGTCCGCGTGGGTCAGAGCGCGGTGTTCCGGCAACTTCAAATGGGCTTTCTCGAAATCGCCGAAGCGTGGTGCGGCTTTGGAATAGTGAAAGTGCGCGTACCACAGCAGCTGCGCTGGTTCTTGGGTGAGGTTCCAGATTTCGTATTCCTGCAAATAATCGAATCGGCCATCAGCACGTTTGCCGAGGGCTTTGAGCGGCGCGCGTTTGCGGATTTCCACAGCTTGCTGACCGATCAGATCGAGCAACATGCCGTCGGTGGGGGTGTGCGTTCGCAGCGTCTGGCGGGTGCGCAGTTGGCGGCCGGTCTTCCTCAGTTCTGCGGCTTTTTCGCGAAGTAACTTAATGATCGGATCGTGGCTCGCAAGCGCTTCGATATCCCGGGCGCGACGGGTCAGATCATCAGCCTCGACGCTCAGCATGTGCTCGAGATCAACTGGCAGCATGTGCTGCTCGGCGTACGCGTGTACGTCCGCCAGATATTTGCTTTGGGCGCCGAGGCGCTTGCGCGCATCGGTGACCAGTCTGGCCAGATCTTTGGGCGCAGATTCAGGAGGCGTTGAATCACGCAGGCGAAATTTTCCATTGTCGGCCTGCTCCCAGATCTCGCCGCTGCGGCCTTCTTCACTCAGGGCGAACTGGCGCTTGCGGGTTCGCGGCTCCCACTGTTCGACGCCGAGCAGCATCTGGCCGTCTTCGGTCTGGAAGACTTTTTTATTCGACTGCCCGGCCGTTCTCGGCGCAGCTGGCAGGTCAAGCGTGGCGCGCGCCTTGTCGGCCATGCGCTCGATGCCGGCCATCAGGGGGGCGACGACATCGGCGTGGAAATAGTCAGGATGGCTGGTGGTCCACGCTTTCATTTTCTGCTGAAAAGCCGCGTAGGTTGCCAGGCACTCGCGCAACATCTGATTGCGTTGCACACGGCTGATATCGGCTTGCGCCAGGCTGTGTTGCACGTACAGCGCGCGGTGTATGTCGGCACGCGGCAGATAGGCCTGTTGCTGCAAATAGATCCACGACAGCTCCCGGGCGTGGGCGTAGTTTCTGACGATTTGCATTCTGTGGCTGGTTTTCAGGTACAGCAGATTGCTTTCGGTCAGGCGCTGGTTGAAGGTGGCGACGTCTGCGGCCAGGCGCAACTCCGGCCTTTGCGTCAGCGTGGTGATGCGCTCGTACCAGTGATTGAGTTCGCGCATGAGCAATTCGATGTGCTCCAGCTCGCGCAGTGATTCAACACGCAGTGTGCGGATAGCTTGCAGGTCGTTGAGGTGCTGGGTGATTGCTTCTGGCGGCAACTGATCGAGGGCTGCTCGCATGGCATCGATCTGGTTTTGCAGGCGTGTCGCGCGGTCGCTCGAATAGTAGATGCGGTGCCGGTAGCGGTCGGCGATGATCCGCGCACTGTCACTGAGAAACCTGATCGTCTCGCGGCGTTTGTTACCGTGGGTCAGGGGGTGCAAGTCTGTCAGTGCCTGAAAGCGGCGGCGGACCAGGCCGATATCGCCGATGCAGGCGACGTCGGCCAGCTCGCGCAGCAGTGGATCGTCCGTATTGTTGATGTAGCGGCTGATCTGTCCGTCATGGCGGGTGATCTGCAGCCTGATCTGTTCCATCAGGCTATCGGCGGTGTTCGTCAACTGCACATGCCGGCGCAGGGCGCGATCAGTCCACCAGTGCGGCAGGCGCGCGCGGATCGCTTCCGGCCACAGCGGTTGCAGGGTATTGGCCAAATGCCCGAGCACACCACCACCGCCCAGTCCGCCACCTTCAAATGCGCTGCCGTAGACGCCGAACCAGGTGTCCCAATTGCCTGCTTCATCCAGCGCGATCGGCTGTTTATAAGTTTTCCCCGCCGTACCGGTAAGGCGCCAGTTGCGCGAATCCTTGCTCCACTCCACTTGGAAAAACCGTCCCTGGCGAACAATGAAGTCACCGTCGGCATGCCGATATACGTTGCGGTAAATCCCGTGTGTAGAAGGTTGCAATCCGGACAACGACAGCGGGCGCTGGTACTCGTATCCGCTGAAGCGCGCGACTGCCTGTGCCGCCTGACGTCGCGACGCGGCCTGCAGGGCGGACGCGCTGGCGCTCAGTGCGCCCAGTTGGCGGGTGCGGGTCAATGCGCGTGCCGCCGGAGCGACGGAGGAGGCCGCCGCGTGACCCGGAATCAGATCCATCGCGGCATCGATCACTGACAGCAACGCCGAGACCAGTTCGTCCAGCCCGTCGCCGACCTTGCCGCGCAGAAACGCCGCGACTGCCTGATTCGCCGCGGTCCAGGCATCGTAGAGCGCAATCGCCGTGCCCATGAATGGCACAAAGCCCAAGGCCATCTTGATGTAGTTGAAGGCACGCGGGCCTTGCAGTGCATAGCGTTCAACGTACAGCGCATCGTTGGAACGCGAGCTGCCACGATGCGCTTCGATCAGTCGCCCGAGGTGCGCATCGAGCAGCTGTGCGGCGAGCGAAGTGCTCACCGGCCAGCGCTCGCCGACGCCGATCATGCCGTCGAAATCGCGCTGCACGGCGTGGTTGAGTCGATGCTCGTGCGCGCGCACGTTGCCATGCACGGTGCGGCGGGCCAGGTAGTGAATCATTGTGTATTGCCGACACAGGTTGAACAGCCCCCGGCGCGCGTCTTCGAGACTGCTGAAGCGACGCAGAAAACGCTCGTCCGGACTGTCCGGCAGATAGAGCAAGGTCACGCCGCTCAATTGTTCTTCAATGAACGTCACTCCGGACAACGTGGATGGGCCCTCGGCGTGGGTGTCCTTGCCGCCGGCGCTCAGGTAAGCCGGCAGGATCACGATGCGTTTGCCCGGCGGATTCCACGCCTGGGCGGTAACGGCATCCATCGCGATGTGCAGCGTTTGCAGGTCGCTGTCGTCGAACTCGCCTTGCAGTCGCGCGCGTTGACCCTGCAATTGCAGCGTCAGACGCCAGGGTTCGAGCAGGCATTCGCGGCGATGTTGCTGGATGAAAGCGGCTTCGTCGGGCGCGCCTTTGAAGGTGTCGAGAATCAGCTTTTCATAAGCTTTGGGCAGATCCAGTTCCGGCAGGATCTTGCGCAGATAGATCAGGTTGATGCCGTTGAGCAGCTTGTAGCGATCGCCCGAATCCGTTGCGGCCACCTCCAGCCGCATGAACACCAGGCGCTGTGACAAGCCATCCTGCTGCACCGCATGCTGGTTATCGATATTCAATTGCGCCAGCGCTTCCAGCGTCATTTTGCTGCGCGCGGTACTCGGCACCATGACCGTGGTTCTTCGGGTTCCGCTCGGGCCTGCGCTGTAGCGCGTCTGCTGGGTGACCGAGTCGGGCAGGGTCAGCGCCAGCGTGACATCTTCCTTCAACGCAAAGTCCTTGCGCAGCCGAGCGTGCAGGTGTTGGCGGGTGAAGTCATCGCGCGGGATCAGCTTGATCTCCATCAGCTCGTGGCTGCGCTTCATGGCCGCAACAAAGGCTTCGATCAGGGACTTGAGCCGGCTGCGCTCTGTGCTGTTGAGGCGGGTCAGCCAGTCCGGCAGTTGATTACTCAGAGTGGTGCTGCGCTCCTGCTCGTGCAGATGCTTGACCACCAGGCTCCTGGCCGCATTCACCGGGACCTGCAAGTCG
The DNA here is from genome assembly GCF_048822895.1 of Pseudomonas sp. P4795. NCBI lineage: Bacteria > Pseudomonadati > Pseudomonadota > Gammaproteobacteria > Pseudomonadales > Pseudomonadaceae > Pseudomonas > Pseudomonas sp. P4795. The sequence goes on along the minus strand of NZ_JBMFBT010000002.1, from coordinate 736,319 downwards.
GCGAGCGCGCTTTTGCGCAGGCGCTCCAGGGACTCGGCCTGATCGGTTGCGCTTTGGCGTTGGCGGATGGTTTCGGCCGAAGTTTTGAAGTCGGCCGTCAGCCGGGTCAGTGAGTGACGCAGTGGGTCGCCGGTGATCTTTTCCAGTTGCAGGTCGATGGCGCGATCGTGGTGGTCGATCTTGAAAACCTGACTGGCAAGCACGCGGCGGTTGGCAAAACGTTGCAGACCGCCACCGCAGCCGGGCCAGTACAGCAGCACACTGTGAGGGGCATCGGCATCGATCAATGTTTGCGCATGGGTGATCAGAAACGGGCCGCTGAGCGTTTGGCTGGTGTCGCCGGCTGGCCCGGTCATGCGCAGAGTCAGGCTTGCTGCGACGCGATCCGTACCGGGCGGATCCGGGCTTTCGAGCAGCGCTTTGAGCAAGGCTGCTTCTTCATCGCTGATTTGCCCAAGCATTCGTTGCAGTCCGGTCTCCGCGTGCAAACCTGCCGTGTGCGCCTGATGCAACGCCGTGAAATCCCGATCACAGGTCGTGTCGTCCTGAGCGAGCAGGTTATGCGCGGCGGTATTGGCTGCCTGTTCCGCGCCCTCCAGCTCGCTGTGCAAAGCCGTGAATGCAGCAATTGTGCGCCCCGGTGCACTTAGCCAGGCCTCTAGCACTTCGCGCTGGCGGCGCACGGCAGCCTGGCGCCACGACCACGGAATGTCGGCGTACAGACTGTCGAACAGCAGCGGCTGATCATCTTCCGCTGTGCTATTTGCTGCTCCGAGCTCGAGCCCCGGCGCGGTAGAGAACACGGCAAGGCCCAATTGGCGGTCGACCTGATCGGCAACGCTGAGCGCCAGCATGCCGTGCTCGGCCAATGTACGCCGCGCCGCTGAGCCATTACGCAAAGCGCCAACCTGGGCCATCTGCTGTTGCCACAGCCATTCGTTGAACGGCGTGTTCAACGCGCCATCAGTCGCGCCATATTCGACTTGCAGATTGACCTCGGGCACACCGAGCGGTATCAGCGGCTGGCTGGTCAGCCAGGCTTGCAGATCGCTGCGTCGGGCAAAGGCGTGCATCGCATCAGGTCGACTCGGCAGATACAGCAATTGCGCGCCAGCATCGTCACCGCGGCTGATGACCCACGCGGCGGCGAGCCTCGCCCGAGCGCCGTTGTTCAGCAGCAGATTTGGCAGTTCGAACTTCAACGTTTCAGCGGCGGTTTGCGCAGCGGGCACAGGATCGAGTAATGACCACAGCGGTTGCAGTTGCCCGGCCGTAAGCTGGCGGCGGGCGAAAGCCATTTGCGCGACTGCCTCGATATGCTCGCGATACAACTGCGCAGCGTGTTCACGTCGCGACAGCGGCGTGCCCGGCGAGCGGGCATCCCAGTAAGCGTTCCAGCGCTGTTCGAGCGCCTGCGCCGGTGCAAGGGTTTTCAGTCGATCGAGCAGTTGCAACGGCCTGAGTTGGCGCAACGCGTGGCTCGGGTGAATTCCCGTGACCTGGCACTGGCGGTCCAGCCATTCTTCCAGCACCGGCTGCTGAAAAACCAGCGCGCAGGCATCGGCGAGACTGACGAAGCGCTGCGCATGGCCGCTGACGGGATGAAACAGCAACCCGGCCTGCTGCCCGTCCAGATCCAACTGCTCACGGAGCAATCGATTGAGAGTCTGGCGCACGCTCGGCGCGCCAGCGCAGAGCTGGCGCAAACCTTCGCTGCTGGCACGCCGGTTGGTCGCGGCGACGTGCAGCAGATGTTCGTCCACCGGTGCTGCAAAGGCTGCCGCACCGGGCAAACCTGACAACAGGTCGCGCGCAGGCGGGGGGAAATCGAAAAGCAAGGATTCGGTCATGGCGGCAAGGCTCGATGAGGAGAGCGGCGGGCCCGCTCAATGCATCGGCCATTCAAGGGAAGTTGCCGGGGGGGAGGGTGTTAGATAGTTATCGTGCGTGCGACCGTTCGGCACTCTTCATCAAACTGTCACGTAACTGTGGCAGCGCGCTTGAACAAACTTCATCAGACTCGCGCTCTACTGGGGTTCTGCGTTTCGGTGTTTTTCATGGGTAAGCGTTTTCTTGCAATCGCAGCTGTATGGGCTGCGATTTTTTTCGGTTTGCCGGCGTCTGCCGCGTCGCGTTGCGATGTGAATGTTCCGACTGAACGGGTTGATCTGGCGCAGGTAAGCCTGGCGTACCAGAGCATTGGTCGCGCGTCCGATCCGGCGTTGTTGCTGGTGATGGGGCTGGGCGGGCAGTTGATTCACTGGCCGGATGAAGTCGTGGTCGCGTTGTGTCAGCAAGGGTTTCGGGTGATTCGCTATGACAATCGCGATGTCGGTCTGTCGACGTGGCGTCAGGCGCCGGTCGAGGCCAATCTGACGTTTGAAGTGCTGCGCTACAAACTCGGTCTGCCGGTGGCGGCGCCATACAGCCTGACCGACATGGCCGACGATGCGCTGGGCTTGATGGACGCGTTGCACGTCGAGCAATTCCATGTGCTCGGCGCGAGCATGGGCGGGATGATCGCCCAGCATATGGCAGCGATGGCGCCGCAACGGGTCGAGAGTCTGACGCTGATCATGACCAGCTCCGGTGCCGAAGGCCTGCCCGCGCCGAACGCGGCACTGGTGCAGTTGCTGGCGCGACGCGGTGCGCCGAATCGTGAAGCGGCACTGGAGCAGCAGGCTGATCTGCTGGCGGCGCTCGGCAGCCCGACGATCAGCGATGATCGGCAGGCGTTGTTGCATCAGGCTGCGCAATCCTACGACCGTGCGTTCAACCCCGAGGGCGTCAAACGGCAGATCATGGCGATCCTCGCCGAGCCGAGCCGTGTGGCGCTGCTCAACCAATTGCGGGTGCCGACGCTGGTGGTGCACGGCACGGCGGATCCGTTGCTGCCGGTGATGCATGGGGTGCATTTGGCGGCGCATATTCGTGGCAGTCAGTTGCGGTTGATTCCGGGCTTGGCGCATCGATTTCAGGAGGCGTTCAAGGAGCCGTTGCTGGGGGCGGTGTTGCCGTATTTGCGTGAGCATCGGGAGGATACTTCGCATTGGGCGCAGATTGAGCCGGTGGCTGAGGGGAATTTGTTGTGAGCTGGAAGAGGCCAGAAGAGCCCCTCACCCTAACCCTCTCCCGGAGGGAGAGGGAACCGACCGAAGTGTATTGCGCTCTACATCGACCTGAAAAAACCAGTCGATTATGGATTCAAAGCAAAAGCGCAGGTCGACGTATTCCTGAAGCATCCCCCAATCGGCCCCCTCTCCCTCCGGGAGAGGGCTGGGGTGAGGGTTGTTTTTGATCTACATCGGGCTCAGGCGTGCAAGCGCACCCAAACCGTCACCAACACTGTCGCCGCCATCAACCACGCCACCGCCGCGACCGCCAGCGATGCCTCCAGCCGCATCCGGTCAACCATCACGTACAAGGTTGCCAGATACACGAAATACGGGATGATCGACCACATGCCAAACACGATGGTGGTTTTCAGATCGTCAATCGAACGGCCCTTGCCGACGATGTAGTGAGCGATCAGCGCGAAGGTCGGAAACAGCGGCACCAGCCCTGCGATGTAGTAATTTTTGGTCTTCGCCAGCGCGGCAAGGATCACCACCACCGCCGCACCGAGCAAGGCTTTGAAAATCAGATCCACGTGGTTCTCGCTTAATGGCTGAGGCCGTATTTTTTCACTTTATCGAACAGCGTGGTCTTGGCCATGCCCAGTTCGAGGCTGGCCTGGGTCAGGTTGCCGCCGCTGCGTTGCAGGGCATCGCTGAGCAGGTTGCGTTCGAAGGCTTCCACCGCCTCGGCAAACGCCAGGCCTTGGCCGCCGCTGCTGGCGCCGGATTTCTTGAACGCCGGCAAACCGAGGGCGAAGCGTTCGGCGACGTTGCGCAGCTCGCGCACGTTGCCTGGCCAGTCGTGGCTCATCAGGTTCGACAGGGTCTGATTGTCCAGCTCCGGCAGGGCGCGGTCGAAGCGCAGGGCCGATTGCTGGGTGAAGTGTTCGAACAGTTGCAGGATGTCTTCGCGGCGTTCGCGCAATGGCGGCAATTCCAGCGTCACCACATTGAGGCGGTAGTACAAATCGCTGCGGAATTCGCCGATTTTGCTCGACGCGTCGAGATCGGACTTGGTCGCCGCAATCACCCGGCAATCGACCGCCACGCTCTGGTTCGAACCGAGACGTTCGAGGGTGCGCTCCTGCAACACGCGCAGCAGTTTGATCTGCAACGGCAGCGGCATGCTTTCCACTTCATCGAGGAACAACGTGCCGCCGTCGGCGTGTTCGATCTTGCCGATCCGCCGTTTGCCGGCGCCGGTGAAGGCATTGGCCTCGTGGCCGAAGATTTCACTTTCAAACAGGTTTTCCGGCAGGCCACCGCAGTTCAGCGCGACGAACTGTTGGGTGTGGCGACGACTGAAATCGTGCAGGCAGCGCGCGACCAGTTCCTTGCCGGTGCCGGTTTCGCCTTCGATCAATACGTTGGCTGAAGTGTCGGCGACGTTGGCGATCAGTTCGCGCAGATTCTGCATGGCCGGCGAACGGCCGATGATGCGTCCTTCGAGGGAGTCGCGTTCGGCCAATTGCCGGCGCAACGAAGAGACTTCGCGGGCGAGGCTGCGTTGCTCCAAAGCGCGGCGGGCGACGTCCACCAGGCGTTCCGGGGAGAACGGTTTTTCCATGAAGTCGTAGGCGCCTTTCTGCATCGCGCCGACTGCCATCGAGATGTCGCCATGCCCGGTGATCAGCACCACCGGCAGGCTGCGATCGCGCGACTTGAGCCGGGTCAGCAGTTCCAGACCGTCGATGCCGGGCAGGCGAATGTCGCTGATGACGATCCCGGCGAAGTTGTCGCCAACGCGCTCCAGCGCTTCTTCGGCACTGCCGACGCCGATGCACGGAATGTCTTCCAGGGTCAGCGCCTGTTGGCAGCCGAGCAGCACATGGGGGTCGTCTTCGACGATCAATACACTGAGGTCTTGGTTCATATTGGCTCGGCAGGAGTAGGGCTTACCAACGGTAAACTGAGGACGAAAGTGGTACCACCGCTGGCCGGGTGTTCAACCCCCAGATGCCCGCCGGTGGCGGCGGCCAGGCTGGCGGACAGGGTCAGGCCAAGGCCCAGCCCTTGCTCGCCGGGTTTGGTGGTGAAAAACGGTTCGAACAGATGTTTGCGTGCTTCGGCGTCGATACCGTGGCCGTTGTCGCGCACCCGCAGACGATATTTGCCGTCGAATTCTTCGCCCTGCAGCCACAGCTCCGGCTGCGGTTGCGCCTGCATGGCGTCGAGGGCGTTGCCGATCAGGTTGACCAGAATCTGTTCAAGGCGGGTCTGGTCGATCTGCACTTGCACATCAATGAACTGGCGATGCACTTGCAGCGCGGCGCTTTCCACCCGCGCGCCGAGTACTTGCAGCGCGGCGTCCACCGCTTTACCCAGACTGGCGCGGCCCTTGTCGTCACCGCGCCGGGCGAACGAGCGCAGGCTGGCGGTGATCCGGCCCATGCGGTCGATCAGGTCGTTGATGGTTTTCAGGTTGGTGCTGGCGACGTCGAGCTGGCCACGCTCCAGAAACCGGATCGTGTTGCCGGACAGCGTGCGCATCGCCGCCAGTGGCTGGTTCAATTCGTGGGCGATGCTGGTGGACATCTGGCCGATGGCGGCGAGTTTTCCGGCCTGCACCAGCTCGTCCTGAGCGCGGCGCAAAGTCTCTTCGGCCTGGCGGCGTTCACGGATCTGCGCCTTGAGCCTTTCGTTGCTGGCGCGCAGGTCGCCGGTGCGTTCGGTAATCCGACGCTCCAGTTGATTGTTGGCTTCCTGCAAGGCTTCACGAGCGGCGAGGCGGGTGGCGATGACCTTGCGCCGCTCGTTCCAGGCGATCAGCAGGAACGCCACCAGCGCAAACGCAATGGCCACCAGAATCCCTTGGTTGATGGCTTCGCGGCGCAAGTCCTGCAACGGCGTGAGCAGGGTGAAATTCCACGGTGTATCGCTCAGCGGCCGGGTTTGCGCCAGATAGCTGATGTTTTCATCCTCAGGCTCTTGTTGCGGCAGCAGCTCGCTGTTGGCCGGGAAGGTGAGTTTTTCCACGCCTTCGGCCAGGGTTTCACGGGCCAGCGGTTGCAGTTCGTTGAGCGGGAACCAGTAGTACTGCAGGCTGCGCGCGAGTTTTTCTTTGGTTTCGTCACTCAGCGGCACCACTGATTTCAGCCGTCGTGCCGGATCGCTGGAGAGAATGATGATGCCGTTCTCGTCGCTGACGAACGCTTCCAGACGTGCGCGCTGCCAGCGTTCTTCCATGGCTTCCAGACGCACTTTGACCACGGCGACGCCGATGATCTTGCCGTGTTCTTCGAGGCCGTGGGCCAGGTAGTAACCGGGTTCGCCGCTGGTGCTGCCGATGCCGTAGAAACGTCCGGGCTGACCGCGCACGGCATTTTGGAAGTAGGCGCGAAAGGACAGGTCTTCGCCGAGGTAACTGTCGACGTCGCGCCAGTTGCTTGTGGCCACCACGCGGCCGGTGGTGTCCATCACGTAGATGGCCCGACTGCGGCTGCGCCGGTTCAGGCCTTCAAGGTATTCGTTGACCGTTTGTCGGTGGTCCGCCGTCGGTTCGTCGAGCAGGCGCGCGACGCTCGATTCGAGCTCCAGCAGGCTGGGCAGGTAGGTGTATTTGCTGATCTCGCTTTCGACTGCACGGGCGTGCAACTCGAGTTGCCGCTGGCCGTTTTCGCCAAGGCTGCGGATACCGAAATGTTCACTGGTCCAGAAGCCGGCATAACCCAATCCGATCATCAGGGCGATGACCAGCGGCGGCAGGAACAAATGGCGGATCAGACGGGGTTTCACGGCAAGTGATGGCGTGGTTGCGCGATAAAGAGTGGGGTCGCATTTCATCACAGATGCCTTGGGTCAACCAGCACACCTTGGGTCAACCAGCACACCTGTTGGTGGATACGCGCTGGCTTGGAGGTGGACTCTGTGGCGAGGGGATTTATCCCCGATGGGCCGCGAGCGGCCCCAGCATTTCAAAGTCAAACCGCATCTGCTGGTTTGACGACTGCTTCGCAGCCGATCGGGGATAAATCCCCTCGCCACAGAAGCTCCCTTGCCACAGAGTTCAGTGTGTAGCTTTTAGTGCTGCAGGATTTTCTCGAGGAAGTGCTGCGCGCGTTCGGAGCGTTGGCTGATGTCGCCGAAGAACTCCTCTTTCTTGCAGTCTTCGATGATCTTGCCCTGATCCATGAAAATCACCCGGTCGGCCACTTTGCGCGCAAAGCCCATTTCGTGGGTCACGCACATCATGGTCATGCCTTCGTGGGCCAGTTGCACCATCACGTCGAGCACTTCGTTGACCATTTCCGGGTCGAGCGCCGAGGTCGGTTCGTCGAACAGCATGACGATCGGGTCCATCGCCAGCGCACGGGCAATCGCCACACGCTGTTGCTGGCCACCGGACAGTTGCCCCGGATGCTTGTGAGCGTGAGCCGACAGGCCGACGCGCTCGAGCAGTTGAAGACCTTTCTTGGTCGCCTCTTCCTTGCTGCGGCCGAGCACCTTGATCTGCGCGATGGTCAGGTTTTCGGTGATGGTCAGGTGCGGGAACAGTTCGAAATGCTGGAACACCATGCCGACGCGCGAACGCAGTTTCGGCAGGTTGGTCTTCGGATCGGCAATCGAGGTGCCGTCGACCACGATGTCACCTTTCTGGAACGGCTCCAGTGCGTTGACGCACTTGATCAGGGTCGACTTGCCCGAACCGGACGGGCCGCAGACCACGATCACTTCGCCTTTTTTGACCTCGGTGCTGCAATCAGTCAGCACCTGGAAGTCCCCATACCACTTGTTGATGTTCTTGATAGAGATCATACGGCGAACCTTTTTTGCAGACGCTTGACCAGCAGCGAGGCGGCAAAGCTGATTGTGAAGTACACGAGACCTGCGAAGATCAGGAACTCATTCGAACGGCCAATGATGTCGCCACTGGCGCGCGAAGCATTGAGGAAGTCCACCAGGCCCACGGTGTAAACCAGCGAGGTGTCCTGGAACAGAATGATGCTCTGCTGCAGCAGCAGCGGGGTCATCTTGCGGAACGCTTGCGGCAGGATGATCAGACGCATCATCTGCCCGTAGCTCATGCCCAGCGCCTGAGCGGCGCCCATCTGACCCTTGGGAATCGACTGCACACCGGCGCGGACGATTTCGCAGAAGTACGCCGCTTCGAACATCATGAACGCCACGATGCACGAGGTGAACGCGCCGATCGGGGTGTCTTCACCGGTGATCCAGCGCAGCACGAACGGCACCGCCAGATAGAACCAGGTGATCACCAGCAGCAGCGGGATCGAACGGAAGTAGTTGACGTAAGCGCCGGCCACCCGCGACAGCAGTTTGCTGGAGGACAGGCGCATCAGCGCCAGAATGGTGCCGAGAATGATCCCGCCGACCACGCCCAGCGCCATCAACTGGAGAGTCATGACCATGCCGTTCCACAAACCGGGAATGGCCGTGACGATGCCACTGAAATCAAATTCCATTATTTACCCCCCACGGAGATCAGGCCGGGCACGGCAACTTTCTTCTCGACCACGCGCATCAGCAGCATCAGGCTCATGTTCAGGGTGAAATAGATCAGGGTCGCCAGGGTGAAGGCTTCAAACAGGTTGGCCGAGAATTCGGCGGTCTGTTTGGTCTGGGCCAGAAGCTCCATCAGACCGATCAGCGACGCCACGGAGGAGTTCTTGAACACGTTCAGGAATTCCGAGGTAAGCGGCGGAATGATGATCCGGTAGGCTTGGGGCAGCAACACGTTCCAGTAGATCTGCGGCAGCTTGAAACCCATGGCCCGAGCGGCGGATTCCTGACCGCGTGGCAGCGCCTGAATACCGGTGCGCACCTGTTCGCAGACCCGCGCGGCGGTAAACAGACCCAGACACACGACAACACTCAGGTACGCCGAGGTGGTCGGGTTAAGGTCCTGCTTGTACCACTCCTGCAGATCGGCCGGCAGCAGATCGGGCACCAGGAAGTACCAGATAAACAGCTGCACCAGCAGCGGTACGTTACGGAAGAGTTCGACGTAGCAGGTCGCAATGCCCGATACGATGCGATTCGGCACAGTGCGCATCACGCCCAGAATCGAGCCCAGCAGCAGGGCGATGATCCAGGCCACGATGGCGATGGCGATTGTCCAGCCCAGCCCGGAGATGAACCAGTCGAGATAAGTCTCGCTGCCCACGCCGGTGGACTTGAAGAACACGCCCCAGTCCCAGTTGTAATTCATTAGGGTCTCCCCTCGATTCGATCGATGTACAAGTGCCCGCCTGGGGGAAATCCGTTCCCGCCCCGATCTTGTCGATCAGGCACACACGATCGGCTCGACAGCCACCGGTTCGAGTGTTCCCAAAAAGTGCCAGCAGGGAGTGACGAACTCCTGAAAGGGCACAGCCCCTTCAGGAGATAAGGTTAGTCAGAAATCAGGACTTCTTGTCGTCAGCCGCTTTATCAGTCGGATTGGCGATCAGGGCCTTGAGCTCGTCGCTCATCGGGAAGTTCAGATTCAGGCCTTTTGGCGGGATTGGCGCCATGAACCACTTGTCGTAGATCTTGTTGATCTCGCCGGACTTGTAGGTCGCAACGATGGCGTCATCCACAGCCTTTTTGAATGGAGCGTCGCCTTTGCGCACCATGCAGCCGTAGATTTCGTACGACTGTGGAGTGCCGGTGACGGCCCAGTCGGTGGCTTTCTTGGCCTTGGCGGCTTCGCCGGCCAGCAGCGCGTCGTCCATCATGAACGCAACGGCACGACCCGATTCGAGCATCTGGAAGGATTCGCCGTGGTCTTTGGCGGAGATGACGTTCATGCCCATCTGCTTGTCGGCGTTCATCGCCTTGAGGATGCGCTCGGACGTGGTGCCGGCGGTGGTCACGACGTTCTTGCCTTTCAGGTCGTCGAAATCCTTGTACTTGGAGTCAGCCTTGGACAGCAGACGGGTACCGATTTCGAAGATGCCGACGGAGAAGTCGACCTGTTGCTGACGCTCGACGTTGTTGGTGGTGGAACCACACTCGACGTCCACGGTGCCGTTCTGCACCAGTGGGATACGGGTCTGCGAAGTTACCAGGTTGTATTTGACCTGCAGGTTTGGCAGGTCGAGGTCTTTCTTGATCGCTTCGACGATAGCCAGCTGGATATCGTGGGAATAGCCGACTGGCTTGCCGGAAGCGTCAGCGATGTAGGAAAACGGGATGGAGGCGTCACGATGCCCCAGGGTGATGGTGTTCGATTCTTTGATTTTCTTAAGGGTGCCGGTGAGCTCGGCAGCGAAAACTGGTGTGCTGATCAGAGCGGCAGCAATGGCTGCGCCCAGGATATGGGGAACGATGCGCATCAAATTTTCCTCGACATTGTTTTTTTTATGGAGCCGGTTGAGCGGGCCCTTGTTGTGCTTCGAATGCCTGACGGCTCCTGTCGGGTTGGCGCAACAGGCATTCGTCGAAGAGTGTAGAGCATGAGTCGTGCCAGAGCAGTCGTGGCTGGTTAAGTTGTTGATCTGTATTGAGATTAAAGTTTTGCGACGATATTTTTTGGGGTTTCTGATCCGGTTAACCGAATTGACTGTCAGGTCGCGTTCGGAAAACCGAATGAAAAGGCGCTGGCGAGATTTGCCGGAGATGCAAAAAGCCCCTGAGTCTCACGATTCAGGGGCTTTGCTTATTAAAACGGATCGAATCAGGCGGCTTCGATCTTACTGCGACTCTGCTCAACCTTGCTCAAGTACACCGCCAGTTTTTCTTGCTCTGCCGGCGTGGTGAACAGGCCCAGCTTGCTCCGGCGCCACAAGATGTCGTGAGCCGTGGTCGCCCACTCTTCACTGCACAGGTAATCCACTTCACGGGTGTAAAGCCCGCCACCAATGTGCTCGCCCATGTCCGCCAGGCTATCCACGCCTTCGAGCATACGCCAGGTGCGGCTGCCGTAAGTGGTGGCCCAACGCCGGGCGATCTCGGTCGGCACGAAGTCAAACTTGTCGCGGATCAGCGCGCTGAGGGCCTGCGGGGTGGTCATGTCTTCGCCGCCGGGCAGGGTCGCGCTGGCGGTCCAGCTCGGGCGCATCTGGGTGAAGTACGGCATCAGTTGCGCCATCGCCGACTCGGCGAGTTTGCGGTAGGTGGTCAGCTTGCCGCCGAACACCGACAAAAGGGGCGCTTCTTCAGTGCTGCCAGACAGCGCGAGGGTGTAATCGCGGGTCACGGCCGAAGGGTTGTCGGATTCGTCGTTGCACAGTGGGCGCACGCCCGAGTAGCTGTGCAGGATGTCGTCGCGGCTGACCTGCTTTTTGAAGTGCGCGTTGACCACTTTCAGCAGGTACTCGGTTTCGCCTTCGGTGATCGTCACTTTGGCCGGATCGCCGGTGTACTCGCGGTCGGTGGTACCGATCAGGGTGAAGTGGTTCAGGTACGGAATAGTGAAAACGATGCGCTGATCTTCGTTTTGCAGAATGTGCGCGTGTTCGCCTTCATACAGCTTCGGCACGATCAGATGGCTGCCCTGAATCAGACGGATGCCGTACGGCGATTCCATCTTCAGGTCGTCGCGAATGAACTTGGCAACCCACGGGCCGGCAGCGTTGACCAGCGCTTTGGCGCGGATCGAAAACAGGCTGCCATCGGCGCGTTCCAGGTGCAGGTGCCACAGGCCTTTGGTACGACGGGCGCTGACGCAACGGGTCTGGGTGTGTACATGCGCGCCTTTTTCACGGGCGGCCATGGCGTTGAGCACCACCAGGCGGGCGTCGTCGACCCAGCAGTCGGAGTATTCGAAGCCTTTGGTGATTTCGCTTTTCAGCGCGCTGTCGGCGCCGAATTTCAGGCTTTTCGAACCGGCGAGTTTTTCGCGCTTGCCGAGGTTGTCATACAGGAACAGGCCCGCACGGATCATCCACGCCGGACGCAGGTGCGGACGGTGCGGCAACACAAAGCGCATCTGTTTGACGATGTGCGGCGCCTTGGCCAGCAGCACTTCGCGCTCGGCCAGTGCTTCACGCACCAGACGGAATTCGTAATGTTCGAGGTAGCGCAGGCCACCGTGGATCAGCTTGCTGCTGGCCGACGAGGTGTGACTGGCCAGATCGTCCTTTTCACAAAGGAACACCGAAAGCCCGCGACCGGCGGCATCCGCTGCGATCCCCACGCCATTAATCCCGCCGCCGATCACGGCAACATCGTAAACCTCGGAGAGTGGGGGCGTAGGCAAGGTAGAAGTGGGCATCGGCTGGCCTCGGGCTCTTTTGATTTTCTGTTTGGAATTCGAACATTAATGTTCATTTGCGAAAATGGTAGCCCATAAAGACGCGCACAGCCAGTCAACTTCGATTGAAAAAACTCATCGAAGGTGGCTTAAAGGAAAATTTTCGAACATTTCAGGTGTGAGTGATGACTGTGGCGAGGGAATTTAGCGAACGTCGCACCGCCCCGTTCGGCTGCGAAGCAGTCGTGAAATCATCAAACGCGGTGTCTCAGGCACACCGTAATCACTGGTTTTGGGGCTGCTTCGCAGCCCAGCGGGGATAAATCCCCTCGCCACAGTAGGACTGTTGTTGGGGGGTTAAACCACTTCCAGCCGAATCTTGTGCTGACTCAACAACTGCGCCAGCGCCGGCACCGGCTGCTGATCCGTCACCAGACAATCAATCAAACTGATCGGCCCCAGGCGAATCATCGCATTGCGCCCGAACTTGCTTGAGTCCGCCGCCAGAATCACCTGCCGCGCATTGGCGATGATCGCCTGCGACACCCGCACTTCCTGATAATCGAAGTCCAGCAAACTGCCGTCCTCATCGATCCCGCTGATGCCAACCAATGCGAAATCAACCTTGAACTGGTTGATGAAGTCCACACTCGCCTGACCGACTACGCCGCCATCGCGGCGCACATTGCCGCCCGTCAGCAGCACATCGAAATCATCCTTGGCGCTGAGCATTGAAGCAACGTGCAGGTTGTTGGTGATGATCTTCAGGTGATTATGGTTCAGCAGGGCCCGGGCAATCGATTCGGTGGTGGTACCGATGTTGATGAACAGCGAGGCGTGATCGGGGATCTGCGCAGCGATGGCTTCACCGATGCGTTGTTTCTCATCGCGCATCTGATCGGCGCGCATCGCATAGGCAGTGTTTTCGACGCTGGAATCATAGGCAGCGCCGCCATGGTAGCGACGCAGCAGATTGGCTTCCGCCAGCTGATTGATATCGCGGCGGATGGTTTGCGGAGTAACAACGAACAGCGTGGCCATTTCCTCGATGCTCACATAGCCGCGTTCGCGAACCAGCTCGAGGATTTGTTGCTGACGGGGAGGCAGATTCATGGGGCGTCCTTTGGGCTGCCGTGCAAAATTTGCCCATGATGCCGCAGGAATCACCTCCCGACCAGTTTCCAGCTTTAGACAGTCCTCAGACTGGCTTATTCAGCGTCTTCACGTGCCCAGTCGCGGGTACGGCTGACCGCTTTTTTCCAGCCTTTATAGAGCTTTTCCTTTTCGACTTCGTCCAGCGTCGGTTCGAACTCGCGCTCGATCACGGCTTTGTTGCGCAGTTCGTCGAGGCTGCCCCAGAAACCGCACGCCAAGCCAGCGAGGTACGCCGCGCCAAGGGCGGTGGTTTCGCGCATTTTCGGACGCTCGACCTGCGTGCCGAGGATGTCGGCCTGGAATTGCATGAGGAAGTTGTTCGCCACCGCGCCGCCATCCACGCGCAGGGCTTTCAGGCGTTCGCCGGAATCCTGTTGCATGGCGTCGAGCACGTCGCGGGTCTGGTAGGCAATCGATTCCAGCGCAGCGCGGATGATGTGATCCACGCGCACACCGCGCGTCAGGCCGAACAGTGCGCCACGGGCATACGGGTCCCAGTACGGAGCGCCCAGGCCAGTGAAGGCCGGCACCAGGTACACGCCGTTGCTGTCCTTCACTTTGCTGGCGAAGTACTCAGTGTCGTGGGCGTCGTTGATGATTTTCAGTTCATCGCGCAACCACTGCACGGTCGAGCCGCCATTGAATACCGCGCCTTCGAGTGCGTAAGCCACTTCGCCGCGCGGGCCGCAAGCGATGGTGGTGAGCATGCCGTGCTTGGACTTCACGGCTTTGTCGCCGGTGTTCATCAGCAGGAAGCAGCCAGTGCCGTAGGTGTTTTTCGCCTGGCCCGGCTCGACGCACATCTGGCCGAACAGTGCAGCCTGTTGGTCGCCGGCGATACCGCCGATGGCGATGCCGCTTTTGGTGCGACCGTAGATTTCCGACGAGGCCTTCACTTCCGGGAGCATTTCGCGCGGGATATCGAGGATCTCCAGCATCTTCGCGTCCCACTCAAGCGAGTGGATGTTGAAGAGCATGGTGCGCGAGGCGTTGGTGTAGTCAGTGACGTGCACCTTGCCGCCGGTGAATTTCCAGATCAGCCAGCTATCGATGGTGCCGAACAGCAGTTCGCCGTTGCGCGCACGCTCGCGGCTGCCTTCGACGTTGTCGAGGATCCACTTGAGCTTGGTGCCGGAGAAGTACGGGTCGGTGACCAGGCCGGTGGTGTCGCTGATGTATTGCTCGTGACCGTCGCGCTTGAGCTGCTGGCAGATCTCGGTGCTGCGGCGGCACTGCCAGACGATCGCGTTGTAGACCGGGCGGCCGGTGGTCTTGTCCCAGACGACGGTGGTTTCACGCTGGTTGGTGATACCGATGGCGGCAACCTGGTCGTGATGCAGACCGGCCTGAGCCAGCGCTTCAACCATCACCGCGCTCTGGGTGGCGAAGATTTCCATCGGGTCGTGTTCAACCCAACCGGCTTGCGGGTAATGCTGGGCAAATTCGCGCTGCGCGGTGCACACCACGTTGGCGTCACGGTCGAAAATGATCGCGCGCGAGCTGGTCGTACCCTGATCGAGGGCAATGATGTAGTTCTTATTCTGAATGTCGGTCATGTCGATTGCCTTGGACGAAGTAAGGAGAGTGGGCCGTAGCGCGGGCTCGATTTGACAGGAGCCCGCGCCGACTGTTTCAAGAAGTTCTTGGTTTGCCGTCAATGGCCGGTTCTGCATCCTTTGTAGCAGGTGTGGCGCCAGTCAGGTGACGGGCGATAAGCCCGCGATACCCGGCAGCGCCGAGGCAGGCACCGACAATCGGTGCAAAAATCGGAATCAGGAAGTACGGAATTTCACGCGCGCCGGTGAAGGAGACTTCACCCCAGCCAGCGAAGAAAGTCATCAGTTTCGGACCGAAGTCACGCGCCGGGTTCATCGCGAAACCGGTCAGCGGGCCCATCGAACTGCCGATCACCGCGATCAGCAAACCGATCAGCAGCGGTGCCAGCGGGCCTTTCGGCAAGCCGTTGTTGTCGTCGGTCAGGGACATGATCACGCCCATCAGGATCGCGGTGATGATCATCTCGACCAGAAATGCCTGAGCGGTGGACAGCGCAGGATTGGGGAAGGTGGAGAACACCGATGCCAGTTCCAGGCTCGCCTGTGTGCCGCGAACCATGTGGTGAGTTTGTTCGTAATCGAAGAACAGGTTGCTGTACAGCGTGTACACCAGCAGCGCGCCGCAGAAGGCACCGGCAATCTGCGCGAGGATATAGAACGGCAGTTTGCGCTTTTCGAAGTCGGCGAAAATGCTCAGGGCGATACTCACGGCAGGGTTCAGATGCGCGCCGGAAACGCCGGCGGTGAGGTAGATCGCCATGCTCACGCCGACGCCCCAGATGATGCTGATTTCCCACAGGCCGAAGCTGGCACCCGCGACCTTGAGCGCGGCGACACACCCTGTGCCGAAAAAGATCAGCAGTGCAGTACCCAGAAATTCAGCCATGCATTGGCTCGAAAGCGATGGTTGCTGTAAAGCAGTTGTCATTGAAAACCTCGTTTTTGTTGTTGTCTGGCGCGATTGCCATCAGGGCAAGGCGCGATTTTCCCCGAGGCAGGATCCCCATCCTGTTCTCGGTCTACTGCTAGGTACTGCACGAGTAACAATTCTTACATTATTCAGATTCGAAAAAATATAGACAAGAAACACTGCTGTCAAAGGTCGAAAGTGAACTGTCGGTCACAATGTAACTATCAGCCTTGTGAATGATCGCGCGGTTGTCGCAGCTAACTTTCTGGTTAATTGCACGCAAGCCACGGGAAACACGGGTGTGCTAGAGCCTTTTGTGCTTGGTTGTCCTAGAATCCGACGCAGCATTTTTCACTGACTGCCGAGCCTGGAGCTGCCATGACGCCTGCGTTGGACTTGTTGAAAAAAGTTCGTGCCGAACATCGCGTGCACAGTTACGAACATGATCCAAAGGCCGCGTCCTATGGGCTGGAGGCCGCAGAGAAACTCGGGCTGGCCCCGGCGCAGGTGTTCAAGACGCTGCTGGCGGCGAGTGAAAAAGGCGAGTTATTGGTTGCCGTGGTGCCGGTCGTCGGAACCCTCGACCTCAAGGGACTGGCACACGCGGCCGGCGTGAAAAAAGTCGAGATGGCGGACCCGGCCGCTGCCCAGCGATCAACCGGTTACCTGTTGGGCGGGATCAGTCCCTTGGGCCAGAAAAAACGCTTGCGCACGTTCATCGATAATTCCGCCCAGGTTTTTGCGACTATTTATGTCAGCGCCGGTCGCCGCGGTCTGGAAGTCGAATTGGCCCCAGCGGTGCTGGCTGAACACACCCAGGCCAAATTTGCCGAAATCGGCCGCACTTGAATCGTTGGCTGTTGTTTCCCGAAACAACTGTGGGAGCTGGGTACATCTGCTAGAGATCGGCCGGCTGTCAGGCCGCCATCGCTGGCAAGCCAGCTCCCACAGGTTTGATATCCACCCGAAAACCGCACTTCGCTTCTAACCACTCAACACAATGAGCGTTAGCTCGAGTACCGCTCTTGATCTCGAGCGCCCGTCGGCAGGCTGAGTGGAGGGATTGATCAGGGGGTGGGAGCGCAGCGACCGTTTGGCGCAGCCAAACACATCGAGAGGAGGTGCAGCGCAGCAAACCGGAGGCGATGCCCCCGGATCAATCCCGCAGCGAAGGAACCCGAGCCACAGCGAGGGCCGAACGTCAGGGCAAAGCCTTTTGGGTTACCTTTTCGCTGGGCCGGCATCCCGGCGTTTGAAAAAGGTGACCCGCCGTCAGGGCGGAACCCCAGGAAGCCGTTACCGCAGCAACGGATATGGACTCAGTCAAAAACAGGTTTGGGGGCTTCCCCCCCAAACATAGAATCTCCCACAGGGGATAAGTGTTGTTTCAGAGTGCTGCGCTGTACCGGCGCACGCCGCTTTCTACCGCCGGGATTTGTGCTGCCGTGCTCCCCGATGCCTGAAACAGCACCAAGTGCTCAGCCACCACCCGAATCCCCACCTCTGCACCGACCTGGTGATCAGCATGGCTCGGGAAAATCGATTCCAGCTGCGCGCCTGTCGGCAGTTGCAGGCGGTACAGGGTCGATGCACCGAGGAACGTCTTGCCGACAATCCGCGCTTTCAACGAGCTGTCCGGCGCATAAACAATGTCATCCGGACGCAGCAACACATCCACGGCACCGCCAATTGGCCAGGTGTAAGCACGATTGCCGCGCAGATCGCCGAGTTCGGTCTGCACCGATTCCGGGCTGGCGAGCTGGCCGCGAATGAAATAACCCTGACCGATGAAACTGGCGACATAAGGTGTAGCCGGTTCGTGATAGAGGTTGTAGGGCGTATCCCACTGCTCCAGCCGACCTTCCTTGAACACGCCAACGTGATCGCTGACGGCGAAGGCTTCTTCCTGATCGTGGGTTACCAGAATCGCGCTGGTGCCGCGTGCTTTGAGGATGTCGCGCACTTCGTGACTCAGCTTGCGTCGCAGTTCGCCATCGAGGTTGGAAAACGGTTCATCGAGCAGCAGCAGTTGCGGCTCCGGCGCCAAGGCGCGGGCGAGGGCGACACGTTGCTGCTGGCCGCCGGACAACTCGTGCGGGAAGCGCTTGCCGAGGTTCTTCAGGTTGACCAGTTCCAGCAGCTCTTCGGTGACGCGCTCTTTTTGCGGGTGCTTGCGAATGCCGAAGGCGATGTTATCGGCGACGCTCAGGTGCGGGAACAGTGCGTAATCCTGGAACACCATGCCAATCCGGCGTTTTTCCGGGGCGAGGGTGAAACCGGCGCTGGAGATGACTTCACCGCCGAGCTGGATTTCACCTTCGTGCACCGGTTCGAAACCGGCAATGGCGCGCAGGGTTGTGGTCTTGCCGCAGCCGGACGAACCGAGCAGGCAGCCAATATCGCCGGCGTTCAGGTGCAGATTGAGGTTCTGCACCACACGTTGGTCCTGATAGCCGCAAGCGAGGTTGCGCAGGTTCAGCAGTAATTCATGGCTCATGCGTGGTGATATGCCGGCTCGACGAGGAATTCGAGCAGCGCCTTCTGTGCGTGGAGACGGTTTTCTGCCTGATCCCAGGCGACGGAGCGCGGGTCATCAAGCAGGTCGAGGCTGATTTCTTCGCCGCGGTGCGCGGGCAGGCAGTGCAGGAACAGCACGTCCTCGGCCGCCAGATCGAGCAGGGCGCGATTGACCTGATACGGCGCGAACAGCTTGAGGCGCTTGGCGGTTTCCTCTTCCTGGCCCATCGAGGTCCAGACGTCGGTACTGACCAGATGCGCACCGCGCACGGCATCCTGCGGATCGCGGACGATGGTCACACGATCGCCGGCCCTGGCCACAAATTCCGCGTTCGGCTCGTAGCCTTCCGGGCAGGCAATGCGCAACTGGAAGTCGAACTGAATCGCCGCTTCTATATAGCTGTTGCACATGTTGTTGCCGTCGCCGATCCAGGCCACGGTCTTGCCCTGGATCGAGCCACGGTGCTCAAGGAAGGTCTGCATGTCGGCCAGCAACTGGCACGGGTGCAGATCATCGGACAGGCCATTGATCACCGGCACGCGCGAGTTGGCAGCGAATTCGGTCAGGGTGCTGTGGGCAAAGGTCCGGATCATCACCGCATCGAGCATGCTCGACATGACGATCGCGCAGTCGCCGATCGGCTCGCCACGGCCCAGCTGGGTGTCGCGCGGCGAGAGGAAAATCGCCTGGCCGCCGAGCTGGATCATGCCCGCTTCGAACGAGATCCGGGTGCGGGTCGAGGACTTCTCGAAGATCATCCCCAGCACGCGGTTTTTCAGAGGCTCGAACAGTACGCCGCGGTTACGCAGGTCCTTGAGCTCAACGCCTCGACGGATCACGCTGACCAGCTCTTCGGGCGTGCAATCCATCAGGGAGAGAAAGTGCCTTGCGCTCATCATTGACTACCTTTTGCTACAAACCGCAGATGCTCAAAGCCTTGTTTAACGGAACAACGGGCGAGACCTGCGGCGTAAGCCGCACGGGGCGACGAAATAGGGAAGGGCGCGATATTGACACTAAATGTCGCGTTTTTCCAATAGGCTACGGTTTTTGCAAATGTGTGCCGGTGTGATAGCAGGGCGAACGCTGTGATTTATCGTCAGCTTCGCCAGGGGCAGCAGGCCATTTGTACACTGGCCCCACCGCGCTTGGCAATCAGCCACGCCGCGGATGGTGCGGGCCGGGTCGGTTTGCGACCAGTGAGCCACTGAGCCGCTTGGTCGGATGGCGCGCTGAAACATTTGCTAAAGCAAAGTGCTGAGTTATAAATAACCCCACGAGCGACGCAGGATGCCTACGCATGGAATCGAAAGAACAATTGTTAATGGAATTGCTGGGCCACACGGCACGCTCCCTGACTCATCTCACCGCCTCGATGACGTCCATGTCCTTCGAATTGATGCGCAGCGAAGACGACGTGGTCAAGGCTGCCAGCCGCCAGATGATTGATCGCATGGCGACCATCAGCGCCGGACTCGACGAGCACTGGCGTCTTATCGGCGAACTCACCGGCGTCCATATCGCCCACGAGCAGATCGAGACCATTCAGGAAATCCAGCTGGCGCCGCCGCCGCAATCCACTCCCAATTGACCGCGCCGGGCTATCGGCGCGCCTGATGGCCGCCGATTCACAAGACGAACGTCGCTGGCGCAGCTCCGGTACACGGGCCATAGTTTTGTTCCCGCAGGCGTTATCGCCCGCCCAGAACAATACAGAGACTGGCCATGACCAAGACTCTCCATCACCGTGCCTGCCATCTGTGTGAAGCCATCTGCGGCTTGACCATCGAAACCAGCGAAACCGATGGCGCCGTCGCGATCACCTCGATCAAGGGCGATGCGCAGGACACTTTCAGCCGCGGGCATATCTGCCCCAAAGCGGTGGCGCTGCAAGACATTCAGAACGATCCGGATCGCCTGCGTCAGCCAATGCGCCGGGTCGGTAGCGAATGGCTGCCCATCGAGTGGGATGAGGCGTTCGCGCTGGTGGCCGAGCGGCTGGCGGCGATCCAGGAGCGGCATGGGCAGAACGCGGTGGCGGTGTATCAGGGCAATCCCAGTGTGCACAACTATGGGCTGATGACCCATAGCAATTACTTCCTCGGGCTGCTGAAAACCCGCAACCGCTACTCGGCGACTTCGGTCGATCAACTGCCGCATCACCTGACCAGTCATTTGATGTACGGCCACGGTTTGCTGCTGCCGATTCCGGACATCGACCACACTGATTTCATGCTGATCCTCGGCGGCAATCCGCTGGCGTCCAATGGCAGCATCATGACCGTGCCGGATGTCGAGAAGCGCCTGAAGGCGATTCAGGCGCGCGGGGGCAAAGTGGTGGTGGTCGATCCACGTCGCAGCGAGACGGCGGCGATGGCCGATCAGCATTTGTTCGTGCGTCCCGGTGGCGATGCGGCGTTGTTGTTTGGCGTGCTCAACACTCTGTTCAGCGAAGGCCTGGCGCGGGGCAGTCATCTGCCGGTCGACGGTCTGGACGAAGTGCGCGCCGCCGTGGCGGGTTTCACCGCTGAAACCATGAGCCCGTTGTGCGCCGTGCCGGCCGAGCAGATCCGCCAATTGGCCCGCGACTTTGCCGCTGCGCCGAGTGCTGTCTGTTACGGGCGGATGGGCGTTTCCACTCAAGCCTTCGGCACGCTGTGCCATTGGGTGGTGCAACTGATCAACCTGGTGACCGGCAACCTCGACCGCGTTGGTGGTGCGCTGTGCACCGAGCCGGCGGTGGATCTGGTGGCGACTACTTCAGGCGGGCATTTCAACAAATGGCAGAGCCGCGTCTCCGGGCGGCCCGAGTACGGCGGCGAGCTGCCGGTCTCGGCGCTGGCTGAAGAAATGCTCACTGAGGGCGAGGGCCAGATCCGCGCGTTGATCACCGTGGCCGGCAATCCGATCCTCTCCACGCCCAACGGTCGGCAGCTCGAGCAAGCACTGGATGGGTTGGAGTTCATGGTCAGCATCGACCTGTACATCAACGAAACCACGCGTTACGCCGACCTGATCCTGCCGTCGACCTCGGCGCTGGAGAACGATCACTACGACACCACGTTCAACCTGTTCGCGGTGCGCAACGTCACGCGCTTCAATCGCGCAATCCTCGCCAAGCCTGAGGGAGCCTTGCACGACTGGGAAATCTTTGTCGGCCTGGCGAAAGCCTTTGCGCAGAAGACCGGGAAAGAACTCAAGCCAACCATGCCACCGGCGAAGATGATCGACATGGGCCTGCGCATGGGCATGTATGGCGACGCGTCAGAGCTCAAGTTATCGCTGGCGACGCTGTTCGATCATCCGCACGGAATCGATCTGGGGGCGTTGAAACCTAATCTGGCACCGCGTCTGAAGACTGCCAATCAGCGCATTCAGGCTGCACCGGCAGCGATTCTTGCCGACCTCGCGCGGTTTGCCGCATTACAAGCGCCGGCCGCCGATGAGTTGCTGATGATTGGCCGCCGCCATGTGCGCAGCAACAACTCGTGGATGCACAACTACCATCGACTGGTGAAGGGCAAGCCGCGGCATCAACTGTTGATGCACCCGGACGACCTCGCCACGCGCGGTCTGACTGACGGGCAGTTGGTGCGCGTGAGTTCGCGTGTCGGGCAGATCGAGGTCGAGGTGGTGGGCAGTCTGGACATGATGAAGGGCGTGGTCAGCCTGCCGCACGGTTGGGGGCATGCGCGGCCGGGTGTACAGATGGCGATTGCCAGTAGCCAGCCGGGTTCCAGCGCGAATGACCTGACTGATGAGTGTCAGCTCGATGAACTGTCAGGCAATGCGGCACTGAATGGCGTGCCGGTGACCGTGGCGGCGGCTTGAGGAAGTCTGTCGGGGAGACCGAGCAGCGCGCTCGGGATTCCGTTACAATGCGCCACCGTGCCGACCCGTGAGTCGGAAAGTTCAGCCGAGGTGCTCCATGGATATCATCGAAACGATTAAAGAGCAGATTGCCAACAACACCATTCTGCTTTACATGAAAGGCTCGCCGAATGCCCCACAGTGTGGCTTCTCCGCGAAAGCCGCGCAGGCCGTGATGGGCTGTGGCGAGAAGTTTGCCTACGTCGACATCCTGCAGAACCCGGAAATCCGCGCCAACCTGCCGAAGTACGCCAACTGGCCGACGTTCCCACAGCTGTGGGTTGGTGGTGAGCTGGTCGGCGGTAGCGACATCATGATCGAAATGGCTGCCGACGGTTCGCTGCAAAGCACCATCAAGGCTGCGGTTGAAGCTGCTGCTGCCAAGACTGAAGCCTGAATCGATTAGCTCCCCTGTAGGAGCTGTCGAGAGAAACGAGGCTGCGATCTGTTGATCTTCAGCCAATAAAAAGCCCCGCCACTCGAAAGAGGGCGGGGCTTTTTAGTGCCTCGAAACTAGCGGACGCTAACTTACTCGTCTTCGCCCATCTGCGATTGCAGATAGTTCTCAAGACCGACTTTATCGATCAGGCCCAACTGAGTTTCCAGCCAGTCGATATGTTCTTCTTCGGATTCGAGAATGTCTTCCAGCAACTCACGGCTGCCGTAGTCGGCAACGGTTTCGCAGTGCGCGATCGCCGCTTTCAGATCAGCATGGCCGATTTTCTCGATTCGCAGATCGCACTCAAGCATTTCCTTGGTGTGCTCGCCGATGTGCAGCTTGCCCAGGTCCTGCACGTTCGGCAGACCTTCCAGGAACAAGATGCGCTTGATCAGCTTGTCCGCGTGTTTCATCTCGTCGATGGATTCTTTGTATTCGTGCTTGCCGAGCTTGTTCAGACCCCAATCTTCATACATGCGTGCATGCAGGAAGTACTGATTGATCGCGACCAGCTCATTGGCAAGGATCTTGTTGAGATGCTGGATGACTGTAATGTCGCCTTTCATGATCGGAGTCCTGCCCTGTAATAGCTGTATATGGGCCAGAGTTTGAGCCGCACTCTTATAAGTGTCAAACCTAAGTTATTGAATAATAAATGAAAATTAATCGGAATAAGAATGTTTTTGTTCCGCGTCTAGGCCCTAAGCAATTGATTTGCAGGCATAAAAAAACCGGACATAAGTCCGGTTCTTCGAAATAGGGGGATTTACGCAGCAGTAAATTCTACCGGATAGGGGATCGCGGCCTGGGCGGTTTGCAGCTTGGTCAGGGTTTCGCGAACGACTTCCTTGGCAAGGCAGGCACATTTGCCGCATTGGCTGGCGACGCCGGTGGCCTGACGAACTTCTTTATAGCTGCAGCAACCTTCATAGATCGCTTCGCGGATCTGTCCGTCGGTGACGCCAGTGCAGAGACAAACATACATAAGTGAGAACAGTCGCTGGTTGTGACTCAATTGCGATGGATCTTAATGTTAACGAGAATGATTGTCAAAGTGCTTTCGGAACGGATTATCGCCAAATCCGGGTATGCCTGACGAACGGTGTCTTATGGCCGGAGGCCAGCGCGACTTGTGCAAAAAAACCGTTGAGGACAGGCCAAATTCGCAGTGTATGATGGTCGGCCCTTGCGAAGGGGGTTCGTGTCACAGGGCTGTCGCCTTAGGGTGACAGGCTGGCCCGGACCCTGAACTTCAAGTTTTTACACCAGGAGATATCAATGAGCGTACTCGTAGGCAAACAAGCCCCAGACTTCACCGTCCCGGCCGTACTCGGCAATGGCGAGATCGTTGACAGCTTCACCCTGTCCTCGGCCATCAAAGGCAAATACGGCCTGGTGTTCTTCTACCCGCTGGACTTCACCTTCGTCTGCCCGTCCGAGCTGATCGCTCTGGACAACCGCATGGCCGACTTCAAGGCACGCAACGTAGAAGTGATCGCTGTTTCGATCGACTCGCACTTCACCCACAACGCCTGGCGCAACACCCCGGTCAACAATGGCGGCATCGGTCAGGTGAAATACACCATGGCTGCCGACATGAAGCACGATATCGCCAAGGCCTACGACGTTGAGTCCGAAGGCGGCGTAGCTTTCCGTGGCGCGTTCCTGATCGACGACAAGGGCGTTGTCCGCTCGCAGATCATCAACGACCTGCCGCTGGGCCGTAACATGGAAGAGCTGATCCGTCTGGTCGACGCTCTGCAATTCCACGAAGAGCACGGCGAAGTCTGCCCTGCCAACTGGAAAAAAGGCGACAAAGGCATGAACGCTTCGCCAGAAGGCGTTGCGGCTTACCTGACCGAGAACGCTGCTGCCCTGTAAGGCGCAACGTCGAGGTACAAAAAAACCGGCTCTTGAGCCGGTTTTTTCATGCGCGCGAAAAACTTCGACGATCAGTCGTTGAAGTCTTCCCAGCCACCCATCTGTTTCCAGCGGTTGACGATGCCGCAGAACAGCTCAGCGGTTTTCTCGGTGTCGTAACGCGCCGAATGCGCCTCGCGACCGTCGAAATCGATATCGGCGGCCTGACAGGCTTTGGCCAGTACGGTTTGACCGTAGGCCAGGCCGGCCAGCGTCGCGGTATCGAAACTGGAGAACGGGTGGAACGGGTTGCGCTTCATGTCCAGCCGCGCGACGGCGGCGTTGAGGAAGCCCAAATCGAAGCTGCTGTTGTGGCCGACCAGAATCGCGCGTTTGCAGCCGTTGGCTTTCAACGCCTTGCGGATGCCACGGAAGATGTCGGTCAACGCGGTTTCTTCACTGACGGCCATGCGCAACGGGTGATCCAGCTTGATCCCGGTGAACTCCAGCGCAGCCGCTTCAATGTTGGCGCCTTCGAACGGCTCGACACGGAAGAAGTAGGTGTGATCCGGGTAAACGAAACCCTTTTCATCCATGGCGATGGTGGTCGCGGCAATCTCCAGCAACGCATCGGTGGCGCAATTGAAGCCACCGGTTTCTACGTCGACGACGACCGGCAGGTAACCGCGAAAACGCGCTGCCATCGGATGACGGGAACCGCCACCACCTTGACCGTCCTGTTCGTCGTCGAAATGGTCTTCACTCACGCGTGTTCCTCCAGCAGGCGCCAGCGCAGTTTTTCACCGGCGCGCAGCGGGATAACGGTCAGCTCGCCAAGTGGCAGGCTGGTCGGGGCGGTCCATTCTTCACGAACCAGGGTAATGCGATCGGTGTTCACCGGCAGGCCGTAAAAACGCGGGCCGTTGAGGCTGGCAAACGCTTCAAGCTTGTCCAGCGCATTGCGCTGTTCAAAGGCTTCGGCATACATCTCGATGGCCGCGTACGCCGTGTAGCAGCCGGCACAGCCGCACGCGGCTTCCTTGGCGTGCTGGGCGTGCGGTGCCGAGTCAGTGCCGAGAAAGAACTTCGCGCTGCCGCTGGTAGCGGCGTCGAGCAGGGCTTCCTGGTGGGTATTGCGCTTGAGGATCGGCAGGCAATAGAAGTGCGGTCGAATCCCGCCAACCAGCATGTGATTGCGGTTGTACAGCAGGTGATGCGCAGTGATGGTCGCGCCAACGTTGGCCGCAGCCTCGTTGACGAACTGCACAGCGTCGGCGGTGGTGATGTGTTCGAACACCACTTTGAGCGTCGGAAAACGCTCGACCACGCGGCGCATGTGCTCATCGATAAAGATTTTTTCGCGGTCGAACACATCGACATCGCCACGGGTGACTTCACCGTGGATCAACAACGGCATCCCGACTTCGGCCATGGCCTCGATCGCCGGGAAAATCTTGTCGATGCTGGTGACACCGGAATCGGAGTTGGTGGTGGCGCCGGCCGGATACAACTTGGCGGCGTGCACGAAACCGCTGGCCTTGGCCTCGCGAATTTCTTCGGGCTGGGTGCGGTCGGTGAGGTACAGCACCATCAACGGCTCGAAACCACTGCCGGCCGGGCGGGCAGCGAGAATCCGCTGGCGATAGCCGTCGGCTTCAGCGGCGTTGCGCACCGGCGGTACCAGGTTGGGCATGATGATTGCGCGACCAAAGGTGCGCGCGACATCCGCAACGGTATTGGTCAACACGGCACCATCGCGAAGATGAATGTGCCAGTCGTCGGGACGCAGCAGGGTCAGGCGGTCGGACATGAGGGGATTCCAGGCGGGTCAAACTGAGGCGAATGCTACCGGAAAAGACTCCTTCAGGCACTCGCTATCAAGTTTTGAGACAAGCGTCCGATATCCCATAGGTATGCCGTAAACATATGTGTATCGGTCTTTTTGTTGCAGAAGCCAGATGGAGCCTCCCGTGCGCCAGCGTTATTTAGCCTTGCTCAGTGTGTTTGCCAGCCTTCCAGCGATGGCGCTGACGTACCAGACACGTCTGGAGAACATCGAGTGGACGGTCGAGGGCGACAAGTTCGAATGCCGCTTGACGCAGCCGATCACTGATTTCGGCTCAGGGCAGTTCGTGCGCAAGGCCGGCGAGCAGGCGACCTTCCGGCTCAACGCCTACAACGCCATGCTCGGTGGCGGATCGGCGACCCTGCTGGCAGCCGCCGCGCCGTGGCAACCGGGGCGCGGCGACCTCAATCTGGGGACCGTCAGGCTGGGTAGCGGCAACGTGCTGTTCAACAGTTCTCAGGCTCAGGCCGGACGTTTGATCAGCGGCTTGATGGATGGTCGCAGCCCGCTGATCCGCCATGCCTCGGGCGATGGCCGGGTGGCGGAGGTCCGTCTGTTGCCGGTCAAGTTCAGCAAGGCGTTCAACGATTACCAGACCTGCGTGGCGAAGTTGCTGCCGCAGAATTTCGACCAGATCAAGCAGTCGCAGATCGGCTTCCCCGGCGAAGGCGTCGAACTGGACGCTGCCGCCAAAGCCAAGCTGCAAGTCATGCTCGAATTCATGAAGGCCGATCCGACGGTCAATCACATCGAGCTCGACGGCCATTCCGACAACAGCGGCAATCGCCTGACCAATCGCGAACTGTCGCGCCGTCGCGCCTTGGCCGTGGTCGACTTCTTCAAGGCCAACGGCATTCAGGAATCGCAGATCACCGTGCGCTTCCATGGCGAGCGTTATCCGCTGGTACCGAACACCAATGCCGGCAATCGGGCGAAGAACCGCCGGGTCAATGTGCACCTTGCACGGGTGGCGCCGACCACGGCTCCGGCACCTACCGCGAACACGCCTGCCAACGCTGCGGCGACTTCCTGACTCGCCGGTCATCGTCGCGCTGTCGAAACAATCTGTCGCTTTGTCGTCTTAAGCTGTCGCGCCTCTGTAAATTATCGCGTTTGAGCGGTAGACTCCTCGGCTTTCCGTAGAACCCCGTGGAGTGATGGCATGGCGGACGTAAACAAGGTCGTTCTGGCGTATTCCGGCGGCCTGGACACTTCGGTGATCCTCAAGTGGCTGCAAGATACTTATAACTGTGAAGTAGTGACTTTCACTGCTGACCTCGGTCAGGGCGAAGAGGTCGAGCCAGCTCGCGCCAAGGCGCAGGCCATGGGCGTCAAAGAAATCTACATCGACGACCTGCGCGAAGAATTCGTGCGTGACTTCGTATTCCCGATGTTCCGCGCCAACACCGTTTACGAAGGCGAGTACCTGCTGGGTACTTCCATCGCACGTCCGCTGATCGCCAAGCGCCTGATCGAAATCGCCAACGAAACCGGCGCTGACGCCATTTCCCACGGCGCCACCGGCAAAGGCAACGACCAGGTACGTTTCGAGCTGGGTGCCTACGCGCTCAAGCCAGGCGTGAAAGTCATCGCGCCATGGCGTGAATGGGACCTGCTCTCGCGTGAAAAGCTGATGGATTATGCTGAAAAGCACAACATCCCGATCGAGCGTCACGGCAAGAAGAAATCCCCGTACTCGATGGATGCCAACCTGCTGCACATCTCCTATGAAGGTGGCGTGCTGGAAGACACCTGGACCGAGCACGAAGAAGACATGTGGAAATGGACCGTCTCCCCGGAGAAGGCTCCTGACCAAGCGCAATACCTGGAACTGACCTACCGCAACGGCGATATCGTCGCACTGGACGGCGTCGAAATGACCCCGGCCACCGTGCTGGCGACGCTGAACCAGATCGGTGGCGCCCACGGTATCGGCCGTCTCGACATCGTCGAGAACCGCTACGTCGGCATGAAGTCCCGTGGCTGCTACGAAACCCCGGGCGGCACCATCATGCTGCGCGCGCACCGCGCCATCGAGTCGATCACTCTGGACCGCGAAGTCGCTCACCTGAAAGACGAGCTGATGCCGAAATACGCCAGCCTGATCTACACCGGCTACTGGTGGAGCCCTGAGCGTCTGATGTTGCAACAGATGATCGATGCGTCCCAGGCCCACGTGAATGGCGTTGTGCGCCTGAAGCTGTACAAGGGCAACGTGATTGTCACCGGCCGCAAGTCCGACGAATCGTTGTTCGACGCCAACATCGCTACCTTCGAAGAAGATGGCGGTGCTTACAACCAGGCCGACGCGGCGGGCTTCATCAAGCTCAACGCGCTGCGCATGCGTATTGCCGCCAACAAGGGTCGCAAGCTGTTCTAAGACCCTGGTACACGCAATAAAGAAAGGCGGCCTTGTCATTGGACAAGGTCGCCTTTTTCAATTCCGTGTTTTTTGGCATACGTGCCAGTGTGCTGATCTTTTTGTGCCTCAAACCCGAATGCCAATGCATCAAAATTTGCCGAGAGCAGTCACGGCTCGCGTACATACCTTGTAAACAATGAAATAGCTAGTGCCTC
The DNA here is from genome assembly GCF_048822895.1 of Pseudomonas sp. P4795. NCBI lineage: Bacteria > Pseudomonadati > Pseudomonadota > Gammaproteobacteria > Pseudomonadales > Pseudomonadaceae > Pseudomonas > Pseudomonas sp. P4795. The sequence goes on along the minus strand of NZ_JBMFBT010000002.1, from coordinate 707,336 downwards.
TGCCTTTCTTTGGAAGTTTACTCTCACGCAAATTGTCTGTTGTAAGAAATTTGTCCGAAACATCGTTGGATAAAAATATGACAACTTGAGATATGCGTTTTCCCGTAGGCGGTATTTTTTCAAGACTTTCTCCAAGCTCGTTTTTTTCTGTCATTGTTCGTGCGTCTATAATGTGCAACTCCCTTATCGCGTCTGGAAGTTTTATATGGTGCTGCGCCATGGGGTCAAGTGTGTCTTGAGAGTTTGTCGGTGGGTCTGCGATGTTATGCGTTCTGTCAGATAGAGCAGAGTCTGCTATCTCACAAGGTGTCTGTTCGGTTGATCCAGGTTTCCTGTTATCGCGCTCTTTGCTATCTATGACCTGAATGAAACTTTCGTCCGTCTCGAAATCAGATGGCGCGTAGAGCGAGCGGTAGTTGAAGTTGAGGGTCATGAAAAACAGGAACAACAAGTAAAACGGAAAGCTGATCAGGAACCAGACGTAAATTTCTCTTTCTTCGTCCGCCAGGAAGGGCAGGGAAATCGCGGCTGATGACTCTGACAGGACCGCGAATATGGCGATAATGGTCATCGGGTTCGGGATTTTTTTCTTGATCTTTAACATGTTTGAGTTCCATGGGGTCGTATTGCTCGTCAAGTTTATTGAGTGTGGGTTGGGTCGTACTTCTGGTTGTTCAAGTTGCTGCAATCTGTGTTTATAGCAAAAGTCGATTTTTTGAAAGTGTTCTCTTGTATCAGAGGTTTGTCGAGTTGCTGATACTTGGCGGAGTAGCATCGACTGCCGAAGATGTAATAGTTGACCGATATGAATTCGTGTCGTTTGTAGAGCGCGATCAGAAGGATGAGGTGGGCGCGCTTTTTCCATCAAGCATGTAGTCTCGATGCCGGTTTTTTACGTTTGCGAGGCAAGGCCACACCATTAGTCTTGCCGTCAGTGAGGCGAGTAAGGTTTTTTTGTAGGATAAATCCATTAAAGCTGTAGGGAATGTCTCTCGCTGCAAGTGCGTGAGCGATGCGGTGTGCAACAAGGGAAGTCACTAGGATATTGTGCCGGTTCTAAAAATTCGAACAGCGAAACTGGACTTGCCCATGAATAAAGTGCTGATCGTGGATGATCACCCCGTCATTCGTCTTGCGGTACGTATGCTGATGGAACGTCATGGCTACGAAGTCATTGCAGAAACAGACAATGGAGTGGATGCGTTACAACTTGCGCGCGACCAAATGCCCGATATCGTTATTTTGGATATCGGCATACCGAAACTTGATGGTCTGGAAGTCATTGCGCGGCTGACCTCGACCGCCATGCCGCTGAAAGTCCTGGTGTTGACTTCCCAGGCGCCCGGGCACTTCTCCATGCGCTGCATGCAATCGGGGGCTGCTGGGTATGTTTGCAAGCAACAGGATCTGACGGAACTGCTAAGTGCGATCAAGGCAGTTCTGTCCGGGTACAGTTATTTTCCCAACCAGGCTCTGCACACCGTGCGCACCAGCTTGGGCAATGCCAGCGAAGCCGACATGGTCGATCGTCTTTCCGGGCGAGAAATGATGGTGTTGCAACAGTTGGCGCGGGGTAAAACCAACAAGGAAATTGCCGACGGCATGTTTCTCAGCAACAAGACCGTGAGTACTTACAAGACCCGTCTGTTATTGAAACTCAACGCCCGCTCACTGGTGGATCTGATCGAGCTGGCGCAGCGTAACGGTTTGGTCTGACCGGTTATTCGCTGACCGATCCTGGGCAGATCAAATCAGCTTGCTGTAGAAAGCGAAAAGCCTCCATTTCTGGAGGCTTTCAAGTTTCACAGGTCAAAATCGTAATCGGCCAATTGCTTTTGCAAACGACGCTCCTCAAGCATGTTGTCGATGGTGCGGCGCTTGCTCAGGTTGGTTTTGGCTACTTCGACTACGGGTTCGGCATCGTCAATTTCTACGGGGATAAAATCGTCTTCTGCTTCCAGTTGCTCTTTGCCGGTACTCATAGAATCACTCCAGGCTAAGACTGCCTTTGGCGCCCCTTATAACGATAAACAGGCGGCGGGTAAAAAAGATTTTTTCAATCGAAGAATGAAAAAACGTAATAGCCGCTCAATCGTCAGAGGTTTTCTGTTTGTACTCGCACAAATCTTCGATTCGGCAACTGCCACAGCGCGGCTTGCGCGCGAGGCATACGTAGCGCCCGTGGAGAATCAGCCAATGGTGCGAATCGAGCAGAAAATCTTTGGGTACAAACTTCATCAGTTTCATTTCCACTTCGACCACATTCTTGCCCGGGGCAATGCCCGTGCGGTTGCTCACCCGGAAGATGTGGGTGTCGACGGCCATGGTCAGTTGGCGGAAAGCCGTGTTGAGCACCACATTGGCAGTCTTGCGGCCTACGCCGGGCAAGGCTTCCAGTTCTTCTCGGGTCTGCGGGACTTCGCCGCCGTGGCGCTCAACCAGCAAGCGACAGGTCTCGATCACGTTTTTGGCCTTGCTGTTGTACAGGCCAATGGTCTTGATGTATTCGGACAAGCCTTCCACGCCCAACGCATAAATGGCGGCAGGCGTATTGGCCACTGGGTACAGCCTGGCCGTCGCCTTGTTCACTCCGACGTCGGTCGATTGCGCTGACAGAATCACCGCGATCAGCAGTTCGAACGCCGAGGAGTAAGCCAATTCGGTCTTGGGCTCGGGATTGTCCTCGTGCAGCCTGCGGAAAATTTCCAGACGTTTTGCGGCATTCATGGGCGATGCGTTTCCTCGGGTAGGGCGGCGGGGCGTTTCCAGGTCTGAAGGGCGGCGAGCAAGAGTCCGAGCACAATGAATGCACCCGGTGCCAGGGTGAGCAGGTGCAGACCCTCGCCGAACAATTCGCGCAATGTGGCCAGTGTCAGCATCAAGCCGACAAAGCGGCCGTACAGGCTCAGACGCTCACCTGCCGACTGGCTAAAGAATCCATGCTGTTCCAGCAGCACGCACTGCAGGCCGATCAGGCCGATATAGAGACCGACCAGCGTATGCCACTGCAACGACCAGCGTTGCAGCAGGATGTCCGCGCAACTGCTCAGGGTGGCCGCCAGCAGCAGACTGGCGAGCAGCAAACTTGCGGCGCTCAGCCGCGTGCGCAGCGGCTTCATGCACAGATGATACAAACCGACGACGACCGCGAACATCAGCAGGATCGCCAGCGCGCTGGCTATTGATCCTGAAGCGCCAAGCAGCAGAACCAGCAGCATCGAGTTAGACAGCGCCGCCGATCTGTTCATGGCGCACTCCCTGACAAGGCTTGCCGGTGCTCGTCGAAATAGCGCAAAGCGTCATGGATCGCGTTGATCGCGGCGCGGGAAGTGACGGTGGCGCCGGCCATCTGGTCGAATTGCCCCTGATCCTTTTTCAATGCCCAACCTGCATCCAATGATTTGCCGGTAAACGCCTGCAACCAACCATTCGGCCAGTCACCGATGTGTCCGCCGAGTGCCGGTGTTTCGGTCTGCCGCAGTGTTTTGACCCCAAGCAATCTGCCGTCGGAATCAATCGCGATCAATAATTCGAGCGTCCCGGCATAACCCTCAGTCTGACTGCGCAGGAGCACCGCGACCGTGCGCCCGCCCTTGGTCGCCCGATAGCCAGCCACCAGAGAACTGTGGCTCAACTTGACATCGATCTGCGGCAGCGGTTGTTCCAGCGGTTGATTGTCGTAACTGTCCGCCGCAAGAACATCGAGTAACTTGCGGCTGTCGATCAGACGTTGTTCGGCAGCAATCTGCGGCGCATTGATCCGATATACCGTGTAAGTCACGGCGATACCCGCTACTGCCAGCAGCACCAGCGTGATCAGGCTGCGACGATGGTTCATGGCGTCACCCGGGCCTGACGTGCGGCGGCAAAGCGCTCAAGCGCCGGTACGCACAAGTTCATCAGCAGCACCGCGAACGCCACGCCGTCGGGATAGCCACCCCAGGTTCTGATCAGATAAGTCAGCAACCCGACACCGACACCGAACAGCAGGCGCGCGAGCGCGGTTTTCGCCCCGGACACTGGCTCGGTGATGATGAAAAATGCGCCCAGCATGCTTGCGCCGCTGAGCAGGTGAAACCATGGCGAGCCGTGGGAATCCGACCCCGAGCCGTTCCAGCACAGCAAGCTGATCACAAACAGACTGGCGAGCATGCCAACTGGTGCGTGCCAGCCAATTACCCGCTGTTGCAGCAGAAACAGCCCTCCGGCAAGAAACGCCAGATTGATCCATTCCACACCGCGCCCACCGAAACGCCCGAAAGCCTGATTGGCGGCAAACAGCTCATCCATGGTCAGGCTTTTGTTGATACGCAGACTGTCCAGCGCGGTGGCCTGAACCCAGGCATCCGGTGCCTGCCCGAAAGTGAACACCTGCTGCAAAGCCGCGAACAGATCCATGCCATGCGCCGGCCAATGAGTCATCGGTTGCGCGAACGTGACCATGGCCAGGGCGAAGCCAAGCATCGCCGGGTTGAACGGATTCCTGCCGACGCCGCCATACACATGCTTGCCGAACAACAAGCCCGAAGTGATCGCGCTGACTGGCAGCCACCACGGGCAATACGGCGGCAGTGCCAGCGCGAGCAAGGTCGCAGTGACCAGCGCGCTGCCGTCGGTCAACGTCGGTTGCAGCGCTTGCCGGCGCAGACTTGCCACCAGCGCCTCGACGACCAATGCGCCAGCCACGCACAAGATCAGATTGATCAACACGCCCCAGCCGTAAAACCAGAATGAGGCGAGCAACCCCGGCAGCGTGGCCAGCAGCACCAGCCTCATCGCCTGTTGCAGGCGAGCGTCCGGGGCCTCAAGGGGCGACATGGTCTTGCACCTGCCGCTCGGCGGCGTGCAGTGCACGTTCTGCCGCCTCGAACTGCTGTTGCAGTACGATCAATTGCGACTGCTGTTCGAAAGTCGGCGGATGACCGAAGGCTTTCAGCGACTTGTTCAATTGCGCGCGGCTCATCGCCACATCGATCTTGGCTTTCTTCAGCGCAGCATCCGCGCCCACGGTTTTTTGCGCGCGCACTCGCTCAAGTGCTGCCTGCACCGGATCGAGCGTGGTGGTTGCTACGAGTGCCGCGCGTTGTGCGCGGGCTTCGCGGTCGGCCTGTTTCTGTTGTTCTTCGCGTTGGAGTCGAGCATTGCGGCGTTCGAAGCGCTGTCGGGCGTGATCGCGTTTGGTGGCGCGCGCCTGCTGTTCTTCAAGACTCGCTGCGAGGCCGCCAATCACCGGCAGCGTTCCCGGCGGCAACGGATGCATCTCGATGCAATCCACCGGGCACGGCGCCACGCACAGGTCGCAACCGGTGCATTCATCAATGATGACCGTGTGCATCAGTTTCGCCGCGCCGACAATCGCATCAATCGGGCAGGCCTGAATGCATTTGGTGCAGCCGATGCATTCGGCCTCGCGGATATAGGCGACTTGCGGTGGAGCCACACCACGAGTGACGTCCAGCTCCAACACCGGAACCTTCAACAACTCGGCCAGCGCAGCAATGGTTTCGTCGCCACCCGGCGGGCACTTGTTGATCGGCTCGCCGGCGGCGATGCCTTCAGCGTAGGGTTTGCATCCGGGATGCCCGCACTTGCCGCATTGGGTCTGCGGCAGCAGGGCATCGATGCATTGAATCAGACTCATGTTTTGATCAGTCCACTGAATCCGAGAAAAGCCACGGCCATCAATCCGGCGCCGATCAATTGAATCGGCAAGCCACGGAAGGGCAGTGGAACATCGTTATCCGCCGTACGTTCACGCAAATCGCAGAACAGGCTCAACACCAGCCAGAAGCCTAGCCCCGCGCCCAGGCTCAGCGCTGTCGCGTGCAGCAAACCCCGGTCTGCTTGGGCGTTGATCAGCGTCAACCCCAACACGCCGGCATTGCCCAGCAGCAACGGCCACAAACCGTCGAAGCGCCACGTCGGCAGCCAACGCGCCAGCAGTTTAAGCAGCGGCGCTATCAGCAACACGCTCAGCGGCAGGAACACGAACAGGCGCAACGCCTGCAATTGCAGCGGCACCAGTAGCCAATGCCAGATCGCATAACCGAGCACGCCGACCATCAGCATCAAGCACAACGTCGCCAAACCCAGCGCATGCACCTGACGCCGATCAGCCGCGAGTAGCGGATCGACACCCAGCGGCCAGTGCAACACGAAGTTGTTGAGCAGCGCAGCACTGAAAAGCGTAAGCACTAGTTCGGTCATGGTTCTGCCGGCAGAAACGGGCGGGTGTCACTCAAGGTTAGGCATTATCCGCGCGGATATGAAAAATCCCACAGGCGCACGGAGCACGCCGGTGGGATCAGTCAACGCGCAACCTTACTTGATGCGCTGACCCGGCTTGGCGCCGCTGTCCGGGCTGAGCAGGTAGATTTCTTCACCGCCAGGGCCGGCCGCCATCACCATGCCTTCAGAGATGCCGAACTTCATTTTGCGCGGCTTGAGGTTGGCGATCATCATAGTCAGGCGACCGTCGAGCTTGGACGGGTCCGGGTAAGCGCTCTTGATCCCGGAGAATACGTTGCGCTGCTCGTCACCGATATCCAGCGTCAAGCGCAGCAACTTGTCCGCGCCTTCCACGGCTTCAGCCTTGATGATCAGCGCCACGCGCAGGTCGACAGCGGCGAACGCGTCGAAGTCGATTTCCGGCGACAGCGGATCCTTGGCCAGTTCGCCGTTGCCGGCAGGTGCAGCAGCGCCGGTGTCGGTCTGGCTGGCGGTCAGGTCTTCTTTCGAGGCGTCGCTCATGGCTTGTACTTTTACCGGGTCGATGCGCGTCATCAGCGGCTTGAACTCGTTCAACTGATGGTTGGCCAGCAGGGTGGTGTGGTCGTTCCAGGTCAGCGGCGCGACGTTGAGGAACGCCTCGGCATCGGCGGCCAGCAGCGGCAGCACCGGTTTGAGGAAGATCACCAACTGGCGGAACAGGTTGATCGCGGTGGCGCAGATCGCCTGCACTTCAGCCTGCTTGCCTTCCTGTTTATTCAGCGACCACGGCGCCTTGTCGGCGATCCACGCGTTGGCGCGGTCGGCAAGGGCCATGGTTTCGCGCATTGCACGGGCGAAATCACGCGCTTCATAAGCATCAGCGATGCTTGGCGCGGCAGCGAGGAAGGCTTCGGTCAGTTCCGGTGCGGCGTTGGTATCGACCAGCAGGCCGGCGTTGCCCTTCTGGATGAAACCGGCGCAGCGGCTGGCGATGTTCACTACTTTGCCGACCAGGTCGGAGTTGACCTTCTGCACGAAGTCTTCGAGGTTCAGGTCGAGGTCATCCACGCCACGGCCGAGTTTGGCCGCGTAGTAGTAGCGCAGGTATTCCGGCGACAGGTGATCGAGGTAAGTGCGGGCCTTGATGAACGTGCCGCGCGACTTGGACATCTTCTGGCCATTGACGGTCAGGTAGCCGTGCACGTTGATCGCGGTCGGCTTGCGGAAACCCGCGCCTTCGAGCATTGCCGGCCAGAACAGCGCGTGGAAGTTGACGATGTCCTTGCCGATGAAGTGGTACAGCTCGGCCGTGGAATCCTTGCCCCAGAACGCGTCGAAGTCCAGCTCCGGCGTGCGGTCGCAGAGGTTCTTGAAGCTGGCCATGTAGCCGATCGGCGCATCCAGCCATACGTAGAAATATTTGCCCGGTTCGCCCGGGATCTCGAAGCCGAAGTACGGCGCATCACGGGAAATGTCCCACTGTTGCAGGCCGGCATCCAGCCACTCGGCGATCTTGTTGGCCACGGCGTCTTGCAGGGTGCCGCTGCGGGTCCAGGCCTGCAGCATTTCCTGGAAGTCCGGCAGCTTGAAGAAGAAGTGCTGGGAATCCTTGAGCACCGGGGTGGCGCCAGAGATTGCCGACTTCGGATCCTTCAAGTCAGTCGGCGCGTAGGTTGCGCCGCATTTTTCGCAGTTGTCGCCGTACTGGTCTTCAGTGCCGCACTTCGGGCAAGTGCCCTTGATGAAGCGGTCGGCCAGGAACATTTTCTTTTCCGGGTCGAAATACTGGGTGATCGAACGCTGGGCGATGTGCCCGGCGTCACGCAGTTTCAGGTAGATCTGGCTCGACAGCTCACGGTTTTCTTCGGCGTGAGTGGAGTGGAAGTTGTCGAAGTCGACCAGGAACTCGGCAAAGTCGGCGCTGTGTTCAGCCTGCACGTTGGCGATCAGTTGTTCCGGGGTGATGCCTTCCTTTTCTGCGCGCAGCATGATCGCCGAACCGTGGGCGTCGTCGGCGCAGACATAGATGCATTGGTTGCCGCGATGCTTCTGGAAGCGCACCCACATATCGGTCTGGATATATTCCAGCATGTGGCCAAGGTGAATCGAACCGTTGGCGTAGGGCAGGGCGCTGGTGACGAGGATCTTGCGTGGCTCGGACATGGGGCTTCGCTACTTGATGAAACGGAGGTCGGCCACTATAAAGCGCTGGCGCATATTTTTCACCCCACAGGCCTGTTTCCGATTGCGGCAGATGCGATAACCGTGGCGAGGGGATTTATCCCCGTTGGGTGGCGAAGCCGCCCCAAAACCATCGCACTCGGTGTGTCAGGAATACCGAGTGCAGTGGTTCAGCGACTGCTGCGCAGCCGAACGGGGATAAATCCCCTCACCACAGAATCCCTTCTCCACAGTCATTCCCCTATCCACAGGTAAATCCTTCCCTACACCTAAATCCCCTCACCACCAATGAATGTCAGGGGTTAGGATACCCGCCATCTTTTCCCAGTCTTGTTATCGGAGTTGCCCATGAGTGCCGTCACTCGCGCAGCGGTGGAAGCCGTCCTCAGCCAATACACCGACCCTTACCTGAACCAGGATCCGGTCAGCGCCGGTTGCGTTCGCAGCATCGAAATCAACGGTGATCGCGTCAGCGTGCAGCTGGAAATCGGTTATGCCGCCGGTCTGTTCAAGAGCGGTTGGGCGCAGTTGCTGCAACTGGCCATCGAAAACATCGATGGCGTGGTCGTTGCGCGAGTCGAAGTCAATTCGGTGATCGCCGCGCATAAGGCGCAGGCGCAGATTCCGGGGCTGGCCAACGTCAAGAACGTGGTCGCCGTGGCGTCCGGCAAGGGCGGCGTCGGTAAGTCCACCACTGCGGCCAACCTCGCACTGGCGCTGGCCCGTGAAGGCGCCAAGGTCGGGATTCTCGATGCTGATATTTACGGTCCGAGCCAAGGCATCATGTTTGGCATTGCCGAGGGCACACGTCCGCAGATCAAGGATCAGAAGTGGTTCGTGCCGTTGCAGGCGCACGGCGTCGAAGTGATGTCGATGGCGTTCCTGACCGACGACAACACGCCGATGGTCTGGCGCGGGCCGATGGTCTCCGGTGCGCTGCTGCAACTGGTCACGCAAACCGCGTGGGGCGATCTGGATTATCTGGTGATCGACATGCCGCCCGGCACTGGCGATATCCAACTGACCCTGGCGCAGAAAGTCCCGGTGGCCGGCGCTGTGATCGTCACCACGCCGCAGGATCTGGCGCTGCTCGATGCACGCAAGGGCGTGGAGATGTTCCGCAAGGTCAACATTCCGGTGCTTGGTGTGGTGGAAAACATGGCGGTGCACATCTGCTCTAACTGCGGGCATGCGGAACATCTGTTCGGGGAGGGCGGTGGCGTGAAGCTGGCAAATCAGTTCGGCGTCGAACTGCTGGCCTCGCTGCCGCTGTCGATGCTGATCCGCGAACAGGCCGATGGCGGCAAGCCAACGGTGATCGCCGAGCCAGACAGCCAGATTGCCATGGTTTATCAGGAACTCGCCCGCCACGTTGGCGCGCGGATTGTGTTGCAGGAAGCGGCGTCGCCGGCGATGCCGAACATCACCATCAGCGACGATTGATGGGTTGAAACCCAAGCAAATGTGGGAGCCTGCTGGCGATGGCGTCGAGTCAGGCGATGGGTTTTTTGGTTGAGTACATATCCGTTGGTGCGGTTATGGCTGCTTAGGGTTCCGCCCTGACGGCGGGTCACTTTTTCCAGACGCCGAAAAAGTAACCAAAAAGGCTTTTCCCTGACGTTCGGCCCTCGCTGTGGCTCGGGTTCCTTCGCTCCGGGATTGATCCGGGGGCATCGCCTCCGGTTTGCTGCGCTGCACCTCCTCTCGATGTGTTTGGCTGCGCCAAACGGTCGCTGCGCTCCCACCCCCGGATCAATCCCTCCACTCAGCCTGCCGACGGGCGCTTGAGATCAAGAGCGGTACTCGAGCTAACGCTCATTGTGTTGAGTGGTGAAAAGCGAGTGCGGTTTTTGGGTGGGCCTAACCCTGTGGGAGCTGGCTTGCCAGCGATGGCGGCCTCCGAGCCGACCAGTCTCCGGCAGATGAACTCAGTCCCCACTGTGGGAGCCAGCCTGCTGGCGATGGCGGTGGTTCAGTCAACAAACCTGTTGAATGTGAATCCGCTATCGCCAGCAGGCTGGCTCCCACATTGGTTTTGCGCGGTGTTTAGATGCGCAACCCGCCATCCATCTCCAGAATCCGACCTGTGTAATAGTCGTTCTCGAAGATATAAGCCGCCGAGTGCGCAATCTCCTCCGGCTTGCCCATGCGCTTGAGCGGAATCCCCGCGGTCATTTTCTCCAGCGCTTCCGGCTTCATGCCCAGCGTCATCTCGGTTTCGATGAAGCCCGGCGCAATGCCCGCTACGCGAATCCCGTAACGCGCCAGTTCCTTGGCCCAGGTCACGGTCGCCGCGGCAACGCCAGCCTTGGCCGCGGAGTAGTTGGTCTGGCCAACGTTACCGGCACGCGAAATCGACGAGATATTGATGATCGCGCCGCTGGATTTCAGCTCGACCATTTTCGCCGCCACTTCACGGGTGCAGAGGAAAACACCGGTCAGGTTGACGTCGATCACCGCCTGCCACTGCGCCAGGCTCATCTTGGTCATTTCGCCATCCTTGACCTTCAGCAGCAGGCCGTCACGCAGGATCCCGGCGTTGTTGATCAGGCCATGAATCGCGCCGAAGTCTTCAGCGACCTGCGCGACCATGTGTGTCACTTGCTCTTCATTGGCGACGTTGCACAGGTAGCTGCGCGCCTCGACGCCCTTGGCCTTGCAGGCCGCTACGGTGTCGTCGAGTTTTTCCTGATTGAGGTCAACCAGCGCCAGCTTCGCGCCTTTGCCAGCGAAATACTCGGCCATCGAGCGGCCCAAGCCTTGGCAACCGCCGGTGATAATGATTACTTTGTCGTTGAGTTGCATTCGCATGCCCCGATAGCAGGTCTGAGTGGTGTTCTCCTTGAGAGCCTCTCGATCTGCACCGGCCGTGGCTGGCTGCATATGAGAATTGCCCGAAGGCGCAGCGGAAACTTATCCCATGCGCCTGTCCGTTTTTTCGACGGACTCTATTTAAGGAGTCATAAATTGAGCGTTGAAGCGGCCAAGCATGCCCGAGAATTGCTTCTCAAGGAATACCGTGGGGTCCTCTCGACCCACTCCAAGTCAATGCCCGGTTTCCCGTTCGGTTCGGTAGTTCCGTATTGCCTGGATGAGCAGGGCCGGCCGCTGATCCTGATCAGCCGCATCGCCCAGCACACCCACAACCTGCAAAAAGATCCGAAGTGCTCGCTGCTGGTGGGTGAGCGCGAAGCCGATGACGTGCAGGCCGTTGGTCGGCTGACCTATCTGGCTGAAGCGCAAAAGCTCGAAGACCCGACGGCAATAGAAGCGGCCGCCGAGCGCTACTACCGCTACTTCCCCGATTCGCAAAACTACCACCAGGCCCACGATTTTGATTTCTGGGTGCTCAATCCGGTACGGCATCGCTACATCGGCGGGTTCGGTGCGATCCATTGGGTCGATCAGCTGACTCTGGCTAATCCGTTCTCCGGCAAGGCCGAGATCAGCATGGTCGAGCACATGAACAGCGATCACGCCAAAGCCATCGCGCATTACGTCGAACTCGCCGGTCTGCCGCAAAGCGTGCCGGCGCAACTGGCCGGGATCGACACGGAGGGCATGCACCTGCGCATCGGTCAGGCGCTGTACTGGCTGCCGTTTCAAGCCCCGTGTCATACGCCGATACAAGTGCGCGAAGCCTTGGTTTCACTGGCTCACGCCGAGCATTGGCCAAAAAATGCAGTGGCCGACGCTTGAATTCACGAAAGGGCGACGTCATCTAAGGCTTACTGCAAGGCATTTCTTGCGTTGAGGAATCTTTGATGCGCCCTTTTCTGTTGCTCTTTCTGCTGTTTCCAGTGTTGGAGCTGTTCGTATTCGTCAAAGTGGCAGGCTCTATCGGGTTTTTCCCGGCCCTGCTGCTGATAATCGTCGGCTCGATGTTCGGCGTGTTCGTGCTGCGCGTCGCCGGTCTGGCCACCGCACTGCGTGCCCGTGAAAGCCTGAATCGCGGTGAATTGCCTGCGCAAACCATGCTTGAAGGCTTGATGCTGGCATTGGCCGGCGGTCTGTTGATCCTGCCGGGCTTCATCAGCGACGTGGTCGGTCTGGTGATGCTGCTGCCGTTCACCCGTCGCCTGCTGGCAAATAAAATGCGCCAGCGCGCCGAAGATCAGGCCATGCGTCAACGAGCCTTCGCCGATGACCTGCAACCCCGCGGCGGGCCTGCCCCACGTGAGCCGCTGGGACGTGAACCGAACCTGATCGAAGGCGAGTTCGAACACCGCGACACCAAGTAAGACTTTTATCGACACGGCACCCTCGGGTGCCGTGTCTTTTTGTGGGCGCTGTGATGAAAAAATTTCTGCACTCGCCCTTGTAATAAGCTTATGCGCCCTTATGTAACGGTCACCGCAAGGTTTCTGGCATGTGTGCCAGTCAGACTTTCGCGTCTCGCTTGTCGAGGCGCAACCGGCGAAGGCCGGATTTGTTAAACCCGCCGGGACTACACCGGCCGATGAAAACCACAATTAGGAGAGATCGACAATGAAGCTTCGTCCTCTGCATGACCGCGTCGTAATCCGTCGCAGCGAAGAAGAAAAGAAAACCGCTGGCGGTATCGTCCTGCCAGGTTCGGCTGCTGAAAAAGCCAACCACGGTGTGATCGTCGCTGCAGGTCCAGGCAAGACTCTGGAAAACGGTGAAGTGCGTGCGCTGGCCGTTAAAGTCGGTGACAAGGTTGTGTTCGGTCCGTACTCCGGCAGCAACACTGTGAAAGTTGATGGCGAAGACCTGTTGGTAATGGCTGAGAACGAGATTCTCGCTGTACTGGAAGGCTGATTTTCCCGTTCATTTTCCCGCTACTACAAAGTATTTAAGGAATATCGATCATGGCTGCTAAAGAAGTTCTGTTTGGCGATTCCGCCCGTAAGAAAATGCTCAAGGGCGTCAACGTCCTCGCTGACGCGGTAAAAGCGACCCTGGGCCCGAAAGGCCGTAACGTGATCATCGAGAAGAGCTTCGGCGCTCCGACCATCACCAAGGACGGCGTTTCCGTAGCCAAAGAAATCGAACTCGAAGATCGTTTCGAAAACATGGGCGCGCAGCTGGTCAAAGACGTTGCCTCCCGTGCCAACGATGACGCAGGCGACGGCACCACCACCGCTACCGTTCTGGCTCAGGCCATCGTCAACGAAGGCTACAAGGCCGTCGCTGCCGGCATGAACCCGATGGACCTCAAGCGCGGCATCGACAAGGCGACCATCGCCGTTGTTGCTGAGCTGAAAAACCTGTCCAAGCCATGCGCTGACACCAAGGCAATTGCTCAGGTCGGTACTATCTCGGCCAACTCCGACAGCTCCATCGGCGAAATCATTGCCGAAGCCATGGAAAAAGTCGGTAAAGAAGGCGTGATCACCGTAGAAGAAGGCACTGGCCTGGAAAACGAACTGTCGGTTGTAGAAGGCATGCAGTTCGACCGTGGCTACCTGTCCCCGTACTTCGTCAACAAGCCTGAGGCCATGGTTGCCGAACTGGAGAGCCCGCTGGTTCTGCTGGTCGACAAAAAGATCTCGAACATCCGCGAAATGCTGCCAGTGCTGGAAGCCGTTGCCAAAGCCGGGCGCCCACTGCTGATCGTTTCCGAAGACGTTGAAGGCGAAGCCCTGGCGACGCTGGTCGTGAACAACATGCGTGGCATCGTTAAAGTCGCAGCCGTCAAGGCTCCAGGCTTCGGCGACCGTCGCAAGGCCATGCTGCAGGACATCGCGGTTCTGACCGGCGGTACCGTTATCTCCGAAGAGATCGGCCTGAGCCTGGAAAGCGCCACCCTGGAAAACCTCGGTAGCGCCAAGCGCGTGACCATTTCCAAGGAAAACACCATCATCGTTGACGGTGCTGGCGTAGCAGGCGACATCGAAGCGCGTATCGCTCAGATCCGTGCTCAGGTTGCCGAAACTTCCTCGGACTACGACCGTGAAAAACTGCAAGAGCGTCTGGCCAAGCTGTCCGGCGGCGTAGCAGTGATCAAGGTTGGCGCTGGTTCCGAAGTTGAAATGAAAGAGAAGAAAGCCCGCGTTGAAGACGCCCTGCACGCAACCCGCGCAGCCGTTGAAGAAGGCGTGGTACCTGGCGGTGGCGTTGCGCTGATCCGCGCTCTGGAAGCCCTGACCAACCTGACCGGCGACAACGCTGACCAGAACGTTGGTATCGCTGTACTGCGTCGTGCTGTTGAAGCTCCGCTGCGCCAGATCGCTGCCAACTCCGGCGACGAGCCAAGCGTTGTGGTCAACGAAGTCAAGAACGGCAAAGGTAACTACGGTTACAACGCTGCAACTGGCGTGTACGGCGACATGATCGAAATGGGCATCCTGGACCCTACCAAGGTGACTCGTTCGGCATTGCAGGCAGCAGCTTCCATCGGTGGCCTGATCTTGACCACCGAAGCTGCCATTGCTGACAAGCCTAAGGCTGAAGGCGCTGGCGGTGGCGGTATGCCAGACATGGGCGGCATGGGTGGTATGGGCGGCATGATGTAAGCCAGCCTTACCCCTGTACGAAAAAACCCCGTCTGCGAAAGCAGGCGGGGTTTTTTATTGGCCTTGAATTCGGTGTTGGCGTAACACCGAGGCGCGGCCATCGCTGGCAAGCCAGCTCCCACAGGGATTGGTGTTTCCCTTGGACATTGTGGGAGCTGGCTTGCCAGCGATAGCGTCAGATCAGGCGCTGGCAGTTTGCGCTTTGACGGCAGCCTCGGTGTTCACCGCCGGGCGATACAACACCCAGTAATACGACCCCAGACAAATCAACCAGCAGAAAATCGCCGTCCAAACGTTGTGCGAAAAAAAGTGCGCGCCCTGCATCATCCGGCTGATGGAGAACACCGAACCCAGCGCAAAGGCAAAGATGAACGCCTGCCGCGCCAGACGTGGGCGTCGATCACGCAGCACGAAGAACAATGCAAACAAGGTGAAACCGGTCGCCGCATGGCCGCCGGGCCAGCAACGGCCGGGTTTGTCGGTGGCCGGACGATGGCTCAGCAATTTGCTGTAGGTTTCATGTCCACCGAACTGCTCCAGACTCCACGGGCACTGCACTGCCGTCGCCGCTTTGACTGGCGTGACGAACGAAGTCGCCAACCCCAGCGACAACACCAGACAGCCCAGTTCGCGCTTGAACGGTTTGAGCCGTTCGACGAAAAACGCAGCGATGAAGCCGATGATGGCAAACACCGAAAACGCGATCACCACTTCCTTGGCGCGGTCGTGCAGGATGTCTTCGAGAAAGTAACTGTGCCGACCGATGAAATCCCCCGCGACCGGGTCGTAAAACAGGCGCGCCAGATCCATGTCCAGATCGGTCAGTTCCAGCAACACCAGAATGACCGCCGCAACAGCGGGAATCCCCAGGCACAGCCAGAAATTCAAAGGTCTTGAAGCAGGGCGGGCAGCGGTCGGTACCATGGCAGTTCCTGGGTCGATTTAAGTATTCGGTGGAGTTGTTCAGGGATGCGCAACCGCGCGAGTCTGCGCTGGATTCTGTCGGCAACTTGTCAGCCGGCCGTGAAAAAATCGTCAATCCCGGCAATGGCCGTTTTAAAGTTGAATCCGTCTATCCACGCCTAGCTCTGAGCCACACTTGGCCGTAAGCTGCGCGGGCCATGACGGCCGTTACTGTGTACGTAGGAGGTGCCCATGCGAATTCTAGTGGTCGAAGACAACCGCGATATCCTGGCCAATCTGGCCGACTATCTGGGGATGAAGGGCTATACCGTGGATTGCGCCCAGGACGGTCTGTCCGGCCTGCATCTGGCTGCCACCGAGCATTACGACCTGATCGTGCTCGACATCATGCTGCCCGGCATCGATGGCTACACCCTGTGCAAACGCCTGCGCGAAGACGCCCGCCGCGACACGCCGGTGATCATGTTGACCGCTCGTGATCAGCTCGACGACCGTTTGCAGGGTTTCAAGTCCGGGGCCGACGATTACCTGATCAAACCGTTCGCCCTGTCGGAACTGGCGGCTCGGGTCGAGGCGGTGATGCGCCGCGCTCAGGGTGGCGGTCGCCGTGCCCTGCAAGTCGGTGACTTGAGCTACGACCTCGACACCCTCGAAGTGACCCGCGAAGGCAAACTGCTCAAGCTCAACCCGGTCGGCCTCAAGCTGCTGGCGGTGTTGATGCAGAAAAGCCCGCACGTGCTGCGCCGGGAAATTCTCGAAGAAGCGCTGTGGGGCGATGATTGCCCGGACAGCGACAGCCTGCGCAGCCACGTCCACCAATTGCGTCAGGTGATCGACAAACCGTTCGCCAAACCGTTGCTGCACACCGTGCACGGCGTGGGTTACCGCTTGGCCGAGGGCCGTGATGGAGTTTAAGCAGAGCCTTTCCCAACGGATCATCATCGCTTTTGCGCTGATGAGTGCACTGGTGGCGGGCGCCTTCGCCATGGGCATCGTCGCAACCGTGCATCTGGTGGAAGAGAAGCTGATTTCGGCAGGCCTGGGCGGCGACTTGCAGCGCTTGCTGTTGATGGACAACGTCTCGGACTGGAGCCATCGTCCGGAGCCGGATCAGTTGTTCTATTTCAGTGGCGGCCCGGGCGATTTCGAGCTGCCGAAAGATCTGCGCCACCTCGACTCGGGATTCCACGAAGTCTTCCGCGAAAATCTCTCGTATCACGCCATGGTCGAAGTGGTTGACGGCCGGCGTTACGTGCTGCTGCAGGATCAAAGCGATTTCGAAGAACGCGAGCGCGTGCTGTTTGCCGTGGTGCTGGTGGGCTTCGTGCTCAGTCTGGCACTGGCGGTATTTCTCGGCTGGGTGCTCGCGCGCAAAGTGATGGCGCCGGTGGTGCGTCTGGCGCGTCAGGTGCGCCATCGCGATCAACTGCTCGGACTGGCGCCGCCGCTGGCGCCGGATTATGCCGCTGACGAAGTCGGCGAACTGGCGGTGGCGTTCGATGCGACGCTGGGTCGTTTGCGTCAGGCGTTGACCCGCGAACGGCTGTTCACCAGTGATGTGAGCCATGAGTTGCGTACACCGTTGATGGTGCTGGCCAGCTCCTGCGAGCTGCTGCTGGAAAACCCCGGCATCGATCAGCGCGGTCGCGCGCAGGTTGAGCGCATTGCCCGCGCCAGCGAAGAGATGCGCGAACTGGTGCAGACCTTCCTCATGCTGGCTCGCGCGCAACGTGAAGACGCCGGCGCAGCACCTCAGCAAAATCTCACTCATGTGGCTGACAGCTTGCTGTGCCTGTGGCGTGAGCCGATCGAAGCCAAGGGCCTGACCTTGATCTTCGAACCCGGCAATCCGGCAGATACCCGTTACAACGCCACCTTGCTCAACGCGGTAATGGGCAACCTGCTGCGCAATGCCCTGCACTACACCGAGCATGGCTTCATTCGCCTGACGCTCAGTGCCCATGGTTTTGTGGTTGAAGATTCTGGCGTGGGCATTCCGGAAGAGAAACGCGAAGCCATGTTCGAACCCTTCGTGCGCGGAACCGAGAAGCGCGGCGACGGTCTTGGATTGGGTCTGTCACTGGTGCAGCGGATTTGCGAGAACGAAGGATGGAGCGTCAGTCTCGGCACGATGGAACCCAATGGCTGCCGTTTCGAGGTGGATCTCGGCCAGCATTGAGAAGCACTGCCTATCACACGACAGTGCTACCAACCTGAACCAATCCTGTATAACCTTGAAATAGTTTGCCGGTTTACCTGACATTTTTTTCACAAAGGGATGACCTGACGCTGACAAGCCCATCCCTAAGGTGAGGCCATCAGTATTTCAGGAGCCCTGATGATGGCCGGCCCGATCAAACTCGATTTTTCCGAAAAGTACGACGACAACCATGCGCAGAAATATTTGCGCAAGCATCAGGACGGTCTCGGCCGTCGTTTGTCCAACTGGCGCGATCAGCAAGTGGCCCGCAAGGCGCTGACACTGGCTGGCGAGCCGGGACTGGTGCTCGATCTGCCGTGTGGCGCGGGACGCTTCTGGCCGATGCTGGCGGAAAAGCAGAATCGCGTGATCATCGGAGCGGACAACTCCGAGTCGATGATCAAGATCGCGATGCAGGCGCAACCGGCCGATGTGGTGAAAAGGGTACAACCCTTGCACACGTCGGCATTCGACATTGCTTTGCCGGATAACGCGGTCGACAGCATTTTCTGCATGCGACTGCTGCATCACATCGGCGAGGCCGAGCACCGCCGGGCGATTTTGCGCGAGTTCGCCCGTGTGACCCGTGACAGCGTGATCATTTCGCTGTGGGTGGATGGCAATTTCAAGGCCTGGAAACGCAAACGCTCCGAGCAAAAACGCGGGCAAGTGGGTTACCAGAATAGATTTGTGTTACCGGCTGCAACGGTTGAAAAGGAATTTGAAGAGGCGGGATTCCGTATCCAGGAACAACTGGACTTCATTCCGCTCTATGCCATGTGGCGGGTTTACGTATTACGCAAGAGGTAGTAAATGGCAGTGCAATTTGCAGCAGAAAATTCAGTCGCTCCCCAGGAAGGCTTTGACTACTACTGGAACCAGCGCGGTGAGTGGGTTGAAGAACCCAATGTGCGGCGCGGCGGTGAAAGCGGAGTACAGCGGGTGGTGGGGCGTGACGGGCAACTGCTGTATGCCAAGCGTCAGACCGGACATATCTATCGCAGCTGGCTGCACCCGTTCGGACGCCCGACCGTATTGCGTGAACTGGATGCGCTGACCGGCGTTTCGCGACTGGGTGTGCGCGTGCCGGAGATCGTTTTCTGTGGCGCGCAGCCTGATCCGCAACACACCTGGCGTGCGCTGCTGGTGACCAAGTCGCTGGACGGTTTTCAAGAACTCGAATTGTGGAAGGCCGCCGGCGGTCGCGAACAGTATGGCGAAGCCGTCTATGAGCGCGTGCTCAAAGACCTGGCGGACAATCTGGCGCGCATGCACAAGGGCCGCTGGCAGCACAGCTGCATCTACGTCAAACATGTGTTTGTGCGGGTGACCGGCGAAGGTGAATCGGCCAAAGCTGAAATCGCACTGATCGATTTCGAGAAATGCCGTCAGCGCCTGACCGCCTATCGCGCGGCCTCCCACGACATGAAGCAATTGCGTCGCCACTCGTCGTTCAGCGATGCCGAATGGCAAAAACTCGTCTACTTTTATGAGACGGCGTTTGGCAGCGCTATCAAAGGTTTATAGCGATGAAACTAGAAATTGCTCGAGGTGTGTTTCTGGTAGGAGCCTTGGCAGTTGCATCATTGGCGGTGGCGGCCTGGGAACAGCCACGCATGCAGGTAATCGACGCATCCCCCAGCGATGCCCATTGCCCGATGCCACGGGTGGCGAAAGCTTCCGTGGCGGCACAGCCGGATCATGATTTATTGCTGTTCATGTTCGGACTCACTCAAGGGATGAGGCCACAAAGTTGAATCGATTGAAGCCAAAATGAAAGGCCTCGCAAATGCGAGGCCTTTTTTTGATTTCAGGCTTTGTCGGGTTTGGCCAGCAAGGTGTAAACGCACGGCAAGACAAACAGCGTAAACAACGTGCCGATCGACATCCCGGTGGCAATCACCATCCCGATGTCAAAACGGCTGACCGCCCCCGCACCGCTGGCCAGAATCAGCGGCACCATACCGAAGACCATGGCTGCGGTGGTCATCAGCACTGGCCGCAAACGAATCGCTGCCGCTTCCTCCACCGCCTCACGCGGCGTCAAGCCCTTGTCCTTGCGCAACTGGTTGGCGAACTCGACGATCAGGATCCCGTGCTTGCTGATCAGCCCGATCAACGTCACCAGGCCGACCTGGGTGTAGATGTTCATGCTCGACCAACCGAGGAACAGCGGAATCAGCGCCCCGCAGATCGACAACGGCACGGTCACCAGAATCACCAGCGGGTCGCGGAAACTCTCGAACTGCGCCGCCAGCACCAGGAAAATGATCGCCAGCGCCAGCGCGAACGTGACCCACAGCGCGCTGCCTTCCTGCACGAACTGACGCGAGGCACCGCCGTAGTCGAAGGCGAACCCGGCCGGGGCCTCTTCACGGGCGATCTGCTGCACGGCTTCGATGGCTTCACCCATGCTCACCAGCGGGAACCCGGACAGCTTCGCGGCGTTGAGTTGCTGGAACTGGTTGAGCTGCCTTGGGCGCGCGCGGTCAGTCACGCTGATCAGGGTCGACAGCGGTAACAGTTCGCCCTGGGTGTTTTTCACGTAGTAGTTGTTCAGCCAGTCCGGATTGTCGCGGAAGGCACGCTCGACCTGAGCGATGACTTTGTAGCTGCGACCTTCGATGGTGAAGCGGTTGATCTCGCCCTCGCCGAGCAGGGTCGCAAGCGTCCCGCCCAGATCCTGCATCGACACGCCTATCTGCGCCGCTTTGGCGCGGTCGATATCCACCACGACTTCCGGTTTGTCGAACGCCAGATCGAGGTCGACGAAGGCGAACTTGCCCGATTCCATGGCGCGCTTCTTGATCCGGTCAGCGACTTGCAGCAACAACTCATAGTCGTTGGCGGTGTTGATCACGAACTCGAACGGCAAGCCCTCACCGGTTCCGGGCAGCGAAGGCAGATTGAAGCCGAAAATCTGCAAGCCCGGAATGCTGCCCAGTTTGTCCTGCACCTCGGGGAGGATCTGCATCTGCGTGCGGTCGCGTTCATTCCATGGTTTGAGCAGGAAACCGCCAATACCCGATTGCACGCCGTTATAGCCATTGATCTGGAACGAAGAGTAGTACTCGGGGAATTCCTTGAAGATCTTGATGAACTCGTCGGTGTAAGTGTTCAGATAGTCGAGGTTGGTTGGCTGTGGGGCGCTGGCCATCATGAAAATAATGCCCTGATCTTCGTCCGGCGCCAGTTCCGATTTGGTGAACTTGAGCAGCACCGGAATCAGGCACAGCACGATCACCGCGAACACCAGCACCACCGGCCGCGTATTCAGCGTGCCATGCAGCATGCTCTGATAGCGGCGCTTGAGGCTGTCGAAGAGGCGGTCGAGGCGATGGGCCAGACCGCTGGGGTTTTCTTCATGGCGCAGCAGGAAGGCGCACATCATCGGCGACAGGGTCAGCGCGACGATCCCGGAAATCACCACGGCCCCGGCCAGCGTCAGCGCGAACTCCTTAAACAGCGCCCCGGTCAGCCCGGTGAGGAAACCGATCGGTGCATACACCGCCGCCAGCGTGATAGTCATCGAGACCACCGGCATGGCGATTTCACGCGCGCCTTCAAGCGCAGCGTCCATCGGCGTCTTGCCCTCCTCGATATGTCGGTGGATGTTTTCCACCACCACAATCGCGTCGTCGACCACCAGCCCGATGGCCAGCACCATCGCCAGCAGCGTCAGCAAATTGATCGAGTAACCCATCATCTGCATGAAGAACATCACGCCGATCATCGACAGCGGAATGGTCACCACCGGGATCACCACCGAGCGCAACGCACCGAGGAACAGGAACACCACGACGATCACGATCAGTACCGCTTCGAACAGGGTTTTCACCACTTCGTCGATGGAGGCCTGAATGAACAATGTGGCGTCGTAGGCGATTTCGCTTTTCAGGTTGGGCGGCAGCTGGGATTCCAGCTCCGGCATGATCTTGCGCACTTCCTTGATCACGTCCAGCGGGTTGGCGCCGGGCGTGGCCTTGATCCCGATGTACACCGAAGGCGTGCCGCCGAACGAACTGACCGAGTCGTAGTTCTCGGCGCCCATTTCGACCCGTGCGACATCGCTGAGCAGCACGCGGCTGTCACCGCTGATCTTCAATGGAATCTTGCCGAACGCCTCGGCGGACTTCAGTTCGGTGTTGGCGTTGATGCTGGTGACCACGTACTCGCCTTTGACTTCGCCGGCAGCGGAGAGAAAGTTGTACTGGCGCACTGCGTTGGTCACATCGCTGGCGCTGAGACCGAAACCGGCGAGTTTTACCGGATCGAGCCACAGGCGCATGGCGAATACCTGATTGCCGAGAATCTCCGCTTCGGCCATGCCCGGCAGCGTCGCGAGTTTCGGCTGGATCACTCGCGACAGGTAGTCGGTGATCTGCGGGTTGCTCAGTTCTTTACTGAAGAAGCTGATGTACATCAGCGCCGAGGCGTCGGCCGACTCCTTGCTCAACACCGGATCTTCGGCATCTTGCGGCAGTTTGTTTTTCACCTCGTTGGCCTTGGCCAGCAGTTCGGTGAACAGTCGGTCGCTGTTGGAGCCGATGCGCGCGTAGATTGAAATCACCGAGAAGTTCTGGCGACTGACCGAGGTCATGTAGTCGATGCCCTCGGCACTCGCCAGGCTTTGCTGCATCGGCTGAGTGATGTAGCCCTGAATGGTTTCGGCATTGGCGCCGGGATAAGCCGTGGTCACGATGATCAGGGCGTTTTCCATTTGCGGGTATTGGCGCAGCGGCAACTTGCTCCAGGCCTGGAAACCCAGGAGCACAATCAGCAGGCTGACCACGGTGGCGAGCACCGGGCGGCGGATGAACGGATCAGTAAAAGCCATGAGGATTCCTTGATCAGTCGGCGCGGCGCGGACTGTTCTGCTCGCCGAGGGTCTTGTCGTCGCTGATGGCAATGTGCGCGCCGTTGTCCAGTTTGATCTGGCCAGCCGTCACCACTTGTTCGCCGCTCTGCACGCCCTTGTTGATCATCACCAGGCCATCGCGGCGTTCACCGGTTTCGATGAAACGGCGCTCGGCGATCAGCACCGGTTGACCCTTGTCGTCTTTTTCGAGGCTGCCGTCCTCGGCTTTCTTCTGCGCGACCACGTACAGCGAGTTGCCGTAGAGGGTGTAGGTGATCGCGCTTTCCGGCACCACGATGTGCTGTTGCGGATTCGGTAGCAGCACTTCGAGGCTGGCGAACATTCCCGGCAGTAGCTTGCCGTTGGGGTTGGCCAGTGTGGCGCGCACCAGGATGTTGCGCGTGGTGCTCTCGACAATCGGGTTGATCGCGCTGATGGCTCCAGAGAAGTTCTGGCCGGGGTAGGCCGCGACTGAAATCTGCACCGGTTGGCCGATGGCGAGTTTCGGCACCGATTGCTCGGGCACGTAGAAGTCCGCGTAGAGGCTGCTCAGATCCTGCAGGGTGGCGATTTTGGTGCCGCTGGCCAGGTAGTCGCCGATGTCGACGAGGCGGATGCCGATGGTGCCGCTGAACGGCGCCACGATGCGTTTCTTTGCCAGCGCCGCATTGAGCTGATTGACCGTGGCCTTGTTTTTTTGCAGTTGCGCCGCGAGTCGGTCGAATTCGCCTTTGGAGATGGCGCTGCTGCCGACGAGTTGGCTGCCGCGACCGTAATCCAGTTGCGCGAGGCCGAGGTCAGCCTTGGCGGTTTCCAGGAAGGCTGCTTCGACCGCGCTGTCCAATTGCAGCAAGGGTTGGCCGGCCTTGACCTTCTGTCCGGATTCGAACTTCAGCTCGGTCACGGTGCCGGCGTTCTCCAGGCTCAGATCGACGCCCTGCAATGCCTTGAGCGTGCCGACCGTAGGCAAACGCATCTGCCACGGGCGCTCGGTGGCAGTGGCCACGGCGACGCTGATCGGCGGTTTCGGTTTGGAAAAGCCCTGCACCATCGTATAGATCGAGAAGGCTTTATACCCGGCCAGCACCAGGACAATCAGCAGCACAACACCCAACATGATCAGCATGCGGCGACGCAGCATATTTCCAGTTCCTTGGAGAAAATCAGGCGAGACAGGCGCGAACATTACTCCGAGTACAGTGCGGATTCCAACTGGCAGTTTTTACAGGGCATGAGTAGGCACAAAAAAAGATCGCAGCCTGCGGCAGCTCCTACATGGGAATGTGCTTATTCCTGTAGGAGCTGCCGCAGGCTGCGATCTTTTAAGGCTATTAAGCCATCAAGTGAAGATGGTTGTCCCAGAGCCCCGCCGGCAGTTCCAGCGGTTTGGCCAGCAGTTCATCCTGGCGGCAATCGTAGTAACGGCAACGGCCCTGACCCGAGGTCACGACAAAACCATCCTGCACCGCACCGACGCCTGCGCAGTCCGGCAGCGGTGCATCAAGACGCACTTCGCCGCTGTCCAGATCCCAGATGAAAAAGCGATTACCGCGCGGCGCGGTCAGCGCCACCAGACGCAACTCGCTGTGTACGGCAACGCTGGCGGTGTAATGCCCCATCGACTGCAACTGATGCTCCGGCACCGGGAACGCCACGAATGGCTGACCTGGACGCTTGATCGCCAACAACTCGGAACGCTCATGCGAAGGCCCCATGAACTGCTGACCGGCCACGATGGTGCCATCGCTGGCGATCCCCAGATGACGCACGCTGTTCATCTGCTGGGCGAGGGTTTCCTTGCTCAGCAGAGTGCCGTCGCGCTGCATCAGCACCAGGCTCGGTTCCATGGCGTTGAGATTCATATCCACGCGGCTTTCGGCCTCGGTGCGAATTCCGCCGTTGGCCACCACCAGCGTCTCGCCGTCGGGCATCCACGACACCTGATGCGGGCCGAGGCCGTGGGTGGAAATCTCGCCGCTGTGCACCAGTCGCTCGCCTTCGAATTTGTACACCCCGAGCAGGCCACGGCCGGCATCGGAGGTGTCGTTTTCGGTGGCGTACAAATAATCGCCGCTGTGGTGAATCACTGCGTGGCCGTAGAAGTGCCGGTTCGGCTGCGAGGCCACGGTTTGCAGCAACGTGCCGTCTCGCAGATCGATCAGATAGCTCTCGGTGCCGGGGCGCCGGGCCACGAACAACGCAATCGGCAGCGTCGGGTGGTTGATGATGTCGTGGCAGCGCTGGCCGACCTGGGTGGCGAACACCCGCGTGCCGTCCAGCCGATAACCGACGGCGTAGTGCTTGCCATCGGTGTCATCGCGAGCCGAGAGCAACAGCGGGCTCTGATCCCTGCGTTTGAACAGCGTCCAGCCGCCCAGTGTCACTGCTCCCAGCAGCAAACTACCTAAAGTCAGAGCCTGGCGTCGCAGCATGGCACTTGCCCTCATCAGTCACCGTCGTTGGCGTTGAAGCCCAGTTGGATGCCCAGCGCCTTGGCCAGTTCGCCTTCGTGCAGGCGGTGGACGACGTTCAGGCTGTCGTAGATGTCGTTGAGTTGCTGGCGACCGGCGTCGTCTTCGAGCATTTCGCCGAGCGAACGCTGAGTGCTGTCGAACAGCTTCAGCGAGGCCGCGTAAGCCGCATCGATCTTGTCCGCCAACGGTTTTTGCTCGGCCGGCAGTAAGCCGCGCAGGCCTTTGTTGTCGACGCCTTCCCAAACGGTTTTGGCCGCTGCGAGGCTGGCTTCCAGCGCCGTCAGGGACGACTGGCTGCGCCAGGCATCGGCCTGGAACGGCTGCGGCACGCCTTTGCTCTGGCGACCCATTGGCGTGCCGAGTTTTTTCTTCAGGGTGTCGAGCGCGGTGACCTGCACCCGCAGCAGATCGGCGATCGCTTCGTGGGAGTCGGCGTAGCGCTGATTGGGGAACTTGCTCATCTGCGCGAGCATGCCGTCGGTGTTGTTCCAGCTGTTGAGGATTTCTTCAGCGAGCTGTTTCTGGCGTTCGCCGATGGCCACCAGCAGCGGGCAGTATTTGGCTTTCTGCGCGTCATTGGCCACGTCTGGCTTGGCGTCGAACAGAATGTATTCGTATGCCGACAGGCCTTGCACTACAACGCTGGACTTGGCCAGCGCGGCGGCATCGATTTGCGGCTGGGCGATCACCAGTTGCTCGACCTGACGGCCGACGAGGTTTTTCTTGTCCGGCCAGAACTGCACCTGCCACGAACGGTTGCCCTCGGCCAGCGGACCGATCAGCAGCGGTTGCAACTCGGCCCAGGCTTTCTGCGCGTGCAGGAAGTCGGCGCGGGCGGTTTCCAGGGTTTCTTTGCCCTGGCAGTAGGCGAGGGCGCTGACCGCCAGTTGCTTGTCGGCTTCAACCCAACGGGTGTAGGTCGGCAGGATCACCGACTTGGCGATCGCCGCCGAAGTGACCGCTTGCGGATCCTGCGGCGAGCAGGCACCCAGCGCGAGGGCGGCGAGGCTAGTGAACAACAGCTTGGGACGGAACATGTCGGGCTCCCGAATCTTGATCTGTGTTTAAAGGGAATTCAAAAACGCCAGCAGCGCGGCACGCTGCTCGGCATTGAAAGACAAAACCTGTTGCTGCGCCGCGCTCGCTTCGCCGCCATGCCAGAGCACGGCTTCGAGCAAATTGCGGGCGCGGCCGTCATGCAAAAACTGGGTGTGGCCACTGACCGTCTGCGTCAGGCCGATGCCCCACAGCGGCGGCGTGCGCCACTCGCGGCCGGAGGCCTGGAATTCAGTGCGGTTGTCGGCCAGACCTTCGCCCATGTCGTGCAGCAGCAGATCGCTGTAAGGGCGGATGACCTGATTGGCCAACTCGGGTTCGGCGGCGTTGGCATCCGTGGTGTATTTCGGCGTGTGACAGGACTGGCAACCGGCCTGGAAAAACAGATTCTTGCCGGCCAGCACCTGTGGCTCGTTAACACCACGGCGTGCCGGCACAGCGAGGTTGCGGCTGTAAAACAGCACCAGACGCAGGATGTTGTCGCTGACTTCCGGTTCGCCATTCGGACCGTTGCCGTTCGGTGACTGTTTGCAGGCAGTTTGCGCGTCGGTGCAGTCATCGACGGGTCTGAGGCTGGTGGTCAGGCCCATATCACCGGAAAACGCGTGAACATTCTGTTGATTGAGATTCGGCTGTCCGGCCTTCCAGCCAAAACGGCCGACTACGGTTTTCTGCTGCGCGTCATCCCAGACCTGATTCGGCCGGCCTTTTATGCCGTTGTGCTGTTTGGCCTGCTTGGCGGCATTGGCGAGGATCGCTGCTTCCGGGATCGCCTCGAGCAAGCCGAGGCCGATCATCGGCGGGGCGATGCGCGCCGAGAAACGTGTGTCCGGGTGCATCGGGCCATAGCCGAGCTGGGTGATCTGCAAGGTCGGTTTACGCAGCTCGACTTCGGTGCCGTCCTTGAAGCGGATCGGCACCGGGGTGTAATCGACCCGTACTTTGCCTTCCGGGGCGACGCCGGGTACTGACATGTCCTGAAACTGCCCGCCGTAAACCGGCTCCGGCACCACGCCCAATTGTTCGATGACCTTGGCGTACTGCGGCGCATCTGGAATCGACAGACGCACCAGCATCGACACGGCGTTGGCCGCATTCGCTGCTGGCGGATGACCGCGACCGTCCTTGATGTGGCAGTTCTGGCAGGCGTTGGTGTTGAACAGCGGGCCAAGACCATCGCGTGCGGTGGTGGTCGACGGCGCGATGACCCACGGGCTGCGAAAGAAGCTGTTGCCGACGCTGAAATCCACCCGACGCGACGGCGGCAGGTTGGCCGAAGGCAGGGAAAACGCGTTCTGATCGCTCTTGCGCACGGTCGCGCCGCCGCCGGACCGGGCTTCACCAGGTTCGGCCTTGGTGAAACGCGGGGCGTCATCGCAGGCACTCAGGCCCAGGGCCAGCAACAGTGCGGACAAGCGAAGAACCGGCGAGGGCATCAGACATCCTGCAAACGGGGCGAAATTTGAGGCGCAAAGTCTAACAGGGCGGGGGAGATTGAATAAGAGGAATTATCGTTTGCTTGATATGAGGCAACCCCTAAACCCCCTGTAGGAGCTGCCGCAGGCTGCGATCTTTTGATCTTGATCTTTAAAAGCAAAGTCAAAAGATCGCAGCCTGCGGCAGCTCCTACAGGGGAATGGGTTTAGCAGCTATGAAAAAAGGCGATCCGAAGATCGCCTTTTTCAGTCAGACACGCTGTGATCAGAACTCGTGATCAGCGCTGTCCGGGTTCAGGTCGCTGATGCCCAGCTTGCCGGCAGCCGCTTCGATCGAACCGGTCTGCTTGACCAAGGAAGCGATCGCATCACGCACGATCTGGTTGCCAGCGGTGTTACCGGCAGCGATCAACTGGTCGTAGTGCTCACCCTTGTTGGCGTGATCGACCATGACCTGGATCTTCGCTTCGGTGGCAGCCAGATCGGCCTTGAGTGCGGTGTCGGCAGCCGGGTCAGCCTTGGCCACCAGCGACGACAGGCTGGCGCCGGTCATTTTAGTGCCGTCAACGCGGGTGTACTCGCCCAGGTACACGTTACGAATGCCTTTGGCATCGTAGAAGTGCGAGTTGTGGGTGTTGTCGCTGAAGCAGTCTTGCTCGTCTTCAGGCGAGTTGGCTTCCAGGGAAACCTTCATGCGCTCGCCCGCCAGTTCACCCAGCGACAGACTGCCCATGCCGAAGAGCATTTTGCGCAGACCGGTTTCGCCCGGCTCGGCTTCCAGCGTGGCGCGGTAGTTGTCAGCCACGTTCGGCTTCCAGTTGCCGACCATTTCTTCCAGATCGCTGACCAGCAGTTCGGTCACGGCTTTCAGGTAGGCACGACGACGGTCGTTGTGACCGCCAGTGGCGCCGGCGCCTTCCAGGTAGTCCGAAGCAGGACGGTTGCCAGCGCCAGGGCCGGTGCCGTTCAGATCCTGGCCCCAAAGCAGGAATTCGATGGCGTGGTAGCCGGTCGCGACGTTGGCTTCGGAACCGCCCAGCTCGTTGAGGCTGGCGAGTTTCTCGGCGGTGATGTCTTTCACGTCAACCTTGTCTTCGCCGACCTGAACTTCGGTGTTGGCGATGATGTTGGCAGTGGCGCCCGGGTTACCCAATGCGTGCTCGTAGGATTTGTCGACGTAGTCGATCAGACCTTCGTCCAGCGGCCAGGCGTTAACCTGACCTTCCCAATCGTCGATGATGGTGTTGCCGAAGCGGAACACTTCGCTCTGCAGGTAAGGAACGCGAGCGGCCACCCAGGCGGCCTTGGCGGCTTTCAGGGTGTCGGCGTTCGGCTTGGCAAGGAACGCGTCGATAGCGGTTTGCAGGGTTTTCGCGGTGGATTCGGCATCGCTGTAAACGGCGAAGACCATGTCGGCGTAATGCGCGACCACAGCCTTGGCAGCGGCTTCGTCGACTTTACCGGCAGCAGCGGCTGGAGCAGGAGCAGCCGGTGCAGTGGTAGTGGCAGCCGGAGTAGGCGCTGGGGCAGCGGCTTTGTCTTTGCCTTCGCCGCAACCGGCGAGGGAAATAGCGATGGCCAGCAGACTGGCGGTGGCCAGAGGCATACGAATCATGGCGAACATCCTGCTTCGGTGATTGATGGACAGGCGCCGGGGGCGCGCAAAACTGCGACATAATGCAAATCTTTCGCATTATGTGTAAAGGGTTGTGGCTGGAAATATTTCTTATTTACACGGATGTTGGTACAGATCAAAAGATTGCAGCCACGTTGCACTCTGTAGGAGCTGTCGAGTGCAACGAGGCTGCGATCTTTTGATCTTTAAAGAATTGCCGCATTCGTGCGCTGCGCCTGCTTGAGGTACGCCGCCAACTCGCGCGCCGGCAGGGGCTTGCTGTAGTGGTAGCCCTGACCTTCGTGGCAGCCTTCGGAGATGATGTAGCTTTCTTGCTCGGCGGTTTCCACGCCCTCGGCAATCACCTGCATGCCGAGGCTCTTGCCCAACTGGATGATGGCGCGAACGATGGTCGCGTCATCGTCGTCATCCAGCAGATCCTGAACGAAGCTCTTGTCGATCTTGATCTTGTCCAGCGGCAGGCTTTTCAGATAGCTCAGCGATGAATAACCGGTGCCGAAGTCGTCGATGGCGATCAACGCGCCGGAGCGACGCAGGCTCAGCAGATGCTGGGCGGCGGTGCTGATGTCTTCCATCAGACCGGTTTCGGTGACTTCCAGCTCCAGACTGCGCGGCGGCAAGCGGTACATCTGCAACAGGTTGTTGACCACCCGCGGCAGCTCGGCGTGGTGCAACTGCACCGTGGACAGGTTGACCGCCATGCGCAGGTCGACGAAACCTTGGTCATGCCATTCGCGCAATTGCTTGCAGGCCTGATCGAGCACCCACTCGCCGATGGCGATGATCGTGCCGTTCTGCTCCGCCAGCGGGATAAACAGATCCGGTGGCACCAGACCGTGTTCCGGATGCTGCCAGCGAATCAGCGCTTCGACCCCGACCACACGGTGATCGCGATAGCTGATTTGCGGTTGGTAAACGAGGAAGAACTGATCGCGCAGCAATGCGTCGCGCAAATCCTTTTCCAGCTCGCGACGGCGGCGCATCTCGCTGTCGACGCTGGCGATGTAGAACTGATAGCGATTGCGCGAACGGCTCTTGGCCAGCGTCATGGTCTGCTCGGCCTTCTGCAACAGCTTCTCGGTGCTGTCGCCGTCCTCCGGAAACAGGGTGATGCCGATGGTCGCGCGCAGGCGGATTTCCTGATCGCCGAGGGCAAATGGCGCTTCGAGGTCATCGAGAATGCTTTGCGCCAGTTCCGCCGCTTCGTAAGGTTGTTCGATATCCGCCTGCACCAGTGCGAACTGGTCGCCACCGAGGCGGGCGAGGGCGCCGAGACGACCACTGTGCGCGCGCAGCCGATCGGCCAGCGCCAGCAGCAATTGGTCGCCGGTCTGGTAGCTGAACTGCTCGTTGATGCCTTTGAAATCGTCGAGACCCACGCACAGCACCGCCACGCGGCGCTGCAGTTTGCCGGCGTCGACCAGAATCTTGTCCAGCTGTTGCTGCAATTGCTGGCGGTTTGGCAGACCGGTGAGGAAGTCGTACTGGGCCATGCGCAGCAGGCTGTTCTCCGCTTCGTGGCGCAGATGGGTGTTGCGTTCGATGGATTCGAGCAATTGATTGGCGGTGTTGATCCAGATGCCCAGCTCGTTTTTCTCGTGACCCTTGAGCTGTGGAATCTTGTGCTCGCTGGGGCGGTCGGGATTGATTTCGGTCAGGTGCTCGATGATCCGCGACAGCGGCTTGGTCAGCAGCCAGTGATACACCAGATACAACACCAGACCCATGGCCAGCGCGCGCAATACGCCGGAAATGAAGATGATCACCGAGCTGACAATAAAGCCTTCGCCGTAAGTGGCGGTGTCGAGGGTGATGCTCAGGTCGCCGTAATACTCGCTGTACGGACCGCGACCGACCAGTTGCGTGGTGAACTTGCGCTCCTGACCGAGGATCAGGTCGGTCAGCCAGCGGCTGTTGGAATGCTGTAACTCCCGTGATTTCTGCGCGAGCATCGCTTCGTTGGGATGGCCGATGGAGGCCTGGCGCACGGCGTCGTCCTGGAACAGGCCTTCAATCACCTGCATACCCATTTCGCGGTCGAGGCTGTAAACCGCCTGAGTCGACGGATCACGGAACATGTCGAGAATGCGTTCGGCGTCACCGGCGACGGCCTGACGGGTTTTATAGGCATCGAAAACGATCTGCGCGCAGCTCAAGACCACGCCGACGATCAATGCCGACAGGAGCACGACCCGGAGCAACTTCACCGACAAGCTGTTCTTGAGTTCCAGCTTCAAAGGGTTATTCCTTGTTCCGTGCGGGTAGCGTCAAGTTGCCATGAGTATTGGCAATCCGGTGGTGGCAGTCAAAGGGACAATCAGGCCCGGGAGCATTTGTCTTTGAGGCTGGCCGAAAGGCGGCTTTCTGGAGTATTTGTCCTATTTGTACTATGTCGGTAGTTTGCGCCCGCAACTTGAGGGCATCGGGATAATTTTTCCTGTGTTTGATGTTAGCCCGCCGTGGCTTGTGAGCAAGGCGCGCAGGTCTGCTTTCACTGTGGGAAAAGTCCGCGCGTCACCGCGCACAAATCGCAGGCACAAAAAACCCGGCAGCAGCCGGGTTCCTTGATCTGGCGCGCAGCTTAAGCGGTGAAGGTTTTGCCTTCGAACTGCTCGGCCACGAACTTCCAGTTGACCAGGTTCCAGAACGCTTCGACATACTTCGGACGAACGTTGCGGTAGTCGATGTAGTAAGCGTGTTCCCAGACGTCGCAGGTCAGCAGCGGGGTGTCGCCGCTGGTCAGCGGGTTGCCGGCGCCGATGGTGCTGGCCAGAGCCAGGGAACCGTCAGCCTTTTTCACCAGCCAGCCCCAGCCGGAACCGAAGGTGCCGATCGAGGTTTTGCTGAACTCTTCCTTGAACTTGTCGAACGAACCGAAAGAAGCGTTGATGGCTTCAGCCAGTGCGCCGGTTGGTTGACCGCCGGCGTTTGGCGCCAGGCAGTTCCAGTAGAAAGTGTGGTTCCAGACCTGAGCGGCGTTGTTGAAGATGCCACCCGAGGAAGATTTGACGATTTCTTCCAGGGTCTTGCCTTCGAACTCGGTGCCTGGCACCAGGTTGTTCAGGTTCACGACGTAGGTGTTGTGGTGCTTGTCGTGGTGGAATTCCAGGGTTTCCTTGGAAATGTGCGGCTGCAGGGCATCGTGTGCGTAGGGCAGCGGCGGCAATTCGAAAGCCATGATGATTCTCCTAATCAGGTCTGTTGCGGTGAGCGCAAGGCCGATCACGGGCGGCCAGAAATGCACCGGCGAGTTTTTACTCTTTGCGGCGCAGGGTTCGGATCATAGCACCGGGGGTGCGGCATAACCACGCAACAACTGTGTGGGATAGAGGTTCCAGAGCAGTTGGGAATAAATCACGCTGCGAAGATCAACTGACCGGCCACCGCAAACATCATCACTGCCACCAACAGATCAAGGATTCGCCAGGTGCTCGGACGTGCCAGCCACGGCGCCAGCCACGCTGCGCCCAATGCCAGGGTGAAAAACCACAACAGCGAAGCACTCGCAGCACCGACAACATAAGCGCCGGGTACCGATTGTTGCGCGCCGAGCGAGCCAATCAACAGCACCGTGTCCAGATAGACGTGCGGATTGAGCAGGGTCACCGCCAGCGCGCTGAGCATCACTGCGCGCAGCGAACGCACGGTCTGATTCTCGCCCTGCTCAAGACTCTGTTGCGAAAACGCCCGACGCAACGCCTGACTGCCGTACCAGATCAAGAACACCGCGCCGCCCCAACGCGCGACCGCGAGTAATGTCGGGTTTTGCGCCAGCACCGTGGCGAGGCCAAATACTCCGGCGGCGACCAGCAGCGCATCGCACACCACGCACAACGCCGCGACTGGCAGGTGATGCTCCCGGCGCAGGCTCTGCGCCAGGACAAAAGCGTTCTGGGTGCCAATCGCCATGATCAGCCCCAAGGCCACCAGCAGGCCGTTCACATAGCTTTGCCACATAAAAGTGATCCTTGATAAAGAGTGCTTGCTGGCTATTCTGCGGTTTGGCGCGGTATAAGAAAAACCAATAGTGCTGATCGCTCATTAGGAAAACTGATGTTCGACTATAAATTACTTTCTGCCTTGGCCGCCGTGGTCGAGCAGGCCGGATTCGAACGGGCCGCGCAGGTGCTTGGGTTGTCGCAATCGGCGATCTCGCAGCGGATCAAACTGCTGGAAGCGCGGGTCGGTCAGCCGGTGCTGGTGCGCGCCACGCCGCCGGCGCCGACCGAGATTGGCCGGCGCCTGCTCAACCATGTGCAGCAGGTGCGTTTGCTCGAACGTGACCTGCAGAGTCTGGTGCCGGCGCTGGATGAGGAGGGCATGCCGGAACGTCTGCGCATTGCGCTGAACGCCGACAGCCTGGCGACTTGGTGGGCCGGCGCCGTGGCGGATTTTTGCGCCGAACAACATCTGTTGCTCGATCTGGTCGTCGAAGACCAGACCGTCGGCCTCAAACGCATGCGTGCCGGCGAAGTTGCCGCGTGTTTGTGCGCGAGCGAACGACCGGTAGCCGGGGCGCGAAGCGTGTTGCTCGGCGCGATGCGCTATCGGGCGCTGGCCAGCCCGGCGTTCATCGAGCGGCATTTCCCCGACGGGGTTCGCGCCGAACAACTGCCGCGCACCCCGGCGCTGGTGTTTGGTCCGGACGATTTCCTGCAGCATCGCTACCTGGCATCCCTCGGGGTCGACGGCGGTTTCGAGCATCACCTGTGCCCGTCGTCCGAAGGTTTTATCCGCCTGATTGAAGCGGGAATTGGCTGGGGACTGGTACCTGAACTGCAAGTGCGCGATCAGTTGCACAGCGGCTCGCTGCGTGAACTGTTGCCAGATAAACCGATCGACGTGCCGTTGTACTGGCATCATTGGCGCAATGGCGGTCAGTTGCTCGGGTTGTTGACCGAGCAATTGTTGCGTTCATCGGCACAATGGCTGGTGCCCTGGAAGCAGCCATAAGCGTCAAGCTGCAAGCGGCAAGTAAAGCGCTTGCACACTGTTTTTAACTTGCAGCTTGAAACTTGAAACTTGCTGCTGCGTTTGTTGGAGCTCTACATGAAAATTCTGGTCACCGGCGCGAGCGGCTTCATTGGCGGACGCTTTGCGCGATTCGCTCTGGAGCAAGGCCTGGACGTGCGGGTCAACGGTCGCCGGGCCGAAGGCGTCGAACATCTGGTGCGCCGTGGTGCGGAATTCGTGCAGGGCGATCTCAGCGATCCTGAACTGGTGCGTGACCTGTGCGCCGATGTCGAAGCCGTGGTGCACTGCGCCGGCGCGGTCGGCTTGTGGGGCCGCTATCAGGACTTTCATCAGGGCAATGTGCAGGTCACGGAAAACGTGGTTGAGGCTTGCCTGAAACAGCGGGTGCGGCGTCTGGTGCATTTGTCGTCGCCGTCGATCTACTTCGACGGCCGTGATCACCTCGGCCTGACCGAAGAGCAAGTGCCCAAGCGCTTCAAGCACCACTACGCCGCGACCAAATATCTGGCCGAGCAGAAAGTCTTCGGCGCCCAGGAATTCGGCCTCGAAACCATCGCCCTGCGCCCGCGCTTCGTGACTGGGGCCGGCGACATGAGCATCTTCCCGCGCCTGCTGAGAATGCAACGCAAGGGCCGTCTGGCGATCATCGGCAACGGTCTGAACAAGGTCGATTTCACCAGCGTGCACAACCTTAATGAGGCCTTGCTCAGCAGCCTGCTGGCGGCCGGTTCCGCGCTGGGCCAGGCCTACAACATCAGCAACGGCAACCCCGTGCCGTTGTGGGATGTGGTCAATTATGTGATGCGCAAAATGGAAGTCCCACAGGTCACCAAGTACCGTTCCTACGGACTGGCGTACAGCGCGGCGGCGATCAATGAAGGCGTGTGCAAGCTCTGGCCCGGTCGTCCCGAGCCGACCCTGTCGCGCCTTGGCATGCAAGTCATGAAGAAAAACTTCACCCTCGACATCAGCCGCGCCCGGCACTATCTGGATTACGATCCGAAAGTCAGTCTGTGGACTGCCCTCGATGAATTCTGTGGCTGGTGGAAAGCCCAGGACATACGTTGACACCATCAGTCAGCCGGCAATGAACCGGGTGGCGGGTTGAGGGTCAATGCCTGCGGCGGTTGGGGTTTATACTTCGCCGCAATCTGCCACCACCGTGTTTTACAAAGGTTGCCTCAATGTCCATGCGTAACGATGCCCACGACGATTTCGATGATGTACCGAGCTTGCGTGCCGACCCTCTCGATGACGACGACTTTCCGACCACCGCGCGCACCGCTGTGCACTCGCGCACGCCGCCGGTGGTCAAGGTCAAATCCGCCAGCACCGGGCCTTTGTGGGCGCTGGTCGGTGCGCTGTTCTTCGCTTTCATTGGTCTGGCTTGGTGGAGTTTTCAACAGATCTCGCTGATGGAGCAGCAACTGGTGGCAACCCAGGAAAGCTTCGCGCGGATCAGTGAGGAAGCAGCCGGGCGCTTGCAGGACATTTCCGGCAAGGTCGTGGCCAGTCAAAGCAACGTCAGCAGCGACAGCGAAGCCTTGAAGCTGCAAATCAAGCAACTGCAAAGCGCTCTGCAAGACCAGAGCAAACAGCAGCAGGGCGTAGCGGGGCAGGCAACTGATCTGGACAAGCGCCTGGCGCAGATGACCGCGCAGACCAGCGAGCAGCAGAAAGCCAACAGCGAATTGCAGGCGCAGCTCAAAGCCTTGAGCACTGAGCTTGCGACACTGAAAAGCGCACCGGCCGACACCAGCAAGGTCGACGCTCAGCTCAAAGCCTTTGACGCCCAGTTCAAGAGCCTCGGCGCTGACATCGCTGCGCTGAAAAAACAGGGCAACCCGAGCGCTGCGATTGATCGTCTGGAGCAGGATATCGTCGTGCTCAAAAGCCAGCAGGACAACCGCCCGGCCGCGCCGCAGGGTGGCACCAACACCGCCGAGTTCGACGCGTTCCGTGGCCAGATGACGCGCAACATCAACACACTGCAAGCGCAGATCCAGAACCTGCAACAACAGCTCAACGCCCGGCCGTAACTCATACTCACCCTGAGACGCGCTCCCTTGTGGCGAGGGGATTCATCCCCGTTGGGTGGCGAAGCCGCCCCAATCCAGACAACACGGTTTGACTGATTCATCGCGCTGGATGGATTTGGGGCTGCTCCGCAGCCCAACGGGGATGAATCCCCTCGCCACAAGAACTGTGCAATATCCAGAACCAACCTGAATATCCATACATAGCCCCAGGCCGTCTACGCTCTTGAAACATCAACAAGAACGAGGGATGCGTCATGGGGTTTTTGCATAAGCTGGCCTGGCTCGGCGCGGTACTGCTGTTGACTCTCGGCCAAGCCAGCGCCGCTACGGAGAAGGATGACAGCAAGGCCGCGATTGCCCTGCTGGAGAAAGCTCTGGCCTTTTACCACGACAATGGCGACAAGGCGTTCGCGGCGTTCAGTCGTCAGGGCGAGTTCGTCGACAAGGATCGCTACGTGTTCGTGGTCGACACCAAAGGCGTGATGCTCGCCAGCGGCGGGCCGTCGTCGGCGCTGATCGGTCGCGATGTCACAGAGGTGCTCGGGCCGGATCTGCAAAAGGCCTTCAAGGACGCCTTGAAAGTGCCGGAGGGCAACGGCATCCAGCAGGCCGAGTACCGCTGGCAGAATCAGGCCGACGGCAAGGTCGAGCGCAAACATGTGTTCTACCAACGCATCGGCCAGCGGATTCTGGCGGTCGGGTATTACTTGCCGCGCGCGTCTGCTGAACAGGCCAAATCCTTGCTCGACAAGGCTGCGACCGATCTCACCAAAGACGAGAAGGGCACGCTGACCGCAATCAATTCGCTGAAGGGCGGTTACTTGCAGGATGACCTGTATGTGTTCGTGGTCGATCTGGACACCCGGCGCTATGTCGCCCACGGCACCAACCTGCGGTTGATCAATACCGATTTCGGCAAGGTCAAGGACCCGGAAGGCAAACCGGTGGGCGAGCCGATTCTGGCGCTGATCGGCAAGCAGGATGAAGGCGAATACGAATACCGCTGGAAAAACCCGGTGACCGGCAAGGTCGAGGACAAACATGCGTACCTGAAAAAGGTCGGGCATTTTCTGGTGGCTGTCGGGTATTACAGTCCTTGAAGATTTTTGCTGCTAGCGGGCGGTGTGTTCCCGCCCGCGCAACAGTTGATTGGGCATCGCAATCGCCGCCGCCAGCCCCAGCAACGAAACCGCCGCGCTGACCATCAGCAAATGCCGGAACGTCACCAGCAACTCCGCGCGCAGTGCGTTCTGTGCGTCACCGGGCGCCGCATTCAAACCATCCAGCAACACATTCCCCGAATGCCCTTCGCTCATCAGCGAACTGCCCGCCAGATGCGCGAAATTCGAATCCTGCAATAACGCCAGCAACAGTGCCGACATCAACGCCACGCCGACTGCGCCGCCCAGCGAGCGGAACAGATTGGTGGTGCTGGTGGCGACGCCGATGTCCTTCTGCTCCACCGAATTCTGCGTACCCACCAGCGAAGTCGGGAACTGCATGCCGCCAGCGATACCACTGAGCAACATGCACAGACCGCTGACCAGCGTCGCATCAGGCGGGCTGAAGGCCATGCCGAGAATCGATATCGGCATCAGGATTGCGCCGGTGAGAATCTGCGGTTTGTAGCGCCCGGTGATCGAAGTACGACGCCCGGCGAAAAAGGCACCAATCGGCAGCCCCATTGCCAGTGGCAGCAAGTGCAGCGCAGCGCTATCGGCACCGGCGCCAGTGACAGTCTGGAAGCGCAGCGGCATAAGCACGATCAGCGAAATCGCCTGAAAACTGCAAAAGAAAATCGTGCACCAGCACAGCAATGCGCTGCGGTTGGCGAACAGGTGCATCGGCAGCAACGGCTCGCGGGTACGTCGCTCATGCCAGACAAATATCGCCAGTACAACGACCGCGCAAGCCAACAATCCCAGCACTTCGGTGCTGCGCCACGCATGGCCCTGGCCAACCTGAGTAATACCGAGCAACAACGCGGTCAGGCCAACGATCATCAGCACCGTGCCGAGGTAGTCGATCACCGGTTTGCGCTGCGGAATCGGCAGCCCGCGCAGATTGCGTCGCGCCACCCAGTACGCGCCAAGGCCCAGCGGCAGATTGATCAGGAACACCCAGCGCCACGACAAATATTCGGTCATGTAGCCACCGAGCACCGGCCCGGCGACGCTGGCCATCGCGTACATGCTGCTGAAGTAACCCTGATAACGCCCGCGTTCACGCGGCGGCACGATGTCGCCGATGATCGCCTGACTCACCGAAATCATCCCGCCAGCGCCAATGCCCTGAATGATCCGCGCCAGCACCAGTTGCTCCATGCTTTGCGCCATGCCGCACAACAGCGACGCCAGCGTAAACAGGCCCATGCCGAACAGCATCAGTTTGCGCCGCCCGTACAGATCGCCGAGCTTGCCGTAGATCGGCACCGCCACGGTCATCGCCACCATGTAGCCGGAAATCACCCAGGCCAGCAGGCTGACGTCCTTGAATTGTGCGGAGATCGCCGGCATCGACACGGCGACGATGGTTTGATCCAGTGCACCGAGAAAAATCGCCAGCATCAGCGCGACCAACACGCTGCGGATGGCCGGCTTGGAGGTTTCAGGCTGGTTGAGATTGGTCACGGGCGAACCTGCGGGCAGAGATGAATCCCGCCATGGCGAGCGGGTAAGTGCTCGCCAGTGTAAGTCGATAGCAAGCTATTCGATAGCCTCGTACGGGAGACCGACGTAATTTTCTGCAATGGTTTTTTGCCCGGCCTCCGAGCTGACAAAGTAGTCGAGTTCCGACGCGCAAATCCGCTGGCTGAAGTCGTCGTGCTCATCGAAACGGTGCAGCATCGACGTCATCCACCAGGAAAAGCGCTCGGCTTTCCAAACCCGACGCAGGCAGATTTCCGAGTACTTTTCCAACAGGTCGGTGCGCCCTTCGCGGTAAACCTTGAGCAGAATGCGGAACAGCGTGCTGACATCGCTGGCGGCCAGGTTCAACCCCTTGGCACCGGTCGGCGGCACAATGTGTGCGGCGTCGCCGACCAGAAACATCCGCCCGTATTGCATGGGTTCGACGACAAAACTGCGCAGCGGCGCGATGCTTTTTTCAATCGACGGGCCGGTCACCAGCTTGTCGGCGAGGCTCGCGGGCAGACGGCTTTTCAGTTCGTCCCAGAAGCGCTGATCGGACCAATCCTCGACGTTCGCCTCGGCCGGCACTTGCAGGTAATACCGCGTGCGCGTCGCCGAACGCATGCTGCACAGGGCGAAGCCACGTGCGTGGCGGGCGTAGACCAGTTCATCGTGGACCGGCGGGGTGTCGGCGAGAATACCCAGCCAGCCGAATGGATAAACCCGTTCAAAGACTTTCAGGCAGTCGGCAGGAATCGATTGCCGGGCCACGCCGTGGAAGCCGTCGCAACCGGCAATGTAATCGCAATCGACGCGCCAGGTTTCGCCGTCCTTTTCGAAGGTGACGAAAGCTTCGTCGCTTTTCATGCCGTGAGGAACGACATCGCTCGCGCCGTAAATCGTCTTTGCTCCAGTCTCCCGACGAGCGGCCATCAGGTCGCGGGTGACTTCGGTCTGGCCATAGACCATTACGGTTTTGCCGCCGGTCAAACCCTGCAGATCGATGTGCACCAGACGCCCGTCGAGCGCCAGTTCGAAACCACCATGCACCAGCCCTTCGGCATCCATGCGCTGACCCACGCCAGCCTCACGCAACAGCTCTGCCATGCCTTGTTCAAGCACACCGGCGCGGATGCGCCCGAGGACATAATCGGGTGTCTGGCGCTCGACAATCAGGGTGTCGACGCCGGCGTTGTGCAGCAGTTGACCGAGGAGCAATCCGGACGGACCGGCGCCAATGATGGCGACTTGGGTTTTCAGCGTTTTCATTGTTTTTATGACTCGCAAGCTTCACGCGAAACAGCTCGGTGAAAAATTTAAAGGATTCGAGTGCTTGCATTTTTCCCTTGCGGGTCTGTCAATTGAAGGTGAAAACTGAGCTGATACCTGTACATTCTGCCAATCGGTGCGATTATCGCCCGCAACCCCAGAGGCCTGGATTGAAGTGATGAACAAGCCTGACCTGCCTTCGATTCCGGTGTTCAAGCTCTACGGTGAAAGCCTGGACTGGCCGACCCCTGACTTGCTGCACTGTGAAACCATTTCCAAACGCAGCCGCGAACATCAATGGGAGATCAAACCCCACCGCCACGCCGATTTGTGCCAGTTGCTCTTCGTCTTCAAAGGTCAGGCAGAGCTTGAAATCGAAGGTCAACGCACAGAGCTCAACGAAGCAGCGATTCAGATCCTGCCGCCGTTATCGGTGCATGGTTTCCGTTTTTCCGAGGACGTCGAAGGGTTCGTCGTCACGCTGGCGACTCCGCTGATCAACCATTTGCAGGCGCAGCTGGGCAGCGCCGTGCATGCACTGGCGCAGGCCGGAAGTTATCCGGCGGGGAAGGACGCGGAGTACCTGAACAGTCTGTTTACCGCGTTGCAGGCCGAGTACACCGGCCATCAACCGGCGCGGGAAATGCTCATGCATTCGCTGGCCAGCGTGATCATGGTCTGGGTCAGCCGTCAGGCGATTCAGCGCCATAGCGCGTCGCAGCGTCCGCAACGTCAGCGCGAATACCTCAACGGCTTCATTCAACTGGTGGAGGAGACGTACCGCCAGCACGTCAAGGTCGAGGACCTGGCGCATCGGCTAGGGATTTCAGTGTCGCACCTCAACGGCACGTGCCGCGAACTGGCGGGGCAGCCGGCGTTGCAGATCATGCACGAGCGGCAGTTGCTGGAAGCCAAGCGTTTGCTGACCTACACCAGCATGACGATTTATGAGATGTCGGAAGTGTTGGGGTTTTCCGATCCGACCAACTTCACGCGGCTGTTCCGACGCCGAGTGGGGATATCGCCGAAGGCGTTTCGCGATCGACTCAAAACCGAGCAATAAGCCAACCCATGTGGGAGCAAGTCTGCTCCCACATTTTTTATGCCGGCTCAGCGCAATGCGTTGAGCGTGGCGTTATGCGGAATGCAGCGTTCGTAGTTGCAGCTCGCATATTCGCGTGGCAATTGTCGCGCCTGTTCGACCCGCCAGGCCGCGGTGCCGTAGAGCGCCAGCGTCGCTGCGCAGGTGATGAAAATCGCGAAATATCTTCTTGTTTTGATGTTCATGGCGTTGACCTCTGAACGAATACCCGTGGGTACTACATTCAGCATAGAACAAGATCAAAACTTGGCATCCCACTGCGGGTCTTCGGGAAATCTCAGCACCAGAAAATCCAGCATGCAGCGCAACGCCGCCGGCATGTGCTTGCGCGAGGCGTACACCGCGTAGATGTTCATCTGCCGAGGCTCGGCGTGCGGCAGCAAACGCACCAGCTCCCCGGCGTGAACATGCACTCCGGCCTGATAGGTCGGCAGCATCGCCACTCCGGCACCGGCCAAAGTCGCACGTAACAGGGTGCTAGCCTCATTGGCGCTGATGTTGCCCTGCACCGGCACCGAAACCGGCTCGCCGTCCTCCTCGAAATGCCACAGGCTCTTGCCGAAATACGAGTGGGTCAGGCAGTTGTGCCGGCTCAGATCTTCCACCCGTTTTGGCGCCGGGTACTCTTGCAGATACGCAGGCGCAGCACAGACCACAGAACGACACACGGTCAGGCGTCGGGCGATCAGATTCGGGTCGAGGTCGTTGCTGGTGCGGATCGCCAGATCGATCCGTTCATCCACCAGATTCACCGTGCGATCGAGCATTTGCATGTCGATGCTGACCCCTGGATACACTTTGACGAACGCCGCCATCGCATCAGCCAGTTGCGCCTGGCCAAACGAGGTGCTGACGCTGATGCGCAGTAAGCCGCGCGGTGCATCGGCCGGTTCACTGACCGCAGCCTGCATGTCGCCGGACAGTTCCAGCATCTGCCGACAGCGCGGGAGGATTTCGTTGCCAGCGGTGGTCAGGCTCAATTTACGCGTGGTGCGATGCATCAGGCGCGCGCCGATCCAGTCTTCCAGTTCCGCCAGATAGCGCGAAACTACTGGCCGCGACAGGTCCAGATGATCGGCCGCCGCCGACTGGCTGCCCAGATCTACCACGGTGACAAACACCCGCATTGCTTGGAGACGATCCATGATTTGCCCGCTTTCAGAAACAAACTATGTTCAAGCATCGCATTTTTTGTACTGAGTCTGGCAACTAAGCTCTGTCTCATCGCCAGACATGGCATTCAAACAGCGGAGCAACACATGATCGGCTTCACCACCCTCAAACGCGTTTTACTCGCCACCGCCACCCTCGGCTTTGCGGCCCACGCCGCTGCGGCCAATCTGACGCTGGATGTCTACAACCCAGGCACCCAGGCAATCTTCCCAGTGACCTCGGTGCTGGTCAGCGGCGAGAAAGAGGCAATTCTGGTCGATGCGCAATTTGGCAAATCCCAAGCCGAACAAGTCGTGGAAAAGATCCGCGCCAGCGGCAAGCAACTGACCACCATCTACATCAGCCACGGTGACCCGGATTACTACTTCGGCCTCGACACCCTGACCCAGGCCTTCCCCAACGCCAAGGTGCTGGCCTCGCAGCCGACCGTTG
The DNA here is from genome assembly GCF_048822895.1 of Pseudomonas sp. P4795. NCBI lineage: Bacteria > Pseudomonadati > Pseudomonadota > Gammaproteobacteria > Pseudomonadales > Pseudomonadaceae > Pseudomonas > Pseudomonas sp. P4795. The sequence continues at coordinate 664,263 of NZ_JBMFBT010000002.1, read as the reverse complement.
ATCACATCAAAAAAACCGTTGAAGGAAAACTGGCGTTCTGGGGTCCAAAAATGGGCGCTGACGTGCCGGCCAAAACCATCGTGCCGGGCGTGCTCAAGGGCGACAGCCTGATGCTGGAAGGGCAGAAATTGCAGGTCGTCGGTCTGGACGGCAAGCAGCCGGATCGCAGCTTTGTGTGGATCCCGTCGATCAAAGCCGTGGTCGGTGGTGTAGTCGTCGCCGAGAACATCCATGTGTGGATGGCCGACACCCAGACTGCGCAATCGCATGCCGACTGGATCGAAACCCTGCACTCGATCGAGACCCTGAAACCGCAAACCGTGGTGCCGGGTCATTACCTCGGCGAGAGTGCGCGTTCCCTCGCAGCCGTGAAATTCACCGCCGACTACATCAAGGCGTTCGACGCAGAAACTGCAAAAGCCAAGGACTCTGCCGCACTGATCACAGCCATGAAAAAACGCTACCCGCAACTCGGCGAAGAAAGCTCGCTGGAACTGAGCGCCAAAGTCGCCAAGGGTGAGATGAAGTGGTAACCCGAATCTGAAGTCGCAACATTCTCAAGCCAACTGGAGAACGTCATGAGCAAGATCGCAATCATTGGTGCCACCGGTCGTGCCGGCAGCCAACTGCTGGAAGAAGCCCTGCGTCGCGGGCATAGCGTTACGGCCATTGCGCGGGATACGTCGAAGATCGGCGCGCGTGCCGGGGTGGTCAGCAAGAATGTCGACGTGCTGGATGCTGCGGCATTGCACGACGCGGTGGCCGGTCACGATGTGGTGATCAGCGCCGCGCATTTCGCCACAGTGCCGGCAGCGGCTGTGGTCGCTCCGCTGAAGCAGGCCGGGGTCAAGCGCTTGCTGGTGGTGGGTGGTGCAGGGTCGTTGTTGCTGCCCGATGGCACGCGGGTGATCGACAGTGCCGGGTTCCCGGACGAGTACAAAGCCGAGGCGAGTGCGGGGGCGGCGTTTCTTGATGCGTTGCGTCAGGAGCAGAATTTGGACTGGACGTTTGTTTCGCCGTCGGCAGAGTTTGTCGAGGGCGAGCGCAGTGGCTCGTTTCGCGTCGGCAAGGATGATTTGCTGGTGAGTGCAGAAGGCCGCAGCTGGATCACGTTTGCTGATTACGCGATTGCGATGATTGACGAAGTGGAAACGCCGAAGCATTCGCGGCAGAGATTTGCTGTGGGGTATTAAGTCAAAAGCCCCTCACCCTAGCCCTCCCGAAACGTCGGACCGCCCGAAGGGAGAGGGAGCAGACCGGGGTGTCTTGTGTCTGACATCGACCTGAAAGACCGAATCGATTATGGATACACTCAAAAACTTTCAGGTCGGCGTCATTTTCAAGCATCCCCGGATCGGTCCCCTCTCCCTTGGGAGAGGGCTAGGGTGAGGGGCAAAGCCTCACCGCCGATGAGCCTGCCCAACCAGCCAATCCATCAACTCCCGCAATTTCCCGGTAGGTTCAGAAGTCTGCGGCGTCACCAGGTAATACCCCAACCCCGTCCCGACCTTCAACTCAAACGGCATCACCAGCCGCCCCGCCTCCAGATCATCGCCAATCAACGACCAATCCCCAATCGCCACCCCCGTACCGTGCGACGCCATCGACATCGCCTGATCCAGCGTCTCGAAATGCTGACCGCTGGCGATATTGCTCAGCTGTAAATCCGCCGCCCTGAGCCACACCGTCCAGTCCTGAGCATCATGCGTGGGGTGCAGCAACAAATGCTGCTGCAGATCGGCCGGCGCCAGCAGCCCGGGCGACCCCTCAAGCAGTGAAGGCGAACACACCGGCGTCAGCTGTTCATCAAACAAATGCAGAGCACCCGCTGAATCCTCCGGCGCCGCACCATAAATCACCGCCGCATCAAACTGTTCGCGCGCAAAGTCCACCCCATGCGCCAGCGAGGTGGTGAGTTTCACCGGTACGTCCGGGCGTTCGCGTTGCCACTGCAACAGACGCGGCAGCAACCAGCGCATCACGCAACTTGGCGCCTTGAGTTGCAGGGTTTCGCGCTTGGCGCCGATCTGCTCCACCGAGTCACCAATCAGCGCAAATACCTGCTGCACCCGTGGCAACCACTCGCGCCCCTCGGCAGTGAGATCCAGACCGCGGGCCTGACGCATGAACAGCGGATAACCCAAATGCTCTTCCAGCCCGGCGATCTGCCGACTGACCGCGCCTTGAGTGATGTGCAACTGTTCGGCCGCGCGGGTGAAGTTGCAGCACTGCGCGGTGATCAGAAAAGTGTGCAGGGCGGGCAGGGGCGGCAGTCGTTTCATGTGGATCCAAGGTATGACGTAGGGACATGGCTAGTATGACTTTTTATCGATTGTTGCGGCTACACGCCGGCCGTTCCAATGGGCGCAAGCAAGTGTCTGATTTGAAGAACAAGAGGCGAACAACATGGCGACGTGTGGCGAAGTATTGGTCAAGTTACTCGAGGCTTATGGCGTCGAGCAGGTGTTCGGCATTCCCGGCGTGCACACCGTGGAGTTGTATCGCGGACTGGCGCGTTCGAGCATCCGCCATGTCACGCCGAGGCATGAGCAGGGCGCCGGTTTCATGGCCGACGGCTACGCGCGCACCCGCGGCAAACCCGGTGTGTGCTTCATCATCACCGGCCCGGGCATGACCAACATCACCACCGCCATGGGCCAGGCTTACGCCGATTCGATCCCGATGCTGGTGATCTCCAGCGTGCAATCGCGCAGCCAGTTGGGCGGTGGGCGCGGGCGGCTGCATGAACTGCCGAATCAGAGCGCTTTGGTCGGCGGTGTTGCGGCGTTCTCGCATACTTTGATGTCGGCGGCTGAGTTGCCAGCGGTGTTGGCGCGCGCGTTTGCGTTGTTCCAGGCCGGCCGACCGCGTCCGGTGCACATCGAGATTCCGCTGGATGTGCTGGTGGAAAATGCCGATGACTTGCTCGCCAGTGTGCCGGTGAAGATTGATCGCGCCGGCGCATCGCCGAGTGCGGTGAAACGCATGAGCGACCTGCTCGCTGAGGCCAAACGTCCGCTGATCCTCGCGGGTGGCGGCGCGATCGACGCAGCGCCTGAACTGACCAAACTGGCTGAACTGCTCGACGCTCCGGTGGCGCTCACGATCAATGCCAAAGGCATGCTGGCGTCGCACCATCCGCTGCTGATCGGCTCGACTCAAACGCTGGTCGCCACTCGCGCATTGGTGGCTGTTGCCGACGTGGTGCTGGCCATCGGCACCGAACTGGCGGAGACCGATTACGACGTTACGTTTGCTGGTGGTTTTGAAATTCCCGGCAAGCTGCTGCGCATCGATATCGACGCCGATCAGACCGTGCGCAACTACCCGCCGCACCTCGCGTTGGTGGCCGATTCGCGTAACGCCGCGCAAGCGTTGCTCAGTGCTTTGTCGCAACACAAACTCGCCGAGCGCAGCTGCGATTGGGGCAAGACACGTGCTGCAAGTCTGCGCACTGAACTGGCCGCAAGCTGGGACGCGCCGACTCTGGCGCAAACACTTTTTCTCGAAACAGTGCTCGATGAACTGCCGCAAGCCGTGTTCGTCGGCGATTCCACGCAGCCGGTGTACACCGGCAACCTGACCTTCAATCCGGACCATCCGCGCCGCTGGTTCAACGCCTCGACCGGCTACGGCACGCTCGGCTATGCCTTGCCAGCGGCAATTGGCGCGTGGCTTGGCGGCAGCGTTGCAGACGGCGCGCGACCGCCAGTGGTGTGTCTGATCGGCGACGGCGGCCTGCAATTCACCCTGCCGGAACTGGCCAGCGCCGTCGAAGCGCGGGTGCCGGTGATCGTGCTGTTGTGGAATAACCAGGGTTATGAAGAGATCAAGAAATACATGGTCAACCGCGCCATCGAACCGGTCGGCGTCGACATTTACACCCCGGACTTCATTGCGGTAGCCAAGGGCCTAGGTTGCGCCGCCGAAGCGATCAACAGCGTCGAGCAACTGCGCACAGCGTTACGTTGCGCGACCGATCGTCAGGGCCCGACCTTGATTGAAATCGACCAGAACCAGTGGATGCAGGCGGTGGCCCAATGAGCTTTGTAATGACGTTCCCTACCACGCTCGACGGCTTGTATATCAATGGCCAATGGTCTGCCGGTCGCGAACATCTGCGGGTGATCAACCCGGCAACCGAAGCGCTGCTGACCACGGTCAATGGCGGTGACGAACAGGCAGTCGATCAGGCCGTAGCGGCGGCCACCGATGCATTCAAAACCTGGTCAAAAACCACCGGTACCGAGCGCGGCGTGATCCTGCGCAACATCGCTAACGGAGTGCGCGCTGGTCGCGATCACTTGATGAAATTGCAGTCGAGCAACAACGGCAAACCTTTGTTCGAAGCGGCGATAGACGTCGACGATGTGATCGCCACGTTCGAGTATTACGCGGAACTCGCCGAAGGCCTCGACGCCAGCAACGACAGCAATGTGCCGCTGCCAAGCGACGATTTCAGTGCGCGTTTGCGCCGGGAACCGTGCGGCGTAGTTGGGCTGATCGTGCCGTGGAATTTCCCGATGGTCACCACCGCCTGGAAGCTTGCCCCGGCGCTGGCGGCCGGCTGCTGCGTGGTGCTCAAACCATCTGAAGTCACGCCGCTGCCGGAGCTGGAACTCGCGGCGATCATTGCTGAATCCGGGTTGCCGGATGGCGTGTTCAATCTGGTTTGCGGCACGGGTTTGGCAGTTGGCGCGCCGTTGTCGGCTGATCCGCGCATCGCGAAGATTTCCTTCACCGGCAGCAATGCTGTCGGCGTGCAAGTGATGCAGCGCGCGGCTGAAACCGTGAAGGGTGTGAGCCTGGAACTCGGCGGCAAATCCTCGCTGCTGGTACTGCAAGATGCCGACCTCGATCTGGCGGTGGAGCTGGCCTGCGGCGGTGGTTTTTTCAATGCCGGGCAGATGTGTTCAGCGACCAGTCGGGTGTTGGTGGCCGACGAAATCGCTGATGAATTCCTGATTCGCTTGAAGGCGCGCGCGGAAAAAATCCGCGTGGCGGAACCCTTCGATCCTGAAGTGGAAATGGGTGCGCTGGTCAATCAGGCGCAGTACCAGCGGGTGCTCGGTCACATTGATCGCGGCTTGAGTGCCGGGGCGAAACTGGTCTGCGGCGGCAATCGTCCGGCAGATCTGCCGCGCGGGTATTTCTTGCAGCCGACGGTATTTACCGAAGTACCGCTGGACAGCGCGTTGTGGTGCGAAGAGATTTTCGGCCCGGTGATTTGCGTGCGCAGTTTTGCTTCTGAAGCTGAGGCGATTGCGCTGGCCAATGACAGTCAGTTTGGGCTGGTGGCGAGCGTGGTGACGCGCGATGCCGTGAAGGCGGATCGCGTGGCCAATGCGTTGCAGGCGGGGCTGGTGTGGATCAATGCACCGCAAGTGATTTTCCCGCAGGCGGCCTGGGGTGGGTACAAACAGAGCAGTGTCGGGCGCGAGTTGGGTCCTTGGGGGATGGCGGCGTTTCAGGAGATCAAGCATGTGATTCGGGCAGTCTGAAGCTTAAGGTCAAGAGCCTACCCTCACCCCAGCCCTCCCGAAACGTCGGACCGCCCGGAGGGAGAGGGGGCCGACCGAGTTGTTTGTTCGAGATACATCGACCTGAAATTCCGCGTCAAACTCAGGTTCTGAAAAGCGTGAAGATCGGCTCCCTTTCCCCCTCGCCCCCTTGGGGGAGAGGGCTGGGGTGAGGGGGTGCTTTTAGACACTCAACCGCAACCGCGCCAGATCCCGCAGCGGCGGCGCCCCGAACAGCCGGCTATATTCGCGGCTGAACTGCGACGGACTCTCATACCCGACCCGATACCCCGCCGCCGAAGCCTCCAGTCCCTCAGCCAGCATCAAGCGCCGCGCCTCCTGCAAGCGCAGTTGCTTCTGATACTGCAACGGACTCATCGCCGTCATCGCCTTGAAGCGGTGATGCAAGGTCGACACACTCAGATTCACTTCCCTGGCCAAGTCATCAATGCGCAGCGGCTGCTCGAAATTGCCGTTAAGCCATTTGATCGCCTGGCTGATGCGATGGCTCTGACTGTTGGCAATCGCAATCTCATACAAGCGATGCCCCTGTGGACGGCGCAGCAGACGATAGAGAATCTCGCGGCGAATCAGCGGGGCGAGCATGGCGATGTCTTTTGGTGCGTCGAGCAGGCGTGCCAGGCGCAACACCGCGTCAAGCATGGCGCTGTCGATGCGTTCGACATACAAGCCACGCCCGGTCGGCCGGGTCGGCACGCCGAGTGGACCGGCGTCGGCGATCAGCGCGGTAATTTCTGCCGGATCAATGTCCAGGCGGATGGCGAGAATCGGCTCCTCGGGCGAGACATTCACCACCCGCCCGCTGAGCGGCATCGAAACCGAGACCACCAGATAATTCAGCGGATCGTAGTTGAAGAACTCATCGGCCAACCGCACTTCTTTGCGCCCCTGCGCCATGATGCAAAGCGCCGGTTGCGCGAGCACCGAGGCAAAATCATGCGACTGGGTGTGACGCGACATGACCAGCGAATCGATGGCAGTGGCGTAACTGCCATCCTCCGAGGTGTTGCGGCGGATAATCGTCGCCAGTTCTGCGCGCTGCTTTTCCATCTCGGCATCGGGCGGGGCTTGGGAGTGATCGAGTGACGGCATGCACGGCTTCCTCAGGGGAGGTGGAGTGGGGCAGAGCATATGTTTGTGCAAGCCGCAGCGGTAGACACATCCTGCGAGATGCTTGCCTGATTCTGCACGGCCGCCGTTTCCGCCCCGTCACCACTGTCACGTCGCAAACCCTGTAGGAGCTGCCGCAGGCTGCGATCTTTTGATCTTAAAGGCAAAATCAAAAGATCGCAGCCTGCGGCAGCTCCTACACAATGCTCGTATTACAGACGTGTTACCGGAGTTGCAGGATTTGGCAGCGCGTGAAACCACTCTCGCAGGATTGTGCAACGCACCGGCAGGAATCGACTAACGCCGCGTCGTGCCCGGCCCTTAACCTTGGATCCTGTCGCAGCCCGTCCCCCGGCTGCCACGCGACTCCCTGGGAGGGTTGAACAATGTCCAAGCAGATTCCCGTCAGTCATATGGCCTTCGTTCGTGCACGCGCCGGGCGCTCGGCGGAACTCGGTGTGCGCCTCAGCGCGCTGATCGAGCCATCGCGCGCCGCGGCCGGTTGCCTGAGCTTTGCCTTGCAGCATTCGCAGTGCGATTCCGAGTTGTGGCTGGTCTGCGGATTCTGGAGCAACCAGCAAGCGATGACCGCCTACTTCAACAGTCCGGCGATGCAGGTGTTCGGCGAACTGGTGCAAGAGCTGGTGGTTAACAGCCTCGATTTCCACACGTTTAAAGACGTGTCGGCGGCACAGGCACTGGGTCAATGCACGGCAGCGGTACACAAACTCGCCGGTTGAGGGTTTAATGGCCAGCCTATCTGACTGAGCCAGGAACTAAAAACATGGCACGTAAAGAGTTCGAACACTTCGAAGCGGTTTCTGCTGTAGTCCCCGTCGAGCTGGGCGGCAACAAGGGTTACCACGCGGCAATCGCCGTCAAAGCCCTGGTCGATGGCGGCGCACCACGGTTTCACAAACTGTTCGATGATCAGGTGTTCCCCGGTGCCATCGCCGCCGACGAAGCAGCGATCAATCAACTGGACAATCTCAAGGGCGTCACCGAAGACGCCGATCTGATCTGGTAAAGACTATTTCACAGCACCGGGGCGCCACATCTTGAACAGTGCCTCCGGCCCCAGCTGGAAATAATCCGCCGGCCCGCCGCCACGCAGAATCGGTTCTGCGGCGGCGGTGTCGTAGATGCCGTCCTTCAACAGCCACTTGGCGATATGCACGGCGACCACTTCGCCGAGGATCAGCCAGCTCGGCACCGTCTCGCCATCCGCGCGCTGCAACTGAATGATCTGCGTGACCTTGCATTCAAAGGACACCGGGCTTTCGGCGACCCGTGGTACGGCAATCACTTTCGACGCCACCGTGGTCAGCCCCGCCAGTTCAAACTCGTTGACCTCGGGCGCGACCATCGCGCAGCTCTGGTTCATCTGCTCGGCCAGCGGGCGGGTGGCGAGGTTCCAGACGAACTCGCCGGTCTGCTCGATGTTGTTCAGGCTGTCTTTGCGCCCGACACTGGAGAAACCAATGATCGGCGGAATGTAGTTGAACGCGTTGAAAAAGCTGTAGGGCGCCAGGTTTAACCGGCCCTCGGCATCCTGCGAAGAAATCCAGCCGATGGGGCGCGGGCCGACGATCGCGTTGAACGGATCGTGGGGCAGGCCGTGGCCGTTGGCGGGTTCGTAGAAATGGATGTCATCGGGCATGGCGGGTGATCCTGGCGGGCGGTTATAGACGCCCAATAGTGCAAGCGCGGCGCGGCAATTTCCAGTCTCCAGGAACAACTAAGCCCGGCCGAAGCCGGGCTGTGCGCTATGCGTCAGGCGATTAACTGATGGAGGCGGACTGAGTACGATCGTAGCCGTCTTCGGCAACGGTAGCGGAACCGGTGCGGTCATAGCCGTCAGCGGCGAAAGTAGCCGAGTTGGTACGGTCAAAACCATCCTCAGCGACAGTTGCGGAACCGGTGCGGTCGTAGCCATCAGCGGCAACTGTGGCAGAACCGGTGCGGTCATAACCATCAGCGGCGACCGCCGAACCGGTGCGGTCGAAACCGTCGGCAGCGAATGTGTTGGCGGCCAGTACGGACAGGGCGAAGGCGAGGATCAGTTTGGTTTTCATGGTGTGTACTCCGAATGGGTTGGCGTGTGTGTCTTGCATGGGTTTAATGCTACGCCAACTAAATTGATTAAAAAGCGCAAATTAATGTTGATAAGTATCGATTAAGTCGATGTTAAGGGCCGCAGGTTTAAGCTCAATTGGCATTCGGCGGGGCGTTCAACCTTGGTCGATTCAGACAGCTGCAGGATCGCGTCAGCCAATTAACCGGTGATTAATCAAATGACCGCTGATCGGCAGCCAACGAAAAAAGGGGCAGACCTTGCACAGGTCTGCCCCTTTTTCGTAAAGCGAGGAGCGAATCAGTCAGTGACGATTCGCGAGTGTTTCTGCGTGTCTTTCATGGTGATGTACACCAGCAACGACACCGCGATGCACGCGGTCACGTACCAGTAGTAACCGGTTTCCATGCCGATGCTCTTGAACCACAGCGCGATGTATTCGGCGGTGCCGCCGAAGATCGACACGGTCAGTGCGTACGGCAGGCCGACGCCCAGCGCGCGGATCTCGGTCGGGAACAGCTCGGCTTTGACCACGGCGTTGATCGAGGTGTAGCCGCTGACGATGATCAGCGCCGCCATGATCAGGAAGAACGCGCCCCACCAGCTCTGGATGGTGTGCAGGGTCATCAGGATCGGCACGGTGAAAATCGTCCCCAGCACGCCGAAGGCGATCAGGATCGGACGACGACCAATCTTGTCCGACAGGCCACCGATGATCGGTTGCAGGCACATGAACAGGAACAGCGTGGCCGCAGAAATGGTGGTCGAGTCGGAGATGCTCATGCCGACCGTGTTCACCAGGTATTTCTGCATGTAGGTGGTGTAGGTGTAGAACGCCAGCGTACCGCCCATGGTCAGGCCGACCACCGTTGCCAGCTCTTTCGGGTGACGCATCAAGGTGCGCATCGCGCTTTCCTTGGACTTCTCTTTCTTGGTGAACGACTCGGTTTCTTCCATGCCGCGACGCAAGTACAGCGCGACCACTGCGCACAGCGCGCCGATGGCAAACGGAATACGCCAGCCCCACGCGTACAACTGCTCGGTGGTGAGCGTCTGTTGCAGCACGATCAATACGCCAAGCGCTATGAGCTGGCCGGAGATCAGGGTCACGTACTGGAAACTGGAGAAGAAACCGCGACGTTCCTTGGTGGCCATTTCCGACAGATACGTGGCGGAGGTGCCGTACTCGCCGCCGACCGACAGACCTTGCAGCAAACGGGCGAAGATCAGCAGGATCGGTGCGCCGATGCCGATGGTGGCGTAGTTCGGGCTGAGGGCGATGATCAGAGAGCCGAAGCACATCAGATACACCGAAGCCATCAAGGCTTTCTTGCGCCCGACCTTGTCAGCGTACAAGCCCATCAGCCAGCCACCGATCGGACGCATCAAAAAGCCCACGGCGAAGATCGCGGCGGTGTTCATCAATTGTGCGGTGGAGGAACCGGCAGGGAAAAAACTCTTGGCGAAGTACAGCGAGAAGGCGGCGTAGACGTACCAGTCGTACCACTCGACCATGTTGCCGACGGAGCCGCTGAAGATCGATTTGATCCGGCTCGCGGTGGTTCTTTGTTTGACCGGCGCGGCGGCCGACCCAAGCGGCAGGGTATTGGAGTTATCCATTGAAGGATCCTTCGTTTAATTGTTTTTGTGGAGCGCGTTGAAACGCAGCCTGTGGGGGCTGTAGCAGGAGCTGTGCCAACGGGGGGAGGGGCGGTTTAGAGGGGGTAGCGCAAAGAGTTGAGCGGAAATCCGCTTATGAATTAGTAGTGGTGAGCGGAAAATTGCTTATGAGGGCGCAGATCAAGAGCCCCTCACCCTAGCCCTCTCCCGGAGGGAGAGGGGACTGACCGAGGTGTATGGCCTTAAGACATTGACCTGAAAGTTTTGAGTCGAGCTCAGGATCTGAAAAGCATGAAGAACGGCCCCCTTTCCCCCTCGCCCCCCTTGGGGGGAGAGGGTTGGGGTGAGGGGGGAAAAAATTTCAGCCACCCCAAAAATCTCCAGCCGAGCTCAATCAACCAAAAACATCTCCCGACTCAACCCATGCCGCTGCATCTTTTCATTAAACGTCCTGCGCGGCAGTTGCAGTTCTTCAAGCACCGCTTTCACATCACCCTTGTGCCGAGTCAACGCCGCACGCAAACACTGCGCCTCAAACGCTTCCTGCTGCGCCGCCAGCGACTGCCCCGGATCAATCCCCGGCGCCGGTTCATCCAGCCCCAGCACCTGGCGTTCAGCAGCGTTGGCCAACTCGCGCACATTGCCCGGCCAATCATGGCTGAGCAGGTGGCTCAACTGCGCACCACTCAACGGTGGGAAACTGCGTCCCAGGCGTTCGGCTGCATTGCGCGCAAAGGTCTCGAACAACAAAGGAATGTCCTCGCGGCGATCACGCAGCGGCGGCAGTCGCAGTTCGGCAACGTTCAGGCGATACGCCAGATCCTCACGAAAACGCCCGGCCCGCGCCTCGTCCAGCAGATCCGGTTTGGTCGCCGCGACGATGCGCAAGTCCACGCGAATGCTCTGGTTTGAACCGAGGCGCTCCAGCTTCTGCTCCTGCAACACGCGCAGCAGTTTCGCCTGTTGGGCCAGCGGCATGCTTTCGATTTCATCGAGAAACAGCGTGCCGCCGTCGGCGTATTCCAACTTGCCGATGCGCTTGCCGGATGCTCCGGTGAAGGCGCCGCTTTCATGCCCGAACAACTCGGCTTCAAACAGTTGCTCGGGGATCGCCGCGCAGTTCAGCGCCACGAAAGGCTTGTCTGCGCGCGGACCGAAATCGTGCAGACAACGCGCGACCAGTTCCTTGCCACTGCCGGTTTCGCCACGGATCAGCACGTTGACGGGCAGCGACGCCAGATCCAGCACTTGCCGGCGCAAGGTCTGCAAACCGCGCGACACACCGAGCAGCGTTGCATCCAGTTTGGCGCGGTTGTCAGCCTGTTCGTGCAACGCGCGGTTCTCCAACACCAGCCGACGCTTGTCCAGCGCGCGACGCAGGCTGCCGAGCAGGGTCTCGGGGCTGAAGGGTTTTTCCAGAAAATCGTAAGCACCGTCGCGCATCGCTTCGACCGCCATTGGCACATCGCCGTGGCCGGTCAGCAGAATCACTGGCAAGTCAGCATCGCGGCGTTGCACTTCGGCCAGCAACGCCAAGCCACTCAGTCCCGGCATACGCACGTCGCTGACGATCACCCCGGCAAAGTGCGCCGGCAGCGCGGCCAGACATTCTTCGGCACGACTGAACAGTTGCACCTCGAACCCGGACAGGCTCAGCCACTGTTCAACGGCAATGCGGATACTGCTTTCGTCATCGACCACCATCACCGAATTGAGCATCACAGGTGCGCCTCCAGATCGATCGGCAAAGTCAGGCTGAACACCGCGCCACTGGCACCGTTTTCCGCGCTCAGGCGGCCGCCGGATTCATGCACGATGGCGAACGATACCGCCAGTCCCAGGCCCAGACCATCGCCCACCGGTTTGGTGGTGAAGAACGGGTCGAACACTTGGCTCAAATGTTCTTCGGCTATCCCGCCGCCGTTGTCGCTGACGCTCAGGCACCACAATTGTTCATCGGCTTCGAGACGAATTTCCAGACGCTTGCACGGTTTGCCCTGCATCGCATCAAGGGCGTTGCGCAGCAGGTTGATCAGCACTTGCTCCAGACGAATCGCGTCCCCTCGCACCCACGCCGGCCGTGACAGATGCAACACCAGACTGACCTGTTCGTCACGCAGTCGCGCATCGAGCAACTGCAACGCCTGATCGACCACCGTCGCCAGGTCCAGCCGTTCGCGCAAGCCGCTGGGGCTTTTGCGCGCGAAGGTTTTCAGGTGGCCGGTGAGGGCGGCCATGCGCGTGAGCATGTCGTCCACCGGTTTCAACGCCTTGTACGCATCGTCGACGCGGCCGTGATCGAGCAGCAGACGCAGGGTCGCGAGTTGCATGCGCTGGGCTGTCAGTGGCTGATTGATTTCGTGAGCCAGCGCCGCCGACATTTGCCCGAGCGCCGCAAGTTTGGCTGACTGCACCAGACCGTCCTGCGCAGTGCGCAAGTCGCGGGTGCGTTCTTGTACCAGTTGTTCGAGTTCTTCGCGGCTGCGCTGGCGCAGTCTGGCCAGGCGCCAGCGCTGATTGAGGAACAGCAGCAGAAACACCAGCGCCAGCCACACTCCGGCAGCCGCCAACCCGGCGTTGCGCAGGTCTTCGAACGCCACTTGTGGATGTCGCAGCAGATGCAACGTCCAGCCTTCGGCGCTCAGCGGCAGCGATTCCCACAGATAATCCGCCGTGCCTTGCGGGCCTTCGACCCGGCGCAGGTCGCTGTTCTCATCGAAATTACGCACTGGCAAGTAAGTGAGCGGCACCAGCGTTTGTTTGTCGTACTGACGGGTGGTTTTGATTTCCGCGTGATCGCTGGCGCTCAGTGGTCGGAGCAGGCGATAACGCCAGCCGGGCTGATTGGCGATAAAGATGATCCCGCGCGCATCGCTGACCAGCAGGGTGTCGCTGCCCTGACTCCACTCGCGTTCAAGCTCGGGGAATTCCAGCTTGACCACCATCGCGCCGAGGAACTGGTTGTTGTCACCGAGCACCGCGCTGGAAAGGAAATAACCGGGAATGCCGCTGGTCACGCCGACCGCGTAAAAACGCCCCGTGCCTTGAATTCGGGTCTGGCTGAAGTACGGGCGAAAACCGTAATTGTGGCCGACATAACTGCTCGGCAAACGCCAGTTGCTGGCGGCCACCGCGAGGCCGGTGTGATCGAGCAGTTCAAGGGTCGAGGACTGTGCCGCGCCGTTGATTCTTTCCAGTTTCAGATTCAGCGCGGTTTGCTGTTCTGCGCTTACCGGACCTGCCAGCGCCGAACGCAACTGCGGGTCCAGCGCGAGCACGGCGGGCAGGGCGCGGTAGCGGTCGATCAGGGTGTGCAGCGACGTGGCGTACAGTGCCAGTTGTTGATTGGCGCGCGCGGCGTCTTCTTCCAGTGCCTGACGCTCGGCATGGCGAATCGCAAGCGTCGCGGCGAGGGCGGCGCCGGCGATGATCAGCAGGGTGTACAACGACAGACGCAAGGTACGGGAAGTCGCGAGCATTTGAAGTATCAGAGCAGGACGGGGCGAGCACGATAGCACGCACACTCACAGTTCTTGCTACGTGGCGCCTAGCGCACACGTCTGATCAAGGATTGGGTATGCCTCAACTGGGTGATGGTTGTGTCGGTAGCGCGTCTCACCGTTTCACGTGTGTCGCCTGCAGGTGCGCTGAAGATCTGGTTCGTAATCTTGCTGAGTGGCCTGTAAGTGTGGATTGAGTCGCGTCCAGCGGCGGCGAAATTCCGGTCCAGCTCACTGACCGAATCATTAAGCACGCCGATCATTGCCTCGATGTGCGCGTCAGCGTCATTGAGTTTCTTCTCGGTCAGATCGTCGCCCGCACCCGCGATTTCATGGAGTATTTCGACGGTGCCGGTCACGGTGCTCAACACTGCGCCGATTTCGCTGGAAAACGGGGTGTTAGCTGCTTTCATGCCTATGCCAGCTCCCACACTCACCACCTCCTTGCCTCCTTTGAGCCAACCTTTCTTGTTCATTTCAATGACACCCACGACGATTCCCCTGAATTTCTGGTAGGCATACGCGCCATAGTCCATGGACTTGTATTCCCCCCGAGCCACGATACGGCCGGGATCAAGTTTGCCGCTTTTGAACTTGACCGATGCACCTATGCTCGTGCGTTCCAAGGCGAAATCGGTCCCCAGACTCACGCCTTTTTTAACCGCCATTCCGAGAAAAACACCAAACGCGACGCCGACCGGACCTGCTGCGGTCCCCAGTGCTGCTGCACCTAAACCGACGCCAATACCGATTCCGTAGGCAGTGATTTGCGCAGCCAGGTGGCCCCCGGTTCTCAAGGCCGCAGATTTGGCGTGCGCCGAGGCGGATAGATGATTGCCGATCTGCGTCTCCGCTTCTTGAGCGCGGCGCGTGGTCAGTTCAAGGATTTTCGTATGTCGCTCAATTGCCCTGGATAACGTCACGTCCGCCTGACGTCCACGTTTGAAGGTGCCGCTCTGGGTTTGGGGCTGGCCTGCGCCGGTATTTCGGTCGATGAATTCGCCCAATCCTCGCCCGTCAGCGTCGATGTAAATGATGGGATTATTGCCAACAAACGCATACAGATTAGTCCCGTCTATATCCCCTGCCGGATCGGCACTGGTCCAGCGCCCCAGCCATGGCGCGTAGTATCGAGCGCCGTAGTAATACAACCCGCTGACATCCATTTCCTTGCCCGAGTAACGCAGGGTTTTATAGTCGACCTCGACGGCGGAGCGCGCGGTCAGGGACGCGGTGCGGCCGAATGGAAGGTAGACTTCCTCGCTGATCAATTGTGCCTGTGCATCCAGCTCTTTCACCGCCGATCCCAGATGATCGCTCAGCGTATAACGCACTTGATCGGCCGCGATACCCGACGGCTTCCCGCGCGCCCAATGCAGGCAGACCACGTTGCCCATTGTGCTGGCGAGGTTGATGCGATGGAGTTCTTCGCCGTTGTCCCGGGTGCAGATTTCCAGACCCTGCATATACCGCACTTCACTAAAGTGGATGACACTCGGCGTGTGGGTCTCGTGACGTTTATAGACCCGTTCGCCTTGGCTGTAGCGGTAAAACTCCTCGTCGTTCGCGCTGCTTCCGTTGCGATCGACCAAGGTGACGTTTGCCAGTTGACCGCGACTGTCCCAGTGCAATGGCATGCCTGGCTCCAAGGCCAGCATGTCACCGGCGGGGCTGAACAACTGGCTGAGGTCCGGCACCGGGTCTCCGGGTTTCCAGCGCACGCCGCGATTGCTGGCAGGGTCGATGTACATCTGCCGAGTATGGTTGGCGCCATCGCGCGCATGAATGGTCTTGATCAGGTTGTTGCCAGCGTCGTACTCGTAGGTTTCGGTGTAATTTTTTCGGTTATTCGGGTCAGTCGGCGAGGGGCGTCCGGGAGTGTCCGAGTGCGGGGTGTCTGCATGGCCGGTGGCACTGTGCAGGCGGTACAGCGAGTCATAGGTGAACACCCGCTCGCCATCGATGCGCTGATTGGCGAAAAAACGCGCAGTGAAGAGGTGGTCAGTGATGGCGGTAATGTTGCCTACCCGGTCGTAGCGGTATTCGAGATCCTGGTGCATCGTCGCCGGATCCGATTGCGCTATCTGGCGATGCAGGCGTCCGTTGGCCGGTTCGTACAGCCAGCGGCTGAGCACGCCATTGCCGGTCCGTTGCTCGGTGATCTGTCCGCTGGCGTTGTAGTGCGCATGCTCTAGCACCGTTTGCCATCCGGGGGCGCCGGCGAGTTGTAATTTGAGTTGTTGAATTTGTCCGGCAACGTCGTAGGTCGACTGTTGTGTATGGCCGCCGGCATCGAGCTGTTCGAGCATCGCACCGGTGGGGCTGAATGTTCGCTGGCTGACAAAGGCTTTACCGTCGTGGAAGGTGCGTGTGTCGCGCAGTCCGGGACCAGTCAGCGCATAGCTGTGAAAATCGACGCTGCCCGACGGGTCTGTCATTGCGATGATTTTCCCGCGCAGGTTGCCACCAGGGTCGGCCGTTACATCGGCATAGGTCAGGGTTTCAACTGCCGGCAATGCGTTCTCGTCGATACGCACCGGGCGCAACTGATCATCGTAAGTGCTGCGCCAGTGGTTGCCCTGTGCATCCCACCGCTGCCGTTCCTCTCCCGCCACTCCTGGCAGCACCAGACTCGATCCGGCATCGACGCTGTCGGCTTTGAGCGGCGCGCCGCGCAAATCGAAAAGACTCGCGATGTTGGGCACGGACAGACGCGGATCGCGCTGCTCGATCAAGCGCCCGGCCGCATCGTGGCGCAGGCGGCTGACCAGCCCTTGTACGGGATCGCCAGCGACAGTACGCAAATAGGCGACTTGTCTGACCGGCAGGCCCCGGCCGTCAGTGGCCGTGAGCGAGGGCGTGCGGTCATGGGCTGAGCTAGACACGTTTTGTTCCGGTGAGGTATTGGTAAATCCTGGAATGCTTTTGCGGGGGCTTACGTTGCTGCTGCAAATACCGGGCATCAGTAGTACTCGCATCCTTGTAAGCTGCGATAGAAGCCTTGGCCCGGCCGATATTGGCGAGTGTTTCGCGGGTTTGTTGTTGCAGGCCCGACCGGCTGATCGAGGCACTTCCATCCGGGTCCAGAACATCGCTGCCCAGTGCATCGAATGCACTGTCGGCCAAGGCGGAATAATTTTCGACGGCCGCTTGCCAGTCGGCGAGCATTGTCTCGATCTTGCCAATCTTCACTGGGTCGAGCCCGGTCTTGATGTCTTCGGCTTCCACTGCTCGAGCGAACATGGCTAAAGTGGCGGGGATTATTGAAATCCACGACGCCATCACGCGGGTCATAAGAAAATCAGGCATTTGGCGGACCATATCGTCCGAGAAATCCCGCATCGTTCGTCTTTGCTTCCCGGGATCAGTCACACCCAAACCGCGATTTATCTCACTGACCGACATCGCCGAGGTTTGCGGAATCTGCGGGCCGAGAATGACCCCGGTTCTGGAGGCGATTTCGTTTGTGAACGGGTCGATCATTGCGCCTGCGATGTCACCGCCGATGTTGCCCCCAATCAGGCCGCCACTTGTCGCGTAGGGAATAACCGACTGCACGCTCGGAACCACCATGTCCACCAGTCCTCCCCCGAAAACACCGGCTTCGTAGCCAGCAATTCCTTTACCCGTCTCGACCACGAGGTTCGCCGCCAGGTTGCGTTTGATGTTTTTCCGATGACTGATGTTGTGCAGCTGTTGGAGCAAGTGCTCGGAGTGTCCGGCGACAACGGAACTGAAGTCCGAATACTGTCTGATTGCGCTTTCTTCTCGTGAGTGGCCGCCGGAATCCACATAGCGCAGCGGATTGTTACCGACAAACGCATAACGATTCAGCCCGTCCACATCCCCCGCCGGGTCGCTGCTGACCCAGCGCTTCAGCCATGGCGCGTAATAGCGCGCGCCGTAGTAGCACAGCCCGGAGACATCCATTTCCTTGCCTGAATAGCGCTCGAACTTGTAATCCACCTCAATCAGCGAGCGCGCCGCCATCGACGCGGTGTCACCGAACGGGTAGTAGTCTTCCTGGCTGATCATCCGTGCGAGCTGATCCAGCTCCAGCACGCATGAACCCACATGATCCGTCTGGCTGAAGCGCAACTGATCGGCGTCGATGCCAGCGGGTTTCCCTGCCACCCAGTGCAGGCACTTCACATTGCTGACGCCGGTGTTGACGGTGATCAGGTGCAGTTCTTCGCCGTTGTCCTTGGTGCGAATTTCGAGGTTTCCCAGATAACGCGCTTGATGAAAATGGCTGAGTGACGACGTGTGGGTCTCGTGGCGTTTGTAGACCCGTACGCCCTGGCTGTAGCGATACTGTTCGGTGTCGTGCGGCCCGGTATCGTGTTCGGCGAGCGTCACCGATGCCAGCTGGTTTTGCGCGTTCCACTGCAATGGCTGACCGGGATGCAGGACCAGCAGGTTGCCGGCTGGGTCAAACAATGTGTCGAAGTCCGGAGCCGGGTCGCCGGGCTTCCAGCGCACGCCGCGGTTGCTGTCGGGGTCGATGAGCATTTCGCGGGTATGCGAGGCACCGTCGCGCACGTGGGTGAACTTGATCAGGTTGTTGCCGTCATCGTAGGTGTAGGTCCGGACGTAGTTGCGCCGGTCATTGGGGTCGGTCGGCTGCGGTCGCCCCGGGTTGTCTTCCTGCTTTCTGTTTTCGTCACTGCCGCTGGCGTGGCTCAGCCGGTAAAGCGAGTCATAGACAAACGTTCGCTGACCGTCGACTCGCTGGTTGCGGAAAAACTTCGGCGTGAAGGTGTGATCGACAATGCTCTGGATGTTACCCACGGAGTCGTAGGTGTACTCCAGATCCTGAAGCGGCGGATCCGCTGCATTCTGCGCAATTTGCCGGTGCAGACGGCCGTCGGCGGCGTGGTAATGCCAACGGCTGGTCACGCCGTTGCCGGCCAGTTGCTCGGTGATTTTTCCGTCGGCGCCGTACTGCGCGTCATTCAATATCGGTTGCGCCGCCTGACCGCTGAGTTGCAGCTGCACCTGCACCAGTTGCCCGGCGATGTCATGGATCAATTGTTGCCGGTGCCCGCCGGCATCGGTGCTTTCCAGCAGCGCACCGAGGGGGCTGAATAGCTGATGACTGGTGAAGGATTCGCCGTCGTGGAAAGTGCGGGTTTCGCTGCGCGCCTGACCGGACATGGCGAATCCCGTGATCTGGACTTTGCCCGATGAATCCATCACTTCAATCAGTTGCCCACGCCGGTTGTGACCGGCGTCTGCCGTGGCGCTGGCATAGATGAAATTTTCGATGCCCGGCACGCGGTTCTCTTCGACGGCCACCACGCGCAGATGATTATCGTAGCTCATGCGCCGATGAGTAGCGTGCGCGTCCCACGTTTGCAGCCGTTCGGCGGCCAGCCCCGGCAGGCTTGTGCTCTCGCCGGAATCGACGCTGCGAGTTTTCAATGGCTGGCCATTCAGCGTATGCACGGTGGTGGTGTTGGGTCGCGGCAGGCGCGGATCCCGCTGTGCCACAAGCTGGCCGGATGTGTCATGCAGCAGACGGGTGATGAGCGGCCGTACCGCGCCACCAGCGACACTGCGCAGGTATTCGATGTGTCTGACGGGCAGGCCGCGCCCATCTCTGGCATTTACCGAGGGTGTATTCACGTGCACCGAAGTATTCATGGCATGGCCTTCTTCGGTTGTTTCGCAGAGGTGCCAGTCCTGGCAGGTCTGGCCGGTGCCGGGGCAATCGTGTCATCGGTGTCGTTGAAGTCGTAGCTGCAGGTGAACCAGGGATGCAGGATGTCGTAGGCCAGATGCCCCAAGGCGTTGATCGTCTTGATCGGTCGCCCCAATGCGTCGTAGAACAGCTGGTCGTGATAGCCATGCTCGCGCATCGCGCTGTCGCTGATGTAGCGCCAGGTATTCAGGTAATACGCTCGGTAAACCCTGATCGTCTCGCCCTTGTGGTTGTACTCGACGCGCCCGCTGACGCGCCAGCGTGGGTCGGCCGCGGCTTCGATCAGTGTGCCATCCGGGCCAACCTCGAGATTGCCATCGGCCGTGGATACATACGCATCGCCCGCCGGTACCAATTGTTTGCTTTGCAGCTCGCGGCCGAAACCGTCGATATACCTGACAACGATCTGGATCAACTTCTGCGGATCATAGGGGTAGCGGTCGGCCATCAGCACGGCGCTGTGCACCGGCTGGCGTGCTGCGGTGTGGATCAGTTTAAGCAGGGTCTGTTCGCTGGCGGTGCGTTTTTTCAGTTTGCTCAGGTCGCGCAGGGCCGCAGCACGGACGTGGCCGCTGGGCAGTATCCAGCCCTTGGCGATCCATTGTTTGCGTTTGAGTCGCAGTGCCGCAGGAGGCAAAGACGCCATCCAGCTGAACAGTTCTGTGCGCACTGCACTGGCGGCGGACGCCACCACCCGTTCTGGATTGGCGATGGCGTAGGCCACGCTCAGATCGGTTTGTGGCGGGTAAAGGGTCAGCGGATCGAAACCGGCAGGCACTCCTTGTTCTGTGCCGTAAAAGCTGAGAACTGTGGGCTGACCGCCCGCATCGTAACGCGCCTCCTGAATATTCTCGTTGGGATCCCTGATCCTCACCGGCAAGAGGGTGTGCGGGTCGTACGTGATGTTGGTCACGCAGCCATCCGGCTGGGTGATGGCAATGGTGTGCAGGTGGTTGGCGTCGCGGGTTATTTCGGTCACGCCATGGCTGGCAGTGGGTTGCGCAGTGAGGGGCTGAAAGAAGCCCGCGGCATCGGCGAAAGTGAAAAAACCGCTCTGGGCCGACCACAGGTTTTCCAGAGGGTCTTGCAGCGGATCCTCCGGGAAAAACAGCTTCATCGGCTGGTATCCGATTGCTCTCAATTCTTCACGAATGACAATTGGCGGTTTGACCGAGCCGTAGGCCGCAAGCGCTTTTTCATCGAACACCGCCCGCTCTGTCGGGCCTGGCTGCGGCGGATACAGTTGTGTGCCGTCGGGGGCTTTCAGATACGTTTGCCGAGACAGTGCGGTCAGTTCGCGCAGCGCTGTCCATTCGGGGCTGGCGTGATGAGCGGCAAATTGTTCACAGCTGATCTGGTCCGGGGTCAGTCCACCGGGCAGCAAACCCTCGGGCATGATCCACGCATTGCCGCGCTGCCGCGAAGGCAGTCCGAGATGCCAGCGGGTCGGGTCAGTCTGGTGAATGAAATCAGCGAGCGTTTCTGTCAGGTAAAAGACTTCTTGCTGCGGGTCGAAGCTGTCTGCCCAGGCTTGTTTTTGATCTTCCTCTTCGAATGGGTCCTTGGCGCTGCGACGGCGTGGACAATCGACGGTGATGCTGTGCTCAGGCATCCCGAACTGATCCCACCCAAGATTGACCACGTGCCGGCAACTCGGGTCATCCATGAAGCGTTCGTATTGGTGACTGCGGGTTTCCTGTTCCAGCACCAGCAGGCTGGATGGAGTGTCGACGACTTGCCGAACCCGGTAGCGATGCTCGGTCAACGAGAACAGACGAGCCGGCGCCGGGTCATCGGCCTGGGTCACTTCGCTGCGCAGTGCCCTCCCCGCGAGGGCGTTGGCGATTTCGGCCTCATCGGCGACGGCCCGCTTGTGAATGCGCTCTGCGCCGCGTTTGGCATCGAACGCGGTAATGACGGTTGGACCGAGGGGGGAGATCTCATTGTCGAGGTCGCAAGTGTCCTTCAAGTCCTGATCAACGAATTGACCGACATGGAACCAGTTTTTTACCCGCATCGGGGCGGTATGGCCGCTCGCGGCCTTGCCCGGTTCCAGTTCACTGTCGGTCTGATAGACCCGCGCAAACCCGCGGAACTCTCGCTCGAGCCCGTCGTAATAGCCCTGAAAATACTCGAACGACTGCATCAGGTAATTGCCGGTAATTTCATCCTCCTGACGCAACCATTCGAGCACCATCTGCGAGAACGGCAGATAACACACGGGATGTCTGCGTGCGACCAGTTCCTGGCGTTTTTCATCCAGCCAGTACTGCGCGCTAC
Source organism: Pseudomonas sp. P4795 (assembly GCF_048822895.1). Taxonomy (NCBI): domain Bacteria; kingdom Pseudomonadati; phylum Pseudomonadota; class Gammaproteobacteria; order Pseudomonadales; family Pseudomonadaceae; genus Pseudomonas; species Pseudomonas sp. P4795. The sequence goes on along the minus strand of NZ_JBMFBT010000002.1, from coordinate 642,435 downwards.
TGCGGTATTGCAGCCTGGCGTTGTAGCCCATGTTGTTATTGCTGCCGATAAGCATGTAAGGACGGTTGCTGACGAAGTGATACACCCAGTGCTGCGGCTTCATGTGCGGCACGGTCAGCAGCAGGCTGGCGCAGCCCAGCCCTCGCAGATCGGCGAAGGTCACCTGGCAGAGATTGTCGTAGCGAACGCCGGCAGGCCATGCCACCCGGATCGGCGTCGGCGCCAGTCGATTGCCGCCATGGTTGAGCCATATCTCGAAATAGTCCGAGGACAGATAAATAAACGCGGGGGCACCGGAGCCGTCGATATCGGCGACCCGCACCCGTTCGGCATCGAATTCTTCATACCCGAAAGGCAAGTCGCTCAGCTTGAAACCCGTTTCAAACCGGCCATGGCCGAGGCTGGGCCAGCATCTGATTTCATCGTGACGGATGCGGCACAGCTCCGTGCCGCTGGCCCCCAGTCCGCTGAACATCACCAGTTCGTTGCGGGCGTCGCTGAACAGCGGCAGTCTGTCCGGGCCATGGGGTTGATTCTTGCCGGCAGCAAAGCCTTGCTCGCGCAGGTTGGCGTACACCCGCACGCTGTTCGGGCCGACCATCGCAACCGATTGCAGGCCGTCGCCGATCAAGTCCCCGAGTTGCGCCAAATGATGAAAGAACTCGACCGGAAATTGCGCAAACGGCTTGAACAGCGACCAACTGCCATCCGGGTTGAGGGTGTAATAACCGCTTAGCCCCGGTTGCGCGACAATCCAGTCCAGGCGCCCGTCGCCGGTCAGATCGGTGAGGACCTGCACCACCGGTTGGCTGCTGTCCGCATTCGGAATCAGCGGCAACAAGGCCCACGGGCCATAAATGACTTCATCAGTGCCGGGCGTGCCGCGCAAGGGTTCGCGGTAGTACCACGCGCCGTCGTACTGACAGAGGAATCCGGGCAAGCCTTCGCCTTTCAGGTCAACGCAGTGGTAAGGCTGGCCGTCGTTGAGACCGGGCATGTTATCGAGTTGCAAGAACGGCTGCGGCTGTGTGTCGAGCGCCGCGTCTTGATAGAACAACTCGATCGGTGGTGTGTGCTTGACCAGACCCGTTGCGTCGTAACTCATGGAGTGCGCCGCTTTCAACTGGCTGTACTGCTGCGGTGTTTCTTCGTGCTCCAGCAACAGACGGTTGACCAGCACCTTGGCGGTCCCGACGTTGTTGAACAGCAGGAACTGTTTGCAAAGGCGTCGGGTAGCAAGTTCGAAGCCATAGCGGTACATGCGAAAAGGGTCGGAGCGCACCGTCCAGGCGAATTCGTCGGCGGCATAGGCCGGAATATCGGTGAGCCCGCCGGCGCGTTCGCCGTAATCGACGATCAGCCGGAACAGCCAGTCGAGTAATTGCGGTTGCGCATGATCAAAGCAGTACAGGTCAGTACTGGCGGTTTTGTTGCAGTAGCACACTTGCTGCAGATAACGCTGGGCCTGGTAATCAAAATGGCGGTCAGCGACTTGGTCATCGCGCTTGTACTGATAGAAGACGTTTTCGCCCAGCGGGTTTCTGATTTCCGTCAGCAACCACTCGGCGATGTGGGTCGGCTCCTTGGGGTCGTAGATGCACGCATCATCGTTGTAGCCGTAGCAATAGCGCGTACCGTCGGCGCCGTAGACGATCCAGAACGGTTTGCCGACGTCGGGGGTCCACAGTTCGTAACGGTCGAACGACGTTTCCTGACGCGGAATGTAATTCACGATCGAAAATTTTCTGGCTTGTCGGCCTTTGCCGCGGGTTCGCCGGGTCGACTTGATCTTGCCGCGCGTGGTCACTTCGGGATGTAGATCGGTGCCACCAGCCTGCATGACGTCGTCCGCCAAGTATTGCGGCACACCTTTGCTGGTCTTGCGAATGATGGCGCCCGGATTGATCTGCCAGCTGAGGCCGCATTTGCCGTTGCCCGAACTGCCGTCATAGACCAGATCCAGTGCCGGCTTGAGCGATCGCGCATCGAGGAACGGCACCGGTATGGCGTATGACCGCCCGCCCGTCACGCCTATTTCTCCCCAACTGCGTCCACCCGTAGTCGTCGACGCAGATTTGGCGATGGACGGTGGGGTGATCAGCGCATCTGCATCAAGGGACATGGCAACGCAACCAGTGAATGCCGAGGTTGCACGCTAGCAGACTGCGTATAGCGCGACACCTGTCAGATCTGACAGGTGTCACGCGCTTCAATTTGTGGCAGGCAATAAAAAAACCGGGCGGTCATTGCTGATCGCCCGGTTTTTTCCTGCGGTTAAAGCCTTACTGCACTTCTACCGCCAGACTCTCGCTGATCTTTTTCTGCCAGATCGCGGGGCCGGTTATGTGTACCGATTCACCGTTGCTGTCCACCGCGACGGTGACCGGCATGTCCTTGACCTCAAATTCGTAGATCGCTTCCATGCCCAGCTCGGCAAACGCCAGCACTTTGGACTTCTTGATTGCCTGAGCAACCAGGTAAGCAGCGCCGCCGACAGCCATCAGGTACACGGCTTTGTTGTCCTTGATCGCTTCGATCGCGGTCGGGCCGCGCTCGGATTTGCCGATCATGCCCAACAGGCCGGTCTGCTCGAGGATCTGCCGGGTGAACTTGTCCATCCGCGTGGCGGTAGTCGGGCCGGCCGGGCCAACCACTTCGTCACCGACCGGATCAACCGGGCCGACGTAGTAGATGAAACGACCTTTCAGGTCTACCGGCAGGGTTTCACCCTTGTTCAGCATCTCGACCATGCGCTTGTGCGCAGCGTCGCGACCGGTGAGCATCTTGCCGTTGAGCAGCACGGTTTCGCCCGGCTTCCAGCTCTGCACGTCTTCCGGGGTCAGGGTGTCGAGGTTGACGCGACGGGCCGACGGGCCGGCTTCCCAGACGATTTCCGGGTAGGCGTCCAGCGGTGGCGCTTCCAGCGAAGCCGGGCCGGAACCGTCGAGCACGAAGTGGGCGTGACGGGTGGCGGCGCAGTTCGGGATCATGCACACCGGCAGCGAAGCTGCGTGGGTCGGGTAATCCATGATCTTCACGTCGAGCACGGTGGTCAGGCCACCGAGGCCCTGGGCGCCGATGCCCAACTGGTTGACCTTCTCGAACAGCTCCAGACGCATTTCTTCGATGCGGTTGGACGGGCCACGCTTCTTCAGCTCGTGAATGTCGATGGATTCCATCAACACTTCTTTCGCCATCACCGCGGCTTTCTCGGCGGTGCCGCCGATGCCGATGCCGAGCATGCCCGGTGGGCACCAGCCGGCGCCCATGGTCGGAACGGTCTTCAGTACCCAGTCGACGATCGAGTCGGACGGGTTGAGCATGGCCATTTTCGACTTGTTCTCGGAACCGCCGCCCTTGGCCGCCACGTCCACTTCCACGGTGTTACCCGGGACGATGGAGTAGTGGATCACGGCCGGGGTGTTGTCCTTGGTGTTCTTGCGAGCGCCCGCCGGGTCGGCGAGGATCGAGGCACGCAGGACGTTTTCCGGCAGGTTGTACGCCTGGCGCACGCCCTGGTTGATCATGTCGTCCAGGCTCATGGTCGCGCCATCCCAGCGCACGTCCATGCCCACGCGGACAAATACGGTGACGATGCCGGTGTCCTGGCAGATCGGCCGGTGGCCGGTGGCGCACATGCGCGAGTTGATCAGGATCTGCGCCATCGAGTCACGGGCCGCTGGCGATTCTTCGCGCAGGTAGGCTTCGTGCATCGCCTGGATGAAATCCACCGGGTGGTAATAGGAAATGAACTGCAGGGCGTCGGCAACGCTCTGAATCAGGTCGTCTTGCTTGATCACGGTCATGAGTCGCGCTCCTCTGTAAGACGGGAACATTCAATAAGGTGCCTGCGGTTTGGGTGCATCGGTCGACCGCAGACACCTTTCAAGGCACGCCGGGGTAGCTGGCGCGACGCTAAAAAGGCGCGGCAGTATAGCGCGCCTCGGGGGCAGGGGCATCTGCCGGGAGTCATTCGTTGGTCGCATGGTTGGCGGCGCATTTGCTGGTTGGGTTGCGAGTCAAAAGCTTACCCCCTCACCCCAACCCTCCCGAACGTCGGACCGCCCCCAAGGTGGCGAGGGGGAAAGGGAGCCGATTTGCGTCGTTTTCAGAACCTGAGTTCAACGCGGTGTTTCACGTCGGCGCGAGTCGAATAAACACCTCGGTCAGTCCCCTCTCCCTCCGGGAGTGGACTAGGGTGAGGGGCTTTTGGCGTTTTTCAGGCCACACTTTTGACGCCAATTATCCGGCCCGAAAATCAATGGTCATTTATCGACCGCGCCACTAAAGTGGCAGCCGGTCTGTAGAGTAGGACACTCAGTCAGCCTCCTATCGCACGGTGAGTCAACGATTGACCCATAACGCCATTCAACGCCTTTTGCTCAAACGCTTTGCCCTTGCAGCCGGCACTTATGGACTGGCATTGCTGCTGCTGTGGCTGGCGTTTTTCACCGGGCATTACAACCAGCCGCTGAGCACAGTGGCCATCGGCAGCGCCCTGGTCGTGATCAGCCAGGCGATTCTGTTTGCCGTATTTTTATCCGGCTGCAACCTGCGCTTCTCCGACCCGAGCCTGACCGAAGCCCAAGTGCTGCTCGGCATCGGCTGGCAGACCTGGCTGATCTCCCATGTGCACGAGGCCCGCGGCGAGTTTCTGGTGTTCTACGTGTTGATCTTGCTGTTCGGCCTGTTCCATCTGTCGCGGCGTGCCTTCACGCGGTGTGCGCTGCTGGTGTTCTGCAGTTTCTGCGCGATCACTCTGTGGGACGGTTACCACTTCCGCTTGCCCGACCCGGCGCTCGCCGCATTGCAGGTGAGCATTTTGTTCATGGTGCTGGCGTGGCTGGTGCTCTACGCACGCTTCGTGCAGACCTCACGTCAACGCATGCGTCAGCGGCGGTTTGCCTTGCAGGCGCATCAGGACACCCTGCGCGGGATGATGCGCCAGCTCGAAGACCTGGTGGCCACAGACGAATTGACCGGGCTGTTCAACCGCCGGCATTTCCTGCGTCTGGCCACGCGCGAGCTGGATGCGATGGAGGCCGACATGGTGCACGGTCTGGCGTTGATCGACCTCGACCACTTCAAACGCATCAACGATGTGCATGGCCATGCGGCGGGCGATCAGGTGTTGCAGGCATTCGCCGGGGTGGCCGGTGCCTGTCTGCGCGAGGGCGATGTGTTGGCGCGCTACGGCGGGGAAGAGTTCGTGGTGTTGCTGCCAGACTGCGACGCCGAGCGTCTGACCGCGTGTTGCGAACGTCTGCGCATCGCGTTCACCGATGTCGAACTGGTCGGCCTCAAGGTAAAAAACCTCAGCCTGTCAGCGGGCATGACGTTGCTTGAATTGGGCGATGATCTGGATGACGCCTTGCAGCGTGCCGATCAGGCGCTCTATCGCGCCAAACGCGACGGACGCAATCGCTGTGCGGCGGCGTGGGAGAACGTCGATGCCTGAACTGCGGGTCGGTGAACAGCAATGGTCAGTGGCGGCTGGCAGCAATCTGCTCGATACGCTGAACCAGAACGGCGTGGCCGTGCCCTATAGTTGCCGCGCCGGCAGTTGCCATGCGTGTCTGGTGCAATGTGTGCAAGGTCTGCCGGCCGACAGTCGCCCCGACGCGTTGAGCGCCGAACAGCGTCAGCAGGGTTGGCGGCTGGCCTGTCAGTGTCAGGTGATTGAAGATTTGCAGGTGCATACCTTTAATCCGCTCACCGACGGTCGCCCTGCAGTGGTCGAGGCGCTGGACTGGCTCGGCGACGGCGTGCTGCGTCTGCGCCTGACCCCGCAGCGGCCGTTGCGTTACAGCGCTGGTCAGCACTTGGTGTTATGGGCGGGCAATGTGGCGCGGCCGTATTCGTTGGCCAGCCTGCCGGAAGAAGATCGCTTCCTCGAGTTCCACCTCGATTGCCGCCAGCCCGGCGAATTCAGTGATGCCGCACGGCGCCTGCAGATTGGCGATCCGATCCGCCTCGGCGAACTGCGCGGCGGCGCACTGCATTACGATCCCGACTGGCACGAGCGACCGCTGTTGCTGCTCGCCGCCGGCACCGGGCTCGGCCCGTTGTTCGGCGTGTTGCGCGAAGCGTTGCGTCAGGATCACCAAGGCGCCATTCGCGTCATTCACCTGGCGCATGACGCCGACCAGCATTATCTGGCCAGACCGCTTGAGGCACTGGCGGCGCAGCGCGAAAACCTCAGCGTCGAGCTGTGGACGACGGCCGAGTTGCTCTCGGTTTTGAACGAACTGCGACTGCCTTCACGCCAAGCTGTTGCATTGCTGTGCGGGGGCGCGGCTAGCGTTGATGCGTTTGCCAAACGATTGTTTCTGGCGGGTTTGCCCCGCAACCAACTATTGGCAGACGTTTTCCTGTCGCGGGGTTGAATGCTTCTGTTGGTTATATGACGAAATCAGACGAACGGCATCAATGACTGTCAGATCTGACAGTAGATCCATGGGCGACTTTTGATGTTGGATGAAGAACCTGTCGACCCGCGTCGATATCATCGCAACGTCTGAAAGGATTTCGTCATGTCAGCCCAGTATCAGGCCTCCCCCATGCTTGACCCCGCTTGGGGTTCTCAAGGCATCGTTAACCCTGTCTTTCCAGCAGGTTCTGCACCATTCATGCAAAGCGTCGCCACTGGGCCGGGCGACAAAATCACCTACGGCGGGATTTTTTTTGACTCGTCTCATGATTTCAATTTTTTCGTCGGACAACTTAATGCTGACGGATCGGCTAACAAAAATTTCAACAACGGAGCGGTGGTCATCGACAGCTTTGGTCAAGCTGAAATTCCATATTGTCTTTGCGTTGCAGTCTGCGATGATCCGGTCAATCCGAAGATTTACTGGGCAGGGCAGAGCAGCGCACCGGGTCCCAATATGCGGGTCGCCCGCTTCAATAGTGACGGCAGTCTCGACCAGTCATTTGGCAATGCGGGCTATGTAAACCTCACACTTGATGTCAGCTTGAATGGAGTCTCTGTACGCGAGCCTTCGTTGCTTGGTAACTCGGCTAGCGCCTCCGGCTCTGTGCATTTGCTGCCCGACGGGAAATTAGTGTTATCCATCTATTACCTTACCGGCATTGGGGGGCCTGGGTGGGGATACATCGTGCGGTTGCACAGTGACGGTTCGTTAGACAAAAGTCTGAACGGCACGGGTTATTTTCAAGTTCGCCATTCCGGCTCCCATGCGACGCAACAGACTTGCACATTAATATCGAACGGCGGTGATTACCTAAGTGCTGGTGCCATGTTTGACCCAAGTGCTGACCCGAATCATGTACCCATGTTTGCCCGTCATCATCCCGATGGAACTCCCGATAAGGTATTCGGGGACAACGGCTTTTCAGTCATCGCGGATCCCGCGCTTGCCAAAACGCGCTTGGCGGCCATGGGGCAACTGAGTACTGGGGACTTCGTGGGAATGGGATCTGTCATACCCAGTTTTGAATCCGGGCTGCTGGTTGGGGTCGATCAAAGCGGTAATCGTTTGTGGAGTACCGTGAGCCGCTTTGGCGGAGAGAGTACGGCTTGGGCTAGCGGTGTAGTGGATGCCAACGACAGGATTTTGGTTGGCGGGGGGCAGCGACGCTCAGGTGGCGGCAAATTTGATGTCGTGGTCGCGCGCTTTCTCAAGGACGGGCAGATTGACCCTGCCTACAATCTTGCTGGCTATGTGATTATCCCGTCCGCTGATGAGACGGTCGTCTATGCGATGGCGATCCAGTCTGATCAGAAGGTACTCGTTGTAGTTGAAACCAGCGGACAACCGACCCTGTTGCGACTGTTGGCACCCGTTTAACGGCCTGCCCATTAGTCGATGAAGGCTGGACGGCGGCCGAGTTGCCGGGTGCTTTGGCGCAACTGCGCCTTGTTTCCCGGCAAACCCTGGCCTTAGTCTGCGGCTCGACCGCGAGCGAGACACGCCATGACCGACGCCATCCTGCTGCACCGCGAACGCGGATTGCTGACCCTGCGGATCAACCGCCCGGACAAGAAAAACGCCCTGACCCGCGCCATGTACAGCCAACTGGCCGCCGCGCTGAAACAGGCTGACAGCGACCCGGAAATCAACGCGGTACTGATCAGGGGCAGCGCCGAGTGCTTCACCGCCGGCAATGACATCGCCGACTTCATCCAGCAACCGCCGAGCGATCTCGACAGCCCGGTGTTTCATTTCATGCTGAATTTGCTGGAATGCCGTAAACCAGTGATCGCGGCGGTAGCGGGAGCGGCAGTAGGGATCGGCACGACGATGTTGCTGCATTGTGATTTGGTCTACGTCGCCCGCGACGCCCGTTTGCGCATGCCGTTCGTGAATCTGGGGTTGTGCCCGGAATTCGGTTCCAGCCTGATCCTGCCGCGGTTGCTTGGGCAGGCTAAAGCGTCGGAATTATTGCTGCTTGGTGAAAGCTTTACCGGCGAACAAGCGGCGGCGTGGGGGATTGCGACCGAAGCGTTGGGCAGTGGCGAAGCGGCGTTGGCCAAGGCGCGGGAGATGGCGCTGCGTTTTGACGAGTTACCGGCGGAGGCGGTGCGTATCAGCAAGCAGTTGATGCGCGCGCCGGATCGCGAACTGATCCGCAAAGTGATCGAGAAGGAGGGGGCGCTGTTTACCCAGCGGCTGCGCTCACCGGAAGCGTTGGCCGCGTTGACCGGGTTCATCAAACGGCATTGAATTTCCGCTGATTTAACCGGCCTCATCGAGGCCAGAGCAGGCAACACACCATTTGGATCAGAATGCAAAAAGCCCCGACACTCACATGCCGGGGCTTTTCATTTACAGCAGTCGATCACTCAGACCTGCGGATCACCCACGTGCAGGATCTTCATGCCGTTGGTGCCGCCAGTGGTGTGATAGCTGTCACCCTTGGTCAGAATCACCCAGTCACCCTTCTCGACAACGCCACGTTTGACCAGCTCGTCGATCGCCTTCTGGCTCACTTCATGCGGCGGCAGCGAGGCCGGGTCGAACGGTACGGTGTACACGCCACGGAACATGGCCGCGCGGGCCTGGGTTTCGCGGTGCGGAGAGAACGCGTAGATCGGCACCGAAGAACGGATGCGCGACATGATCAACGGCGTGTAGCCACTCTCGGTCAGCGCGATGATCGCCTTCACGCCCGGGAAGTGGTTGGCGGTGTACATGGCCGCCAGCGCGATACTCTGATCACAGCTTTCGAAGACTTTGCCAATGCGGTGGCTGGAAGTCTTGCCGGTCGGGTGCTTTTCAGCGCCGACGCAGATACGCGCCATTGCCTGCACAGCTTCCAGCGGATACAGACCGGCAGCCGATTCGGCGGACAACATCACGGCGTCGGTGTAGTCGAGCACGGCGTTGGCCACGTCGGACACTTCGGCGCGGGTCGGCATCGGGTTCTGGATCATCGACTCCATCATCTGGGTCGCTACGATCACAGCCTTGTTGTGGCGGCGTGCGTGCAGAATGATTTTCTTCTGAATGCCTACCAGCTCGGCGTCGCCGATTTCCACACCGAGGTCACCACGGGCAACCATCACCGCGTCGGAGGCCTGGATCAGACCATCGAGGGTTTCGTCGTCGGCCACGGCTTCGGCGCGTTCGATCTTCGCCACCAGCCAGGCAGTACCGCCGGCCTCGTCGCGCAGTTGACGGGCGTAGTTCATGTCGGCGGCGTCACGCGGGAAGGACACCGCGAGGTAGTCGACTTCCATTTCCGCGGCGAGCTTGATGTCGGCCTTGTCTTTTTCAGTCAGGGCCGGAGCGGTCAGGCCGCCACCGCGACGGTTGATGCCTTTGTGATCCGACAGCGGGCCGCCGATGGTCACGGTGCAATGCAGTGCATCGTCGGTTTGGGTGTCAACGCGCATTACTACGCGGCCGTCGTCGAGCAGCAGCTCGTCGCCCACGCCGCAGTCCTTGACCAGATCCGGGTAGTCGATGCCGACCACTTGCTGGTTGCCTTCGGTCAACGGATGGCTGGTGGAAAAGGTGAACTTGTCACCGATCTTCAGCTCGATCTTCTTGTTGGCGAATTTGGCGATACGGATTTTCGGGCCTTGCAGGTCACCCAGCAGGGCGACGAAGCGGCCGTGCTTGGCAGCGAGGTCACGCACCAGCTTCGCGCGAGCCTTGTGCTCGTCGGGGGTGCCGTGGGAGAAGTTCAGACGGGCGACGTCCAGACCAGCCAGAATCAGCTGTTCGAGAACTTCCGGCGAGTTACTGGCCGGGCCAAGGGTAGCGACGATTTTGGTACGACGGACGGACATGCAAAGACTCCTCAGGTTCAAGCGCTCGCAGAGGCTACTATGCTCGGAGGGTGTAGTCATTGTTCGTTTGCACTACTTATCGGTTTCTTTATTGAACATGGCAACTTTGGGACAAACGCACCTGAAGATTTTCGACCAAGGGTCGATACAGAGCACAAGACAGGAGAACACCCATGCGATTGTTGCCCATTGCCGCCCTTGCCCTTGCCGTTATCAGCGTCACGGGCTGCACCCGTTGGTCGATGAACCATCATTTGAATAACGCCTACAGCGCCTATGACCGCGGCAATTGCGAGCAGGTGATGCTCGAACTGTCCAAGGTCGAACGCTCCAGCCGTGCGCGGCCGTATGTATGGCCGGAAGTGTCGATGATGCGCGGCCAGTGCCTCGAGCGGCAGAAACTGTTCGTCGATGCGGCGCAGACCTATCAGTTCATCATTGCTTCGTACCCCAACAGCGAATACGCCTACCGCGCCCGCGCGCGTCTGGAAACCTTGCAGAGCCTAGGCCATTACCCGACGCGCAGCGCTGCCGCCGTGGTGCGTCCGACACGTTTCTGATCGCACTTGTCATACAAAAGCTGGCCGCTTGTACAGGCTCAGCTATAGTCCAGTGACACCGATTCAGAGTTGTGCTTTTGAGTCGGCGCAACACCTGCGACTGGCATGAGAAGTAAGTGACGGCGGATTGGCGACTGTCACACCGGAAGCGGGGAGAGCGGGGCCATTGCGAGCCACGTTCCGAAGCAAAGGTGCGGCTCTGTGACAGGGCCTTGCATGGCGAACTGCGCATGTTTACCGACCGTCGCATCGAACGGCACTTGCTGCCGTATTTTCTGCGGGTGTTCAACAGTGTCACCGACAAACCCATCGGCTTTCTGGGCAACGTGTCTGAAGACGGGTTGATGCTCATCAGTCAGTTGCCGATGATGATCGGTGCCGATTTCAATCTGCGTTTGAAAATCCCGCTGGGCGACGGCTACCAACAAGTAGTCGACCTCAGCGCGTGCTGCCTGTGGTGCCACGAAGATGCGACCCCCCAACATTACGACGCCGGTTTCAGCCTGCAACGGGCACCGCCGGAGTATGAGCAGTTGGTGGAGGCGTTGCGGCAGTACTTCAGTTTTCAGCCACTGCCTGCGTCTGCCTGAATTTAAAAATCAAAAGATCGCAGCCTTCGGCAGCTCCTACAGGTGGTATGTAATCCCATGTAGGAGCTGCGGCACGCTGCGATCTTTTGATCTTACTCCTTGATGGCAATCGCCCGCTCGTTATCCAGCGTCCTCTCCACCAGCAACAATCCCATCTCGCTCAGTTGATAAATCGCCATCGCCAGATGCCGCGGTTTGTCGTCGAGGCTGTCGGCCAGATCCAGCAGCAAGATACTCACTGAAGAAAACATTTCGTAAGTCTGGATGGCAACCGCTTCGGGATTGAACTCGGGGTCGACCTTGAACATCTGCATCCCGCGATCGACGGAGTTGCGCGGCTTTTCGTTTTCGGGCGGCGGATTGAGATAGAAATCGAGGGCTCGGTGGGCCGCGTCGTGGAGTTTCTTTGAATCGATGGAGGCGTAAGGGGAAGTCGGATCGGTTTGATCGGACGGTTCCGCTGGATCGGTGTCCAGCGGTGGATTTGGTGTTGGTTTGATCATTTTCGCAATTCCTGTTGATCGAGCCGCCACCGGTCGCGACTAAGCGAAAGGGTGGCGGCTGTGAGCAGGTTAGTCGACCGGGAGGAATCACGAAAAACCGGCGCGCCCGGAGGCGCCCTGCACACAGCCACCATCGAGTGCGGGGATAGGGATTACCCGACTTGATGACGCTTATGCACCTTCGCGATACCTCCCGAGCGACTAAACCCGGCCGCTGATTGGCAGCGACGGGACTCAAGTTACGGGGCAACGCCAAAGCGCACAAGCCGGCGGATTCTGAGTGATGTGTAGGCAACGGCGCAAGGCAATGTAGCCCGTTGTTACCACTTGCAGGACGCAGTCGGAGAGGGTTGTGGGAAGAGTTACCGTTGGTCGGGACTGTCAGATTTGTCAGGTGTGGCGTTCAAGCGTATCGGCATTCAATGGGCCTACATGCCTTCGCCGGCACAGCAGCCCTTGAACGATGACGGACTCCATCATGAAAAAAACAGACAAACCTGAAAAGAAGTCCCGCGCCAAGTTGCCAAAACAACCTGCAACTGCCGGCAGCCTTGAGCCTATCGCCGATTCCGTAACGTCTTCTGGCGAATCAGCCGTATTGGATCTGGAAAATATTCCGCGTCTGCCAGTGACTATCACGGCGAGTAAAGGTGGCTACTCTGCAACACTCAGAGCCGAGTGCTGGTGGAATTATGCAGCCACTGATTTTACGTTTAGAACACTTTGGTACAAGGCGACGGACAACGGCCGAGATGCGGGGAACGTACGAGTTCTTATCGAGGCAGGGGGGTCAGATAAATGGGAAGAAGAGCTAATTGACAACGCTGTCCAAGACGGGCAGGAAAAAACTCTGGTGATGGCAAGGACGATCGCGGCAAGAGGCACTACGGCGCGATGCGTCTTCGGGTATGAATACGACACTCCAGGTACCGATACCGACATGCATGACCAGGTAATTGTGAGTCTGCCGGCTCTTGCTTCGCCCGTCATGAACCCGATCAAAAATGTCAATAGATCAAGTTTTCCTGTGTCGGGAACTTCGGGAATACCCGGTGCTGAACTCCGGGTTTACAGGAATTTCGACTACATCACCGCACTTGCAACCATACATCCAGGTGGATCCTGGACGGCGACAGTCAATCTTCCTGACAACCTGAATGACATGACGATTGCTTCCCACCAAAAAATAGCAAATCGGCAATCTGCACCGTCGAATGGTTTCCGGGTCTACCGGGCAGCAATCACCTCACCGACGGAAAACGAGGTAGTACCCGAGAAAGAGCTAACGTTCAGGGGGATCGCCGCACCCAACACTGTGATGAGAGCCGTCCACTCCAATGTCGGAACAGCTTGGTCCAACCCCGTGAACACCGGTCAGGGAACGACATGGGCAGCGGCAATGTTGCCGAAACTTGGTTTGGGCAGCGGTCAGATACCGGTAATAGTAGAGATCGACGGAGATTCCCGACACTACACCGATCCGGTCACGTTCTGGCTCTTGGGTTATCCACGCATCACCAACACTGTCTTCGACGTAACGCGGGGCTTCACCCTCACCGGCAATAACCGTTTATCCGGCGCCACGGTGACGGCTTACATAGGTTCGTCGGAGACGGTAGTTGGAACGACACCGGCGGCGACAACCGCTGCTTTTTCGATCCTGACGGATACCAAACCGGGACTGATCGTTATCACGACGCAGGCAAATCATTCAGGCAAAAGCTCCGGTCGTAGTGACGGTGTGACCTTCAGAGTCGCGCCCCTCCAGCCCACCTTAAAATACAAAGTCGAAAATGATATCGGCACGCTGGAGGGCACTGGCTATGGCACTGCCAAGTTACAAGTGAAGGGCGACTATTCTTTCTTTCATGAAGTAACCGTCGCTGGAACCGATACATGGACTCTCTCCATCCCTGTGACCAGGATGCCTGGAAATTACAGGGTGAGCGCCATTCAATACGTTGACCCCGGGTCTATATGGTCCGCTCCCTCTTCAGAAATAGTCATCCAGGTTCCTGTTCCTGTGCCCACCGCAGTGGTAAGCAGTCAAAACAACCACCAACTGATATTTTCGGGCAGGGGGCATAATTGGGACGGAAAACAAGTGCAAATTGTTTTCTACAACAACGGCATAGACATGCAACCTGGAGTACCTGCCGTCACGGTGCCCCCAAGTTTGAACTGGTCCGTTTATTCTTCCGCCTATTTTGCTCCTGGAACTTACGACAAATTGACTGCCAAGATGTTGGTCAACACTCTCTTTTCACGGGCTGTACCTGTTCCACAAGTAATAATCCCCTCGCCCCAACCCGTGCTAGACCCCCACCCAGCCCCCACCGGCCAACGTCCAACGATCAGCGGCCGGGTGTGGCCTGGTTCGGTTGTCACTACCACCGTACCAGGGGGGTCAATCCCACCCGTGACTGCAGTGGGTGCGGAATTCAGTCAGGTCTCGACCACCGACTGGCCTCCGGGAACTCACACCGTGACGGTAACCGCGGCATTCGGCGGCCAGATTTCGCCAGTCGCGACCCAGACGCTCACCGTTCGCACGCCGCAGCCGCAGATCACCACCGCGCCAGGCCCGGTTCCCCTCATTGCAACCCTTGTCTGCAGTGGCTGGCAAGGCTGCCTGATCGAGGTCTTTACGACTGTCGGCAATGTGCGATTGGGTTCGGGCACGGTGCAGCCCAATGGCACGGTCGAGATCATCCTGTCAAAGCAAACTCCGGGTGAGCAGACCTTGTATGCCCTTCAATACGAGAAGGACAAGCCTGGGAATGTATCGGTCCAGAGTCCCCATGTAGCGATGAGGTTCGGCGTACCGACAGCGACCATCACTATGCCGCCAGAGGGCGGCACGACCACGCGTACATCGGATTTCAGCGGCACAACGACTGCGCTTGGCGATACCGTCGAGTTGTGGCGCGGGAACACGCTGCTTGCCAAAGATATTCGAATTACCAATGGAACCTGGATGGCGAAGGGGATAAAGCTGGACGTGGGGCTTGATCAAGAGATAGATGTTCTCGTTCGGCAGGACGCTCATCAGAGCGAAGCGATTACTCGCACCGTGAAGGTGGTCCCCGAGAAACTGATATTCGATGCGCCTCAGAACGGTCAGAACATCAGTGCTCAGATGTGGTTCTCAGGGTCGGGTGCGTTCCCGGGCGACAATGTCATTCTCAGGCGCGTAGGGGCGAATCACGACTTTGCTCCGGTGCTGGTGGATGCCTTCGGCCATTGGGCGACGAAGTTGCAACACAATATGGTCGCGACCGACAAGATCACCGCTTTTGCCCGAGCCGGTGCGGGGCTGGATTCTGCATTGGCTGACCAGATCACACCGAAATTGCTTTACGCCATCGCCCCCCACTTCACCGAACCTCAGGCCGGCGACAGGACTGGTACCAAGCCGATTTTCAAAGGGCTGGCCAGACCAAGATCGACGGTGACTATTTCTCAGTGGTACAACGGCGCGAGCGAGCTGGCGAAAATCGTGGCCGATGACGAGGGCCGTTGGGAGGTGCAAAGCACAGTGGCGTTGCTGGCTGGGGGGAATTGGGTGCAAGCGCGCGATGCGTTGGGCGGTCAACATTCCGAGTGGCGCAGGAGTGAGTATTTTGAGGTCAGGGCTGCTGTCACCGGTTTTACGCCACCTATAGTTGATTTCCCCAAGCAGGGAGAAGAGGTAGGCCTGAAGACGGCATTTTCCGGTAGAGGACTGGCGGGTGCCGACGTTCATGTCTACAAAAAAAGCGTCGGAGTGCCGTTGGCGACGTTTACAGTGGACCGCGACGGGCGCTGGAGCGGGTCTTTGGCCCAATCGCTGCAGATTGAAGATTTCACATTCTCCGTGAGGCAGGAGCGCGACACCGTAATTTCGGGATGGTTGGTGCCTGATCGGACAGTAAAAATTGTTCAGTTGCCTGCAGGTTTTGCGAAACCGGTCATCTCGTTACCTGTGGACGATCCGAATCAGACTCTTGAACCGAATCCGTGGGCCGCAGGTAAAGGCGTTCCCGGTGCTACGTTGAGGCTTTATGCTGATGGCGTTCCGGGCGTAGCCATAGCCGAGACACGTGTGCATGCCGACGGTAATTGGGCTACGCGGTTCAAAAATGTTCTGGCTGCAGGAGCCCACAAGATAACGGCACAACAGGAGCGCGACGGTAAACTATCCGCCTGGTCCGGCATCGTCATCGACTTCAATGTTGGTACCTTACCGCTGCCCCCAATCATCACCAATATCCACCCAGAAGATGACGTTCCGCATAATCTCGTACTGGAAGGTAAGGCCATGCCGTACGCCAGGGTTAATCTTTATAAACACGGAGTTAACAGCGTAATCGGAACCGGTATCGCCGATAAAGACGGAGTCTGGACGATAAAGTTGTATAACTTGCCGCTCGATGAATTCATATTCAACGGCAAGACGGTGCATGGCACAGTGGAGTCGGGGTGGATGGCACTGTTCACAGTTTATATCCACAACTTAGGCTGACCATCGAACCACCCACTAACAGGCCCTCCCTCGAGGGCCTTTTTTTTGTTCGGGCGCGACCATCAAATAATAAAAACCCGACCAGCGGTCATAAAACCTGTCAGATCTGACAGTAGCCCGCCTCTCAAAATCAGCGCTAAATCAACGTGAAACGACAAACGCCCAGGCTCGCATTCGTGGCCTTTGTTTTGCGTTCAAGAGGAAGTGTCTGAATGAAAGCATCGCAGAAGAGCGCCGTTGATCAATTGGTCAGGGCCGTATTGGGGCAAGGCAAAAAACGCCTGACGGTGCCGCGCAAGCTGGATGACTATCTCAAAACATCTCCCAGCGTGTTCGACGTGATCAAGCTCAGCGAAATCGAGCTGCAGAAATTCAATCTGACGCCCGCGCAAGCC
Organism: Pseudomonas sp. P4795; assembly: GCF_048822895.1. Taxonomy (NCBI): domain Bacteria; kingdom Pseudomonadati; phylum Pseudomonadota; class Gammaproteobacteria; order Pseudomonadales; family Pseudomonadaceae; genus Pseudomonas; species Pseudomonas sp. P4795. The sequence continues at coordinate 625,625 of NZ_JBMFBT010000002.1, read as the reverse complement.
AAGACCCTGTTGACCCGTGGCAGAGCGCTGGCGCTGAAGATCACCCGGATGTACCGCCAGCAGGAACTGCGTGCAGCACCGCAATCGAACGAAACACTGGTGGGGACACTGCCGACCTACGATCAGATGTTCAACCCCAATATCCACAAGGCGGCGTCACAAGGCAGCCCCGAGCACAAAGCCTCGACCACCGCTTATCTGCTCAGCCTGCGTGAATTTTTACGTGACTCGATCGAGTGCCACAAAGGTGATGGCGCCATTACGCTGGAGGAGCGCCGACCAGATGTTGATCAGCTGTTGATTGATACTGCGGCGATCAACGAGGTGAAGTCCCGCGTCGACATCCACACCGGGATACTTGAAAAAATCCTCAAGAGCCAACTGCCCGCGCAGTATTCCACGCTCAAGGAGTTTCTCGGGCTGACACGTGTGCCCATGAGCATGCCCTACGAAGTGGATGCGGTCGATATCTGGCATGTCGTGGCCCAAGTGGTGAAAAACGGCTCGCTAGGCACAATCCTTCGCTGGCTGGACTCCGATTTCCCTTATTTCACGCGTGCAGGTGGACGGGGCGCACGTGACCACATGGCCTGGCAACTGACCCTGAAAATGGGCACGGAAGCCGCAGCATTGCAGCTGGAAAGCCCAGTGTTTCCATTGACCGCTGACCAGGCGCAGAGGTCTTTGCAACGGGTCGATCCGCGCACAGGGTGCATTGATGCGGATCCGCAAAAAGCGCTCGACGACTTTTATCAACGTCACTATGGCAAGTCCATCATCGGTCTGCCGAGCCTGCAACGCTTGTGGCTGTTCAAGGGGGCCACGAACCTCGATCAAGAGGGGGTGGACCGAGCGTTTGCGTGGGGTAGATTTCAGCCAAAACGGTCGCCTAACGTTCCCTCGATTGGCAGCGCTGACGAGGTACTGACCGGTGAGACAGCCGGGGCACGTTACATCAATGGCGGAGAGAAACCGGCGATCGCGCACCAACTTGCAGTGATCGATGAAAAGCATTTGCTGACGAATATCGGTGAGGCCCCGGCGACTCGGCTTGAACATCGAACAGATCGTATCCAGCGCAAGCTGCGTATGGATGAGATCATGCAATCAGGCAGTCATGAGGTGGACAAGCTGATGATTGCCGCGATGAATGCCGAGCACCGCGGCGGGGCCAGTTCGTCCCTGTGGATCCGCCCCGGCACCCTGAGCTGCCTGGGACTGTTCTGGGAGCTGATCAACACTCACGGTTGCACCGCCGACGAGTGTGCCGGGCTGGTGGATGTGCTGTCGGTCTATGGCCAGAATGGAGAACGCCCATTCTTTGATCAGGTTTACAACAAGGATCCACTGGTTGATGACGCCCTGCTCATCAATGGCCGCCCGTTGGCGATTATTCCGGTCACCGCCGATGAGCAGCACATGGTGAACCTGATCCGCTCGGCGCTCACTATCAACGGTGAAACCTACCGCTATCTGAGCACCATCATCGCCGAGGCCAAAGGAAAAACCACTTTCCTGGATTGCGATCTGCCTACGCTCACGGCGTTGTGGCGGCTGGTGCGGCTGGCTCGCATCAGCGGCCTGACACCGATCGAATACACGGCGCTGGCGCAAACCCTGGGCCTGACGGTTCAACTGGCGGCGGAGCCGGTGGTGTCCAATGCGGGTACCACGAACGGTGCTGATGTGCTGAGCGCCATTGATGCGCTGATGAACTGCGCACAGTGGGCCAGTGACTACGGTTTGTCGGTGATGTGGTTGGTGCAGAACATCAATCCGCTTGTTGTCCCCACCGTATGGACCGAAAAACAGGAGCAGTTTCTTCGGCAGTTGGCGAGCCAGGCACAGTCGGTGCTGCTGCAATCGGCAACACTGCTGGCGGCAGGCGCACCCGCACGTCACCCCAAAACCGAACAGCTCATCGAATGGATGTCGCTGCTGAATGAGCTGGTGGACGATGACGGGGTGGTGAGCGGCGAGTACGACCAGACCGAAGCGCAATATCAGGCGTACGCCGGTGAAAAATGCGCCGCCATTGCATACGAGATTTATCCGGATCCTGATCCACCCGAGGATCCGAATCCCGTGACTACGGCGAGCAGGGAAGCTTTGACGGCGCTGCTGCTATCGATTGTTCTGCGTTGCCGGGATGAACAACGCGCACTGGTTAAGGAAAACCTGGCGCACTATCTGGGTATCAATTCACTTCTGACCGGTGAGGTCTTGGCCTGGGCTGAGGCACATCCCTACAGGTTTCTGGCACAGGCGCTGAGCATGCCCGAAGCGCGCGAGCGCTGGGCCGTCAGAGCGGCGATGGACGAACCGGATCAGTTCCTGCGAATGCTTGGCGAAGTCGAGCGCCGCGCGCGGATTGCCGACAGGCTCAACCTCAGTCCAACGCTGTTGGCAATGTTCCTGGCACGCGAAAACTATCAGTGGTTCAGCTGTGAAAATCGCTACGATATCTCGATCAACAGCCTCTATTACCTGGCGCTGTTCGGTCGTTTGGTGGAGCAGGCCGGAAAGTCCGAAGAAAACCTGCTCGACTATCTCCTTGCGGTGAATCTTATCGATCCGCGCCTGAGCGAGGATGCGCGCCGACTGGTGCGCGATGCGGCTGCCGACAAACTCGCGCGCTTCTTCGGCTGCGGCATCACGCACGTGCTGACAGTTGTGCGCCATCTCAAGGGCGACGTCCAGGACAGCGACCAGTTGCCACTGCTGCAAACGCTGCGAGAACTTGGTGTATTGCAGCGCACGCTTGATCTGGCGAGCAAGGGACTGGATGCCACAGCTTCGGTCAGCCTTGGCAATCTGAATTCGCTGGATAGCCAGGCGCAATACGCGAATGCCGCGAAGCATTCGCTGGAAAGCTACCAGCGTTTCACTGAGTCGAAAACGCAACCGGAAACGGGCGAGGCCGGCCAGAGCTACACAACGGTGTGCACGGTGGACAACCCGTATCTGATCGCCAAAATGCCCTTGGAAGTCGCAGAAATTAGGCTGCAGTTACGCGATTTCTTCGGCTTTCCCCTCAAGGGTGTTCCGATTCAGTTCAATACCGATCTGGGCGTCATCCTCACCCCCGAAGTCAAGACAGATGACCAGGGGCGGGCGGTCGCGCTTTTGCACGCCGGGAAAACGATGGGCGCGGCCCATGTGTTTTACAACTTGCTGCTCAGCGATCCGGTGCACGGCCCCACGGTAACAATCGGTCCTGATATGGATTCCCTGCGATTCAACCCCGAGGAGAGCTCGGCACTCAAGACAATTCCACCGCTTCGTGCAGGCAAGTTGGAAGAAGTCAGGTTGTTCGCCCTGTTAGAGGACGATTACAAAAACCTGGTCAGCAATTTTCCGGTGGAATGGCGGACCACGCGCGGGGAAATGCGACCACGCCAGACTGTCACGGACAAGGATGGGATAAGTTCCGTTTGGGTATCAAGCCTGTCTGCGGGCACAGCCGAGTATACCGTCGGCCTGATCGATCGCTCCCATGTCATGAGCTTTGCTGATGAGCTCACGTTCAAGGGCACACCACGGATTTTTGGTATTCCATATGCAAGCACTGCGGCAATGGCTGGCGAAGAGTTGCTGGTGAGGTGCAAGGTAGCCGGTCTCGATGGGGAGCCTGTGGAGGATGCGGTGGTTTCATGGTCGACGGACCCTGCGACGACGGAAGAAGATGTGCCCACCGATCCAGCAGGGGTCTCCTTGTTTACCGTGTCCAGTCCTGTAGCCGGCCCGCTGACAATCTTCGCCAGATTGGGCAGCGATCCCCGCGTCGAACTCACTGTCGAGGTGTTCGACCACGCAGTGATCAGCGCTTTCCTGGCTAAACCGCCGATTGCGGTAATCGGTGCAAGCAGCACCCTTGTGTGGCTGGATGTGGCGGATGAGTCTGGTCCGGATGGCACCCTCATCGAGCATTATCCGGTCCAGTGGAAAGACGACTCACGTCCCATTGTCATCGAGACCATCCCCACCGATAAGCAAGGTCGTTCGGTCTATCCATTCGAGGTGAAAAAGGTCGGTACGTACACCGTGACCGCGACCCTTCAATATCATCCGACCGAGGTGAAAACCTTCACGGTTGAAGCTATCGAAGCATTTGGCTGGATCGTCAATCTGTTCACTTTGAGACCCGGCGGTGGCGAGGACCGTATGCAGATCCTGCCTCTCGGGCCGGGCCGCCTCGATCTGCTCCGAGGCATGGAATACCGGATTGAATTCACGCCCGTTGATGCGGCCTATCTCCATGAAAGCATCGGCGCTGGGGGATGGAGTTCCCCGTACTCAACCAAAGCACTGGCCATGCTCTTCAATCCGGCAATGGCCCAGCGCTTTACTTACGATCAAGCCAAACCTCACGTCATGAACCTCGTGACGGGTGACGTGCGCGACGGCGATTTCCAGATCAGTTTGCATTTCGATCTGCTACCGCTCCCCCTGGTGCTTCCAGGAAGCCTGAGAAAGCGACCGCTCACGCGTCGCACACCGAAAAAATCTTGAGTTGACCCATTGCTCACCGCACCTGCGGTCGGATCACCATTGCGCGCCAGGGAGAAAACAATGCCTACGTCCGGTCGTTTTTCGTTGAAGGAAAGACATTTGAGGGTAATGGTCGATGTGGTAGTGGCCCATCAGATGGCGCCCGCCCTCATTGCTGCGACTACCAGGCAAGCGTTGAGCGACAGGCTGCTGACTGACGTTGAGGATACGGCGCAGACGCAGGCCTCCGAGTTGTCCGCGACGGTGCGCACTCTGCAGCGGTATATCCATGGCGCTCTCACCGGCCTGGAGAGCGGATACGCAAACGTCCATTTCAATCCGGACGACCGAAATTACTGGTGGACGATCCTGAGCAATTACAGTTCGTGGTCGGCCAATGTGCTACTCAAGGACCATGCGGCCAACTACATCGAGCCGGCATTGCGTCTGAACAAGACCCAGCTGTTTCGAAAAATGGAAGGCGAGTTGATGCAGAGGCGCCTGACGGATGCCTCGGTACAAAATGCGGTGCTGACCTATATCGGCAGCTTCGAAAAACTCAGCAATCCAGAGGTGCTGAGCAGTTACATCGACGGTATTGCAAACCGTGCTGCGCCTTACTACCTGGTTGCAAAAAGTCGCTCGCAGCCGTTCGAGTATTACCTGCGCAAGGTCAAGGTCGAGGTGGACGAGAACAGTAAAACGCTCAACCCGGCGCACTGGGACGAATGGGAACAGTGCAACATCAACACCGCTGGCAAGGTTATCGACATCCGCTGTGTGATATGGCTTGGCCAGGTGGCATTGGTCTGGTGTGAATGGATTGATCGTCAGGTTGATGGCAATGGTGTGGTGCAGTCAGCCTGGACATTGAAGATCAAACTGGCGTTCAAGTCGGTAGACAACATATGGTCCACCGCGCGCGAGCTGCACAGTCAACAGTTTGAATCGGACGTTTCGAATGGTTGGCTGATGGCTGTCTCTGATGGTGATGGCAGCCCGCGCAATGATCGGCTGCGGGTGTTTTATACCAACCATCTCAGTGCTGACGGGAGTGGTGCACCGGGCGGGGTTGAAATTCATAAAGTGCTCGATCATTTAGGGCGAGAGGTCGAGGGAGACATTTCCATCTCGTTGCTGATGGCGTTGGCACGTTTCAAGAACCGCAACGCTGTGCAACAGAAAGTGGTGCCCGACGATTATCCAAAAGTCGAAATTGTCCCCGCGACCCCTCCTGACGACACGATCGGCAAAAGTCAGTCGGTTGACGCCGTCTTCAGCCACGAACAGCTGGCGGACGGCAGGATGTCAGATGTGCTGCGAATTCGCGGAAGGTGCAGTGCGGTAGAGGAAACCGCACGGGTTTTGCAGCGTTTGTCGATCAAGTGGCAAGCGCGGCATGGTCTCACCTCTACCGATGTCAGTATTCAATACGCCGGTGACAAGCAAATCACGATCAGCCTGACGACGCGGCGCGAACCAGACAAGGCTCATACCGTACGGCTGCCCAAGGACAAAGCCGACTACATAGTCATCAAGACTATCGCCATTGCTGATTTCAAGGAGACATCGACAGGCAGCCGGGTCTGGGAGGCGCAAGCTGGTGCAGACCTTACTGACGCTGCAGTGCAATATCTGTTAGCAAGAACCGCGGAGGAGATTCGCGCCGGCGCCGGTTTTTCCGTCGACCCGCTCGGTGATGCGCTCGTCAACCACGACAACCTGGTTGCACAGAAAATTGTTTATAAGGCGGTGCCGTTCAGCATCGGCTGGACGAATGCGTCTCCTGAACACCCGCTCCCGACGACATTCACTGCTCCCCTGGACGGGAACGTGGCAACACCCTGGGTCACTTACCCGAGCGCTGCTTATACCGCTGACATTCCCTACCCGGTGGATTTCATCGCGGATGGAAAGACTCTGACGTTCAACGTGACGCTGAAGGGCCGGCCGAAAACCTACCTGACCCCGACCATCGGCGAAACCAATACCCAAGGTGCGCAATTTCTCAGCTTCAACGACAGCACTCAGGCGCTCAAGCATCTGCGCCTGAACTCCCAGATCGGTGCCGTTCTCACCAGTCGCGCAGCGATATCGATGGACGCGTTACTGGATTGGGACACTCAGCACACACCGGAACATCCCCTACCGGACGATACCCAAGAACGTAATGGCTCGTTTGACAGTTGCAACGGCCGGTATCTCTGGGAAGTGTTTTTTCATTTGCCGCAACTCGTGTCCTGGCGTCTGGCAGCAGAAGGCCGTTACCAGGAAGCCCAAAAGTGGCTTGGATATATTTTCGACCCGCTGGCACCGGCAGAGGTGAAAAGGGGCGGTGACCGCTCGCTGCTTGCAAGGCCGCGTTACTGGCGCTGCCGGCCGTTGAAAATCGAGGATCTCGATTGCGCATCTGAGCAGTTGGCGCCGAACGATCCGGACGCCATCGGTTATTGCGCCCCGATCCACTTCATGATCGCGATTTTTCTGCAATACATCCAAAGGCTGATCGAAGAGGGCGACGACCTGTTCCGACGGCTTGATTACGACAGCATGGTTCGCGCCGGGCTGGTGTACAGCATGGCTTTGCGCATGATCGGCGAACAAACCGCAACGCAAACGGCCAGTACCTGGACGCCGAAAACGCTGGAGCAGTTGCTGACGGCAACCAAAGGTCGGAATGCGCTCAGAGCGTTTGAGGCCGGGCTTGAGCTTTCATTGGCCGACATACCGTTATCGATGACAGGTCAGCTGCATCAGGATCTGACCGGCAGCGACGTGTTCAAGCCCGGGCTCAACCAACGCCCCGCAGAATTGTCGGCGTTGCTCAAATCGCGTCTGGATCACTTGCGCTCGAACCGCACGATAGAGGGTCACGAACTGACCCTGCCGATTTTCTCAAGGATGGGGGATCCGAAGGAACTGCTGATTGCGCAGGGTAACGGGACCTTGGGCACCTCGCGCGGCGTCGGTGGGCAGATACAAATAGTCCCCTACAGATTTCAAACGGTTTTCGACCTCGCGTTGGCCATCGTCGACTATCTGGCGCAGCTGGAGGACCAATTGCGCAATTGGCTGGACATGCGAGACCGCCACGAGCTCGAAGAATTAATGCAGAAACAGGCCATCGAGTTGGCCGACTATACCCGTTCGATACACCAGACAAGGATTGAAGAGCTCGAGAGCACGATTGCTTCCTTGCGTCAGAGCGAAGGCATGTTCAACGAACGAGTGCAGCATTACGAACGCTTGGTCAGGGAGGGAGTGTCGGCGGGCGAGAACAGGGTTATCGAGAAGAACCGTGATGCACGTCAGATTGCCAAGGGTGCTGCCGCTCTGGAGACCGTCGGAGCGGCATTGAGATTAATACCTACGATCTTCGGACCGTCGTTTGGTGGCGCTGATCCGTCGGCGCCTGTCTACACGGGCGCTCGCTTGCTGCAGATGATCGCCGAAGAATGGAGAGGTGAAGCCGAGGAGGCCGGCATCAACGAGGCGTACCGTCGGCGCGCCGAGGAGTGGGCGCTCGAGCACCGACAGTCTCAGGCACAGGTGCGGGTGTTGCGCGAGCAGGTGGCAGCTCAGGAGCACGCGATCAGGGCGGCCAGGACCAGCCTCGAGCAGGCCGACGTCGCCAATACCCAGGCCAAGGAAATTTACCGGTTCTACAAGGGCCGCGCGACTGGCCCGGATCTGAGCAACTGGGTCTTGGGGCAGTTGAAATCCTTGCTCTATCAGGCCTATGACCTTGCATTCGATCAATGCAAGCGCGCAGAACGGTCTTGGCAGTACGAGAAGGGCGACTTCGATGCCCGGTTCATCCGCCACGATACGTGGAATGACACCCGCCATGGCTTCACCTGCGCTGCTGCATTGAAACTGAGTCTGTTTCAGATGGCTGCCGCACGAATCCAGAGCAATGAACGTCAGATAGAACTGACGAAGACGTTTTCCCTCAAGCAGTATGTGCCGGCGGCCAATTGGGATGATTTCATCCGTAGCGGGATTTTGAAATTCGATCTGACGGAAACAGCCTTCGCTGAGGACTTTCCCGGCCTTTATTGCCGGCAGCTATTCGGGATCACATGCACCTTTCCCGGATTACTCGGCCCTTACGAAAATCTTCGCGCTACCCTGACGCAAATCAGCAGTTCGACAATGCTGACAGCGGACATCAATACCTTCCTGTACTTGCACGATGGAACCGGCACAGCCGGCTCCATGGTAGTGAACCTGCGCCCTCATCAGCAGATAGGTTTGTCTTCGGGATTGAACGATACCGGTGTTGTCGACCCGGTACCCAGTGACCGTCTTATGCCTTTCGAGGGCACTGGCTGTCACGCTAACTATGAGTTGAAGTTTGCCAGACCTGGCACTCCGAGCCAGCGCGCTTTTCTGGATTCACTGACTGACATCATTTTGAAGGTGGACTATCGCGCCCGTTCTGGTGGCTTGCTTTTCGAGGCCGCAGTCGAAGCCGTGCTCGTACCACCTCCGCCCCTGCCTCTGAAAAAACGCGCAGCAGATCGCGCCGGGAAGACACCGTCATGAACTTCAACTTTGTGATTAATGGTGCTTTTATCGAGAAATTGAAGGATTGGCTGCGCAATGACCGGGGCGCGGTAAACCACTACAGCGAAACATGGCACGGCAATCCGATCGACTTGTTGGCTGCCAGAAACGAGGGTGAAGCCTGGCAAGTATTATCGCTCCTGGACAAGCCGGTACCCTTTGTGGGCAAAGCGGAATATTGGCTGCGTTTCTGGTACGAAGTCAAAGGTCTGGATGCTGGCAAGTACGGAATTGTCCAAATTTCTGGCGCTAAGTCAGGCGTCACTCGCCTGGAACTCCATAACTCACGCAGAAAGTCACGAAAGCAGAAACGAACTTCTGACGGTCCCGAGGCCGTCGAGTTGACCGAGTATGAACACAAACTGGTGATTGCTGAAGGTGAGGAGAAAATCGAACTCCGCGTTATGAGTCCGGCGAATAGCGACTCAAGTAATGGCAACGTGCGTTTCACCTTTGCCGAAGTGCTATTGGAGCTGGAGAACCTGGTGCTGAAAGGTTTGACGGTCGACGGCATCACTCAAGTCCGCAATCGAGTACCCCTGTGCATCGGTGGCAACCATATGCTCGCATTTGACGTAGAAGACACAAATGCCTGGACCGGGACGGAAGCCGCACTGGTAGTGACGCATGACCCCGATGATGTTCTGCGCGCTGCGCCTGCGATGGAATTCTATCAACCGATTAATAAGATCTGGCAGCTGTATTGCGCGGATACGCGCGCGGACGAGCATTTCACTGCCAGGCTGGCCATACGCAGCAAATACACTGCCGAGCTCTACCCTTTGCGTCTGGTTTGCGGACATTTTCGCCTGTATCTGCATGTCGTCGAAGAATCTAAGTACTTCCCGGTTATCGACCTCAGCCAGTCGGCGCACCTGACGATGGAAGTGCGATCGCATTTCACCCTAATGCCGTTGGCCAACCGGGAGGTTACTTTCAGACTGGACGATACGGTTTTACTGAAGCAGGACTCGGATGCGCTAGGCAGGGTCACGTTTTCCTATACTCCGACGACAGTCGGCGACAAGCACATCATCGCAAGCGTCTCCAGCTTCTACAGACCGGATCTGGCCGAATACACGTTCATCGTCCAGCCGATCCAAAGTGATCCATGGACGACTGCCAAAGTGAAACTGGATGTGCTTCGAGAGCTTGGCTGGGGTAGCGGGACAATTTACCTCAATCGCGGTGCCACCCATGATCTCGAGCTGTTGCTTGCAGACAATATTCTGGACACGACCGATGTAACGATGCTGTCCGAAAGCGTTGTCACGCCAGGGGAAGTCGGTGTTGTTTTTACGCCTGATATTAACCGTACACAGCAAGTCGTCGGGAATAGCGCGTCGTGGCGCCTGGCTTGCGAAAACCGCAGGAATGGCGAGTTCACGGTGTCGCTCAAGTGCGTGAAATTGCTCGAGCCCTCTCCCCGGCTGACAGTGGATCTGGACCACAATTGGAAAGAGATCGTCGAGCCAAAGGTGTTGACCAGATTTCCTGTGGAGGGGGGGACCGAAGTCCGGTTCTCCGCCCTGATCCAATCGCGAGTGCCAGGCGTGGGAGGCCTTCCAAATACGCTTACTCACTGGAGTGACAACGGCGCAGCAGAAGTTCCGGAACTGGCGGGTCCTGCCGGGAACATCATTAACGCGTTCAAACCAGGCGCCGCCGGCCCCGCATGGACCAGTGTAAAAATCGCCAATCCATACGATGGAGTCGATTGCCTGCACCGATATGAATATACGGTGTTTGACGAAAGCGCTTGGGCCGTACTGGCGGAGTTGACGCTTGATGGTCGCAAGCAGGGCTCCGTGGGACTGCTGTGCTTTCGCAATACCGACGCAGTAGAACTGAAAATCGAGCCGCGCGGCGAGCTCCTGATAGGTGAAGTCATCTCCGTAGAGCTGAGCGGTGAGACTGGGGATGATCTGCAATTTGTTATGGATCCTGAAGGGGCCACGCCACGCCAGATGACCGCGGACGGGCTGACCTACATGGTCAGTTCTACCTCGCCGATCAGCGGCATGTTCCGTGTGCAAGTGAACCACCATTCATTGGATCCGGACTTTAAACTCGACCCCGATGAGCAGGTGGGCAGATTGCTCTCGACAGTGCTGGCGGAAGAAGCGACCCCCACATTTGACGACCGGGTTTTGCTTGCCGGAGATTCGATTTGGGCCTGCCTTGGCGGGCTCCACAGGCTGCGAATAGTGCCTCTGCCAAATAGCCCGATGGTCGGACTCACGATGACTGGGCAGTTGCAAGTTGGCGACGATCTGCAGATGAAACTGACGGCCGAGAATCAGCTCCCCGTCCCTAGCTCCGGAAAGGTCTGGGACCTCGACGCCCGCGCCAGCACCCAGAAAGGCAATCAAGGCATTGGGTTGTCTCTCGAAGACAGTTTTTTCAGCTACCCGCTGTACGGCGTGCCGCTGGATCACAACCGAATTGTTTCGCATGTCGAGGAACCTAATCTCGACTTGCAGGTGAATGAATCAGTTCGGCTGTATCTGAATGCCACGTCGTATTACTCCAATCTGCCAGTGGCGGGCGTGCCGGTGACATTTGTGAATGCCGGCGATGTCAAAACGTCCCGCACCAATGAGGCGGGCGATGCCCAGTACGCGTTCAAGGCCCTCGCACCGGGAGAATTCCAGGTCCTCGCTACGGCCCTAAGCCCTTATGACGCAACGCCCCCAGTCAAGACCTTCACCCTCAAGGTCATTGGAACCAGCCAGAACGTCACTCCATCCATTCCCACCGTGCCGAAAAAGAACAAGGAAAAGGACAAAGTCATGCCAGCCATAATCAAGGGACAACGTGTTACGGATGGGATTATTCAGGTATTCGATCCTGCGTATCATCCTGAAGTCGGACAGTCCGTGCGTATGGCCGTCAGAGTAGCCAAGCGCACGCGCATGCCTGCGGAAAACGTGAGTGTGCTGTTCGAGACCCAGCCAGGGCAGACTCAGGTGCGAGTGGTGACTGATAGCGAGGGGATGGCAGAGTTTGTCTTCAAGGCCACGGCGCAGGGTAAAACGCAGGTGACGGCATTGGTTGAGGGCAGTAAGTCGAGGGCTGCCTCACATACCTTCGAGTTTCCGGTGGTGAAGGCAGGTATCTGGAACGACGCCAGCCTTACGCTCAATACAGATACAGCTAACGCGGGGGCCTGGGGAGCGAAAAGTGTGTTTCCACGATCGGCGCAATCGCACTCCGTTACATTGAAAGTCGCTGCGGGTAGTGACTTACTGAATTATCAATTTAGGTTGGGCGTCGTTGGCGAATCGTCGCTGACTGAGTTGGGCATTACCAGCGTGAGCCCTGCGCTGGGTCAGCCATTGTCAATAACTGGCTTGGGGTTGAGTTGGACACTTATCACCAACGCAACCGCCGGGGGGACTTACTCCCTGGTACTGTCGGCGAACAAACTGATGAATCAGTCTCCTGCAAATCATGTCTCTCTGGGGCCAACACCGCCCGCTCCGGCATCGAAGCAAGCTAAAAAGCGCCGGCCTTCTTCCAAGTGAGATAGCGCGTCACCAGCTCTGGCCCCAACGCCTTGGGCGGGGCCTGCACCACCGCAACACCCTGAGCACTCAACCGCTCATGCTGTTGCGCGCTGCCGTTGAGATAGTCGACGTTGGCGCAGTACGTCAGTGCGTCGTCCAGCGTTTGCACGGGTTGCTGGCGCAGGTCGTCGAGCACGGTTTCGCGCAGGCTCGCGACCAATACGCGGTGCTGTTGACTCAGGCGTTTGACGGCGCTGAGCAGTTCTTCATCGTCGTCATCGCGCAGGTTGGTCACCAGCACCACCAGTGCCCGACGTTTTTGTCTGGCCAGTAGTTGAGTCACCGCAGCCGGGTAATCGGCGGGGCGTTGCGTGCTTTCAAGATCGTAAACGCTGTTGAGCAACGTTTTTAGCTGTCCCGTGCCTTTGACCGGTTCGATGTAACGCGGCCGATCGCCGGCAAAGGTGCACAACCCCACCGCATCCCCCTGCCGCAACGCCACATAACTCAACAGCAAACACGCATTCAACGCATGATCAAAATGCGCCAGCTCGCCATCCTGACTGCGCATCCGTCGCCCGCAATCGAGCATGAAAATAATCTGCTGATCACGCTCGTCCTGATATTCACGCGCAATCGGTGTGCGATGGCGGGCGGTGGCTTTCCAGTCGATCTGGCGTTGGCTGTCGCCTTCACGAAATTCGCGTAGTTGATGAAATTCCAGACCCTGACCGCGACGCTGGCGCTGACGTACGCCGAGCTGGCTGAGCCAGTTGTCGACCGCCAGTAACTGGCCGCCGTACAGGCGGGCGAAGTCGGGGTAGACGCGGGTCTGGTCGGTGATGTTCAGCAGGCGTTTGCCCGACCATAAACCCAAGGGACTGGGCAGGTTGATTTCGCAGTGATTGAACGTGAAGTGCCCGCGTTTGATTGGGCGTAGGCGGTAGCCGATCAGGCTGCGTTGGCCGGGTTGCAGCTCGGTGGAGAGCGGCAGGTTTTCGAAGCTGAGGCCGTCGGGTACGTGGTCATAGACCGTGACGTCCAGTGGCTGGGGGTAATCGTGTTCGACTGCCAGCCGGACTTCGCTCCAGCGACCGAGTGCCAGGCTGCCGGGCATCTGCCGTTGCACGCGCGGCGAGGGCAGGCGTTTCAGGCGTACGGCGTCGAGCGTTGCCAGTGCCAATAGCGCGAGCAGCAGACCCCAGTTGATCGACAACAGCGTTGCAGGCACCTCGACATCCAGCGCCTGCAAACTGCCGAGCACAATGCCGATGGCGAGCAGGATCGCCAGCCAGATCATCAACAGCCGCGAGGGTTTCACAGGCGCGGTGCCGGGATTTGGTCGAGCAATTGCTGCAATACCTGATCGACTTGCAACCCTTCGATGTCCAGCTCCGGAGCCAGGCGTACGCGATGGCGCAATACGGCCAGTGCGCAGCCTTTAATGTCATCGGGAATCACGAATTCGCCACCGCGCAGCAAGGCGCGGGCGCGGGCGCAACGCACCAGTGCGATGGAGGCGCGTGGCCCGGCCCCGAGGGTCAGGCCCGGCCAGGTGCGGGTGCTGCGCGCCAGACGCACGGCGTAATCGAGCACTTGATCGTCGAGCGGCAAGTCACTGGCGATGCGTTGCAGGGCCTGCACGTCTTTGGCCTGCAACACCGTGCGCAACGGTTGCACGTCGAGCATGTCGGCGCGGGTCGAGCGGCTGACCTGACGCACCATGTCCAGTTCCTGATCGGCGTCCGGGTAGTCCATGCGCACCTTGAGCATGAAACGGTCGAGTTCGGCCTCCGGCAGCGGGTAAGTGCCTTCCTGTTCGATCGGGTTTTGCGTGGCGAGCACCATGAATGGTTGCGCAATCGGCAGGGCCTTGCCTTCAAGGGTCACCTGGCGTTCCTGCATCGCTTCGAGCAATGCGGCTTGTGTCTTGGCCGGGGCGCGGTTGATCTCGTCGGCCAGCAAAAGGTTGGTGAACAGGGGGCCTTTGCGCAGCTTGAACTGCTCGGTTTTCAGGTCGTACACCGCGTGGCCGGTGACGTCGCTGGGCATCAGATCCGGGGTGAACTGGATGCGTGCGAACTCACCACCGAAGCAACGGGCGAGTGCACGCACCAGCAGGGTTTTGCCGAGGCCGGGAACGCCTTCGAGCAGCACATGGCCACCGGCAATCAGCGCGGTCAGCACGTCATCGATCACGCTGTTCTGGCCGATCAGCGCCTTCTGCAATTCGCCGCGTACCGCTTGTGCGAGTTGGCTGGCGCGCTGCCGCTGCTGGGCGGCGTGGCTCGGCGAACCGGGTTCGATCTCACTCATAAAGCGTTCCTCAAGGTTTGCAGGTGGGCGACCTGGCGGCAGAATTCAGCGCTGGACAAGCGCTTTTTCGGCGCCGGGCTCAGGGCCTGGCTGATGGCGCGGGTCGGTTGCCGGGTCAGGCGCGACAGCACCAGCCATTGTTCGGCAACGTTCAATTGGTCGAATCCGGGATGACGATGACGGGCGCGGCGCAAGACATCTTGCTGCAAGGCTTGCAGCAGCGTGTGCTGGCCGTTGTGCCGCAAGATGAAATCGGCACTGGCGCGCAGGTGCTCCATCAGTTGTCGACGGCCGCTCGGTGCGGGTACCTGAACCGGGCCGTGGCGTACGCCGACGTGCCACAGCCACAGGCCGATCAACGCGAGCAGGGCAACGATGGCTTGCGGGAAGTTGCGCCAAAGCAGAGTCAGCAGACTGTCGTGCTCAGTGTTGAACAGCAGCGTGACGTCGGTATCGGCGCTCAGATACCAGAGCAGCCAGGCGTTGTCGTGCTCGGCGATGGCGGCGCTTTTCCACAGCTCGGCATCGGTGACCACGGTGATCGAGCCGAGACCGTAGGCCAGTTGCATCATGTGCGTGGCCTTGGCGCTGTTGGCCCAGGCCTGAGCGAGGTTTTTCGGATCGTCGAGATGGAACGCCGTATCAAAACCGGCGTAGGCGGGCGCGTCCTCGTCCTCCAGATACAGCTTGGTCAGTTTCGGGTAGGGGTCGTCGCCGGCATCGGCGGGTGGATCTTTCAGATCCTTGCTCATGGATTGATGCAGTTGCACGCGGTCGAGCAGCAGGTCGTTGCTCTGGCCGGTTTTCTCATCCCAGATCGATTCGGCGACGAACACCAGTCGGCCACCGGCGCGTGCCCAGTTCAGCACTTGGTCGACCTGGCGCGGGGTCATCCGCGAGCGGTCGTTGAACAGCAATAACGTGTGTTGGCGCGGATCGATGTCGGGCAGCACGCTGAGGCTTTCGGCGTGATCAACCTTGAGGCTGCGCTCACGCAAAAACATTTCTGCCGCCAGATAAGGATTGGCCTGCGCGGCGGGCGAGGGGCCATGGTCGATAACTTCTTCGTAAGGCGTGGCCTTGAGGTAAAGGAAAACGCTCAAAGCGCCCAGCAGCGCAACGAGCAATGCGCCGACGATCCACAGCGTGCGCCGGTTCAACGGACGGCTCCGGGGCCGAACAACGCGCGCCAGCCGTTACATAACTCTTCGCGCAGATGCGCCGCTGGCACTCGATGTCCGTAAGCCATGTTCTGCCAGTGGCCGGTGAGGTTGCGGCTGAAGGCGAGCAGTTCCGGACGCTGCAATTGTTCGACATGCGCCAGTACCTGACTTTCGGTGTCGGCGGGTTTCAACGTCATGTCGAAGTCGTGCAGCAAATGGCTGAGCAGCCCGCGATAGAGCAGACCCAGTGCCGCCCGAGGTTCGGTGTGCCAGAGTTGTTCGGCGTGGGCGGCGATGTCGGCGGGCAAGGTTTCGCGGTTCAGATCGAGACCAAAGGCTTGTTGGGGAACCGGTCTTTTCACACGCTCGGGCAAGCGCGGACGGCGGCTGACAAACGCTCGCACAAACTCGCGGTAGCGCCAGATCAACCAGCCGAGCGCAGCAATCACCGCGCCCCACAGCAGTATTTCAATCACCCTGGCCAAGCCATCAAGATGCTTGCCGTCGAGCCAGCCGAGCAGGGTTTTCAACCACTGCGGCGCTTCACCTGCTTCGCCTGCCTTGGCCGGGGTCGCCGGATCTTCGCCAAAACGATAACGGGTGACGGTTTCCTTGTTCTTGAACGGCGGCTGTTCCAGCACTGCCTTGATGCTGTCGCGCGACGCCTGGCTGGTCAGCGGCTGGTTCAAAAGTCGCGGGGCGTCCGGTGCAATCGCCGACTCATCGGCCCATGCCGACGGCACGCCCGGCAACAGCAGACACACCACCAGCAGCAAACCGAGTGCGCTGCTGTTCAGGCGCTGGCGCAAGCGGCGGAACACCAGCTCGATGTCCCACGCTTCCAGCAGCGTGCGCCGGTTCAGATACAGACTGAATCCGCAGGCGACATAGATCGGCTCCCAGATCACCAGCACCAGCGCATAGAAAGCATTGGTCAGATGCTCCAGCCAAGCCCAGTCGTGGTCGGCGGCGAGGATCAGGCTTTGCCAGTCCCAGTCGGTTTCGATCTGCTGCGGCAGGAGCATGTAGAACAGCACCATCAGGCCGATCCACAACGCGCTTTCCAGATGCGCACCGATCACCGTCAGCCATTGCGCAGCCCCGGCATTGCGTTGCAGCAAGACTTGCAAGCGTTGCTGGCGCGCATCGCCGTCGAGGCCTTCGAGTTGCAGCACTGGCAACAGAAAGCTGCGGCTCAGGCTGAAGCGACGCCAGGTCAGGCTGGCGAGCAATTGCGGCCTGAGCAGACGCGGCCATTCGCGCAACGCCTGTTTCAATGTGGGCGTTTCGCCGAACAGGGATTTGGACAGGATGTACAACGGCAAACGTTCGTATGCCGGTTTCAGCCACCAGAAAATCAACAACGCCAGCGACGGTGATTCCCACAACAACGTAGTCAAAAGAGCGAACAGCGGCAAAGTGACAATCGCCCAACTGGTCATCAACAGGCGCCGATGCTGCTGGCTCATGAGTACGCCGAGGTCCATGGCTTCCCAGGATGTGCGCGGGCGGATCACCACGGTCGCATCACTCAGGCGCATGGCGAGTCCTTCCGGCGAACAGCAGATAGATCGCCACACTCAGCCACAGAGCGGCACCGACCAGATATTTGGTCAGTGGCGTGACCGCGCTGCGCGACGACCAATAGGCCTCGATAAACGCCGCGATCAACAGAAACAGCATGACCCCGCACACCAGCAACACACTCTGGCGTGCCGCACGTCTCAGCGCTTCGCCACGCGTCAGCCGTCCCGGTGCAATCAACGCCCAACCGAGTTTCAAACCCGCCGCACCGGCCAGCGCAATCGCTGTGAGCTCGAACGCACCATGCCCGATCACGAACGACCAGAACGTCTGGCCAAAACCGATCTCTGTCAGATGCCCGGCCAGCGCGCCGATCATCAAACCGTTGTAGAACAGGAAAAACGCGCTGCCCACGCCTGCGAGCAATCCCCCGGCGAAGGTCTGAAAGGCAATGCCGATGTTATGCATGATGTAGTAGCCGAACATCACCCAGTCTTCACTGGCGGCACGTTCGGCCGAGCGCCCGAGATGGCCGGCGACCGGGTCGTACATGCCCTGCATCTCGCGCACCTGATCGGCGGGGATGAGGTTGTAGATCAGCTCCGGGAACAGATAAACCAGCACACCGAAACCGATCAGGCTGCCAAAAAACAGCACAGCGGAGGCGAGCACGAAGCGCCATTCTTCGCGCACCAGTCTGGGAAACCCACCGAGAATGAAGCCCAACAGATTGGCGCCGAGTTGGCTGCGATGCCGGTACAGCTGCTGATGGCCGCGCAGCACCTGCTGCTGCAACGAGTCGATCAGAAAACTGCTGTAGCCACGTTCCTGCGCCAGAGCCAGATGCTGGCAAAGTCGACGATAGGCTTTGGGAAAAGCGGCGACTTGCGCAGTGTCCTTGCCGCGCTCGAGACGTTCGAGAGCCAGCGCAAAACGCTCCCATTCGGCCTTGTGGCGGTTTTCGAAAAGGCTCTGCTTCATGTCGGCCCCAACAGGCCACGGGCGATGCCGTTGAGCTCGGCCACGGCTTTTGGCGCGCTGATGTGCAGCGGCTGGGCGAGCAGGGCGGCGAGTTCTTTGACTCGCTCGGGCGACAACTCACTCTGGCGCTCGGCGAATCCAAGCAGCGCGCGTTGCTCGCTCAAGGTCAACGGGATTGGCGCACGCCGAGGTTCGGCTTCAGGCAAGTGCGGACGGCTGAGCGGGCGTTCGCTGTAAACCACCAGCGTACCGGCGGCGATATCGCCAAGGCGTTTAAAGGCTGGATGTTGCAGGCAACTGATTGCGCCGAGGAAGTAGCCGAACGGCATCAGGTCAACGAAGCGCAGCAGATTGCGCAGCAGCGAAGCCGACCAGCCGACTGGCGTGCCATCGTCATGCACCACGCGCAGGCCCATGCATTGCTTGCCCGGCGAACGCCCCTGACGCAGCACTTCGAACAACACCATGTACCACCAGCTCACCGCGAACAGCAGTAGCGAACCGAGTCCGAGGCCGAGTTTGCCGAGCAACGCCAGTGCGATGAACAACACGCCGAGGATGATCCCGCGCAATCCCAGATCAATCGTGAAGGCCAGAGCGCGCACCATCAGCCCGGCCGGACGCAGCGGCAGGTCGATGCCTTCCGGCGTTTCGACCTGGTGCCGCGTGTCCAGCGGCGTGATCAGCGGTGCTTTCCCTGGCGGTGCTGTGTGCTCGAGCATGGTCTACCTGACAGGTGGCCGGATCGGATACGAGTGCGACCGATGCTAGCAGCCTCACGGGGGGAAACGACATAACTATGTAATACACAGCTTTCAACCAACTGTGCCTGAATGATGCTGCGCTGGCCGCGACACCGCCCGAGCGCCTAGACTTCGCCGATCTTCAGTTCAGGAACCGCCCGTGACTTCCATCTTCTGGTACGACTACGAAACCACCGGCATCAATCCGCGCTGCGATCGCCCTTTGCAGGTCGCCGGGATTCGCACCGACCACGAACTCAACGAGATCGACACGCCGGTCAATCTCTATTGTCAGCCCAGCGAAGACATCCTGCCGCACCCGGCGGCATGTGTGATCACCGGTATCACCCCGAGCCGACTGGCCGCCGAGGGTTTGAGCGAAGCCGATTTCATGACGCGCATTCACGCCCAGCTCGCTACCCCCGGCACTTGCGGTGCTGGCTACAACACTTTGCGTTTTGACGACGAGATGACGCGGTACAGCCTGTATCGCAATTTTTTCGATCCGTACGCCCGCGAGTGGCAGAGCGGCAATAGCCGTTGGGATCTGATCGATGTGGTGCGTGCCGCTTACGCGCTGCGCCCCGACGGCTTGGTGTGGCCGACGGATGACGAAGGCAAGGTCACGCTCAAGCTCGAGCGCCTGACTGCCGCCAATGGCATCGATCACGGGCATGCTCACGAAGCGCTGTCGGACGTGCGCGCAACTATCGCTTTGGCGCGCTTGATCCGCGAGAAACAACCCAAGTTGTACGACTGGCTGTTTCAATTGCGCAGCAAGCAGAAGGTCATGGATCAGATTCGCCTGTTGCAGCCTATGGTGCATATTTCCGGACGCTTCTCGGCGGCGCGCAGTTATGTTGGCGTGGTGTTGCCGCTGGCCTGGCACCCGCGCAATAAAAACGCACTGATCGTCTGCGATCTGCACCTCGATCCGCAGGGGCTGCTCGATCTGGATGCGGAGACCCTGCGCCAGCGTCTCTACACCCGTCGCGAGCAACTGGCCGAAGGCGAATTACCGGTACCGCTCAAACTTATTCATATCAACAAGTGCCCGGTGGTGGCGCCGCTGTCCGTGTTACGGGCGGACGATCAGCAAAGACTTGGACTGGATATGGCGCTGTATCAGGCGCGGGCATTGCGACTAAGTGACGCACCGGCAATCTGGAAAGATAAAGTCGCGGCGATTTATACCCGTGAAGATTTCACCCAGAGCGAAGATCCGGAACAACAGTTGTATGACGGATTTATTGGTGACCGTGATCGGCGTCTGTGTGAGCAAGTGAGGACGGCTGATCCTGAGCAATTAGCGCAAGAGCAATGGCCGTTCGATGACGAACGTTTGCCTGAATTACTCTTTCGATATCGCGCACGCAACTTTGCGGATACGTTGAATTCTGCAGAGCAAGAGCGCTGGAGAATCTTTTGTCGACAGCGTTTGTCGGCACCTGAATGGGGGGCACCTAATACCCTCGATTCTTTTGCAGAGGCCGCGCAGCAATGGCTGGCAAATGCGACACCTGCACAAAGTGCAGTGCTCAATGAGTGGGACAATTATGTTCAGGCATTGCGCAAACGTTTGAGCCTTTGAATTCGAATATGAAGGGGGCTGAATTTCAGGCATAAAAAAACGCCAGCGTTGCTGGCGTTTCTTTTGCGTCGCGGACAAGTCTGCGACGAGGGGTGCGGCTTAGCCCAGCAGGGTAGCCCAGCCTTCAACCACGTCACCGCCCCACTTGGCTTTCCACTCTTTCAGAGTCTTGTGGTTGCCACCTTTGGTTTCGATGACTTCGCCGTTGTGCGGGTTTTTGTACTGCTTAACTTTGCGAGCACGCTTGGTGCCGGTAGTTTTTACTGCGCCGCCACGTGGAGCTTTGGATTTGGACTCTGGGTCCAGCAGCGCGATGATGTCACGCAGCGACTTGGAGTATTCGCCCATCAGGGTGCGCAGTTTGCCTTCAAATTCCAGCTCGGTTTGCAGTTTGTCGTCTTGCGACAGGTTCTTCAAACGGGCTTGCAGCTCTTTGATCGCTTCTTCTGTGGCGCGATATTCGTTGATCAAGGACATGATTACTACCTTATGTGTGGTTTGCGCGATGGCAGGGACAGTGCCGCAATAATAGTCAGGCTGTTTCATCAAGTAAACATTTAGCCGGGGTTTTTATTTAAATTAGTTACGTAAAAGAGCTTCGAATTGAATATTCAGTTAAATATGTGATGCAGTCTTCACACATATTCACATTGAGTAGGTCGCGCATGGCTATTGCTGCGCCAGCATTCTGGCGTGGATCGCCGTCAAAAAATCTTCAGCAAGGCCAGCCAAAGGCTTGGCGCGCATCAATACTGCAGTTTTGCTGCGCAGTCGCTAGAATGGCGGCCTTTGCGAAGTTCTGGAGTTTCCCCCTCATGCGCACCTTTCGGCTGGTGATTTCTTGCCCGGACCGCGTTGGCATCGTTGCCAAAGTCAGTAACTTTCTGGCGTCCCACAACGGCTGGATCACCGAAGCGAGCCACCATTCGGACAATCAGGTTGGCTGGTTTTTCATGCGTCACGAAATTCGTGCCGACTCGTTGCCTTTCGGTATCGAGACTTTGCGCGAGAAGTTTGCACCCATCGCCGAAGAGTTCTCGATGGACTGGCGCATCACCGACACCGAGCAGAAAAAGCGCGTGGTGCTGATGGCCAGCCGCGAATCGCACTGCCTGGCTGACTTGCTGCACCGCTGGCACAGCGACGAGCTGGATTGCGAAATCTCCTGCGTGATTTCCAACCACGATGACCTGCGCAGCATGGTCGAGTGGCACGGCATTCCTTACTACCACGTCCCGGTCAATCCGCAGGACAAGGAACCGGCGTTCGCCGAAGTCTCGCGTCTGGTCAAGCAGCACGATGCCGAAGTGGTGGTGCTGGCGCGCTACATGCAGATCCTGCCACCGGCGCTGTGCAGCGAGTACGCGCACAAGGTGATCAACATTCACCACAGCTTCCTGCCGTCGTTCGTCGGTGCCAAGCCGTACCATCAGGCGTCGATGCGTGGCGTGAAGCTGATCGGCGCGACCTGCCATTACGTGACCGAAGAGCTGGATGCCGGCCCGATCATCGAGCAGGACGTGGTGCGTGTCAGCCACAGCGACAGCATCGAAGACATGGTGCGTTTCGGCCGTGACGTCGAGAAAATGGTGCTGGCCCGTGGTCTGCGTTATCACCTCGAAGACCGCGTGTTGGTGCACGGCAACAAGACTGTGGTGTTCTGATAGTCGACGGGGTCGTTGCCATGCACCGCGTGGCAACGATCGCAGATTTGCGGAGATAGACCATGACCGATCCACTGGACAAAGCCACCTCCAAAGCCCCTGCGACCCTCGGTGAAGGTTGCCTCAGTCGCTATGATCCGCAAGACATGACCCCGGACGACGGCACCGAATTCCCCGGCGCCGCCGAGTTGTGGCAACAACTCAACGAAGACCCGCCTAAGCCTGACGCACCTTCAGCAACTTCTTGAGCAACGGTCGCCCAAGCATCAACAGAAACACCGGCCCGCCGACCAGCAGATAGAAGTAATACGTCACCACCCGCCAGATCAGAATCGCCGCCGCAGCGGTCGAACTGCCCACCATCGGCGCCAGCAGCGCTGCCGACGTCAACTCCGCCGCCCCCGCGCCGCCCGGCAACAGACTGAATTGCCCGGCCCCCAGCGAAAGCATCTGGATCAGAAAACTCCAGGCCCACTGCAAATCCGCGCCCAGTCCGCGCAACGCCAGATACAGCACGCTGTAGCGCAGCAACCAATGCACGCAGGTCAGGGCAAACACCTTGATCAAGGTCTGCCACGGCAACTTCAGTGTGTCGGTGAACGCCGCAAGAAAATGCAGCAACTTGCGCGCCCAGCGCCGGCGGGTGTTGAGCTGTACGTTGATCCGCGCCAGTAGCCGGCCGCTCAAACGAATCAGCGCACGGTGATAACGCGCCACCAGCACACAACTGAACAGACCGCCGAACAGCGACACCGCGCTGACCATCAGCAGCCATTCCATGCGGTCGCTGATGTGCTGGAACAACGCGTAAATCAGAATCCCGCTCAGGGCGCAGAGAAAGAACAGCAGATCATTCAACTGATCCATCGCAAATACCGCACTGCCGCGCGCCGGCCGCACGCCGCTGCGTGCCAGCAGCGCCATGATCGTCAACGGCCCGCCACTGCCGCCGGGTGTGGCGCAGTAGGCGAATTCGGCGGCCATCACCACGCCAAGGCTTTTCAGTGGCGTGACCTTTTCGCGCTGATCACCCAGCAGCAGACGCAGGCGCAAGGTGTTGATGCCCCAGCACAACAGAATCATGCCGAACATGATCAGCAGCCACGACAGCGGAAAGGCACGCAGCCGAGTCCAGGTCTCGCCACCGCCGAGCAACGACGGAATCAACACCGCCGCAAGCAGGCCGATCAGCAACAGAATGCCGCGACTCATGCGACACGTTCCAATTGCTCGCGCTGTTGCGCCAGCCAGTCAATCTTGGTCATCGGTACTCGGCCTTCGGCTAACAGACGTTTAAGAGTTTGCAGCCAATAGTTTCGGGCGAACGGGTGGCGCATGTCCACCGGGTGCAGGCCGAGGCGAATCACCGGTGCCTGACGCCAACGCTGTGCGCGCTGATCACTGAGGATCTTCGACAACCCTCGGCGCCAGGCGCTGCGGGCGCTCCACACCAGTCCGGGGGCGTCGATGGCGGCAAAGTCCGGCAGGCGATAAATATGTTGGGGGTCACTGGTGTAACGCAGTGGCAGTTCGCGCAGGGCCTGGCGCGTGCCGTCGCTCATCAGCCACGCCGGCGCGACAAAGCCGTGCAACGGCCAGTCGAACTGGCGGAAGATTTCGATGCCGGCGTGCAGGCGGGCGAGGGCGGCTTCGCGCGACAGCTGGAAGAACTCGCCTTCATGGGTGTAAATCCGCCGCATGAACCAGTCGCGAAGTGTGGTTGGCGCCGGGCCGTCGTCGTCATGGAAATAACCATGCAGCGCCAACTCATCGCCACGGCGGACGCGTTCGCTGAGCAAACGACGGAAATCAGCGTGCTCACCGAGTGCATTCCGGCGATGAAAGTCTGGCACTACCAACCAGGTCATGGGCACGTCGCCCAACTGGTCGACCGCTTCGACGAAGGGCCGATAATCCGCCCACGTCGAGGGCGCAACGTCGTGCAACACCAGCAACAGGGCGCGCCGCTCGGCAGATTCAACCATTGGCCACCTGCGGCAGGGCATTGCCGAGCACTGCGTGATAGTGCCCGAGCAAACTGTCGACCACCGTGTCCCACGCGTAAGTCCGTTCGACGTGCTGGCGCGCCTGACGGCCCATTTGTCCGGCGCCGCGACTGAACAACTCACGCACGGCATTAGCCATCGCCTGCGGATTGTTCGGCGCGCAGAGCAGGCCGCAGTCTTCGCTGACAATTTCTTCAAACGCACCTGCTGCGACGGCTACCACTGGAATCCCGCAGGCCATGGCCTCAAGGATCACCAGCCCGAAAGTTTCCTGATCACCGGCATGCAGCAAGGCATCGGCACTGGCCAGCAGGCGCGCGACTTGCGCGGCCGGGCAGAATTCTCCAATCACAGTGACGTTATCCGGTACCGCCGCCGGCATCGATGAGCCGACCAATAGCAAGTGATAACGCGGGCCGAGGCGCTGCATGCACTTGAGCAACACCGGCAGATTTTTCTCCTTGGAACCACGCCCGGCGAAGATCAGCAGGTGCGTGTCCTCGCTGATGCCCAGCTCGGCGCGCAGGCCGGGATCGCGGGCGTCTGGGTGGAAGGTTTGCAGATCGACGCCCAGCGGTTGCACGAACACATTGCGTACGCCCAGCCCGGACAGTTTGTCGGCCATGACCCGGCTCGGCGCGAGCACCCTGTCGAAATTGCCGTAGAGCTTGCGCACATATGCCTCGATGTTTGGCGTGACCCACTGGCCCATTCGATTGCTGATCAACAGCGGCAGATCGGAGTGATAAAAGCCGATCACCGGCACATCCAGTTGCCGTCGCGCATCCAGTGCGGCCCACGCCGTGAGGTAAGGATCGCCGACTTCAATCAGATCGGGCTGCAAATCCTGCAACACATTGCGCCACGGTGCCAGACGCAGGGGGAAGCGATAACCCTTACCGAACGGCAGGGCGGGCGCGGGAACCGAGTACACGCCGTCCTGTTCCGCCAGATGTGCGCCGGGGATCAGCAGGCTGTGGCGGATTCCGGGTTTGCTGGTCAGGCGTCGATGCTTGGCATCCAGATAAGTGCGCACGCCGCCGCTGGCCGGGGCGTAGAACATGGTGATGTCGGCAATGTGCACGGTGAACATCCCTCCGCTGGTTGATCTCCCTTGGTTGACCTTTATCCAGAATAGATGTTCGGTTGGGGTTTGGGGCGGGATGGGCGGGTTGTGGTGTGCCAGAGGGTGGTGTGGTGGGTTTTGGGACGCCAAGCCCCTCACCCTAGCCCTCTCCCGGAGGGAGAGGGGACTGACCGTGGAGTTTGGGATGAATACATCGACCTGAAAGTCTTGAGTCGAACTCAGATTTTGAACAGCTTGAAGATCTGCTCCCTTTCCCCCTCGCCCCCTTGGGGGCGGTCCGACGTTTCGGGAGGGTTGGGGTGAGGGGGAGAGCTTTTGATCTTGATTTTGATCTTAAATGCGGAAACTCCCCACCAACTGCTTCAACCGCGAAGCCTGCTGTTCCAGATCCGAACATGCGCGCAAAGTCGCCTGCAAGTTCTCCACCCCTTCCTGGTTCAGCGTATTGATCTCGGTGATGTCAACATTGATCGACTCAACCACCGCCGTCTGCTCCTCGGTCGCGGTCGCCACCGACTGGTTCATCCCGTCAATCTCGCCAATCCGCTGGGTCACGCTGTTCAGGCGCTCACCGGCGAGGTTGGCAATCTCCACACTGTCCTGGCTGTGACGCTGGCTTTCGCTCATGGTGCTCACCGATTCGCGAGCGCCAACCTGCAGCTCCTCGATCATGGTCTGCACTTGCTGCGCCGATTCCTGGGTGCGATGCGCCAGATTGCGCACTTCGTCCGCCACCACCGCAAAGCCGCGTCCAGCCTCACCAGCGCGCGCTGCTTCGATCGCCGCGTTGAGCGCCAGCAGGTTGGTTTGCTGGGAAATGCTGGTGATCACTTCAAGAATCTGGCCGATGTTCACGGTTTTGCTGTTCAGCGATTCGATGTTGCTACTCGACGCGCTAAGCATGCTCGACAACTGATTCATTGCCTTGATGCTGCGATCCACCACTTGCTGGCCGTCTTCCGCCAGACCACGCGCATCGCTGGCCTGAGTCGAAGCTTGTGCAGCGTTGCGCGCGATTTCCTGGGCGGCGGCGCCGAGCTGGTTGATCGCGGCGGCCACGCTGTTGGTGCGCGAGGCTTGCTGGTCGGAGTTGTACATCGACGAGTTCGACGCGGCGACTACCCGCAGAGCAACTTCGTTGACCTGTCCGGTGGCCGACGACACTTCCCGAATCGAGCCGTGAATACGTTCGACGAAACGGTTGAACGCGGTGCCGAGCACGCCGAATTCATCCTGATTCTGGATGGTCAGGCGTTTGGTCAGGTCGCCTTCGCCGTCGGCGATGTCTTCCATGGCGCGGGTCATCACGTGCAGCGGCTGGATCAGGATGCGGATCAGCATACCCAACAGGGCAAGGATGATCGCCACTGCAATGACCGTGGCGATCACCGCCGAGGTGCGGAATTCGCTGAGCATCGAGAAGGCTTTGTCTTTATCCACCGACAAACCGATGTACCAGTTTACCGACGGCAGGCCTTTGATCGCGGTGAAGGTCACGATGCGCGTTTTACCGTCGACGCTGACTTCACTGAAGTCACTGCTGATGCGCGGTGTGTCCTGTGGATAGGCGTCTTTGAGTGATTTCATCACCAAAGCCTTGTCCGGGTGTACAAGGATCTTGCCGTCGGCGCTGACCAGAAAGGCGTAACCCATGCCGGAGAAATCCCGGGCACTGAGGGTGTCGATCAGGGTTTGCAGGCTCAAATCGCCACCCACCACACCGACGCTCTGGCCGGCTTTCTTCGAGGCGGTGGCGATGGAAATGATGGTCTGGCCGGTGGCGGCGTCGATGTAGGGTTCGGTCAGGGTCGGGCTGCTGCTGGATTCGGCACCTTTATACCAAGGACGCACGCGTGGATCGAAACCGTCCGGCATCTTCACGTCCGGGCGGATGGTGAAGTGACCCGTGGCGTCGCCCAGGTAGGAAGCCATGAACGTCGAGGTCAGGGCTTTCTGTTCCAGCAGGTTGGCGACAACGGATGATTCCGGGTTGACCGCGATATTCTGTGCGGCGTTCTCGATCAGCAGGATCCGTCCGCTGAGCCAGGTCTGGATGTTGTCGGCGGTGACTTCGCCCATCTCGGTCAGGTAATTGTCCAGGTCTTCGCGAATCGCGTTGCGTTGCAACCAGTCGTTGTACAGCGTGAACGAGGCGAAGGCGGCAATGACGATGAGAGCGGCGGCAAGCAAAATTTTATGGCTGAAGCGCAGGTTTTTGTTCATGGCTTGGGGTTCCGCTAAGGTCTTATTGTCCAAGGCGTGCTTTTATAAGGACGCGCAATGTGGGCAGGGGTGAAAGCAAGTTGATATTTCCGTCTCTCCTTAGGGAAATGTCCGACTGGTTTTCAATCTGGTTTCTCACCTTTAGCTATCGGCCATGTTCGATCAAAGATTAACCATTGGGTGACAAAATGCCTGACTCATCGCAACTCATCATCGGCGCCGATCTCGGCGGGCAACCGATCGCCCAGGCCATGCGCCTGGCCAACCGTCATGGCCTGGTGGCCGGCGCGACCGGTACGGGCAAGACCGTCACTTTGCAGCGTCTGGCCGAAGCGTTCAGTGACGCCGGAGTGGCGGTGTTCGCCGCCGACATCAAGGGTGACCTGTGCGGCCTGGGCGCCGCCGGTAATCCACAGGGCAAGATCGCCGAGCGTATCGCCGGCATGCCGTGGCTCAATCATCAGCCACAGGCCTACCCGGTGACTTTGTGGGACATTCATGGGCAGTCCGGTCATCCGTTACGCACGACATTGAGCGAAATGGGCCCATTGCTGATCGGTGCGCTGCTGGAGTTGACCGACAGCCAGCAGGCCGCGCTCTACGCGGCGTTCAAAGTGGCGGATCGCGAAGGGCTGTTGCTGCTGGATCTGAAGGACTTGAAGGCGCTGCTCAATCACCTCAAGGACAATCCGCAGATGCTCGGCGAGGATGCGGCGCTGATGACCACCGGTTCCAGTCAGGCGCTGTTGCGTCGCTTGGCGACGCTGGAACAGCAGGGCGCCGAAGCCTTGTTTGGCGAACCGGCGCTGCAACTTGAAGACATCCTGCAACCGGCGGCTGACGGGCGTGGACGGATTCATCTGCTCGATGCCAGTCGTCTGGTGCACGAAGCGCCGAAGGTTTATGCGACCTTCCTTCTATGGCTGCTGGCGGAACTGTTCGAACAACTGCCGGAGCGCGGCGATGCTGACAAACCGCTGCTGGCGCTGTTTTTCGACGAAGCGCACTTACTGTTCGCTGATACGCCCAAGGCATTGCAGGAGCGGCTGGAGCAAGTGGTGCGCTTGATTCGTTCCAAAGGCGTTGGCGTGTATTTCGTCACTCAGTCACCCGGCGACTTGCCGGATGATGTGCTGGCGCAACTCGGTCTGCGCATTCAGCACGGCTTGCGTGCGTTCACCGCCAAAGAGCAGAAATCCCTGCGCGCAGTGGCGGACGGTTTCCGGCCGAATCCGGCGTTCGATGCGTTGTCGGTGCTGACTGAACTGGGCATCGGCGAGGCGCTGGTCGGCACCTTGCAGGACAAAGGCACGCCGGAGATGGTCCAGCGCGTGCTGGTGGCGCCGCCGCAATCGCGGATCGGGCCGTTGACTGAAACCGAGCGCACAGTGCTGATCGCCGGGTCACCGTTCAAGGGCCGTTACGACAAGCCGATTGACCGTGAGTCGGCCTATGAAATCCTGATGGGGCGCAAAGGACTGGCGCCGGAGGCCGAGGCGGCACCGGGTAAGCCGGCGGCTGAGGAACCGAGTCTGGCGGACAAGGCCGGGGAATTCCTCGGCACGGCGGCCGGGCAGGCGCTCAAGTCGGCGATGCGCCAGGCGGCGAATTCGCTGGGTAAACAGTTGGTGCGCGGTTTGATGGGTTCATTGCTCGGCGGCAGCAAGCGCCGCTAAAAGCAAAAGATCGCAGCCTTCGGCAGCTCCTACAACGGATTGCATTTCACCCGATTACCGCGGATGAAACGCAATCCTTGTAGGAGCTGCCGAAGGCTGCGATCTTTTGATCTTGCGCTTCAGGATTTGGGTTTGGCATGTGCCGCGAGACGTTCAAGCGCCGCACGCAAATTCGGATCACTGATCCCTTCGGCGGTGGACTGAATGGTCGCCGCCGCATCCGTAGACAGATCCATCGAGTGTGTCGCCGCTCCCGGTTGTAGGGTCGGCGGCCGCACCTTGAACTGGATTCGCGTCAAATTGGCGAATTCGTCGAACATCTGCAATTGCCGTTGCAGGCGTTTTTGCTGGTAGCGCAGGCGCGTCGCCCAGTGGCCGTCGGTCACCACCAGTTGCAGCAGACCTTCGCGCCACGATGCCACCAGGCAATGTTCGCGAGCGGCAGGTTGCAGTTGACTGTCGACCAGACGTTGCAGATGACCGAGGCGTTGTGCATGACCAAAGATGGCTTTAAGCGGCCGGGCTTCGCGCAGCAGAACGGCGGGTGCTCTGGCCGTAAGAGGGCGGAATGCCATGATCGAACACCTGAAGTTGCAGAGTCGCCATGTTAGCAGAAAGGCTCCAACTCACTCGCCCATTGCTTTTGCTGGCGGTTTACTCATTAAATCAACGACTAACTTCTTTCTGAAACAGCTTGAAGTTGAAGAAAACGCCCCTATTTTAAGTGAGCCCCGTAACAGCGCCGTGCCAGTATCGTGGAACATCGCCACTTTCCTCACCACCGTTTCCGGGTAGAATGCTCGTTCGCATGCGGCCATGAGGGCTGCTCGGGCGACTCACGGGGCCGCCCTCCATCCCTTTAGTGTGGAAGATCCTGCCGATATGTTTGCGCCTTTGTTAAAGAAACTTTTTGGAAGCAAGAACGAGCGTGAAGTCAAACGCATGCTCAAGACGGTCCAGCACGTCAATGCCTTCGAAGAGCAAATGGTAGCCCTTTCGGACGATCAATTGCGTGCCAAGACTGCCGAGTTCAAGGCCCGCATCGCCAAAGGGGAAACCCTCGACAAACTGCTGCCTGAAGCCTTTGCGGTCGCCCGCGAAGCCGGCAAGCGTGTCATGGGCATGCGCCACTTCGATGTCCAGCTCGTCGGCGGCATGACCCTGCATGAAGGCATGATTGCCGAAATGCGTACCGGTGAAGGCAAGACCCTGGTGGCAACCCTGGGCGTTTACCTCAACGCACTGTCCGGCAAGGGCGTGCACGTTGTGACGGTGAACGACTACCTGGCCCGCCGGGACGCCAACTGGATGCGCCCGCTGTATGAATTCCTCGGCCTGACCGTCGGCGTCGTGACGCCGTTCCAGCCGCCGGAAGAGAAGCGCGCTGCCTACGCCGCTGACATCACCTACGGCACCAACAACGAATTCGGTTTCGACTACCTGCGCGACAATATGGCGTTCAGCATGGAAGAAAAATTCCAGCGCGAACTCAACTTTGCCGTGATCGACGAAGTCGACTCCATCCTTATCGACGAAGCACGTACCCCGCTGATCATTTCCGGTCAGGCCGAGGACAGCTCCAAGCTGTACATGGAGATCAATAAACTGATCCCGCAGCTGGAACTGCACGTTGAAGAAGTCGAAGGCGAAGTCACCAAGGCTGGCCACTACACCATCGACGAGAAGACCCGTCAGGTCGAACTCAACGAAGCCGGTCACCAGTTCATCGAAGAAATGCTCACCGGCGTCGGCCTGCTGGCCGAAGGCGAGAGCCTGTACTCGGCACACAACCTGGGCCTGCTGACCCACGTTTACGCCGGTCTGCGTGCGCACAAACTGTTCCATCGCAACATCGAATACATCGTGCAGGACGGTCAGGTGGTACTGGTCGACGAACACACCGGTCGTACCATGCCGGGTCGTCGTCTGTCCGAAGGCCTGCACCAGGCCATCGAAGCCAAGGAACAGTTGAACATCCAGGCCGAGAGCCAGACTCTGGCTTCGACCACGTTCCAGAACTACTTCCGTCTGTACAACAAGCTGTCCGGCATGACCGGTACCGCTGACACCGAAGCGTTCGAATTCCACCAGATCTATGGTCTGGCCGTGATGGTCATTCCGCCGAACAAGCCGTTGGCGCGTAAAGACTACAACGACCTAGTGTTCCTGACCGCCGAAGAGAAGTACGCGGCGATCGTCAACGACATCAAGGAAAGCATGGCCTCTGGCCGTCCGGTGCTGGTGGGTACTGCGACCATCGAAACCTCCGAGCACATGTCACGTCTGCTCGAGAAGGAAGGCATCGAACACAAGGTCCTGAACGCCAAGTTCCACGAAAAAGAAGCCGAAATCATTGCGCAGGCCGGTCGTCCCGGTGCGTTGACCATTGCTACCAACATGGCCGGTCGTGGTACCGACATCCTGTTGGGCGGCAACTGGGAAGTTGAAGTCGCGTCGCTGGAAAACCCGACCCCTGAGCAAATCGCCCAGATCAAGGCCGACTGGCAGAAACGTCACCAGCAAGTGCTGGAGTCCGGCGGCTTGCAGGTGATCGCCTCCGAGCGTCACGAGTCGCGCCGTATCGACAACCAGTTGCGTGGTCGTGCCGGTCGTCAGGGTGACGCCGGTTCCAGCCGCTTCTACCTGTCGCTGGAAGACAGCCTGATGCGCATCTTCGCCTCTGACCGGGTGAAGAACTTCATGAAAGCCCTGGGCATGCAGTCCGGTGAAGCGATCGAGCACCGCATGGTGACCAACGCCATCGAGAAGGCTCAGCGCAAGGTTGAAGGCCGCAACTTCGACATTCGTAAACAACTGCTCGAGTTCGATGACGTCAACAACGAACAACGTAAAGTGATCTATCACATGCGTAACACGTTGCTGGCCGCCGACAACATTGGCGAAACCATCGCTGACTTCCGTCAGGACGTACTCAACGCGACTGTCAGCGCGCACATTCCGCCGCAATCGCTGCCAGAGCAGTGGGACGTCGCCGGTCTGGAAGCTTCGCTGCAGAGCGACTTCGGTGTGGCGCTGCCGATCCAGCAATGGCTCGACGAAGACGATCACCTGTACGAAGAAACCCTGCGCGAGAAGCTCATGACCGAGCTGATGGCCGCGTACAACGAGAAAGAAGATCAGGCCGGTGCCGACGCGCTGCGCTCGTTCGAGAAGCAGATCGTCCTGCGTGTACTCGACGACCTGTGGAAAGACCACCTGGCGACCATGGATCATCTGCGTCACGGCATCCACTTGCGTGGTTATGCGCAGAAGAACCCGAAGCAGGAATACAAGCGCGAATCCTTCACGCTGTTCTCCGAGCTGCTGGATTCGATCAAGCGCGACTCGATCCGTGTGCTGTCGCACGTTCAGGTTCGTCGCGAAGATCCGGAAGCAGAAGAACAACGTCTGCGTCAGGAAGCCGAAGCACTGGCCGCGCGCATGCAGTTCGAACACGCCGAAGCACCAGGTCTGGAGCAACCGGAATTGCTTGGTGAGGAGGTCGATGTGGCCCTCGCCACTGCTCCGGTGCGTGCCGAACAGCGCCAGGGCCGCAACGAACTGTGCTACTGCGGTTCGGGCAAGAAATTCAAGCATTGCCACGGGCAGATCCAGTAAAACCCGTTCCAATCGCTGAAATACCCGCGCCGCGACCGGCACCAGCCGTCGCGGCGTTTTGCCATTTAAATCACCACCGCTTTGATTGGCGGTGCTGACATCATTGAGTAAGGAGCGCATTCATGGCTGTTGGTCTTGGTCCTTTGCCAACGTTGCACCCGGTTGCCGGTTTTGAACTCGGTATCGCCTCGGCCGGCATCAAGCGCCCGGGGCGCAAAGATGTCGTCGTGATGCGCTGCGCCGAAGGCTCCACCGTCGCGGGCGTGTTCACCTTGAACGCGTTCTGCGCAGCGCCGGTGATTCTCGCCAAGCAGCGCGTGCAGAATGCCGTGCGTTACCTGCTGACCAACACTGGCAATGCCAACGCCGGCACCGGCGAACCGGGCTTGGCCGCCGCCGAGCGCACCACCGCCAAACTGGCCGAGCTGACCGGGGTTGCTGCTGAGCAGATCCTGCCGTACTCCACCGGTGTGATCGGCGAGCCGCTGCCGGTCGAGAAGATCGAAGGCGCGCTGCAGGCGGCGCTGGATGACCTGTCGGAAAACAACTGGGAAGCTGCCGCCACCGGCATCATGACCACCGACACGCTGCCGAAGGGCGCCAGCCGCCAGTTCCAGCACGACGGCGTGACCATCACTGTCACCGGCATCAGCAAAGGCGCCGGCATGATCCGTCCGAACATGGCGACCATGCTTGGCTATATCGCCACCGACGCCAAAGTCGCCCGCGACGTGCTGCACAGCCTGATCCTTGATGGCGCTAACAAGTCGTTCAACCGCATCACCATCGACGGCGACACCTCGACCAACGACTGCTGCATGCTGATTGCCACGGGCAAGGCTGCGCTGCCGGAAATCACCCGCGCGGAAGGCGAGCTGTTCGCCAAGCTCAAGCAGGCAGTGTTCGAAGTGTGCATGGACGTCGCTCAGGCCATCGTGCGTGACGGCGAAGGCGCGACCAAGTTTGTGACGGTTGAAGTGAATGGCGGCGGCAATCACCAGGAATGCCTGGACGTCGGCTACACCGTGGCGCACTCGCCGTTGATCAAGACTGCGCTGTTCGCCTCCGATCCGAACTGGGGCCGTATTCTGGCTGCAGTCGGGCGTGCCGGTGTGCCGGATCTGGACGTGAGC
Source organism: Pseudomonas sp. P4795 (assembly GCF_048822895.1). Classification (NCBI taxonomy): domain Bacteria; kingdom Pseudomonadati; phylum Pseudomonadota; class Gammaproteobacteria; order Pseudomonadales; family Pseudomonadaceae; genus Pseudomonas; species Pseudomonas sp. P4795. The sequence continues at coordinate 591,331 of NZ_JBMFBT010000002.1, read as the reverse complement.
AAGATCGACGTGTTCCTTGGCGACGTGTGCATCGCCAGCCGTGGCGCGCGCGCCGCGACCTACACCGAAGCCCAGGGCTCGGCGGTGATGCAGCAGGAAGAAATCACCATCCGCATAGAGCTGGGTCGTGGCGAGTGCAGCGAAACCATCTGGACCACCGACCTGTCGCATGAATACGTGAAGATCAACGCCGAGTACCGAACGTAAGACCGAGTGGACCCCATCGCGGGCAAGCCCGCTCCCACAGGTTTCGCGTTCTAAGTAAATCATGTGTACGACGCGATCACTGTGGGAGCGGGCTTGCCCGCGATGACGCACGAACAAACGCTAGAGATTCTGGCTTGTTACTCTGTCAAAAAGGCATCCAACCATGAGCCTGCACCTGATCATCGGCGACAAACTGCTTTCCTCCTGGTCTCTGCGCGCGGCTCTGGCACTTGAGCTGACCGGCGCTGCCTACACCGAAGAACTGATCAAACTCGGCAAGCCCGACACCCGCGAGAAACTGCTCAAGCATTCGCCGACCGGCAAAGTGCCGCTGCTGAAAACCGCACACGGCACCGTCGCCGATTCGCTGGCGATTGCCGAATATCTGGCGGAACAGTTTGCCGGTCTCTGGCCAACCGATATCGGTGCGCGTGCCCAGGCGCGGTCGGCTTGTGCGCAGATGCACGCCGGTTTCTTCGCCATGCGCAATCACATGCCGTTCGACCTCAGTCGCGATGCACCGCTGAGTCCGGTACCGCCTGAAGTGAAGGTCGATATCGAACGCATGCTCGCGTTGTGGGCTGAATGCCGCGCCGCTGCCAACGAACCGGGGCCTTTCCTGTTCGGTCGCGCGACACTGGCCGACGCCTTCTTCGCCCCGATTGCCGTGCGCCTGCGCACCTATCAAGTGCAGTTGCCGGCAGTCGATGAAGCCTATGTTGAAACCATCTACCAATGGCCGGCCTTCAAAGCCTGGCAGAAGGCCGGACTGGAGGAATTGCAGCCGTGAAACGTGTACACGTCGCCGCCGCCGTCATTCGTGACAGCAGCGGCAAGATTCTCATCGCCCGCCGTGCCGACTCTCAGCATCAGGGCGGTCTGTGGGAGTTCCCCGGTGGCAAGGTCGAAGCTGACGAATCCGTCGAAACCGCGCTGGCCCGTGAGCTGCACGAAGAGCTGGGCATTGTCGTTGGTGCTGCCCGGCCGCTGATCAAGGTTCAGCACGATTACCCGGACAAGCAGGTGTTGCTGGATGTCTGGGAAGTCTCGCAATTTACCGGCGAGCCGCACGGTGCCGAAGGCCAGCCACTGGCATGGGTTACCGCTCGCGCGCTGGGCGACTATGAATTCCCGGCGGCCAATCAGCCAATCGTCGCGGCTGCACGTTTGCCGGCCGAATACCTGATTACCCCGGAAGATCTGGAAACCCCGGAATTGCTGCGCGGTATCCAGAAAGCCATCGCTAACGGAATCAAGCTGATCCAGCTGCGCGCACCCAACGGCTACGATCCGAAGTACCGCGACCTGGCGGTGGATGCGGCGGGCCTGTGTGCCGGTAAAGCACAGTTGATGATCAAAGGGCCATTCGAGTGGCTCGGGGATTTCCCCTCCGCCGGTTGGCACATCACCTCGGCGCAACTGCGCAAGCACGCGGCGGCGGGTCGTCCGCTGCCGGCCGGGCGCTGGTTGGGAGCGTCTTGCCATAACGCTGAAGAATTGGCCCTGGCCGAGCAGATGGGTGTGGATTTCGTCACCCTGTCGCCGGTGCAACCGACCTTGACTCATCCGGAAGCGCAGTCGTTGGGCTGGGAGCAGGCTCAGGCGTTGATTGAAGGGTTCAGCAAGCCAGTGTTTGTGTTGGGTGGGGTTGGCCCGGCGGAGCGTGAGAAGGCTTGGGGCGTTGGTGCTCAGGGCGTAGCGGGGATTCGCGCGTTCTGGCCTAAGGCCTGAGTGAGGCTACTGGCCTCATCGCTGGCAAGCCAGCTCCCACAGGATGCTCGGTCATACACAAAACTGGTGTTCACCGAAAAAACCTGTGGGAGCTGGCTTGCCAGCGATGGCGTCGGTGCAGACGCTATTTATCTGCAGGTTTTGCCGCAGGCTGCCAAAGAATCTCTGCAATGCCTTGGCGCCGCGCAATCAACCGCGCCGCCACAAACAACAAATCCGACAGCCGATTGATATAAGCCAAACCCACCCCGGCCAACGGCTCCAGCGCATTCAAATGCTGGCAGCGACGCTCGGCTCCGCGCGCCAGACTCCTGCACACATGCGCCTGCGCAATCAGCATCGACCCGCCCGGCAGAATGAAATTCTCCAGTGGCCCCAACTCTTCGTTCCACAAATCAATCGCCGCTTCCAGCCGTTCGATCTCGGCAACGTTCAGCGCCTGATATTCGGGCATCGCCAGCTCACCGCCAAGGTCGAACAAGCGATGCTGACACGGCGCCAACACATCAATCAGCTCGTTCAATCCGGGGAACGTCTCACGCTCGGCAATTAACCCGGCCAGCAACACGCCGACCTGACTGTTTAGCGTATCGACCTCGCCGATGGCCTCGATGCGCGGGTGATCCTTGGGTACGCGGCGGCCGTCGCCAAGGCCGGTCTCGCCTTTGTCGCCGGTGCGGGTGTAGATCTTCGACAGGCGAAAGCCCATGGGTTACCTCGGTAGTTGATTGGTTTCAGGAACGATGGACGCCGGTTGGCTCAGCGGCAGGCGCAACGTGAAACACGTGCCCTGGCCGGGCGCGGACTGCACTTCCATCTGGCCCTTGTGATTGTTGGTGATAATGAAATACGAGACCGACAAGCCCAAACCGGTGCCTTGGCCGATTTCCTTGGTGGTAAAAAACGGTTCGAAGGTGCGCTTGCGCACGCTCTCGCTCATGCCGATGCCGTTGTCTTCGACCTGAATCTCGGCCCACGGCGGATTGAGTCTGGTGCGCAAAATGATCCGCCCCGGTTCGCTGTCGTCTGCGCGCTGATGAATCGCCTGCGCGGCGTTTTTCAGCAGGTTGAGCAGCACTTGTTCCAGCTCGTTAGCGGTGCCCGGCACCGGGCCCAGTGCCGGGTCGAACTGGCGGATGATCGCCTGACCCTTGAAGTCGAAACCGATCGCCAGATCGAAGTCATTGCCGGCGATTTCCACGGCTTGATCGATCAGCGCCGGCAGATCGCACGGGGCCATTTGCCGGGTGCTGCGGCGGCTGAAACTGAGCATGTGCGTAACGATTTTCGCCGCCCGCGCGCCGGCCTGTTGAATGCCGTCGAGCAATTTCGGCACCTCCCGCGCTTGCAGGTAGGTATTCACCGTGTCCAGTTCAATGCTCAACTGCTCGGCTGTTTCGAGGTTCTTCGGCAGATCCGCCGAGAGCCGACGGCGGATGTTCTGCACGTTATGCAGGATCGCTCCAAGAGGGTTGTTGATCTCGTGGGCCATGCCCGCTGCGAGGCCGCCAACCGAAAGCATTTTTTCCGACTGCACCATCATTTCTTCCAGCGACAGACGCTGGGTGATGTCATCGATACGAATCACCACGCCGCGCCCGGCGCCGCCCATCAGCGGGTAGAAAGTCAGCGCGTAATGCTTCGGTTCGTCGTCCTTGAACCAGGTCACGCGCTCGATTTTTGCCACCGTGTGCTGTTCGACGGTTTCCTTGAGCTGCGGCAAGAACGGCTTGAGTGGTTCGAAGGCGAGGAAGATTGGCTGGTTCAGCGCTTCGTCGAGGCGGGTGCCGGAGAGGGCGCTGGCCTCCTGGTTCCACTGCGTGACATAGAGCTGCTCGTCGAGGGCGATCAGCGCCGAGGGCATCGAGTCGATAATGCTGTTGAGGTAGTTCTGAAACCCGGTGAGCTTTTTTTCGATCTTGCTGCGGACCTGGACTTCCAGCTCCAGTTTGCGGTTGGTGTGGCGGGTTTCCTCGGCCAATCCCTGCGCCTGATCGTAAGCGGCTTGCGAATCATCGCGGGCGCGCTTGAGCTGCTGCTCGCGGGCCTCGATGCGCGACAGCATGGTGTTGAAGGCTTCGGCGAGGCTGCCAATTTCGTCATGGTTGCCGCGTGAGGCACGCAGCGCGTAGTTTTCTTCGCGAGTCACCTGCCGTGAGAGTTCTTCAAGCTGATGAATCGGCCGGGTGATCAGGCGTTTGATCTGCCGCGCGATCACCAGCCACAACAGCACGCTGAAGATCAGAATCCCCAGGCTGGCCGTCAGGGTGCCGGTGTAGAACGCCATCGGCAGTTCGCTGCTGGCTACCAGCAACAGGTGGCCCGGCGCGGTGCCGGGGCGGGGCAGGGTGATCACCTGATTGGTACGAAATTCGGTCAGTTGCCAGGCTTCAATATGCCGGTAGCGCTCCGGCAGCTTGAGCTGATCGCCATGCTGCAATTGCGCCAGACGTTCGCCCTTGCCGTCATACAGCGCGGCGGCGCGCAGCGGTGAATAACTGTTGAGTTCCTTGAGCAGGCGATCCGCACTCTGCGGCGATTGCAGCGCTTCGCTTACCAGACTCGGATTGGAGATCAGCCGGCCAATAGTCTGCAACGCCTGCGGCGCCATGCTTTCCTGGGAGATGTAATAGGCGGCGCTGATAAAGGTCAGGTTGGCCACCAGCAGAACGGTGGTCAACAGCACCAGCAGGGCGGCCAGCAGTTTCTGGCCGACCGGCAGGTTTTCGAGGCGCTGGCGCAATGGCATCAGGTTTATCGCAGCTAAGGAACAAGTGGCCAGCGTAGCCGCTGCTCAGTCGCCGGGCAATCCGAGGTGTTGCAGATGCGTGATCAGGCGCTGCTGCAATTGCTGCAAATGCGCGAGCTTCAGCTCATGCCGCGCGGCGACTTTGCAGGCATGGCCCAATAGATAGCTGATTTCCGTGCGCCGCTGGTTGGCCACGTCCTGATACATCGACGAGAAATTCGCCGCCGTAGCCTGGATGACCCGTTCGACTTCCTGTTGCAGATTCTGCGCCGCCGCCGGTTGCCCGCAACGTTCAAGCAAATCGCTAAGTTCCGCACACAAGGTGGCGACTTCACACTGATGTTGCTGCAAGCCGCCATTGCGGCAATCGTGCAGCACCGTCAGCGGGTTGATCGCGCAGTTGAGCGCCAGTTTGCGCCACAGGCGGGTGAGGATGTCGGCGCTCCATTCGTGAGGAATTTTCGCCGACTCCAGGTCCTCCAGCCAGAGGGGGGCTGTCGGGTGAGCAACGTCTCCCAGCCAAGTGAAACCGTGACCGGCGAACACCACACGCCAGTCACCGTCACGAAATGCGCCCTCGGTGCTCGAAGCACAGATGCAGCGCGCGTGCGGCACTTGTGTGGCGACCGCTTCCTGACTGCCAAGACCGTTTTGCAGCAGGATCAGCTCGGCATCCGGCGCCAGGCGATGAGCCACACTGGCGACTGCGCTTTGAGCGTCGTAAGCCTTGCAGGCCACCAACAGGCGACGGATCGGTTCGGGGCTGTCGGATGTTTCACCGGGGATCGCGTAAGTGTTGGCTTGGCCTTGTTCCACCAGAGTCAGACCGCCGGCCGCTTGATAGTCTTGCAAACGCTGGGCATCGCGCAGGATCAGCCGAACCGGCAGTCCGGCGCGCGCCAGACGTGTCGCCCACAGCGTACCTAGGCTGCCGGCGCCGAGAATGTGCCAGGGAGTGGACATCAGTTTTTCGCTCGAGTGATGGAAGGCATGTGCGGCTCGCCGTGTCGCCGGGGAAATCCCCGTTATAATGAGCGCGATTTTAACCGCAAGCCAAGCGCGCTGCGTGTGCAACCAGCGCGCCTTTTTATTGGAGAGATTACATGCCGTCGTTCGACGTGGTATCCGAACTGGACAAACACGAACTCACCAACGCGGTCGAGAACGCCGTGAAGGAACTCGATCGTCGTTATGACCTGAAAGGCAAGGGCAGCTTCGAATTCAAGGAAAAGGACCTGACCGTCAGCCTGACTGCTGAAGCCGGTTTCCAGCTGGAAGCGATGATCGAGATCCTCAAGCTGGCCCTGGTCAAGCGCAAGATCGACGTGCAGTGCCTTGAGGTCAAGGACGCCTACGCATCGGGCAAACTGATGAAGCAGGACGCCGTGCTCAAGGAAGGCATCGACAAGGAGCTGGCGAAGAAAATCGTCGGCCACATCAAGGACGCCAAGCTCAAAGTGCAAGCCGCTATTCAAGGCGAGCAAGTGCGCGTGACCGGCAAGAAGCGTGATGACCTGCAAGAAGCCATCGCTGCGCTGCGGGCCAAGGAATTCGGCATGCCGCTGCAGTTCAACAACTTCCGCGACTAAGCATCATCTGCGGACCCTGCTGGACCCTCGGCGGTTTTCTGCCGTTTTTTTTCGTGCGCCGAATGGCCGGAAATCAGGAGATAGAACATGGATTTGAATACTGAGGTCGACAACCTGGTCAAGGCGTCTCAGGCGTGGATTCCGATGATCATGGAATACGGCAGCCGCGTGCTGCTGGCCGTCCTTACCCTGGCCATCGGCTGGTGGTTGATCAACAAAGTTACCACCAAGCTCGGCGGCCTGCTGGCGCTGCGCAATGCCGATCTGGCGCTGCAAGGCTTTATCAGCAGCCTGGCCAACATCATTCTCAAAGTGCTGTTGATTGTCAGCGTCGCGTCGATGATCGGCGTTGAAACCACTTCGTTCGTTGCAGCGATTGGTGCGGCTGGTCTGGCTATCGGCCTGGCGTTGCAAGGCAGCCTGGCGAACTTCGCTGGCGGCGTGCTGATTCTGCTGTTCCGTCCGTTCCGTATCGGTGACTGGATCGAAGCGCAGGGCGTGTCGGGTACTGTCGACAGCATCCAGATTTTTCACACCGTGCTGCGTACCGGCGATAACAAGACCATCATCGTGCCCAATGGCAATCTGTCGAACGGCATCATCACCAACACCAATCGTCAGCCGACCCGCAAGGTTGTGTTCGATGTGGGTGTAGATTACGAAGCCGATCTGCAAAAGGCCCGTCAGGTGCTGCTGGATCTGGCCAACGATGAGCGTGTTCTGCAAGATCCGGCGCCGCAGGCGGTTATCTCGACACTGGGCGACAGTTCGATCACTGTTTCCCTGCGTGTGTGGGTTAAGACTGCAGACTACTGGGATGTGATGTTCATGTTTAACGAACAATCGCGCGACCGTTTGAAAACTGCCGGTATCGATATTCCGTTTCCGCAGCGGGTGATTCGTGTAGTTCAGGAACCTGCCATTTAGTAACAATGTTGATACTTGGCTTCCAGGTCAGTTTCAATAATAAAACCCAAGAGCTGTTCGCACTCTTGGGTTTTTTTATACGTTACAGGAATGTTTGCTGGCTAATAGATAGCTGGCTATTGTTGCGTTAACGATGGGTAATGGAGTGCGATCAAACTTAACGCATAAAAAAACCGTCCACCTGAATCAGGTGGACGGTTCTTGTTAGAGCAGAGCTCTACAGTACGTCAGCTGTCTATCCCTATTAGAGGATGTTCAGTGGGTACTCAACGATCAGACGAGTGTCGTTGTTGTCAGACGAGTAGCCGCTGTAAGCACCGTTCGAACGGTACATGGCGTAACGCAGACGGAACGACAGGTCTTTGGCCGGGCCTTCCTGGATCACGTACTTGGACTCGGCGTTCCACTCGTTTTCCTTGCCTTCACCCAGACCGTTGGTGGTGATGTTGTCACCCATTACGTAACGGGTCATGAAGCTCAGGCCAGGTACGCCGTAAGTTTTCATGTTCAGGTCGTAGCGAGCTTGCCAGGAGCGCTCGTCGCGGCCCACGAAGTCGGAGATCTGAATGGAGTTGGCTACGAAGATCGTGCTGTTACCGTCAACGCCATAGTAGTAAGCGTTGTCGCCGCTGGAGCGCTGGTGGGCGAGGGTGAACTTGTGAGCACCGATGCTGTAAGCAGCAGCCAGGGACCACAGGTTGTTGTCTACGCCGGTGGTGCCGTCGCCGATCGCGTCAACCAGATCACCGCGGCTGTCGCCTTTGGTGTGGTAGCCGTTCAGGTCGAAGTTCAGCGACTGGTCGTCGTTGATTGGCAAGGTGTAGTTCAGGTTGACGTAGTACTTCTTGAAGTAGTCGTCAGCGTCGGAAGCAGCCACGGCACCGGTGAAGTTGTCGGTGAAAGCGTAGCTGGCGCCGAAGATGTTGATGTTGGTCAGGCCTTTGCCGCCAAAACCGTTTTCATCAGGCAGACCGCCGATGCTGTCACGGCCCATGCCGGTTTGCTTGCTCAGGGAAGTGAAGCGACCTGCGCTCAGTTCCAGACCCTTGATCTCTTTCGAAGTGATCAGAGTACCGGTGGCGACTTCCGGCAGCATACGGCTGTCGTCAGTTGCGAAGACCGGGCTGGCAACGAATTGCTGACCGTATTTCAGAACGGTGTCGGATACGCGGAATTTCACTGCGCCGCCGATCTTGCCCTGGGATTTCTCCGGGTTGCCGTCGCTGTCGTTGGCGAACAGACCGTTACCACGGCGACCCGAACCGCCGTCCAGTTTCACCGAACCCATGGCCATGGCGTCGAGACCGAAGCCGACGGTACCTTGAGTGAAGCCCGATTCGTAAGTCAGCAGTTGGCTGACACCGGTATCCTGACGATAGCCGGAAGTGCCGGAAGTGCTGTTGCCTGCACCGTTTTTATAGTCGCGGTTCATGTATTCCATACGAGTCTTCAGCTTCAGGCTTTGATCGCCCAGGAAGCCTTTGGATTCGTCTTGAGAAGACGCTACTGCGAACTGCGAGGTGCCTGCTGCAACAGCCAGGGCGATCATGCTCCACTTCATCACGCGCATCGTGATTTGCTCCTTTGGTTTTTAGAAGAGTACTGCCGTCCCACCTGTTTTATTATCTGGGCGGCTCTTTCTTTTTGTGTCGGCGCAAACTTATATCACGCCGACCATGTTGGCGATACTTGCTAATCTAACCTTTCAGCTTCTTTACGACGCTGTCGCAAATGGTTGGGTAGATGTCGCAAATTCACAGTTCCGATGCAACCGGATTCACAACTTTATCGCTGTTTTCCGAGCTTTTGGCACCAGTAAAAAAGAGTCCCTGGCAAAACACTTGAATCTCCATCGGGCAACCCTGCCACTGTTCTTTTGGGGCTTAAGGCAACCACTTCCCGTGGTGCGCTTATAGTCCATATGGGTATGAATGCAACAAGCGTGCACAAACCATGATTTGTTCACGGTTATTTTTTCTGCGGGCTGCCTGTCGCTGTAAAAACCTTATAAATACTGGGTTCCATGTCCCTTTTGGTCTGGGCTTGACGCCATCGATGCCATGGTGTTGTCCCTCCTGAGAAAACCGCGTGACAACCAAAAGCGTTACCGGTTCACCCCACAGGTGAGTATTTGGCGGATGCCCGACGCACTGAGCGTAGACGCGCTGTGCGGTTTTGGTGCAAAAAATTTTTCCCGCTATACCGAATTCACACAGTCGGGCCATGTGGTGACGTAGAACCGGGCGCTGTTGGCTGATCATTTTGGCTGGCTCAGAGGTCGCGCGGGTTCGGTGTTGGTGCGCGAGAGCCGAAAATGGTCCATCTCGGAGCGTCGGATAAATCGACGCCGGTGCGTTGGTCGTGAAGCTCTGGTCATTCGAAGGTATGCTGCCATCCTGAGGTTTGCCGGCTGTCCGCGAGGAACGCCGGCAAACTGTTTAATGTAGATCGGCCAGGAGTGCATGCAGTGTTTGCTTTAGATTCACGACTTCAACAGGACACGCTGACCATCGGTGATTTCCCGCTGTGCCGACTGCTGCTGTCCAACGACTCCAACTACCCGTGGTTCATCCTGGTGCCACGCCGCGAAGATATCAGCGAGTTGTTTCAGTTGGATGTCGCCGACCAGCAGCAGCTGTGGCAAGAAACCACGGCGCTGGCCGAGGTGCTCAAGGATTTGTTCGATGCTGACAAAATGAACGTCGCAACCCTGGGCAACGTCGTCAGTCAGATGCATATGCATGTGATCGTGCGCAAACGCGACGACGCCGCATGGCCTGCGCCGGTCTGGGGCAAGTACCCGGCCAAGCCGTACAGCGCCGAGCAGGTAGCGGTGATTCGCGAACAGTTGCGTCAGGTGCTGGCTGACGTTTGCACTTTTGCGGAGGATTGAGTGATGAGTCTTGAACAACGCGTCAATGATCTGGAAAGCCGTCTGGCATTTCAGGACGACACCATTCAGTCGCTGAACGACGTGCTGGTGGAACAACAACGGGTGGTTGATCGCCTGCAGTTGCAAATGGCAGCACTGCTCAAGCGTCAGGAAGAGATGTCCGGCGGGTTCGGTGTTTTTGAAGAAGACGCACCGCCGCCGCACTACTGAGTTATCACCCGCCATAAAAAAACCGCGAACAGCCAGGCTGTTCGCGGTTTTTTTTGCAGCCTGGATCAGCGTCGCGGCAGGGCGGCGATCACGTCCTCGGCTTGCAGGCCTTTGTCACGGTTCATCACCGAGAACTCCACGCGCTGGCCTTCGACCAGTACGCGGTGGCCTTCGCCACGGATGGCGCGAAAGTGCACGAAGATATCATCGCCGGAATCCCGGGAGATAAAGCCGAAGCCTTTCGAGGTGTTGAACCACTTGACCGTACCGGTATCACGGTTGGTCATGTCGTAGTTCTGCGCTGCGGCCGCAGGTGAAGAGCGGTAGAAACTGGCGGCGAGGTGCAGGGCCACGGCAACCAGGGCAATGATCAGACTGAACAACACTGCTGGCTGGCCGGCGATTTCCGGCATAGGCGCGATCAGTGTCAGGGTCTGCAGGACGACAGTCAGCACCAACAGCGCGCTGACCAGATTTTGCAGATGCTGGCGAGGACCTTTGTTCCAGTAAGGAATGACTGGAGCGAGGACCAGGTTCAGCAGGCCGAAAAAGGCCAGGTAAAGTGCATCGGGTTGTTGCAGGTAAGGAAGTGCTTCGGATTTCAAGCTAGGTATGAACGACAGCAGCAAAGCCGCTGCGCCCATTAGCAGGTGGACGATTTTCAACATTTTATTGGCTCACGTTAATGACGGCTCACAAGGAAGAGCTGAAGGCGCACGGTTCGCTTCGAGAAAAATAAAGAGGCGTTGGACACGTGCCCGGCATCAGCCTATGCGCAAAAACCCGGAAAAAAGGGCCTGGCGACACGCTGCCTATTTAACAGCAAAGCCCGCAGCTACTCAAATCAGCCCGGCCAGTGGCAGTTGGTTTGTCGGTGGTTGGTAGATAGTCGGTCGATTTGTCGCAGCTATCGCCCCGATTTGGGGCTGCGAGGCGCCGATTGCCTTGCTAGAGTGGGTCAGCACCTGTTGGATGAAATTCAATCGCCTCTAGGGGGTAAGCATGGCAATCGATATCGGTATCAGCGAAGAAGACCGCAAGTCCATCGTCGAAGGGCTGTCGCGGCTGTTGTCGGACACCTACGTGCTGTATCTGAAGACCCACAACTTCCACTGGAACGTCACGGGGCCGATGTTCCGCACCTTGCACTTGATGTTCGAGGAGCAATACAACGAACTGGCGCTGGCGGTGGATTCAATCGCCGAGCGCATTCGCGCACTCGGATTCCCGGCGCCGGGCGCTTATTCGACCTACGCGCGCCTGTCCTCTATTAAAGAAGAGGACGGCGTGCCGAGTGCCGAGGACATGATCAAGCAACTGGTCGCCGGCCAGGAAGCCGTCACTCGCACTGCACGGGGCATTTTTCCGCTGCTGGACAAGGTCAGCGACGAACCGACGGCTGATCTGCTGACCCAGCGCATGCAGGTTCACGAGAAAACCGCGTGGATGTTGCGCGCGCTGCTCGAAGGCTGACGGCCCTTGGCGCATGAACAGATACTGTTCGTGCGCTGCTGCCGATTTCTGTTTCTACGCCGGGAAAAAGCAACGGCTTCTGTAGGAAACTCGGAAGCGAGTTGCGCGCTCCATGATCCGCCATGTTCTGTTGGCTTATCCTACGCAGATGGTCATAAAGTCATCTGGCTAACCCTTTGCCGCTGCGCTTTTAATGAGGCCACTGGATGTTGCCTTGATAACCAGTAGCGATGGCAAAGGAGTGTCAACGATATGGCAGATGGAGACAGGCGAAGTGACAGGGTTGTCGAATCGCAGCGGAGCATGTCGGGCGAACCGTTTCTCGGCGAGTTCGACATGGGGTTGATCCGGCCTTTATCACGGTCGGTGCGTTTGAACGGTTTTGCCACCTGCATGCGACTTGAGCAGGTGTACTGGAATATTCTGCACAGCATGGCGCATGACCATTGCTGTTCGATCGGCACATTGCTGTCGCGGGTGGATCGCGAAGTACATCTGCGCCATGGCGGCGTGAAAAACTTCAGCGGTCTGGTGCGAGTGGTGTGTGTGCTGCATGGCCTCAAGGATTCTGCGGCGGGCACTGCACGGCACAGCGAATAACACGACGGCCTGTGCAGTCTTACGGCTGCACAGGCCGCATTTAATGGATATAATCTCGCCCTTTCGCCGCGCGACCCTGCATGCGGCAGCAATCTGATCGCCGAGACACCTCCATGCCGATGTACGATTACCAATGTGCTTCCTGTGGTCATCAGTTGGAAGCCATTCAAAAGATCAGCGATTCCCCACTGGTCGACTGCCCTGCCTGTCAGGCGCCAGAGCTCAAGAAGATGCTGTCCATGCCCGGCTTTCGCCTGAGCGGCAGCGGTTGGTACGAAACCGATTTCAAGACCGGCACGAAGAAGAATCTGGCCGGCGGCGACAAATCTGACTAGGGTTCAGACCCAGGTCAAACGACACGCGCGAGTTCCTGCATGTCGCACATTGCTTGAGTGCGGCGGGATCTCCACCGAATTTCGAATTACGAGAAGCGAACCACTACCATGATGCGCAGCCATTATTGCGGCCAGTTGAACGAAAGCCTGGAAGGTCAGGAAATTACCCTTTGCGGATGGGTTCACCGTCGCCGCGACCACGGCGGGGTGATTTTCCTCGATATCCGTGACCGTGATGGTCTGGCCCAGGTGGTATTCGATCCGGATCGCGCCGAAAGCTTCGCCGCCGCCGATCGCGTGCGCAGCGAATACGTAGTGAAGATCACCGGCAAGGTGCGTCTGCGTCCGGCCGGTGCGACCAACGCCAACATGGCGTCGGGCATGATCGAAGTGCTGGGCTACGAACTGGAAGTGCTGAACGAGTCGGAAACCCCGCCGTTCCCGCTGAACGAGTTCTCCGACGTGGGCGAAGAAACCCGCCTGCGCTATCGCTTCCTCGACCTGCGTCGCCCGGAAATGGCCGAGAAGTTGCGTCTGCGTTCGCGCATGACCACCAGCATCCGTCGCTTCCTCGACGAGAACGGCTTCCTCGACGTGGAAACGCCGATCCTGACCCGTGCTACTCCGGAAGGCGCGCGCGACTACCTCGTACCGAGCCGTACCCACGCCGGTTCGTTCTTCGCCTTGCCGCAGTCGCCACAGTTGTTCAAACAACTGCTGATGGTTGCCGGTTTCGACCGTTACTACCAGATCGCCAAGTGCTTCCGCGACGAAGACCTGCGCGCTGACCGCCAGCCGGAATTCACCCAGATCGACATCGAGACCAGTTTCCTCGATGAAAAAGAGATCATGGGCCTGACCGAGCAAATGATCCGTAACCTGTTCAAGGAAGTGCTGGATCTGGAATTCGGTGAATTCCCGCACATGACTTTCGAAGAAGCCATGCGCCGCTACGGTTCCGACAAGCCGGACCTGCGTATTCCGCTGGAACTGGTCGACGTTGCCGATCAGCTCAAAGAAGTTGGTTTCATGGTGTTCAGCGGCCCGGCAAACGACCCGAAATGCCGTATCGCCGCACTGCGCGTTCCAGGCGGGGCGAGCATGCCGCGCAAGCAGATCGACGACTACACCAAGTTCGTCGGCATTTACGGCGCCAAGGGCCTGGCGTACATCAAGGTCAACGAGCGCGCTGCCGGTGTTGACGGTCTGCAATCGCCGATCGTGAAGAACATTCCGCTGGAAAACCTCAACGCGATCCTTGATCGCGTGGGTGCAGTTGATGGCGACATCGTGTTCTTCGGCGCCGACAAGGCCAAGATCGTCAGCGAAGCCTTGGGCGCGCTGCGTATCAAGCTCGGTCACGACCTGAACCTGCTGACCTGCAAGTGGGCACCGATGTGGGTTGTCGACTTCCCGATGTTCGAAGAGAACGACGACGGCAGCTTCTCCGCACTGCACCACCCGTTCACCGCGCCGAAGTGCTCGCCAGAAGAATTGGAAGCCAACCCGGCCGGCGCTCTGTCGCGTGCCTACGACATGGTGCTCAACGGCACTGAATTGGGTGGCGGTTCGATCCGTATTCACCGCAAGGAAATGCAGCAAGCGGTATTCCGTCTGCTGGGTATCAACGAAGCAGAACAGGAAGAGAAATTCGGCTTCCTGCTCGACGCCCTGAAATACGGCGCGCCGCCGCACGGTGGTCTGGCCTTCGGTCTGGATCGTCTGGTGATGCTGATGACTGGCGCCCAGTCGATCCGTGAAGTGATCGCCTTCCCGAAAACCCAGAGTGCTGCTGACGTGATGACGCAAGCACCGGGTGTGGTGGATGCCAAGGCATTGCGCGAATTGCACATTCGTTTGCGCGAAACGCCAAAGGCTGAGTAACACGGGCCTGAAGGCGCATCTTCGGATGCGCCTTTTTTCTTTCTGTAGAGACTGAAAACGGTCGAGATTTTTTGTTTGCCGGCCGCTGCAAGCGCAGGGCGGGCAACGTTTCAAAGAGAATTCGGAGCGAGTTATGGCGGGTCATTCGAAGTGGGCAAACATCAAGCACCGCAAAGAACGTCAGGATGCCAAGAAAGGCAAAATCTTCACCAAGTGGATTCGTGAGCTGACCGTTGCGGCCCGTCAGGGTGGCGGCGATCCGGGTTCCAATCCACGTTTGCGTCTGGCGCTGGACAAGGCCCTTGGCGCGAACATGAGCCGCGACATCATTGATCGCGCAGTTGCCCGTGGTGCTGGTGCTGCCGACACCGACGACATGGTCGAGCTGAGCTACGAAGGCTACGGCCCGGGCGGCGTGGCAGTGATGGTCGAGTGCATGACCGACAACCGCAACCGCACCGCTGCGGCCGTGCGCCATGCGTTCAGCAAGTGCGGCGGTAATCTGGGCACCGACGGCTCGGTGGCGTATCTGTTTGAGCGCAAGGGGCAGATTTCCTTCGCGCCCGGCGTTGATGAAGACGCGCTGATCGAGGCGGCGATGGAAGCCGATGCCGATGACGTGGTCACCCACGAAGACGGCTCGATCGAGGTGTTCACTTCGTTCGCCGGGTTCTATTCGGTGCGTAACGCGCTGGAAGCCGCCGGCTTCAAAGGCGATGACGCGGAAATCGTCATGCTGCCGACCACCAGTGCCGAGCTGGATCTGGAGGGCGCGGAGAAGGTGCTCAAGCTGATCGACATGCTGGAAGATCTGGATGACGTGCAGAACGTCTATTCCAACGCGGACATTCCGGAAGAAGTGGCTGCGCAGCTCGGTTAACAGCGACTAGATTCAATGTGGGAGCTGGCTTGCCAGCGATGGCGTCGGCACATCTGGCAAAGATGTCGCCTGATAAACAGTCATCGCTGGCAAGCCAGCTCCCACAGTTGTTAATGGTTGGATTGAAATTGGTGTTTTTCCCGATTCCGCAGGCGTTATGACTTTAATTCTTGGTATCGACCCCGGTTCGCGCATTACCGGTTATGGCGTGGTACGCGATACCGGGCGTGGCGGTTGCATTTACGTGGCCTCGGGCTGCATTCGCACTGGCGCCGGTGAGCTGCCTGATCGCCTGCAAATCGTTTATCGCGGCGTGCGCGAAATCATCCAGACCTACGGCCCGGTGACCATGGGCATCGAAAAAGTGTTCATGGCGAAGAACGCCGACTCGGCGCTGAAACTCGGTCAGGCCCGTGGCGCGGCCATCGTTGCCGGTGCCGAGGAATGCCTGGAGATCGCTGAATACACCGCGACTCAAGTCAAACAAGCCGTGGTCGGTACCGGCGCCGCCAATAAAGAACAAGTGCAAATGATGGTCATGCACATGCTCAAGCTGACCAGCAAACCGCAGATCGACGCCTCGGACGCCCTGGCGATTGCCATTTGTCACGCGCATACGCGTTCCAGTCTGTTGCCGCATGGTCTGGGAGCGGCACGCAGTCGTGGCGGGCGCCTGCGTCTCTGATAGCATCAGCAATCAAATTTGTGGAATGCGGGTTTCGCGCCTGGGTCGTCGGCCTGAAACCCTTGTTCCGACAGTCGCCAGCCCACGGCTGGCCAACGCTCAAGGATCTGAAACGTGATTGGACGCTTGCGCGGCACTCTGGCTGAAAAACAGCCACCGCACCTGATTCTCGATGTAAACGGCCTCGGCTATGAGCTCGAAGTGCCGATGACCACCCTGTATCGCCTGCCGTCGGTCGGCGAACCGCTGACCCTGCACACGCACTTGGTCGTACGCGAAGACGCGCAACTGCTCTATGGTTTTTCCGGCAAGCGTGAGCGAGACTTTTTTCGCGAGTTGATCCGTCTCAATGGTGTCGGGCCGAAATTGGCCCTCGCGCTGATGTCGAGCCTGGAAGTCGATGAACTGGTGCGTTGCGTGCAGTCCCAGGACACTTCGGCGTTGACCAAGGTCCCAGGCGTGGGCAAGAAAACCGCCGAGCGCCTGTTGGTCGAGTTGAAGGATCGCTTCAAAGCCTGGGAAACCGTGCCCGCGATGTTCGCGCTGGTGCCTAACCAGCCCGACGGCCCGGCGCCAGTCAACACCGCCGAAACCGATGCAGTCAGCGCGCTGGTCTCCCTGGGCTACAAGCCGCAGGAGGCGAGCAAAGCGATTACCGCGATTAAAGATAAAAACCTGAGCAGCGAAGACCTGATCCGACGCGCCCTGAAGGGAATGATTTAAGTGATTGAAGCTGATCGTCTGATCACCGCCACGCCTGCGCCGCGTGAGCGCGAAGAAGTCCAGGACCGGGCGATTCGTCCTGTCAGTCTGGCCGAATACATCGGCCAGCCGACCGTTCGCGAGCAGATGGAGCTGTTCATCCAGGCTGCGCGCGGGCGCAACGAATCCCTCGACCACACGCTGATTTTCGGCCCGCCGGGTCTGGGTAAAACCACGCTGGCGAATATCATCGCCCAGGAAATGGGCGTGTCGATCAAGAGCACGTCGGGCCCGGTGCTCGAGCGGCCGGGTGATCTGGCCGCGCTGCTGACCAATCTTGAGCCGCATGACGTGCTGTTCATCGATGAAATCCATCGCCTGTCGCCAATCGTCGAAGAAGTGCTGTACCCGGCGATGGAAGATTTTCAGCTCGATATCATGATCGGTGAAGGGCCGGCGGCGCGTTCGATCAAGCTTGATCTGCCGCCGTTTACTCTGGTTGGCGCAACCACACGGGCGGGCATGCTCACCAACCCGTTGCGCGACCGTTTCGGCATTGTCCAGCGTCTGGAGTTTTACAGCACCGCCGACCTGTCGACGATTGTCAGTCGTTCGGCGAGCATTCTTGGCTTGCCGCTGGATCCGGAAGGCGCGTTCGAGATCGCGCGTCGCGCCCGTGGTACGCCGCGGATCGCCAACCGTTTGCTGCGCCGAGTGCGGGATTTTGCCGAAGTCCGCGCCAAGGGCCACATCACCAAATCCGTTGCCGATCTGGCGTTGAATCTGCTGGATGTCGACGAACATGGCTTCGATCATCAGGACCGGCGACTGCTGTTGACCATGATCGAAAAATTCGACGGTGGACCGGTGGGTATCGACAGTCTTGCGGCGGCGATCAGCGAAGAGCGCCACACCATTGAAGACGTGCTCGAGCCGTATCTGATCCAGCAGGGTTACATCATGCGCACACCGCGCGGCCGGGTCGTGACTCGCCACGCTTACCTGCACTTTGGATTAAACATTCCGACACGAATGGGCGAGATGCCCGTGGTAGACGAGTTTCTCGATGCTGCGGACGATTAATACACATTGCGTGCCGATTTATTCCGGGTTTGTGCTGTCCGACGACGGTACTTTCGCGATAAAGCCGCAGATCGATGAAAAACAGTTGCCTGGCTGGATTGGCAACCCGAGGAGTAAGCACTAGAGTATGCGCGCGCAAAACGGGTTAGAGCCGTTCGCACATCGTTGTCGCGTTTATTACGAGGACACCGATGCGGGCGGCATCGTGTATTACGTTAATTACCTCAAGTTTATGGAACGGGCTCGAACCGAGCGGCTGCGTGAACTGGGCTTTGCCCAATCGCAGTTGGCAGGGGAGGATCTGTTGTTTGTCGTGCATTCCAGCGAAGCGCGTTACCACGCGCCGGCGCGACTGGACGACGAGCTTCTGGTAAGCGCTGAAGTAATCGAATTGAACCGTGCCAGCCTGCGCTTTAAACAGCAGGTCAGGCGGGCGACGGATAATGTGCTGCTCTGCGAAGGGCAGTTTTTGGTGGCCTGCGTGCGCACCGACAGTTTGAAACCCCGGGCCCTTCCCGAAGACTTGCGTGCGGCTTTCGCCGGCGCAGTCGGCACGGGTACACACTCAAAGCAGGAGATAAAGCGTGGAAGCTAACGTCGTCGACCATTCCTCCATGTGGAGCCTGGTCAGCAATGCCAGCATCGTGGTGCAGTTGGTAATGTTGACCCTGGTGGCCGCATCGGTGACCTCATGGATCATGATCTTTCAGCGCAGCAATCTGCTGCGCGCCGGTCGACGCGCCCTGGAGAGCTTCGAAGAGCGCTTCTGGTCGGGTATCGATCTGTCCAAACTCTACCGCCAGGCTGGCAGCAATCCTGATCCGGATTCCGGCGTTGAGCAGATCTTCCGTGCCGGTTTCAAGGAATTCTCCCGTCTGCGTCAGCAGCCAGGCGTCGATCCTGAGGCGGTGATGGAAGGTGTGGCGCGTGCCATGCGCGTAGCTATTTCGCGTGAAGAAGAGAAGCTCGAGCAGAGCCTGCCGTTCCTCGCCACTGTAGGTTCCGTCAGCCCGTACATCGGTCTGTTCGGTACGGTCTGGGGCATCATGAACTCCTTCCGTGGCTTGGCCACTGCCCAGCAAGCGACCCTGGCCACTGTGGCTCCGGGTATCGCCGAAGCCCTGATCGCTACGGCGATCGGCCTGTTCGCGGCAATCCCTGCGGTAATCGCTTACAACCGTTTTGCTGCCCGCAGCGAAACCCTGCTGGGCCGTTACTACACCTTCGCCGATGAATTCCAGGCGATCCTGCACCGCAAAGTGCACACCAGCGAAGAATAAGCAGGTAATTTCCAATGGCTTTAATCGCTCGAGCTCGCAAAAAGCGCAAGCCGGTCGCCGAGATGAACGTAGTGCCATACATCGACGTGATGTTGGTACTGCTGGTCATCTTCATGGTGACCGCGCCGATGCTCAATCAGGGCGTGAAAGTTGATCTGCCCAAGGTTTCCAGCGAAGCCTTGCCGCAGGACAACAACACCCAGGTCCTGACCATTTCGATCAAGGCTGACAAGACCTACTACTGGAACCTTGGCAGCGAAGTCGACACCGAGAAGCAACAGGACAGGGCCATGACCCTGCCGCAGATGACCAGCGCGGTGACAAAAATCATCGCTGCCGGCAACGGTAACGGCAAGCGTACCCAGGTCTTCATTCGTGGCGACAAGACTGTCGATTACGGTTCCGTCATGGGCGCCATGGGCGGGTTGCAGAAAGCCGGGGTCGGTAATGTTGGCTTGATTACCGAGGCCCCCTGATGCAGCCACTGCGAGAGCCGTCTGCCTCGGAAAGCTTCTTCTGGCCTAGTGTCTGGGCGATTGTCTTGCACGTGCTGGTGTTCGGCATGCTGTTCGTCAGTTTCGCTTTTACACCTGAGCTGCCGCCGGCCAAGCCGATTGTCCAGGCGACCTTGTATCAACTGAAATCGAAAAGTCAGGCGACCACCCAGACCAATCAGAAGATTGCGGGTGAGGCGAAGAAATCCGCCGCGCGTCAGACCGAAGTCGAGCAGATGGAACAGAAAAAGGTCGAGCAGGAAGAGATCAAGGCCGCTGCGGAACAAAAGAAAGAAGAAGCGGCTCAAAAAGCCGAGGAAGCCAAGAAGGCCGACGAGTCGAAAAAAGCGGACGAGGCGAAGAAGGCTGATGAAGCCAAGAAAGCCGACGAAGCCAAGAAGACCGCCGAAGCCAAAAAGGCTGAAGAGAAACAATTGGCTGATATAGCCAAGAAGAAATCTGAAGAAGAAGCCAAAAAGGCTGCTGAAGAAGAGGCCAAGAAAGCCGCTGCTGAAGAAGCCAAGAAGAAGATCGTCGAAGACGCGAAGAAGAAAGCCGCCGAAGACGCCAAGAAGAAAGCTGAAGCTGAAGAGGCGAAGAAGAAAGTCGCCGAAGACGCGAAGAAGAAAGCTGCTGCCGACGCTGCGAAGAAAAAAGCGCAGGAAGCGGCCCGTAAATCGACCGAAGACAAAAAGGCTCAGGCCTTGGCCGATTTGCTTTCCGACACGCCGCAGCGCGAGCAGGCCTTGGCCGATGAGCAGGGCGACGAAGTCGCGGGCAGTTTCGATGACCTGATTCGTGCGCGAGCAGCGGAAGGCTGGGCACGTCCTCCTTCGGCACGCAAAGGCATGACGGTCGTGCTGCAAATCGGCATGTTGCCGGACGGTACGGTGACTTCGGTCGGCGTGGCCAAATCCAGTGGCGACGGTCCGTTCGATGCTTCGGCAGTCGCGGCGGTCAAGAATATTGGACGTTTGACGGAAATGCAGGGAATGAAGCCGAGCGATTTCGCTCCGTATCGTTCATTCAAGATGACATTCACACCTGAGGATCTAGCCTTGTGAGAAACCTTCTTCGAGGAATGCTGGTCGTGATCTGCTGTATGGCAGGTTTCGCGGCAGCAGATGAAAAGAACATTCTGGTCACCAGCGGCAGCGATCGGGCTACTCCGATTGCGGTCGTACCGTTCGCCTTCCAGGGCGGTGCGGTACTGCCGGATGACATGGCTGAAATCATTGGTAACGATTTGCGCAACTCGGGCTACTACTCGCCGATTCCAAAGCAAAACATGATCAGCCAGCCAAGCCAGCCAAGCCAGCCGAGCGAAATCATCTTCCGTGACTGGAAGGCGGTGGGTGCTCAATACATGATGGTCGGCAGCATTGTGCCGGCCGGCGGCCGGCTGCAAGTGCAGTGGGCATTGTTCAACGTGGCGACCGAGCAGAAAGTCGCTGACGGCAGTGTCTCCGGTACTACCGAGCAACTGCGCGACATGGCGCACTTCATCTCCGACCAGTCGTTCGAAAAGCTCACCGGTATCCAGGGTGCGTTTTCGACTCGTCTGCTGTATGTAACGGCTGAACGCTTCTCCGAGAAGAACACCCGTTACACCCTGCAGCGTTCGGACTATGACGGTGCCCGCGCCGTGACCCTGCTGCAATCGCGCGAGCCAATCCTGTCGCCGCGTTTCGCGCCGGACGGCAAGCGCATTGCTTACGTGTCGTTCGAACAGAAGCGTCCGCGGATCTTCATGCAGAACATCGACACTGGTCGCCGTGAGCAGATCACCAACTTCGAAGGTCTGAACGGCGCGCCCGCCTGGTCGCCGAATGGTGATCGCCTGGCGTTCGTACTGTCGAAAGACGGTAACCCGGACATCTACGTGATGAATCTGGCTTCGCGTCAGATCAACCGAGTCACCGCAGGTCCTGGCATCAACACCGAACCGTACTGGGGCAAGGATGGTTCGACCATCTACTTCACCTCGGACCGTGGCGGCAAACCACAGATCTACAAAACCAGCGCAAGTGGCGGCGGTGCGGAGCGAGTGACCTTTATTGGTAACTACAACGCCAACCCCAAGCTTTCGGCGGATGAAAAGACCCTGGTGATGATCCATCGTCAGGACGGATTCACTAATTTCAAGGTGGCAGCCCAGGATTTGCAGCGCGGAAGTGTAAAAATCCTAACTGATAGCACTCTGGACGAGTCACCTACTGTTGCGCCCAACGGCACCATGGTAATCTACGCCACCCGCCAACAGGGCCGGGGAGTCTTGATGCTCGTGTCCATTAATGGACGCGTTAGGCTCCCGCTTCCTACCGCTCAAGGCGAAGTCAGAGAACCGTCCTGGTCCCCTTACCTGAAGTGAGCGGGCGCTACACGTTTTACTTAACACACTGGGGTTCATTAGGAGTTTCACGATGGAAATGCTGAAGTTTGGTAAATTTGCTGCGCTGGCTCTGGCCATGGCTGTAGCTGTAGGTTGCTCGTCCAAAGGCGGCGACAACGCCGGTGAAGGCGCTGTTGATCCAAACGCTGGTTACGGCGCAAACACTGGTGCCGTTGACGGTTCCCTGAGCGAAGAAGCTGCTCTGCGCGCAATCACCACCTTCTACTTCGAATACGACAGCTCGGACCTGAAGCCAGAAGCCATGCGCGCTCTGGACGTTCACGCCAAAGACCTGAAAGCAAACGGCGCTCGCGTTGTTCTGGAAGGCAACACCGACGAACGTGGTACTCGTGAGTACAACATGGCACTGGGCGAGCGTCGTGCGAAAGCCGTTCAACGCTACCTGGTACTGCAAGGTGTTTCCCCAGCTCAGCTGGAACTGGTTTCCTACGGCGAAGAGCGTCCAGTTGCTACCGGCAACGACGAGCAGTCCTGGGCTCAAAACCGTCGCGTCGAACTGCGTAAGTAATTCGATATGCGAACGTGCCGTCGTGCTGTAACTGTTTTGGCTCTCAGCCTCGCGCCGCTTGCGGCGTGGGCTGCGGTTCCTGTGGTCGATGACAACTCCGGTTATAACAATAGCGGGAGCAGTTATCCGCCTGCGGGTTACGGTACGAACGGCGCCTATGCCGGGGGAGCGGCTTCGGCCCCTGCCTCGGCAAATGGCATGCTGTTCAACCAATTGCAACAGATGCAGGATCAGATCTCGCGCCAGCAAGGCGTGATTGAAGAACTGCAGAATCAGGTTGCGCGCATGAAGCAAGAATCCCTGGAGCGATACCAGGATCTTGATCGGCGCATAGGATCCGGTGCTGCACCTGCCGCGACTCCCGAGAATTCTTCTGCCGGTGGCGATGCAAGTGCTGCTGCCGGTGCTGCTGCTGGAGCCGGGGCTGCTGCCGCCCAGGCGCCTGCCGCAGGTGGTGAACCGGCTGATCCGGCCAAAGAGAAGCTGTATTACGATGCCGCTTTCGACCTGATCAAAGCCAAGGATTTCGACAAGGCCAGCCAGGCTTTCAGCGCTTTCCTGCGTAAATACCCGAACAGCCAATACGCGGGCAATGCCCAGTACTGGTTGGGCGAAGTGAACCTGGCCAAAGGCGATCTGCAAGGTGCAGGTCAAGCGTTTGCCAAGGTTTCGCAGCTCTATCCAAAGCACAACAAAGTGCCGGATTCGCTGTACAAGCTCGCTGATGTAGAGCGCCGCCTCGGTCACACCGACAAGGTAAAAGGCATTCTGCAACAGGTGGTGGCCCAATACCCGGGCACCTCCGCCGCTCAGTTGGCCCAACGCGATCTGCAGCGCATGTAAGGCTGTTTGAACCGATTCGAAGAAACCCGCACTTGTTGCGGGTTTTTTCGTTAGAATTCACGCCCTTTTTCTGAAACACGCTTCTTGTGGTCTACGCGTTGGCGGGATTGCTTGAAGTGCCTGACGGAGGCGGACAGCCTGTTTAGCTGTTACGCCCGTGGCGACTATGCAAGACACATTGAGAATCACCGAAGTTTTCTACTCTTTGCAGGGGGAAACGCGGACTGCCGGGCTGCCCACTGTTTTTGTGCGCCTGACCGGTTGCCCTCTGCGTTGCCAATACTGCGACAGCGCCTATGCCTTCAGCGGCGGCACCATTCGCACTCTCGACGACATCCTCGAACAAGTGGCCGGTTTCCGTCCGCGCTATGTGTGTGTCACCGGCGGTGAACCCCTCGCGCAGCCGAACGCTATTCCCTTGCTCAAACAGCTTTGTGATGCCGGATACGAGGTTTCGCTGGAAACCAGCGGCGCCTTGGACATTTCGGCCGTTGATCCGCGCGTCAGCCGCGTGGTTGACCTGAAAACGCCGGGTTCGAAAGAAGCCCATCGCAACCGTTACGAAAATATCGAATTGCTCACGTCCAACGATCAGGTGAAGTTTGTCATCTGCTCGCGCGAAGACTATGACTGGGCAGTATCGAAGCTGATCCAGTACGGTCTCGACCGGCGTGCCGGCGAAGTGCTGTTTTCCCCAAGCCACCATGACCTGAATGCTCGGGATCTGGCGGACTGGGTGGTGGAGGACAACCTGCCAGTGCGCTTGCAACTGCAGCTGCATAAATATCTGTGGAATGACGAGCCGGGGCGCTGAAATGACTGAACAACTGAACACTGGCGAAAAACGTGCAGTAATCCTGCTCTCCGGTGGCCTGGACTCGGCAACTGTCGTCGCCATGGCCCGCGCTGAAGGCTACGCCTGCTACACCATGAGTTTCGATTACGGCCAGCGCTCGCACGCTGAACTGCATGCCGCTGCGCGTGTTTCCCGTGATCTGGGGGCGGTTGAGCACAAAGTGATTGGCCTGAATCTGGATGGCATGGGCGGCTCGGCCCTGACCGACACCAGCATCGATATCCCAGAAGCGCTGGGTGAAGGCATTCCGGTCACTTACGTGCCGGCCCGCAACACGGTGTTCCTGTCGCTGGCACTGGGTTGGGCTGAGGTGCTTGGCGCGCGCGACATCTTCATCGGTGTCAACGCAGTGGATTACTCGGGTTACCCGGATTGCCGCCCGGAGTTCATCGAGTCTTTCGAGCGCATGGCCAATCTGGCGACCAAGGCTGGCGTGGAGGGCAACGATTTCCGCATTCAGGCGCCGCTGCAAAACCTGAGCAAGGCGCAGATTGTTCAGGCGGGCGTGAAGCTCGGCGTGAATTACGCGCTGACGGTTTCCTGCTACCAGGCTGATGACGAAGGCCGTGCGTGCGGCAAATGCGACAGCTGCCGTCTGCGTTCCGAGGGCTTTGCGGCCGCGGGAATCAGCGACCCAACACCTTATTTCTGATTTATTTCAAAAAAGGTGTTGAATAGTCCTTAAAAATCAGTATTATACGCGCCACCACACAGCGGGTCGTTAGCTCAGTTGGTAGAGCAGTTGGCTTTTAACCAATTGGTCGTAGGTTCGAATCCCACACGACCCACCATTTTTGGCGGTTTAGAAAATCCGGAAGGCCCACGCAAGTGAGGATTTCCGGGTTTTTTTTTGCCTGCAATTCCGGCATATCTCCAATCCTGCTCCGCGTCATGACGCAGGTCAGAATCATCTTTTGTATCAACGGGATATTCTGTAGCCTTGCGCAGCTTCAACGCTGTCCGTGCCTGATAAAACTCACTCTCCCGGCGGTACCCTCAAGCGGTCCGGAGCCGGGTGTATACTCGACTTTCGCGCGAACGCGCCTGCAGGTCTTGCGAACATGACGCAGATTTCCGAACGCCTTCTGGTTCAAGCCCACCTCGACGCCAAACAGCCCAAACCGCTGACGCCCGAGGAAGAGGCGCATTACCGTTCTGCCATCGCCGCCGAGCTCAAGGCTCAGGACGCGGTGCTGGTGGCCCACTTCTATTGCGATCCGATCATTCAGGCCCTGGCCGAAGAAACCGGTGGCTGCGTCTCTGATTCTCTGGAGATGGCCCGCTTCGGCAATGCCCATCCGGCAAAAACCGTGGTGGTTGCTGGTGTGAAATTCATGGGCGAGACAGCGAAGATTCTCAACCCTGAGAAACGCGTGCTGATGCCGACCCTCGAGGCCACCTGCTCGCTGGACCTGGGATGCCCGGTCGATGAGTTCTCGGCGTTCTGCGATCAGCATCCGGAGCGCACGGTGGTGGTGTATGCCAACACCTCGGCAGCGGTCAAAGCCCGGGCTGACTGGGTGGTGACCTCCAGCTGCGCGCTCGAGATCGTCGAGAGCTTGATGGACAACGGCGAAACCATCATCTGGGGCCCGGACAAGCATCTGGGCACCTACATTCAGCGCAAGACCGGCGCCGACATGCTGCTGTGGGACGGTGCCTGTATCGTCCACGAGGAGTTCAAATCCAAGCAGCTTGAAGACATGAAGGCGCTGTACCCGGACGCAGCGATTCTGGTGCACCCGGAGTCGCCGACTGCGGTAATCGAACTGGCGGATGCCGTCGGTTCCACCAGTCAACTGATCGCCGCTGCGCAATCGTTACCGAACAAGACCCTGATCGTCGCCACTGACCGCGGTATCTTCTACAAGATGCAGCAGCTGTGCCCGGACAAGGTCTTCATTGAGGCGCCAACTGCCGGTAATGGCGCAGCCTGCCGCAGTTGCGCACATTGCCCGTGGATGGCCATGAACACGCTTGAGCGCACGCTCAGGTGCTTGCAGGAGGGGACTGGCGAGATCTTGGTTGATCCGGCGCTGATTCCCCAGGCGATTCGCCCGCTCAAGCGCATGCTGGACTTTACTCAGGCGGCACGGATGAAGCTGGCTGGTAACGCCTAAAGCAAAATCAAAAGATCGCAGCCTGCGGCACCTCCTACAGAGATCTATGTAGGAGCTGCCGCAGGCTGCGATCTTTTTTATGGGCGCTTACTTTTGTTTCTTCGGCACCCGCACAACCTGCGTATCGGAATAGATGTCATGCCAGGTGCGCTTCTGCTTGTCGTACAGCGACCAAAAGAACCCCAGCCCCACACACAACCACGACGCAATCGACACCATGAAGCGCAGCAGCGCCTGCCACAGGCTGATCGCCGTGCCATCGGCGTTCTGCACGCGAATGCCCCACACCTGCATTCCCAATGTCTGCCCGCCATGGGTCCAGAACTTGGCGAAGAAGCCAAACAGCACCAGCACCAGCACGGTGGAATACAGCGGATCGCCATCCAGTTGCCCGGCATCGGTCAACACCCGCAGGCGCTCTTCGCCAATGATTGCAGCCTGAATCATCTTGTAAATGCCGCCGGTGACGATCAGCAGGGCGGTGCACAACAGAAAGTCATAGAACATCGCTGCCAGGCGCCGGCCGAGGCCCACGGTTGGGAAATCGCCCTGTGGAACGAGCAGGTGTTTCGACATGGCAGCCTCTGGACGGAAAGTTAGCCGGCATTTTACGGATTCGCGCGCACAAAAAAGCCCCTGATATCAATATCAGGGGCTTTTTCGTTACAGAAGGTTAGGCTTCTGCTTGTACTTCGTCAGCCTGCATGCCTTTTTGGCCCTGGACTGCAACGAAGGTTACTTTCTGGCCTTCTTTCAAGCTCTTGAAGCCGTTGCCCTGAATGGCGCGGAAATGCACGAACAGATCCGGACCGCTTTCTGGAGTGATGAAACCAAAACCTTTCTCGTCGTTAAACCACTTGACGGTACCGCTCTGACGTGTGGACATTTCTTATTCCTTTGACGCATAAATTGATGACAGCCTCTTTCCCATGAAAGAGTACTGGGGCTGGTTGCAGGAGAGTAAGAAAACGCCGAGCGGGATGTAGCTAACTTGTAGGCTACTGCCCAGGTCACGATTCAAAGCTGACCCATGCAAACACAGTGAACAAACTTTACGCCAACTACCAAAGAAAAAACAAGCCCCGCGAAGTCCCCGGTTTTGCTGCGCCTGCTGGTAGTTAGTTATTCGCCGGGTCGGGCTTATTCGATTGATGTGTTCAATTGTTTTCGAACGTTATAAGCCGCGTTCATATTCGAAACATTGAATAATCAGTGCACTGTTTTATGGCGATTGCGTTACACATTAGTGCACGCATAACGCAATCGCGTTACTTATAGAAACAGTCAATCAGCCACGATAGTAGCGTTGCGCAACAAATGGCATTTTGCTTACAAGCAGCGGCACCTTTTTCCCACGGACGATTGCCCAGACGGGCGTATCAAGGGTGATATAGGTGCTGTCGATGTAACCCATCGCCAGAGGTGCACCCAGGGTCGGACCGAAACCGCCGCTGCACACGCTGCCGATAATCTCACCCGCTTCGTTGACGATTTCTGCGCCTTCGCGAACCGGTGTGCGTTCCTGGGGCAGCAGACCCACGCGTTTGCGCACCACGCCGTTCTGTTGCTGGGCGAAGATAGTTTCAGCGCCGGGGAAACCGCCGGCGCGTGCACCGTCAGCTCGACGTGGCTTGGACATCGCCCACAGCAGGCTGGCTTCGATTGGCGTGGTTTCGCTGTTCATGTCGTGGCCGTACAGGCACAGACCGGCTTCCAGGCGTAGCGAATCGCGGGCGCCGAGGCCGATGGCTGCCACTTCAGGTTCGGCCAGCAGGGCGCGGGCGAGTTTTTCTGCGTCGGCGGCTGGCACCGAGATTTCGAAACCGTCTTCACCGGTGTAACCCGAACGGCTGACAAAGCATTCCACGCCGAGCAGTGTCACGCGCTTGAACTGCATGAAAGTCATTTGCGCCACTTCCGGCGCCAGACGCGCGAGCACGGTCACGGCTGCCGGACCTTGCAGAGCAAGCAGGGCGCGTTCTTCGAACAGCGGCTCGATCTTGCACTCAGCGCCGATGTGCTTTTGCAGATGCGCGAGATCCTGATCCTTGCACGCAGCGTTGACCACCAGGAACAGCTCATCATTGCCGAGGTTGGCGACCATCAGGTCGTCGAGGATGCCGCCGGTTTGATTGGTGAACATCGCGTAGCGCTGCATGCCGACCGGCAGGTCGATGATGTCGACTGGCACCAGGGTTTCCAGAGCTTTGGCAGCGTTGGCGCCAGTCAGGCGAATCTGGCCCATGTGCGACACGTCGAACAGCCCGGCCTGCTCGCGGGTGTGCTGGTGTTCTTTCATCACGCCCAGCGGGTATTGCACCGGCATGTCGTAGCCGGCGAACGGCACCATGCGCGCGCCGAGTTCGATGTGCAGTGCGTAGAGCGGGGTTTTCGACAGTTGTTCGGTGGACATGCGGAACTCCTTGAAATGTTGGTTCAGGGGCAAGATCAAAAGCCCCTCACCCCAGCCCTCTCCCGGAGGGAGAGGGGGCTAGTCTGGTGTTCTCCCCCCGGAGGGAGAGGGCGTTAATTACGTGATCAGCATTCGATAATGTTGACCGCCAGACCGCCGCGGGCGGTCTCTTTGTATTTGCTTTTCATGTCGGCGCCGGTCTGGCGCATGGTGCGGATGACTTTGTCGAGGGAGACGAAGTGCTGGCCGTCGCCGCGTAGTGCCATGCGCACGGCATTGATCGCCTTAACCGAGCCCATGGCGTTGCGCTCGATGCACGGCACTTGCACCAGCCCGCCAATCGGATCGCAGGTCAGACCGAGGTTGTGTTCCATGCCGATTTCGGCGGCGTTTTCCACCTGCGAAACGCTGCCGCCGAGGACTTCACACAAGGCGCCGGCGGCCATCGAGCAAGCGACGCCGACTTCACCCTGACAGCCGACTTCGGCGCCGGAGATCGAAGCGTTTTCCTTGTACAGAATGCCGATCGCGGCAGCGGTCAGCAGAAAACGCACTACACCGTCTTCATTGGCGCCGGGGATGAAGCGCATGTAGTAATGCAACACCGCCGGGACAATCCCCGCCGCACCGTTGGTGGGCGCTGTAACGACGCGACCGCCATTGGCGTTTTCTTCGTTGACCGCGAGCGCATACAGGTTGACCCAATCGAGCACCGACAGCGGATCGCGCAGTGCCGATTCCGGGTTCTTGCACAGTTGCCGATGCAGCGCCGCCGCCCGGCGTTTGACCTTCAGCCCGCCCGGTAAAATGCCTTCGTTGCGGCAGCCAGCGGCCACGCAGTCCTGCATCACTTGCCAGATGTTCAGCAGCCCGGCGCGGGTCTCCGCCTCCGGACGCCAGGCGCTTTCGTTGGTCAGCATCAGTTGGCTGATCGACAGCCCATAGGTTGCGCAATGACTGAGCAAATCCTTGGCGCTTTTGAACGGGAAGGTCAGTGGCGTGGCGTCTTCGACGATGCGGTCGGCACCGGCCGCGTCTTCATCGACCACAAAGCCACCGCCGACCGAATAATATTCGCGACTGCGGATCTGCAAACCGGCTGCATCGAACGCGCGGAAAATCATGCCGTTGGGGTGATAGGCGAGTGGCTTGCGGATCATCGCCAGGTGTTCTTTCTCGTTGAACGCAATGCTGTGTTCACCGAGCAGATTCAATTGTCCGCTGCCACGGATTTGCGCGAGACGTGCGGCGACGGTTTCGGTATCAACGGTGTCCGGGTGTTCACCTTCCAGACCGAGCAGCACGGCTTTGTCGCTGCCGTGGCCCTTGCCGGTGGCGCCGAGGGATCCGTACAGCTCAACCCTGACGCTGGCGGTTGCGGACAGCATATTTTCCCGACGCAAGCCTTCGACGAAACGCGCGGCGGCACGCATCGGGCCGACAGTGTGGGAGCTGGAGGGGCCGATGCCAATCTTGAACAGGTCGAACACGCTTAACGACATGAGTTGTTCTCCGGTTTCTTGTTATTGGGCACGCAGGAATAGCTTGTGTAGGAGCTGCCGAAGGCTGCGATCTTTTGATCTTGATCTTTAAGAAGCAAGATCAAAAGATCGCAGCCTTCGGCAGCTCCTACAGGGGGAGCGGTGTTCTGGAGAATGGGGCGGGTGATCCCGCCCCGATCCGTTTAAGCGTAGCTTTCGATCGACGGGCAGGCGCAGACCAGGTTGCGGTCGCCGAACACGTTGTCGACGCGACCGACCGGCGGCCAGTATTTGCCTTCGATCAACGACGCCACCGGATACACCGCTTGCTCGCGGCTGTACGGGTGCGTCCACTCGCCTACCAGCTCGGCGGCGGTGTGCGGAGCGTTTTTCAACGGGTTGTCTTCCTTGTCCAGCGTGCCGTTTTCCACTGCGCGGATTTCTTCGCGGATGCGGATCATGGCGTCGCAGAAGCGGTCCAGTTCTTCCTTGGATTCACTTTCGGTCGGCTCGATCATCAACGTGCCAGCCACCGGGAACGACATGGTCGGCGCGTGGAAACCAAAGTCGATCAGACGCTTGGCGACGTCATCGACGCTGATGCCGCTGCTGTCTTTCAACGGCCGCAGATCAAGGATGCACTCGTGCGCCACCAGACCGTTGCTGCCGGTGTACAGCACTGGATAGTGCTCTTCGAGGCGACGCGAGATGTAGTTGGCGTTGAGGATCGCCAGTTGCGAAGCGCGTTTCAGACCGGCGCCGCCCATCATGCGAATGTACATCCAGGTGATCGGCAGAATGCTCGCGCTGCCGAACGGTGCCGCGCAGACTGCGCCTTCCTTGCGTTCCATGTGGCCGTGGCCTGGCAGGAACGGCGTCAGGTGCGATTTGACGCCAATCGGGCCAACACCCGGGCCGCCACCGCCGTGCGGGATGCAGAAGGTTTTGTGCAGGTTCAGGTGCGACACGTCGCCGCCGAACTTGCCCGGTGCGCAGAGGCCGACCATCGCGTTCATGTTGGCGCCGTCGATGTACACCTGGCCGCCGTTGTCATGAATGATCCCGCAGATTTCGCGGATGCCTTCTTCGAACACGCCGTGGGTCGACGGGTAGGTGATCATCAGCGCAGCGAGATGTTCGCGGTGCTCGATGGCCTTGGCGCGCAGGTCTTCGATATCGACGTTGCCACGCGCATCGCACGCAGTCACGACCACGCGCATGCCAGCCATGTTGGCAGTGGCCGGGTTAGTGCCGTGGGCGGAGGACGGGATCAGGCAGATGTCACGACGTTCATCGCCACGACTCTGGTGATAAGCGCGGATCGCCAGCAGACCGGCGTATTCACCTTGCGAACCGGCGTTCGGTTGCAGCGAGATTGCGTCGTAACCGGTAGCGGCGCAGAGCATCGCTTCCAGTTCGTCGGTCAGTTGTTGATAACCGGCACTTTGCTCGGCTGGAGCGAACGGGTGCAGCGCACCAAATTCAGCCCAGGTCACCGGGATCATTTCGCTGGCGGCGTTGAGTTTCATGGTGCACGACCCCAGCGGGATCATGGTGCGATCGAGCGCCAGATCCTTGTCCGCCAGTTTGCGCAGGTAGCGCATCAGCTCGGTTTCCGAGTGATAACGGTTGAACACCGGGTGGCTGAGGATTGGCGACTGACGCAGCAGCGCGGCCGGAATGGTGCTTTCTACCGCAGCGGCCAGAGCAGCAAAGTCCGGCATGGTTTTGCCGTCAGCGAACAGGCTCCACAGGGTTTCGATGTCGGCAGCGGTGGTGGTTTCATCCACCGACAGACCCAGACGCTGGTCATCGACTACACGCAGGTTGATCTGTTGAGCGCGCGCCATGTCGTGCAGGGCAGCGGTTTGCGCGCCAGTGGCCAGGGTCAAGGTGTCGAAGAAATTCGCTTGCTCGACCTGCAGACCCAAAGCGCTCAGACCCTTGGCCAGAATCGCCGTGAGGTGATGAATGCGATTGGCGATCTGCGTCAGGCCTTTCGGGCCGTGGTACACGGCGTACATGCTGGCTATGTTGGCCAGCAGCACTTGCGCGGTACAGATGTTCGACGTGGCTTTCTCACGGCGAATATGTTGCTCGCGAGTCTGCATCGCCAGACGCAGCGCCGGTTTGCCGAAACGGTCAACCGAAACACCAACCAGACGCCCGGGCATGTCGCGCTTGAACGCGTCTTTAGTCGAGAAGTACGCAGCGTGCGGGCCACCGAAGCCCAGCGGCACGCCGAAGCGTTGTGCGGAACCGATGGCCACGTCAGCACCGAATTCGCCCGGCGGAGTCAGCAGAGTCAGCGCCAGCAGATCGGCAGCGACCGCGACCAGTGCGTTGGCGGCGTG
Organism: Pseudomonas sp. P4795; assembly: GCF_048822895.1. Classification (NCBI taxonomy): domain Bacteria; kingdom Pseudomonadati; phylum Pseudomonadota; class Gammaproteobacteria; order Pseudomonadales; family Pseudomonadaceae; genus Pseudomonas; species Pseudomonas sp. P4795. Next base: position 558,621 of record NZ_JBMFBT010000002.1, on the reverse strand, counting down.
GAAGCGTTCGGTCAGTTCGCGGTAGTCGAACACATCACCGTTGCTTGCCGGGTATTGCAGCAGCGCGCCGAAGAACGGCGTCACGTCAGTCAGTTCGCGTTCGTCGCCAACTACCACGTCGATGCCCAGCGGCTCGGCACGGGTGCGCAGCACGTCGAGGGTTTGCGGGTGGCTGTGGATCGAGGCGAAGAACTGGTGGCTGCCCTTGTTCTTGCTCAGGCGTTTGCAGAAGGTCATGGCTTCGGCAGCGGCAGTGGCTTCGTCGAGCAAGGATGCGTTGGCAATCGGCAGACCGGTGAGGTCGCTGATCAGCGTCTGAAAGTTCAGCAGCGCTTCGAGACGGCCCTGGGAGATTTCTGGCTGGTACGGCGTGTAAGCGGTGTACCAGGCCGGGTTTTCCAGCAGGTTGCGCAGGATCGGCGACGGCGTGTGGCAGTTGTAGTAGCCCTGGCCGATGTAGGTCTTGAACAGTTGGTTCTTGCCGGCGATGCCTTTGATCATCGCCAGTGCGTCGGCTTCGCTCAGGCCATCGTCCATGCCGAGCACGCTGGTGCCCTTGATGCTTTCCGGAATCACGCTGGCGCTCAAGGCTTCGAGCGAGTCGAAACCGAGGCTGTTGAGCATCGCTTGCTCGTCGCCGGCGCGCGGGCCGATGTGACGGGCGATGAATTCGTTTTGGGTGCCGAGATTTACTTGGGTCATGTCAGATTCCTCAGGCTTCGGCTTGGGCTTTGATCAGACGGTCGTAGGCGTCCTGATCCAGCAACTTGGCGACGGCAGCAGCGTCGGATGGCTGGAAGCGGAAGAACCAGCCTTGGCCCAGCGGATCTTCGTTGACCAGTTCCGGGCTGGCGTCCAGCGCCGGGTTGACTTCGAGCACTTCGCCATCGAGCGGCATGTACACGCCGCTGGCGGCTTTCACCGATTCGACGGTGGCGGCTTCAGCGCCTTTGTCGTAAGCCTGCAGCTCAGGCAGTTGCACGAACACCACGTCGCCCAGGGCGTTCTGCGCGAAAGCGGTGATACCGACGGTGACGGAACCGTCAGCCTCGGCGCGCAGCCATTCGTGATCTTCAGTAAAACGCAACTCGCTCATGGAAACTCCTCAGGGGCCAGACTCGTCTGGTGGACGCGGTGGAATACTCGGGCGCAGAGGCCCTTATTTATGAGGGTTGGGTTAGCAAGATTGCGGCCAAGGTTAAAAAGTCTATATGAATCAGCTGGTTAGAAATTTTAGGCGAAGATGTTTAACCAAGGGCTGTAGCGATATCGCTACAGCATGGGGCGAGGAAAAAAGCTGAAGCGGATCAAAGCCTTGCACAGCAGTGATCGGAGGAGGGTGGAACGATATCGTTCCGATGTAGCGCTTTCAGTACAGATGGAGGTCGGTTTTGCCGCAGGCGATGAAGCTTCTGAACTGCAAACCCGAACTGTAGGAGCTGCCGCAGGCTGCGATCTTTTGATCTTGATCTTGAAACCAAGATCAAAAGATCGCAGCCTGCGGCAGCTCCTACAGGGGATTTGAGTGAATCAGGGTTTGTTGGGGATGCCGTATTTGCGCAGTCGATGCGCGATCGCCGTGTGCGAGGTTTGCAGGCGGCTGGCGAGTTGGCGGGTCGATGGATAACTCACGTAGAGTTTTTCCAGCAGCGTTTTTTCGAAAGCTTCAACCGCTTGTTCGAGACTGTCGACATCGCTGTCAGTCTGGCGCGCCACGGAGGTACCGGCGATGTCGAGGTCGCCGATGTCCACCAGACTACTTTCGCAAATCGCCGCAGCACGGAAGATCACGTTCTGCAATTGCCGCACGTTGCCCGGCCAGCGATTACCGAGCAGCGCCGGATAAGTGCCCGGTGCCAGACGACAGACCGGCCGCTGGATCTGCGCACAGGCCTGCTGCATGAAATAGCGCGCCAGCAACAGAATGTCCTGACCGCGTTCGCGCAGCGGTGGCACTTCGACGTTGAGCACGTTGAGGCGATAGAACAGGTCTTCGCGGAACGTGCCTTCGCTGACCATTTTTTCCAGATCGCGGTGGGTAGCGCTGAGGATGCGCACGTTGACCTTCACCTCGCGATCACCACCGACTCGACGGAAGCTGCCGTCGTTGAGAAAGCGCAGCAGTTTGGCCTGCAAGTACGGCGACATCTCGCCGATCTCGTCGAGAAACACCGTGCCCTGATTCGCAAGTTCCATCAGCCCCGGTTTGCCGCCACGTTGCGCGCCAGTGAAGGCGCCGGGGGCGTAGCCGAACAGCTCGCTCTCGGCGAGATTCTCCGGCAGGGCCGCGCAGTTCAGCGCGAGAAACGGCGCACTGTGCCGTGCACTGATGGCATGACAGGCGCGCGCTACCAGCTCTTTGCCAGTGCCGGTTTCACCCTGAATCAGTAACGGCGCATCAAGTGCTGCGACTCGCTGAGCGCGGGCCTTTAGCGTGCGGATTGCCGGGGATTCGCCGAGCAGCGCATCGAAACCTTCAGCGTGATCGTGGTGCAGCGCCGAGAGTTGTTCGCCGATGCGGTTCGGTTGATACAGCGTGAGCAGGGCGCCGGCGTCGGTGATCGGCGTGGCATCCAGCAGCAAGGTCTGGCCGTTGACGGTGATCTCGCGCAGCGGCAGGCGGAAGCCGTGTTCGAGCAAGGTGTCGAGCAGGGCCGGATCGTTGAACAGTTCAGAGACGCTTTCACCGGCCGGTTCGCGCCCGTATAGAGCGATCAACGCCGGGTTGGCCAGCAGCACCTTGCCGGCGCTGTCGAGGGCCAGTACCGGGTCGGTCATGGCTGCGAGCAAGGCGTCGAGCTGCAAATGACGGCGCTGGCCGGGGAGGATGTCGACCACCGTTACCGCTTCGACGCCAAGTACGCGAAACAGGGCATCTTTGAGCTCTTCGAGCACATCCGGACTCAGCGTCGGGGCGTCGATGTAGACGTTCGGCGGAACCATTTCCACCGCATCCAGATTGAGGTTGCGCCCACCGAGCAGGGCCAGGACTTCCTGGGTGATGCCGACGCGGTCGATGAAACTGACGTGGATACGCATGGGGCGGATTTGGGTTCTGGATTGCGGAGGGTGGCAAGTATGCCTTGCCGGGGGCTGGGGTGAAATCCTGAGATTTGCGGCGTATTGAAGATCCACCCCTCACCCCAGCCCTCTCCCCAGAGGGGCGAGGGGGAAAGGGAGCAGATCCGGGGCTTTTCAATACTTGAGTTCGACTCGAATTTTCAGGTCGATGGACATGGAATGGGCGACTCGGTCAGTCCCCTCTCCCTTGGGAGAGGGCTAGGGTGAGGGGCTTTTCAGGTTCACTCCAGATGTTCGGGCTTAACCGGATCCCCCGATTTCATATTCAACTGCACCCGCACGTCCTCAAACATCAGGTCGTAGTACTTGTGACTCGAACCGAGGCTGCTGTGCGCTTTGGGGATGCCGTTCTTTTCCAGGATTTTTGTGACGTTGCTGGCGAAGTTGTACGCCTGGTCCTTGGGCAGGAAAAACGCTTCTTTCACGTCCTTGCCCTGAATCGAACCATGCAGTGTGAACTGCATCCCTTTGCCTTCTTTGGCGTCCTGTACGACTTCATAGTCGAGGTGCAAGTCGTAGCTGACATCATCCTTGGTCAGAGCGTGACGCTCGAAATGCAAATGTCCCGGGTCGAACGTTGCCATTGCTGTTTCTCCTCACAAATAAGTAATGCCAGGTTTCGCCGTGCTGATGCGCGTGCCGGCCGTGCCCTGGACAATCGCTTCGATGTCCGCCAGCGAACCGATCACCGCGACCTTGCCAGTATTGCGGGCAAATTCGCAAGCTGCCTGGACCTTCGGCCCCATCGAGCCTGCGGCGAAACCGAGACGTTCAAGTTCGTCCGGGTGGGCCTGGGCGATGGCTTTCTGGGTCGGTTTGCCGTAATCGATATAAGCCGCGTTGACGTCGGTGGCGATCACCAGCAAATCACTTTCAAGCTGTTCGGCCAGCAGCGCCGAGCACAGGTCTTTATCGATCACCGCTTCGATGCCTTTGAGATTGCGGTTCTCGTCGTACATGGTCGGAATGCCGCCGCCACCCGCGCAAATCACGATGCTGCCCTTGTCCAGCAGCCACTTGATCGGGCGGATTTCGAAAATGCGTTTTGGTCGTGGACTGGCCACCACACGACGATATTTGTCGCCATCGGGAGCAATCGCCCAGCCTTTTTCGGCGGCGAGTTTTTCTGCGTCGGCCTTGGTGTAGACCGGGCCGATCGGTTTGGTCGGGTTCTTGAAGGCCGGGTCGTTGGCGTCGACTTCGACTTGCGTCAGCAGGGTGGCGAACGGGACTTCGAAGTCCAGAAGATTGCCCAGTTCCTGTTCGATGATGTAGCCGATCATGCCTTCGGTTTCCGCGCCGAGCACGTCCAGCGGGTACGGCGCGACCGAGGTGTAAGCGGCGGCTTGCAACGACAGCAGGCCGACTTGCGGGCCATTGCCGTGGGCGATGACCAGTTGGTTGCCGGGATAAATCTTGGCGATTTGCTCGGTGGCGATGCGGATGTTGGCGCGCTGATTGTCAGCGGTCATCGGCTCACCACGGCGGAGCAGGGCGTTACCGCCCAGAGCTACGACGATACGCATGGTGCATGTCCTTTCAGAATTCGATAACCCTGTAGGAGCTGCCGAAGGCTGCGATCTTTTGATCTTGCCCCTTAAAATCAAGATCAAAAGATCGCAGCCTGCGGCAGCTCCTACAGGTCAGTGGTTAATCAAAATGATCAGCCATGACAGGTCAGTGGCTGATCAGGCGATCAGCCTTTTAGATATCCGCCAACGCCGACACCAGAATCGCCTTGATGGTGTGCATGCGGTTTTCCGCTTGCTCGAAGGCGATGTTGGCCGGGGATTCGAACACCTCTTCGGTGACTTCGACGCCATTGGCCAGGTGCGGATAGCGCGCGGCGATGTCTTTGCCGACCTTGGTTTCGCTGTTGTGGAACGCCGGCAGGCAGTGCATGAATTTCACCCGTGGGTTGCCCGAGACTTTCATCATGTTGCTGTTGACCTGGTACGGCAGCAGTTGCTCGATGCGCTCGTCCCACGCTTCCACCGGCTCACCCATCGACACCCAGATGTCGGTGTGGATGAAGTCCACGCCTTTGACCGCTTCTTTCGGGTCTTCGGTGATGGTGATGCGCGCGCCGCTTTCTTCGGCGAATTCTTTGCACTGCGCGATGAAGTCAGCGTGCGGCCACAGCGCTTTCGGCGCGGCGATACGCACGTCCATGCCGAGTTTGGCGCCGATCATCAGCAACGAGTTGCCCATGTTGTAGCGCGCGTCGCCGAGGTAGGCGTAGCTGATGTCGTGCATCGGCTTGTCACTGTGTTCGCGCATGGTCAGCACGTCGGCGATCATTTGGGTCGGGTGGAATTCAGCGGTCAGACCGTTGAACACCGGCACGCCGGCGTACTTGGCCAGCTCTTCGACGATTTCCTGTTCGAAGCCACGGTACTCGATGGCATCGAACATCCGGCCGAGGACGCGGGCGGTGTCTTTCATGCTTTCTTTGTGGCCGATCTGCGACGACACCGGGTCGATGTAGGTGACGTGAGCACCCTGATCGTGGGCCGCCACTTCGAAGGCGCAACGGGTACGGGTCGAAGTTTTTTCGAAGATCAGCGCGATGTTCTTGCCTTGCAGGTGCGGACGCTCGGTGCCGGTGTACTTGGCGCGTTTGAGGTCGCGGGACAGGTCGATCAGGTAGTTGAGCTCGCGAGTGGTGTGGTGCATCAAACTCAGCAAGCTGCGGTTGCGCATGTTAAAAGCCATGATGGATCTCCTTGGGTTTCGGTTATCCGCCTGCTTCACGCCGGATAGGCGCGAAGCAGGGCATACAAATCAATAGTCGATTGGGTCGCGAATGATCGGGCAGGTCATGCAGTGACCGCCGCCACGGCCGCGACCGAGTTCACCGGCGCTGATGGTGATCACCTCGACCCCGGCCTTGCGCAGCAGGGTGTTGGTGTAGGTGTTGCGGTCGTAGCCGATGACCACGCCAGGTTCCACGGCCACCACGTTGTTGCCGTCGTCCCACTGCTCGCGTTCGGCCGCGAAGCTGTTGCCGCCGGTTTCCACCACGCGCAGCTTCGGCAGTTTCAGTGCCGCGGCCACGGTGTCGAGGAAGCTGCTTTCTTCACGGCGGATGTCGATGCCGCCCTGTTTGCTTTCGTCAGGACGCAGGGTGAAGGCTACGATCTGATTGACCACTTCCGGGAAAATCGTGACGAGGTCGCGGTCGCAGAAGCTGAACACGGTGTCGAGGTGCATCGCTGCGCGGGATTTCGGCAGGCCGGCAACGATGACTTTTTCCACGGCCTTGTTCTTGAACAGGTTCAGCGCCAGTTGGCCGATGGCCTGACGCGACGAACGTTCGCCCATGCCGATCAACACCACGCCGTTGCCGATCGGCATCACGTCGCCGCCCTCAAGGGTCGAGCTGCCGTGTTCCTTGTCCGGGTCGCCGTACCAGATTTCGAATTCGGCGTTGGTGAACTGCGGGTGGAATTTGTAGATGGCGGTGGCCAGCAGGGTTTCCTGACGGCGCGCCGGCCAGTACATCGGGTTCAGGGTCACGCCACCGTAAATCCAGCAGGTAGTGTCGCGGGTGAATTGGGTGTTGGGCAGCGGCGGCAGAATGAAGCTGGAGTGGCCGAGGAAGTCGCGGAACATCTGAATGGTCTTGCCGCCGAAGCTGTCCGGCAGATCATCGGCAGACACGCCACCAATCAGGAATTCGGCGATGTGCCGTGGCTCAAGGCTTTTCAGCCAGGATTTGACTTCGTTGATCAGACCGAGGCCCACCGAATCGGCGGTGACCTTGCGCTCGAGAATCCAGTCCAGCGCTTCCGGGTTGGCGACGATGTCGGTCAGCAGGTTGTGCATTTCCAGCACGTCGATCCCGCGTTCGCGCATCTTGGTCACGAAGTCGAAGTGGTCGCGCTTGGCCTGAGCTACCCACAGCACGTCATCGAACAGCAGTTCATCGCAGTTGTTCGGGGTCAGCCGCTGATGGGCCAGACCTGGGGAGCAGACCATGACTTTGCGCAGTTTGCCGGCTTCGGAATGGACGCCGTACTTAACTTTTTCCGTGGTCATTGCAGTGATCCTCCAGAGATAAAACGTTTGGCAATTACAGAGTCAGGAAGCCGTCATACAGTCCGTAGGCTGCTACCAGAGCGCCCACGACCACTGCGGCGAAAATCAGCTTCTCGACGTTGGTGAATACCGGTTGTTTGAGTTCGAGCTTGGCCTTGGCGAACAGGATCGCGCCGGGCGCATACAACAGAGCAGAGAGCAGCAGGTACTTGACCCCGCCGGCGTACAGCAGCCAGACCGCGTAGATCAGGGCGATGCCGCCGATCAGCAGATCCTTGCGCCGTTCAGCCGCGAAGCCTTCGTAGCTTTCGCCGCGTACCGCCAGCAGCAGGGCATACGCCGCCGACCACAGGTAAGGCACCAGAATCATCGAGGTGGCGAGGTAGATCAGCGACAGGTAAGTGCTGGCCGAGAACAGGGTGATGATCAGGAAAATCTGCACCATTGCGTTGGTCAGCCACAGGGCGTTGACCGGTACGTGGTTGGCGTTTTCCTTGCGCAGAAACTCGGGCATGGTGTGGTCTTTGGCGGCGGCGAACATGATCTCCGCGCACAGCAGCACCCACGACAACAACGCCCCGAGCAGCGAGATGATCAGACCGACGCTGATCAGCACCGCGCCCCAGTGACCGACCACGTGCTCCAACACGGCAGCCATCGACGGGTTCTGCAGTTTCGCCAGTTCCGGTTGAGTCATGATCCCCAGCGACAGCACATTCACCAGCACCAGGAACAGCAGCACAGTGATGAAACCGATCACCGTGGCTTTACCGACGTCCGAGCGTTTTTCCGCCCGCGCCGAGAAAATGCTCGCGCCTTCGATACCGATGAACACCCAGACGGTGACCAGCATCATGTTGCGCACCTGGTTCATCACGCTGCCCAGATCCGGATTCTTGATGCCCCAGATGTCGGCGGTGAAGATGTCCAGTTTGAAAGCGAATACCGCGATCAACACGAACAGCAGCAGCGGCACGACTTTGGCGACCGTGGTCACGAGGTTGATGAACGCCGCTTCCTTGATCCCGCGCAATACCAGAAAGTGCACGGCCCACAACAGAATCGACGCGCCGATCACCGCAGCAACCGTGTTGCCCTCGCCGAATATCGGAAAGAAATAACCGAGGGTGCTGAACAGCAGAACGAAGTAACCGACGTTGCCCAGCCAGGCACTGATCCAGTAACCCCAGGCTGATGAGAAACCCATGTAATCGCCGAATCCGGCCTTGGCGTAGGCGTACACGCCGCCGTCGAGGTCAGGTTTGCGGTTGGCGAGGGTCTGGAAGACGAAAGCGAGGGTGAGCATGCCGACAGCGGTGATGGCCCAGCCGATGAGTACTGCGCCGACGTCGGCGCTGGCTGCCATGTTTTGTGGCAAAGAGAATATCCCGCCACCGATCATTGAACCGACTACCAAGGCGACCAGCGCACCTAATCGTAGTTTTCCGGGAGCTTCAGACATTGCATGACTCCATTGCCGGAGAGAAGAGTTCACAGGGTAGATCTGTTGACTGTTCAAACAACTGACGTGGATCAGTGCATGGGCACATTCCATTGTTAATGAATGACTTAGGTATGAAGTACAGGCATAACGCTATTGTCTGTAAGGCCCGTACTAGAGGGCTTTTGTCGATTTGAGTGGGAATGGATCGTATTACTTTCGAATTATCACGCTAGTTGGTTTTCAGCATTTGGCAAATTTTCGGCATCTGTTTTCAGTACAGAATTGATTTATCAGGACTAGCGCACAAAAGTCATACACTCCTGCTAAGCGTTAGCGTTTATGGCTATAAATAACCGACGTTAATTGGGGTTATCTATTAAACGTAATCAGGCTTCAGAAATTGATAAAGGGAGACTGGAATGTCGCAACCGACGCAAAAGCTGCGCCTTGGCGCACTGATCGCCCTGGTGGTCGGATCGATGATTGGTGGCGGGATTTTTTCGCTGCCGCAGAACATGGCGGCCCGCGCCGATGCCGGGGCGATTCTGATCGGCTGGGGCATCACCGCAATTGGCATGCTGACCCTGGCGTTCGTCTTCCAGACCTTGGCCAATCGCAAACCGGAACTCGATTCGGGCGTGTATGCCTACGCCAAGGCCGGGTTCGGCGATTACATGGGTTTCTCATCGGCGTGGGGCTACTGGATCAGCGCGTGGCTGGGCAACGTCGGCTATTTCGTTCTGCTGTTCAGCACCCTCGGCTACTTCTTCCCGGTGTTCGGCCAGGGCAACACGCCGATTGCCATCGCCTGCGCATCAGTGCTGCTGTGGGCGGTGCATTTTCTGGTCATGCGCGGAATCAAGGAAGCGGCGTTGATCAATCAACTGACCACCGTGGCCAAAGTGGTGCCGTTGATCATGTTCATCGTCATCGCTGCCGTCGCGTTCAAGGTTGATATTTTTACCCGTGACATCTGGGGCCACAGCAACCCGAATTTCGGCGGGGTGATGGATCAGGTGCGCAACATGATGCTGGTCACGGTGTTCGTGTTCATCGGCATCGAAGGCGCCAGCGTGTACTCGGCGCGAGCGGAGAAGCGCAGCGACGTCGGCCGTGCCACGGTGATCGGATTTGTCGGGGTGCTGGCGCTGTTGGTGCTGGTCAACGTGCTGTCGCTGGGGATCATGAGTCAGCCGGAACTGGCGAGCTTGCAGAACCCGTCGCTGGCGGCGGTGCTGGAACATGTCGTCGGTCCGTGGGGCGCGCTGCTGATCAGCATCGGACTGGCGATTTCGCTGCTTGGGGCGCTGCTGTCGTGGGCGCTGCTGTGTGCAGAAATCCTCTTCGCCACGGCCAAGGACAAGACCATGCCGGCGTTCCTCAAGAAGGAAAATGCCAACCATGTGCCGGTCAATGCGTTGTGGCTGACCAACGTGATGATCCAGATTTTCCTGCTGATCACGCTGTTCTCCGCTGGGACTTACACCAGCCTGATTTACCTCGCCTCGTCGATGATTCTGGTGCCGTATCTGTGGTCGGCGGCGTACGCGGTGTTGTTGAGCGGGCGCGGCGAAACCTACGAACACGCGTCGGCCGAGCGCACCAAGGATCTGCTGATCGGCGGTATCGCCCTGAGTTACGCGGTGTGGTTGTTGTATGCCGGCGGGGTGAAATATCTGCTGCTGTCGGCGTTGTTGTACGCGCCGGGGGTGATTCTGTTTGCCAAGGCCAAGCGTGAGCAGGGTGAACCGTTGTTCACCACGGTTGAAAAGGGGATTTTTACCTGTGTGATCGTTGGGGCGGGGTTGGCGGCTTATGGGTTGTACAGCGGGTTGTTGTCGCTGTGAGGATGTTTGGTTGATCAGATTTTGTGGTGACAGGTCGGGCCTCATCGCTGGCAAGTCGAATCGTCGCACCGCAGCTCCCACAGGTTAAGAGGTGTTGACAGATTTTGTGTACGACTCGAAAACTGTGGGAGCTGCGGTGCGACGATTCGACTTGCCAGCGATAGCGGTGTGTCAGTTAGCAGATGCATAACTGACCTGCCGCCATCGCTGGTGCTTCCTGGTTACACGCGGAACTGATCCATCAGCTTCATCTGCTGGCTTGCCAGCGCATTCAGCTGGCTACTGATCGCTGCCGATTCAGTGGCTTGTCCGGTCAAGGTTTCAGTCACGGTGCGAATCGCCGAAACGTTGCGGTTGACCTCTTCAGCCACAGCACTTTGCTGCTCGGCGGCGCTGGCGATTTGCAGGTTCATGTCGCTGATCACCGTCACTGCGTCGCTGATCTTGCCCAGTGCATCCACTGCATGACGAATCTGCCCGGCATTGTTGTGCGCTTGGGTCTGGCTTGAATGCATGGTCGCGACCACGCCTCGAGTGCCGGTCTGGATGCGTTCGATGACCACGCGAATTTCTTCAACCGAATCCTGGGTGCGCTTGGCGAGGTTACGTACTTCGTCGGCCACCACCGCGAAACCGCGACCGCTTTCGCCAGCACGTGCCGCTTCAATGGCGGCGTTCAGGGCCAGCAGGTTGGTCTGTTCGGCGATGCTGCGGATCACTTCCAGCACCGAGCCAATCTGCTCGCTGTTGACCGCCAGCGCTTCGACTTCGGTCACCGCTTTGCTGACTTCATCGGCCAGTTGATTGATGTCGCGGGTGCTGCGCTCGATGATCGACATACCTTCGCGGGCCGACTGATCGGCACCTTTGGCTGCGTTGGCCGCGTTCGACGCGCTGTTGGCCACGTCGTGGGCAGTGGCGCTCATTTCGTTCGACGCGGTGGCCACCTGATCGATCTCGCGGAACTGCACCTGCATGCCTTCGCTGGTCTGGCGGGCGATTTCCGAAGACTGATCAGCGGTGCCGCGCGCTTCGGTGATGCTCTGTTTGATCTGCGCGATGGTCGGCTGCAGCTTGTCGAGGAAGCGGTTGAACCAGTTCACCAGCTCGCCCAGTTCATCCTTTTTGCTGTAGTTCAGCCGTTGCGTCAGATCGCCTTCGCCGCTGGCGATGTTCTTCAGCATCTCGGCGACGCTGTTGATCGGCCGGGTCACGCCCGACGCGGTGAGCCAGATCAGCAGCAGGCCGACCAGACCAGCGATCACCGCCACCGAGATCGCGGTGATGGTGCCGGTTTCCTGCGCGTCGTCGAGCACCGCTTGCAGCTTGACCGAGTCGGCCAGCAGCACTTGTTTCGGCAGGTCGATGACTACGCCCCACGCTTTGGAGTCGCTGATCGGGCTGACCGGGTACACCGCGCGAATCAAGTCGCCTTGTTCGAGAATCTTCGGCGTGCCAGCGGCGAGGAGTTGCAGCACTTCCTTGCCTTCAGCGCCGAGGGTGTCGCCGATGCTTTTACCGACCTTGCTTGCGTCAGTGCTGTAGGCGCCGAGCACGCCGCTGCCGGACACGATCAACATGTGCCCGGCTCCGCTGAACAGCTCGCGCTGGGCGTCAACGCCTGCCGCTTGCAAGGCGTCGAGCGCAATGTCGACGCCGACCACGCCGATGGCCTTACCATCCACCAGCAACGGTACGGAAATCGTGGTCATGAGCATTTCCTTGCCGCCGACGGTGTCCGCGTACGGGTCGAGCAGGCAGGTGCGCTTGTTGTCGCGAGGGCAGGTGTACCAACTGTTGTACGGCGTGCCGCTGACACTCATGGTGGTTTTGGTCAGGTCTTCTTCAACCATGATGGTATTGAGCGCAGCGCCGCCGGCACGACTCCAGTAGCTGGCGAAACGTCCGGCTTCGTTGGACTGGCGCGCAGCGTCGTTGGCGAATTCGCTGTCCTTGCCGTCCAGCGCATCGGGCTCGAATGCCAGCCAGATGCCGAGCACCTTGTTGTTGCGCTCGAACGCGGTTTTCAGGCTCTGGTTCAACTCTTCGCGCAAGGCGCCAGCGTCCAGTGAACGCTTGCTTGCCATGCTGCGCAGGTCCTTGATCTGATCCGCCAGCGCGGTAATCACCGACAGGTTTTCGCCAAAGGTTTTCTGCAGGCGAATCGCTTGTTCGCCCGCCTTGGCCTGCAACAGGTTCTGCACACTGGCGGTGAGCATCTTGCTGCTGGAGGCACTGACCAGTTGGTCGTTCTGGTTGGTCTGGTAGATGTTCATGCCGACGATCAGCGCGACCACGCCAAGCAGGCACAGGCCGGAGAGCAGCACGATTTTCAGGCGGATGGACAGAGAGTCGAACATAGGGCGTTCTCGCGAAGGGATGAGCTGTTGGCTACGGGCTGGAACGCCCCGGTTCGCCAAATCCATTCAGCGCCATTCAATGCTCATCGGCGCGGGGGCAGGTTTGCATGAGAGGCTTGCCGACGAGCGGTAGCTGCTAAACGTTTGCGCAGGACAATGTGCTGAAAAGAGGCTGCTTTTCAGTGAAGTCCTGGCCTCGTGGTGAGAAGCTTTTGTGGCGAGGGAGCTTGCTCCCGCTGGGCTGCGAAGCGGCCCCAAGTCCCGGCAAATGCGGTATCACTGAAAAACTGTATTCGCCGGATTTACGACTGCTGCGCAGCCGAGCGGGAGCAAGCTCCCTCGCCACAGGGGATTAAGCGGGGAGGGCTTCCGGGCGTGACCAGATCCACAGATTGCCCATGCTCATGCCGGCAATGGCCAGATAGATCGGCCAGCCATGATCGAGCATCACCAGCATCAGCGTCGCGCACAGCAGCATGCTGACGGTGGCGCTGACCTTGGCGCGGCGCGCGATGATCTTGCCGTTGCGCCAGTTGTGCAGGATCGGGCCGAACAGCCGGTGGTTTTCCAGCCAGGCACTCAGTCGCGGCGAACTGCGCGTCGCGGCCCACGCGGCGAGCAGGATGAACTCGGTGGTCGGCAGGCCGGGCACGACAATCGCGATCAGACCGATGCCGAGGCTGACATAGGCGAGCAGGCCGAACAGCAGGCGGGCGATTTTTGAGTGGGCGGGTTGGGGCATGGGCTCAGCGAGTTACTTCTGAAGCGGGATGGGAATCTTACAGGCTTACGCAATTCACTGTGGGAGCTGGCAAGCCAGCTCCCACAGGGTTTTGTGTTGTGCGCTGGATCAGGCGGGTTCGGCTTGGATTGAGTAGGCCTGTTCGAGCAACACCGTGAAGCGGTTGAACGCGTCGATTGCGCCTTGCTCGACTTCGGCTTCTTCCTCAGCAGTGAACTCCAGTGCATCGAGGGTTCTGACAAAACGTTTCCAGCCTTCGGCGCGACCGCCCTCTGGCTCGCCCAAGTGACGCGCACCGAAGGTTTCACTCAGCTCCAGCGCCACCGCACGCTTGATCAAAAACGCCGCACCGAGCTTCGAACCTTCGGAAACGAAGATCCAGCCCAAGGCGCGCGCCTTGCCCGGATTCTTCACCGCGCCTGCCACCGGCGCCGGTACTTCGGTATCCAGATCAGCCAGGTCAGCCTTGGCCGCATCAGCACGGCAACGCGCCGGCAGATCGGCAACGATTTCGCGCAGTTCAGGGTCGTTGTACAAACCCACCAGTTCCGACTGGAACAGGTATTGCGCGACCACGAAGCGCGCGAAGTTGGCGCGGGTCTCGAACGGGGCGTGGGCTTTGACCAGTGCGTCGAGCTTGCTGTGCGGCTCGTGGGTGATCTGGTTCAGGCGTTGCGAACGCAGGGCTTTGTCCGTGGTGGTCATGAGATGTCCTTGAAAAGAAGAGGCGCTTGATAACGAGACGTTCGGGCATGCGCCGGACAGTAAAAAAACCTGACGGCGCGCCATTCAATGCGCGCCGTCAGGCAGTCCGGATCAGATATCCCAGACCAGGTTGATCGCGAAGTTGCGACCCGGTTGAGTCAGGCGATCGAGGTTGGCCGGTTGCGTGACCGAGGCTTCGCCCACGCTGTCGTAACCGCGCACGTCATCCCACTGCCAGTATTTTTTGTCGGTCAGGTTGTAGAGGCCGGCATTCAGCGTCACGTCGTCGGTGACCTTGTAGAACCCGGCAAGGTCGAGCACGCCATAACCGGGTGTCTTGAACTGGGTGCTGGTGCCATCCGGCGTTTTGAAACTGCTGCTGTCGACACGATCCTTGCGCTTGACCAGCGTCCAGCTCAGCAGGGCACCGTAGTTGTCCTGGTCATAACCGAGGCCAAACACGCCGGTCAGCGGATTGACGCTGTTGAGTGGTTGTCCGCTGTCGTCGTTGCGGCCATACAGGTAGGCCATCGAGCCTTGTGTGTAGAGTCCGGCAGGCGCGCCGAACGTATCGAGGTTCAGACGACCCTTGAGCTCCACACCCTTGATGGTGGCGTGCTTGATGTTGTTGCTCTGGAACGTGGTTTCGGAATAACCGGGGGTGATGGCGTTTTCGTCGATGAAATCACGGTACTTGTTGTAGAACACGGCCACGTCGAACGTGCCTGCCTCGAACTGCCCGCGAAGACCGGTTTCATAGCTCTTGCTCTTTTCCGGATCGAGATCCGGATTCGGTGCAACCTGATAGCCTCCGCTGAGGTTTTCAAAGCGGCCGTACAGCGCTTTGGCGGTCGGCGTGCGGAAGCCTTCGGCGTACTGACCGTACCAGGTGTAGTTGTCGTTGAAGTTGTAAGTGGTACCGAACTTGGGCGACAGACGATGCCAGGTCTTGGTTTTATCGCTCACCGTGCCGTTACCGCTCTGGTCGGCGGTTGCCAGGAATTCATCGGTGATGTGCGGCTTGAGCTGGGTGTAGTCGTAACGTGCGCCCGGCAGGAACGTCCAGTTGCCCCAGCTGATCTGATCCTGGGCAAACAGGCTGTAGCTGTTGATGGTCGGATCGGGGAAGTCGCTGGCCGGTGTCAGGGTGTCGGTAGCGCTCGCCGCGCCGATCACGCGGCAGGCGCCGGCTACGGTCAGGCAAGTACCGCTGCCGGTGCGCAGGCCGGTAACTTTGTCCTGCTTGATGGTGGTGCCGTAGGTGACGACGTGATCGGTGTCGGCGATGGCGAAGGCCTTGTCCGCCTGGGCATCGAACACCCATTGGCGATCTTTGTAAGTGGTTTTGCGCTCACGCAATACGGTGCGCGAAGGCGCGTAGATTTCTTCGGTGCGCTGATCGGTTTTCGCGATCTGGTAATTCAGCGACCACTTGATGTGGTCAGCCAGCGCGCTGTCGAGACCGAAACTGTGCTCCAGGCCGAAACGCTCGCGCGTGACGGTGTCGTTGCCGGTGCGTGATTTGTAGAAACCGAAACCGCGTCCGGCGTTGAATGGCCCGCCGACGGCGCTCAGCTGGTTAGTGTCGCGATCGTCCTTGTAGTTTTCGTAGGTCAGACCGAAGCGCGCATCGTCGGCGTAGTTCCAGCCGAGTTTGGCCAGGACGTTGGTGGTGCGCACATCCTCGGGGTTGGCCTCGGTGCGGTTCAGGCCAGTGCCGCCGGTTTCGCCGTAGGATTCGCTTTCATGACCATTGCGCTGGCTCAGGTGCAGCAAGCCGTCGAAGTCGCCGGTCCGACCAGCGACGGTGCCGGACGTCAGCCAGCTGTCGTCGGCGGAGCTGTAACCGGTTTTCAGACGCACGCCGACGTCTTTGCCGGGCTTGATGATGTCGTCCGGGTCGAGGGTGTAGTAGCTGACCGCGCCGCCGATGGCGTTGCTGCCGTAGAGCACCGAGGCCGGACCACGCAGGATTTCCACGCGTTTGACGATTTCCGGGTCGACGTAATTGCGGTTGCTCTGCGCGTACGGACCATTGAAGAAGCTGTCGGGCACTTGCACGCCGTCGACCTGAGTCAGCACGCGGTCGCCGTCGATCCCGCGAATGTTGTAGCCGGTCAGTCCGGCACGCTGACCGGCGCCGCCCACCGAAACGCCCGGTTCGTAACGCACCAGATCCTTGATCGAGTTGACGTTGTTGCGGTCGAGCTCCTCGCGGGTCTGCACGCTGACGGTGCTCGGCACGCTGTTCACCGATTGCTCCTGACGGGTGGCGCTGATGGTCACCTGATCCAGATTGAGCGCACCGCTGGCGCTGCGTTTCTCCAGCACCACGTTGTTGTTGCTCAGTTTGCGGAAGCTCAGGTTGGTCCCCACCAACAGGCGCTCCAGGGCTTTTTCCGGCGGCAGCGAACCACGCACACCCGGCGACGCCACGTTTTGTCCCAGTTCTGCCGGCAAACCGACCTGCCAACCGGTCACGGCGGTGAAGGCATTGAGGGCTGAAACCAGCGGTTGCTGGCCGATGGCGAACGAGTAATCGCCCATGTTGCGCGTCGGTTGTTCGGTGGCGGCCATCAGCGGCGCGGTGCCGGCCATGAGAATGGCGGCGGTCAGCAACGACAGTACGCGGGAAGGGGAAGCAGTCTGGCGGGTAAGGCGAGAGGACATCGATAGCGCTCCGTGTCGCACGAATCTTTATAGGTGCTGATTGTTCGCGTGATGCGAATCAATTGCATTGGCTATAACGAGACGAACGGGCTCCAGCTATCGAGTAAAAATAATTCTCATTTAGTTCAAGATCACCAGCGCCGGATATTCCTGCAACTTGGCTGAGGTGATGTGCGCCAGGGAACGCACGACATCGAGCGGCTGGTCGAGACGATAATTGCCGGTGACGGCGACATCGGCCAACTGCTGATTGGTGTTGATGATGAAGCCCGGATAGTAGCGGCGCAGTTCGGCCAGCACTTGGTTCAGCGGGCAGTTCTCGAAGACAAGCCGACCTTGCACCCAGGCCAGATCAGTGGCCGGATCAACCTTGGTCGGGCGGTCGAAACCGTTGGGGCCAATGCTGATGCTTTCGCCTGCCGACAAACGCACACGCGCGTCATCACGCGTGGCGCGCAAATCGACATCACCACGCTGCACGCGCACCTGCGCCACGCCGTCCAGGTAACGCACGGCGAAATCGGTGTCGCGCACGCTGGCTTTCACCGGGCCGGCATCGATTTCCAGCGGCTGGCCACGGTTGGCCGGGACTTCGAAAAACGCTTCGCCCTGATACAGCCGAGCGACCCGTTGCTGATCATTGATCGTGCTGGAAAATGCCGAGTTGGTATTGAGCAAAACTTTCGAGCCGTCCTCCAGCTGCAGGCGCTGGCGCTCGCCAACCACGGTCAGATGATCGGCCTGCAAACGCAGGGGCAGATTGCTGAAACTGAACAGGCCGAGCACCAGCACGGCGGCGGTGGCCAGCGGTTTCCAGTGTGGACGCAGACGGCGCAGGAAGGCGACTTTCTGCGGCTGCGCGGCGAGGTTTTGCGCGCATTGGGCGATTTGCGGGCCGTCCCAGATGGCTTGCGCTTTGGCGAACGCTTCGGCATTCAACGGATCGGCCGCCAGCCACGCATGAAACTGCCGCGACTGCTCCGCGTCCGGACTGCCGAGCACGATGAGCCAGTCCAGTGCCTGGTCCATTGCGCTGGCGGCGTCCTGCGCCGTGTCGGGCGAAGGGGAGCGGTGGGTGTCGGTCACGGTGTTTCCTCGGCAGTGTCTGCGCACGGCTGTTTTTTTAGTGAAGCGTAAATGTCGGGCAAGGGTAGCAAAGCCCGATGATCAGTGCAGTCGATCCTGTTGGCGGCGAGAAAAGTCTTACGGTAATCACTCGCCATTCAGGCGTTCGGCGACCCCGATGCACACCGTCATGATCAATTTGAGTTCTTTTTGCACGGTACTCAGCGACACGTTGAGCTCGTCGGCGATTTCCTGATAGCTGTTTCCGTGCAGGCGGCTGAGGATGAAAATCCGCTGCTGACGCGGGCTGAGTTGACTGAGGCTCACGTTCAGGCGCTCGAGTAATTGTTCGGCGTGGGCGGCGTCTTCGGCGCTGCTGGCAGGGGCGGCGATGCTGTGCACCACCTCTTGCGGCACGTCATCGACCATGGTGCGCGAATGAATCTTGCGCGCACGCAGATGATCCAGCGCCAGGTTGCGCGCGGTCTGAAAGACAAAGGGTTCAAGGTGATCGATGGCCCTCTCGCTCAGCGCTCGCGTGACGCGCAGGTAGGTTTCCTGCAACAGGTCTTCGGCGGTGCTGTGGTTGTTGACCATGCGTTCCAGTGTTCGCAGCAGGGCACTGCGCTGGGCGAGGAAAACGTGGTTGAAGCGTGACTGACTCACGGGAGGACCTGATCCATTTCGAGCGAATGATAATGCTTATCATCCGCTCGACTGGTCAAGTGTTGATTTGTAGAAGTTTGCTTACTCGGCGTTGCACAGTGCCAAACAGTTATCCAGCATGCGGTTGGAGAAGCCCCACTCGTTGTCGTACCAGGCCAGCACTTTCAGCAGTTTGCCGCTGACTTTGGTGTGGTTGGCGTCGAAGATCGACGACAGCGGGTTGTGGTTGAAGTCGCTGGAAACCAGCGGCAACGTGTTGTAACCAAGAATCTTCGAATGCTGGCTCGCGGCTTTCAACAGGGCGTTGACTTCCTCGGCGCTGGCTTCTTTTTTCAACTGCACCGTCAGGTCCACCAGCGACACATTGATCACCGGCACGCGCACGGCCATGCCGGTCAGTTTGCCCGCCAGTTCCGGCAGCACCAGACCCACGGCTTCAGCCGCGCCGGTCTTGCTCGGGATCATGTTCTGCGTGGCCGAACGCGCGCGGTACGGATCGGTGTGGTAGACGTCGGTCAGGTTCTGGTCGTTGGTGTAGGCATGAATGGTGGTCATCAAACCGCTTTCGATGCCCAGCTCGCGATGCAGCACCTGTGCCACTGGCGCGAGGCAGTTGGTGGTGCACGAAGCGTTGGAGATGATCTGGTGCGACTGGCGCAGAATGTCGTGGTTTACACCATAAACCACGGTGGCATCGGCGCCTTTGGCCGGGGCCGAAATGATTACTTTGCGTGCGCCGGCGGTAATATGCGCGGCGGCTTTGGCGCGGTCGGTGAACAGACCGGTGCATTCGAATACCACGTCAATCTTTTCCGCCGCCCATGGCAGTTCGGCCGGGTTGCGAATGGCGCTGACCGAGATGCGGTCGCCGTTGACGGTCAGGCTCTCGTTGTCGTGCGCCACTTCAGCGTCGAACGTGCCATGCACGGTGTCGTATTTGAGTAGATGCGCATTCATCGAGCTGTCGCCCAGATCGTTGATGGCGACGATCTGCAAATCCTGACGGTAGCCTTGGGTATACAGTGCGCGCAGGACATTACGGCCGATGCGGCCAAAACCATTGATTGCAATTCGAAGAGTCATTGAGCAGCGCCGCCGTCGTTTTGTTGTTGGAATTACAAGATTATTCGCATAAAAATAGAAAACAAGCCTTTTTAGTGGCAATATTTTGTTTTATCTACAACGAGTGACCTGAATCAACTGGTCCGAATGATCGACAGAACCGCCCGTCATCCCACGCGAGCGGCGCTTTGATCAGCATAGACAATCAGGTCGCCACATCCGTTAGCCTGGAGTTCTACACATGCATCCCCGCGTCCTTGAGGTCACCGAACGGCTTATCGCCCGCAGCCGCGCCACACGTCAGGCTTACCTTGCGCTGATTCGCGGCGCTGCAACTGATGGCCCGATGCGCGGCAAGCTGCAATGCGCCAATTTCGCCCACGGCGTGGCTGGTTGCGGCACCGAAGACAAGCACAGCTTGCGGATGATGAACTCGGCCAACATCGCAATTGTTTCGTCATATAACGACATGCTCTCGGCGCATCAGCCGTACGAAGTGTTCCCGGAACAAATCAAGAATGCCCTGCGTGAAATCGGTTCGGTTGGCCAGTTCGCGGGTGGCACTCCGGCGATGTGCGATGGCGTGACCCAGGGCGAGCCGGGTATGGAACTGAGCCTGCCGAGCCGCGAAGTGATCGCGATGTCCACGGCGGTGGCGCTGTCGCACAACATGTTCGATGGCGCGCTGATGCTCGGCATCTGCGACAAGATCGTGCCGGGGCTGATGATGGGCTCGCTGCGCTTCGGTCATCTGCCAACGATTTTCGTACCGGGCGGGCCGATGGTGTCGGGGATTTCCAACAAGGAAAAAGCCGACGTGCGCCAGAAGTACGCCGAGGGCAAGGCGACGCGCGAAGAGCTGCTGGAATCGGAAATGAAGTCCTATCACAGCCCTGGCACTTGCACCTTCTACGGCACCGCCAACACCAATCAGTTGCTGATGGAAGTCATGGGCCTGCACTTGCCGGGCGCGTCCTTCGTCAATCCGAACACGCCACTGCGCGAAGCGCTGACCCGCGAAGCCGCGCATCAAGTCACGCGTCTGACCAAACAAAATGGCAACTTCATGCCCATCGGCGAAATCGTCGATGAAAAGTCGCTGGTCAACTCGATCGTGGCGCTGCACGCCACTGGCGGCTCGACCAACCACACCCTGCACATGCCGGCCATCGCCATGGCGGCGGGCATTCAATTGACCTGGCAGGACATGGCCGACCTCTCCGAAGTCGTGCCGACCCTGAGCCACGTCTACCCGAACGGCAAGGCTGACATCAACCACTTCCAGGCCGCTGGCGGCATGTCGTTCCTGATCCGCGAACTACTCGGCGCCGGCCTGCTGCACGAAGACGTCAACACCGTGCTCGGCCACGGCCTGAGCCGTTACACCAAAGAACCGTTTCTCGATAACGGCGAGCTGGTCTGGCGCGAAGGCCCGACTGACAGCCTCGACGAAAACATTCTGCGTCCGGTGGCGCGTGCGTTCTCGGCAGAGGGCGGCTTGCGCGTGATGGAAGGCAACCTCGGTCGCGGTGTGATGAAAGTGTCCGCCGTTGCGCTGGAAAACCAGATCGTCGAAGCCCCGGCGATGGTGTTCCAGGATCAGCAGGATCTGGCCGATGCGTTCAAGGCCGGTTTGCTCGAGAAAGATTTTGTCGCGGTGATGCGCTTCCAGGGGCCGCGCTCCAACGGCATGCCTGAACTGCACAAGATGACGCCGTTCCTCGGTGTGTTGCAGGATCGCGGCTTCAAAGTCGCGCTGGTGACTGATGGGCGCATGTCCGGTGCATCGGGGAAAATTCCGGCGGCGATTCACGTCAGCCCCGAGGCTTATGTCGGCGGCGCTTTGGCGCGCGTGCAAGAGGGCGATATCATCCGCGTCGATGGCGTCAAAGGTACTTTGGAACTTAAAGTCGACGCCGCTGAATTTGCAGCACGCGAACCCGCCAAAGGCCTGTTGGGCAACAACATCGGCAGCGGCCGCGAGCTGTTCGGCTTCATGCGTTTGGCTTTCAGCTCGGCGGAGCAGGGCGCCAGCGCCTTCACTTCTGCCCTGGAGACGCTTAATTGAAACTGGCTTTGGTCGGTGACATCGGAGGCACCAACGCGCGGTTTGCGTTGTGGAAAGATCAGCAGCTCGAGTCCGTGCAGGTGCTGGCCACGGCCGATCATGCCAGCCCGGAGGCGGCGATCAGCCTGTATCTGAGCGGGCTGGGTCTGGCGCCGGGGGACATCGGTTCGGTGTGCCTGTCGGTGGCCGGCCCGGTCAGCGGCGATGAATTCAAGTTCACCAACAACCACTGGCGCCTGAGCCGCAAGGCGTTCTGCCAGGCGTTGCAGGTCGAGCAGTTGTTGCTGGTGAACGACTTCTCGGCGATGGCGCTGGGCATGACCCGCTTGCAGCCCGGTGAATTTCGCGTGGTTTGCGAAGGCACGCCGGAACCGTTGCGCCCGGCGGTGGTGATTGGCCCGGGCACCGGGCTTGGCGTCGGCACTTTGCTTGATCTTGGCGAAGGGCGCTTTGCTGCACTGCCGGGCGAGGGCGGTCACGTCGATCTGCCGCTGAGCAGCCCGCGGGAAACGCAACTGTGGCAGCACATCCATAACGAAATCGGCCACGTCAGCGCAGAAACGGCGTTGAGCGGCGGTGGGTTGCCGCGTGTCTACCGCGCGATTTGTGCGGTGGATGGGCATGAGCCGAAGCTCGATACGCCGGAAGCGATCACCGCTGCCGGTCTGGCGGGGGATCCGATTGCGCTGGAAGTGCTTGAGCAGTTCTGCTGCTGGCTCGGGCGCGTCGCCGGCAATAACGTGCTGACCACGGGCGCACGTGGCGGGGTGTATATCGTTGGCGGGGTGATTCCACGCTTTGCCGATTTCTTCGTTGAAAGCGGATTTGCTCGCAGCTTCGCCGACAAGGGCTGCATGAGCGATTACTTCAAGGGGATTCCGGTGTGGCTGGTGACGGCGCCGTATTCTGGCCTTGTTGGTGCGGGAGTGGCGCTGGAACAGGCTTGAACCGAGTTGCTTCCATCGCTGGCAAGCCAGCTCCCACAGGATTGGTGACACTTTCGAAATGTGCACATGACCTGTGGGAGCTGGCTTGCCAGCGATGGGGCCAGAACAGACAACAAATATCCAAGGTTCATCAGGCATAATCCGCCCCAACTCCAACAACAAGGATGCCTTCGAAGTGAGCTCAGTCAACAAGTCGATATTGTTGGTCGATGACGACCAGGAAATACGCGAGTTGCTGGAGACCTACCTGACCCGCGCGGGTTTTCAGGTACGGGCCACGGCCGATGGCGCCAGTTTTCGTCAGGCGTTGAACGATGCGCCGAGCGATCTGGTGATCCTTGATGTGATGCTGCCCGACGAGGACGGCTTCAGCCTGTGCCGTTGGGTGCGTCAGCATCCGCGTCAGGCGCAGGTGCCGATCATCATGCTCACCGCCAGCTCCGACGAGGCCGACCGCGTGATTGGTCTGGAACTCGGTGCTGACGATTACCTCGGCAAACCCTTCAGCCCGCGCGAACTGCAAGCACGGATCAAAGCCCTGTTGCGCCGTGCCCAGTTCGGACAGGAGCGCAGCGGCAGTGAAGTGCTGGCCTTCGATGAGTGGCGACTGGATATGGTCAGCCACCGACTGTTTCACACCGACGGTGAAGAAGTGATTCTGTCCGGCGCCGACTTCGCCTTGCTCAAGCTGTTCCTCGATCATCCGCAGCAAATCCTCGACCGCGACACCATCGGTAACGCCACCCGTGGCCGCGACCTGATGCCGCTCGATCGCATCGTCGACATGGCCGTCAGCCGCTTGCGCCAACGCCTGCGCGACACGGAAAAACCGCCACGCCTGATCCGCACCGTGCGCGGCAGCGGCTACCAATTGGCAGCCAACGTGGTTGCCGGCAATGGTCACTGAGTTCCTGCGCAACGCCGCAGCGAAGGTGCCGGTGCCGCGTTCGCTGCTCGGGCGCATGCTGCTGCTGACGCTGCTGGCGGTGCTGTTTGCGCAGACGTTATCCAGCGTGATCTGGGTCTCGCAATTGCGCGCCACGCAACTCGAAGGCCTCGTTACCAGCGCCCGCAGCCTCGCGCATTCGATGACCGCCAGCGTCAGCTATTTCCGCTCGTTGCCGGTGGCCTATCGACCACTGGTGCTCGACCAGTTGCGCAGCATGGGCGGTACACGGTTTGTCGTGACGCTCAACGACAAACCGCTGGATATGGAAGTGCTGCCGGTCACGCCGCGCAAGGCAGCGGTGATGCAAGCAGTCGACGAAGTGCTGCGCCAGTCGCTGGGTCACGACACGGATATTCTGGTGACCTTCGTCAGCCCCGAGGATCTGCGTATTTTCAATGCCGGGCTGAAACTCGATGAGTTGCCGCGCTCGTGGGCGCACTACGCGCTGACGCTGGAGCCGGTGAATCCGCCGGTGCTGGTCACGCAAATTCAAATGGCGCCGGGTGAATGGCTGTACATCGCATCCCTGTTGCCCGAGCCGTACACCAGTCTTGAAGAACAAGGCCTGCCGGCGCAGCAGGTGTGGTTCATCGTCCTCACCAGCGGCTTTCTGCTGTTGTTCATTGGCCTGCTGGTGCACTGGCAGAGCCGGCCGCTCAAGCGCCTGGCACGGGCGGCGCGGGATCTGTCGCTGGGCGCGGATGTCGAGCCGGTGGCCGAGGGCGGTGGTAGTGAAGTGGTCGAAGTCGGTCGCGCGTTCAACACCATGCGCGAGCGCATCAGCCGCTATCTGACTGAGCGCAGCCAGTTGTTCAGTGCGATCTCGCATGACTTGCGCACGCCGATTACTCGCCTGCGTCTGCGCGTGGAATTGTTGGAAGACGAAAAGCTGCAAGCCAAGTTTGGCCGCGATCTGGATGAGCTGGAGTTGCTGGTCAAAGGCGCGCTGCAATGCGTGAAGGACACGGATATTCACGAGAATATCGAGCCGGTGGACCTGAATCATGTGCTTGATTGTTTGGTCGAGCCGTATCTGGCGCCCAACGGCAACGGGCGCGTGACCCAGCAGGGGCGGGCGCTGGCCGCGTATTCCGGTAAGCCGTTGGCGCTGAAACGCTGCATCGGCAATCTGATCGACAACGCTTTGAAGTACGGGCAGAACGCGCATTTGCATATCGATGATGACGAGAGCGCGTTTGTGCTGCACGTCGATGATGAAGGGCCAGGGGTGCCGGAGCAGCGGTTGGAGCAGGTGTTTGAACCGCACTTTCGACTGGCGGGGCAGCAGCAGGGGTATGGTCTTGGATTGGGGATTGCCCGCAATATTGCGCATAGCCATGGTGGGGAAGTGACGTTGCAGAATCTGCGTGAAGGTGGGTTGCGCGTGACCCTGCAATTACCGCGTTCGGTGGACTGAAGATCAAAAAAGGCCCTCACCCTAACCCTCTCCCGGAGGGAGAGGGGACTGATTGGGGGATGCTGAAGAAATAAGCCGACCTGAAAGTGTTTTGCTGAATCCATAATCGATAAGGTCTTTCAGGTCGATGTTTGACCATAGACACCTTGGTCGGCCCCCTCTCCCTCCGGGAGAGGGCTGGGGTGAGGGTCGCTCTTTGTCACGGTCCTGTGACAAACCCCGCCCCCTTCGTTACAAGCCAGTCCCGGCCCGTTGTTTAGACTCCGCGCAGTCATAACAACAAAAAAGGCCACCCATGGATCACTTCCAACCCGGCTTCAGCAGTTGGCTCAACGCCCCCGCGCACCAGCATTGGCTGGCTGCCGAAGGCCTGCGTCTGCTGGCGTTCGCCAAGGCTTCGCGCCTGCCTGAAGGCTTCGGCAATCTCGACGAGTGCGGCCAGCTTCAGGCCGATGCGCAAGCTGAAACCATGAACACCGCACGCATGACCCACAGCTTCGCCATGGCCCACATTCAGGGCCTGCCGGGTTACGCCGAGATGGTCGACCACGGCATCCTGGCCCTGCGTGGGCCGCTGCGCGATGCTTTGCACGGCGGCTGGTTTGCCACCGCCGAACACCGCGACGGCAACAGCGGAAAAAATGCCTACCTGCACGCCTTCGTCGCCCTCGCCGCGAGTTCCGCGGTGGTCGCCAATCGCCCCGGCGCTCAAGCGTTGCTCGACGACGCGATCGACATCATCGACACCTATTTCTGGAGCGAAGAAGAGGGCGCCATGCGCGAATTCTTCAACCGCGACTGGAGCGAAGAAGAAGCCTATCGCGGCGCCAACAGCAACATGCACGCCACCGAAGCGTTCCTCGCGCTGGCCGATGTCACTGAAGACCCGCGCTGGCTGGTGCGCGCGCAACGCATCGTCGAGCGGGTGATCCACGGCCACGCCGCCGCCAACGATTACCTGGTGATCGAGCATTTCGACCGCGACTGGCAGCCGCTGCGCGAGTACAACCAAGACAATCCCGCCGACGGTTTCCGCCCTTATGGCACTACGCCGGGCCACGGTTTCGAGTGGGCGCGGCTGTTGCTGCACCTTGAAGCCGCACGCGTGCAGGCGGGCATGCTCACTCCCGGCTGGCTCGTCACCGACGCGCAAAAGTTGTTCGAGAATAACTGCCGTCATGGCTGGGAGGTCGATGGCGCGCCGGGCATCGTCTACACCCTCGACTGGCACAACAAAGCGGTGGTTCGCCACCGCTTGCACTGGACTCACGCCGAAGCCAGCGCCGCCGCCAGCGCTCTACTGAAACGCACCGGCGATGCGCAATACGAAACCTGGTACCGACTGTTCTGGGAATTTTGTGAAAGCCATTTCATTGACCGCTGCGACGGCAGTTGGCACCACGAACTCGACCCGCAGAATTGCCCGAGTGCCGATATCTGGGCGGGCAAACCCGATCTGTATCACGCCTGGCAGGCGGTTTTGCTCCCGCGTCTGCCACTGACGCCGAGCATGGCCAGTGCTCTGGCGCAATTATCCTGCGCTGTTCCTGTGTAACCATGTCGTGACATTCGCGCGTCCCTTCGTTACCTGCGCAGGGATGCGCTCTGTTTAAACTCCGTGCAGCGCAAGCACCAGACTTGCATGCATAACAACAAGAAAGGTACATCTCAGATGAATGCGATTTCTCGCCTCGCCACTGTCATTTCTGTCGCCTCCCTGTTCCCGCTCGCTATCCTGCCGCTCAGTGTTTCCGCTGCCGATTCCAAAGGTTCGGTGGAAGTTGTGCATTGGTGGACGTCGGGTGGTGAAAAGGCTGCGGTCGATGTGCTCAAGGCCCAGGTCGAAAAAGACGGCTTTACCTGGAAGGATGGCGCCGTGGCCGGCGGTGGCGGTGCAACTGCCATGACCGTGCTGAAAAGCCGTGCCGTTGCCGGTAACCCACCGGGCGTAGCCCAGATCAAAGGCCCGGATATCCAGGAATGGGCATCCACCGGTCTGCTCGACACCGACGTGCTGAAAGACGTCGCCAAGTCGGAGAAGTGGGACAGCCTGCTCGACAAGAAAGTCTCCGACACCGTCAAGTTCGAAGGTGATTACGTAGCCGTGCCGGTGAACATTCACCGTGTGAACTGGCTGTGGATCAACCCGGAAGTGTTCAAGAAAGCCGGGATCGAAAAAGCGCCGACCACCCTCGCAGAATTCTACGCAGCGGGCGACAAACTCAAGGCTGCAGGCTTCATTCCATTGGCCCACGGTGGCCAGCCTTGGCAGGACAGCACCGTGTTCGAAGCGGTAGTGCTTTCGGTCATGGGCGTCGACGGTTACAAGAAAGCCCTGGTTGACCTGGACAACGCCACCCTGACCGGCCCGGAAATGGTCAAGGCGCTGACCGAGCTGAAGAAAGTCGCGACCTACATGGACCAGGACGGCAAAGGCCAGGACTGGAACCTGGAAGCGGCCAAGGTCATCAACGGCAAGGCCGGTATGCAGATCATGGGTGACTGGGCCAAGTCCGAATGGACCGCTGCCAAGAAAGTCGCCGGCAAGGACTACGAGTGCGTAGCGTTCCCGGGCACCGACAAGGCGTTCACCTACAACATCGACTCCCTGGCAGTGTTCAAGCAGAAAGATGCAGGCACCGCGGCGGGTCAGCAAGACATCGCTAAAGTGGTGCTGGGTGAGAACTTCCAGAAAGTCTTCAGCATCAACAAGGGCTCGATCCCGGTTCGAATCGACATGTTGAACAACATGGAAAAACTCGGCTTCGACTCGTGTGCTCAGACCGCTGCCAAAGACTTCCTGGCGGACGCCAAGTCCGGCGGCCTGCAACCAAGCATGGCGCACAACATGGCGACCACGCTGGCCGTGCAGGGCGCGTTCTTTGATGTCGTGACCAACTACATCAACGACCCGAAAGCCGACCCGGCCGACACCGCCAAGAAACTCGGCGCGGCGATCAAGTCGTCCAAGTAACGGTTAACTCTCTGCAGGAGTGAGCTTTTGTGGCGAGGGGATTTATCCCCGTTGGGTCGCGCAGCGACCCCAAAAAATTGTGATGGCGGAGTTTCAGATACACCGCATGCAATGGTTTTGCGACTGCTTCGCAGCCGAACGGGGATAAATCCCCTCGCCACAAGAGTCCGCTCCCACCAGGGAATGCCCTTGTAATCTTTAACCTGGATTTCCCCATGAGTTCTGTTGCTGTGTTCAGCAAGGCCTCGCCGTTCGATGCATTGCAGCGTTGGCTCCCGAAACTGGTGCTGGCGCCGAGCATGTTCATCGTTCTGGTGGGCTTCTACGGCTACATCCTGTGGACGTTCGTTCTGTCGTTCACCAGCTCGACGTTTCTGCCGACCTACAAGTGGGCGGGGCTGGCGCAGTACGAGCGCCTGTTCGACAACGACCGCTGGTGGGTAGCAAGCAAGAACCTCGCGGTGTTCGGTGGCATGTTCATCGGCATCACCTTGGTGATCGGCGTGACACTGGCGATTTTCCTCGACCAGAAAATCCGTCGTGAAGGCTTTATCCGCACCATTTACCTGTACCCGATGGCGCTCTCGATGATCGTCACCGGTACCGCGTGGAAATGGCTGCTCAACCCGGGCATGGGCCTGGACAAATTGTTGCGTGACTGGGGCTGGGAAGGCTTCCGTCTGGACTGGCTGATCGACCCGGATCGCGTTGTCTATTGCCTGGTCATCGCGGCCGTGTGGCAAGCCTCGGGCTTCATCATGGCGATGTTCCTCGCCGGCCTGCGCGGGGTTGATCAGTCGATCATTCGTGCCGCGCAGATCGACGGCGCGAGCATGCCGCGCATCTACTGGAAAGTCGTGCTGCCAAGCCTGCGTCCGGTGTTCTTCAGCGCCGTGATGATTCTGGCGCACATCGCGATCAAGAGCTTCGACCTCGTTGCGGCGATGACCGCCGGTGGCCCGGGCTACTCGTCCGACCTGCCCGCGATGTTCATGTATTCCTTCACCTTCAGTCGCGGCCAGATGGGCATGGGTTCGGCCAGTGCGATTCTGATGCTCGGTGCGATCCTCGCGATCATCGTGCCTTACCTGTACTCCGAGCTGAGGACCAAGCGTAATGACTAGTCTCGCTAGCAAACCTGCCGTCAGCCTGAGTCGCATCGCGATCTACGCGGTGCTGATCCTCGCCGTTCTGCTGTATCTGGTGCCGCTGGTGGTGATGCTGTTGACCAGCTTCAAGACCCCGGAAGACATCAGCACCGGCAACCTGCTGAGCTGGCCGACCGTGGTCAGCGGCATAGGCTGGGTGAAAGCCTGGGCCACGGTTGACGGGTATTTCTGGAACTCGATCAAGATCACCGTTCCTGCGGTCATCATCTCCACCGCCATTGGTGCGTTGAATGGCTACGTGCTGTCGTTCTGGCGCTTCCGTGGTTCGCAGCTGTTCTTCGGTCTGCTGTTGTTCGGCTGCTTCCTGCCGTTCCAGACCGTACTGCTGCCGGCCTCGTTCACCCTCGGCAAGATGGGTCTGGCGAGCACCACCACCGGCCTGGTGTTCATCCATGTGGTCTACGGTCTGGCGTTCACCACGCTGTTCTTCCGTAACTACTACGTGAGCATTCCGGATGCGCTGATCAAAGCCGCACGCCTCGATGGCGCGGGGTTCTTCACCATCTTCCGCATGATCATCCTGCCGATGTCGACGCCGATCATCATGGTTTGCCTGATCTGGCAGTTCACCCAGATCTGGAACGACTTCCTGTTCGGTGTGGTGTTCTCCAGCGGTGATTCGCAACCGATCACGGTGGCGCTGAACAACTTGGTCAACACCAGTACCGGGGCCAAGGAATACAACGTGGATATGGCGGCGGCGATGATCGCCGGATTGCCGACCCTGCTGGTCTATGTGGTCGCAGGCAAGTATTTCGTGCGCGGGCTGACGGCCGGCGCAGTCAAGGGGTAATCATGGCTACGCTCGAACTTCGCAATGTAAACAAGACCTATGGCGCCGGCCTGCCGGACACCCTGAAGAACATCGAACTGTCGATCAAGGACGGAGAGTTCCTGATCCTCGTCGGCCCTTCGGGTTGCGGCAAATCGACGTTGATGAACTGCATCGCCGGGCTGGAAACCATCAGCGGCGGCGCGATCATGATCGATGACCAGGACGTCAGCGGCATGAGCCCGAAAGATCGCGACATCGCCATGGTGTTCCAGTCCTACGCGCTGTACCCGACCATGAGCGTGCGCGAGAACATCGAGTTCGGTCTGAAGATTCGCAAGATGAGTCAGCCGGCGATCGACGAAGAAGTCGCCCGCGTGGCCAAGCTGCTGCAGATCGAGCACCTGCTCAATCGCAAGCCGGGCCAGCTCTCCGGTGGTCAGCAACAGCGCGTGGCGATGGGCCGCGCACTGGCGCGGCGGCCGAAGATTTATCTGTTCGACGAACCGCTGTCCAACCTCGACGCCAAGCTGCGGGTCGAGATGCGCACCGAAATGAAACTGATGCACCAGCGCCTGAAAACCACCACGGTTTACGTGACTCACGACCAGATCGAAGCGATGACTCTGGGCGACAAAGTGGCGGTGATGAAGGACGGCATCATCCAGCAGTTCGGCACGCCGAAAGAGATCTACAACGACCCGGCCAACCTGTTCGTGGCGAGCTTCATCGGTTCGCCGCCGATGAACTTCATCCCCCTGCGTTTGCAGCGCAAGGACGGTCGTTTGCTGGCGCTGCTCGACAGCGGTCAGGCGCGTTGCGAATTGCCGATGGGCATGCAGGACGCCGGTCTCGAAGACCGTGAAGTGATCCTCGGTCTGCGTCCGGAGCAGATTGCTCTGGCCGGGAGCGAAGCCAATGGCCTGCCAACCATTCGCGCTGAAGTGCAAGTCACCGAACCGACCGGGCCGGACACGCTGGTGTTCGTCAACCTGAACGAAACCAAGGTCTGCTGCCGACTGGCGCCGGACGTGGCGCCGCAGGTGGGCGAGACCCTGACCCTGCAATTCGATCCATCGAAAGTGCTGCTGTTTGATGCCAAGACTGGCGAACGTCTGGGGGTTGCAGGCGTGGCGCAGACCGAGGCGCACGGCGCCAACGTCGCGCAGTTCAAAGGTCGCTGAGTACAACGGATCCGCGCTGGATGGCCTGTCATCCAGCGCAATTTATGTAAACCGCGTTAGATAAAAACAGTTAATAACAATAAAACGAGGATGTAGGGATGAAGAACAACACCAACGCTCAGCGTATCGGCCAGTTGTCTGCGATTGCGGCAATGATGCTCGCCGGTAGTGTCCACGCAGCTGACGCGTTCAGCTCGGATTCCGAGTGGATGACCGGGGATTGGGGCGGCGAGCGTACCAAGCTGATCGAGCAGGGTATCGACATCAAGGCCGACTACGTCGGTGAAGTCGGCGGCAACCTGCACGGTGGCTTCAACAACGACAAGACTGCGCGTTACTCCGACCAGTTTGGTCTGGGCGTGGCGCTGGACCTGCAAAAACTGTGGGGCTGGGATAACACTCAAGCGAAGATCCAGCTGACCAACCGTAACGGCCAGAACATCTCCAACGATCGCGTTGGCGATCCGCGTGCCGGCACTCTGAGTTCGTCGCAAGAAGTTTACGGTCGCGGGCACATGGTGCGTCTGACCCAGTTGTGGATCAAGCACCAGTTCCTCGACGGCAAACTCGACGTCAAGGCCGGTTACTTCGGTGAAGGCGAAGACTTCAACACCTTCCCGTGCGAGTTCCAGAACCTGGCGTTCTGCGGTTCGCAAGTGGGTAACTGGGCGACCAATATCTGGTACAACTGGCCAGTCAGCCAGGCCGCGATTCGTGTGAAGTACAACATCAACGACGAGCTGTACGCGCAGATCGGTGCTTACAACCAGAACCCGTCGCAACTGGAACACGGCAACGGCTTCAAGCTCAGCGGCAGCGGCACCAAAGGCACTGTATTGCCGGTTGAACTGGTCTGGTTGCCTAACCCGAACAGCCTGCCGGGCGAATACCGTGTCGGTTACTACAAGAGCACGGCCAAGGCCGATGATGTTCGCGAAGACGACAACGGTAATGACGCAGCCACCACTGGCAACGCCTACCGCAGCCACAGCAGCAAATCCGGCTACTGGTTCGTCGCGCAACAGCAACTCACCAGCCACAACGGTGACAAGACTCGCGGTCTGAACATCGCGGCCAACGCGACTTTCCACGACAAGGACACCAACTTCATCGACAACTACCAGTCGCTGATGTTTGTCTACAAAGGTCCGTTCGACGCACGTCCGAAAGATGACGTCGGCATCGGCTTCGCCCGCACTCACGTCAACAAGGACGTGAAGCGCAATGCCGAACTGGTCAACGCTGCCAACGGTGTCGATAACTACGATAACCCGTTGTTCTCGCCAATTCGTGAAACCGAATACAACTACGAGATCAACTACGGCTTCCACGTTACCAACTGGCTGACCGTGCGTCCTAACCTGCAATACGTCACTCATCCGGGTGGTGTGGATGAGGTGGACAACGCTCTGGTTGCTGGCCTGAAAATTCAGTCGGTGTTCTAACGCGTCTGCGATAAGCTCCTCTCGATGTGCGCATATTTGCGGACAGCCAAGGCTGTCCGCTTTTTTTGGGGCTTGGCGCAACCCTGTAAAAGACGATTTCAGGACCGTGGCAAATGCATGAGCATCCGCTGCAACGCTTTTTCAAATCCTTGCGCGAACAACCGGTGTTCGCTTGGGAGCGCTATCAGATGCGCGACGTATTGGTGATTGATCATCCGCTCTGTCAGGCGGTGTTCAGTCGTCAGGGCGCGCAGTTGCTGCACTTCCAGCCGCGCGGGCAGAAGCCGTGGTTGTGGTGCGCGGCGAAGTGGCCGCATGTCGGCGCGATTCGCGGCGGTGTGCCGGTTTGCTGGCCGTGGTATGGCCGCCATCCGAGCGAAAACGCGTGGCCATCGCATGGCTGGGCGCGCTTGCTCGACTGGAAACTGCTCGACAGCAGCACCAGTGACGACGGCGTGCGCCTGCACTGGCAGTTACAGCTTTGCGACTGGCAGGTTGATCTGCACGCGCACCTCGGCGAACGCATGGAATTACGCCTGAGCACCGAGCATCAGGACGACATGCCGTGCCAGATGAGTCAGGCCTTGCACGCTTACTGGCGTATTGGCGATGTTTCCGAGATAGCGCTGTCTGGGCTTGAAGGTGCGCAAGGTTATGACCAGTTGAATCGTCAGGCTTGTCAGCAGGAAGGCGAGTTGCGCGTGGATGGCGGCTGTCAGCGCGTGTTCCAGCACGACGGTGAATTACAGCTCAAGGATCATGCCTGGCAGCGTGAGTTGTGCATTGATACCGGGGACAGTGGGGACACGGTGGTGTGGCATCCGGGGGCGCGGCCGTTGCTGGGTGTGAGTTGGGATGAGGTGTCGGAGTTTGTCTGTGTCGAGGCGGCGGCGGGGGGCACTGACAGTCTGCATCTGGCGCCGGGGGAGAAGGCGCATTTGAGTTTGCAGGCTTGGGCTGCGGCTTGAGTGTGTCAGGCCTACAGTCGGCCCTCACCCTAGCCCTCTCCCAGAGGTAGAGGGGACCGATTGGGGGATGCTGCAGAAATACGCCGACCTGAACGACGTTCGTTGAATCCATAATCGACTGGATCTTTCAGGTCGATGGACAACGCCAGACACCTCGGTTGGCCCCCTCTCCCTCCGGGAGAGGGCTGGGGTGAGGGTAGGCTTTTGGCTTCTAAAGCCTCAGTTGAACTCATCCCCCACCGGATACCGGCTCGCATTCAAGCTCTCTTTGATCTTGCGCAAATGCGGCTGGAAATCCACCCCGCGACGCAAAGTCATGCCGGTCGCCAGCACATCCAGCACGGTCAACTGAATGATCCGCGAAGTCATCGGCATATAGATGTCGGTGTCTTCCGGCAGCGGAATGTTCAGGCTCAGAGTACTGGCCTTGGCCAACGGCGAATTCTCTGCCGTCAGACCCAGCACCGAAGCGCCATTCTCGCGAGCAATGCGCGCCACTTCCACCAGCTCGCGCGTCCGCCCGGTGTAGGAAATGATCACAAACAACTCACCGGTATGGGCCACCGAAGCAATCATGCGTTGCATCAGCACATCGGCGTGGGCCGTCACCGCAAGATTGAAACGGAAGAACTTGTGCTGCGCATCCAGCGCCACCGGAGCGGAAGCACCGAGGCCGAAGAAGTGGATCTGCCGGGCCTGGATCAACAGGTCGACCGCGCGGCTGATCAGGTTCGGGTCGAGCGCCTGGCAAGCGCTGTCCAAGGACGCGATGGCGCTGCCGAAAATCTTCTGCGTG
Source organism: Pseudomonas sp. P4795 (assembly GCF_048822895.1). Taxonomy (NCBI): domain Bacteria; kingdom Pseudomonadati; phylum Pseudomonadota; class Gammaproteobacteria; order Pseudomonadales; family Pseudomonadaceae; genus Pseudomonas; species Pseudomonas sp. P4795. The sequence continues at coordinate 524,249 of NZ_JBMFBT010000002.1, read as the reverse complement.
TAGGCCTCGGGATTGTCATCCGCTTCCACTGCACGGCTGACATACGCCGCGCCGCTGGCCAGGCTCTGCGCCAGTTGCAGCTTGAGTTCCGGATAACCACTGACACCGAACGAACGGCAGAAACGGTTGACCGTCGGCTCGCTGACCTTGGAGGCCTGGGCGAGGGCGGCGATGCTGAACCGGGTGGCCTGCTGTGGGTTGAGCAGGATCACTTCGGCGACTTTGCGTTCGGCCTTGTTCAGGTCTTCAAGGCGATTCTGGATTTGTTCCAGTAAATTTCGCACGCGGTCCATATGGATTCCTAGATTCACCGGCGCCGATCAGCGCGCAGCTATGCAAATTGGGCCTTTGATATGGCCCGTGACGGTGGCCTATCCTACTGATGGCTCCGACTGTCCACCACTCGGAATCTGAATTTTGCGAAAATGTTGTGGTTATTACTACATTTTCCCTTGAGTGATGCCTTGAAAAAAGGTATTTGTAGCTTAACTTGATAAAAGAACAAACATCATGCCTTCGATTACGGTTGAACCGTGCACCTTTGCCTTGTTCGGCGCGCTTGGCGATCTGGCCCTGCGCAAGCTGTTCCCTGCTCTCTATCAGCTGGACGGCGCCGATCTGCTGCACGCGGACACGCGCATCATCGCGCTGGCCCGTGAGCCCGGCACCGAGCAGGAGCACTTGGCGCTGATCACTAAAGAACTGCGCCGTTACGTCGAAGCCAAAGATATCAATGAAGCCGTGGTCGAGCGCTTTCTCGCGCGGCTGACCTACCTGCACGTCGACTTCCTCAAGCCTGAAGACTACGTAGCGCTGGCCGAACTGGCCGGCAGCAGCCAACGCATGATTGCCTACTTCGCCACGCCGGCAGCGGTGTACGGCGCTATTTGCGAGAACCTGGCGAAAGTCGGTCTGGCGGAAAATACCCGCGTGGTGCTGGAAAAACCGATCGGCTCGGACCTCGAATCCTCGCGCAAGGTCAACGACGCCGTGGCGCAGTTTTTCCCGGAGAACCGCACCTACCGCATCGACCATTACCTGGGCAAAGAGACCGTCCAGAACCTGATCGCCCTGCGTTTCGCCAACAGTCTGTTCGAAACCCAGTGGAACCAGAATTACATCTCCCACGTGGAAATCACCGTGGCCGAGAAGGTCGGCATCGAAGGTCGTTGGGGCTACTTCGACAAGGCTGGCCAACTGCGCGACATGATCCAGAATCACCTGTTGCAGCTGCTGTGCCTGATCGCCATGGACCCGCCGGCCGACCTGTCCGCCGACAGCATCCGTGACGAGAAAGTCAAAGTGCTCAAGGCACTGGCGCCGATCAGCCCGGAAGGCCTGACCACGCAAGTGGTGCGCGGTCAGTACATCGCCGGCCACAGCGAAGGCAAGTCCGTACCGGGCTACCTCGAAGAGCCGAATTCCAACACCCAGAGCGACACCGAAACCTTCGTTGCCTTGCGTGCCGACATCCGCAACTGGCGCTGGGCCGGCGTGCCGTTCTACCTGCGTACCGGCAAGCGCATGCCGCAAAAGCTGTCGCAGATCGTTATTCATTTCAAAGAACCGTCGCACTACATCTTCGCCCCCGAGCAGCGCCTGCAGATCAGCAACAAACTGATCATCCGCCTGCAACCGGACGAAGGTATTTCCTTGCGCGTGATGACCAAGGAACAAGGTCTGGACAAGGGTATGCAACTGCGCAGCGGTCCGCTGCAACTGAATTTCTCCGACACCTGGCGTAGCGCGCGGATCCCCGATGCCTACGAGCGGTTGTTGCTGGAAGTGATGAACGGCAATCAGAACCTGTTTGTCCGTAAAGATGAAATCGAAGCCGCGTGGAAATGGTGTGATCAGTTGATCGCCGGCTGGAAAAAATCCGGTGACGCGCCCAAGCCGTACGCGGCCGGGTCGTGGGGGCCGATGAGCTCGATTGCATTGATCACGCGGGACGGGAGGTCGTGGTATGGCGATATCTGATGTGAAACTGCCCGAGGGCGTGAACGCTCACGAATTCAAAAGCCCGGTGTTGCTCGCCGAAGGCCTGGCGCTGAATGTCGCCAAGCAATTGAGCGACGCACTGGCGGCGCGCGGCACGGCAGTGTTGGTGGTGTCTGGCGGGCGTAGTCCGGTGGCTTTTTTTCAGCATCTGGCCAAGCAGGATCTGGACTGGGCCAACGTTGTCGTGACCCTCGCCGATGAGCGTTGGGTACCGGTCGAACATGCCGACAGCAATGCCGGTTTGCTCAAGCAGTATCTGCTCAAAGGCCCGGCGGCCAAGGCGCAGTTCCTTAGTCTGTACAGCGCTGCGGCGAATGTAGAGCAGGCGGCTGAACAGGCCGATCGTTTGCTCGGCGAGCTGCCGGGTATCGACGTCCTGGTGCTGGGCATGGGTGATGACGGGCACACCGCGTCGCTGTTCCCCGGCAGCCCGAACCTTGCCGAAGCGCTGCAAGTCGATGGCACGCGTCGCTGCTGGTCGATGCTCGCGCCGAGCGTGCCGCGTCAGCGCCTGACCATGAGCCGTGCGCTGCTGGCTTCGGCGAAGCACAAGATTCTGTCGATTTCCGGTCAATCAAAACTGACCACCCTGAATACCGCACTGGCGGGTGACGATGTTGCCGCATTGCCGATTCGCGCGTTTCTGCAACCTACGTTAGAGATTTACTGGTGCCCATGAGCCAAGGAACAGCCGCTATGACAATCCCATCCCCGACCGTTTCCATGGCGGATAAAGTTGCCCTGATCGACAGTCTCTGCGCCAAGGCGCGGATCCTGCCGGTGATCACCATCGCTCGTGAACAGGATGTGCTGCCGCTGGCGGACGCCCTGGCCGCCGGTGGTTTGACCGCACTCGAAGTCACTCTGCGTTCGCAGTTCGGCCTCAAAGCCATTCAGATTTTGCGTGAACAGCGTCCGGAGTTGATGACCGGCGCCGGTACCGTGCTCGACCGCAATATGCTGGCCGCTGCCGAAGCGGCCGGTTCGCAATTCATCGTCACGCCGGGCATCACCCGTGACCTGCTGGAAGCCAGCGTCGACAGCGCGATTCCGCTGTTGCCAGGCATCAGCAACGCCTCCGGGATCATGGAAGGTTACGGCCTGGGTTATCGCCGCTTCAAGCTGTTCCCGGCTGAAGTCAGCGGTGGCGTGGCAGCGATCAAAGCGCTGGGCGGGCCGTTCGGCGAAGTGAAATTCTGCCCGACTGGCGGCGTAAGCCCGGCCAATATCAAAAGCTACATGGCGCTGAAAAACGTCATGTGCGTGGGCGGTAGCTGGATGCTTGATCCGGAGTGGATCAAGAACGGCGACTGGGCGCGCATTCAGGAATGCACCGCCGAGGCGTTGGCGCTGCTGGACTGATGCTGGACTTAATTGTTACCTGACACTTCGTTGTGTGTTCTACGGCTTTAGCGGTGCACTTGGTCGGTGCGCCGTTTTTTTTTGCCCGCAAAAATCTTTGTTATGTCGCGATACATAGTTACCGCACTTGGCTTGGCGTGTGGGGCTAACCTGCGTTCATCTTAAGGAAGAGAGAACGCGACATGGAAAACCAGTCTTCATCCTCAACCATCTATCAATTGGCCCCCGAGCAAGTCGCCGGGCCGTATTTCCGTAACCCTAAACTGCTGCGCCGCAACATCAGCGAAGGCGCCGAGGGCTTGCCGCTTCTTTTGCGTCTGACCATCGTCGACGCCATGACCGGCGAACCGGTCAATGGTGCATTGGTGGATATCTGGCACTGTAACGCGCGTGGCGCTTACTCCGGCTGGAGCCGGCTTGATCCGGATCAGGAAGTCACTGTCGACGATATCGGCTCGATCCCGCGCACCGACGACGACACTTACCTGCGCGGCGGCCAGTTCAGCGATCACAAGGGCAGGGTGCGCTTCACTACGATCTATCCGGGATTCTATGCGGGGCGTGCGCTACACATTCACGTCGCCGTGCGCATCGTCGCCGGTAATGAATACCTGGAGGAGCGCAACGTCGCCTGGGTCGGTCAGCTGTATTTCCCGGAAGTCGCCTCACGTTCGGTGCTGAATGCCAAAGCCTATCGCGGACGTGGTTCGGCGCCGTTGAACAACGCCGAGGACAGCTATTACGCGAACATGGGTGGCGAGGCGTCGACCCTGACGGTCTGGCCGGTGGGCCGCGATTCCAATGAAGACGGATTCTTCGGCCACCTGACGATCGGCATCGACACCTTTGCGGTGTCGTCGCAGATCAAACCCGAGGATTTCGACAAGTACACGGTTTAACGCAGTTCGTTCAGCGCGCCGATCAGTAACTCGATGTCCGCCACGGTGGTGGTCAGCCCGGAGGTGATGCGAATGCACGGCCCGCAGGCTGCACCTGTGCGCACTACGGTGAACAAGTTGTACTCATCGAACAAGCGCTCAACCATGGCTTGTTGATCGGCATGCCGGGTAAAGCGAAATGCCGTAATGCCGCAGTACAGGCGTGGATCATCCGGAGTCAGTACTTCGATGCCGGGCAGATTGCGCACGGCGCTGACCCACAGGTTGCGCAGGTAATTCACCCGCGCACCCTTGGCGGCCGCGCCACCCAGCGAGCGGTGCTCTTCGAACACCAGCGGCAAGGTCATCAGCGCCGGAATGTTCGGCGTGCTGTAGGGCACGCGCGAACGAATATCGTTGATCGGGAAATGCATCTCGCCCATGTCCGGATCAATATCGGCCAGGCGCTGCGGCGCGATATACAGGAAACCGAGAGTCAGCGGCGAACCGATCCATTTGTGCAGGTTATACGCGGCGAAAGCGATGCCCAGCGCTTCGAGATCGAATTCGATCTGCCCCAGTGCGTGAGCGCCGTCGAGGATGATATCGACGCCATGTTCTTTTGCCTGCGCGGCAATCGCCTGCACCGGCATCACCAGACCGGTGCGGTGGGTGACGTGGGTCAGCGCCATCAACTTGAGCTTGGGATAGCGGATGAACGCTTCGCGGTAGGTGGCCAGCAGGTAATCGAAACTGGTCGGATGTGCGTGTTCGATCTCGATCACTTCGACCCCGCGATGGTGTGCCAGCCAACGCATTGCGCCCTTGACCGTGTCGTACTCCAGATCACTGATCAACACCTGATCGCCCGGCTGCAACTGGTTGTAGTTGCGAATCAGGGCTTGCAGGCCGGCAGTAGCGTTGTGAGTGAAGGCCACGCTTTGCGCACGCACGCCGATCAGCTCGGCCAGTTGCGCGCGGATGTCGAGGCTGTCGCGCTGTTCGAACTGCTGGCGCACGTAGATCGAATTGCTGTTGTTGATCAGCTCGATGTTGCGCTGATACTCCTCGACCACGGTACGCGACATGCGCCCGAAGTAACCGTTCTCCAGATTGATCGGGCCGGATTGCAGGTCGTAGCGGCCGCAAAAGGTTTCCCAAAAATCTTCGTCGTGGGCGCGCAGGGTGTTATCAGGCATGTTTGACTCGATTCAAGGATGCGCCCTCAGTGGCGCGGTGCAGGTTTGCCATGTTTGGCGCGCAGCGGTTCGAGCAAGTCCGACAGACCGTTATGATCGATTTCCTGCATCAACGCCAGCAGCCCGCCGAGTTCGCCGTGGGGGAAGCCTTCGCGGGCGAACCAATTCAAGTACTGGCCCGGCAGGTCGGCAATGATCCGGCCCTTGTATTTGCCGAAGGGCATTTGGCGAGTGATCAACAGTTCAAGTTTTTCGGGATTCATCGGCGGGATCGTCTGGATTCAAAACTCTGTGAAAAATACAGGCATTCTGCATGCAGGCCAAATGACAGATCATGCAAATTACCAAGATACAGATAGTTCAATTGATTTTAAGTATCTGATAAATAAAGGTTTTTATAAAATAAAAAAGCTGGCACGCACTCTGCAATATCCCTTGCATCTTTCATCAACCCGCAAGGAATTGAAAAATGACCGACATGAATAAAGAAGCCATCTCCGTACTCAACGACCTGATCGAAACCAGCAAAGACGGTCAGGAAGGGTTCAAGACTTGCGCTGAAGACATCAAGCACCCAGAGCTTAAAACTCTGTTCGTAACCCGCTCCGCCGACTGCGCTGCAGCAGCTGCAGAATTGCAGGCCGAAGTACGCAAGCTGGGCGGCGACCCGGAAACTTCCACCAGCGTCAGCGGTGACCTGCACCGTCGTTGGGTCGACGTCAAAGCCATGTTCACCGGCAAAGACGAAGAAGCCGTTCTGAACGAAGCCGAGCGCGGTGAAGACCACGCCCTGAAGGCTTATCGTGAAGCGATCGAGAAGATCAACAAGCACAGCCTTGTTGGTATTCGTGATCTGGTTGAGCGTCAATACCACGGCGTGCAACGTAACCACGACCAGGTGAAAGCCCTGCGTAACCAGGCTCGTGCGCGCTCTTAAGCGTTCGTAGTCAGTAGAAAAAACGCCAGCCAGTCTGGCGTTTTTTTATGTCTGCAATTCAGGCCGCTCAGAGATCAGCCAATGCTGATTGGCGGCAATACCGGCAATGTCACCGTCTGCTGCTTGCGCGGCGCCAGAATCTCCGCTTCGCCATCCACCACCAATTCATCACGCTGGTTGAACACGCGAGTGGCGATCCGCACGCGAAACTTCGGCAGCTTCTCAAGAATCTCCAGGCGCACGGTGAGCGTGTCGCCAATCTTCACTGGCTTCTGAAAGCTCATCTGCTGACCGATATAAATAGTCCCCGGCCCAGGCAGCTCACACGCTACCGCAGCACTGATCAGCGCACCACTGAACATGCCGTGAGCAATACGCTCCTTGAACATGCTCGCGGCGGCGAATTCGGCGTCGAGGTGCACCGGGTTGTGGTCGCCGGACATCGCGGCGAACAGCTGAATGTCGCGCTCTTCGACGTGCTTGGTGTAGCTGGCAGTCTGGCCGACTTCGAGGGCTTCGTAAGGGGTGTTGGTAACCTGGGTCATCGGTATCAATTCCTGTAGCGGGATTCGATCAATCCACAAAAAATTATTCGCTTCGGTGAGGTCGGCGGTGGCTCAGGGCCTGGTCGATCCAGGTCAGCACATCGGCGATCACTTGCTCGCGGTTGCTCTCGTTGAACAATTCGTGGCGCGCCTGCGGGTAGATATTCAACTGCAGGTTCTGGCTGCCGGCCGAGCGCAGGGCGTTGGCCAGATCAGTCAGACGCTTGCCGTCGCTCACCGGATCACATTCGCCGCCGATCACCAGCAACGGCAGGCCGGGATCAATCTGCGCGAGATTGGACGCTTTGCTGATTTGCTGCAAGCCGCCGAGCAGGTCGATCCACAGCTGATTGGTGCAGCGAAAGCCGCACAGCGGATCGCTGGCGTACTTGTCGACTTCGACCGGGTCGCGACTCAGCCAGTCGAATTGCGTGCGTACCGGTTTGAATTTGTTATTGAACGAGCCGAACGACAGCCATTCGATCAGCGCGCTGCGACCCTTGGCGCCTTGGCGCAATTTCTCGAGGCGGGCGATCTGCCGGGCTGCGCGGTACAGCGCCACGGGCTGAAAATTCGAACCGCTGAGGATCGCCCCGTGCAGGCTGGCGCTGTGGTGCAGCAAATATGCCTGACCCAAATAGCTGCCCATGCTGTGCCCGAGCAGCACGATGGGCACGCCGGGATGGCGCTGCCCGATGTGCTGGTTGAGGCTGGCCAGATCGCCGATCACCTTGCACCAGCCATCGTCATCGGCGAAATGTCCGAGCGTCCCATGTTCGGCGGTTTTGCCATGTCCACGCAGATCCGGGGCATATACGCCGTAACCTTCAGCGCACAACTGCTCCGCCAGTTGCGCGTAGCGGCCACTGTGTTCGGCCATGCCGTGGGCCAGCAGAATCACGGCTTTGAGGGGTGCGCCCGGCAACCACTGGTTGACGAACAGGCGGCTGCGGTCACTCGCGTCCAGCCAGAAGGTGTCGTGGATCATGGCGCTTCCTTTTGCTACATGGGCGGTCTGACGTTGCATTGTATAGCGCGTCCGATCAGCCCACGCCACGGCAGGAAGATTCATACGATCAATGAGGACGCTGGGCGTATTTGCCTGATTGACCATAGCTGCTAGTGTCCGTGACGCACCGCTTGTCACTTCGGCTTGCTGAGAAGTGACAGAACAGCGGCCCGGATCGGCTCAGGTAAAGAGGACAAGAACAATGCAACCTGATTTTTGGAATGACAAACGCCCGGCGGGCGTACCCCTGGACATCGACATGGGTGAATTCAAGTCGGTGATCGAGGTGTTCGAGCGTTCCTGCAAGAAATTCGCTGACCGCCCGGCGTTCAGCAACATGGGCGTGACCCTGACCTACGCCGAACTCGAGCGTCAGAGCGCGGCGTTCGCCGGTTACCTGCAAGCGCACACCGATCTGGTGCCGGGGGATCGCATTGCGGTGCAGATGCCCAATATCCTGCATTATCCGATTGCCGTATTCGGCGCGTTGCGCGCCGGGCTGATCGTGGTCAACACCAACCCGCTGTACACCGCGCGGGAGATGCGCCACCAGTTCAAGGACTCCGGCGCCCGGGCGTTGGTTTACCTGAACATGTTCGGCCAGAAAGTCCAGGAAGTGCTGGCGGACACCGACATCGAGTACCTGATCGAAGCGAAGATGGGCGACCTGATGCCCACCGCCAAGGGCTGGCTGGTCAACACCGTGGTCAGCAAAGTGAAGAAGATGGTGCCGGCGTATTCATTGCCCCAGGCCATCTCGTTCAAAAGTGCGTTGCGCCAGGGGCGTGGTCTCGGGATCAAGCCGCTGAAGGTCAGTCTGGATGACATCGCGGTGCTGCAATACACCGGCGGCACTACCGGACTGGCCAAAGGCGCGATGCTCACGCACGCCAATCTGGTGGCGAACATGCAGCAGGTGCGCGCCTGTCTCGGGCAGTTCGGCAGCGACGGTCAGCCGCTGCTGCGCGAGGGCCAAGAGGTGATGATCGCGCCGCTGCCGCTGTACCACATCTATGCGTTCACCGCGAATTGCATGTGCATGATGGTCTCGGGCAATCACAACGTTCTGATCACCAATCCGCGTGACATTGCCGGCTTCATCAAGGAGCTGAAAAACTGGAAATTCTCCGCGCTGCTGGGTCTCAACACGCTGTTCGTGGCGCTGATGGAGCATCCGGATTTCAAGACGCTGGATTTCTCCACGCTAAAGTTGACCAACTCCGGCGGCACCGCGCTGGTCAAAGCCACGGCCGAGCGTTGGGAGGCACTCACCGGTTGCCGCATCACCGAAGGTTACGGTCTGACCGAAACCTCACCGGTGGCCTGCACCAATCCGTACGGTGAGCTGTCGCGGCTCGGCACAGTCGGCCTGCCGGTGCCGGGCACCACGCTTAAAATCATCAACGATGACGGCGTCGAACAACCGGCGGGGGAGCGCGGTGAGCTGTGCATCAAAGGCCCGCAGATCATGAAAGGCTACTGGCAGAAACCCGAGGCCACCGCCGAAGTGCTGGATGCCGAGGGCTGGTTCAAGTCGGGTGATATCGCGGTGATCGACCCGGACGGTTTCGTACGCATCGTTGATCGCAAGAAGGACATGATCATCGTCTCCGGTTTCAACGTGTACCCGAACGAAATCGAAGACGTGGTGATGGCCCACCCGAAAGTCGCCAACTGCGCGGTGATCGGCGTGCCTGACGAGCGTTCGGGCGAGGCGGTGAAGCTGTTTGTGGTCGCGCGCGAAAACGGCGTCAGCCTGGAAGAGCTGAAGGCCTACTGCAAAGAGAATTTCACCGCATACAAAGTGCCCAAGCACATCGTGTTGCGCGAGTCTTTGCCGATGACGCCGGTCGGGAAGATTTTGCGTAGGGAGTTGCGCGATATCGCTTGATCGTTGAATGGCCGCGCGTTGCGCGGATCGCGGGCAAGCCACGCTCCCACAGGAATTGCGTTGAACCTGTGGGAGCGGGCTTGCCCGCGATGCTTTTGAGTAGTCTCAAAGACAAGAATTCTGCGGCATTCAAGGTGGTCTAGGATTTTTGCTCTAAAATGACTGCCAGCAATTCTTGAGTCATCAATGTGACTGTAGGGGCCACTTTTGGCTCTAGTCGACCCTTTCCAAAGCTGCTACTCTCGGCGCGCTTTGTGACTTCTCGGCCGCTAAAAAGCCAGATTCACCAACACAAAACACACACCAATAATAATCGCATCAAATGCGGTGCTGAATTCGCGTTGCTGAGGAGTGGGCTTCCATGAACGAAGACTTTTGGAAGGATAAGTACCCCGCTGGTATTGCTGCCGACATCAATCCAGACGAGTACCCGAATATTCAGGCAGTGTTGAAGCAATCCTGCCAACGCTTCGCCGACAAACCGGCATTCAGCAACCTGGGCAAGACAATCACCTACGGTGAACTGTACGAATTGTCCGGTGCTTTTGCTGCTTACCTGCAACAGCATACCGATTTGCAGCCCGGTGATCGAATCGCCGTGCAACTGCCCAACGTGTTGCAGTACCCGGTCGCAGTCTTCGGTGCCATCCGCGCCGGGCTGATCGTGGTCAACACCAACCCGCTGTACACCGCGCGGGAAATGGAACACCAATTCAACGACTCCGGCGCAAAAGCCCTGGTGTGCCTGGCGAACATGGCGCACCTGGCTGAAGCCGTAGTGCCGAAAACCGGCGTCAAACACGTCATCGTCACCGAAGTTGCCGACCTGTTGCCGCCGCTCAAGCGCCTGCTGATCAACAGCGTCATCAAGTACGTGAAGAAAATGGTGCCGGCCTATCACCTGCCGAAAGCCGTCAAGTTCAACGACGTGATGAGCAAGGGCCACGGCCAGCCAGTCGCCGAAGCCAATCCGCACAGCGGCGACGTCGCAGTGCTGCAATACACCGGCGGCACCACCGGCGTGGCCAAGGGCGCGATGCTCACCCATCGCAACCTCGTCGCCAACATGCTGCAGTGCAAGGCGCTGATGGGTTCCAACCTGAATGAAGGTTGCGAAATCCTGATCACGCCGCTGCCGCTGTACCACATCTATGCGTTCACCTTTCATTGCATGGCGATGATGCTGATCGGCAACCACAACATCCTGATCAGCAACCCGCGCGACCTGCCGGCGATGGTCAAGGAACTGTCGAAGTGGAAGTTCAGCGGTTTCGTCGGCCTCAACACGCTGTTTGTGGCGCTGTGCAACAACGAAGGCTTCCGCAAGCTGGATTTCTCGGCGCTGAAAGTCACCTTGTCCGGCGGCATGGCCCTGCAACTGGCGGCGGCGGAACGCTGGAAAGAAGTTACTGGTTGCGCTATTTGCGAAGGTTACGGCATGACCGAAACCAGCCCGGTGGCCACGGTCAACCCGATCCAGCATATCCAGATCGGCACCATTGGCATTCCAGTGCCTTCAACCGTGTGCAAGGTCATCGACGATGCCGGTGTCGAACAGCCACTGGGTTCGATCGGCGAACTGTGCGTCAAAGGCCCGCAAGTGATGAAGGGCTACTGGCAGCGTCAGGACGCCACCGACGAAATGCTCGACAGCGAAGGCTGGCTGAAAACCGGCGACATCGCGTTGATTCAGCCGGATGGCTACATGCGCATTGTCGATCGCAAGAAAGACATGATTCTGGTTTCTGGTTTCAACGTCTATCCGAATGAACTGGAAGACGTGCTGGCGACGCTGCCGGGCGTGTTGCAGTGCGCAGCCATCGGCATTCCTGACGAGAAATCCGGCGAGTCGATCAAGATTTTCATCGTCGCCAAACCCGGCGTGACGCTGACCAAGGAAACCGTGATGGAGCACATGCGCGCCAACGTCACGGGTTACAAGGTGCCGCGTTCGGTTGAGTTTCGGGATGCGCTGCCAACCACTAACGTTGGCAAGATCTTGCGTCGCGAGTTGCGCGATGAAGAGCTGAAGAAGATCAAGGCGAAGAACGCCGCTTAAACAAAGAGCCCCGCAGATGCGGGGCTTTTTTATTCGGCATGAGTTATTTGCTGTTAATTAGAACCAGCCCCTCACCCCAGCCCTCTCCCAATGGGAGAGGGGGAAAGGGAGCCGATCTTCATGCTTTTCAGATCCTGAGTTCGACTCAAAACTTTCAGGTCGATGCCTTAAGGCCAAACACCTCGGTCAGTCGCCTCTCACTCCGGGAGAGGGGGAAAGCGGGCCGATCTTCATGCTTTTCAGATCCTGAGTTCGACTCAAAACTTTCAGGTCGATGTCTTAAGGCCAAACACCTCGGTCAGTCCCCTCTCCCTCCGGGAGAGGGCTAGGGTGAGGGGATACGGCCATCCCCCAATCTCACTGACGAAACGGCGCAAAATTCACGTTAGTCCCCGTCGGCCGCATGTCCTGCAGATACGAATCCTTATCCGCACTCAGCTCCAGACTCAACGCAGCCTTACGCTTGCCCTCGTTACGAATCACCAGCCCTTCAAGCTTCTCACGCAAAAACACCGTCGGCACTTTCAGGTGCAGCAACTCATCGGTATCCGGCGTGTGCATCAGCAGGTGAATCCACTCGTATTGACCGACCGCCAGACGTGTCACCGGCAAATCGAACCACCAGATGTTGCGGTTACGGTTCAGTTCGGCGAAGTGGCAGTTGTTGCTGCCGAGCACGGCGCCGCCCAGTTCCTGGTTGCGACGGGCGATGGCCAGTTTTTTATCGAGTTTCATAACATTCCTGCGGGATCGGTTCCTGGCGCGTGGCGCCCATATGCTGCGCATTCTCGTGGGTTGTCAGGCAAACATAAAGCCCAACCTTTACCGAGCGACCAAATGAGCCTCGAAAAAAAATGAAACTTGGCGCAAACCGGCCCGGTCAATCATTACGTACTGACTTTTCCACCTAATTGCACCAAGGAGAAACACCATGAGTAGCACAGGCGATAAAGTAAAAGGCATGGCCAACGAAGCAGTCGGCAACGTCAAGCAAGGCGTCGGTAAAGCCACCGACAACGACAAGCTGCAAGTAGAAGGCAAGATCCAAGAGAAAAAAGGCGAAGCCCAGCAAGCTGTCGGCAAAGCCAAAGACGCTATCAAAAAAGGCGTCGACAAGGCCTGATCCGGCCTTGAACGAAACACCGAAGCGGCCATCCAAGGATGGCCGTTTTTGTATGTTGTTCACATACAGTCACGGATCCTAGTGTTTCAAAGCTGCCATTTAGGCTACTTTGATCAGAGAAAACGGCCCCTGAGTCGCCACGACTTCAACCTGATCTGCGGCGAAAGGAGACGCGAATGATTTTTCCAGCCATGAAAGGCTTGCCTCTGCACCGGGTGATGGTGCGCACGGTCACGGAATTTATCGACGACGAAATGTCGACCTATGCTTCGGCACTGGCCTACCAGATGCTGTTCTCGCTGTTCCCGTTTATTCTGTTTCTGATCGCCCTGATCGGTTTCCTGCACCTGCCGGACTTCTTCTCCTGGCTGCGTCTGCAATCGGAACTGGTCCTGCCCCCGCAAGCGCTGGAACAGGTCAACCCGGTCATCGATCAGTTGCAGCAGTCCAAGGGTGGCTTGCTGTCGGTGGGTATCGTCATCGCCCTGTACACAGCGTCCGCCGGCGTGCGTCTGATGATGAGCGCGATGAACGCCGCTTATGACGTCGTCGAAGGCCGTCCGGTATGGAAGCGTTTCCCGCTGTCGATCATCTACACCGTCGGCATCGCCGGCATGCTGTTGGCCGCCGCCGCTTTAATGGTGCTCGGGCCGCAGGTGATGGGCTGGATTGCCGGACAGTTTGGTCTGGAGGAATTTATCGTCACGGTGTGGACCATCGCGCGCTGGCCGGTCATCGTGTTTCTGATGATGGTCGCCGTGGCATTGATCTACTACGTGATGCCCGATGTGAAACAGGAATTTCGCTTCATCACCCCCGGCTCGGTGCTGGCAGTGGTGGTGTGGATCATCGCTTCGTTGGGCTTCGCGTTCTACGTCAAGACGTTCGCCAACTACAACGCAATGTACGGCAGCATCGGTGCGATCATCGTGCTGTTGTTGTATTTCTATATTTCTGCTGCCGTGCTGCTGCTCGGTGCGGAAATGAACGCGGTGATCGAACACATGTCCAGCGAGGGCAAGGACCCGGGCGAGAAAGTCCCGGGCGAACTCGACGAACACCCCAAACAACATGTTTCCGGCCTCGGGCGCGATCACTCGCTCAAGCCGAACACTGACGAAGCCTGATCATGATCCGTGAAATCCTGAAAATGGGCGATGAACGCCTGCTGCGCATCGCCCCACCGGTACCGCCGGAAATGTTCGACAGCCCGGAGCTGTGGCAACTGATCGACGACATGTTCCAGACCATGGAAAGTGTCGGCGGCGTCGGTTTGGCCGCACCGCAGATCGGCGTCGATCTGCAGTTGGTGATTTTTGGTTTCGAGCACAGCGAGCGTTACCCGGATGCCGAAGCGGTGCCGCAGACGATCCTGATCAATCCGCTGATCACACCGCTGAATACGCTGACCGAGGAGGGCTTCGAAGGCTGTCTGTCGGTGCCGGGTCTACGCGGGGCGGTGGATCGTTATCAGCAGATTCGCTACGAAGGCTACGATCCGAAGGGAGAGCCGATTGTGCGCGTGGCCTCGGGGTTCCATGCGCGAGTGGTGCAGCATGAATGCGATCACCTGATCGGGCGGTTGTATCCGTCGCGCATTACCGATTTCAGCAAGTTCGGGTTTACCGAAGTGCTGTTTCCGGATCTTGATCCAGCTGCCGACGACTGATCAGCCGAGGCGCGGCGCCAGTTCCATGGCAACCATCGGCTTGCTCCGCGCATAACGGCTCAAGCGCTCGGCCATCGCTTGCGGCAATTCAGGGTCGAAGCTGAAACCGCGCCGCTCGTAAAAACCGCGCAAGTCCGGATGGCAGAACAACCACACCGGCTCCTCCACACCCGACACTGCTGCGTCAATCAACTGCGCGGCGATGCCTTGCTCACGACACGCCGGATCAACAAACAACCCCGTCAGCCAATGCCCTCCCGAAACCTGCCGCAAGCACAGCGCCCCAACGATTTCCTCGCGGCGCGCCACCCATAACTGCGCCTCGCGCACGGCTTTCATCGGCGACTGATGGGCGCGGTAGAACTTGTTCAGCAACGGCCAGGACAGGTCGTCGAGCAGGGCATAGCGAGTGTCGGTCATGGGTTCAGACTGTCGGTGCAAAGGTCGGCGATTATAAAACAACGCGCGTCCCGCGATAGGTGTATACCTGAGTTCACATCCCCTGTGAGTGGAGCACGCATCATGTCCAAAGGTATGGATTCAAAGAAAGCCGCGAAGAAAAAACCGGCCAAGACTGCGATTGAGAAACGCCATGAGAAAAAGGCCAAGAAACTGGATATTTTTGGTCATTGATCAACGCCCATCGGGAGCCCGCTTCTGAGCTCCCTTTATTTCCCGTGTAGCTGACCTGTTTCCAAGCCTGTGCGACCGCCCGGTCAACCAAATCTTCGCTGAACCGTTTCACTTCCGATCTTTGTCCTAAGTCACCCCGATACTGGCCGACTAGTGGCCTTGCGCACGGCTTTGCGCTGGCTATGCTGACACCTAACTAACTATGTCGACCGCAATGCCATGCGCCTCGACTGCAAACCGTTAGCTACTGATCAAAGCTGCCAGAGTGCGCGACCCAAGGCACCGGACACTGAACCAACAAGGAGCATGACTTACATGGAAGTTCTTCTGCATGTTAGGAGTGGCCCGCTCGCGGGCTATCAAGAGAAGGATGTCTTGATTAGAGCGTTGCTGCACGGACCCTCCGATTGATCATCAGTTATCACCTGACAACTTCCTCCCGTGGAGGAAGGCGTGTGCCTGTTCTTCGGAACGTAGTGGTAGATCTTGAAAGACCTGAACTTTCATCAAATCAAAAGACCGCGCGGAAGGTGATAGAGACATGTTCAACCTACATCACAAGGCCGACCTGCAAGAAATCGAGCGCTTCAGTTGTGCGCTGACCGAGGCCAACGCCAAGTTGGCGGCGATCAGCCGTTCGATGGCAATGATTGAATTCACCCCCGACGGCATTGTGCTGGATGCCAACGACAACTTCTGTAAAACCATGGGCTACAGCGCCGAGGAAGTGCGCGGCAAACACCATCGGATCTTCTGCGAAGAGGTGTTTTATCGCAGCGAAGAATACGCAAAACTCTGGCGTGACCTGGCCCGTGGCGAACCGATCAGCGGGACGTTTCTGCGCCTGAACAAAAGCGGCCGAGAGATCTGGCTCGAAGCCAGTTACATGCCGGTATATGGTCAGGACAAACAAGTAAAAAGCGTGATCAAAGTCGCCTCCGATATCACCGAGAGGGTTAACAGAGAGCATGAGGAAGAAAGCATGCTCGCGGCGATCGGACGTTCGATGGCGGTGATCGAATTCACCCCGGATGGCAATGTCATCACCGCCAACGAAAACTTCATCAAGACCATGCAGTACTCGCTCAGCGAAATCGTCGGGCATCACCACAGTCTGTTTTGTCATCGCGCTGAAGCCGACTCTGCGCAATACAAGGCGTTTTGGGCCTCGCTCAATCGCGGCGAATATCACTCGCATCGTTTCGAGCGCAAGAACAAGTCCGGGCAAATGGTGTACCTGGAAGCGTCTTACAACCCGTTGTTCGATGCCAAGGGTCGACTGTACAAAGTGGTCAAGTTCGCCAGCGACATCACTCACCAGATGACCACATTGCAGAACGCGGCGGAATCGGCCCACAGCACTTCGGTACAAAACGACGCCTGTGCGCAAAAAGGCTCACAGGTCGTGCAGCAAACGGTGCAGATCATTCAGGACATTTCCCGCGACCTCAACGAAGCGGCGCAGAGCATCGATGCGGTGAGCAAGCAGTCGGACATCATCGGCACCATCGTCCAGACCATTCGCGGCATTGCCGATCAGACCAACCTGCTGGCACTCAACGCGGCCATCGAAGCGGCGCGCGCCGGCGAGCATGGGCGCGGTTTTGCCGTGGTCGCGGATGAAGTGCGCAGTCTGGCTGCGCGCACCAGTCAGGCGACGCTGGAAATTGTCGAAGTAGTGCGCAAGAACCACGATCTGTCACTCAGCGCGGTGTCGAGCATGCAGTCGAGTTTGAGCCGCACCGGGCTGGGCGTGGAGTTGGCGAACGAAGCGGGGGAGGTGATTCTGGAGATTCAGCAGGGATCGCGGCATGTGGTGGATGCGATCAGCCAGTTTAATGAGACGTTGCAGTTGAACTGAGTTACTGGCAAACCACTACGGGAGTGAGCCTGTTTCTGAGCAGGCTCACTCCTGCATAAGGATTCCCTTCACCAGTAACCGGACGTAACTACACCGGATCCGGCAACGCCGACGCCGGCAATCCAAACACTCGGTCAAACAACCAGTTGAACGCAAACGTGTAGCACGGGATAAACACGATCAGTGCCAGATCCAGTAGAAACGCTTGCACCAGGCTGATGTTCATCCACCACGCAATCAACGGAATCAGAAACACGATCAACGTCAGTTGAAACCCTACCGCGTGGGCAATCCGCCGTTTAACTGTGCGGGTGCGTGACACCTGACGGCTTTCCCACTGCTCGAACAGCGTGGTGTAGATGAAATTCCAGGTCACAGCGATGGTGGTGATGATCACCGCCAACGGTCCGGTGCTGCCCGGGGAAGTGCCGGACAACAACGCCAGACCGAGGGCGGAAAAGGTCATGCCGATCACTTCATAAAGTGAAACGTAGACCAGTTTGCGTTTGACGCCTTGCATGCTGATTGCCTCTTTCTTGCGACTGATTGGCCAGTGGGGCTGGCGAAGGCGACGAAAGATAGCTTCAATAGGCGTGATAGAAAAAGTCAGCAGCTTTCAGTTTAATTGATAGGTCGAGCATTGAATTTCAACAGCGACAGCATCGAACTGTTTCTCGCCGTGATCGAACGCGGCTCATTTTCCGCCGCAGCTCGCGCACTGGGTAAAGTCCCGTCGGCAGTCAGCATGGGCATCGGCAACCTTGAAGCCGAACTCGGGTATCCGCTGTTCGATCGCAGCTCTCGCGAACCGCAACCCACAGCGATGGCGCTGTCGCTGGTGCCACAGGCACGGCTGATTGCCGATCAGCTCAAGCAGTTGCGCGTGCATGCGGTGGAGTTGTCGCTGGGTCTTGAGAGCAAGCTGTCGATTGGCGTGGTCGCGGATATCGACCGTCGACGTTTGCTGGCAGCGATCAAGGTGATTGCCGAGCGCCATCCGCTACTGGAGATAGAAGTGCTGACCGCCCCGCAGGATGATGTGCTGGCGATGCTGCACAGCGGTCGCGTCAGTATCTGCCTGGCGTTCGCCGGGCTGAGCGTGAACGTGCTGGAGCGTTTTCAGTTCGTTGGCAGCGAACGGATGATCGCGACGCTGGCGGCGGACAGTCCGCTGTTACAAGGGCAGGATTTGTTTTTGGAGGATTTGCTGCATGTGCGGCAGATTTTCGTCGCAAGCCGCGATCTGCCGATCAGCGAAACTCGGCCGCTGGTAGCGGAATCGCACTGGCGTACCGACAACCTGGAGACGGCGCTGGAGATGGTCGAGGCGGGATTAGGCTGGGGCAATTTCCCGCTGTCGGTGGTGCAACCGTGGCTGGATGCCGGCCGCTTGAAGCGGCTGAATTTTCGCAACATCGAAAACGGTCTGGTGCTGCCGGTGCATGCGGTGTGGCTCAAGAGCCAGCCGTTGCAAAAAGGCGCATTGGCCCTGGTCGAACTCCTCGCTCGCCCTTTGTAGGAGCTGCCGAAGGCTGCGATCTTTTGATCTTGAAGTGTGAAAGATCAAAAGATCGCAGCCTCGCTTCGCTCGACAGCTCCTACAAGGGGGGGACGTTGTCAGGTGCTTTCGCGGATTTTGAGTTCGAAGCCCATGTCTTCCACCGGTCGCGCCACGCTGTTGCCTGCCATCAACGTCAACATCTGCTCTGCCGCGCGCCGGCCAATCGCCTCGCGCGGAGTGTTGATACTGCTCAGGCGCGGCACCATGTGCTCGGACATCGGCAAGTCGTTGAAGCCGAGAATCGCCACCTGCTCGGGGATTTTGATCCCATGGCGCAGCGCTTCCAGCAGCGCGCCCTGCGCCAGGTCGTCGTTGCCGAAGAAGATCGCATCGACATCCGGATGCGCCGCCAGCAGTTGCAGAAACAGCTCCCCGCCCAATCCCACCGAGGATGAACGCGGCGTCAGCACTTCCAGATCCGGGTCATAACGACCGGCCTTCTGCAACGCCCTGCGAAACCCTTCACCACGCAACAATGTGCGCTGATCCAGCTGCGCGCCAATGTAGGCCAGACGCTTGCGTCCGCGTGACAGCAAGTGTTCGGCAGCAGTTTCGCCAGCGCTGAGCTGTGAGAAGCCCACACAATTCACTCCGGCGGCGCTGTCCAGTTCCATCATGTACACACATGGAATATTGCTGGTCTCGATCATCCGTCGCGAACTTTCGGTGCGATCAAACCCGGTCAGCAGAAAACCCCTTGGCTGATAGGCCATGTAGTTACGCAGCAGGTTTTCTTCTTCATCGCGCGAGTAGTGGAAGTTGCCGATCAACACTTCGAAGCCCTTGGGCGTCAGTATCCGATGAATGGCTTCCAGCGTGTCGATGAACAACAAGTTGGACAGCGACGGCACCAACACCACCACCGAATGGCTCTGCGCCGAGGCCAAGGCACGGGCGGCCGGGTTGACCACATAGTTCAGGTCGAGCGCGGCTTTCTGCACTTTTTCCACCAGTTCGGCGGCGACCGTGCTGACCCCGCGCAAGGCACGCGAGGCGGTAATCGGGCTGACGCCGGCCAGGCGGGCAACTTCATTCAGAGTGGGACGGCCGGTGGTGCGGGTATTTTTATCGTTTTTAGAGGTGGTCATCGGGCGGCTTGCCAAACAAAAATCAAGGCACTAAGGTAGCGCTGTCCTGATGCAGCTGCAAATGCGTGAGCGAGATCCTGCCTGATCCTTGCTTTTTGGCGTCGGGAACAAACCTGCTGCAACCCAAAAAAACGACAAGAAGGCGTCGGCAACTTCTACCGCTGCACTAGAGTCATAGCATGCAAAGGTAGCGCTGTCTGCGCGCTGAGGTGTTTCATGAATCATCCCATCACCGCCCTGGTCATCATGGGCGTTGCCGGTTGCGGCAAGACGTGCGTCAGCGAGGCCTTGTGCCATTTGAGCGGCGCCACTGCCATTGAAGGCGATACTTTCCATCCGGCCGCGAACATCGAAAAGATGAGCGCGGGGATCCCCCTGAACGATCAAGACCGCGCCGGCTGGCTCGACAGCCTGTGCGATGAGCTGCGCCGCGTCGACGCCACGGGCCAACGTCCGGTGCTGACCTGTTCCGCACTCAAACACAGTTACCGCGAAGTGTTGCGCAGTGCCTTGCCGGGCCTGGGCTTCGTGTTTCTTGAGCTGACCCCTGAAGTGGCCGCCGAACGTGTGTCGCATCGCCCCGGCCATTTCATGCCTGCAACGCTGATCGAAAGCCAGTTCGCCACCCTCGAATCGCCCAAGGGCGAGCCGTTGACCCTGGCGCTGAATGCTTCAATCCACAGCGTCGAAGAGCTGGCCGAGCAGGCCCACCAGTGGTGGCAGGCCAACGGCTTGCAGCAGCCGGTATGAGAGTGATCACGCAGATAGCGCTGTCCTCACGACTTCTGATTAACCCGCTTTAATAACAACAACAAGCCAGGAGACACCCCCTATGTTTGGCATGTCCCACGACGCGTACCTGCTGCTTGATGCAGTGGTCACGGTGATCGGACTCATCGTCCTGATCACCAAGTTCAAGCTGCATCCGTTCATTGCCCTGACCATTGCCGCTGCATTCCTCGGTCTGACTTCGGGCATGCCGATCGGCACCATCATCAAAGCGTTCCAGGACGGCTTCGGTGGCGTGCTCGGTTTCGTCGGCATCATCCTCGCGCTGGGCACCATGCTCGGCAAAATGATGGCTGAATCCGGCGGTGCCGATCAGATCGCGCAGACGCTGATCCGCGCCTTCGGCAAGGACAAAGTCCAGTGGGCGATGATGTTCGCCGCGTTCCTGGTGGGCATTCCGCTGTTCTTCGAGATCGGCTTTGTGCTGCTGATTCCGCTGGTGTTCATCGTTGCGCGCCGTACTGGTGTGTCGATCATCAAGATCGGTATCCCGCTGCTGGCCGGCCTGTCCGCCGTGCACGGTCTGGTGCCGCCGCACCCGGGCCCGCTGCTGGCCATCGGGGTGTTTGGCGCAGACATCGGCAAGACCATTCTGTACGGTCTGATCGTGGCGCTACCGACTGCGATCATTGCCGGCCCGATCTACGGCACGTTCATCGCCAAGTACATTCCGGGTCATCCGAATCAGGAACTGGTCGACCAACTGGCGCGTGAAAACGATTCCGCCGTCCTGCCAAGCTTCAGCATCACCCTGATCACCGTGCTGCTGCCGGTGTTTCTGATGCTGCTGAAAACCTTCGCTGACGTTGCGCTGCCGGACGGGCACTTCTTCCGCATCTGGATGGACATGATCGGTCACCCGATCTCAGCGTTGCTGCTCGCATTGCTGCTGTCGCTGTACACCTTCGGCTACAAGCAGGGCATCGGTTCGAATCAGATGCTCAAATGGCTCGACGCGAGCCTGGCGCCAACCGCAGCGATCATTCTTATCATCGGTGCCGGCGGCGGCTTCAAGCAGATGCTGGTGACCAGCGGCGTCGGTGACGTGATCGGCCACATGGCGGTCAGCGCACAGATCTCGCCGATCCTGCTGGCGTGGCTGGTGGCGGCGGTAATTCGTATTGCCACCGGTTCGGCGACTGTTGCGACCATTACTGGCGCGGGCATTGTGGTGCCGGTGGTGGGCATGATTCCGGGGGTCAACCGCGAGTTGCTGGTGCTGGCAACCGGTGCAGGTTCGTTGATCCTGTCCCACGTCAACGACGCCGGTTTCTGGCTGGTGAAGCAGTACTTCAACATGACCGTGGCCGAAACCTTCAAGACCTGGACCGCGATGGAAACCATCCTGTCGGTGGTGGCGCTGGGCTTCATCTTGCTGCTGTCGATGTTCGTTTAAGCAAGCGATCCACAAACACAAAAAAACCGCAGCGATGCGGTTTTTTTGTGCCTATCTATTTTTAGCGTTGCAACCACTTTTTGCAGAACCAACTTATTGCAGCTTACCATTCGTCGCGACTGTCATTTCTGACAGGTTACTTTTGAGATTGCCTGAATTATAAATTTCTCGGAAGAAATTACTCTTTCGTTTTTTAAAAATAATATAAAGGTGGATGTAATGAACAGTGCGCGAACCTACAAGCTTGATGGCAATACAATTTCGGCCGGTCATCAAATTCTGATGAAACGTTCGAGTAAGGATGAGCCGAATATTCGGATTCTTGAAGTCGCTAGCGTTGAGGGTAAAGCGGATGCAAGAGTTGTCGGCAGGGATCTAACTGCGACAGAGGCATCATCGCCCGTCCCAGGAGTAGCAATTTTCGAGTTGCAAGCAGCGCCTGATTTTAGCAATTCAGTGAGCTTGCGGATTAACGACGGCAGTGGGCAAGAGGACCGGTTTACAGCCGCGTTGGATATGTAGCGTACAACTCTTAAAGTCCGAGTTCAAAATAGCTTAGCTATTTGAACTCGGCCGATTACTACCTTGGATAGCTAATCAGTTCGTTTCCCGGAATCCAAATGTTTGACTAGTCCATCCGCCCGGAACATTCCGCGAATCCCGCGTACGGCCTGACGGATGCGGTCCTGGTTTTCGATCAGCGCAAAGCGCACATGGTCGTCGCCATATTCACCAAAGCCCACACCCGGCGAGACGCAGACCTTGGCCTCGGCCAGCAGTTTCTTGGCGAATTCCAGCGAACCCAGATGCGCATAAGCCTCGGGAATCTTCGCCCAGACGTACATCGAGGCTTTCGGGTTCTCGACCATCCAGCCCAGCTCATGCAGGCCTTTGACCAGCACATTCCGGCGTTGGCGATACTGCTCGGCGATGTCGAGCACGCATTGCTGATCGCCTTCCAGCGCAGCAATCGCCGCGACTTGTAGCGGGGTGAAGGTGCCGTAGTCGTGGTAGCTCTTGATCCGTGCCAGGGCGTTGACCAGTTCCGGGTTGCCGACCATGAAACCGATGCGCCAGCCGGCCATGTTGTAGCTCTTGGACAAGGTGAAAAACTCCACCGCAATGTCCTTGGCCCCCGGCACCTGCATGATCGACGGGGCTTTCCAGCCGTCGTAGACGATGTCGGCGTAGGCCAGATCGTGCACCACCAAAACGTCGTACTGCTTGGCGAGGGCGATCACCCTTTCGAAGAAATCCAGCTCTACGCACTGCGCGGTCGGGTTCGACGGGAAGCCGAGAATCATCATCTTCGGTTTCGGAATCGAGCCACGAATCGCTCGTTCCAGTTCAGCGAAGAAATCCACACCCGGCACCAGCGGCACCGAACGCACCTGCGCCCCAGCAATCACCGCGCCGTAGATGTGAATCGGATAGCTCGGGTTCGGCACCAATACCGTGTCGCCCTGATCCAGCGTGGCCAGCATCAAATGCGCCAGGCCTTCCTTGGAACCGATGGTCACGATGGCTTCGCTTTCCGGATCGATATCGACCTCGTAGCGCTTTTTGTACCAGTTGGAAATCGCCCGGCGCAGGCGCGGAATGCCTCTGGACGTGGAGTAACCGTGGGTGTCGTCGCGCTGAGCGACTTGCACCAGTTTTTCGACGATGTGCGGCGGCGTGGCCCCGTCGGGGTTGCCCATGCTCAAGTCGATGATGTCTTCGCCACGACGTCGCGCGGCCATCTTCAGCTCGGCGGTAATGTTGAAAACGTAAGGGGGGAGTCGATCTATGCGCGCAAAGCGGCGCGGCGAACCTTGTTCAGCCATGGGTGCCTCGGATAACGTAAGCGCCCGGAACCGTCCGAGCGACGCTGGTCACTGCGGTGACCTGTTGCGCAAGATAAGGGCAGTGATGGCCGACTGTCCAGCCCGTGCCCACACAAATTTGTCCCAAGGAAAACGTTAGATGGAATTCACCAGTGGCTTCTTGTTGAGCCTGTCGCTGTGCCTGGATATCGGTGTGGCGAACATCGCGATGATCACCCTGGCGATGCAGCGTGGTTACTTTCAGGGCTTCGCGTTGGGCCTGGGTACCTGCGTCGGTGACTTGATCTACGCGGTACTGGCGTTGGCGGGCATGACGGTTTTGCTGCAATACGAAACCGTGCGCTGGGTGCTGTGGATCGGTGGTTCCGCGTTGTTGATCTACTTCGCGGCGAAGATGATCTACTCGGCGATTCACCACGAAGCCATGCTGGCCGCGACCGCCAAAGTGGGGCAGAACTCGCATCGCAAGGAATTCTTGCGTGGGATATTTCTCGCCATGTCGTCGCCTAGCGCGATTCTCTGGTTCGCAGCGGTCGGTGGCACCTTGATCGCGCGTTCCGGTGGCGGCGGGCCATTGAGTTCGGCGTTGTTCCTCGGCGGGTTCCTGTGTGCCGGACTGCTGTGGTCGGCCGGGCTGTGCTTCGCCGCGAGCCATGGCGGCAAGCTTTTGGGTGACAAGTTGCTGCGCTACTCGTACATGGCATCTGCAGCGATCTTCTGTTATTTCGCGGTATACGTGATCGTATCTGGCTACAACGAGTTCATTGGAGCGGCTGCCGTCGAGCAGTTGCACGCGCTCTGACCGTGCGAAGTGGCTTCGGCTTTCTATACTCCCAGCCGAACCCCTCTTTTGTTCCAGGAGTCGAGTCATGGATGAGCAAAAACGCGTCGAAGTGGCTGAACCTCGCTTCGAACATGGACACTTCCTGCTGATTGCAGGCTTGGGTGATCGATTTACTCAGGAAACCGCGCACAAAATTCCGGCACTGTGGGAGAAATTCCTGCCGCATCTGGGCAAAATTCCCGGCCAGAAAGGCGAAGTGACCTACGGTGTCTGCTGCAATTTCGACGGCAAGGGCGGCTTCGATTACATCGCCGGGGTGGAAATCACCAAGCTCGATGAGTTGCCGCAGGACGTGTATCGCTGGATCGAAGTGCTGCCGCGCCAGTACGCGGTGTTTGAGCACCAAGGCTCGCTCGAACACCTGCCGCAGACCCTGCAGTACATCTACAAAACCTGGCTACCGAAGTCGCACTACGTTGAACTCAACGCCCCGGAACTGGAGCGTTACAGCGCGGATTTCAATCCGACGCTCAAGACCGGCAAGCTGGAAATCTGTGTGCCGGTTGAAACCAGAGGCTGAACATCAGCCGGCAGCGTGAGTTACCCCCTCGCTGCCGGTTTATCAGTGCTTGTCTCTGACACGACGCGCCCGCAACAGGTCGACGCCCAAAGTGATGAAGCCAAAGACGCTGATACCAGCCACCATCAACAGACCAATCTCAAAGCTGCTCATACGCTGTTTCCCCACGGGTGATCAGAGACAAGCGTCAGCAATAACCTGCCGCGAATCCGAAGAAAAGCGCTTATACACAAGCTTTACGCCGCCAGGGCGGATCGATATGAGCGGCTTATTCCTTTATCCTTTGCCGCTTGTTTTCATTGATTTCGAGCCGCCATGAACACCATCATCCGCAACGTCAGCGCCACTGACCTCGATCGCTGCTACGCCATCGAAACCCTCGCCTACGAAGGCGATGAAGCGGCGACCCGCGAAAAAATCGCCACGCGCATCGCCACCTGGCCGGACGGCTTCATCGTTGCCGAGGTGGACGGGGAGGTCGCCGGTTTTATCAACTCCGGCGCGGCGTTCGACGTGCAGATGTCTGACGAAGCTTTCAAGGAACTGATCGGCCACGACCCGGCCGGGCCCAACGTAGTGATCATGTCGGTGGTGGTGCATCCGGATTATCAGAGGCAGGGCCTGGCCAAGCGTCTGCTGGCTGAATTCATCGAGCGCATGCGCGGCTTGGGCAAGGCGACGATCCATCTGATGTGCAAAGAACAACACATCGCGCTGTATGCCGGATTCGGCTTTGCCTACATCAAACCGTCGGCATCCGACCACGGCGGAATGGCATGGCACGAGATGATCCTGACCCTGTAAACACGGTCCCTGTAGGAGCTGCCGCAGGCTGCGATCTTTTGATCTTGATCTTTAAAAAGCAGGATCAAAAGATCGCAGCCTGCGGCAGCTCCTACAGTGGATAGTGGTGTGTCAGTAGAGGCTGTTTTGTACTCGCGCCGGCGCTTCGCGGTCGTAAGTTTCGGCGTCGAATTGGCCGTCGTTCAGACGTTTATGAAACGCCCCGGCTGTCGGCAATGCCGAACGCGGCAGATGCGTCTCAGGGTTCCACGCATCCGAGCGCACAAACGCTTTCGAACAATGGAAAAACGCCGCGTCCACCGTCACCAGTAACACCGTGCGCGCCGGTTTGCCGTTGACTGCAAAGCTCTCCAGCAACGCCGGATCCGCACTGATGGTCGCGGTGCCGTTGACGCGCAGCGTCTCGCCAATCCCCGGAATGATGAACAGCAGCGACACACGTGGATCGTGCAGCACATTGCGCAGGGTATCGATGCGGTTGTTGCCCGGTCGATCCGGCAGCGCCAGCGTGCGCGAATCGATGATCCGCACAAACCCGGCCGTATCGCCACGGGGCGAACTGTCGAGACCATCGGCGCCCACCGAACTGACGATCACCAGCGGCGAGACGCGGACCATCGCCTGATAGTCCTCGTTGAGAAAACCAATCTGCTTGCGCACCGCCCGCTCGTGGGGAAGTCCGTAAATCGCTTCCAGCGCTTCGATTGAATCGATCATCGTGCATCCCTCGATGATTAGAAAAACAGGCCCATGCGCCGCTCGTAACCGATCCGGCCTTTGTACGCTTCGCCGCTGTCGACGTAGCCGTGCTTGGCGTACAGCGCGATGGCGGCGTCATTGTCAGCGTCCACCGAGAGTTCCAGCCCGAGGATTTCCGGCCAGGCCTGACGCGCGACTTCTGGCAACGCCTGCAAGCAGGCCTTGCCATAACCCTTGCCTTGCTGCCGACGATCGACCTGCAACGCGTGCAGTGTGGCGCTGTGTTCACCGGCCCACGCCGGCAGCACCGGCGGACGTTTGAGCAGCAGAAACGCGACTGGAATCTCATCGGCGAGCAGGGCAAAACCCTTCACGCCGGGCGCAGGTTTAGACAGCAAGGTGTGCAACGCACCGTGGATGTCGCCGGAGAATTTGATCTGCTCGGCGTGGATTTCAATCGCCTCGACCTGCTGTCGCTGGATGGCATTCAGGCTGTCGTAAGGCACGAGTCGGGCTGACACGGGAATTTCCTTTTTCCTACAAAGAAGAGCCTCGGATTCTAGCGACTTTGCCCGCCTGAGAAATTTTTTGTTGCAGCTGTCGATCCATCGATTCGCCAGACGACTAAGGGTGTCTTCACAACAAAAACCAAGGAGAACCCCCATGAGCGCACAAGCACAGATCCAGACCCTGATCGATACCTACCGCCAGGCCGTGATGGCCAAGGATGTGGAAAAAGTCATGGCCCTGTACGCCGACGACATCGTCTCGTTCGACGCTATCAAGGCCCTGCAATTCAAAGGCAAACCGGCCTACCGCGCGCACTGGCTGGCCTGCATGGAAATGTGCCCCGGCCCGCACATTTTCGAATTTCAGGAAATCGCCATCGAGACAGCGGACAACATCGCGTTTGCGCACTGGGTGGCTAATTGTGGTGGCACCAATGAAAAGGGCGAAACCCAGAGTTGCTGGATGCGCGTCACCGCGTGTTACCGGCAGGAGGGTGCGACGTGGAAGATTGTTCACGAGCACTGGTCGGCCCCATTCGATCCGATGAGCGGCGCGACCTTGTTCGACGTCACCCCGTAAACCGGGCCCGGTTCGCCAAAGTGTCGATCTGCGGCCATAGTTGATCCGTTCCAGCCTGGAGAAAGCCATGAAATATCTATGTCTGGTGTACAGCGACGAGCACCTGCTGCATTCGCAGCCCGACAGCCCGGAGGATGCGGAATGCTGGGCCTACGCCGAGTCGATTCAGGACAGCGGGCGGATGATTGCCGCTGAAGCTTTGGAGTCGGTGCAGACCGCGACCACGGTGCGAATGCGCAATGGCAAGTTGTCGATCACCGACGGGCCGTTTGCCGAAACCAAGGAGCAACTGGCCGGGTTTTATCTGATCGATGCGCGGGATCTCAACGAGGCGATTCAGGTCGCGGGGAATATCCCGGCAGCGCGGGTCGGCAGCGTCGAAGTGCGTCCCGTGCGCCAGTTGAACGTCTGACCGATGACCGACGCGGCGATCAAGGCGCGGGTCGAGCAAGTCTATCGTCAGGACTCGCGGCGGATTCTTGCGACCTTGATTCGCTTGCTCGGTGATTTTGATCTGGCTGAAGAGGCCTTGCACGAGGCGTTTTTTATCGCGGTCGAGCGTTGGCAACGCGACGGTGTGCCGGACAATCCGCGCACCTGGCTGGTGTCCACCGGGCGTTTCAAAGCCATCGATGTGTTGCGCCGTCGCGCGCGGTTCAAGGCTTCGCAACCGCTGTTGCTCGCGCAACTTGAGGAACTGGAGCTGACCGACTGGAGCAATGAAGATGTGGAAGACGATCGCCTGCGGCTGATTTTCACCTGCTGCCACCCGGCGCTGGCGGCGGACGCGCAAGTGCCGCTGACCCTGCGTGAAGTCTGCGATCTCACCACCGAGGAAATCGCCCGCGCGTTTCTCTCGGCACCGGCGGCGATAGCCCAGCGCATCGTGCGCGCCAAAGCGAAAATCCGTGACGCAAAAATCCCCTATCAAGTGCCGAGCCTGAGCGAATTGCCCGAGCGGCTCGACAGTGTGTTGCGGGTGATTTATCTGGTGTTCAACGAAGGCTATTCGGCATCGGTCGGAGCGCAGGTGACCCGTGAAGACCTGACGCGTGAGGCGATTCGGCTGGGCCGCTTGTTGATGGAGCTGCTGCCGGAACCGGAGGTGATGGGGCTGCTGGCGTTGATGCTGTTGCACGAGTCGCGGCGACCGGCGCGGTCTTCGGCTGCGGGTGAGTTGGTGTTGCTGGATGATCAGGATCGCGGGTTGTGGGATGCGCAGTTGATCGCCGAAGGTTGCGCGCTGGTAGAGCGAGCGCTGAGCACCCGGCGGTTTGGCCCGTATTGCCTGCAAGCGGCGATTGCCGCAGTGCATGCCGAAGCGGCGACGGCGGGCGAGACGGATTGGGAGCAGATTGTCGGGCTGTATGACGTGTTGTTGCGGGCGGTGCCTTCGCCGGTGATTGAGTTGAATCGCGCGGTGGCGGTGGCCAAGCGTGATGGGCCGTTGGCCGGATTGCTATTGATTGAGGGGATTCTTGAGCTTGGAGAATTGCAGGGTTACCACTTGGCGCATTCAGCGCGGGCCGAGTTTTGCCGGCAGTTGGGGCGGGTGGAAGAGGCGCGGGCGGCGTATCTGCGGGCGTTGGAGTTGACGCGGCAAGAGCCGGAGCGGCGGTTCATCGAGGCGCGGCTGCAAGCGTTGAGCTGATCTGAATGGTGCGCTGACAATACTGGCCTCTTCGCGGGCAAGCCCGCTCCCACAGTATCCGCGTCGTACAGAATATTTTTGAACACTGCAAAACCTGTGGGAGCGGGCTTGCCCGCGAAGGGGCCCGAAAGACCGGTATATTTATTCCAGCATCTTGCTGAGCAACCAACTCCCCGCCGGCCCCGGCGGATACAGCCGCGACCACAGCGCATCGACAAACACCGGTTTCGGCCAGCCGCGCACTTTCAATTCCACCAGCAAGCCATTGCCGAAACGCCCCACCAGCCAGCGGGGCAACGGTGCCCAGCCGAAACCTTTTTCGGCCATTTCCAGCAGCATCAGATAACTCGGCGCCGACCACACCCGGCCTTTGCCGCGACTGTCATACGGATTGACGATAGTCGCCAGACGCAACTCGCGATGCTGCGCCAGCTCAGCCTGATCGATGTGTTCGAGCTTAGCCAACGGATGGTCAAGGCCGACGAATAAGCCGATTTCAGTGTTCTCGGCGACGGTCGAGGTCTCCAGATCCGGCGGGTAGCTGTCGCGCATCTCGGCAAATCCCATGTGCGCGCGGCCACGCTGCACCAGTTCGATCATGTCATCACACTCGGCGATCAGGCATTCCAGCTCCAGATCCGGGTAACGCTGCTCGAAGCCGACCAAGGCTGCTTCGAATCGATCCGACTGATAAGTGTCGGAAATCACCACCGTCAGCTTCGGCTCGACGCCCTGTGCCAATTGCCGCGCAGTCATTTCCAGGCGATTGGTCGCTGCCAGAATCGCCTCGGCGCGTTGCAGCATGACGTGCCCCTCAGGCGTGAGCGTCGGCTTACGGCTGCTGCGATCAAAGAGGATCAGATCCAGATCAATCTCCAGACTTGCCACCGCCGCACTGATGGTCGACTGACTGCGCCCCAATTTTCGCGCCGCCGCCGAAAACGAGCCTTGCGTGGCCGCTTGCACGAACGCCAGCAACACTTCCTGAGATGCCATGAACTATCGCCTTGATCGATGGTTATTGGTTATGAAGTATCGGGACAAGGCTGGATCATGGCAACCATCTTCACTCAAGGAGTCAGGCCATGACTGCCAACAAA
This sequence comes from Pseudomonas sp. P4795, assembly GCF_048822895.1. Lineage (NCBI taxonomy): Bacteria > Pseudomonadati > Pseudomonadota > Gammaproteobacteria > Pseudomonadales > Pseudomonadaceae > Pseudomonas > Pseudomonas sp. P4795. The sequence goes on along the minus strand of NZ_JBMFBT010000002.1, from coordinate 493,715 downwards.
TCCCTCACTGAACGTATTTTCCAGGCCATCGGTTTCGAACTGCTGGCGATCCTGATCTGTACGCCGTTGCTGGCATGGATCATGGACAAACCGCTGCTCGACATGGGCTTGGTCACGTTGCTGATCGCCGCATTGGCGTTGGCCTGGAACGTGGTGTTTAACGGCTTTTTCGACCGCGCGTTGAAACGCATGAACGTCGAACACAACGCCTGGGTGCGGGTGGTGCATGCGCTGCTGTTCGAAGGCGGGTTGATCGTGATGGGCGTGCCGCTGATTGCCTGGTGGTTGTCGGTGAGTCTGTGGCAGGCGTTCTTGCTGGATATCGGCGTGCTGCTGTTTTTCCTGCCGTACACCTATGTTTACCACTGGGGCTATGACGTGGTGCGTGAGCGGTGGGTGACTGCTCGCACTGCCTGATTGTTAAACACCAATTTGTGGCGAGGGAGCAAGCTCCCTCGCCACAATGATTGTGCATCTGTCTTGCAATCAGAGAAACATCCCGCCCGACGCTTCGACTCGTTGCCCGTTGATCCACTGCGCTCCCGGTGACAGCAACAGCGCCAGCGCTCCGCCAATGTCATCCGGCTGACCGGCACGGCCCAGCGCGGTGTTTTCCGCGACCATCGCATTCACCGCTGCGTTGTCGCGCACGGCGCCGCCACCGAAGTCAGTCTCGATTGCGCCGGGTGCCAAGGTATTCACAGTGATCTGACGTGCACCCAACTCCTTGGCCTGATAGCGGGTCAGCACTTCAATCGCGCCTTTCATTGCTGCATAGGCACTGGCGCCTGGGATGCTGAAACGCGCAAGGCCGCTGGACACGTTGATGATCCGTCCGCCGTCGTTAATCAGCGGCAGCAGTTGCTGAGTCAGGAAGAACGGACCTTTGAAATGCACGTTCATCAACATGTCGAATTGCTCGATGGTGGTCTCGGCAAAACTCACATGCAGACCGACCCCGGCGTTGTTGATCAAGAAATCGAAACGTTCACGATCAAATTGTTGCAGCGCGTGCTCGACCTGCGTGGCGAACTCTGCAAAACCTTCACTTCGGCTCACGTCCAGTTGCAGCATCACGGCTTTGCCGCCGAGTTTTTCCACTTCTGCCACCAGCGCCTGAGCTTCATCAGCGCGGCTGTTGTAAGTGCCGATGATGTCCACGCCTTGGGCGGCGAGGTGCAGTGCTGCGTTCTTGCCCAAGCCACGGCTGGCGCCAGTGATCAATGCGATTTTGCGGTTCATGTGTCGGCCTCGATTGCGGTGAGTGATGATGTGGCCCAGTTTATTTATCCGCTGTGGGGTGATAAACAGACTGAAAACGGAATCACTGGTCGGATTGGCCGAACAATCAACGAGCGCAAAATGAACAAACTGGAACTGCTGCGCACCTTCGCGCGGGTCAGCGAATTGTCGAGTTTCACCCTTGCCGGAGAGAGCCTAGGACTGCCGCGCTCGACTGTCTCCGAGCATGTGCAGGCGCTGGAAACCCTGCTCGGCACGCGCCTGCTGCAACGCACTACGCGCAAAGTGCAGGCAACTCAGGACGGCCTGGTGTTGTACGAGCGCAGCAAGGATCTGCTGTCGCACATGGACGAGATCGAAGGCCTGTTCCGTCAGGATGCCGCTTCGTTGAGCGGACGTATCCGCATCGACATGCCGAACATCCTCGCCCGCCGCGTGGTGATGCCGCAGTTGCCGCAGTTCATGGATCGCCATCCGCAACTGGAACTGGAAATCAGCAGCACCGACCGCCGGGTGGATTTGCTCAGTGAGGGCTTCGATTGCGTGGTGCGGGTCGGCGCGCAACCGGATCAGTCGGTGGTCGCGCGGCATCTGTGCGACTTCAGCATGATCAACTGCGCCAGCCCGGCGTATCTGGCGCGCTATGGCGTGCCGCAGACGCTGGAAGACCTGGCACAGCATCGGCTGGTGCATTACGTCGGCGTGCTCGGTTCGCGCTCGGAAGGTTTTGTCTATGAAGAGCACGGCCAGATTCGCCGCGTGCCGATGGCCGGCAGTGTGACGGTCAACAGCACCGACGCCTACGAGTCGGCAGCGTTGGGTGGTTTTGGTCTGGTGCAGATTCCGCACACCGGAATGAATGGCTATCTGCAGAGCGGTGAGTTGGTAGCCGTGCTACCGCAGTTCAACGCCCCGGCGATGGGCGTTTCACTGCTATATGCACGGCAACGGCATTTGCCGTTGCGCGTGCGGGTGTTCATGGATTGGCTGGGGGAGGTGGTCAGAAGATTTGGGTGAACAACCAGTACAGGCTGCCGGATAGCAGGATCGCCGCAGGCAAGGTCAGCACCCACGCCATCAGCAGATTACGGATGGTCCTCATCTGCAACCCGCCGCCATTGGCGACCATCGTGCCCGCCACACCGGATGACAAAACATGCGTCGTGGATACCGGCAAACCAAACATGTCGGCAGCGCCAATCGTCAGCATCGCCACGGTTTCCGCCGATGCACCTTGCGCGTAAGTCAGATGCGTCTTGCCGATCTTTTCACCGACCGTCACCACAATGCGTTTCCAGCCAACCATGGTGCCCAGTCCCAGCGCGATGGCCACGGCGATCTTCACCCACAGCGGAATGAAGCGTGTGGCGTTGTCGATCTGTTGCTTGAACAGTTGCAGCTTGCCGCTGGTGTCGGCGTCGAAGTTGCCGACCTTGTTCTTGTCCATCAGGCGAATGGTTTCACTGGCCAGGTACATATCGTTGCGCACGTTACCCATGGCTTCGGCCGGGACTTTCGCCAGCGAACCGTAGCCTTTGACTTCTTCGCCGATGTGCCCGGTGAGGGCGGCGAGGGCCGGGATCAATTGCGCGGTGGCTTCCTTGGTGCGCATGTAATCCGAAAGCACCGGGCGCGGATCGGCCGGGGCCGGCAGCGAGGTGTTTTTCACCAGCGCTTGCTGAGTGACTTGCGCCACCGCCGCAAATTGCAGCGATTGTTCTTCGGGCATGGTGCGGTTCAAGGCGTAGGCCATCGGCAGGGTGCCGACCAGAATCAGCATGATCAGGCCCATGCCTTTCTGCCCGTCGTTGGAACCGTGGGCGAAGGACACGCCGGTGCAGGTCAAAATCAACAGACCACGAATCCACCACGGCGGCGGCGTGTTGCCTTCAGGCGCCTTGTACAGCGCACGATTCTTCACGAACGCGCGCAGCGCCAGCAGCAACAGCGCGGCAAAACCGAAACCCACCAGCGGCGACAGCAGCAACGCGTAACCGATCTTGGTCGCCTGTGCCCAGTCGACGCCGCTGGTGCCGTCCCGCCCGTGCATCAAGGCATTCGCCACGCCGACGCCGATGATCGAACCAATCAGCGTGTGCGACGACGAGGCCGGCAGGCCCAGCCACCAGGTGCCGAGGTTCCACAGAATCGCGGCGATCAGTAGTGCGAAAATCATCGCGAAACCGGCCGACGAGCCGACTTGCAGAATCAGCTCCACTGGCAGCAACGCGATGATGCCGAACGCCACCGCGCCGCTCGACAGCAGCACCCCGAGGAAATTGAAGAACCCCGACCAGACCACTGCAACATTCGGTGGCAGCGAGTGGGTGTAGATCACCGTGGCCACAGCGTTGGCGGTGTCGTGGAAACCGTTGACGAACTCAAAACCCAGCGCAATCAACAGCGCCACGCCGAGCAGCAGGAAAGGCGTCCAGGTGGTGACCTGCGTGCCCAGTTCATGCATGTCGTGCATCAGGCTGTAGGCGGTGAACAGCATCCCCATGGCCAGCACTGCGAAAAAAATCACGTAGGTGAACGGGCTGGTTTTCTTGTCGAGCGCTGGCCGGCTGCTGGGGGCGGACGCTTGGCTGGCGGAAAGCGATGGAGTAGCCATGGGCGGACAATCCTGAGCGAAGAAAGGAATGTCGCCCATGATCGTTGCAGAATGTTACAGAGAGGCTGCCGTGGATCAGTGTTAGGTGGATTAGCCCCGTCACTGATCTGGCGGCGCGAAGATCCCCTGTGGCGAGGGGATTTATCCCCGTTCGGCTGCGCAGCAGTCGCAAATCCGGTACGTACGTTCTATCTGATACACCGCGGTGAATGGCTTTGGGGCTGCTGCGCAACCCATCGGGGATAAATCCCCTCGCCACAGGGATCTTAATAATCCCGGCGTTTACGAAAGGCCCAGCGCCCGGCAATCACGGTGAACGTCGCCACCAGCGCAACCAGAATCCAGAACCCATGCTCATCCTGCGATAACGGCACGCCTCCCACGTTCATCCCGAAAAAACCGGCAATGATGTTGATCGGCAGCGCCAGCACCGTGACCACGGTCAGGGTGAACAGCGTGCGGTTGCTCTGTTCGTTGAGGTTGGCGGCGATCTCTTCCTGCAACAGTTTGATCCGCTCGCCGAGCGCGGTCAGGTCGTTGATGATCAGCGCAAATTCCTCGGTGGATTTGCGCAACTCTTTGACGTCTTCTTTCTGCAGCCATGGCGGCGGGCGATTGAGCAGGCGCAGCAACGAGCCGGGTTCCAGCGCCAGCAAGCGTTGCAAACGCACCAGCACCCGCCGGTTGGCACCTAGTTCGGCGCGGTTGGTCGACAGGCGCGAGGACAGCAGTTCGTCTTCGATCTGATCGACGCTGAGGCTGGTCTTGCGCACGATCTGCGTCAGTACTTCGCCCTGATCGCGCAGCAGATGCACCAGCAATTCCAGCGGTGAACGAAAGCATTCGCCGGCCTTGACCGACGAGCGCAACTTGTCCACCGAGTGCAGCGGTTGCAAACGCGCGCTGACGATCAGCTTGCTGCGCACACAGACCCACAGCGTCGATACGTCCGAAGAAACCATGCTGCTCAGGTTGAATACCACATCGTTGACCACCGCCAGCAGAGCCGAATCGACATGCTCGATGCGCGTCGAACGCGAGCCTTCGTGCAGCGCTTCGAAAAACTCCTCAGGCAATTGCAGATGACTTTTCATCCAGCGTTCGCACGCGGCGTGCGCCAGATTCAGATGCAGCCAGAGGAATTCATCGCCATCGGTGTCGTCTTGCAGGCAACGCAGGGCGGTCGCGGAATCCACCTCGCGGCCGCGTTCACCGGGGCGAAATTGAAAGCCGTAAAGCAGGCCGAACAGGTCTGGATCGCGGTGACTCAGGTCGAGGCTGTGGTTCATGAAGGCTCGCTGCGAGGAGGGCGTCTGTCGCGGGATTTGCAGATTCACCTGAGCCGCATCATCGCGCTCGTTGATGACGGTTTGGTGACAGTCAAATGACGCCAAATCAATGGCTTGCCAGTCGTCGGAAATTTTTCAAGAAGCGCTCTGGTGCGCCGATTACAGCTGAGTTAGCTTGCGCGCCTTTGGCCATGAGCCACGGTTCGCCGACATGGATGTCCGGCCACAATTCACGTCTTGTCGGACGTGCCTCATCCCTGTCATGAGTAGCTGCGATGTCGGTACAAAAATCCCTGAAGGGGCAAATTCTTGCCCTGTTGAGCGGCAGCCTGTTGGCGATCCTGTTGATCGCGCTGGCCTGTTTCCACTTCCTGTCCAACGGCGTGCAGAGTTACGGCCAGTTGATCGAAGGGCCCTTGCGCACCTCGCAACTGATCGACGAAGCCAACCTGCAATTCAAGGTGCAGGTGCAGGAATGGAAAAACGTTTTGCTGCGCGGCAAGCAACCGGCGGATCTGGCGAAATACTGGAGCCAGTTCGAAGACCGCCAACGTGATGTGCAAGGGATTCTCGGTGAGCTGGCCAACCAGAAGGGCATCGAGCCTGCGCTGAAAACCCGCATCGAACGACTGCGCGAAGAACACCGTCAACTGGGCACGGCGTATCAGAAGGGCCGCGATGCCTACGTGGCTGCCGGTGCCGATCCGACTGCCGGCGACGTTGCCGTCAAAGGTGTCGACCGCGCCACCAGCGATCAGATGAGCGCACTGGTTTCCGAGCTGCGTAAAGAGGGCGTCGAGCAATCGGCGCAGATCAGCGCCAGCGCCGACCGCACAGTCTGGCTGGGCTTGCTGGTAATGCTCGCGTCCGGCGTTGTGATCGGTGTGTTCAGCCTGTGGCTGGTCAACCGCAACCTGGTCGAGCCGATCCGCAAACTGATCGACTACGTCAGCCAGTTGAGCCAGGGGCGTTTTGGCGAACGTGTGGTCAGCACCCGTCAGGACGAGCTGGGTAATCTGGCCGCTGCGGCCAATACCCTGCGTGATTTCCTCGCTGAAACTTTCAGCCACTTGCAACGCAGCGCTCAGGATCTGGACAGCGCCAGCGGCGAGCTGAACTCCATTGCCACGCTGATGGCTGGCGGCACCAACGAGCAGTTCAACCGCACCGATCAAGTGGCCACGGCGATGAACGAAATGTCCGCCACTGCGCAGGAAGTCGCGCGTCACGCCGCTGATGCAGCACGGGCGGCCGACGATGCCGACCAGTCCGCCCAGCAGGGTGAAAAAGTCATGCAGGGCACCATCCACACCATCACCCAGATGCGCGGCGAAATCGCTAACACCGCCTCGGTGATCCGTCGTCTCGAAGCCGACAGCGGCCGCATTGGCAAGGTCTTGGAAGTGATTCGCGGCATCGCCGAGCAGACCAATCTGCTGGCGCTCAACGCGGCGATTGAAGCAGCGCGTGCTGGCGAGGCCGGACGTGGATTTGCGGTGGTTGCCGATGAAGTACGCAGCCTGGCGCAACGTACGGCGGCGTCGATCATCGAGATCAACCAGATTATCCAGAGCGTGCAGACCGGCGCGGTGGATGCTGCACAAGCCATCGAAAGCGGCCAGTCGAAGAGCGATGAAAGTGTCGAGCAAGTGACGCAGGCCGGCGCGATGCTCGAGCGCATCACTCAAGCGGTAGAAGCGATTCGCGACATGAACCGCCAGATCGCCACCGCCGCCGAAGAGCAGACCTCGGTCGCCGAAGACATCTCGCGCAACCTGACCGAGATCACCTCGATCGCCAGCACCAACCTCGACAACGTGCAACGCACCGAAAGCGCGAGCCAGAACCTGCATGGTCTGTCCGGGCGTTTGAACGAAGTCACCGCGCGCCTGAGTGCCTGACATTCGGCGCGATCAGTCAGTGACATGTGCACTGACTGACACACCGCCATCGCGGGCAAGCCAGCTCCCACAGGTACCGGGGTCGGCCGACAAACGCCAGACACAAAAAAGCCGCACGATTTTGCAATCGTGCGGCTCGATGACCCGGTTTATCAGGTGTCTTGTTTGTCGCTCAGGACTTTGCCGGTGGTCGCATCAAAGTCAACGTCGAACTCTTTGCCATCAGCGGTCTTCAGCTCAACTTCGTACTCGTAACCGTTGAAGTGGTTGTCCAGATCGGTGTCGGTGATAGTTGCACCTGGATGCAGTTTCAAAGCTTCTGCGTTCATCGACTCCAGCGATTTGATCTTGCCTTCCTTGACCAGTTGCGGGATCTGATCGACGCGAACGTCAGCCTGAGCCAGGCCAGCGGTAAGGGTCAGGGCAGCAGCGGTAAACAGGGCAGTCAAAGTTTTCATCGGTTATTCCTTTGGTTGATTCGTTTAAGTGGCCTCAGTGTATCGAGATCGCCTTAATTCAGGCTTAATTGGATCCGCCGGATTCAAACGGCTAATGGATAAAAATTTCTCGCCCTCTGCATTTTTGGCTGAATGAGTTAGTACAGCCATTGTGCTAAGTGGGCTGGCGGAACAGGAAGCAAGGCGATGGCAGGAATGGATAATCTTTGGGGTGATCAGCTCTTTCAGGAACGCGCACGATCTGCGTTTCCACTCTTGGTGCGACAGGCGCTAGCGACTACGCCTGTGACTTATGAGGATTTGGCCCAAGAGTTAGATATGCCTAATCCGCGAAATCTCAATTATGTATTGGGTTGCGTGGGTAGAAGTTTGCAAATTCTGGAGCAGCAGTGGGGCGAGAAGATTCCGCCCTTGCAAAGCCTGGTGATCAACAAGAGCACTCGAATCCCAGGGGAGGGAATCGATTGGTTCATAGATGACCTGAGAAATTACCGTAATCAATCCCGTCAGCAGCGTGAGCAGATAATCAACGGCAAACTTCAGGCTGTATATGCGTACCCGCGCTGGAACGAGGTTTTGAGTGCGCTTGATCTACAACCTATACCGCCGACCAATTCCACCGTGTTGGCTGAGGCGTCCCGCCGCGGTGGAGTGGAGGGTGAAGAACACAAAAGACTCAAAGCGTTCGTGGCTCGGCATCCTGAGTTGCTGAATCTGCGAGGCGTGATCAGTGTCACGGAGATAGAACACCGATTGCCATCCGGCGATTCGGTCGATGTGTTCTTTGCCAAAGGCAAGGAAGTCATTGGCGTTGAAGTCAAACCGTCGACGGCTGACGAGGCGGATATCGTAAGAGGGTTTTATCAGTGCATAAAGTACAAAGCGGTGTTGCAGGCTCGGCAATGCGCCCAACTCAAACCGCAAAACGCTAGAACCTTCCTAGTGTTGGGCGGCGTGCTACCGCAAGCGTTGATTGCGCTGAAAAACACTCTGGGCATATCCGTCGTGGAAAACGTGCAGATCGATTGATATTCGGGTACGCCCCCATCGCTTGGGTCAGGGGGCGCTACACGATCAGAAACCGTTGTTCTTCAACACCTGATCAACACTGGCGGCCGCCGGGCGTTTATAGAACTTCAACAGCTCGCTGGCGCGGTTGGTGAAGATGCCGTCAACGCCTGCGTCCATGACCTTCTGGAAATCCACCGGCTCATCGGCCGTATAAACGTGCACCAGCAAGCCCTGATCGTGGGTGTACTGATTCATCCACGGTTGCACCAGATCCGAATAACTCTGATCGCCGCCATTGGTCAGTTTCGCCGAGGGGCCGGTGCCGATTGCGCCTTGAGCCTTGGCGTAGTCGACCCATTGCTGGAATTCAGCTTTGGATTTCGGTTCCTGCTTGCCGTAGAAGGCGTTCTTGTCCTGCTCGCCGGAGGCCGCGAACGTTACGTTGGATTTCGGTTCGATGCTGCCTTCGCCAACCCACAGCAACAGGATTTTCGGAACTTGCGGCATTTCCTTCTGCAGCATTTCCAGGCTGCTCTTCTCGAAGGTTTGCAGGATCACTTTGCCTTTGCCCTGGCCGACGCCGATGGCGCTCTTGGCCAGTTTCGAACCGGCCGGGCTCAGCCAGCCGCGATCCTGCAGTTTTTCTTTAAGGTCGCGCTCTATCCCGGGAAACTGCTTCGGCTCCTTGGTTTCGATGTACAGGCCGGGCTTGTGCAGCGGATTGGCCTGGGCGATGTCGATGATTTCGTCGAGGGTCAGAATCTTCAGGCCAGCGTAGGCCGGACGCGCGCGATCCGGGTATTTGGCGTTATACCAACTACCGGCATCGAGGGTTTTCAACTCGGCCATGGTGAAGGCATTGGCCGGGCTGTCCTTGCGTTCCGGGAACTTGGTCGCGACGTCAGTGGTGCGTTGCAGGTTGTCGTCGTGCAGGGCGAACAGCACGCCGTCCTTGCTGCGTTGCAAATCCATTTCCAGGTAATCGGCGCCGAGATCGCGAGCGAGTTTGTAGGATGCGGCGGTGGATTCCGGTGCATCGAACGATGCGCCACGGTGCGCGATCACTGCCGGATGCGGAATGCCTTGGGCGGCAGCCAGTGCAACCGGGCTCAGTTGACTGGCAGCGTGCGCCTGACCGAGGCCGAGCAGCAGGCTCAGCAACAGGGCGCTTTTGGTGAAAGTGGCGGGCATTGTCGAGTTCCTTTCGCAGGCATATACAAAGACCTACCTTTTAACAACTCAAACGAAAACGTGCCATCGCCAGACCGACATAAACATACTTAAAGCGAATTTTTTCGCACTTTTGCGCGTTCGTTTGCAGTACGCTTGGCCACGGCAACCGCCCCGGCAGAGGGCGCGCCACCCATCCGCCCTGCGTGTAGACCATCGATCAATTCGTGAGGTTTACCATGCGCATCACATCCGAACTCATCTGCCAGGCTGCCGACGACCTCAAGGGTTTTGTCGGCCTCAACCGCAAGACCGGCCACTACATCGTGCGCTTCAGCGAAGACTCGTTCGGCATGGACGTCGCCGATGACGGCATCATTGCGTGCAGCGAGTTTGTCTGGGCGCCGACGACCGATCAGACCACGACGCTCAAGCGCGAGCGAATTCAATTGCTGCTGGATCAGAATATTGATGACCGCATCAATATCAGCCAGCCGTTGCGGGTGTATATGGCCAAGTTGCAGGTGCCGGAGATTGTGGCGGTGCGCAGTTTGGTGAAGGGCTGATGGGTTTGCGGTGACGGAGCGGGCTTCATCGCGGGCAAGCCACGCTCCCACAGGATTTGTGTCGATCACACATTATGCGGACACCACAAAACCCTGTGGGAGCTGGCTTGCCAGCGATGGCGTCGACTCAGTTTAACGATCCTGCCCCGAGCCTGTACCAGCGCAATCCTCGAGTGAACCTACCTCAGTCAGCCCCACGCTCGTTGGCAAACATGCTCACTGCGTCGACCGCCTCACTCGCCCCATCACGAATCTGCAAAATCACCGTCCCCGCCTGATCCGCCAGCTCAACGCCTTGCGCCGCCCGGTCGCGGGTGCCATCCATGCTCTTGATCGCCTGTCGGGTTTCGTTCTGGATCAGTCCGATCATGCTGGAAATTTCCGCCGTCGAGCCGCTGGTGCGCGCCGCCAGTTGCCGCACTTCATCAGCCACCACGGCAAACCCGCGTCCCTGCTCACCGGCGCGCGCCGCTTCAATCGCAGCATTGAGCGCGAGCAAATTGGTCTGATCGGCAATCGCACGAATGGTGTTAACGATGGCAGTAATCTGCTCGGAGCGTTCGCCGAGTTGCGCGATCAGGGTTGAGGACTGAGCGATATCCTCGGCGATTTCACGCATTTCACTGGCCGCTTGCTGGATCACTTGCGTGCCTTGCTCGGCGACTTTTCGGGTCGCCACCGAGATGTGATAAGCCGCACTGGCACTGCGCGCGTCCTGCTCGTGTTGTTCGACGCGGGCAGTGACGTCCGAGGCGAACTTGACCACTTTGCACAGGCGCCCGCTGGCGTCGTAGACCGGGTTGTAATTGGCTTCGAGCCACACGGTCTGGCCGCGCTTGTCCACGCGCTCGAACTGGCCGTTGAACAACTCGCCCTGATTCAAGCGGCGCCAGAAATCCTGATAGGCGCTGCTGTTCGCCAGTTCCTGCTTGCAGAACAACCGATGGTGTTTGCCCTTGAGTTCGGCAAGCGTGTAACCCATGCGCGTCAGAAAATTCTGATTGGCCGTCAGAATGCTGCCGTCGAGATTGAATTCGATCACGGCCATGGCGCGGTCGATCGCCTCGAGCTTGGCGTTGGCTTCGCTTTCCTGCTGCACCTTGGCGGTGACGTCCATCGCGTACTTGACCACTTTCACCACCCGACCCGACGCATCCTTGATCGGGTTGTAACTGGCTTCGAGCCAGATCGGCCGGCCCTGGCTGTCGACCCGCTCAAACGTACCGGACTGGAACTGACCGTTTTTCAACCGCGACCACAGCTCAGTGTATTGGCTACTGCGCGCGAATTCGGGCGAGCAGAAGCGCCGGTGGGACTGACCAATCACTTGCTCAGCGGTGTAACCGGTGGTCTTGAGAAAGTTGTCGTTGGCGCGTAGCACTGTGGCGTCGAGATCGAATTCGATCACCGCCATCGAGCGATTGATCGCTTCGAGCAGGCCAGATTGCTGGGATACGGTGTTTTGCAGATCGTCGATGACGGCCTGATTGCGATTGAAGAACATGCTGGTGGCACTCGGGAAATTAGGGCGTGAAGGGTTGTCCCTGTTCCGGCGCTGCCAGCCGAACGCGCTATTGGCGTCGGCGATGGCAGTACAGTGCCAGCATTCCAGGCTGACCGCAGAATCTTATACAAAGCGTTAGTGCTTGTACAAGAAATTGCGAGCGTGGAAGTTGTACGAGTTTTGTAACGCGTTATTGATCAGCAGCGCGTGCTGGATTCAGAGCTGGTAGCAGGCCAAAAACATATCCAGTGCCGCTTCGACCACAGTGTTTTGCATCGCACCGTCCAATACCGGTTGGCCCATGGAAATCTGCGGCCAGAAAGCGAAGGACTTCAGCAGCCCATGCACCTGATGCGCGGCGAATTCCGGATCGGCTGCTTTCAAACGACCATCTGCCTGCGCGGCACGGATCCACACGGTCACGCTTTCCTCGCGTTCGCCCATGCGCGCAACCATGTTCTGCGCGCGTTCCGGAGAATGAATCGTGGCAGCGATGGCGACCCGAGCCAGATCCAGAAAGTTTTCGTCGGCCATCATCTGCAGTTTGGCCAATAACAGCTGCCGCAATTGCTCGCGCAGAGGCTGATCACCGCGGTATGGCATGGCCAACTCAGTGCTGATGCGTGCCCACAACTGGTTGAGGATCTCGGCGAACAGCTCTTCTTTGCTGGGGAAGTGGTTGTACACCGTGCGCTTGGACACCCCAGCTGTGGCGGCGATCTTGTCCATGCTGGTGACTTCGAAGCCGTTGGCACGGAATTCGGCAATCGCCGCCTGAATAATGGCTGCGCGTTTGCGGTCGGTGAGGCGCTGTGGAGTTGTCATAAATTCGATTCGGCAGTGGCTGGCAGATAATTACACTCGGCAGTTTACTTGGCGCCGAGTTTGATGCAACCTAGAAACTACACTGATCAGTGTAATACTCACTTAATCGGTACAACCTAAAAACAGATGTCCGGCTAATGCGTGCGTGCTTTGGCCATTTATCGTCCCACCGAGGGAAAACCGTTAATTGCGTGGTTTTTCAGGAGTCAGTCTTTGATGGCCAATTCAGTTTCCTCAGCGGGTAACCCGACACCTGAAGCCTCGCGTCAGGCCGAAGGGACATTCCGCAACCACGCGCCGGTGCAACGCGAAGGCCTGCGCAAGATGCTGCGCATCATGTGGAACATGATTTTCCACAAACCGCGCAACACCCGGCCGGCCAACGCGATTCCGGTGCAGCCGCTGAAGCTTGCCGACTTGATGTCCGCACCGAACCAGAGCGTCTGGCGCCTCGGTCACTCGACCCTGCTGCTCAAGCTGCAAGGAAAGTTTTTCATCACCGACCCGGTGTTCGCCGAGCGCGCATCCCCGGTGCAATGGGCCGGCCCGAAACGCTTTCATCAGCCGCCAATCAGCATCGACGAATTGCCGCCGATCGAAGCGGTGATCCTCTCGCATAATCACTACGACCACCTCGACTACGAAGCGGTGCTCAAACTCGCGGACAAGGTCAGCGTATTTCTGACCCCGTTAGGCGTCGGCGACACCCTGATCAAGTGGGGAATCGACGCCGCCAAAGTCCGTCAGTTCGACTGGTGGCAAGGCACTGAAGTCGCCGGCATCCGTTTCATCGCTACCCCATCGCAACACTTTTCTGGCCGTGGCTTGTTCGACGGCAATCAGACCCTGTGGGCGTCGTGGGTAATGATCGACGGCGATACGCGAATCTTCTTCAGCGGCGACACCGGCTACTTCGACGGCTTCAAACGCATCGGCGAACAGTACGGCCCGTTCGACCTGACCCTGATGGAAACCGGCGCCTACAACGTCGAATGGCCACACGTGCACATGCAACCCGAAGAAACCCTACAAGCGCACATCGACCTCAAGGGCCGCTGGCTATTCCCGATTCACAACGGCACCTTCGACCTGGCAATGCACGCGTGGCATGAACCGTTTGACCGGATTCTCGCGCTGGCGTGGGATCGCAGTATTTCAATCACCACACCGCAGATGGGCGAGGCGTTCAACCTGGCTCAGCCGCAGCGTGGGAGTGCGTGGTGGTTGGGGGTCGAAGGGGAGAGTGAGGTGGTGGTGCAGGGCGCCTGACCAGTCATGGTTCGTTCCCCACAGGAGCGAACCGGCTCACTCAAGCTTGGTTAGTCGATATCTGATTCAAGTACTTCGCGATCGTGGCAGCAGGCACGTCGCGGAAACGTCCGCGAAGTACGTCTTCAAGTTTTTCCAGCGAGATCTCCAGCCTGTTTGCCGCTTCAGTCGCACTCATTTCCGCTGTTTCAATCAGTGTCGCCAGCTTCATCACGTCAGCAGACTTGGCCTGCATATCGCTTGCATCGGCGAACCCCAAATCCTGATAAACGCTGCCCGCGCTTTCTTCAATTTCGATCAAGTTCTGAATCCTCAGTCCGCCATCGCAAAATCCCCACGACCTACCGACTCGGTAGTCGCACCTTGGATACTCGTAGATCGCCCCGGCGCAAACCCCGGAAAAAACACCAACCCCTGCGACTCCAACCGATACGTCAGCGCCAACCGCGTAGCTTCGGGCACATCCTGCTGCGTTTCAAAGCGCTGGATGTCTTCCACAGAAACTCCAGCTTCCCGCGATAGCTGGTCCACGCTCCAGCCCAACATCGCTCGGGCCTGGACGCAGTGAGTCGGGGTGAATTGGAAAAGGGCGATACGTTCGAGAATGAGGTTCATCGCAGAAGAGGCCATGGGTGTGCTCCGGGCTCGAGAGTGCTGATGGAAAATGTACTGTGTTTTTGTACAGTTGTTTTGAGCCTGGATCAAATGCAATTTTCGATTTGCCCTAGTTCGCCGCCTCCAACCAGACGGACGGTGCCTGACCGAGGACGCGCCGGAACATCGTCGAGAACGCCGCCGGGCTGTCATAACCGAAGTCCAGCGCAATACGCGTTACCGCTTCCCCAGCAATTAGACGCGGCAGCGCCACGACTACGCAGGCGCGTTGGCGCCACTGGCTGAAGCTCAATCCAGTGTGCTGGCGGAACAGTCGATTGAAGGTACGCAAGCTTACGTGCAACTGATCGGCCCATTGTTGCGGCGGTTGATGGGCGTTTGGTTGATGCAGAAAGTTCTGACACAGCATCAGCAGCTTTCCTTCAGAGGGCAGGGGAATGTGCAGCGGGAGTGGCGCACTGCGCGCCAGTTCATGCAGCAACAACTCGATCAACACGCCGTCGCGTCCGGTCTCGTCGTAGATCAACGGCACTTCCACCGCTTCCATCAGCAGGTGCCGCATCAGTGGCGACACATGGATCACCTGACAACGCTGACCCAGATCCACCGCGCCCGGCTCGATGTACAAACTGCGCGTGCTGACCCCAAGCATCAGCACCTCATGCGCCACCCCCGGCGGAATCCACACTGCGCGTTGCGGTGGCACCACCCAGTTGCCGTCGTGGGTGCTGACCTGCATCACCCCGGTCGCGCCGTACAGTAATTGCGCGCGCCGATGCGTATGAAGAGGTAACAGGTGACCGTGGGAATAATCCGTACCGAGCGCCACCACCGGGCGCGGCGTGTCATCCAGCGAATTGATCGAAACATTGCGCATCAAGCGGCATCCGGCAGTTGGCGTAAACGCGAACATTATTGGCTGAGTTGCTGAAGCAGGCCAAGCTGCGCTTGTCTATCGTCGACCGCTCCCCAACAGCGGACGCCGCACCATGTTCTATCTGATGCTCACACTTTTCGGCTGCCTGACCGGCGTCAGCGCCGTGCTCTTCGGCTTCGGCGGCGGCTTCGTGGTCGTGCCGCTGCTGTACCGCATGCTCAGCGCCAGCCACGGCGCCGATGACCCCATCGGCCAATCGGCAATGCACATCGCCGTCGCCACCTCGACCTGCGTGATGATCGTCAACGCCCTGATCGCCACCGCCAAACACCGCCGCGCCGGCAACCTCATTCGCGAATACCTGTGGCCCTTGGCCGGCTTCATCGGGGTCGGCGCGGTCGTCGGCGCAATCGCGGCGGTGTGGGTCAGCGGCGAAGTGATTCGCTACGCATTCATCGCCTACCTCGGCGTGACCATCGTCGACTGCCTGCTGCGAGGCGGCTTTCTGACACAGTCCGAAGGCGTAATCCCCCGTCGCTTGAACCCCACGGAAACGTCCGGCGGTGGTGTAGGCATCGGCGCCATTGCGACGTTTCTCGGCGTAGGAGGGAGCGTCATGACTGTGCCGCTTTTGCGCCGTTGTGGATTGAGCATGTCCCAAGCCACATCGATGGCCAATCCGCTGAGCGTGCCGGTGGCATTGGCCGGGACGCTCACGTACATGGCGCTGGCCGGGTTTAGCGAATCGGATTTGGGGACGTGGTTTGTCGGATATGTCGATTTGTTGGCGTTTGCGGCGCTGACGGTTGGATCGCTGGTTGGGATTCGTTTGGCCTCGCCGTGGATTGGGCGGATACCGGATCGGACGCATGCTCGGGTGTACATCGGTTTGCTGGTCGTGGTGATGCTCAGCATGTGCGTTAGTTAAGTCGCAACGTGAGCGATTCCTCGACATAATCCGCGACAACTTTTTGCGGGCGATGGCTCGTTTACTCAAGGATGAAATAATGTTCCGAGGACTGTTACGCCTTTGTAGTGTTTTTCTGTTGGCGGGTTTGTTTGTTTCGACGGCGACCTGGGCCGATAACGGTGCGCGGGTGTACACCGGCACTTTGGGCAAATCGCCGATAGTCCTCGAAATAGATACCCGCACCGGAGATGGCCGTTACTTCTATAAGAAGTACCGCAAGGATCTGGCTCTCGATGGCGGCATGGAGGGGGAAACTCTCGTGCTGGAGGAAGGAGCGCGGATGGAAGACTCTCGCCCGAAACTTCGTTTACAGCCCACACTCAATGGTTGGAGTGGTGAGTGGACAAGTACTGCCGGTAAGACCTTGAAGATCGAGTTGCAGCCGGCGGACATTCCCGACGTGCCTGCGAATTCCTTGCCTTACCTGGCCCAGCTGCATGATCAGGCGCCTTACGAATATTTGCGACTGCAAGGCGTCACACTCAAAAAGGGCAAGACCGACACCTTTATGGGCTACACGCTGCAATGGTGGAATGAGCCGCAAACCAAAACTTCGATGTTTGAAGTGGTATCGGGTTACTCCCCTGAACAGCGTCAGCGCATCAATCAACAACTGATGGGCCGGTTGTGGGGCGAAGTGCTGTCGTCATATGGCTTCGGCGGTTATTACGCGCAATCCAGTCAACCACTGTGGATGTCGTCGGCTGTGATGAGCGTGCGCATTTCAACTGAGTACTACTGTGGCGGCGCGTATCCGGATCAAAACCAGCAAGCAATCAACATTGATACCAAGACCGGCAAGTTCCTGACCCTCGAAGATGTTCTGTGGGTCGGGCAGGGCACGCCAGTGCATCATGAGGAGCGTGACGACTTCATCGACACGTCATCCGGTTCGTCCGAAGACTGGTCGAAATACCGCAACGAAGAATTGGCACCCTGGCTGGTTGCGCAGTTGACCAAGCTCTACCCGCAAGACATGACCATCACGCCAGAAGGCACCGACGACTGCGGCTATGACGGGGAAGAACCTTGGAAATACCCGGGTTGGTACTTCACTAAACAAGGCATCAAGCTCGACCCGTCATTTCCGCACGTCGCAGCGGTGTGCGGTTTTGTGGACTGGAGCGTGCTGCCTTACAAACTCGTCAAACAACATCCGGGCGGAGTTGCGCTGCAACTGCCGTGAGGTTGAACCTCTAAAGTTACTCGATTACGCAGCCAACCCTCGCCATAATCCGCCGCGTATTCTTCAGCGCCGGGACCCCAAGTTCCGGTGCGACCTCCGCCTTATTCAGGGATCGATCCATGCTCAAGGGACTGTTGCGCCTGGCGCCGTGCGCCGCTGTGTTGTTTTCATTGTTTGCAACTGCTCAGGCCGAAGATACCCGGCACGTATTCACCGGTACATTGGGCAAAATGCCGATAGTGCTGGAGGTCGATACAAGTGATCCGGAGCAGGTCACCGGTCGCTACTTCTATGAAAAATTTCATCGCGATCTAGAACTCAACGGCACGTTGAAAAATGACGTCCTTGAACTCAAAGAAGGCAGCAATCGCTTTGATCCAGACAAGCCACTCGCCACTCTCAAGTTGCAGCAGATTGATGGCGGCTGGAGAGGGGAGTGGCAGAATCCGAAGGGCAAAAAACTTCCGGTTCTGGTAACCGATACACCACTTCCCGACCTTCCACCGAACGCGTTGCCCTTCATCGCCACGTTGCCCAAGAGCGAGCCGTATGAGTACTTGCGTCTTCAGGGACTAAAGCTCAAACCTCTGAAGAAACAGGACTTCATGGGTTACACCCTGCAATGGTGGCAGGAGCCCGATTCGAAGATCTCCATGTTCAGCATTGAATCCGGCATGCCCAAAGATGACCTTCAGCGGGTCAACCAACAGTTGCTCGGGCGCTTGTGGGACGAGACGATCAGTTATTACGGTTGTGAGTTGCGCGGGGGCGAAAACACCGAATTCCTGCAAGACGTCACTCCAACTTTTATATCCCCCGGCGTCATCAGTCTGAACATCTCCACAAGCTACTACTGTGGCGGCGCGCACCCGGACTTCGGTGATTCCCCGCTCAACATCGACGTGAAAACTGGCCATCCGTTATCGCTCGAAGACGTACTTTGGGTGGGAGAGGGCGAGCCTATTCTGCACGCCGACCGCTACCGAGGCGGTGATCAGCCGTTGAGCGCGGCAGAAGACGCGGCGCGCTCAAAGTACCAGCGTGAAGTATTTGTCCCGTGGCTGATCAAACAACTCACCGCGCTGTACCCCGATGAAATGAAGCAGCCTGTAGAGGGTGGGGACGACAATTGCGACTTCACCAATGAAGACAACTGGGGGGCTTTCAACTGGCGCTTCACCGAAAAAGGTTTGTACCTGGGAGCGTACTTTGCGCGCATTGAACGCGCCTGCGATTCCCCGGATTGGTCAGTCCTGCCGTACTCCCTGATCAAACAACACCCCGGCGCCGTCAAACTGCAACTGCCCCAGGACTAGACCATCAAGCCAGCCCCGGCGCTTCACGAATGATGAAGTGATCCAGGTTCTCGATATTGGCATTGAAGACCTCGAAAGGCTTTTCGGGGTTCTTCTTGCCCGGCACCTGTTTCAACTCCGGCGTCACGCCATAGAAGAAACAGAACAACTCTTTATCGCTGTCGACCGCGTGCTTGATCTCCTCCAGAAACGCCTTGCGCTTGCGGTAGTTGTCGATCAGCTTCTTGTTCAGATAAACACTCACCGGATACGGCTTCTTCTTGCTGTCTTCCGGCTTCTTGAACCAGACCTTGTCCTCGAAATCGATACGGAAACTGGCCCCCTCGTGGAAGTCCTCGATCTTCTTGATCCGGCCCCAGTAGATCAGCCCCTTGTTGTCCGTCAAATACTCAATTTTCTTGAAGAACGAACTGTACGGCGCCGTACGCTCGCCAACCTTCAACGGCATGCGCTTGAGTAACTCCTTGTCGGCGAAGTTCGACACAAAACACTCCACCGGATGCGCAAACACACTGGTCTTGTCCGGCGCCGTGTCACGACTGGCTGACTCCTTCGAATCAACCGCCGCCACCCGCTGCGGATCATCGCGCACCACATCCGCCGCCACCGCCGGAGCCGCAGGCTTGCGCACATACTCACGCCGCGTCAGCAACAACTCCGACGGAAAATGCTCCTCCCGCCCGTCATCCGCCTCGCCATCCGCCGCCTCAACCCCCGACGCCGAAGCCTTCAAACTCACATAAGCACACCCTGCCACATGCTGTGTAGTGGGCAGATTCTTGAAGTGCGGCGTGCGCACGTAATTCACATTCTTGGCATTGAACGTGCCCAACTGGTTGGAAGCATCAAACGCCGAACGACAGGCGTCGTTGGGACACTGGAACTGCTCTTTCGCCGAATCGAACGCCACCGTCTCATCGAAATTCAAATCACGAACATCATAAATCGACAAATTGTCGTCGAGGCTGAGGCAATAGGCGAGATCGAATTTCATGGCAGGGCTCGGGTCCTTGAGTGGGGAGGGAGTATTAATAGCGGGACGTGGCGCGGGTTACCAGTAATGGATCTCGCCACCCAGCATCAACAGAACAGCCATAAAGCCGAGATTGCCAAACAGAAAGGGCAGAATGGTAATGACGATTTGGATAACAACTGCGATTTTAAAGCCGACGGAAAGACCATAGCGCTTCCAGTAAATAACATGCAGCACCATCGTCAAAGCGTTTGCCACCCAGATGGCACCGATGGCCATGATTTCGTTCTTTTGAGCGATGCGTAAGGCCATAAGCAGCAGGCCGAAGAAGGCGATTAGGAATGAGGCGACCAGGATTCTAGAATGACCTGGCGTAGCCGAGTGGCGAACGGGTTTTTGCATAAGATTTTCGTCCATGTGTGTTCGAGACCACTCTTGAGTCGCATTGAGCGGTTCGCGATTTCCTGTAGCAGTTCAATCTTTGGAAAAGCCATATCTAAGGCGAAAGGATATTCCCTCGTCATAGTTCGAAGTAATCCGATCACTCAGGTTCCAGACGTTCGACTTTCTTATAAAGCTCAGCGGTGAATTCTTCTTTGTCGCTGGAATGGTGGCAACGACGATGGCAGTTGGGGCACAGGGCTACCGTGTTGCAGATGCGATCGGTTCCGCCATCGATTAGGTGCTTAACGTGATGGACTTCAAGAAAGGGGCGGCCGTTTGCGCTAATGAATGGTGCGGTTTGGCCGCAGCCTTCACAGATGCCATGGGAATACTTGAGTACCCATTTTTTCACGCTCTGGGCGCGAGCAAGTCTCACGACAGTGGAGCTTGTTTCTTTCGGGTTTAGAACGCCCACTGGAGTTTCATTATGTTGGGGTGCAGTAACCTCGACTAACTGAAACGGTGCCAATGGAATGCCACGTTTTTCGTCTTTTCGTATCGCCTGTATTCCCCTCTTTGCAAGGATCTCCTTGATCCGCTTGCTAACGCCGGAGCCGAGGTTCTTTGCCGAAACATAGCCAGTAATTCGCGACCGCCCTAACTCTTCCATCACCGCTGAGATGTTCTGCATGCGGTACTCGACGGAGGAGGCGCTGCGGTTGCTTAGCGGGCCTTCACGCAAAAGACGGTTTTCGTCTGCTTTTTTGAATGGCTGATTTTGCTGCTCAAGAGCGAACATCTTCAGATAAGCGTCTACCGAAGCTTCTAGCTCCTCATCACTCCAGCCAGCCTTTCCTTTCGAGGTATCCATACAGTCGCCGAGGGTTGAAAACCCTCGGACGATACTGAGTGGCCATCACGGCTGTCTAGGAAAAATTCCTACATAAATTAGAGACGGATCTCGCGAGCGATCCTACAAGCGCACCACCTAACCCATCGAATGCTTCGACGACTGAAACACCTGCGCAGCCTTCCGCCACCAAGGCTTAGCAACCGTTGCTCGCCGTTGTGTCTGATCCTGCAACAGATAAGGCATATCCCGCAGCCGAATCCAGCTCTCATCCTGCCAGTGCAGCAGGCTCACCGACATCTCCGGCCAACTCAACAGACTCAACTTCGGCCGATCCAAATTTTCCGAGGGCTCCGCATCGCGTAAGGCCGGCACCACTTGGTGGGTCAACCACTCACGCAGCAACCGATTCTCAGGAACGTAGTGATACACCAGCAACGCGTACACACCAGACTCACTGAGCATCAATTGGCTTTCAGATTGTCGGTAATACTCAATCCGCAAAAACCGATGCTGATCCTTGTCCAGTTTGCTGACCATGCGATCACTCAGGTGGACACCCATCAAGCGGCCGATATCGCGGGCGCAAAACCACGGCTGGCTTTCCGAAAGGAGGGCATGAAGGGCGAGGTTGTGACGGGTGAAGACTGTCACAGGCAGGGCATCAGACATGACTGACCCCAAGTTTTGAAATGTACGAATTTGGCTGTGTTCAGGCATATCCATTACCTCTACGTTTAGATTTTGGGGGGCCTGACCCAACGTAGAGTGGACATAAGAAATCCCAACGAGCAGTGCAATCACAAGAGCGACAGTCGAATCACCGAGGGCAATTCCGCGTCGTGTAATTTGCAAAGCTTTCTACGTTGGGCGTTTCTTAGGCACCTGCGAAAGAGCTTAGAGGGGCTCGTTGCAGGCTTCAATGCGAAGCGGCTGCGTGTGCTGTAGGAGATGTAGCTCTGTGACGTAGGCGCGAAAAAGTACTACCAACCGCCCATAAAAAAGCCCCGATCAGATCGGGGCTTTTTGCTTTCTCGACTTGGCGCCTGAGGCAGCAATCGTCAAATCGTGCCGAGCGAGACCATTAATCCCAGCTAAGCGCACCACCAGTTTGGTATTCGATCACGCGAGTCTCAAAGAAATTCTTCTCTTTCTTCAAGTCCATAATCTCGCTCATCCAAGGGAACGGGTTCGTAGTCCCTGGATACTCTTCCTTCAACCCAATCTGCGACAAACGACGGTTAGCGATGAACTTCAGGTAGTCCTCCATCATCGCCGCATTCATACCCAACACCCCACGAGGCATGGTGTCGCGGGCGTATTCGATCTCCAGCTGAGTACCTTGCAGAATCATCTGCGAGGCTTCTTCCTTCATTTCGGCGTCCCACAAGTGTGGGTTTTCGATTTTGATCTGGTTGATCACGTCGATGCCGAAGTTCAGGTGCATGGATTCGTCGCGCAGGATGTATTGGAACTGCTCGGCGACGCCGGTCATTTTGTTGCGGCGGCCCATGGAGAGGATTTGGGTGAAGCCGCAGTAGAAGAAGATGCCTTCCAGTACGCAGTAGTACGCGATCAGGTTGCGCAGCAGTTCTTTGTCGGTTTCGACGGTGCCGGTTTCGAACTTCGGATCAGAGATCGAGCGGGTGTATTTCAGGCCCCAGGTGGCTTTTTTCGCGACCGATGGGATCTCGTGGTACATGTTGAAGATTTCGCCTTCATCCATGGCCAGCGATTCGATGCAGTACTGGTAGGCGTGGGTGTGGATCGCCTCTTCGAAGGCCTGGCGCAGGATGTACTGGCGGCATTCCGGGTTGGTGATCAGGCGGTACACGGCCAGTACCAGGTTGTTGGCAACCAGGGAGTCGGCGGTGGAGAAGAAGCCGAGGTTGCGCATGACGATGCGGCGCTCGTCGTCGGTCAGGCCTTCCGGGTCTTTCCAGAGGGCGATGTCGGCGGTCATGTTGACTTCTTGCGGCATCCAGTGGTTTGCGCAACCGTCCAGATACTTCTGCCAGGCCCAGTCGTACTTGAATGGCACGAGTTGGTTGAGGTCGGCGCGGCAGTTGATCATGCGCTTTTCGTCAACGGCGACGCGGGCGGAGGCGCCTTCGAGTTCAGCCAGACCTTCGGCGATGTCGAGGTTGTCCAGGGCAGCCTTGGCACGGGCAATCGCGGCCGAGTCGGAGGCGGTCACGGCACGCGCTTCGAGGGCGGCGACGCCACCTGCGGTGTCGAGGCGGTCCATGTTGGCTTCAGTCGCGTGGCCGGCGTTGGCGCCTTTTACAACCACTTCGCCAGTGTCTTCTTTGTCGAATTCGTCCCAGCTCAGCATGACGTGTCGTCTCCTGCGTGAGGGCCAGATGCCCGTGTGAAAACTGAAAGGTTGGTTTTTCACACGGCCGTACTGGCCGCATTGGATCTAAAGGAATCGTTTTTTGCAGCAGCTATACGCAGGCATCAAACAGAATTTTGTACGGGGTTCCGAGAGCCTCTGATGGGCGCAGGCAACGCTGAACGCTGCTGCGGGGCTTCAGACTGGCTATTCATCCCTCTAAGGGGATATTGCAGGCCCGCTATAGGGCGGCATTATAGGGAAAAAATTCGGGCCGTGGTGGGGCGAATCCGCGCATGCAGCGCTTGGGAGAGGAGGTTTTTCGGTCGGAGCGAGGGTTTATGGGGCTTTGCCGGGGAAAGATTTTTTTTCGTAAAAATTTCGCGAATGTGGATTTGTTCAAAAATCGAACAAAAAATCGCGTTTTTCACTACATCTAGTGTTTTGCAAGCCTTTTGAGTGACTTCAGACACAACTGAGCCCGACCGAAGTCGGGCTGGAATCGCTGCTCAACCGTACGTTGAATGATCCGATTCGGTGCAGTCTCGATCAGCCATTGGAACAGCCGTTGCCCATGATGCTGTAACGCAGGATGTGGCGCTGGCCTTTGGAGTCGTCGTATTCCATTTTCATCGGAACAACTTCGCAGACATTCGGGATTTCGCTCATGGAGATAACTTTGGCGACGTCCAGGTGGGTCGAGTAAGTGTATTCCTCGATGGCCGGTTTTTGCTGTGCGACATCAGTCGGGACCTCGTCTGCCATGGCGGTTGCGCACAGACTGCTGAGGGCCAGAACCAATAAAGCTTTCATTTCAGATTTACCTTTTTGAGGTCGAAAGGGGTCACGCAACCTTTATGGGGTTGCGTGTGGAACTTCATCGTTTGCGTTTATTACTTGAGAGCTGGATTAACGGCCTTCGTGGGGGTTGTAACGTTGTTAATCACGGTGCCTTGTTGGCGAGGTGGATTTTAGAGAGGCAGGGGAGAGGTAAACAGAGCGGGTTTTGATAAACACCTTTGGCAGATTTGGTAACAATCCCCCGAAAGCAGCATCAACCCCTTGTAGGAGCTGCCGAAGGCTGCGATCTTTTGACGTTGGTCTTTAAAAGCAAGATCAAAAGATCGCAGCCTTCGGCAGCTCCTACAACCATCGTCGAATGGTTCTATGGCCCCGGCCCGGCTACAACAGGGTCATACAAAAACAACTATTACACCGAGGTAGGAAAGATGAGTGCGGCTTCCCTGTATCCCGTTCGTCCTGAGGTTCTGGCCAATACGCTGACCGACGAGGCGACCTACAAGGCCATGTACCAGCAGTCGGTCGTCAACCCTGACGGCTTCTGGCGCGAGCAAGCCAAGCGTCTTGACTGGATCAAACCTTTCACCACGGTGAAGCAGACTTCGTTCGACGATCACCATGTCGACATCAAGTGGTTCGCCGACGGCACCCTGAACGTTTCCTACAACTGCCTCGACCGTCATCTGGCCGAGCGTGGCGATCAAGTCGCGATCATCTGGGAAGGCGACGACCCGGCCGAGAGCCGCAATATCACCTACCGCGAACTGCACGAACAAGTGTGCAAACTGGCCAACGCCTTGCGCGGTCAGGACGTACATCGCGGTGATGTGGTGACCATTTATATGCCGATGATTCCCGAAGCCGTGGTCGCCATGCTGGCCTGCACCCGGATCGGCGCGATTCACTCGGTGGTGTTCGGCGGTTTCTCGCCGGAAGCCCTGGCCGGTCGCATCATCGACTGCAAATCGAAAGTGGTGATTACCGCTGACGAAGGCATTCGCGCGGGCAAGAAGATCCCGCTCAAGGCCAACGTCGACGACGCGCTGACCAACCCGGAAACCAGCAGCATTCAGAAAGTCATCGTGTGCAAAC
This sequence comes from Pseudomonas sp. P4795, assembly GCF_048822895.1. Classification (NCBI taxonomy): domain Bacteria; kingdom Pseudomonadati; phylum Pseudomonadota; class Gammaproteobacteria; order Pseudomonadales; family Pseudomonadaceae; genus Pseudomonas; species Pseudomonas sp. P4795. The sequence continues at coordinate 468,467 of NZ_JBMFBT010000002.1, read as the reverse complement.
GCACCGGTGGCGACATTAAGTGGAACCAGCATCGCGATATCTGGTACGAAGACCTGATGAAAGTCGCGGGCACCGTGTGCGCGCCGAAAGAGATGGGCGCTGAAGAAGCGCTGTTCATCCTTTATACCTCCGGCTCGACCGGCAAGCCGAAGGGCGTGCAGCACACCACCGGCGGTTATTTGCTGTACGCGGCGATGACCCACGAACGCGTGTTCGATTACCGTCCGGGCGAAGTCTACTGGTGCACCGCCGACGTCGGCTGGGTCACCGGCCACAGCTACATCGTCTACGGCCCGCTGGCCAATGGCGCGACTACGCTGCTGTTCGAAGGCGTGCCGAATTACCCGGACATCACTCGGGTGGCGAAGATCATCGACAAGCACAAGGTCAATATCCTCTACACCGCACCGACCGCGATCCGCGCGATGATGGCTGCCGGCCAAGCCGCTGTTGAAGGCGCCGATGGCAGCAGCCTGCGTCTGCTCGGGTCGGTCGGCGAGCCGATCAACCCGGAAGCTTGGGACTGGTATTACAAGAACGTCGGCAAATCGCGTTGCCCGATCGTTGATACCTGGTGGCAGACCGAGACCGGCGGCAACATGATGAGTCCGTTGCCAGGCGCGCATGCGTTGAAGCCGGGTTCGGCGGCACGTCCGTTCTTCGGCGTGGTACCGGCGCTGGTCGACAACCTCGGCAACATTATCGAGGGCGAGGCCGAGGGCAATCTGGTGATTCTCGATTCGTGGCCGGGCCAGGCGCGCACGCTGTATGGCGATCACGACCGTTTCGTCGACACCTACTTCAAGACCTTCCGTGGCATGTATTTCACCGGTGACGGCGCCCGTCGTGACGCTGATGGTTACTACTGGATCACCGGGCGGGTGGACGACGTGCTCAACGTGTCCGGTCACCGCATGGGTACGGCCGAGATCGAAAGCGCGATGGTGGCGCACCCGAAAGTCGCTGAAGCGGCGGTGGTTGGTGTGCCGCATGACATCAAAGGGCAGGGCATTTATGTGTATGTCACGCTGATTGGTGGCGAAGAGCCGAGCGAGCAACTGCGTCTGGAATTGAAAAACTGGGTGCGTAAAGAGATCGGGCCGATTGCATCGCCGGACGTGATCCAGTGGGCGCCGGGGCTGCCGAAGACTCGTTCAGGCAAGATCATGCGCCGGATTCTGCGCAAGATTGCTACGGCTGAATACGATGGGTTGGGGGATATTTCGACCCTGGCCGATCCGGGTGTGGTGCAGCATTTGATTGATACGCACAAGACCATGAATGTTGCGTAAGCGCAGGGTCTGAACTGCTGAAAGCCCTGTCCGGTGTATGCCGGGCGGGGCTTTTTTGTATCTGGGTTTTTGTGTGGGCTGGTCCGGCCCCATCGCTGGCAAGCCAGCTCCCACAGGATCTATGTGTTCTCGAATATCTCCGGCATTCCCCAAATTTTGTGAGTTGTCGAATTATCCGGCACACCACAAAACCCTGTGGGAGCTAGCCTGCTAGCGATAGCAATCTGTCAGGCACCGCAGCCGCCGACTGTCAGAACCGATAACCCCCCAGCCAATAATTATCGGTTTCCCCTGTAAGCCATTTCCCGCTGTTACCCGGCATCCTTCAAGTAACCGAATGTGTAACCGCCCGCCCCGCGACGGGGCAATGGGAAACGTATCGCCCCATTCCAGCGCCGCAAAACACCCGCTGAAAAATAAGACATAACCCCGCGCTTGCCGGATTAGAAGGGTTTGCGAATAATAGGCCCGCAATTTGCAGCATAGATCGGTTTAATGTCTTTTGCTCCTGCATGAAATTGCAGGGCTGTCAATGAGCTCAAGCGGGTTTCTTGGTGCATCTGTAATTAGTTGTCGCATTGAAGAAATATCGGCTTCGGGCCTGTCGTTAGAATGCCGATCACTCGCTCATCGTGGCTCGTGTTGAAATCGCTTCAGATTTCAATGGGAAATTTCCCACGGATGCAGCCACCGATTTTCAGTACCACCCATTGCATATTGGGCTGTCGCTCACTCTGCCGTTTTTGCCCTTTACCGATGGAGTTCCAAGATGAAGAAACTTGTGCTGCTTGGCGCCCTGGCACTGTCCGTGCTGTCCCTGCCGACATTCGCCGATGAAAAACCTGTAAAGATCGGTATTGAAGCGGCTTACCCTCCGTTCGCGTCCAAAGCACCGGACGGCAGCATCGTCGGTTTCGACTACGACATCGGCAATGCCATCTGCGAAGAGATGAAAGTGAAGTGCGTGTGGGTCGAGCAAGAGTTCGACGGCCTGATCCCGGCGCTCAAAGTGCGCAAAATCGACGCGATCCTGTCGTCGATGTCGATCACTGAAGACCGCAAGAAGTCCGTGGACTTTACCAACAAGTACTACAACACCCCGGCCCGCCTGGTCATGAAGCAAGGCACTCAGGTCAGCGAAGGTCTGGCTGAACTGAAAGGCAAGAACATCGGCGTGCAACGTGGTTCGATCCACGAGCGTTTCGCCCGCGAAGTCCTGGCCCCACTGGGTGCCGAGATCAAGCCGTACGGTTCGCAGAACGAAATCTACCTCGACGTGGCCGCTGGTCGTCTCGACGGCACCGTGGCTGACGCTACGCTGTTGAATGACGGCTTCCTGAAAACCGATTCCGGCAAAGGCTTCGCCTTCGTTGGTCCGGCGTTCACCGACGTCAAATACTTCGGCGACGGCGTAGGCATCGCGGTACGCAAGGGCGACGCCCTGAAAGAAAAGATCAACACGGCCATCGCGGCTCTGCGCGAAAACGGCAAGTACAAAGCAATCCAGGACAAGTACTTCGACTTCGATATTTACGGCAAGTAAACACGTCGCAGCGACAAGTCAGAAATGGCGCAAGCAACAGGATCTCTGCGGTTTGCGCCATTTTTTCATCCCAACTTTCGAGGACCTGAATCATGTTGAAAGGCTACGGGGCTGTCATCCTCGATGGCGCATGGCTGACGCTTCAGCTCGCCTTGTCGTCCATGGCTCTGGCCATCGTTCTCGGGCTGATCGGTGTCGCATTGCGCCTGTCGCCGGTGCGCTGGCTGGCGTGGCTGGGCGATCTGTATTCCACGGTGATCCGCGGGATTCCCGATCTGGTGCTGATCCTGCTGATCTTCTACGGCGGTCAGGATTTGCTCAACCGTGTGGCGCCGATGCTCGGTTATGACGACTACATCGACCTGAATCCGCTGGCGGCCGGTATCGGCACCCTCGGTTTCATCTTCGGTGCGTACCTGTCCGAGACCTTCCGTGGCGCGTTCATGGCGATTCCCAAAGGTCAGGCCGAAGCCGGCATGGCGTACGGCATGAGCAGTTTTCAGGTGTTTTTCCGGGTGCTGGTGCCGCAGATGATTCGTCTGGCGATTCCGGGCTTCACCAACAACTGGCTGGTACTGACCAAGGCCACCGCGCTGATTTCGGTAGTCGGTCTGCAAGACATGATGTTCAAGGCCAAGCAGGCGGCAGATGCCACTCGCGAGCCTTTCACCTTCTTCCTCGCAGTGGCGGCCATGTACCTGGTGATCACCAGTGTTTCGTTGCTGATTCTGCGTCAACTTGAGAAGCGCTACTCGGTAGGCGTAAGGGCGGCTGATCTATGATCTTCGACTACAACGTCATTTGGGAGGCTCTGCCGCTGTACTTCGGCGGTTTGTTGACCACCCTCAAATTGCTCGCGCTGTCGCTGTTCTTCGGTCTGCTGGCGGCGCTGCCGCTGGGGCTGATGCGCGTGTCGAAAAACGCCGCCGTGAACATGTCGGCGTGGCTGTTCACTTATGTGATTCGTGGCACGCCGATGCTGGTGCAGCTGTTTTTGATCTACTACGGTCTGGCCCAGTTCGAAGCGGTGCGTGAAAGCTTCCTCTGGCCGTGGCTGTCCAGCGCCACGTTCTGTGCGTGCCTGGCGTTCGCGATCAACACCAGCGCCTACACCGCGGAAATCATCGCCGGTAGCCTCAAAGCCACGCCGAACGGCGAGATCGAAGCCGCCAAGGCCATGGGCATGTCGCGCTACAAGATGTATAAGCGCATTCTGCTGCCGTCCGCCCTGCGCCGGGCGCTGCCGCAGTACAGCAACGAAGTGATCATGATGCTGCAGACCACCAGTCTGGCGTCCATCGTGACCCTGATCGACATCACCGGCGCGGCGCGTACGGTCAACGCGCAGTTCTATCTGCCGTTCGAGGCGTACATCACCGCTGGCGTGTTCTATCTGTGCCTGACGTTCATTCTGGTGCGCCTGTTCAAGTTGGCCGAGCGTCGCTGGTTGAGCTACCTGGCCCCGAGGAAGCACTGATATGGAACGCATCGACCACGTTTTGCCGTGGAGTCATCTGGGCAGCGAGCGCAAGATTTCGGTATTCCGCTTCGGCAAGGGCGAGCGCAAGGCCTATATTCAGGCCAGCCTGCACGCTGACGAATTACCCGGCATGCGTACCGCCTGGGAGCTGAAAAAGCGCCTCGGCGAACTCGAAGCCAAAGGCTTGCTCAACGGTGTCATCGAGTTGGTCCCGGTGGCCAACCCGATCGGCCTGAACCAGTTGCTGCAAGGCAATCACCAAGGGCGTTTCGAGGCCGGCAGCAGCAAGAATTTCAACCGTGACTTCGTCGAGCTCAGCGCGCCTGTCGCCGCTGCGCTGGAAGGACGTCTGGGGGATGATCCGCACGCCAACATCCGCCTGATCCGCCAAGCGATGAGCGATCACCTCGCTGCATTGCCGGACGCGAGCAGCCAGTTGCAAGGCATGCAGCGCATCTTGCTCAGCCACGCGGCGACCGCTGATGTGGTGCTCGATCTGCATTGCGACTGCGAAGCCGCGCTGCACATGTACGCGTTGCCGCAGCACTGGCCGCAGTGGCGCTCGCTGGCTGCGCATCTGGATGTGAAAGTGGGTTTGCTCGCTGAAGACTCTGGTGGCAGTTCGTTCGATGAAGCTTGTTCGCTGCCGTGGTTGCGTTTGTCGCGGCTGTTCCCGGACGCGCAGATTCCCTTGGCGTGCCTGGCGACGACGATCGAATTGGGTGGTCAGGCTGACACTCGCCGTGACCAGGCCGAAGCGTGGGCCGAGGGCATTTTGGCGTTCCTCGCCGAGCAGGGCCTGATCACCGGTGAGTGGCCGCAAGCGGCGCACGAACCTTGCGAAGGCATGCCGTTCGAAGGCACCGAGATGTTGTTCCCGCCGCATCCGGGCGTGGTGAGTTTTCTGCGTCAACCGGGCGAGTGGGTTGAGGCCGGTGACGAGATTTTTGAAGTGATCGATCCGCTGTCGGATCGGGTCAGCACGGTGTGTGCTGGTACCTCTGGAGTGCTGTTTGCCATTGAACGGCTGCGCTACGCCCAATCCGGTTTCTGGCTGGCCAAAGTAGCGGGGCGCGATGCGCTGCGCGACGGCCCTTTGCTCAACGACTGACTGCTTTTGTGAGAACCGACCGCATGTACAAACTTGAAGTCCAAGACCTGCATAAACGCTATGGCAGTCACGAAGTGCTCAAGGGCGTTTCCCTGAAAGCGGCCGCCGGCGATGTGATCAGCATCATCGGCTCCAGTGGCTCCGGCAAAAGTACTTTCCTGCGCTGCATCAACCTGCTCGAGCAGCCGCACGCTGGTAGGATTCTGCTCAACAACGAAGAGCTGAAACTGGTGGCGAACAAGGACGGCGCGCTGAAAGCCGCTGATCCGAAACAGCTGCAACGCATGCGTTCGCGCTTGTCGATGGTGTTCCAGCATTTCAACCTGTGGTCGCACATGACCGCGATTGAAAACATCATGGAGGCACCGGTTCACGTGCTCGGCATGTCCAAGTCTGAAGCCCGCGACAAGGCCGAGCACTACCTGAACAAGGTTGGCGTGGCGCATCGTAAAGACGCTTATCCTGGGCACATGTCCGGTGGCGAGCAGCAGCGTGTGGCGATTGCCCGTGCGCTGGCGATGGAACCGGAAGTGATGCTGTTCGACGAACCGACCTCGGCCCTCGACCCGGAACTGGTCGGCGACGTGCTGAAAGTCATGCAGGCGCTGGCGCAAGAAGGCCGCACCATGGTGGTGGTCACCCACGAAATGGGCTTCGCCCGTGAAGTGTCGAACCAGTTGGTGTTCCTGCACAAAGGCGTCGTCGAAGAAAGCGGCGACCCGCGCGAAGTGCTGGTCAATCCGCAATCGGAACGTCTGCAACAATTCCTCTCGGGCAGCCTCAAGTAATCGCTCCCGTTATGCACCAAATTAGGTCATGCTGCGCCTCGCGCCAGATGGTCTAATTTGGTTGCAGCCGCTTTCGGTTTTTCCCTCTGTTTAGGTTTCGGATTGCCCGCCCATGACTGCCCATCGAATTGGTTTCCTGATTTGGCCCAGCACTAAAGCTCTGACTTTGGCGCTGGCGGAGGAGGCCTTGCGCGTTGCTCAGCGGGTGCACCCGGACGTGGTTTACGAACTGTCGTTCCTGCAAGCCGAAGCACCGCCCGAAGGTGCCTGGCAATTGCCCGGCGAACCTTGGGCCGGCAAGCTGGAAAACTTCCAGAAGCTGTTTCTGCTCGCCGATGAGCCGCCGACGTCTCTGGCGCCGCCACTCAGCAGCGCACTCAAGCAACTGGTGCGTGCCGGTTGTGTGATCGGTGGTCTGTCGGCGGGTGTTTATCCGTTGGCGCAACTCGGTTTGCTCGACGGTTACCGCGCTGCCGTGCACTGGCGCTGGCAGGACGATTTCGCCGAACGCTTTCCGAAAGTCATCGCCACCAGCCATTTGTTCGACTGGGATCGCGATCGCCTGACTGCGTGCGGCGGCATGTCGGTACTCGATTTGCTGCTGGCAGTGCTGGCCCGTGACCACGGCGCCGAACTGGCCGGCGCCGTTTCGGAAGAGCTGGTGGTCGAGCGCATCCGCGAGGGCGGCGAGCGTCAGCGCATTCCGTTGCAGAACCGTCTCGGCTCCAGCCATCCGAAGCTCACCCAAGCAGTGTTGCTGATGGAAGCCAACATCGAAGAGCCGCTGACCACCGACGAAATCGCCCAGCATGTGTGCGTATCCCGTCGGCAGTTGGAGCGGATCTTCAAGCAATACCTCAACCGCGTGCCGAGCCAGTACTACCTGGAACTGCGCCTGAACAAGGCCCGGCAGATGTTGATGCAGACCAGCAAGTCGATCATTCAGATCGGCCTGTCGTGTGGTTTCTCCTCGGGGCCGCATTTCTCCAGCGCCTATCGCAACTTCTTCGGTGCCACGCCGCGTGAAGATCGCAACCAGCGGCGCAGCAGCAGCCCGTTCGAACTGTCGTCGGTCCCGCCCGAGCGCGGTTGATCAGTCCTCGATTTGCAGATCCGGCCGCATCTCCGGTGGTCGCTGGGTTGCGGCGATTTCGGCAACGTTCAGATCGTTTCCCGTCTCGTGGTAATACGCACGGATTCGCGCCAGGCCTGCTTCGGAAAGCGGGTTGTTGCGCAAGTCGTAGCTGTCACTGACGGACGCGGGCACGTCCATGAGTTCCTCCGGTACTTCGGTGATCGCGTTGTCGGCCAGGTCAACCTCGTTCCAGTGTTGATTTCGCAGCATGCCTTTGGGGATCTCGGTGATGCCGGTGCCGCTCAAATCGAGGTCGGTCAGGCGTTGCAGGTTACTCAGGTCGGGGATGAGTCGCAAAGGGTTGTCGCTCAGGTTAAGTGCTTCAAGTTTGTCCATGCCGGCCAGTGCAGCCACGGACGTTGGTGTCAGGGTGATCTGGCACTCGGGCAGGCTTAACGCCGTCAAACGTTTTATCGTGAAAATCGCCTCGGGCAGATCGCCCAGATTGAAATCGCGAATAGTCAGGCTGTCGAGGTCGGTGAAGGCTTCGAGAAAACGCCCGATGCGCGTCGAGTCGCCGTTTCCAATCAAGAACAGATCGGGTACGTAGGGAAAGTTGCTGCTGAGCGTAGGCAATTCCCCGATGAAGTTGACCGTGGAGGTGAAGCCGTAGCCGTCGAGCATCGAGTCTTCCAGCGGAATGCGGCGCCAGCAGGTCAGCAGCGCTGCGCTGAATTGCTCGCGCAACTGCTCTTGCTGCAAACGTGCGTCTTCGCCGAGCACCTCTGCCGGAATGTCGCTGGCCCAGCGGGCGAGTGTTGCGGTCAGATGACTCAGCAGACCTTCCTGACGCGCCACCTCGTTGCGGCCATCGGCCAAGGTGCCGGCCAGCCGATAGATCAACGTGCTCGCCTGTTCATTGTCCAGCGTCGGATACAGCGTTTGCACCCGTGCCCGGTCCGCTTCCTCGGCCAGCACGCCGAGGTCTGTGCCGGTCTTGCGGTAGTAGTTCTTGACCCGCTCGCGGGTGGCGGCGCTCAGCGGATTATTGCCGAAGTCGTAACCGTTGCCGGCCTCCGCCGACAAGTTGAACAGCTCCTCGGGAATTTCGGTGATGCGGTTATTGCTGAGGACGACGATGTCCAGTTGTGGATGGTTGATCAGCCCGACTGGAACCTCGGCAATCGCGGTGCCGCCCAGATCGATGAAATCCAGCGCGGTGAGCGGGCGCAGATCGGGTGCCATGCCCAGCGGGTTGTTGTACAGATCAAGTTTGTTCAGCCGCGTCAGCAAGGAGAGCGTCGCGCTGCCCTCGGCGTCGAGCACCATGGCGCAGTTGCTCAAGACCAGTACCCGAAGATCCGTCATGCGCCTGAATGACAGCGGCATTTGTTGCAGGCCCAGATCGCGCAGTTCGAGTGTCTTCAGGCCGCTGAAGCAGTTGAAGAAACCGTCACCGGCGCGCAGTTGGGCGTTGCCGGTGATCGACAGCGTGGTGACGTGGCTGAAGTCTGTGCTCAACGTGGGAAGTTCGCCGATGAATGCCAGATCAAGGCTCAGCGAGTTTGACCTGAACTCGGGGCGGTCAGCTATTCTCGCGCACCACAGTACCTCGAGGTTTTCGCGAAACTGCTGGCGTGCAGCGAGCTCGACGATTTTTTCTTCGGCGCTGAGCAGGATGCTGCCGGAGGGGTGTTGTGCGGGGATATCACTGACCCACTGCGCGAGGTCTGCAGTCAGTTGCCGCCACTCTGCTTCCCACTCGGTAATTCGCAACCGGCCTGTGTCAAGGGTGCCCGGCAACAGGTACAGAACCCGGTTGGCGTCTGCTGCATCGAGTGCAGGAAACAGCGCGCGAACCCGGCTGATATCTGCCAATGGCATGGCGATCCCGAAATTGTTGCGAGTGCGTGGGTAGTCGCTCTTGATCCGTTCGCGGGTTTGCGCAGTCAGCGGGTTGTCAGTCAGGCTGAATTGTTTAAGGGACGTGGCAGGCAACTCGAACAGGCTGTCGGGCAGTTCGCTGATGCTGTTGTGATCGAAGCTGGCAAACGTCAGGTTCGGCAGGTCGATCAGGCCATCAGGCAAGCGGGGAAGGCTACTGTCGATCATGCGCACATGGGTCAGTGCCGCCAACGTCTGCAAGTCCGGTGCGGCGCCCAGCGGGTTATGACTGAGGTTGAGGAACTTGAGCCGCGTCAGCGCAGACAGCCGGGTCTGGGTCAGCGCGGTCAGCTTTACCTCACAATATTCCAGCACCAGGCGTTCCAGTGCCGGCATGCGCTCGCACGCCGCTGGCAGCTCGCCGAGATTGAACTCATGCAGTTCCAGATGACGCACCCCGCTAAAAGCTGCAAGGAAGGCGTCGATGCCGGTCAGCGTCAGGTTGCCATCCAGGGTCACGCCGGCGAGATGGCTGAAGTCTGCCGACAGCACGGGCAACTCGCCCAGGAAGGACACCTCCGTGATCAGTACGTCGCCTCTGTGCGTGGGTTTTTCCGGATACCTGAAGCGCCATAGCTGTTCAATGCGCTCGGCGAACGTTTGCCGGTTCGCCTGCATCAGCATCTGCTGGCGTGGACTCAGCGCCACGCCTGTGGTCGGGTGAACCGCCGGGCCTGCCGTGACCCATTGCGCAAGATCGGTAGTCAGTTGCTGCAACTCCGCCTGCCAGTGTCGGAGTTGCCGGCGGCCATGCTCCAGCGTGCCGGGCAAACTGTAGAACACATCGCTGGCATCCTGGGCGTCGAGGCTTGGAAACAACTGTTGGGTGGCTTCGATATCGGCCGGATCGGCAAGCACTGCGAAGTCTTGACCGGTCTCACGGTTGTAAGTCTTGATGCGTTCGCGGGTGGCGGCGCTCAGTGGATTGCTCGACAGGTCGTAGCCATCGCCGGCCAGCGCCGACAGTTGGTAAAAGCCCTCGGGTAGCTCGGTGATCAGGTTGTCGCTGAGGATCGCAGTCGCCAGTTTCGGGTGATCGATCAGGCCGGGCGGCGTTTCAGTGATGCCTGTGCGCGAAAGATCAATATAGGTCAGCTCGCTCAGCGTCAGCAGGTCAGGCACCAGACCCAGCGGGTTACCGGGCAGTTCCAGTGATTCGAGTTTTGCCATTGCGGCCAGCGCCGCCAGCGATTCGGCGGTGAAAATAACGCCGCAGTTGTCCAGCACCAGTGATTCGAGCATCGGCAGGCCGGCGAATGTCTGGGCGAGTTGATCGAGTTCGAAATTACGCAGGAACAGGCGTTTGATCCGTCCAAAGCTTTTGAGAAAGGGCGCGGTGCCGCGGATGCCTTTGTTGCCGGTGAGGGTCAGCGCGCTGATGTGGCTGAAATCCGCGCTCAGCACCGGCAGCTCCCCGATGAACGACATCTCGGCGGTGAGGATGTCCGCTCGCGGTTGCGGATGGACAGTTGAGCGATGGCGCCAAAGCCACTGCAGATTGCCGGCGAAGGTCTCGCGCGCGGCTTGTTCGGTAAAGCGCTCGTCGGCTTCGAGGAGTATTCCGCTCACGGGGTCGCGGTCGGGAATGTCCTTGCACCAGCGCGCCAGGTCGGCAGTCATTGTGGCGATTTCGCTTTCCCACGCCGTGAGCTGCAAGCGGCCCTGGATCAGTGAACCGGGCAAACGGTAGATCAGCCCGCTGGCCTGGCCGTCATCAATGTTGGGGAACAGCGCTCGGGTGCGCAGAATATCGGCTTGCTCGGCGCGTACTCCCAGATTGCCGCCAGTGCGGGTGAAATAAGTCTTTACCTGTTCGCGCGTGGCAGCGGACAGCGGATTGCCGGAGAAGTCGTAGCCCGCGCCAGTAGTGGGGGAGAGGTCAAACAGCCCATCGGGCAAGGTGCGGATCTGGTTATCGGCCAGCCAGGCGCTGCGGATTTGCGGGTGATCGGTGAGCCCGGCAGGGACTTCGCCAATCCCGGTGCGGGACAGATTGAGGTAGGTCAGCGAAGGCAGGAAATTGAGATTGAAGCTGGTGCCCAGCGGATTGTCCTTCAGATCGAGTTCGACCAGCTCGTTGAGCGAAGTCAGCAGGCTCTGGTTTTCCGGTGTGAGCACCACCGCGCATTTGCGCAACCGCAACTGGCGCAGGGTGGACATTGTCCCAAGCGAACGCGGTAATGCATGCAGGTCGAAGTTTTGCAGATCCAGACGCGCCAGGCGCGGGAGCCTCTGAATGAACGGTTCGATGCCGCCGGAAATTCCGCTGCCGCTCAGTTCCAGGCTGATGACATGGCTGAAGTCTGCCGTCAGCACGGGCAGGTCGCCCATGACCGGCTCGATGAAGCGCATGCGGTAGCCGAAGCGTTCCGCGCTTTCCCGGCGCCAGCAACTGAGCAGCGCGCGGGCGAACAGGTCGCGATCGCGCCCGGCCGCCACCCGACGTGCGGGGGACAGTGCCAGGCCGGTGGCGGGGTCGACCCGTACCTCTCTGATTCGCCATTGATCGAGGTCGGTTTCCAGTTGCGCGTATTCAAGACGCAGGCGCGCCAATGCGGCGATTGGATTGCCGGGCAGGCTTTGCAGGTGTTGCACCATGGCTTGTACGCCGTCCGGCGCGATGCCGGGGAATACGCCCCGAACGCGGGTCTCCAGCGGTTGTGGCAACTGCGGCCCGGCGGTGTGGCGCGCATAACCTTCGGCACCCAGCAGGCGCAGGGTGTCGATGACCGGCGCTGGCGCAGGTGCGATGTTCAGTGTCAGTCGCAGGTTGTCGCGGGGCAGGGGATTGTCGCGAATCAGTTGCTGGAGTTTTTGCCCTTCGCCGATCTGCAGGTTCAAGGCTTGGCGCTGTGCATCGGGCAAGGCTTGCAACACGCTGGTGTAGAAATCGCTCGGAGCGTGCAGTTGCCGTCCCGCTTGATCGAACGCTTGCCAAAGGTGATCGGCTTGGCGCACCAGCACTTTTTCGATTGGCGTGCCTCGCACGCCAGTGGTGTCGAGCAGGGTGCCGCTGAACGTTTGATCTCTGACCACCAGGCACACGTCTGTCGACCAGCCGGGCAACAGCGGCAGGCTGTGCAGCGCCAGGGTATCGGAATCCGCGTTGTGCAGCGAATCCAGTTCCAGACCTTCATAGGCGCGGGTGATGCGCAATTCGTGCTCGGCCATCTGCGACAGCTGCTGTTGACGCTCGGGCCATTGTCCTTCGCCGATTTGCAACAGCTCCGCGCCGGTGGCGGTCTGCAGCAACTCTTCGGTGATACGCGCGGGGAGTTGCGGTACATGCTCTGCGAGTTTTGTCTGCAGGGGTGAATTGTGCTGCTGCAGTGTCTGATAGCGCTGCTCGAACAGGGCCGGGCGGCGCTGTGTGGCGAGCTGCGCAAGTCTGGCTCGAAGCTGACGCGTGCGCGCATCGATGACCAGCATCGTGCCGAACTCCTCCTCGAGCATGCTGTTGATTTCATCTTCGCTGAGGGACTGCAGCAGGGTGTTCAGCAGGTCGCCACGGGTGAGCCGGTCCTCGCGCAGTTCGGTCAGGGGCAGTTGTGCATTGCTGGAAGATTGCCACAGGGTTTCTCCCTGGGCGCTGCTCAGGCGCAACCTTTTAGTGTTCGGCCACAGACCCTGTTCGTTGAGCAATTGCAGCTGGATCAGCGGATCGGCTCGCAGGTAAATCGCCGGATCGTCACTGCCGATCTGCTGGATGAAGTTGTGCAGGTCCTGATCGATCCCGAAGCGCTGGATGCTGTCGGCCAGCAGCGGCGGCACGCGCTCCTGATTGACGTGCATTTTGCGCAGCCCGTCTTCGGTAAAGCCGCTGACCCGCAGAATGCGCTCGCGCCGCGTCGGGGTGAACGCGTCCATGCGGTGGCCGATGCGCCCCAGTGCGGTGGCGGCGTCCCATTCCAGCGGCTGCTCGAGTTCGGTATGAAATGCCCCCTCACCGTTATGCCGCACGAGGGGCTGATAGGCCTCTGTGCGCGTCGGGTGTTCGATGCGCAGTTTGCCGGGCAACTCATGTTCGTTGACGGCGTAATGCGTCTGGTCGATGGGCATCAGACGTTTGCCCTGATGCGCGTGCAGACCCAGCGCGTCAGGTCTGGAGTCCGCCGCTGGCACACTTGGGCGGGCGTAGGATTTCAGATCGGGTTTCCAGTACAGCGTCTTGCCGTTGCGTAACTGCACCGGCCTGAATCGATCGATAAACGCCACCACTTCTGCAGGCAAAACCCTTGGCAGCTCGGCCATGGCGATCCCCGCGCCGATCCCGAAAGCGCCGAGCTGGATCAGCGATTCCACTGCGGCGAAGAAGTGTTCGGTGGCTTGAGTGGTCTGGTCTTCAGCCCAATCGATCACGGCCTCGAAGACTTCGTCCAGAAGCTGATAAGCGATGTACGCCATCATCATTTCGCCGAGAAACGGCACGAAAGGCAGGACGACGAACGAGGCAATTTCAATCACCTCGGCAGCGACTTCGACAAATGAGTCCCAGCGCGCCCAGCGGGCATTGCGGTCGACCATGGCGGTGGGAATCGCGATCACCGCGGCATCGTTGAGGATCTTGTTCAACTTGCGTTGGTAGAGGTGCTCCCACAATTCGCCGCCGATGGGCGTCACGGTGAATTGCAGGTTGGGTTTCTCGACGGGCGCCTCGCGCCACGGCGGCAATTGGCTGCCGGCCTGTGGCGGGTGATATTTCACCTGGCTCAGACGCTGGTTGAGCTGGGTAAAGAAATGTCCGCGCTGCTCATGGGCGACGAAACGGTTGAAAAAACGTTGGTAATCCTTTGAGCGCAATTGCCGGATCAGCTCTTGCTCCATTGCGGCGGTGGAATTGTATTCCTTGATCGGGTGTTCGGGGTCTTCCGGGACGTACGCCACGACATTCACGGCTGCGCGAGCCTGTTCCGGATCCGCGGCGAAAATCACGACCCCGGTCAGCGCAACCGCTGCCACGGTGTGATCGTTGGCCAGGACGCTCAAGTCATGACACCGCAGTGGCCGCCCGCTCATTTGCACGTTGGATTTGCCATCGAGGAAGTCTTCGATGGAGCGCCGACTGGCATCGCTGATATCGCCGGTTATCCGCGCCATGCTCAGCGCTGTGCGCAGGGCGGCTTTCTGCGCAGTATCGACCTTGTGGCGCAGCACCGCTGCCGCCACCGGGGTGGACAGTGCGAGGCTCTGTTCCAAATAGGTTTTATAGCGCGCGCCGATATCCAGGTCTCGACACAGGGCGGCAAAAGTCGCAATGCCGGGTGTGGTATTGAGCGGCGTCAATGTCGTGAATTGCCCGGTAGCCGACGGTCGAGTGATGAACGAGGAGCCGCTGGCATAGGCATCGGCTGCGGTTTCTCCGGCCTCGAAGTTATGCAGGGCTGCATCCAGCAACGACACTGTCCAGGTGCGGGTGCCGGTGGTAATGCCTGCCACGGTCACCGGGATGTACAGCTGCAGAAAGGTTTGCTTGACGTCCAGCTCCAGTCCGAAGCGCGTTTTCAACGCCTCGGTCAGCAGTGGTTCGGCAAAGGCACTGGCGTTCCGCACGCGATCGAGCATTTGATCGACGGCGTTTTGCGCGGTCATCTGGCTGGCGATGGCGCTTCTTAGCTCGGCTTGCTGCGTTAGCGGGGCTGACTTGAGTTGATCGCTGAGGGTTGGGCGGTGGTTCTTCAGCGCGGCGCGCCGTGTGGGTGAGGCTTTGCCCAGCCATTCGGGAATGGCGTTGACCAGCGGCTCGTAGTGCGACGCGGGGTTGAGCGCATTCGCACCGGGGGTGGAGGTGATGGCGGGCGATTGCGCGGTCGGTGAAGGCATCGTTTGCGTCCTTGAACGTCGATAAAGACCTCAAGCAGACCAAAATGCAGCTCTCGCCAGGTGGTACATATGTATGACCGACAAACGCTTTGCAGTTGATAGCCTCATAGAGCTGCTGCATTTGTCGGCGGCAGTTTAAACTGCGCCTTTGCGACGCTATATGTCGCATTGCCGTAAACCCGGGAAAATCCGGGGTTTGCGCTATAAGAAGTTGTCGCCTGGCGGCAAGGCCAAGCTGAAAACTGTCCTTACAATCCTCACCAAGCTCGCCAGTTCCAGGCGAGCGTTCCTCTTCAGGAGACTCCGATGTCCGTTGAGCACGCTGCGGTACAACGCGCCGATTTCGACCAGGTTATGGTTCCCAACTACGCGCCTGCCGCTTTCATTCCTGTGCGTGGTGCCGGTTCCCGCGTCTGGGACCAGTCCGGCCGCGAGCTGATCGACTTCGCCGGCGGCATTGCGGTCAACGTATTGGGCCACGCACATCCTGCGCTGGTAGGTGCATTGACCGAGCAAGCGAACAAGCTGTGGCACGTGTCCAACGTGTTCACCAACGAACCGGCTCTGCGCCTGGCGCACAAGCTGATCGACGCCACGTTCGCCGAGCGCGTGTTCTTCTGCAACTCCGGCGCCGAAGCCAACGAGGCCGCGTTCAAGCTGGCCCGTCGCGTTGCGTTCGACCGGTTCGGCACCGAGAAGTACGAAATCATCGCCGCACTCAACAGCTTCCACGGCCGGACCCTGTTCACCGTCAACGTCGGTGGCCAGTCGAAGTATTCCGACGGTTTCGGCCCGAAAATCACTGGTATCACCCATGTGCCGTTCAACGATCTGGAAGCGCTGAAAGCGGCGATTTCCGACAAGACCTGCGCCGTGGTACTGGAGCCGATTCAGGGTGAGGGCGGCGTACTGCCGGCCGAACTGGCTTACCTGCAAGGCGCCCGTGACCTGTGCGACGCGAACAACGCGCTGCTGGTGTTCGACGAAGTGCAAACCGGCATGGGCCGCAGCGGCAAGCTGTTCGCCTACCAGCATTACGGCGTGACCCCGGACATCCTGACCAGCGCCAAGAGCCTGGGCGGCGGTTTCCCGATCGCGGCAATGCTCACCACCGAAGCGCTGGCCAAGCACCTGGTCGTCGGCACCCACGGCACCACTTACGGCGGCAATCCGCTGGCATGCGCGGTCGCCGAAGCGGTGATCGACGTGATCAACACCCCTGAGGTGTTGAACGGCGTTAACAGCAAGCACGATAAATTCAAGACTCGTCTTGAGCAGATCGGCGAGAAATACGGCCTGTTCACTCAGGTGCGTGGTCTCGGTCTGTTGATCGGTTGCGTGCTCAGCGATGCCTGGAAAGGCAAGGCCAAAGACATCTTCAACGCCGCTGAAAAAGAAGGCCTGATGATTCTGCAAGCCGGCCCGGACGTGATCCGTTTCGCCCCGAGCCTGGTAGTTGAAGACGCCGATATCGATGCCGGTCTCGACCGCTTCGAACGTGCCGCAGCAAAACTGACGCAAGCCTGATAGACCCTTCGGCGCCTGACACTTCAGGCGCCGATCAAAATTTTTGTTTCGTGCCGAATCGATGTGGAATGAGCCCCCTCACCACAAAAGCTTGTTCCCCTGCTTCCTGAGGGACGGCCCGGGATTTTCATCTTCTGTGAATTTATAAGAGAAAAGGAGTGACACCATGCTGGTGATGCGCCCTGCGCAAATGGCTGATCTGGGCGAGGTACAGCGTCTGGCTGCGGACAGCCCGATTGGTGTCACTTCCTTGCCGGATGACGTGGAACGGTTGAGCGACAAGATCGCCGCGAGCGAAGCGTCGTTTTCCGCCGAAGTCAGCTTCAACGGTGAAGAGAGCTATTTCTTCGTACTTGAAGACAGCAGCACCGGGAAACTGGTCGGCTGCTCGGCCATCGTTGCCTCGGCCGGTTACTCCGAGCCGTTCTACAGCTTTCGCAACGAGACCTTCGTGCACGCCTCCCGCGAGCTGAAGATCCACAACAAGATCCACGTGCTTTCGCAGTGCCACGACTTGACCGGCAACAGCTTGCTGACCAGTTTCTACGTGCAGCGCGAGCTGGTTGGATCGCCGTGGTCGGAACTCAATTCCCGTGGTCGCTTGCTGTTCGTCGCCAGCCATCCGGAGCGGTTCGCTGATTCGGTAGTCACCGAGATCGTCGGTTACAGCGATGAAAACGGCGACTCGCCGTTCTGGGATGCCATTGGTCGCAACTTCTTCGACCTCAACTACGCCGCTGCCGAACGCCTGTGTGGCCTGAAAAGCCGCACGTTCCTCGCCGAGCTGATGCCGCATTACCCGATCTACGTGCCGCTGCTGCCGGATTCCGCTCAAGAAGCGATGGGCCAGGTGCACCCGCGTGCGCAGATCACCTTCGACATCCTGATGCGCGAAGGCTTCGAGACCGATCACTACATCGACATTTTCGACGGCGGCCCGACTCTGCATGCGCGCGTTTCGGGGATCCGTTCGATCGCCCAGAGCCGCGTGGTGCCGGTGAAGATCGGCGAGCCGGTCAAAGGTGCCGGGCGCCAGTATCTGGTGGCCAACGCCCAGTTGCAGGATTACCGCGCCGTGTTGCTGGAGCTGGATTACGCGCCGGGCAAACCGGTGACTCTGGATCTGGAAGCGGCCGAAGCCCTGGGCGTTGGCGAAGGTGCCAGCGTGCGCCTGGTGGCGGTTTAACGCCTTAGCGAGTTTCACGGGTGGCCACAGGCGGCCCGTTTGAGGAGATAGCATGATTGTTCGTCCCGTACGCAGCAGCGATTTATCCG
Source organism: Pseudomonas sp. P4795 (assembly GCF_048822895.1). Taxonomy (NCBI): domain Bacteria; kingdom Pseudomonadati; phylum Pseudomonadota; class Gammaproteobacteria; order Pseudomonadales; family Pseudomonadaceae; genus Pseudomonas; species Pseudomonas sp. P4795. Next base: position 450,612 of record NZ_JBMFBT010000002.1, on the reverse strand, counting down.
CTCTGATCGACCTGGCCCGCAGCACCGGCACCGGCCTGACCACTTTGCCGGCCAACGAAGAGCGTCTGGCCCATCGGGTCGGCTGGGCCGAGAAGACCTTTCGCGGCGAAGCCGGCCGTGGCGACGCGGATTACCTGTTCGTGCTCGAAGATGACGACGGCCGCGTGGTGGGGATTTCCGCCATTGCCGGCGCTGTCGGTCTGCGCGAGCCTTGGTACAACTTCCGTGTCGGCCTGACCGTCAGCGCCTCGCAAGAGCTGAACATCTACCGCGAGATTCCGACGCTATTCCTCGCCAACGACCTGACCGGCAATTCGGAACTGTGCTCGCTGTTCCTGCACGCCGATTACCGCACCGGCCTCAACGGCCGCATGCTGGCCAAGGCGCGGATGTTGTTCATCGCAGAATTCCCGCAACTGTTCGGCAACAAGATCATCGCCGAAATGCGCGGTGTGTCGGATGACGCCGGGCGTTCGCCGTTCTGGGAAAGCCTCGGTCGACACTTCTTCAAAATGGAATTCAGCCAGGCCGATTACCTGACCGGCGTGGGCAACAAGGCGTTCATCGCCGAACTGATGCCGAAATTCCCGCTGTACACCTGCTTCCTGTCGCCGGACGCGCGCAACGTCATCGGCCAGGTGCACCCGGACACCGAGCCGGCGCTGGCGATGCTCAAGAGCGAAGGTTTCAGCTATCAGGGCTACGTCGATATTTTCGACGCCGGCCCGTCCGTCGAATGCGAAACCGCGAAGATTCGCGCAGTACGTGACAGCGAAGCGCTGGTACTGGCGATTGGTACGCCGGGCGATGACGCCACGCCGTTCATCATCCACAACCGCAAACGCGAAGACTGCCGCATCACCGCCGCGCCGGCACGTCTGGCCGCCGGCACCCTGGTGGTCGATCCGCAGACCGCCAAACGTCTTCAACTCAACGCGGGCGATCAAGTGCGCGCCGTGGCGTTGTCCGCTGCTCGGGAGTCGAAATAATGAATTCGCTATACATCGCAGGTGAATGGCTGGCCGGTCAGGGCGAAGCGTTCCAGTCGCTGAACCCGGTGAGCCAGCAAGTCTTGTGGGCGGGCGAGGGCGCTACCGCCGCTCAGGTTGAATCCGCCGTGCAAGCTGCGCGTCAAGCCTTTCCGGGCTGGGCACGCCGCACGCTGGAGGAACGCATCAGCGTTCTTGAAGCCTTCGCCGCTGCGCTGAAAAACCACAGCGAAGAACTGGCCCGCACCATCGGTGAGGAAACCGGCAAACCGCTGTGGGAAGCCGCGACCGAAGTCACCAGCATGATCAACAAGATCGCGATTTCGGTGCAAAGCTACCGCGAACGTACCGGCGAAAAGAGCGGCCCGCTGGGCGACGCCACTGCCGTGCTGCGCCACAAACCACACGGAGTGGTTGCGGTGTTCGGCCCTTATAACTTCCCTGGCCATTTGCCGAACGGGCACATCGTGCCGGCGCTGCTGGCCGGTAACAGCGTGCTGTTCAAGCCAAGCGAACTGACGCCGAAAGTCGCCGAGCTGACGGTCAAATGCTGGATCGAAGCCGGTCTGCCGGCTGGCGTCCTGAACCTGCTGCAAGGTGCTCGCGAAACAGGTATCGCACTGGCGGCGAACCCTGGGATCGACGGTCTGTTCTTCACCGGTTCCAGCCGCACCGGCAATCATCTGCATCAGCAATTCGCCGGGCGTCCGGACAAGATCCTGGCGCTGGAAATGGGCGGCAACAACCCACTGGTGGTCGATCAGGTGGCTGATCTCGACGCGGCGGTTTACACGATTATTCAGTCGGCATTCATTTCTGCCGGTCAGCGCTGCACTTGCGCCCGGCGTCTGCTGGTACCGCAAGGCGCATGGGGCGACAGCCTGCTCAAGCGTCTGGTTGAAGTCAGCGCGACCATCGAAGTCGGCGCGTTCGATCAGCAACCGGCACCGTTCATGGGCTCGGTGATTTCTTTGAGCGCGGCCAAAGCGCTGATGGATGCTCAGGCGCATCTGCTGGCCAACGGCGCAGTGTCGCTGCTGGCAATGACTCAGCCGCAAGCGCAAGCCGCGCTGCTGACGCCGGGTATTGTTGATGTGACCGCAGTGGCCGAGCGCCCGGACGAAGAGTTGTTCGGCCCGTTGCTGCAAGTGATTCGTTACGCCGATTTCGCTGCGGCGATCAGCGAGGCCAACGATACCGCTTACGGTCTGGCCGCAGGTTTGCTCTCGGATTCGGAAGATCGCTATCAGCAGTTCTGGCTGGAAAGCCGCGCCGGGATCGTCAACTGGAACAAACAACTGACCGGTGCTGCGAGCAGCGCACCGTTCGGCGGTGTCGGCGCTTCGGGCAACCATCGCGCCAGCGCCTACTACGCGGCGGATTACTGCGCGTACCCGGTGGCGTCGCTGGAAACCCCGAGCCTGGTGATGCCTGCCACATTGACGCCTGGCGTGAAGATGGGGTGATGCCCAATCGCTAGCAGGCTAGCTCCCACAGGAATTGCGTCGTGCACAGAATCTGTGAACACCACTAACCCTGTGGGAGCTGGCTTGCCAGCGATAGCCTCACCTCGGTCTTACCTAATTGTTACTCGATGCCTATAACAACAGATTCTCGTGGAGCCTCGCTGATGAAATCCTATGAAGTCAATTTTGACGGTCTAGTGGGGCCGACCCATAATTACGGCGGTCTGTCCTACGGTAACGTTGCGTCCCAGAGCAACAGCCAGCAGTCTTCCAACCCGAAAGAAGCCGCGCTGCAAGGCCTGGCGAAAATGAAAGCGCTGATGGAAATGGGCTTTCAGCAGGGCGTTTTGGCGCCACAGGAACGTCCGGACGTGGCCGCTTTGCGCCGTCTGGGTTTCGGCGGCACTGACGCGCAAGTGATCGAGCGCGCTGCGAAGGAAGCCATGCCGTTGCTGGTCGCCAGTTGCTCGGCGTCAAGCATGTGGGTGGCCAACGCCGCCACCGTCAGCCCGAGCGCCGACACCGCTGACGGTCGCGTGCATTTCACTGCCGCCAACCTCAACTGCAAATATCACCGCAGCATCGAACACCCGACTACCAGCCGCGTGCTGGGCGCGATGTTCGCCAATCAGCAGCACTTCGCCCATCACGCCGCATTGCCGGCAGTGGCGCAGTTTGGTGATGAAGGCGCGGCCAACCACACGCGTTTCTGCCGTGAATACGGTGAGGCCGGCGTCGAGTTTTTCGTCTTTGGTCGCAGTGCGTTCGACATCCGTTACCCGGCGCCGCAGAAATACCCGGCGCGGCAGACCCTCGAAGCGTCGCAAGCTGTCGCTCGTTTGCACGGTCTGAGCGACGACGGCGTGGTCTTCGCCCAGCAGAATCCGGCAGTGATCGATCAGGGCGTGTTCCACAACGACGTGATCGCGGTGGGTAACGGCGAGGTGCTGTTCTATCACGAGGACGCGTTCCTCGACACCGAACAGATGCTTGCCGAGCTACAAGGAAAGCTCGCCAAAGTCGGTGGGAAATTTCAGTCAGTGTGTGTTCCGCGTTCCGCGGTAACCGTGGATGACGCGGTGCGTTCCTACTTGTTCAATAGCCAGCTTCTGTCGCGTCCTGACGGCTCGATGCTGTTGATTGTTCCGGAAGAATGCCGTGGCAACGAACGCGTGTGGAACTACCTGCAAGGTTTGACCAGCTCCGGCGGGCTGATCCGCGAAGTGAAAGTTTTCGATCTCAAGCAAAGCATGCAGAACGGCGGTGGCCCTGCTTGCCTGAGGTTGCGCGTGGCGCTCAACGAAACCGAACTGGCGGCGGTCAATCCAGGCGTTATCATGACGGCGCCGTTGTACGGTTCCTTGACCGAATGGGTCGAGAAGCACTATCGCGACAGCCTGCGCGAAAGCGACCTGGCCGATCCGCAATTGCTGCTTGAATGCCGGACGGCACTGGATGAACTGACGCAAATCCTTAAACTGGGCTCGGTTTATCCATTCCAGATCAATTGATGGCCGGCGCGCCGCCTCGAAATGGCGCGCGGCTGCATCTCCCGAAGAGAGCGTAAAGACATGAGCGATACCCTGCAGCTGATCCTTGAAGACACCGACGGCACGCAACTGGAAACGTCCTGCACCCGCGTCGCGGTACTGTGGCAAGGCAAAGAGCTGTGGATCCAGCAGGACGGCCGTGGCCAGTTGCTGATCGGCGTGGACGTCGAAGAAGGCGACGCCGAATACGCCAACCTGCTGCTGCGCCCATTGGCGACTAATCTGGTAAGTCTGCAACTGGAAATGGAACCGGCCGACGTCGGCGACGACGAAGACCACGTGCACGGCCCGGATTGCAACCACGACCATTAAGGAAAACGCTCTATGCTCGCCCTCGGCAAACTGCTTGAACTGACCCTCGCCGGCCGCGAACCGGCGGAGAAGACTCAACTGACTGTCGAAGGCGTACGGATGCGCTGGTTGAGCGAAGGTGCGCTGGAAGTGCGGCCACCCGAAGCACGCGACAATGGCCTGGACCTGCTGCTGTCGGCCGGCATCCACGGCAACGAAACTGCACCGATCGAGCTGCTGGATCGGTTGCTGCATGACATCGCTCGCGGCGACTTGAAGCCGCGCGCACGTATTCTGTTTCTGTTCGGCAATCCGGAAGCGATTCGCAAAGGCGAGCGCTTCATCGAGCAGGACGTCAATCGGCTGTTCAACGGCCGTCACGAACAAAGCAGCGGCTCCGAAGCCTTGCGCGCTTGTGAGCTGGAACGTCTGGCCGCGAGCTTCTTCAGCCTGCCTGATCGTCAGCGTCTGCATTACGACCTGCACACGGCGATCCGTGGTTCGAAGATCGAGCAGTTCGCTTTGTATCCGTGGAAAGACGGGCGTCAGCATTCACGTCGCGAACTGGCACGCCTGCGTGCGGCGGGCATGGAGGCGGTGCTGTTGCAGAACAAACCGTCAATCGTGTTCAGTTCTTACACCTACGACAAGCTCGATGCCGAGGCTTTCACCCTGGAGCTGGGCAAGGCGCGGCCGTTCGGGCACAACGACGGCGTCAACGTGTCTCTGCTGGAAACCCGCCTGCAACAGATCATCGAAGGCAATGAGCCAGAGCTGGCCGAAGAAGGGCTGGACGGTTTGCAGCTGTTCAGCGTGGCGCGCGAGATCATCAAGCACAGCGACAGCTTCCGCCTGAACCTGCCGGCGGACGTCGAGAACTTTTCTGAACTGGAAGTGGGTTACGTTCTGGCCGAAGACATCGCCCAGACCCGCTGGGTCATCGAAGAACCGGGTGCGCGGATCATCTTCCCCAATCCCAAGGTCAAGAACGGCTTGCGCGCAGGCATCCTGATCGTGCCGAGCACCGACGAAAACCTCGCCTGACACAAAACCCATCTATGGGATGATGCAAAACCCTGTAGGAGCTGCCGAAGGCTGCGATCTTTTGATCTTGCTCTTGAAAATCAAAAGATCGCAGCCTCGTTTCACTCGACAGCTCCTACAGGAGCCGGTCTGTGTTTAGACCGCTACCGCACGCGGCTCAGTGCGGCGCAATGCACGCACTTTCAACAGCGTATCCGCACAAGTCTTCGCCGCTTCCTGACCCTTGTGCACGAAATGCTCGAAGAAGAACTTCTGGTGTTCTTCGCCGGCATGGAAGTGGTGCGGGGTCAGGGACACCGAGAACACCGGCACTTCGGTTTCCAACTGCACCTGCATCAGGCCGCTGACGACCGACTGGGCGACGAACTCGTGACGGTAGATCCCGCCGTCCACCACCAGCGCTGCCGCAACGATACCGGCATAACGACCGGTTTTCGCCAGCAGCTTGGCGTGCAGCGGCATTTCAAAGGCGCCGCCGACTTCGAAGAAGTCGATGTCCGATTCCTGATAACCCTGAGCGAGCATTTCGGTGAGGAAACCTTTACGGCTCTGATCGACGATTTCCTTGTGCCAGCAGGCCTGGATGAACGCTACGCGCTCGCCGTGAGAGTGTTTGCTTTTGCTGTCGATTGCGGTGGGTTGCATGTTCTGACTCCTGTTTTGTATGAAAAACAGGGCGATATGAATCGAAAGGGATTCAAGGGTGCGCGCACTCGCACGAATGCGGCAGGCGGCCCTTTGGCGTTAATCCCGTTCTCTCTTCATCCGGACTATGACCGTCGGCCCCGGGATCACACCGGGTCTGCTGACCTTGCCGTCGAGCACAGCCATTGCCGTGTCCGTCGCCAAGCGCTCGCGGGCTATGCGCATTGCGCGCAATTACCGCCGGTGGGGAATTGCACCCCGCCCTGAGAACGTTTGTGCCGCCCTTTGTCGGGCGGCGCAGCGTTTTTAACACAGATTCGCGGGCCGTGCATTGCGCCTTTGTGATGATTGCTATCGAGATTTTTGTTGATGAGAAACGACTATTCCTTGCGTAAGACTTGATTAATCCGCGCCATGCCCGCAGTAATCCCCCTTCGAAAAGGGATTTCCCCTGCTGAATTGAGGCCAGGTTCATGAGCGTTATCGATCTTCGCAGCGACACCGTCACCCAGCCGACCGCCGCCATGCTTGACGCGATGACCGCTGCGGACACCGGCGACGACGTGTACGGCGAAGATCCGACGGTCAATCGTCTGGAGGCCGAACTGGCAAAACGGCTGGGTTTCGCCGCCGCGCTGTTTGTCCCGACCGGCACCATGAGCAACCTGCTGGGCCTGATGGCGCATTGCGAGCGCGGCGACGAATACATCGTCGGTCAGCAGGCGCATACCTACAAATACGAGGGTGGTGGGGCGGCGGTGCTTGGCTCGATTCAGCCGCAGCCACTGGAAGTGCAGGCTGACGGTTCGCTGGATCTGGATCAGGTCGCGGCGGCGATCAAGCCTGATGACTTCCATTTCGCCCGCACGCGGCTGTTGGCGCTGGAAAACACCATGCAGGGCAAAGTGCTGCCGTTGGAATATCTGGTCCGGGCGCGCAAATTCACTCGGGACAACGGCCTCCAGCTGCATCTGGACGGTGCGCGGCTGTACAACGCAGCGGTCAAGCTGGGCGTTGATGCGCGGGACATCACCCAGCATTTCGATTCGGTCTCGGTGTGCCTGTCCAAAGGACTCGGCGCGCCGGTCGGCTCGGTGCTGTGTGGCTCGGTGGAGCTGATCGGCAAGGCCCGGCGCCTGCGCAAAATGGTCGGCGGCGGCATGCGTCAGGCCGGGTTGCTGGCAGCGGCGGGGCTGTATGCGCTGGATCACAACGTTGAACGTCTGGCCGATGATCATGCCAATGCACAGTTTCTCGCGGATGGACTGCGCGAGGCCGGTTATGCCGTTGAACCGGTGCAGACCAACATGGTTTACCTGCAGATCGGCGACCAGGCCGAAGCGATCAAGCGGTTTGCCGCCGAGCGTGGGATCAAATTGAGTGCTGCCGGTCGTCTGCGGATGGTCACGCACATGGACGTCAGTCGCGCGCAAATCGAGCAAGTGATCGCGACATTCGTCGAGTTTTCGCGCAACTGACAGCGTTAGCCGTCCAATTGACCGTTTCTATCGTATAAACACGCTGTACCCCGCGCGCAGGGCCGATATAATGCGGCCCTTTGCCGTCGCTTCGTCTGTTGACGTTTCGCACAGGCCTTTGGCCGCAGCCTCCGTGGAAGAACCTAATGAAAAGCGCAGAAATCCGTGAAGCCTTCCTTCGCTTCTTCGAAGAACAAGGTCACACCCGTGTAGCCTCCAGCTCTTTGATTCCGGGCAACGATCCAACCCTGCTGTTCACTAACGCGGGGATGAACCAGTTCAAGGACTGCTTCCTGGGCCAGGAAAAACGTGCGTACACCCGTGCGACCAGCAGCCAGAAATGCGTGCGCGCCGGTGGCAAGAACAGTGACCTGGAAAACGTCGGTTATACCGCTCGTCACCACACGTTCTTCGAAATGCTCGGTAACTTCAGCTTCGGTGACTATTTCAAGCACGACGCGATCACCTACGCCTGGACCTTCCTGACCGGCGTTCTGCAACTGCCGAAGGAAAAACTCTGGGTCACCGTGTACGCCTCGGACGACGAAGCGTATGACATCTGGACCCAGAAAATCGGCGTGCCGGCCGAGCGCATGATCCGCATCGGCGACAACAAAGGCGCGCCATACGCGTCCGACAATTTCTGGACCATGGGCGATACCGGCCCGTGCGGCCCATGCACCGAGATTTTCTACGATCACGGCGACCACATCTGGGGCGGCCCACCGGGCTCGCCGGAAGAAGATGGCGACCGTTACATCGAGATCTGGAACAACGTGTTCATGCAGTTCAACCGCACCGTCGATGGCGTGTTGCATCCGTTGCCAGCGCCGTCGGTGGATACCGGCATGGGCCTGGAGCGGATCAGTGCGGTGATGCAGCACGTCAATTCCAACTACGACATCGACCTGTTCAAGAACCTGCTGAAAGCTTCGGCCGACGCCATCGGCTGCGAGAATGGCGATCAGTCGTCGCTCAAGGTTGTGTCCGACCACATTCGTTCGTGCGGTTTCCTGATCGCCGACGGCGTGCTGCCGTCCAACGAGGGTCGCGGCTACGTGCTGCGCCGGATCATCCGCCGCGCCTGCCGTCACGGTAACAAGCTCGGCGCTACCGGCAGCTTCTTCTACAAGATCGTCGCGGCGCTGGTCGCCGAGATGGGCGAAGCCTTCCCGGAACTGAAAAAGCAGCAGAGCAATATCGAGCGCGTACTCAAGGCCGAAGAAGAGCAGTTCTCCAAGACCCTGGAGCACGGCCTGAAGATTCTCGAGCAGGATCTGCTGGAACTCAAAGGCACCGTGGTGCCGGGCGACGTGGTGTTCAAACTCTACGACACCTACGGTTTCCCGATGGACCTGACCGCCGACATCGCCCGCGAGCGCAGCCTGACCGTCGACGAAGCCGGTTTTGAGCGTGAGATGGAAGCCCAGCGCGTCCGTGCACGTTCCGCCAGTTCGTTTGGTCTGGACTACAACACGCTGGTCAAAGTCGACGTGGCCACCGAGTTCACCGGCTACAAGGCCACCAGCGGTTCGGCGAAAATTGTCGCCATCTATAAAGAAGGCCAGTCGGTCGACGTACTCAGTGAAGGCGAGGAGGGCGTGATCGTTCTCAACCAGACGCCTTTCTATGCTGAATCCGGCGGCCAGATCGGCGACTGCGGTTTCCTTCAGGCCGGCAACGCACGCTTCGACGTACGCGACACCACCAAGACTGGCGGCGCATTCCTGCACCACGGCGTGTTGGCGTCGGGCAGCCTGACCATTGGCGCGCCGGTTGAAACCCATGTCGATGCCGAAGTGCGTCACGCCACTGCGCTGAACCACTCGGCCACGCACTTGCTGCACGCCGCATTGCGTCAGGTGCTGGGTGAACACGTTCAGCAGAAAGGTTCGTTGGTCGACAGTCAGCGCCTGCGTTTCGACTTCAGCCACTTCGAGTCGATCAAGCCTGAGCAGATCAAAGCTTTGGAAGACATCGTCAACGCCGAGATTCGTAAGAACTCTGCGGTTGAAACCGAAGAAACCGACATCGAAACCGCCAAGCAGAAAGGCGCGATGGCGCTGTTCGGCGAGAAGTACGGCGACAACGTGCGCGTGCTGAGCATGGGCGGCGATTTCTCCGTCGAGCTGTGCGGCGGCATCCACGCCAACCGTACCGGCGACATCGGCCTGCTGAAAATCATCAGCGAAGGCGGTGTGGCTTCGGGCGTGCGTCGTATCGAAGCGGTGACCGGCGCTGCGGCGCTGGCCTACCTGAACGCAGCAGAAGAACAACTCAAGGAAGCGGCCACTCTCGTCAAGGGCAGCCGCGACAACCTGATCGACAAGCTGTCGGCTGTGCTCGAGCGCAACCGTCTGCTGGAGAAGCAACTCGAGCAGTTGCAAGCCAAGGCTGCCAGCGCTGCGGGCGACGATCTGTCGGCCTCGGCACTGGATGTCAAAGGCGTGAAAGTGCTGGCCGTGCGTCTCGACGGTCAGGACGCCAAGGCGCTGCTGGCGCTGGTCGATCAACTGAAAAACAAACTCGGCCGCGCAGTGATCCTGCTCGGCAGTGTCCATGAGGAAAAGGTCGTTCTGGTTGCAGGCGTGACCAAAGACCTGACTGGCCAACTCAAAGCCGGTGATTTGATGAAACAGGCTGCTGCGGCAGTGGGCGGCAAGGGCGGCGGTCGTCCGGACATGGCGCAGGGCGGTGGTATTGACGCCGGCGCACTGGATGGCGCACTGGCGCTGACCGTTCCATTCGTCGAGCAGGGTTTATAAGACGGCCCGTCGGCCCCGCTGTCTAGTGGCGGGACCGACGGCTGTTCGAGTGATTATTGGGCGCCCTTCATGGGCAGAGGCGGCTTTGAAATGGCTTTGATCGTACAGAAATTTGGAGGCACCTCGGTCGGTACTGTCGAGAGAATCGAGCAGGTCGCCGACAAGGTTAAGAAATTCCGCGATGCCGGCGATGACCTGGTGGTTGTGCTGTCTGCAATGAGCGGCGAGACCAACCGTCTGATCGATCTGGCCAAGCAAATCAGTGGCGACGAGCAACCGGTTCCGCGTGAACTGGACGTGATCGTTTCCACTGGCGAGCAGGTGACCATCGCACTGTTGGCTATGGCGCTGATCAAGCGCGGTGTGCCGGCGGTGTCGTACACCGGCAATCAGGTGCGGATCCTGACGGACAGCGCGCACAATAAAGCGCGTATCTTGCAGATTGATGACCAGAAGATTCGTGGTGACCTGAAGGCTGGCCGCGTTGTGGTTGTTGCTGGTTTCCAGGGCGTCGACGAGCACGGCAACATCACTACGCTGGGGCGTGGCGGTTCGGACACCACCGGTGTGGCGCTCGCCGCTGCGCTGAAGGCTGACGAATGCCAGATCTACACCGACGTTGATGGTGTGTACACCACCGACCCGCGAGTGGTGTCCGTCGCTCAGCGTCTGGACAAGATCACCTTCGAAGAGATGCTGGAAATGGCCAGCCTCGGTTCCAAGGTGCTGCAGATCCGCGCGGTGGAATTCGCCGGCAAGTACAACGTCCCGCTGCGCGTACTGCACAGCTTCAAGGAGGGTCCGGGTACCCTCATTACTATTGATGAAGAGGAAACCATGGAACAGCCGATCATTTCCGGCATCGCTTTCAATCGCGATGAAGCCAAGCTGACCATCCGTGGTGTGCCAGACACCCCGGGCGTAGCTTTCAAGATTCTTGGCCCGATCAGTGGCGCGAACATCGAAGTCGACATGATCGTGCAGAACGTTGCGCACGATAACACCACCGACTTCACGTTCACCGTGCACCGTAATGACTTCCAGGCCGCACAGACCGTGCTGGAAAACACCGCTCGCGAGATCGGTGCCCGTGAAGTGGTGGGCGACATCAAGATCGCCAAGGTCTCGATCGTTGGCGTCGGCATGCGTTCCCACGCAGGCGTGGCCAGCCGCATGTTCGAATCCCTGGCAAAAGAAAGCATCAATATCCAGATGATCTCGACTTCGGAAATCAAGGTTTCCGTGGTGATCGAAGAGAAATACCTGGAACTGGCTGTGCGCGCCCTGCACACGGCTTTCGAACTCGACGCTCCGGCCCGTCAGGGCGAGTGATGCGTTGTCTGAAGGGCGCGGTCTGACCGCGCCCTTTATTTTTTGAATGGCGCGCCGCTGGATCTGTTCTTTTGCGCGCGCTGGTCAATACTCAGGCATGTAGGGCTGCGATCGCTCCGGTTGTAGGTCGGGTGCCTTTTTTTCCAGACTGTTGTCCCTGAACTGAATTGCGTGAGGATAAAGGTATGCTGATTCTGACCCGTCGGTGCGCGGAAAGCCTGATCATTGGTGATGGCGAAATCACCGTGACGGTGCTCGGCGTTAAAGGAAATCAAGTGCGTATCGGCGTCAACGCCCCGAAAGAGGTTGCCGTGCACCGTGAAGAAATTTACCTGCGTATAAAGAAAGAGAAGGACGAAGAACCAAGCCATTAATTTTTATCGTTTTTTATGTTTGCAAACGGGGAAAAGGTTGGTTAAGATACGCCCCGTGTTGCGGAGAGCTGGCCGAGTGGCCGAAGGCGCTCCCCTGCTAAGGGAGTACACCTCAAAAGGGTGTCGGGGGTTCGAATCCCCCGTTCTCCGCCATTATTTGCTTAGTACGTCGTAATCTGGCTTTTTCGGTAAGTTGTTGAAATTACTAGAAAAAGTGGTTGGAATAGAGATTGGACGGGCTATAATGCGGCGCAACAAATGCACTCGTAGCTCAGCTGGATAGAGTACTCGGCTACGAACCGAGCGGTCACAGGTTCGAATCCTGTCGAGTGCACCATTTAAGAGTCAATTGCAGCGATGCAAATGACTTGGCTTCAACCAGATGTGATCTGGTCTATCAAACACAAATGCACTCGTAGCTCAGCTGGATAGAGTACTCGGCTACGAACCGAGCGGTCACAGGTTCGAATCCTGTCGAGTGCACCATTTAAGAGTTAATTGCAGTAATGCGATCAACTTGGTTTCAACCAGTTGTGATCTGGTCTAAAAACACAAATGCACTCGTAGCTCAGCTGGATAGAGTACTCGGCTACGAACCGAGCGGTCACAGGTTCGAATCCTGTCGAGTGCACCATATACCGAAAAGCCCGCGTTTAACGCGGGCTTTTTGCTGTCCGGGATTTGGCTTTTCCGGACACGCAGCCTTTCTCATCAAAATCAATTTGTGCACTTCGGCCTTTCTTGAGGTCGTAGCGATAGGTCGTGGTCGAATTGCGAATGCCGACCTTGTCCGGTTTGCCGAGTGCGCTCTCTACATCCTGCTGATTCATGCCGACGACCACGCGCTGATTGATGATTGCTTCACGCCGTTGTCTGGCGTCGATCAGATCTCCACATTTGTCATGGTTTCGTCCGATGACGCCCAACTGGCGGGTTCTGCTATTCATACCGGATGTTTCTTCGTGGCGCGCCTCGGGTAGCAGTGTCACGGTCGAGCCGGGCGAGTAGGGCCGAACTTCCTGTAGCGACAGCTGCTCGTCATTCGCGCAACTAAGCGTGGTGAACGTGATGCTGCCGTCAGGCGCTTCGCAGCGATGCAGAGTGGCCGCATTCGCGGCGGGAGGCAGGCAGAGCAGGGTGGTCAGTACAAAACGAGCTGTTTTCAATGGCATTCGACGTCCTCCATGACGTTACCCGGTCAAGGTTAGTCGCTGCGCCGTCTGCCGCGAGTGTGCTTTCTTTTCAGGATGAGTCGTCGCACTTGCATGGATCAGCGCGGCGCTCAGGTTTGTCTCGCAAGCGCTTGTTTCAAGCTGGATTTTTTAACGTTTAAAACCGTCAGGCGGTGTATCATTGCGCCCGTCAGCCCCGCCGGGGCTTATGGAAAACCTCCATGGACTTACCCAGTAGTTGTTCAGTATCCCGTTTTTCCAATCATGAATTGACTGATTGATCCTTCCGGCGTGCCCCGCTGCTGGGAGTGGAGTTCGCCTATGTCTCAAATCGAAGTAAAGAAAACACAGGAAAGCCTGCAGGATCGCCTGGCTCAAGTCGTTGAGCTGCTGCAGCGCCAGCGGGTCGTCGAAGACCTGACGCATCGCCAGGAAGGCGCAAATCATGACCGGGTCGAAAACCTGGTCCACCGGCAGAACCTCGTCGAGTTGCAACGCAAACTCGATGATCTGCACTCCGCCGACGTCGCCTATATTCTTGAAGCCTTGCCGCTGGACGACCGTCTGACGCTCTGGCAACTGGTCAAGGCCGACCGCGACGGCGACATTCTTCTCGAAGTATCCGACTCCGTCCGTGAAACGCTGATCGCCGACATGGACGATCACGAGCTCCTGGCTGCCGCCAAGGACATGGACGCCGACGAACTTGCTGACCTGGCTTCCGAGCTGCCGCGAGACGTCGTCCATGAGCTGATGGAGACCCTGGATAACCAACAACGTGAGCGCGTGCGGTCGGCCCTGTCCTACGACGAGGAGCAGGTCGGTGCGCTGATGGACTTCGAGATGGTGACCATTCGTGAAGACGTCAGTCTCGAAGTGGTTCTGCGCTATCTGCGCCGTCTCAAAGAGCTGCCGGGGCATACCGACAAACTGTTTGTGGTCGATTACGACGGCGTGCTCAAAGGCGTGCTGCCGATCAAGCGTCTGCTGGTCAACGACCCGGACAAGCAGGTGGCGGAAGTCATGGCCAGCGATCCGGTGAGTTTCCACCCGGATGAGGACGCCTACGACGCCGCTCAGGCGTTCGAGCGTTACGACTTGATCTCGGCCCCGGTGGTCGACAAGAACGGCAAGCTGATCGGCCGTCTGACCATCGATGAAATGGTCGACCTGATCCGTGAAGAGAGCGAAAGCGAAGTTCTCAACATGGCTGGTCTGCGCGAAGAGGAAGACATCTTCGCCTCCGTGTGGAAATCCCTGCGCAACCGTTGGGCGTGGCTGGCGGTCAACCTGATCACTGCATTCATCGCATCGCGAGTGATTGGCCTGTTCGAAGGCTCGATCGAGAAGCTGGTAGCCCTCGCGGCGCTGATGCCGATCGTGGCGGGCATTGGCGGTAACTCGGGTAACCAGACGATCACCATGATCGTACGCGCGATGGCGCTCGATCAGGTCAGTACCGGCAACACCTCGCGTCTGATGCGCAAGGAGCTGGCAGTTGGCTTGATCAACGGTCTGGTGTGGGGCGGGGTGATCGGTGTAGTCGCCTATCTGCTGTATGGCAGCTGGTCGCTGGGTGTGGTGATGACAGCGGCGATGACGCTCAACCTGCTGCTGGCGGCGCTGATGGGGGTGTTGATCCCGATGACGCTGGCGAAGATGGGGCGCGACCCGGCAATGGGCGCGAGTGTGATGATCACGGCCATGACCGACAGTGGTGGCTTCTTCATCTTCCTCGGGCTGGCGACAATCTTCCTGCTCTGATCTTGCTGCATCGAAACAGCCCGCCGAAATGGCGGGCTTTTTTACACCTGCGCAAAAGCGCTGAAGTCAGATTGCGGGCAAAAAAAAGCCAGCAATCATGCTGGCTTGAGATATTCGATATGAATCAGGAAGCGTCGGCAGCCATTTCAGCGTCGTGAGCGATCAGCGACACCAAGGCGTTCTGCTGGCGGTGGGACAGTTGGCGGAAGCGTTGCAGCAGTTCGCGTTCGTGCAGTGACAGCTCCGGGCTGTCCAGACGCATGCTCAGCTCTTCGCCCAGTGCGCCTTCCTGAATAAGACTCTGCTCAAGGCGCGCGATGATCTCGGAGTTCATGCTGCGATGATGATTGCGAGCCACTTCGGCAATGCGTTCACGCATTCCGTCTGGCAGACGTACGACAAACTTGTCAGCCGTACGGCTGGAATAAATTGCCTGTTTCAATGGGCGCATATATTTAACCGGTTAGTTCAGGGGAGCGGTTTCGGGAATGGCCGCAGGATGTGTGGTAGGACAAGCATCCGCGCCAAATGGTTCAACCTGAATTGCTAAGAGGCGGGCATCATGCCTCAAAATTGCCAGATCATTGGCGCCAATTCTGTGACAAATATTGATCCGGGTAAAGGCGTAATGCCAGCACCAATTATCAGAAATGCGGACTGGTTTGAAAAGATTGCTCTGGCCCGCATGGTTGACCGCATCCTGAAACACGCCGAGTGGTGCCCAAAGGCCTCGGAACGTGCATGCTGTGCGGTTCAAACCCCTCGTTCCCTACCTTGTACAGGATAGTGGCAATTTGCCGATTTACTAGGGGTAACACCCGCTGGAGGGCGTTTTCAGGATGGATGGCAGGGTTATTTACCTGATGGGACCCTCGGGCTCCGGCAAAGACAGCCTGATCGAGGCTGCGCGTGATGGGTTGTTCAAGTTGAATTGCGAGGTAGTACGCAGAGTCATCACTCGTTCGGCGGAGTCGGTGGGCGAAGACGCTATCGGCGTGTCGTCTGCGGAGTTCGCGAAACGCCGGGAGGCAGGAGAGTTTGCGTTGGCATGGCGCGCCAATGGGCTGCATTACGGCATTCCCGCTGAGATGAACCGGTGGCTGCAATCCGGTCAGCATGTGCTGGTGAACGGCTCTCGCGGTTACCTGCCGCAGGCGCGGGAGCGCTATCCGACGCTGCTGCCAGTGCTATTGACGGTCAAGGATGAGGTGCTGCGTCAGCGCCTGGTCAAACGCGGAAGAGAAGGGCTGGCGGAGATTGATGCACGTCTGGGCCGCAATGCGCTGTTCGTTGCGCCTGAAACACTTGGAGAAACACCCATTCATCTGTTGGATAACTCGGGCGATCTGGCGGAGACCGTCGCCCGGTTGCTGGAGTGGATCAGACTTAACGCAGAACAGGATCGAATTTGATTCTGCGGCCAATAACCAAAGCCAGGATGAACCCCACTGCAAACACGGCGCAACTGATCAGAGGCGGGGAAATCTTCGCCTCATCGAACAGCGAAAAATGCAAAACGCCGCTCAAGAGCGCGAGGATTAACAATCCCGTGGCTGATTTGGACATGCTTAACTCCAGAAAAATGATTCAAAACACCAGACGTTCGGTCGACTGCGCAAGCGGTGTGTGTAGCGTCTCGCTGACATCCTGCGGCGCAAAACCACGCTGATCGCTCAACACCGCCAGTTGCGGCGCCCGCTGCACTTGCAGGTAATGGGGCATGCGCTGCGCCACCTGCTCATTGCTCTCGGGGGCAAAATGAAATCCCACCAGAACCGCCAGGGCGGTTGCGTTTGCAAGCAAGAGGGCGCTGTTCATCAGGCGAGTCTCCGAACGTTCTTTATAAGAACAGACAAAGCAGCCAGCGTGCCAACAGTCTAACCGCTGTTAAGTCCTTTAAAAACAAGGTTTTATAGGTATTTTGGAACCGTCGTGCATTGCAATTTGCACTGCCGGGTTTGTGCTGGGATGCAAAATGCACGGTAAAACTTCCGTCAGCGTTGCAACGCGCCTGCCTACACTGAAAAAGCACTATGGACGACATGACAAATAAAGGCCTGGCCGTTACCATGCACGCCGTCTGTCGTATCGGCTGACTTGTGTCTCAGTAGCTCAATTGGATAGAGCATCCCCCTCCTAAGGGGAAGGTTGGCAGTTCGAACCTGCCCTGGGACACCATATATTCGAAAGCCCCTCGCAGAGCGATCTGGTGGGGCTTTTTTGTTGCACTCAATCGCGCAGAGTCAGCAGCTAAAACAACTCAGCCCCGCGCGCGCTTACCTCCGAACTAACTTGCGTCACATGCCTACGCCCGTTGATCGAGTAACTCTGTTCCGGATCTGCAGAACCTGGCTTGCGCAGCATCAGCAGTGCATTCAGCCCGTCTTTTTCGCCGTAACGTCCATACCAGTTGATCAACCTTGCGATGTAGCAATCGTTGCCGATGATCACCGTCATGTCCGTGACGGGCTCTACTGCGTAGTAACTTGCACCGTAACTGGAATAGTTGTCGTCGCCTTCTCCCGACGCGGGAATGGGGCATAGCGGCGCTGTACTTTCGCTCGGTTGCTGAGGTTTGCCAGCGTTCGATTTGATCAACGCTCGGCTGAGCGTCTTCCGCAAGCCTGGATCAAGCTTGTATGTGGTGTTGTCTGCCTCGCGATATTGACTGCGAGGCACCGTCAGTCGGTAGTCATACCGAACCGTAATCGTCGGTATCTGACGGTTGATCTTCAAAGGATTGATCAAGTACAGCTCATCAACACCGTAAGAGCCGTCGCGGAAGGCCAGATACGTTCTCCCGTGAGATTTGATCCAGCTGGCCCACTGGTCGGCGCCGCGATCACTTATGGAGAACAGTGAGCTGCCTGCGCCTGCTTCAGGATCGTAGGGCGTCAATCGGCGAGTAAACCGCCCTCCATCACGACGCAGGGTGTCATAAAACGTAAACAGCCCAGTACCGCCGGTATAGGTTGCAATGAGCAAGTCGCGCTGTCCGTCGCCATCCAGATCCATCAATGTATAAGTGGCCCGGCCTTGCGCCGCATCCGCGTCGAGACCTGAGGCGGTCAGCGCCCTCCATTCATCCTGGGTGACGCCCTTGGGAGTTTTTTTCGGAAACAGCGTGTGATCCTCGCTCGGGTCATCATTCGGGTCGCCATCGAATGAGGTTTGACCCTTGCTGATCGTGAGAGAGCCCACTGCCCGCTCCAAGGCAAACTCCGGATACACCTTGCTCATATCGCGAATGCGTTGTTGCAGATCCTCCGTGACCTGTTTGTCGATATCGTCAGGTTGATACGCGACCGCATCGGTCCACTGCGCGTGCAATGCCTGCAAGCGATCCGTATAGCGCTGATTCAAGCAACTGACATCCTCGCCGCACGCATCGCGCGTCTTCAGCCACTGCCGCTGGGCGCTCTTCACCTCAGGCTGTCTCTGCGTAGCAGCCTTAATTAGTCGCCCATAAACCGCCCCCATCTGCACATCCAGCTCATACAACGGCTTGTTCGCACAAATAGCGATTTCCACCACACTCGCCGCTTTCGCACAGTCCATTCCGGCGGCCGTGGCGAGCTGGGTAAACAGCAGCGCGCAAGCCGACACGATGTAGCGTCCTTTGATGTTCACGATCAAAACCTTGAAGTAGGGAGGGAACACCCGCGCAGAGTAATCGTCGCGCAACGAATCTTGAAGCCCCGCTTCAAGGGAATGCCACTTGTGGCCGATAACCCCAACGGTAACTTCAGATTTGCACGAAATCGCTTGATAGCATTTCGCCGCCAGCTATGATCTGCGCGCCTGAAAAATGCCCCCGGTTCATCCTCTCAATTGCCTGGAAATCGTTGATGTCGTCGTATCACCAAAAGAGTTTTCTGATCGTCGATGATTTTTCGGATTTCCGCAGTTCCGTGCGCTCGATGCTGCGCGAGCTGGGGGTCAAGGACGTGGACACCGCCGACACCGGCGAGCAGGCGCTGAAAATGTGCTCGCAGAAGTCCTACGATTTCATCCTGCAGGATTTCCACCTCGGCGACGGCAAGAAGAACGGCCAGCAGGTGCTCGAAGACTTGATGATGGAAAAGCTGATCAGCCACGAAGCGGTATTCGTGATGGTCACCGCCGAGACCAGTCAGGCGATGGTGCTCAGTGCCTTGGAGCACGAGCCGGACGCGTACCTGACCAAGCCGTTCAACCGCTCCGGGCTGGCTCAGCGTCTGGAGCGTCTGGAGCAGCGCAAGACCCTGCTCAAACCGATTCTGCAAGCGCTTGATCGCGGCAAGCCGGTCGAGGTGCTCAACGCCTGCATCGCCCTGTGCAAGCAGGACATCCGCTATTCGCCGCTGTGCCTGCGCTATCGCGCCGATGCCCTGCGTGATCTCAATCAGAACGAAGCACTTGAGCGTCTGTACGACAGCATCATTGCTGATCGGCCGCTGCCGTGGGCGTTCGCCGGGTTGGGCAAATTGTTATTCAAGCGCGGTCAGGTCGCACAGGCCAAAGGCGTGTACGAAAAAGCCCTGAAAGTCTTCCCGATGATGCCATCGTTGTACGACGGCATGGCCGATGTGCTGATCGCCGAAGGCGACAGCAAGGGCGCGCAAAAAGTTTTGGAAGAAGCCATTCGCCTGTCGCCGCTGGCGGTGCGGCGTCAGGCGTTGCTTGGCAAACTGGCGATGGCCAACGAAGACTTCGACACCGCTTCGAAGGCTTATCGTCAGGCCGTGGCGCAAGGTGCGCAGTCGCGTTTCAAGGATGCGGAAAGCAATCTCGGACTCGCCCATGCGCTGATCAGCAAGGGCAGCGAAAAGGGCCTCGATACGCGCACGCGGCTGGAGATCAACACTACGCTCAGCGCTGTGGCCAAGGAAAACCCCAGCGATCCGGGTTTGCAGATCCGCGCGCGCCTGATGAAGGCCACCAGTCTGTTGCTGAACGACGCCGAGACCGCCGAGAAGCTCACCGAGCAGGCGATGCTGCGCCTCGACGGCATGGAGCAGTTCATGAGTCCGGAGGCAGCGCTGCTGGTGGCCAAGCAATTGCAGATGCTCGGTCAGGCCGAGGCGGGCACCTCGATGCTCAAGAGCTGCGCGGAAATCTACGGTGACGATCCGGCGGTGATGAAAGACATCGCCAAGCTCACCGATGACCCGGCCATTCTCAGTTCGAGCAACGCCGCCGCCGATCTAAACCGGCAGGGTGTACGCGTGTACAAGACCGGCAACCTGGTGGAGGCCCGCGAGGTATTCCGCAAGGCGCTGAAGATGCAGCCGAAGAACATCAGTATCGCGCTGAACATGGCGCAGTCGCTGTTGCACGGTACCGATACCAGCGTGCCGTCGGCGGAGCTGGAAGAATGTCGGGCCTGCCTGAAACTGGTGGGCATGATGCCCGACACCGACGCGCGTTTTTCGCGCTATCAGAAGCTGAAAAGCAAGGCGTTTGGCGAATGAACCACGACGAGCAGGCACTGGATTTTTCCACGGTGATCGCATCCACCGTGCACGACATGAAGAACTCGCTGGCGATGCTCATGCAGACCCACAGCCAGTGGCTGTCGCGTTTGCCCGAAGCACAGCGGCACAGCCCGGAGCAGGGTGTGATGGACTTCGAGTTCGCGCACCTGAACGGCATGCTGGTGCAGTTGCTCGGGCTGTATAAGCTCGGCGTCAATCAGATGCCGTTGCAGCCGGCGTATCACGAGCTGGATGATTTCATCGAAGCGCAACTGGCGGCGCATCAAGAGGTGTTCGCCAGTCGCGGGATCCTCGCAACTTATGAAGTCGATCCGCTGAGTCCGTTGGGTTTCTTTGATCGCGAGCTGATTGCCTCGGTCCTCGGCAACTGCATCAATAACGCGATTCGCTATGCCCGCGAATCGCTGCTGATCACCGTCAGCGACGAAGCCGGGCAACTGGTGCTGAGCATCAATGACGACGGCGAGGGTTACCCGGCCGAGATGCTCGAACGTCAGGCCGATTATGTGCAGGGCATCAACCACAGCAGCGGCAGCACCGGGCTGGGTTTGTACTTCGCCGGTCGGATTGCCGCGTTGCATCAGCGCAATGGCGTTAGCGGGCATACCGAATTGCGCAATGGCGGACCGTTGGGCGGCGGTGTGTTCAGCATCTATCTGCCCTGACGCAGAGCTTTTTGTTTGACGCTGCTTGATATTCCGAACAGCCGGAGCCTATTTTGTTCGGGTCGCCGTTCGCGGCTCGCACAATAACAAGGATTGCGTCATGACAACCGATGGCCAGCGCTCACTCGCACAGCGATTGACGGGCATTGATGAGATTGAATGTGTCACGCCGGATTTGAACGGCGTACCACGCGGCAAGGTAATGACCGCCGAGGGTTTCCTCGAAGGGCGGCGTCTGCAACTGGCGCGCGGGGTGCTGCTGCAATGCATCATGGGCGGCTATCCGGCGGCGCGCTTTTACGGCAGCGACGACGGAGATCTCGCACTGGTCGCCGATCCTGCGCAGATTCACCGTTTGCCGTGGAGCGACGAACCGCGCGCCTTGGCGATTTGCGACGCGGATGAGCTGACCGGCGAAGGCTCAAACCTGTCGACCCGTGGCCAGCTGAAAAAGGTGATTGCCCGCTACGCAGCGCGAGGCCTGGCGCCGGTGGTGGCGACCGAGCTGGAATTTTTCGTGTTCGCGCCGAACACCGATCCGACCCAACCGTTCCAGCCGCCAGTCGGCCTCGACGGTAGGCGCGAGGACGGCCATTCGGCGTTCAGCATCAGCTCGAACAACGGGCTGCGGCCGTTCTTCAGCGAAGTCTATAAATGCATGGCCGCGCTGGATCTGCCGCGCGACACCTTCATGCATGAGATGGGTGTCAGCCAGTTCGAGATCAACCTGCTGCACGGTGATCCGCTGCTGCTGGCCGACCAGACTTTCCTGTTCAAACACCTGCTCAAAGAGGTCGCGCTCAAGCACGGCCTGACCGTGGTGTGCATGGCCAAACCGCTGGCGCACACGCCGGGCAGTTCGATGCACATTCACCAGAGCGTCGTTGACATCAACAGTGGCAAAAATGTGTTCAGCGACGCCGATGGCCAGCCGACCGCAATGTTCCGCCATTTCATCGGCGGCCAGCAGGCGGGCATGGCGGACTTCACCGCGCTGTTTGCGCCGAACGTCAATTCCTACCAGCGCCTGTGCCATCCGTTCGCTTCGCCGAACAACGCCTGCTGGTCGCACGACAATCGCGCTGCCGGGCTGCGTATTCCCGCCAGTTCGCCGGTCGCCCGTCGGGTGGAAAACCGTTTGCCGGGCGCCGACGCCAACCCGTATCTGGCGATTGCTGCGAGCCTGGCTGCCGGTCTGTACGGCATCGAGCATGAGCTGGAACCCACCGCCGCGATCCAGGGCGAATTCGAAGTGCCGGATAATCTTTCGCTGCCATGTACCTTGCACGCCGCGCTGGAGCGTCTGAAACGCAGTCAACTTGCCAAGGAACTGTTCGGCAAGGAGTTCATCGAAGGCTACATCGCATCGAAAACCATGGAGTTGACCAGTTTCTTTGACGAAATAACTCCCTGGGAACGCCGTGTTCTAGCAGCCCAGGCCTGACGTAATGTCGCCATCGGGCTATCTTTTTTCGATAGCCCGATAATCACTGCAAGGAGCCGCTCGGAACGCCGATGCGCCAAATCTGGAAATCCTTTCGAGCATTGTATTTCGCCTCGCTGATGATGTTGATCGGCTCGGGTCTTTTAAGCACTTACCTGGCTTTGCGCCTGGCTGCGGATAATGTCGACGGTCTGTGGGTTGGTGCGCTGATGGCGGCCAACTATTTCGGTCTGGTGCTGGGCGGCAAGATCGGCCACCGCCTGATCGCCCGCGTCGGGCACATCCGGGCTTACTCTGCATGCGCGGGGATCGTCGGTGCGGCGGTGCTCGGCCATGGACTGGTGGACTGGCTGCCGGCGTGGCTGGTGCTGCGGACCATCGTCGGTCTGGGCATGATGTGCCAATACATGGTCATCGAAAGCTGGCTCAACGAACAGGCTGACGCCAATCAGCGCGGTCTGGTGTTCAGCGGCTACATGATTGCCTCGTATCTGGGGCTGGTGCTCGGGCAGTTGATTCTGGTCATGCACCCGGGCCTCGGTCTGGAACTGCTGATGGTGGTTGCCCTGTGCTTCGCGCTGTGTCTGGTGCCGGTCACTTTGACCCGACGTATTCACCCGGCACCGCTACACCCGGCGCCGATGGAGCCGCGCTTCTTTATCAAGCGCGTTCCGCAGTCATTGAGTACGGTGCTCGGTGCCGGTCTGATCATCGGTTCGTTTTATGGTCTGGCGCCGTTGTATGCTTCGCAGCAAGGGCTGTCGACCGAACAGGTCGGTCTGTTCATGGGTAGCTGTATTTTTGCCGGTCTGCTGGTGCAGTGGCCGCTGGGCTGGTTGTCCGACCGTTATGACCGCGCGTTGCTGATTCGTTGTTTTGCGATGTTTCTGGCAGTGGCCGCGTTGCCGTTGGCGATCATGCCAAGCGTGCCGCTGGAAGTGCTGTTTATCGTCGGCTTCCTGTGTTCGCTGGTGCAGTTCTGTCTGTATCCGCTGGCTGTGGCGTTTTCCAACGACCACGTCGAGGGCGATCGGCGCGTTTCGCTGACGGCGATGCTGCTGGTGACCTATGGCGTCGGTGCGAGTATTGGGCCGTTGGCGGCAGGCGTGCTGATGAAGCTGTTCGGGCCGCAAAGCCTGTACGCGTTCTTCACCTTCTTTGCGCTGGTACTGGTGTGGCGCATCCGGCCGAAAGCCGTGACCAACATGCATCAGGTCGAGGATGCGCCGCTGCACCACGTTGCAATGCCGGACAGCATGTCCAGTTCGCCGCTGGTGGCAGCGCTCGATCCGCGGGTGGATGAGCACGTGGTGCAGGAGCAGATGCAGAATCCGGTTGATCCCGAGCCGGAACCTGAGCCCGAAACCGAGCAGGATGCGCACACCGTCCCACCTGAGGATGATCCCCAAGGGCCAAGCTTCACCCAGGCCCGACCTTAAATCTCAGGCACAAAAAAACGGGCAGTCACCGCAAAGGACTGCCCGTTTTTCATTGCGTATTCGATCACATATCGTCTTTGTCGAAACGCCGTGCTTCACGTTGCAACTGATAGACGAAGCGCTCGACATTGCGCGCGGCCGGACCACTGATGTTGTGGAAACGCAGGCCGGCGAAGGTAATGTTGAGTTTTTCTTCGAAGTGCAGATAACGCAACTCGACCGAGACCGGTTGGTTGCCGAACAGCGGCGCGGCAGCGAGGCGGTCATAGACCTGGCCCAGTTGCAGGCGATCGGTGATGTCGCCTTCGAAGCGCAGTTTGCAACCGGTAGCGGAGATGTCCAGCAACTTGCCGTCGATCGGTGCCTTGAGCTTTTCGCCACCGAGCACGACGCTGACCAGGTCGGCCAGTTTCAGGGCAGCGCGAAAGGCATTGCGGCGCTGGTGGTAAACCACTTCTTCGGGCAAGTCGCCGACGTAAAAGCGGTCGCCATCAGAATCCTTGATGCTCAGCGTGCCGGTGCATTCCCAGGCAATGCGTACACCGTCATGGAAGCCCTCGACCTTGAACGGTTCGCCAGCTTCGAGAAAGCGCTCGCCGTCGCGCGGGATCATTTCATCGAACTTGATGGTGGCGGATTCCCGATCAACTTCGATCAGGTAGCTCTGGAAGCGCTGACTGCGCTCGTGAAAGGTGATGATCAGTGGATCATGGCTTTCTTGCAGCTGGCGCAGGTTGCTGGAGATTTCCAGGGGCGTGGTGAGCACCTTTGGGGGCTGCGGAGCGTCATCATTGGACACGTTAGATCAATCTCCAGACAAAATTTGACTACGGCTAGCCAGCATTTTGCCAGCATGTAACGCGTGTTGATAGGGCGCAAGCATAGAACAGCTTATGCCTGACTGAGTGCGCGCGGCTTCTGCAGCTTGGAGAAGGTGCCGGTGGCATCGTAAAGCGCCGGAGGCTCGCCGCCGGTGAGGATTTTCAGCTGATTGGCCGTGGCGGCCTGCTGGATCACGATCGACTGGCCGTTTTGCACATTGGCCGCCTGGCATTGGGCAATCAGATCGGTGAGGACATCGCTCTCAGCCATCAACTGCGCGCCGATGCTCGACTGGCTGGCAAGTTGCTCCAGGCCTTCGCGGGTGGCGGGCAGGTTGAGGCTGACGAGGATTTCGCTACGCTTGCGGCCATGCTGTTCAAGCAGAATGATCAGCGCCTGTTTGCGCGCCAGAATTTCTTCCAGCACCGGCATGTCGCGACCGTGCAAGGCGAGGGACTCGGATTGCAATAACTCCAGCAATTGTTGAGCTGGAGCAAAGTCGTCGGTGATCAGTTGCAGTAAATTAGTGTCGTGCATGGCTGGCCTTGGGTTTTAAGCGTCCAAAAGCCTGGCGCCGGCGAAAGCCTAGCGCTGGGCTTCGAAGTTGAGCAGTTTGCTGGCTACACGGTTGCTGTCGACTTTATAGCTGCCATCGGCAATCGCTGCTTTCAACTCGGCCACACGGGCATTGTCGACGGCAGGCTGATCGCGCAGCTTGTCAGTGACCTTCTGCAACTGTTGAGCCTCATTGCTGAGGTGTACCGATTCCCCGGCTTTAGCGGTACTGGCCTGTTCGGCCGGGGTATTCAGCGGCGCGGAGGTGCCGGTTTCGGCGGTTTCCCTGGCGTTGCTGGTACGTGTACTGCCGGTAAGTGGCGAGGAGCTGTTCAAACGGCTGAAATCGATGACCATGATAAAAACCTCTGGGAATTTGGACGCTTGCCATGTTTTCGGCCATCCCCTGGAAAACTTTAGACTCATTTACCCATGAGTTTGCATGCAGGTCCGATGCGCCACAGTTTAGGGAACAGCTCGGCCCAGCGCCAGTTTTCCATCTCGCTACATCGCGACTTCCACTTGGCCAGGCGCGACCACCTGCGCCTTGATGACCCGTTGCGAATTGAGGTTTTTCACGCGGATCTGTTCTTTCAGGCCACCGTTGGCCAGGGCTTCACCCGGCATGCGCACGGCCATCGTGCCGCTGCGCGCGGTGATTACCACTTGATCGCCCTTGCGCACCACTTCGGCTTGCTCCAGATGCACCAGCGTAATCACCTGATCAGCTACCGTTGGTCGGGTTAATTTCTGCCCGATCGCTTCATCCACCGACGTCAAAAAACCTTGGTTGATCAGGCTGATATCGCGCTCACGCAAGGTTACGTCCTGAGGCTCGATAATGCCTGCGCGTTTGAGCGGGCGCGTGGTCGTCACAATCTCGCGAAACAGGCGGACTTGAGCGGGTACGAACACCGTCCAGGGCGATGCGCCCTCGCAGCGAACCTTGACCGTAACCCGTCCCAGAGGGCGTGCCGGACTCTCCAGAGTGGCTGTCAATTCCTTGTCGCACATAGGCATGCGCATACGAGGATCGAGCTGGTTGACCTCGATCTCGTAGCGGCCTTCGGTTTGACTGCTGGCCAGATAGTCTTCTACGGTGAATTCAAGAAAGCCCTGAGTCACGCCGATAAGCATGTCAGGCATGGTAACCGTATCAGCAACGGCAGGGCTGCCAGCGTAAAAGCAGCAAATGGCGGACATCGCGCAAAGCCCTCTGCGGAGGGGAGATGTCAGGTGTCGGAATAATGTCGTTTGAGCGTTCATACGAGTTAAAAAGCAAGCGCCGTGCCGTTTAGCAATGAATGTGCGTCGCAACAACACTTGGCGTTGGTGTAGGAGTCTGGGCATGGCTGGTGTAATGGATTCGGTGAACCAGCGCACGCAACTGGTAGGGCAGAATCGCCTGGAGCTGTTGTTGTTCCGTCTCGACGGCCAACAGCTATACGGGATCAACGTGTTCAAAGTGCGCGAGGTGCTGCAATGCCCCAAGCTGACACTGATGCCCAAGTCCAGTCCTGTCGTGTGCGGGGTGGCGAATATCCGGGGGGCAACCATTCCGATCCTTGATCTGGCAATGGCGACCGGCTCGGGTGCTTTGAAAGACAAGAACAACCCGTTCGTGATCATCACGGAGTACAACACCAAGACCCAGGGTTTCCTGGTGCGCTCGGTGGAACGCATCGTGAACATGAACTGGGAAGAGATTCATCCACCACCGAAGGGGACGGGGCGCGATCACTACCTGACCGCTGTGACTCGAGTGGACAATCAGTTAGTCGAAATCATCGACGTCGAAAAAGTGCTGGCGGAAGTCGCACCGACGCCGGAAGCGATTTCGGTCGGCGTGGTCGATGTCGAGACGCAGACCAAAGCGTTGTCGTTGCGGGTGCTGACGGTCGATGACTCGTCGGTGGCGCGCAAGCAGGTGACGCGTTGTCTGCAGACGATTGGTGTCGAAGTGGTGGCGTTGAACGACGGTCGGCAAGCGCTGGATTACCTGCGCAAACTGGTCGACGAAGGCAAGAAGCCGGAAGAAGAGTTCCTGATGATGATCTCCGACATCGAGATGCCGGAGATGGACGGGTACACCCTGACGGCCGAGATCCGCGGCGACTCGCGCATGCAAAAGCTCCATATCATCCTGCATACTTCGTTGTCGGGAGTGTTCAATCAGGCGATGGTCAAGAAAGTCGGTGCCGATGACTTTCTGGCCAAATTCCGCCCTGATGACCTGGCATCCCGGGTAGTCGACCGGATCAAAGCAGCAGATATCAGCTAGGAGCCTTTTGCTCCTGGCGGTCAACACGATTTAAGAGGCGGCATCTTTGTCTACGGGTAATTTGGATTTCGAACAGTTCCGGGTCTTCCTGGAAAAAGCCTGTGGCATTTTGCTCGGTGAAAACAAGCAGTATCTGGTCTCGAGCCGTCTCAACAAACTGATGGAAGTGCAAGGCATCAAGTCCCTGGGTGAGCTGGTACAGCGCATCCAGACCCAGCCGCGCAGCGGTTTGCGCGAGCAGGTGGTCGATGCCATGACGACCAACGAAACCTTGTGGTTTCGTGACACCTATCCGTTTGAAGTCTTGAAGAACAAGGTACTGCCGGAAGCGATCAAGGCTGCTCCCAACCAGCGTCTGCGGATCTGGTCGGCGGCTTGCTCGTCGGGTCAGGAACCGTACTCGCTGTCGATGTCGATCGACGAGTTCGAGCGCAGCAACCACGGTCAGCTGAAAATGGGCGTGCAGATTGTTGCCACCGATCTGTCCGGCAGCATGCTCAACAACTGCAAGACCGGCGAGTACGACAGCCTGGCCATCGGCCGCGGTTTGTCGCCTGATCGCCTGCAACGCTACTTCGACCCGAAAGGGCCAGGTCGCTGGGCAATCAAGGCGCCGATCAAAAGTCGTGTGGAGTTCCGCTCGTTCAACCTGCTCGACAGCTACGCCAGCCTGGGCAAGTTCGACATCGTGTTCTGCCGCAACGTGCTGATCTACTTCTCCGCCGAGGTGAAGAAAGACATCCTGTTGCGCATCCACAGCACGCTGAAGCCGGGCGGATATCTGTTCCTTGGCGCTTCCGAAGCGCTGAACGGTTTGCCGGATCATTACCAGATGGTTCAGTGCAGCCCGGGGATCATCTACCAGGCGAAATGATCAACACCGGCAACACCAGAACGGGAGTCCTCAGGGGCTCCCGTTTTTTTATGCCCGGCGTTTATGCGGTGACGGCAAGCGGCAGAAAAGCGGCATCTGGCGGAAACCGGTTGCCGCTTTTCTGGCATTGCCGCTTTGCCACTGCCCGCAAAGCCCCGGAATCCGGGCTTTTGCAAACTGGCACGCGGCTTGCTAAAGCTCAGTTACGAAAAATCCGGTTACCTGAAGGTCCCGACATGAGCATCAGCTTCGATAAAGCGCTCGGCATTCACGAAAAGGCATTGGGCTTCCGCGCCCAGCGCGCTGAAGTGTTGGCCAATAACATCGCCAACGCCGATACCCCGAACTACAAGGCTCGGGATCTGGAATTCTCCAAAGTGCTCGAAGCACAGACGCAGAAAAACCAGAACGGCACCATCGCCCTGAACAAGACCAACAGCCGTCACATCGAAGCTGAAGGCCTGGGCAATGGCGACGAATCGCTGATGTATCGCACGCCGATGCAACCGTCGATCGACCAGAACACCGTGGACGCTCAACTTGAGCAGTCGAATTACGCGGAAAACGCCGTTGGCTTCCAGGCCAGCTTCACCCTGCTCAACAGCAAATTCAAAGGGCTGGTATCAGCCCTGCGCGGAGAGTAATCCATGTCCCTGTCCAGCGTTTTCAACATTGCCGGCAGCGGCATGAGCGCGCAGACCACGCGTCTGAACACCGTGGCTTCGAACATCGCCAACGCCGAAACCGTCTCGTCGAGCATCGACCAGACCTATCGCGCCCGTCACCCGGTGTTCGCCACCATGTTCCAGGGTGGCCAGAGCGGCGGCAGCGACTCGTTGTTCCAGAACCAGGACGCTGCCGGTCAGGGCGTGCAGGTGATGGGCGTGGTCGAAGACCAGAGCAACCTCGAAGCGCGCTACGAGCCGAATCACCCGGCTGCCGACGCCAAGGGTTACGTCTTTTACCCGAACGTCAACGTGGTGGAAGAAATGGCTGACATGATTTCCGCGAGCCGGTCCTTCCAGACCAACGCCGAAATGATGAATACCGCCAAAACCATGATGCAGAAAGTACTGACCCTCGGTCAGTAACAAGGGGCGACTGCCATGAGTGTTTCCGACACCACCAGCAAGCTGAGCATGAACGACATACTGGCCAACTCCACGAAGAAGACCAGTAGCACCACCACCGACGGCATTGCTTCGGCGACCAACAGCGCTACGGGCGGCAAAGCTCTGGGCAAAGATGCGTTCCTGCAATTGCTGGTGACCCAGCTGAAAAACCAGAACCCGCTGGACCCGCAGGACAACAGTGCATTCGTTGCCCAGTTGGCTCAGTTCAGCAGCCTTGAAGGCATCACCACGCTGAACTCCACCGTGAGTGGTCTGGCCGGCAACTACAACTCTTCACAAGCGTTGCAGGCCTCGTCTCTGGTTGGCCGCAATGTGATCGTGCAAACCAACACGGCACAGCTTGACGACCCGACCAAAGGCCTGACCGGTTCGGTCACAGTGCCATCGTCCATCGCGGGCGGCACCGTGACCATCACCGACAAGGACGGCAAAGCAGTTCGCACCATCGACTTGGGCAGCCGCGCCGCTGGCGCCGCCAGTTTTACTTGGGATGGCAAGGATTCCGGCGGTACCGTAGTGCCCGTCGGTACTTACACCTTCAAGGCCAACGCACCGATCAACGGCACCGCGACGGACCTGGCGACTTACCTGCCAGCGACGGTCAACAGCGTGACGATCAGCCAGACCGGTGGCGAGCTGATGCTCAACCTGGCCGGCAAGGGCTCCGTCGCCCTGTCCAAAGTACAAACCATTGGTATATAGAGCCGACTAACCGGCACAAAGGAGTGGAATATGTCTTTCAATATCGGCCTTAGCGGTCTCTATGCAGCCAACAAACAACTGGACGTGACCGGCAACAACATCGCCAACGTCGCGACCGCCGGTTTCAAGTCCTCCCGCGCAGAATTTGAAGACGTCTATTCGGCGACCAAGCTGGGCAGCGGCAGCAAGGTCATCGGTAACGGTGTGCGCCTGGCTAACGTTTCGCAGCAGTTCACCCAGGGTGACATCAGCAACACCGGTAACGTGCTCGACATGGGCATCAACGGTTCGGGCTTCTTCACCATGAGCAACAACGGATCGGTGTCCTACACCCGTGCCGGTACGTTCAAGGTCGACAATGCCGGTTACATCACCAACACCGACTACACCTCGCGTCTGCAGGGTTACGGTGTGGATGCCAACGGCAAGATCATCAACGGCGTGTTGACCGACCTGAAGATCGACACCTCGAACCTGGCACCGAAGGCCAGTTCGTCCGTGACTTCGAGCATCAACCTGAACTCGTCGGCACCGGTGATTAATGACACGGTAGCGGCTGGCAAGTTCGACCCGAGCAAGACCGAGACCTACACCAAGTCTTTCAGTACCCCGATCTATGACACTCAGGGCAACTCCCACGTCATGGATCAGTACATGGTCAAGACTGGCGAAAACACCTGGAAGGTTTACACCCTGGTCGATGGGCGTAATCCGGATGCTACCGGCAGTAATCCAACCAACGCGGCTACCCCGCCGATTGCTTCGACTTTGACGTTCGACAGCTCCGGCAAACTGACTCAGGTGAGTACACCTAGCACGTTGCCGCCTCCAGCGCCGAATCCGATCATCAGTAGCGATTTGAGGCTTACGGGTTGGGTACCGGGAACAGTCACCAATGGCACCTTCACGCCAAACGGCGCGGCTGCCAACGCGGCAGGTGTGACCATCTCCTTGGCCAAGACCACCCAGTACAACGCTGATACTGCGCGTTCGATCCCGACTCAGGATGGTTATGCTACTGGCCAGATCACTAACCTGACCATCGACGGTACCGGTACGCTGTTTGCCAACTTCAGCAACAACCAGAGCAAGGCGATTGGCCAGGTTGCACTCGCCAGCTTCACCAACGAGCAGGGTTTGCAGGCTGTCGGTGGTACTAGCTGGAAAGAGACTTTCGCTTCGGGTATTCCGGGTTATGACGCGCCGGAAACCGGTACTTTGGGTTCGATCGCTTCCAACTCGCTGGAAGAGTCGAACGTTAACCTGACTAATGAGTTGGTTGA
This sequence comes from Pseudomonas sp. P4795, assembly GCF_048822895.1. Lineage (NCBI taxonomy): Bacteria > Pseudomonadati > Pseudomonadota > Gammaproteobacteria > Pseudomonadales > Pseudomonadaceae > Pseudomonas > Pseudomonas sp. P4795. The sequence continues at coordinate 419,067 of NZ_JBMFBT010000002.1, read as the reverse complement.
TCTGATCAAGGGTCAATCGAACTATCAGGCGAACGCCAAGACCATTTCGACTCAGAGCACGATTATGCAGACCATTATTCAGATGGCTTGATTCTGGGTTTTTGGTTGTGAAGGAAGCCCCTCTTTTGAGGGGCTTTTTTTTGGGTTGGGTTTGGGTGGATCCTATGCTTTGGGTGTTGCGACTTGTGGTTCCGCCCTTACGGCGGGTCACTTTGGCAAAAGCCCCAAAGTAACCAAAGGTCTTTTCCCTGACGTTCGGCCCGCTCGCTGGGGCTCGGGGTTCCTTCGCTCCGGGATTGTTCCGGGTGCATCGCCTCCGGTTTGCTGCGCTGCACCTCCTCTCGATGTGTTCGACTTCGTCGAACGTCGCTTCGCTCCCACCCCGGATCAATCCCTCCACTCAGCCTGTCGACGGGCGCTTGAGATCAAGAGCTGCAGCCGAGCTAACGCTCATCCTGTTGAGTGGTGGTGGAGCAAAATCTGAAGCGGGGTTGCGTACTTTTCAAAAACTATATTCACCTCGGTATCCCACGTCGGCGTATTTTTCTTCGGCACCTCGGTCAGTCCCCTCTCCCTCGGGCGGTCCGACGTTTCGGGAGGGTTAGGGTGAGGGGGCTTTTGATTTTGATCCTGGCGGTAAAAAGCCGAGCCAAAAGAAAACCCCCGCCAAACCAGAGGTCTGTCGGGGGTTTCTTTATTCAGGCATCTCGCGACACCTGAACTCACTCAGCTTATTGGCAAGCTTCGCAATCCGGCTCGTCAATCGCGCAAGCCTTTGGCACTGGAGCCGGGCCGGCAGGAGCTGCCAGGACCGAATCGTCACCGTGGTTGCCGCCGCTGGAAACAGCGTTCAGCTTGCCGGTGTTGATGGTCGATTTCTCGGTGCTGGTCGCGGCCAGGGCACGGAGGTAGTAAGTGGTTTTCAGACCACGGTACCAGGCCATGCGGTAGGTCACGTCGAGTTTCTTGCCCGATGCGCCAGCGATGTACAGGTTCAGTGATTGAGCCTGATCGATCCACTTCTGACGACGGCTGGCCGCGTCAACGATCCACTTGGTGTCCACTTCGAAGGCAGTCGCGTAGAGCTCTTTGAGTTCTTGCGGGATGCGCTCGATCTGCTGCACCGAACCGTCGTAGTACTTCAGGTCGTTGATCATGACCGAGTCCCACAGACCGCGAGCCTTGAGGTCGCGGACCAGGTACGGGTTGATCACGGTGAATTCGCCCGACAGGTTCGATTTCACATACAGGTTCTGGTAGGTCGGTTCGATCGACTGCGATACGCCAGTGATGTTGGCGATGGTCGCGGTCGGTGCGATGGCCATGATGTTGGAGTTACGAATGCCTTTCTGTACACGGGCGCGAACCGGTGCCCAGTCGAGGGATTCGTTCAGGTCAACGTCGATGTACTTCTGGCCACGCTGCTCGATCAGGATCTGTTGCGAATCCAGCGGCAGTACGCCTTTGGACCACAGCGAACCCTGGAACGTCTCGTAAGCACCGCGCTCGTCGGCCAGGTCGCAAGAGGCCTGGATCGCGTAGTAGCTGACGGCTTCCATCGACTTGTCGGCGAATTCGACGGCAGCGTCGGAACCGTAAGGGATGTGCTGCAGGTACAGCGCGTCCTGGAAGCCCATGATGCCCAGACCGACCGGACGGTGACGGAAGTTGGAGTTCTTGGCCTGCGGAACCGAGTAGTAGTTGATGTCGATAACGTTATCGAGCATGCGCACGGCTACATCGATGCTGCGCTTGAGCTTGGCGGTGTCGAGCTTGCCGTTGACGATGTGGTTCGGCAGGTTGATCGAGCCCAGGTTGCAGACGGCGATCTCGTCCTTGTTGGTGTTCAAAGTGATCTCGGTGCACAGGTTCGAACTGTGAACCACGCCCACGTGCTGCTGCGGGCTACGCAGGTTGCACGGGTCTTTGAAGGTCAACCAAGGGTGGCCGGTTTCGAACAGCATCGACAGCATCTTGCGCCACAGGTCTTTGGCCTGGATGGTCTTGAACAGCTTGATCTTGCCCGGGTACTCGGACAGCGCTTCATAGTACTCGTAACGCTCCTCGAAGGCCTTGCCGGTCAGGTCGTGCAGATCCGGTACTTCGGACGGCGAGAACAGGGTCCATTTGCCGTCATCGAAGACGCGCTTCATGAACAGGTCAGGGATCCAGTTGGCAGTGTTCATGTCGTGGGTACGACGACGATCATCACCGGTGTTCTTGCGGAGTTCGATGAACTCCTCGATGTCCATGTGCCAGGTTTCCAGGTAAGCGCAGACTGCGCCTTTGCGCTTGCCACCCTGGTTAACGGCAACGGCGGTGTCGTTCACAACCTTGAGGAACGGAACCACGCCTTGCGACTTGCCGTTGGTGCCTTTGATGTACGAACCCAGTGCGCGCACCGGCGTCCAGTCGTTGCCCAGACCACCGGCGAATTTCGACAACATGGCGTTGTCGTGGATCGCGTGGTAGATGCCCGACAGGTCGTCCGGAACGGTGGTCAGGTAGCAGCTCGACAGCTGTGGACGCAGGGTGCCGGCGTTGAACAGGGTCGGGGTCGAAGCCATGTAGTCGAACGAGGACAGCAGGTTGTAGAATTCGATCGCACGGTCTTCTTTGTTCTTTTCTTCGATGGCCAGGCCCATGGCCACGCGCATGAAGAAGATCTGCGGCAGTTCGAAACGCACGCCATCCTTGTGGATGAAGTAACGGTCGTACAGGGTTTGCAGGCCCAGGTAGGTGAATTGCTGATCGCGCTCGTGGTTGATCGCCTTGCCCAGTTTTTCCAGGTCGAAGGTGGCCAGCACAGGGTTCAGCAGTTCGAACTCGATACCTTTGGCCACGTAGGCCGGCAGGGCCTTGGCGTACAGGTCAGCCATTTCGTGATGGGTGGCGCTTTCGGCGACTTCGAGGAAGTTCAGGCCTTCGGCACGCAGGGTGTCCATCAGGAGGCGCGCGGTTACGAACGAGTAATTCGGCTCGCGCTCAACCAGGGTACGGGCAGTCATCACCAAAGCGGTGTTGACGTCGGTCAGGGCCACGCCGTCGTACAGGTTTTTCAGGGTTTCGCGCTGGATCAGGTCGCCATCGACTTCAGCCAGACCTTCGCAGGCCTCGGTGACGATGGTGTTCAGGCGACCCATGTCGAGCGGGGCGAAGCTGCCGTCGGCGCGGGTGATGCGGATCGACGGGTGAGCGTTGACGGCTTCTTCGGCCGGAGCGTGGGCAGCGCGTTCTTTCGAACGGCCGTCACGGTAGATCACGTAGTCGCGCGCAACTTTCTGCTCACCGGCACGCATCAGGGCCAGTTCGACCTGGTCCTGGATTTCTTCGATGTGGATGGTGCCGCCCGAAGGCATGCGACGCTTGAAGGTGGCGGTGACTTGTTCGGTCAGGCGGGCAACGGTGTCATGGATTCGCGACGAAGCGGCAGCGGTGCCGCCCTCAACTGCGAGGAACGCTTTGGTGATAGCGACGGTGATCTTGTCATCGGTGTAAGGAACGACAGTGCCATTACGCTTGATCACGCGCAGTTGACCAGGCGCGGTGGCTGCCAGATCCGAATTCGAATCAGCGGCCTGCGGCAAGGTGCCCTGCGGGTTCTCGCGAGTTGTGTCGGTTTGCATGGGGGATCGTCTCCACATTCTCTATGTTTGTTTGGGCACCATCATGGTGCTCACCGTTCTGTCCCGAAGCACTGCAACCGACGAGCGTCGGCTTAATAACTTCGGAACAGTAGGAAAAAGGCTACAACGCCGCGTCCGTGCCGAAGTTTTGGTGGCGAGCCTGCGCTCGCACCGGATTCCTTTCAGAGTGGCAGTCAACACTGCAACACCCGTACCGTTTTGACCGCTCTGGTCTGAAAAAACGGTGCCATCCGCCAGCGCGGTTTGGGCTATGAAAAACTTGCTTGGTTCAACCCTGAATCGGCAATAAAGCACTTGAGTTCAAGGTCTGAAATGTGGTTGGGCGTTTTAGGCAAAAACCCCATATGTAGGGTCTCTGTTTTCGCCGTGCTACAAGATAATGCGTTTTAAGGGGTCTTGCAACGTACTGCTTGTGGATAAGGCTGTGGGTAAATTGTGTGCGAAATGTCTAATTCACTTGTAGGCCGCGGACCTGCTGAGCTAGACCGTTTGTCACTGTTTTTTCGCTGGGAAAAACGCTTCAGCGGTTTTTTAAGGGCGCGAACCCTATCACAGAATTTCGCCTCGTCCGAACGCATTTACCGACTTGTGTTCTGGCTGTACGCCGTTTATACAATCGGCCCGGATGCACGCATTCTTATCCTCCCCAAACATGACAAAAAGACCGGGGGGGCTCTTCCTTTATCGCAGCATTGGCAGCAGAGGTATCCGTGGAGCAAGAAGCCTGGCAGGTATTGATAGTCGAGGACGACCAGCGTCTGGCCGACCTGACCCGCGAATACCTGCAAGCCAATGGGCTGCGCGTCGAGATCGAAGGCAACGGCGCACTGGCGGCGGAGCGGATTATCCGGGAGCAGCCGGATCTGGTGATCCTCGACTTGATGCTGCCCGGTGAAGATGGCCTGAGCATCTGCCGTAAAGTGCGCGACCGCTACGACGGGCCGATCCTGATGCTCACCGCGCGCACCGACGACGCCGATCAGATCCTCGGCCTCGATCTGGGCGCCGACGATTACGTGTGCAAACCCGTGCGCCCGCGTCTATTGCTGGCGCGGATTCAGGCGCTGCTGCGACGCAGTGACTCACCTGAGCCTGCTGCGGGAAAATCCCGCCGCCTGCAATTCGGCCCACTGGTGGTGGACAACGCCCTGCGCGAAGCCTGGCTGAGTGACAACGGCATCGAACTGACCAGCGCGGAGTTCGACCTGCTCTGGCTGCTGGTGTCGAACGCCGGGCGCATTCTGTCGCGCGAAGAAATCTTCACCGCACTGCGCGGCATCGGCTACGACGGTCAGGATCGCTCGATTGACGTACGCATCTCGCGCATTCGGCCGAAGATCGGCGACGATCCCGATCACCCGCGCCTGATCAAGACCATCCGCAGCAAGGGTTATCTGTTCGTCCCCGAAGCCTGCACAGACTTGCCGCTGTGAACTCGATCTTCCTGCGCATCTATGGCGGCATGTGCGCGGCGCTGATTCTGGTGGCGGTGCTTGGCGTGCTGGCGCTGCACCTGCTCAATCAGGTGCGCAGCGAGCAATACCGCGAGCGCCTGGCCCACGGCACGTTCTCGCTGATGGCTGACAACCTGCAACCGATGAACCAGACCGAGCGCCATCGGGCCTTATTGGTCTGGGAGCGCTTGCTGGGTATTCCGCTGGCATTGAAGACCTTTCCGCAGACCGACCTCGACCTGACCCAGCGCACCCGCGTGCAACGCGGCCAGGCATTGGTCGAACAGACCGGTCCGCACGCGGCCAAGGTCTATCGACTGGTCAGCGACAAGGAGCAGATGGTGCTGGTCGGCGAAGTGCAGCAGATCAGCGAGCAACTGGCCCGCGCGACTATTTATCTGTTGGCGGATGAATTGGTACGCGTCCCGGTGGCTGACCAGCCGAAACGCCTGGCGCAGTTAAAGGAAGAAAAGGGGTTCGGTTTCGACCTGCGCCTGGTCACGGTCAACGATGCCGACATGGACGAAGACCAGAGTCGCCGCGTGTCCGAAGGCGATACGGTGATGGCGCTGGGCAAGGGTGGCGATTCGATCCGGGTCTTCGCCGGCATGGTCGGCACGCCGTGGGTGCTGGAAATCGGGCCGCTGTATCAGATGAATCCGTACCCGCCGGAGTGGCTGGTGTTGATCGCCGCGCTCGGTCTGACGCTGATTGGCCTGATCGTCTATTTACTGGTGCGCCAGCTCGAACGGCGTTTGCGTGGTCTCGAAGCCGCCGCCACGCGCATCGCCAAGGGCAGTCTGGAAACCCGCGTACCAGCGCGCGGGGCCGACTCGGTGGGCAAACTGGCAGCGGCGTTCAATGGCATGGCCGAGCACTTGCAGCAGTTGCTGGCGATCCAGCGTGAACTGGTGCGCGCGGTGTCCCATGAGTTGCGCACGCCGGTGGCGCGCCTGCGTTTCGGGCTGGAGATGATCGGCTCGGCCACCACGCCGCAAGCGCTGGAGAAGTACCGCGAGGGCATGGATCACGACATCGAGGATCTGGATAAGCTGGTCGACGAAATGCTCACCTATGCGCGGCTGGAGCAAGGTTCTCCAGCGCTGACCTTTCAGCGCATCGACCTCGATGCACTGGTGAATCAGGTGATCGCCGAACTGGCGCCGTTACGCGCCGAAGTCACCGTGCAGCGTGGCATGTGCCTGTCGGCGGCCGATTGCGATGACGCGTGGGTCGAGGCTGAGCCGCGTTATCTGCATCGCGCCTTGCAGAATCTGGTGGGCAACGCCATGCGCCACGCGCGCTCGAAGGTCACGGTGAGTTATCAGGTCGGGCAATTGCGCTGCCGGGTCGATGTTGAAGACGACGGCCCCGGCGTGCCGGAAGCGGCGTGGGAGAAAATCTTCACACCATTTTTGCGTCTGGACGATAGTCGCACTCGCGCATCCGGCGGGCATGGCTTGGGCTTGTCGATTGTGCGGCGGATCATTCACTGGCATGACGGCCGGGCGTTGATCGGCAAGAGCAAAAGCCTCGGCGGAGCTTGCTTCAGCCTGAGTTGGCCGCGCAATCAGGAACGCCGTTGAGGTTGGGTTGGCTTCACTGACCCCATCGCTGGCAAGCCAGCTCCCACAGGTTTCTGGGGTGTACTTACAGTCTGTATTCACCACCGACACTGTGGGAGCTGGCTTGCCAGCGATGAGGCCCGAACAGGCACTAGAGCACTTCAGGCAGCAATACTGACCAGGCTCAACAACTGCCCATCATGAATCCCGAACTGCGCATCCAGCTCCGTCCCATGGCGCCACTCACTGGACAGATCCGTCAGCAGTCGCAGGCGTACCGCACCATCAAGCGTCCATTCCAGCACTTCGGCATGCTCGAAATAAAAGCGTTTCTGCACAATCGGGTACAACGCCTTGAACAGACTTTCCTTCACCGAAAACGTCAGCGTCACCCACAACGCCAATTGATCGCGCGGGCCCGCCGCCATGCGCTGCATTTCCGCCGGGGTCAGAATTTCCCCTGCCAGTCGCTCAGCCCGCTCCAGGTTAAGCAGGTTTTCCAGATCCATGCCCAAACCGCGCCATTGCTGTTTGTTGGCGACAATCGCTGCAGCACGCCCGGTGCTGTGAGTGATCGAGCCGCAGATATGCGCCGGCCACACCGGCGCGCGATCTTCACCGATGGCTGGAATCACGCTGGATCCTTCCAATTGCTGCAACGCTGCGCGCGCGCAAAAACGACCGGCGAGAAACTCGGCCTGACGCTTGGCTACCGAGCGCTGGATGCTCGGCGGTGGCTCGATTGCGCTGCGATGGAAATCATCAGCGAGCAGTTGTGATGGGTCGAAATGCGTGCTCAACAGCACCGTGTCCGGCAACACGTTTGGCAACGGCCAATGCGCGTCGAGCGGGGTGCAGCAGGCGGGGAGGAGGGGGCTGGAATTCATGACGGGCATTTTGCCGGGTTGCCTTGAAACTGTCTCCCCCTGTAGGAGCTGCCGAAGGCTGCGATCTTTTGATCTTGTCCTTTTAAAAGAAAAGTCAAAAGATCGCAGCCTCGTTGCACGAGACAGCTCCTACAGGAAATGCGGTGTCTGCTTAACCGAAGATCTTCTTGAAGAATGCCTGCATGTCCGCCCAGGATTTTTCATCGGCGGCTTTGTTGTAGCCGATATCCGGGCCACCGTGCTCGCCGTGGCTCAGGCGATCGGCTTCGGGGTTGCTGAAGCCGTGCTTGGCGCCATCAAGGCTGACGAATTTATAGTCGGCGCCAGCCTTGTCCATTTCACTCTTGAACGCAGTCACGTTATCCGGGGTAACCATGCTGTCCAGCGCACCGTGCTCAACGAGGATCTTCGCCTTGACGCTGCCCGGTGTTGCCGGCGTCTTGGTCGCCAGCGCGCCGTGGAAACTCACCACACCCGCCAGCGGTACACCTTGACGCGCCGCGTTCAACACCACAGCTCCGCCGAAGCAATAACCGATGGCGCCAAGTTTGCCGGTGTCGGTCTGCGGTTGCTTCTTCAACAAATCCAGTCCGGCGTCAAAGCGCTTGCTCGCTGCGGCGGCGTCAGCGGTGGCTGCCTGCATGAAGGCCATCGCGTCTTTCGGGTGCTCGGTGTTCTTGCCTTCGCCGTACATGTCGATCGCCAGCGCGCTGTAGCCGAGGCCGGCCAGATCACGGGCGCGACGCTTGGCGTAATCGTTCAGCCCCCACCATTCATGCACCACGACAATGCCGGGGCGTGCGCCTTTGATCGCGTCGTCGTAGGCGTAATAGCCGATCAGTTGGGTGCCGTCGGCGCTTTGGTAGGGAATCTCCTGAGTCTTGATTGCAGCCTGGCTGAGGCTGCTGACAGCCAGCAAGGTGAGGGCGAGTAACAGGCGCATGGTCGGGTCTCCTGACAATAAAGGGTCAAGACAGCCTAGTTCATTTGGTTCAGGTGAGGTTCAGAGAGCGTTCAGGAGAGGTACAGGGGCACCTCAGTAACCTTGCGCCATACCCGAAGAGCACAACTGAGGAACACTCAATGACTCGTTTGAACAAACTGCTGCTGGCTTTCACTGTGATGGGCGCAAGCCTCGCTGCCCACGCCGACACCACCAACTTCGCCGGTCTGACCTTGGGCCAGACCAGTGACAAGGTGAAAAAATTCCACGCACTGAACGACAACCTCGACCACCCGAACGCCGACGGCGTGATCGGCAAGGACACCACTTACGGTATTCGTCTCGGCCAACAAAACAGCCAGGGTCGCTACTACGCTACCTATGACAACGTGTCCGGCTCGCACAATGGCATTAAACTGCGTCAGGAAAACCTGCTGGGCAGCTACGATCTGTTCTACCCGGTGGGCGGCAGCACCAAGCTGTTCGGTGGCGCGACTGCCGGTTTGACCAAGCTGACCCAGGAATCGCCAGGCTTCAGCCGTGACAGCGACATCGGTTACGCCGTCGGCGGCCAGTTCGGTGTGTTGCAGCAAGTCTCGCAGAACACTTCGGTGGAACTCGGTTACCGTTACCTGCGCAGCAACGCCAGCACCGAGATGAGCGAGCGCGGCGGCAGCAAACAAGGCTCGCTGGATTTGACCAGCAGCGCCCAGACGTACCTGTCGGCCAACTACGCTTTCTAAAGCACGGTTAGCCTTGGACCCCTGTGGGAGCTAGCCTGCTAGCGATGGCGGTCTGTCAGCAACATTGATGTTGGCTGACACGACGCCATCGCTAGCAGGCTAGCTCCCACAGGTGGTTGTCTGGAGAATTGGATTTATCCGGGAGAGATTCATGAAACTGTTGGTCGTCGAAGATGAAGCGCTGTTGCGTCATCACCTGCAAACCCGCCTCACGGAGAGCGGCCACGTGGTCGAGTCTGTGGCCAATGCCGAGGAGGCGTTGTACCAGACCGGTCAGTTCAATTTTGATCTGGCGGTGATCGACCTCGGCCTGCCGGGCATGAGCGGGCTCGAGCTGATCCGCCAGTTGCGTTCGGGCGGCAAGACCTTCCCGATCCTGATCCTCACCGCGCGCGGCAACTGGCAGGACAAGGTCGAAGGCCTGGCCGCCGGCGCCGACGATTATCTGGTCAAACCGTTCCAGTTCGAAGAACTCGAAGCGCGCCTCAATGCCTTGCTGCGCCGATCCAGCGGTTTCACTCAATCGACCATCGTCGCCGGCCCGCTGTTGCTGGATATCAATCGCAAGCAAGCGACGCTGGACGAACAACCGCTGGCGCTGACTGCCTACGAATACCGCATCCTCGAATACCTCATGCGCCACCATCAACAAGTGGTGCCCAAGGATCGTTTGATGGAGCAGTTGTACCCGGATGACGACGAGCGCGATCCGAATGTGATCGAAGTGCTGGTCGGCCGTCTGCGGCGCAAACTCGAAGGCCCGGCCGGGTTCAAACCGATCGACACCGTGCGCGGCCTCGGCTATCTGTTCAATGAGCGCTGCACTTGATCCGTTCGCTTCGCGTCCGGCTGATGCTCGCCGCCACCACGTTGGCGGTGTTGTTCATGCTCGCTCTGCTACCGGCAATGCAGGGGGCGTTCAGTCTCGCGTTGCAGGATTCGATCGAACAGCGACTGGCGTCGGACGTCACCACGCTGATCTCTGCCGCGCGCATTGAAGGCAATCATCTGGTGATGCCGGCGCAGTTGCCGGACGAACGCTACAACCTCACCGACAGTCGTTTGCTCGGCTACATCTACGACCGTGAGGCGCATCTGGTGTGGCGCTCCAAAGCCACCCAGGAAGAGAAGATCAACTACACGCCGCGCTACGACGGACGCGGCAACGAATTCGCGCGGATCCGCGAGGCCAATGGTCAGGAATTCTTCGTCTACGACGTCGAGGTCAAACTGCTTGGCGGCAAGAGCGCGGCATTCAGCATCGTCGCCCTGCAACCGGTGCGCGAGTACGAAGTGACGCTCGACGGCCTGCGCGAGAATCTCTACCTCGGTTTCGGCGCGGCGTTGCTGGTGCTGCTAGCGTTGCTGTGGATCGGCCTGACCTGGGGACTCAAAGCCTTGCGCCGACTCAGTCAGGAACTCGACGAAATCGAAAGCGGCACCCGCGAAAGCCTCAGCGAACAACACCCGCGCGAACTGCTGCGCCTGACCGGCTCGCTCAACCGCCTGCTGCACAGCGAACGCCAACAGCGCAGCCGTTATCGCGATTCTCTCGACGACCTCGCCCACAGCCTGAAAACCCCATTGGCCGTGCTTCAAGGCGTCAGCGAAGACATGGCCCAGCGCTCCGAGGCTCGCGATCAGGCCTGGGTCCTGCAAACCCAGATCGAACGCATGAGCCAGCAGATCGGCTACCAGCTACAACGCGCCAGCCTGCGCAAAAGCGGTCTGGTGCGCCATCAAGTACGCCTGCGGCCAGTGCTGCAAAGCCTGTGCGACACGCTGGACAAGGTCTACCGCGACAAACACGTGCGCGTGGCCTTCGATCTGCCGGAGCATTGCTACGTGCCAATCGAGCAGGGCGCCTTGCTGGAAATGATGGGCAACCTGCTGGAAAACGCCTATCGCCTGTGTTTGAGCGAAGTGCGCATCAGCGTGCGCGAGAGCCTGGCCGGGGTGGAATTGTGCGTCGAGGACGACGGGCCGGGGGTTCCGCAGCATCAACGTGCGCGGATTCTTGAGCGTGGGGAGCGACTGGATCGTCAGCATCCGGGGCAGGGGATCGGGTTGGCGGTGGTCAAGGACATCATTGAAAGTTACGGCGCGAAATTGGCACTGGGGGATTCGCCGATGGGCGGGGCGGCGTTCAGGATTCATTTTCCTGTGGTGTGACCCTAAAGAGCGACCCCTCACCCTAACCCTCCCGAAACGTCGGACCGCCCAGAGGTAGAGGGGACTGATCGGGGGAAAGTCCAGAGCTCCGCCGACGTGAACGTTTTGTAATGAATCCACAGTCGACAAAATCTTTCAGGTCGCCTGTTTTCTCAAGGCACTTCGGTCAATCCCCTCTACCTCTGGGAGAGGGCTAGGGTGAGGGCCGTTCTTGATCCCAGGGCTCAAAACTCCTGCGCCCGATAAGCCCCCGGCGTCACCCCCGTCCATTTCTTGAACGCCCGATGAAACGCCGACGGCTCGGAAAAACCGAGTTGTTCGGCGATCTGTTGCAATGACAGATCCGCGCGCCCCAGATGATAAATCGCGATGTCCCGCCGCAGCTGATCCTTCAACTCCTGAAAACTAGTGCCTTCCTCACGCAAGTGCCGGCGCAAGGTCTGCGGGCTGATGTGCAGATGCGCCGCCACCGCTTCCAGATCCGGCCAGCGCTCGCTGTCCTGGCTGAGCAAGCGGCGTAGACGGCTACTTAGGCTGTTGCCGTCATCCGGGCGTGACAGCAAATCAGCAGGGGAGCGTTCGAGGAAGTGTTTTAGCGTGCGCTCGTCCTGCAACAGCGGCATGTGCAGGTAGCGGCTGTGAAACAGCAGGCTGCTTTGCCCTGCGGAAAATTCCAGCGGGCAGGAAAACAGCAAATCGTATTCAGCCGCGTGCGCAGGTTTCGGGTAGCTGAAACTCGCGCTCTCCAGACGAATCCGCTGGCCGATCATCCAGCTGCCGAGGCGGTGCCAGATCACCAGCAGGCTCTCGCTGAGAAAGTGATCCGGATCCCACAGTTGCGCATCATCGAGGCTCAGGCGCACCCATTCGTCTTCGCGGCTCAGGGTCAGACGCGGCGCGTCCGGGAACAGGCTGTAAAACAATAAGCCGCGTTGCAGAGCTTTTTCCAGATTGCGGCAATGGATCGCGGCGTGGCACATCATGGCGAAGCTGCCGGGTTTGCTCGGCGCGCGGCCAAAGCCCAGGTATTCGTCGTCCAGCGCCAGCCACAGGCTCTGGATCAGGCGGGTGAATTGCTCTGGAGCAATGCGCGCGCGCGGCTCGTCAAGCAGCTCGGGACTGATGCCGAGTTGCTGCAACAGGTTCGTGTAATCGAACCCCGAACGCCGTGCGCCACCGAGGGCGGCGCGGGCGAAATGACTGGCGATAGTGCGTTCGCGCATGAGCGAAAAATCCTTCCTCTGGCCACGGATGGTAGTCGGTGCGTCCGAGCGGCAACAAGGCGGATTTCCGCCAAATTGTAGGACGAAGCCTGAGTAGGTGGCGGAAACCCGCCAACGTCGGGTAACCAACCGGTGACACACAAATCCCCGTGACCCCTGATATCAAAAGGCTTGCAGGCATTTGCCGCAAGGTGGCACGCGGTTTGCGATAGACAACCTCAGAGGTCTGCGCCAGAGCCGGTAGGAACGGCGCAGCTCGCCACAACAAATCCCTCCAGTGCAGGAGGGTTCGCAATTGAGGTGTCGCGGAACAACAGTCGGATGTTGCCACGCGGGACACTTGAGGAACTTTGCAATGACGACTCGTCAGCCACTCTACAAATCCCTGTATTTCCAGGTGATCGTTGCCATCGCCATCGGCATCCTGCTCGGTCACTTCTACCCGCAGACCGGTGTGGCGCTCAAGCCGCTGGGTGACGGGTTCATCAAGCTGATCAAAATGGTCATCGCGCCGATCATCTTCTGTACCGTTGTCAGCGGCATCGCCGGCATGCAGAACATGAAGTCGGTGGGCAAGACCGGCGGCTACGCGCTGCTGTACTTCGAAGTCGTTTCCACCATCGCTCTGTTGATCGGCCTGATCGTGGTCAACGTCGTGCAACCGGGCGCCGGTATGCACATCGACGTAACTACCCTCGACGCCTCGAAAATCGCCACCTATGTGACGGCCAGTAAAGACCAGAGCATCGTCGGCTTCCTGCTCAATGTGATCCCGAACACCATCGTTGGCGCGTTCGCCACCGGCGATATCCTGCAAGTCCTGATGTTCTCGGTGATCTTCGGCTACGCCCTGCATCGCCTGGGTTCGTACGGCCGTCCGCTGCTGGACATGATTGATCGCTTCGCCCATGTGATGTTCAACATCATCAACATGATCATGAAACTGGCGCCGCTCGGTGCGTTCGGTGCCATGGCGTTCACCATCGGCGCCTACGGTGTCGGCTCGCTGGTGCAGTTGGGTCAGTTGATGATCTGCTTCTACATCACCTGCGTGCTCTTCGTGGTTGTGGTGCTGGGTGGGATCTGCCGCGCTCACGGTTTCAGCGTGTTCAAACTGGTGCGCTACATCCGTGAAGAACTGCTGATCGTACTCGGCACCTCGTCGTCGGAATCGGCACTGCCACGCATGCTGATCAAGATGGAGCGTCTGGGCGCGAAGAAATCTGTAGTAGGTCTGGTGATCCCGACCGGTTACTCGTTCAACCTCGACGGTACTTCGATCTACCTGACCATGGCTGCCGTGTTCATCGCTCAGGCGACTGACACCCACATGGACATCACCCACCAGATCACCCTGCTGCTGGTATTGCTGCTGTCCTCCAAAGGCGCTGCCGGTGTGACCGGTTCGGGCTTCATCGTGCTGGCTGCCACCCTGTCGGCGGTAGGTCACTTGCCGGTGGCCGGTCTGGCGCTGATCCTCGGTATCGACCGCTTCATGTCCGAAGCCCGCGCGCTGACCAACCTGGTGGGTAACGCCGTTGCCACCCTGGTTGTGGCCAAGTGGGTTAAAGAACTGGATACTGACGTGCTGCAAGCCGAGCTGGCCTCGGGCGGTCGCGGTATCTCTGACGAGCGCGAAGAAGACGACCTCGGTGTGGCCGAAGGCCCAACCCCGAGCAACGTGAAGTAAGCATGCCTCGAATGAAAAACCCGCTTCGGCGGGTTTTTTATGGCCTGCGATTTGAGCACAACGGTCACTGTCGCTGATGCATCCGGTAATTGCTGCATCGCCCGTGGCTGCCTAGGCTGCAAGCATCGCTCACGGAGATCGCCCATGCCTGCACCTCTGGCCTCACTGAAGATTCTGGATTTCTCGACCCTGCTGCCGGGGCCGTTTGCCTCGCTGTTACTGGCGGACATGGGCGCCGAGGTGCTGCGCATCGAATCGCCGACTCGCCTAGATCTGCTGCGGGTGCTGCCGCCGCACGATCAGGGCGTCTCCGCCAGTCATGCCTATCTGAATCGCAACAAGCGCAGTCTGGCGCTGGACTTGAAACAGCCCGATGCGCTGGAAGTGATCAAGCGGTTGCTGACTGATTACGACATCGTCCTCGAACAATTTCGCCCTGGTGTGATGGAGCGGCTCGGGCTGGGTTATGAAGCGCTGAAGGCAATCAACCCCAAGCTGATTTACGTGTCGATCACCGGTTACGGCCAGACCGGCCCATACAAGGATCGCGCCGGGCACGACATCAACTATCTCGCACTCGCCGGTCTTGCCAGCTACACCGGCCGCGCCGATAACGGGCCGTTGCCGCTGGGCATGCAAGTCGCGGACATCGCCGGTGGTTCATTGCACGGAGTGATCGGCTTGCTCGCAGCGGTCATTTCCCGCCAACAAACCGGGCAGGGCACGCATCTGGATGTGAGCATGACCGATTGCGCATTCAGCCTGAATGCCATGGCCGGCGCCGGGTATCTGGCCTGTGGCGAGGAACCAGGTCGGGAAGATCAGATGCTCAATGGCGGCAGCTTCTACGACTACTACCGCTCGCGCGATGGGCGCTGGATGTCGGTCGGCAGTCTGGAGCCGGCGTTCATGCAGCAACTGTGTGGCGTGCTCGGTCGGCCGGAATTGGCGGCGCAGGGGCTGTCACCCAAGCCCGAGCAGCAGCGGGCGTTGAAGGAAGCGCTGAGGGTCGAGTTCGAGAAGCATGATTTCGCCGAGTTGTGCGAGATGTTCGCTGGGGTGGATGGGTGTGTCGAGCCGGTGTTGAGCCTGGGCGAGGCTGTGCGGCATCCGCAGTTGCAGGCGCGGGAAGTGGTGACGCGGGTGCCGCGCGGGGATGGCTCGTCGCAGGCGCAGATCGCTTGTCCGCTGAAGTTTTCCGAGGTGTTGCCTGAGCCACGGCATGTGGGTGCGGCGTTGGGGCAGCATACGGATCAGGTGTTGGGGGAGTTGGGGTTCAGCGCCGAGCGGATCGCAGAATTGCGGCGGGGCAAAGTGATTCTCTAGCGCCAGCACTGGCCTCATCGCTGGCAAGCCAGCTCCCACAGTGTTTGAGGTGTTCACATGATCTGTGTACGACACAGAAACCTGTGGGAGCTGCGGTGCGACGACTCGACTTGCCAGCGATGAGGCCAGTGAGAGCCAAGCAAATCTCAACTACTCAACCCGCATCTCTCCACTGAATACCAACGTCCCACGACAGCTGCGACACAGATACCGCCGACCCTGTCTGACCAGGCTATGGCGCTGCGCCGAGAACGGAAAATCACTCTGCGCACACGGGCACTTGTAGATATAGCGCGTAACGCTGCGGCGCTTGATTGCGTAGGTGTGGCAGCGATCCGGCGGCAGTTCGTAAACCCCGCGCATGATCAGTTGCCACTCCTCGCCATGCGGCTGAATACGTTCGCCGAACAGTTGATGGGCAATAAGATGCGCAACTTCGTGGGCCACAGTCTGCTTGAGAAAGTGCTCGGTATTTTCCCGGTACAGCTGCGGATTGAAGCGCAGCAGGTTCTCGTGCAGGTGCGCGACCCCGGCTTTTTGCCCGCGCAGCTTGAGGCTCACCACGGGGCGTTTGAAAGGACGTTTGAAAAAGGATTCAGCGAGTTGGTAGCAGTCTTCGACGCGGGTATTGAGTTGCTCGGGCATGCTTGATGGATCTCCAGAGACGACGAGTATGCCGCAACCTTTTGCACTTGCGAATCGCCAAACTGCCGAATGGTCATCCTGCAAAACCAGAAGGCCGCCTTGCGGCGGCCTGTATTGGCAGAACATGTTTTTATCAGGAGGAAACGCTGTCTAGCTGGTATAGACCGGGCCAACGCCCAGCCCCCAGACGATCACGGTGAACGCCATGATGGCCACCAGCACCACCAGACCCACCGCCAGCACTGAGCTGGAGAACAGAAAACCTTCGTCCGACGGAATGTTCATGAACGTCGGTAGCCCCACATACAGCAGATACACCGTGTAGCAGATCGCCGCCGTACCCACGATCATCCCCAGCCACATGTGCGGATACAACGCCGCCAGTCCGCCGACAAACAACGGCGTCGCGGTGTAAGTAGCGAACGCCACGCACCGCGCCAGACTCGGGTTGGCGTCATAGGTGCGGGCCATCCAGTGCACAAAGGCACCCATGACCGCCACGCCGCCGAGCATTGCCAGGTATGACATCACCGTCATCCAGATTGCGCTATCGACGGTGAGCATCACCGGCGCGCGATTGCCGATCACCCAGCCGACCTGGGTCGTGCCGATAAACGCCGACACCGCAGGGATCGCCGCCAGAATCAGCGTATGCGTGAGGTACATGTGGCTGATGCTTTCTTCCTGGTCGCCACGGATTTCCTTCCATTCCTGATCGGGGTGGGTAAAAAGTCCCACTACGTGATTGATCATGCCAGTCACTCCTCTCGTTATTGCCATCGCCCCCCAGCGGAGCGCCTACGGGCCAATGCGGCCGAGCAAATTCAGGTCTTCGGATATGTGCGACCTTATGTCGCAGTATAGAAAGGTCTTAACCACACAGGTGATGCGGGCTTAGAGCAAATTGCGCTGTAAAAAGGTGGGGTAATCGCGTCGAGGTCTGTGCAATCGGTGGCGACAACCTGTGGTCACAAGGCCCGGGTTTTTGCGTAAAATGCCGGCCTTTGGTCACACCTCACGGATTTCGCGTCATGGGCACTCTTACGGTCAATCAGAACAAACTGCAAAAGCGCCTGCGCCGCCTGGCCGGCGAAGCGGTTGCCGACTTCAACATGATCGAAGACGGCGACAAGGTGATGGTCTGCCTGTCGGGCGGCAAAGACAGCTACACCATGCTCGACGTGTTGATGCATTTGCAGAAAGTCGCGCCGATCAAGTTCGAGATCGTCGCGGTGAACATGGATCAGAAGCAGCCGGGTTTCCCCGAGCATGTGCTGCCGGCCTACCTGAAAGAGCTGGGTGTCGAATATCACATCGTTGAGAAAGACACTTATTCGGTGGTCAAAGAGCTGATTCCGGAAGGCAAAACCACTTGCTCGCTGTGCTCGCGCCTGCGTCGCGGCACGCTGTACACCTTTGCCGACGAAATCGGCGCAACCAAAATGGCCCTCGGGCATCATCGCGACGACATCGTCGAGACGTTCTTCCTCAATATGTTCTTCAACGGCAGCCTCAAGGCCATGCCGCCGAAACTGCGTGCCGACGACGGGCGCAACGTGGTGATCCGGCCGCTGGCCTACTGCAACGAGAAAGACATTCAGGCCTACTCGGACTTCAAGCAATTCCCGATCATCCCGTGCAACCTCTGCGGTTCGCAGGAGAATTTGCAGCGTCAGGTGGTCAAGGACATGCTGCTCGACTGGGAACGCAAGACCCCGGGCCGCACCGAAAGTATCTTCCGCAGTTTGCAGAACGTGATCCCGTCGCAACTGGCGGATCGCAACCTGTTCGACTTCACCAGCCTGAAAATCGACGAATCGGCGGCCTCGCGCTTCGTCAATGTTGTGAACCTCTGACGGGTTTATCAGCTCTGAAAACACGGCGCTCGCGGGCGCCGTTTTTATTTCATTGAATAGGAGAGGGCATGCGCGACTACAAGTGGCTGCACGAATTCTGTCTGAACCGCTTCGGTTCGGCGGCTGAACTGGAAGCCCATCTGCCCGTTCCCAAGACCCCGGCGCAACTGCGCAAGATCAGCGATGACCGTTACCTGTCGACCATGGCCCTGCGGGTATTTCGTGCCGGGCTCAAGCACAGTCTGGTGGACGCCAAATGGCCGGCTTTCGAAGAAGTGTTCTTCAAATTCGACCCGGAAAAAGTCGTGCTGATGAGCGCCGAGCACCTTGAACGCCTGATGCAGGACGCGCGAATCATTCGCCACCTGGGCAAGCTCAAGAGTGTGCCGCGCAACGCGCAGTTCATTCTCGACGTCGAGAAAGACAAGGGCAGTTTCGGCGCTTTGATCGCTGATTGGGCGGTGACCGATATCGTCGGTCTGTGGACGTACCTGAAGAAGCACGGCCATCAATTGGGCGGTCTGTCGGCGCCACGCTTTTTACGCATGGTGGGCAAGGACACGTTCGTGCCGAGCTATGACGTGGTCGCGGCGCTGAATGCGCAGAAGCTGGTGGACAAAGTGCCGACCAGTCAGCGTGATCTGGCGCTGGTGCAGAATGCGTTCAATCAGTGGCATGAAGAAAGCGGTGGGCGGCCGATGAGCCAGATTTCGATGATGCTCGCTTACACCGTGAATCATTGAAACCGAGTCGCGCCAATCGCTGGCAAGTCGAGTCGTCGCACCGCAGCTCCCACAGGAGATTTGTGATCGACATAGATCCAATGTGGGAGCTGGCTTGCCAGCGATGGCGGCCTGTCAGGCAGCAGAGATCTGTCCTTCACCCGCCAGCTTACGATCCAACTGATAGCGCCAGCGCACATACAGCAGCGCCGAGCAGAACACCGCCAGACTCACCACCATCTCCAGCACACCAAACAGCTGCCGGTTGGGGTCGTACGCGGCCAATGCGCCTTTGATGAAATATAGATTCACCACAAAACACATCCACGAATGCCCGCGTGCGCTGCCCATGATCATGCCCGGTGCGAGCACGAGCCACGGGATCAGCTCGACCAGCAGAATCACCCAAGGTCGCGCGCCGTGCAGGTCGGCAAAGATCAGGTAGTAGGCGGCGAGCAATCCAGCCAGGCCGAAAAAGCACAGCAGACTGATCACGCGCATTGCCCGCACGCGCGGTTCGAGCCATTCAACGGCGGGCAGGACTTTCGGCTTCTTCGCCACTTCAGCTCTCCAGTTTCTGCGCGGTTTTCGCCAGACGCAGACCGAGTGCGCGACACAGCGCCACTTCGTGCTGATCAAGGCCTTTCTTGCCATCCGCCCCGGCGTGATGACTGGCGCCGTACGGCGTGCCGCCGCCCTGGGTTTCCAGCAGAGCCGACTCGCTGTAGGGCAGGCCGGTAATCAACATGCCGTGGTGCAGCAGCGGCAGCATCATCGACAACAGCGTGGATTCCTGACCGCCGTGCAGGCTGGCGGTGGAGGTGAACACCCCGGCCGGTTTACCTACCAGCGCGCCGGTCAGCCACAGGTTGCTGGTGCCGTCGAGGAAATACTTGAGCGGCGCGGCCATGTTGCCGAAACGCGTTGGGCTGCCGAGGGCCAGGCCGGCGCAGTTCTTCAGATCATCCAGCGTCGCGTAGAGTGCGCCTTCGTCAGGAATGTCCGGTGATACGGCTTCGCACTCGGTGGAAATCGCCGGCACGGTGCGCAGGCGCGCTTCGAGCCCGGCCTGCTCGACGCCACGGGCAATCTGGCGCGCCATCTCGTTGGTCGAGCCGCTGCGGCTGTAATACAGAACCAGAATGTACGGCGCGCTCACGGCAACAACTCCAGAATCTGCTCCGGTGGGCGGCCGATCACGGCTTTGTCGCCGACTTCGAGAATCGGCCGTTCCATCAGTTTCGGATGGGCCGCAATCGCTTCGATCAATTGTTTCTCGCTGAGATTGGCGTCGGCCAGATTGAGGATTTTGTATTCGTCTTCGCCGGTGCGCAGCAGTTGTCGCGCGCTGATGCCGAGCTTGTCGAGCAACGCCTTGATCTGCGTGGCGTCCAGCGGGGTTTCGAGGTAACGCACCACGGTCGGCGTCAGGCCACGGGCCTCAAGCAGTTCGAGCGCACCACGGGATTTCGAGCAGCGCGGATTGTGATAAAGCGTCAGATCGGTCATGGGCGGGTCGCTTCTTGCGTAGAGTGGCGGCTATTCTAACTGTGCAGCGCGCAATCCAGAACCTCGGGAGGCGATGGGTCGCAGGCGCATTCAATTTTTCACAAGGAACACGACATGACACGGCGACTGGCAGCGGCATTGACGATTATCGGGGCGTTGATGCTGGGGGGCTGCGGCAATGATTACGGGATTGACCAGAACGGGCAGAAGGTCGCGTCCGAGCGTCTCGACAAGCAGTGGGTAGTGCTCAACTATTGGGCCGAATGGTGTGGCCCGTGCCGTACGGAAATCCCGGAACTCAACCATTTGGCTGATGAGCTGAAGAGCAAGAATGTCGGGGTGTTCGGGGTCAATTTCGACAATGTGCAGGGTCAGGAACTGAAGGACGCCAGCGAGAAGCTGGGCATCAAGTTCACCGTGCTGGCGCAGGATCCGGCGGAGCTGTTTGAACTGCCGCGCAGTGAGGCGCTGCCGGTGACGTACATCATCGACAACAAAGGCAAGGTGCGTGAGCAGTTGATGGGTGAGCAAACGGCGGCGGGGGTGATGGCCAAGCTTGAGGCGTTGCAGGCGACCAAATAAACTCGGCTAACCGGGATTATGTGGCGAGGGGATTTATCCCCGTTGGGCCGCGAAGCGGCCCCCTGCGGAGTGTCTGGCGAACTGCAATCTCAGGTTTCAGGGCTGCTACGCAGCCCAACGGGGATAAATCCCCTCGCCACAGTAGCCCCCCTCATTCAGAGGGCTCTTAAGACATCAACCCTCTTCCAGCCACCAACGCAGTGGTTTGCCTTGTGCCGGCCAAAAGCGCATCTGTTCAATCGGCGAAATATCCCAACGCTCGACATGCTCCAGCGCCTGCAGGAAGCGTTGTTCCTGCTCCATCAGCGCCGGTGCGCAAATTTTGCGGGTCTTGCCGATCTTGCCGAAGCTCAGCTTGTCGCCATCCAGCGTGTACGGTGCAAACCAATGGTTGCAGCCGCCATTGCCATAGGCGCGGCCATCATCGCCGAGGGTCACGGTCAGGTGGCTGTAATCCATCAGCGGTCGCTCGCCGATCCATTCCAGAATGTAGCTGCGGTTCTGTTGCAGTTGCACCGGTTCAGCGGCACAGCCCATCAGTCCGGCGCCGACCACAGCGGTCAGGGCAAGGCGTTTCATCACGCAGGCTCCTGGCATTTCGGGCACAGATGCTTGTCGGCGACGGCGTTCCAGCCCAGCTCGGCAATCCGCGCAGTGGCGGCGATTTTTTCTGCCGGTTTGCCGAGTTTGGCGTCTACCGCGAACTCGAAGCTCAGCTCTTTGGCGCAGCTGTCGCAGTTGACCTGCCAGGTGTGAATCGCCAGTTCGCCGAAAACCGGGCCAGTGGTCATCGCCGTCCATTGGCCGGGCGGGTTGATCAGGTGGCGGACGGTTTCGACGTTCAGGCGCATGGACAAATCCTTGCTGCCTTTCAGGGTGACGATCAACACATCACCGATGCGAATCGAGCCACCGTTGCCGGTGACCTGATAGCGGCCCGGGACAAGGGCGCGGCATTCGGTGAGGGTGTGTTGCGGGTTCATCAGGGTGTAGCGGAAATCGTGTTCGACCATGGGTCCTCCAAATATGCGCGACATGCTAGCACGGGCGAGATTGCACAATGGAGCGCGCTGGCGACCTTCGATCCGGTTCAAACCGCTGGCTGATTCAACCCTCGACCTGATTCTGCGGCGTTCCCGCCGCCCAGGTTGCGATGTTGTGCAGAGTAGTAGCGGCGATTGCGCCCAACGCCTCGCGGGTCAGGAACGCCTGATGCGCAGTGACGATCACGTTGGGGAAAGTCAGCAGTCGCGCCAGCACGTCGTCCTGTAGCGGCAGGTCGGAGCGATCTTCGAAGAACAGCTGTGCTTCTTCTTCATACACATCCAGCCCCAGATAACCCAGTTGCCCGTCCTTCAACGCATCGATCAGCGCTGGCGTGTCGACCAGACCGCCGCGCCCGGTGTTGATCAGCATCGCCCCCGGCTGCATGTGCGCCAGCGAATCCTGGTTGATCAGATGTTTGCTCTGCTCATTGAGCGGGCAGTGCAGGCTGATGATCTGCGACTGCGCGAGCAGGTCCGGCAGGCTCAGATAACGCGCGCCCAGCGCTTCAACCTGAGGATTGGGATACGGATCGAACGCCAGCAACTGGCAGCCGAAACCGTGCATGATTTTCGCGAACGTGGCGCCGATCTGCCCGGTACCGACAATGCCGACCGTTTTACCGTGCAGGTCGAAACCGGTCAGACCGTGCAGGCTGAAATCACCTTCGCGCGTGCGGTTGTACGCGCGGTGCAAGCGCCGGTTAAGCGCGAGGATCAGCGCCACCGCATGCTCGGCCACCGCATGCGGCGAATACGCCGGCACCCGCACCACCGCAAGACCCAGGCGTTTGGCCGCTGGCAAGTCAACATGGTTGTAACCGGCCGAGCGCAGAGCGATCAGGCGCGTGCCGCCAGCGGCCAACCGTTCGAGCACTGACGCACTCAGGTCGTCATTGATGAAAGCGCAGACCACTTCATGCTGTTCGGCCAGCGCGGCGGTGTCGAGGCTGAGCCGGGCCGGCTGAAAGTGCAGCTCGATGTCAGCCGGACACTCGGCACCGAGGAAACTGTCGCGGTCGTAGGTCTGGCTGCTGAAAACGATCGTGCGCATGCTCATCTCCTGAAACGTCGTTGCGGGGCACAGCGCCCGCGACCACTTTAGCTGGCTCGACGCTCTGCGGCATTGCCGTGGATCAGGCGCTGATCTTCGCTTGCGTGGCCAGGCGATTGATCGCCCGTTCCAGCTCGTCGAGCGCGGTTGCGGCTTTCGGGTCGGACTGTTTGAGCAAGGTTTCGCTGCGCTGGCACGCCGAACGCAGTTGCGGCACGCCGCAGTAACGCGTGGCGCCATGCAGACGATGCACGCGTTCGATCAATGCGTTCTGGTCGTGGCTGTCACGGGCCACGCGGATTGCTTCGCGGTCAGCCTCAAGCGAGGCGAGCAGCATCGCGAGCATGTCTGCCGCCAGATCGGCTTTGCCGGCAGCGAGGCGCAGGCCTTCTTCGTGATCGAGCACTGGCAGCTCATGGTTGGCCGTCGCACTTTCGCTGGCGCGATCCGGCGCCTGATTGCGCAAGGCCAGACCGGTCCACTTCAGCACCACTTGCGCCAGTTGCCGCTCGCTGATCGGTTTGGTCAGGTAATCGTCCATGCCGCTTTGCAGCAGCGCGCGTTTTTCGTTGGCCATGGCGTGGGCGGTGAGGGCGACAATCGGCAGCGGCGTGCAGTGCCGTTCGCTTTCCCACTGGCGGATGGTCTCGGTACTTTGCCGACCGTCCATACCGGGCATCTGCACATCCATCAGCACCAGATCGAACGTCTCGCTCTGCACCGCCTTGACCGCGGCATAGCCGCTTTCCACGGCCAGCACTTTGGCGCCCATGTCTTCCAGCAGCGTCTGCACCAGCAACAGGTTGGCCGGGTTGTCGTCGACGCATAGGACTTTCGGCGCACGGCTGGACAACGGTTCGCCGGGTTCGCTGCGGGTCTGGCGCGGGTTGACCATGTCCGACAGCGCGCGGCGCAATTTGCGTGTGCAGGCCGGTTTCGACTGCAACTGACTGTGAGGGTTGGGCACCGACAGGTGGAACAGCGTCAGCTCAGTAGTCGGACACAGCACCAGCACGCGGCAGCCGAGGTGTTCAAGGTCCCAGATGTGCTGGTTGAGGCGCTCCGGCGGCATGTCGTTACTGGTGATGCCGAGCACCGCCAGGTCGATCGCCTGATCGGTCTGATGCGCGCCGGTGACGCCATTGGTCAAGCTTTCCAGAGTATTGAACGGCGTGACGTCGAGGCCGCAGTCTTCCAGTTGGTGCTGCAACGCCTGGCGTGCCAGTTCGTGATTCTCCACCACGGCCACGCGACGTCCGAGCAGTGGCGCGGAGGGCAGGTCTTCGGCATCATCGCGGGTCTTCGGCAGGCTCAGGCTGATCCAGAATTCCGAGCCTTCGCCCGGCGTGCTGTCGACGCCGATTTCGCCGCCCATCTGCTCGATCAGACGCTTGGAAATCACCAGCCCGAGCCCGGTACCGCCGGGTTGCCGTGACAGTGAATTGTCCGCTTGGCTAAACGCTTGAAACAGCGCGCGCACGTCCTGGTTCGACAGGCCGATCCCGGTGTCCTGAATGCTGATGCGCAGCTGCACGCTTTCTTCGTGTTCTTCTTCAAGCATGGCGCGGGCGACGATCGTGCCTTCGCGGGTGAACTTGATCGCGTTGCTCACCAGATTGGTGAGAATCTGCTTGAGCCGCAGCGGATCGCCGACCAGCGACAGCGGCGTGTCGCGGTACACCAGACTGACCAGTTCCAGCTGCTTGGCGTGGGCGGCCGGGGCGAGGATGTTCAGGGTGTCCTGCAACAGGTCGCGCAAGTTGAACGGGATGTGGTCGAGCACCAGTTTGCCGGCCTCGATTTTCGAGAAGTCGAGAATCTCGTTGATGATCCCCAGCAGGCTGTCGGCGGATTTTTCGATGGTGCCCAGATAGTCGAGCTGGCGCGGGGTCAGTTCGCTTTTCTGCAACAAGTGCGTGAAACCGAGAATGCCGTTCAGCGGCGTGCGGATCTCGTGGCTCATGTTGGCGAGGAATTCGGATTTGATCCGGCTGGCTTCCAATGCTTCCTTGCGCGCCAGATCGAGTTCGATGTTCTGAATCTCGATGGTTTCCAGATTCTGGCGCACGTCCTCGGTGGCCTGATCGACGCTGTGCTGCAATTCTTCGCGAGCGTTCTGCAGGGTGCCGGCCATGCGGTTGATGCCGGACGCCAGTTCATCCAGTTCCTGACTGCCGAGTGGCGGCAGACGGGTTTCCAGATGACCGTCCTTGAGCTGCGCCACGGCCTGTTTGATCTGGCTCAGCGGTCCGTTGATCGTGCGGCCCATGCGCAACGCCAGCAGTGCAGCACCGGCCAGCCCCGCCGCGATCAGCAGCAGACTGGCGAACAGGCTGCGATAGCCGCGCAGCAACATGCCGTTGTGCGACAGCTCCAGCTCGACCCAGCCGAGCAGGCGGTCGGATTCTTCCGGGATCAGCTCGCCGGCCAGGTTGCGATGTTTGCCGAACACCGGCAGCAGATAACGCGTGGCGTCATTGCCGCTACGCCGCAGCAGATGCGCGCTATCACCGCTGGGTGGCTGGTTGAGCATGGTCGGACCGGCATGTGCCAGCGGCGAACGGTCGGGGGCGAGGAAGGTCACCGCGCGCACGTCCGGTTGTTCCAGCGACTGGGTGGCGATGCGCTCGAGCAATTCGCTGTTGCCGTGGCCCATGGCGGGCGCAACCAGCGGTGCGAGTTGCTCGGCGATCATTTCGCCGCGCTGCATCAGTTGGCTTTGCAGGTCGGACTGCTGCATCCAGGTGAAATAGCCGCCGAGCACCAGCGCCATCAGGCTGGTCGGCAGCAGGGTCAGTAAGAGCACCCGACCTTTTATTCCCAGTTTCTTGAGCACGCCTGTCTCCTGCATCCAGCTGATCTGTTGGCTCTCACGTGCGTCCGGCACGCGGCATGGGCGCAGTGTAGCGATTTGCTTGCGGGCAATCTTCGGAAAAATCATGTCGTCATCGGTCGGCGCCGGCGCACTCGTTGGTCCGATAGGTCAACCTTGGGTTGCTCGCTGTCGGACAATCTTGAATAATCGCCCAACTGAGAATTATTTGCAGATAGTCATGACTCCTGTTTCTGTTGGCCAGCCGCGCATTCTTTCCATCGAAGACGATCCCGTGTTCGGGGCGTACGTCCACGAGCATCTGGGCCGTAGCGGTTTTCAGGTGACCTGGTGCCAGAACGGCAACGAAGGCCTGAGCATCGCCCGTCGCCAGCCGTTCGATGTGGTGTTGATGGACATTCTGCTGCCGGGGCTGGACGGCCTCAATCTGCTGACGCAGTTGCGCCAGAGCCATTCGACGCCGGTGCTGCTGATGTCGGCGCTGGGTGCCGAGGCCGATCGCATCAGCGGTTTTCGCCTGGGGGCTGACGACTATTTGCCCAAACCGTTCAGCATGGCCGAGCTGCATGTGCGCATCGAAGCGATTCTGCGCCGGGTCGCGCTCGACCGGCGTCCGGCTGCCGTGGCCATTCCCGAAACCGTCGGCGGCCTGCATTTCGACGACGCACAATGCGAGGTGTTTTTCCGTGAACAGCCTGCCGGCCTGACTCGCAGCGAATACCGTCTGCTGGAAACGCTCAATCGCAACGATGAAGAAGTGCTGAGCAAGGCCTTCCTTTATCAGCACGTTCTGCAACGCGGCTATGCGGCCCACGACCGCAGCCTCGACATGCACATCAGCCAGATCCGCCGCAAACTCAAGGCGGTCGGCTACACCGAACGCGAAGTACGCACGGTGTGGGGCAAGGGCTACGTATTGAGCGCCGTTGATGAAAGTGTCTGACCTGCCGGGGCGGCACTCGCTGTTCTGGAAACTTGCCTGTTTACTGGTGGCGTTCTGTCTGCTGATGATCTGGCTGAGCTGGTCGTGGGGCCGGCACATGGAGAAGCGCAATCAGTTTCTCTCGGACGAAGCGCGCGGCACGCTGGCGCGTTATGCCGCCGACGCCGAGCGGGCCTGGAAAGAAGGTGATCGCGAGGGCGTTGATAGCTGGTTGCGCAGCATGCACTGGCGTGAGGCTGTCTGGATCGGCGTGATCGATGGGCAATTGCAGTCGTTGAGCAATCGGCCGCTGACAGACGCTGAAATCCAGCGCCTGACGTTCCTTCGCGGTCCCGACTGGCCGATTCACAAGAAAGGCCAGCCGTGGCTGCGCGTGCCGTTTCCGGGCGATCCAACCGCCGGCAGTCTGATCATCGAGCTGCCCGAACGCTTCCTGCCCGGTCGCTACAAGTTGTTCTGGCGCGTGATCACCAACGGCGTGATTCCCGGCCTCTTCACTTTATTGCTGTGCGTCGGCCTGTATCGCTTGCTGGTGGTGCCGCTGAACCATCTGCGCGAACAGGCCAACGCCTGGCGCGCCGATCAATTGAATGTGCGGCTGTCGAGCGGCATCACCCAGCGTCCGGACGAACTCGGTGAACTGGCGCGCGCCTTCGACTCGATGTCCGAGCGCCTGCAAACCACCGTCAGCCTGCAGCAGCAATTGCTGCGCGATTTGTCCCATGAGTTGCGTACGCCATTGAGCCGTTTGCGCGTGGCCAGCGAGAGCGAGCAGGGCCTGCTGCCGCTGCGCGAACGCATCGGCCGCGAAGTCGATGTCATGCAACGGCTGGTCGAAGACACCCTGCAACTGGCCTGGCTCGACACCGAACGCGCACCACTGCCGGACGAAGCGATTCAGATTCAGGCGCTGTGGGAAATGCTCACGGAAAATGCCTGTTACGAAAGCGCTTGCCCGCCGGGGCAGTTGGTCTGTGAACTGGATTCAACCTGCTGGGTGCGCGGCAATCTGAATACCCTGGCCCAGGCGCTGGAAAACATCTTGCGGAACGCGATCCGGCATTCACCCGAGGGCGGCGTAGTACGGCTGGATGGCAGGCGCGATGGGGATTACTGGCATTTGTGGCTGGAGGATCAGGGCGGCGGGGTGGCTGAGGAGGATTTGCAGCGGATCTTCGATCCGTTCATTCGCCTCGACGGCTCGCGTCCGGGGGATGGCGGGTTCGGGTTGGGATTGAGCATCGCGAGGAATGCGGTGCAGCGGCAGGGTGGGCGTTTGTGGGCGGAGAATGCCGGTGGCGGGTTGCGGCTGAATCTGCGACTGGTTGCTGATGACAACGCCGTGAGTCCCGACGCCATCGCTGGCAGGCCAGCTCCCACAGGTTTGTGTGTTGTGTAGGAGCTGTCGAGTGAAACGAGGCTGCGATCTTTTGATCTTGATCTTGAAAGGCCAGGATCAAGAGATCGCAGCGTGCCGCAGCTCCTACATGGAAACCGCCTGGCGTATCGCCAATGCAGTTTCAAAAGTCGCGCCACCGGCGCGACTTTTAATGCTTATTCCTATAAACCATAAGCACCGCACTTTGCGTGATATGGGCCGCGCGGGTTTGCCGGTATGATAGGCGCCCCCGCACGTCTGGATTGCGAATACGCCATGACCTTGCAGTACCCCACCATCGCCGATTGCGTCGGCAACACTCCGCTGGTTCGTTTGCAACGCTTGCCCGGTGCCACCAGCAATACCCTTTTGCTCAAGCTGGAGGGGAACAACCCGGCGGGTTCGGTCAAGGATCGTCCGGCGCTGTCGATGATTACCCGTGCCGAATTGCGCGGGCAGATCCACGCTGGCGATACGCTGATCGAAGCGACCTCGGGCAATACCGGAATCGCGCTGGCCATGGCGGCTGCGATCAAGGGTTACAAGATGATCCTGATCATGCCGGACAATTCCAGCGCCGAACGCAAGGCGGCGATGACCGCATATGGCGCCGAGCTGATTCTGGTCAGTCAGGAAGAAGGCATGGAAGGCGCGCGCGACCTCGCTCAGCGTATGGAAGCAGAAGGCCGTGGCAAGGTGCTGGATCAATTCGCCAACGGTGATAACCCGGAAGCGCACTACACCACCACCGGCCCGGAAATCTGGCGTCAGACTCAGGGCACCATTACCCATTTCGTCAGCTCGATGGGCACCACCGGCACCATCATGGGCGTGTCGCGCTACTTGAAAGAGCAGAGCGACAGCGTGCAGATCGTCGGTCTGCAACCGATGGAAGGCTCGGCTATTCCCGGCATCCGCCGCTGGCCGCAGGAATATCTGCCGAAGATCTATCAGGCGGATCGCGTCGACCGCATCGTTGACATGGCGCAAAGCGAGGCCGAAGACGTCACCCGGCGTCTGGCCCGCGAAGAAGGCATCTTTTGTGGCGTGTCTTCGGGCGGTGCAGTGGCAGCGATGCTGCGCCTGTCCAAGGAAGTTGAAAACGCGGTGATCGTCGCGATCATTTGCGACCGTGGCGACCGTTACTTGTCGACCGGCATTTTCGACGCGCCCAACTGATGGCCAAGCATGAGAGAGGCCTGCGCTTCCAGCCCACCGGCGGCAGCAAGGCACCGCAAATCCCGACCGGCAAAAAACAGCGCTTGAGCATCGAGCGTCTGGCCAATGACGGTCGTGGCATCGCGTTTTTCGAAGGCCGTACCTGGTTCGTCCTCGGCGCCCTCGCCGGTGAAGAGGTCGAGGCGCGGGTGCTCGGCGCCCACGGCAAAGTGGTCGAGGCACGCACCGAACGCGTATTCACGGCCAGCGAACTGCGTCGCCCGGCACCTTGCCAACACGCCGGACGCTGCGGCGGTTGCAGCGTGCAACATCTGCCGCACAGTGAACAACTTGCCCTGAAACAGCGCATGCTCGCCGAGCAAATGTCACGGGTTGCCGGGGTCGAACCGCAAGAGTGGGCCGCACCGTTGACCGGCCCGGAGTTCGGCTATCGCCGCCGCGCGCGGATCGCCGTGCGCTGGGACATCAAGGCGAAAAATCTCGAAGTCGGTTTCCGTGCTGCCGGTAGCCAGGACATTGTCGCAATCAGCGAATGCCCGGTGCTGGTACAGCCCTTGCAACCGATCATGACCCGCTTGCCGGAGATGCTCCGGCGCCTGAGCAAACCGCAGGCGCTCGGTCACGTCGAGTTGTTCAGCGGTTCGTCACTGGCCGTGCTGCTGCGGCACATGGCGCCATTGTCCGAGGCTGACCTGACGATCCTCAAGGACTTCTGCGCCTTCCATCAGGCGCAGCTGTGGCTGCATGGCGAAGACGGCCCGCAACCGGTCGATGCCACGCAAGCGCTTGGCTATCGACTGGAGCAGTGGGATCTGGATCTGGCCTATCGGCCGGGGGACTTCATTCAGGTCAACGCCGGGGTCAACGAAGCAATGGTCGCCCAGGCGCTGGATTGGCTGAAGCCGACCGCCGAGGAACGCGTGCTGGATCTGTTCTGCGGTCTCGGCAACTTCGCTTTGCCGCTGGCTAAAACCGTGCGTGAAGTGGTGGCGGTCGAGGGCGTGCAAACCATGGTCGAGCGCGCCGAGGCGAATGCCGCCAGTAACAATTTGCATAACACAAAGTTTTTTCAGGCCGATTTATCCCAGCCTTTGACCGATGCCGAGTGGATCGGAAACGGCTTTTCTGCGGTACTCTTGGACCCACCGCGTGACGGTGCTTTCGAGGTGGTGCGCAAGCTGGCGACCCTCGGTGCCAAGCGGTTGGTGTACGTGTCGTGCAATCCGGCAACTCTGGCGCGCGATACGGTCGAATTGATCAAGCAGGGCTACCGGTTAAAACGTGCCGGGATTCTCGATATGTTTCCTCAGACGGCACATGTCGAGGCCATGGCGTTATTTGAAGCGAGCTAGGATGGCTCGTCTGATCCGACTGGTCCGCCCGTGCAGTGCTCGCCTTAGCCCCGCGAGCGTAAACGGGCAATGAAGGTCAGCGATTTGACGCATTGAATCTGCGTCGTAGGGAAGGTAAGCAACATGGTACAGGTGAGAGCACACCAGCCGATCAACACCGACGGCAGTATCAATCTCGAGGCTTGGCTCGATCATGCGGTCAGTGTCGATCTGGCACTGGATCGCGAAGCCTTGAAGGAAGCCTGTGAGTTCGCTCGACAGGCCGAACAGCAATCCAATGCAGCGAAGAATCTCTGGGCTGAAGGCAGTGGCAGCTTCAGCGCCGGCCTTGAGATCGCCGAGATTCTCGCTGACCTCAAACTCGATCAGGATTCGCTGGTCGCCGCCGTGCTGTATCGCGGCGTGCGCGAAGGCCAGATCGAACTCGCGGCAGTCAGCCAGCGCTTCGGCCCGGTGGTGGCCAAGCTGATCGACGGCGTGCTGCGCATGGCGGCGATCAGTGCCAGCCTCAGCCCGCGTCAATCGCTGGTGCTCGGCACTCAGGGCCAGGTGGAAAACCTGCGCAAGATGCTGGTGGCGATGGTCGATGACGTACGCGTTGCATTGATCAAACTCGCCGAACGCACCTGCGCGATCCGTGCGGTAAAAACCGCCGACGACGAGAAGCGCAACCGCGTCGCCCGTGAAGTTTTCGACATCTATGCGCCACTCGCGCACCGGCTCGGCATCGGCCATATCAAATGGGAACTGGAGGACTTGTCCTTCCGTTACCTCGAGCCCGACCAATACAAACAGATTGCCAAGTTGCTGCATGAGCGGCGGCTCGACCGTGAGCGTTTCATCGCCGACGTGATGACTCAGCTCAAGGACGAATTGCAGGCCACCGGCGTTGACGCCGACATCAGTGGCCGGGCGAAACACATCTATTCGATCTGGCGCAAAATGCAGCGCAAGGGTCTGGAGTTCAGCCAGATCTACGACGTGCGTGCGGTGCGCGTGCTGGTGCCGGAAATGCGCGACTGCTACACCGCGCTCGGCATCGTGCACACCTTGTGGCGGCACATCCCGAAAGAATTCGACGACTACATCGCCAACCCGAAAGAGAACGGCTACCGCTCGTTGCACACGGCGGTGATCGGCCCGGAAGGCAAGGTTCTCGAAGTACAGATCCGTACGCATTCGATGCACGAAGAAGCCGAGCTCGGCGTCTGCGCGCACTGGCGCTATAAGGGTACCGACGTCAAATCCGGCTCCAACCACTACGAAGAGAAAATCTCCTGGCTGCGTCAGGTGCTCGAGTGGCACGAAGAGCTGGGCGACATCGGCGGTCTGGCCGAACAGCTGCGCGTCGATATCGAGCCGGATCGGGTGTACATCTTCACCCCCGACGGGCACGCCATCGACTTGCCGAAAGGCTCGACGCCGCTCGACTTCGCCTACCGCGTGCACACCGAAATCGGTCACAACTGCCGGGGCGCCAAGATCAACGGGCGCATCGTGCCGCTCAACTACAGCCTGCAAACCGGTGAGCAGGTCGAGATCATCACCAGCAAGCACGGTACGCCGAGCCGCGACTGGCTGAACTCGAACCTGGGTTACGTCACCACTTCGCGGGCGCGGGCGAAGATCGTTCACTGGTTCAAATTGCAGGCCCGTGATCAGAACGTCGCGGCCGGTAAAACCTTGCTTGAGCGCGAACTTGCGCGTCTCGGTCTGCCGGCGGTGGATTTCGACAAGCTGGCCGACAAGGCCAACATGAAAACCGCCGAAGACATGTTCGCCGCCCTCGGTGCCGGCGACCTGCGTCTGGCGCAACTGGTCAATCTGGCGCAACAACTGGTCGAGCCGGAACGTGGCAACGAACAGCTGGAGCTGATCCCGCGCAAGGCCACCGGTTATAAGCCGGGCAAGCGTGGCGATATCCAGATTCAGGGCGTCGGCAACCTGATGACGCAAATGGCCGGTTGCTGCCAGCCACTTCCAGGTGATGCGATCGTCGGTTACATCACCCAGGGCCGTGGCGTGAGCATTCACCGTCAGGACTGCGCCTCGGTGCTGCAACTGTCGGGGCGCGAGCCAGAGCGCATCATTCAGGTCAGCTGGGGCCCGGTGCCGGTGCTCACCTATCCGGTGGACATCATCATCCGCGCCTACGACCGTTCCGGTCTGCTGCGTGACGTGTCGCAAGTGCTGCTCAACGAGCGGATCAACGTGCTGGCGGTCAACACCCGCTCGAACAAGGAAGACAACACCGCGCTGATGTCGCTGACCATCGAGATTCCGGGTCTGGACGCACTGGGCCGGTTGCTGGGAAGGATTTCCCAGTTGCCGAATATCATCGAAACGCGGCGTAACCGGACTCCATGACATTGATGTACAGCCTTGAAGATCTGTTGCACCTGATGAACCGGCTGCGTGACCCGCAGTTCGGTTGCCCGTGGGACATCAAGCAGACTTACGCGACCATCGTCCCGCACACCCTCGAGGAAGCCTACGAAGTCGCCGACGCCATCGAGCGCGGCGACTTCGATCACTTGCAGGGTGAATTGGGCGATCTGCTGTTTCAGGTGGTTTATTACAGCCAGCTCGCGAAGGAAGAAGGGCGCTTCGAATTCGCCGGGGTGATCGACAGCATCACCCGCAAGCTGATTCGTCGCCATCCGCATGTGTTTCCTACCGGTGACCTGTATGCACCGCTGGACGTACCGCGTTTGAGCGAAGAACAGGTCAAGCAGCGCTGGGAAGAGATCAAGGCCGAAGAGCGCGCCGAGAAATCTGCCGTGCCAGAACAACTGTCACTGCTCGACGACGTGCCTGCCACGTTGCCGGCGCTGTCGCGCTCGGCCAAGTTGCAGAAGCGCGCCGGGCAGGTCGGTTTCGATTGGCCGGATGCGTTGCCGGTGCTCGACAAGGTGCGTGAAGAGCTCGATGAAGTGCTCGAAGCCATGTCCGAAAACGACCCGGATGCAGTGGCTGACGAGATCGGCGACTTGCTGTTTTCGGTGGTCAATCTGGCGCGGCATCTGAAGGTCGATCCGGAAACCGCATTGCGCGCAGCCAACGGCAAATTCGAGCGCCGCTTCCGTTTTATCGAACAGGCATTGCGCGACACCCACCGTCCCATGGAAGATTGCACCCTCGAAGAGTTGGACGCCCTGTGGGGTGAAGCCAAACGTCAGGAAAAGAATGCGCCCAGCTGCGGTTGAGCCGTTGCCCAAGTGAGAAAGCCCCATGAGTATTTCCCTACGCGACCAGTTGCTCAAAGCAGGCCTGGTCAACCAGAAGCAGGCCAAACAGGTCAGCAAAGACAAGCAGAAGCAGCAACGTCTGGCGCACAAAGGTCAGGCCGAACTGGATGACTCGCAGCAGCGCGCTGCGCAGGAAGCGCAGGCCGAGAAGGTCAAGCGCGATCAGGAGCTGAACCGCCAGCAGCAAGAGAAAGTCGAGGCCAAGGCCCGTGCCGCGCAGGTCAAGCAATTGATCGAAGTCTCGCGCCTGCCGAAGCTGACGACTGAGGACTACTACAACTTTGTCGACGAAAAGAAGGTCAAGCGCATCTCGGTCAACGCGCTGATGCGCAACAAACTCAGCAGCGGCTGGCTGGCCATCGTGCACCATGCCGGTGGTTACGAAGTAATCCCGCGTGATGCGGCGCTGAAGATCCAGGAGCGCGATCCGCAGCGCATTGTGCAGCTCAACGTGCAGACCGAAGAAGTCGCCGCTGAAGATGATCCGTACGCGGCCTATCAGATCCCTGACGATCTGATGTGGTAAACATTTTGTGGCGAGGGAGCTTGCTCCCTCGCCACATATAAGGTTGCCCGTAAACCTTGATTCAGGCGGATTTCAGATCTCGCTGTCGCTCCAACACTTCCAGTTCGGCCTTGTAGTTGTGGGCGTCGATTTCGTTATGGAACATCCCGACCAGCAAGTCCTGTTGATGCACATCCCAGATCCGTACGCCGGCGGCTACGCCTTCATGGGACATATGTGAATCGTCGCGTTCAGTTACTTTTACAGTCATCTGCTAGCTCCAATCTCTGTTATCTGCAGCAAGGCGTGTGCAGGACTCTTTTATAGAATTTGTTAGCCTGCTAAGTAAACTGCCGATTTGTGCAATGTATTGTTGCGAAATCAGCAACTACACTACAGCCCACGGAATGCGCGACATTCGGTCGCAGGTCTGAAAGTTTCATGACAAAACTTTCATCTCCAGATACACGTAATCCCCTGTAGGAGCTGCCGCAGGCTGCGATCTTTTGACTTTGGTTTTTGAACAACAAGATCAAAAGATCGCAGCCTGCGGCAGCTCCTACAGGGGATTCTTTATGCAGGCAAAAAAAACGCCCCGAACCAGTCGGGGCGTTTTCATGTGCGGCTCAGCAGCGGGTAATTACTTACCAGCCCAGCGCTTCAGGACCAGCGTGGCATTGGTGCCACCGAAACCGAAGCTGTTGCTCATCACGGTGTTGATGGTCGCGTCTTCGCGAGTCTTGGTCAGGATCGGCATGTCAGCCACTTCCGGGTCCAGCTCGTCGATGTTGGCGGAACCGGCAATGAAGTTGCCTTCCATCATCAGCATGCAGTAGATCGCTTCGTGAACGCCGGCAGCGCCCAGGGAGTGACCGGACAGGCTCTTGGTCGAGCTGATGGCCGGAGCCTTGTCGCCGAACACTTCACGCACACCTTTCATTTCCGCAACGTCGCCGACCGGAGTCGAGGTGCCGTGGGTGTTCAGGTAGTCGATAGGGGTGTCGACGGTGGACATTGCCATCTGCATGCAGCGGATCGCGCCTTCGCCGCTTGGAGCAACCATGTCGTAGCCGTCGGAAGTCGCGCCGTAGCCAACGATTTCCGCGTAGATTTTTGCGCCACGGGCCAGAGCGTGTTCCAGCTCTTCAACCACGACCATGCCGCCACCGCCGGCAATGACGAAACCGTCACGGTCAGCATCGTAGGCGCGGGAGGCTTGTTCCGGGGTGTCGTTACGCTTGCTGGACAGAGCGCCCATTGCGTCGAACAGGAACGACTGGCTCCAATGCTCTTCTTCACCGCCACCGGCGAACACGATGTCCTGCTTGCCCATCTGGATCTGTTCCATGGCGGTACCGATGCAGTGAGCACTGGTGGCGCAGGCAGAAGCGATGGAGTAGTTCAGGCCCTTGATCTTGAACGGCGTGGCCAAGCAGGCGGAAACGGTGCTGCTCATGGTCCGCGTTACACGGTATGGGCCGACGCGCTTCACGCCTTTCTCGCGCAGAATATCCAGCGCTTCCATCTGGTTCAGCGTGGACGCGCCACCGGAACCGGCGATCAGGCCGGTACGCGGGTTGGACACTTGCTCTTCGGTCAGACCGGAGTCAGTGATCGCGTCTTTCATGGCCAGGTAGGCGTAAGCCGCTGCGTGGCCGACGAAGCGAAAGATCTTGCGATCGATCAGTTCTTCGAGGGGAAGGTCAATGGAGCCGGAAACCTGGCTACGCAGACCCATTTCGGCATATTCCGGGTTGAACCGGATGCCAGGGCGGCTTGCACGCAGGTTAGCGGAGACGGTCTCTTTGTCATTGCCCAGGCAAGAAACGATACCCAGACCAGTGATAACGACGCGGCGCATGCGGATAACCCTTAGAAGTTTTCAGTGGAGGTGAACACGCCGACCCGGAGGCCTTCGGCGGTGTAGATTTCGCGACCGTCCACAGAGACCGAACCGTCGGCGATGGCCAGGTTCAGCTTGCCCTTGAGGACGCGCTTGATTTGAATGTTATAGGTGACTTTCTTCGCAGTAGGGAGAACCTGGCCGAAGAATTTCACTTCGCCCGAGCCCAGCGCACGACCGCGGCCCGGCAGACCCTGCCAGCCGAGGAAGAAGCCGACCAGTTGCCACATGGCATCCAGACCGAGGCAGCCCGGCATCACCGGATCACCTTCGAAGTGGCAAGCGAAGAACCACAGGTCAGGGGTGATATCCAGCTCGGCGACCAATTCACCTTTGCCGTACTTGCCGCCTTCTTCGCTGATATGGGTGATGCGATCCACCATCAGCATGTTCGGGGCGGGCAATTGCGCGTTACCTGGGCCGAACAGCTCACCGCGACTGCAGCGCAGCAGGTCTTCCCGAGTAAAGGCGTTTTGTTTGGTCATGCGAGCTCCTCAATAATCCCATGCGGCAGGTGGGGCAATCTTCCCGGCCGATCGACGCGTTGATGCCTCGTACCGGTAGCCTACTCATAGACTATTGCGTTGTGGTGAAAGTCACAGCACCAAGGACATGAATGTACACTTGTGCACTGAAATTTTTATTCAAGCCCCTTTTGAGGCTCGTCCGGGTGCCTAAGACTGCCGCACTTTCGCGTCTCACGCCAGTCGCAGATGGTCGAAAGGCCGTCACTACTGCACCCAACGCTGCAGAATTTGCTGCAGGTCATGGCGTTTGAACGGCTTGGCCAGATAATCGTTCATCCCCGCCGACAGACAGTTTTCCCGGTCGCCCTGCAAGGCATTGGCGGTCAGGGCGATGATTGGCACCTCGGCGCAGCCGGGCAGCCGGCGAATCTGTCGGGTCGCCTCGTAGCCGTCGATGATCGGCAAGCGGCAGTCCATCAAAATCGCCTCAAAACTTTCGCCGCCAGCACTGCGTACAGCCTGCGCGCCGTCAGTCGCGACGCTGACCGTAAAACCCAGACTGCGCAGCATGGCTTCGATTACGGTCTGATTAACCGGGTTGTCCTCCACCAGTAACACGTTGCGTCCTTCACCGTGCGCCTCGCCGTTGATCGCCCGTGGCGCAGCCAGCCTCGGTACGACTTGCTGAGTCAGCGCGAGGGGGATTTCCAGCGTAAACACTGAACCGCGACCTTCCTCACTCTGCGCGCGCAAGGTGCCACCCATACGTTCGGCGAGCGTCCGCGCGATCGGCAAGCCCAGACCCGTGCCGCCATAACGCCGCGAGATCGAACTGTCGGCCTGCTGGAATGCATTGAACATCAGTTCCAGACGTTCTGACGAAATGCCGATGCCGCTGTCGCGCACTGAACAGGTGAACCACAGCAACTCGTGATCCAGCGACTGCCACTGCGCCTCGATACTCACGCGACCTTGCTCGGTGAACTTCAACGCATTGCCGACCAGGTTGACCAGAATCTGCCGAATGCGCGTCGGATCGCCCTGCACCTGCAAGCTGCGCATGTCCTGCGGAATGCGCAGTTGCAAATCCAGACCACGTTGCGCGGCGCTGTGCTGGAACGACTGCGCGCAGGCACTGATCAAGTCCGCAAGATTGAAGGCAATGTGCTCCAGCTCCAGCTCCGAACGTTCTATGCGCGAGAAATCCAGAATGTCGTTGATCACCTTGAGCAAATGCTCGGTGGACTCGGAGGCCAGCGCCGCGTACTCGATCTGCTCCTCGGTCATGTCGGTGGTTTCGAGCAATTGCAGCATGCCCAGTACGCCATTCATCGGCGTGCGCAGTTCATGGCTCATCATCGCCAGAAAGTCGGATTTGGCGCTGTTGGCCTTTTCCGCTTCTTCACGGGTCTGGATCAGTTGCGCCATTGCTTGATGCTGTTCGCGGCTGGCCTGCTCCAGCGCCTGCGCGAGGTTGTTGATGTGCTGCGACAGGGCGCCGAGTTCGGTGTCGTCGACAATCGGCAGCGGCGTTTTGTAATCGCCTTCCTGAATCGCCTTGACCGCATCGCCGATGTCGCGGATCGGCTGCGACAGACTGCCGGCCAGACGCCGTGCCACGACGAAGGTAAACAGCAGCGCAAACAACGCCAGAATCGCAGCCTTGAGCAGGATCTCCTTCTGCCGCTGGCTGAAGGCATCGTTGGACAGACCGACGATCACCCGCCCCAGATAATCCTCAGTCGCCGCGCCACTGCTGGTCTTGCCGTCCTGGAAGAAATCATTGTGCAGGGCGATGCGTTGCAGACGCACCGGCGCCTGGAACACCTCGACCTGATGCGGGCGCGAATGCGTGTCCGCCGGTTGTTCGACGTACACCAGAATCCGGTTGGCGCTGTCCTGCACTTCAAGAAAGCGCACGTTCGGCGTGGCCAGCGTGGCTTTGAGCAGGCTCTCCAGCACTTCGTTGTTGCCGGAAA
This sequence comes from Pseudomonas sp. P4795, assembly GCF_048822895.1. Lineage (NCBI taxonomy): Bacteria > Pseudomonadati > Pseudomonadota > Gammaproteobacteria > Pseudomonadales > Pseudomonadaceae > Pseudomonas > Pseudomonas sp. P4795. The sequence continues at coordinate 380,219 of NZ_JBMFBT010000002.1, read as the reverse complement.
TCACTCCGTACTCGGTAGCCGGGGCGAGCTGATTGGCGATCAGTTGACCGGTATGGTTCAGCTCCTGGCGCAAATCCTGAATGCGCACGAAGGTGAAAAAACTGATCAGCAGCAAGGTCAGCAACAGCGCCGGGCCCAGACTGATCAGTTGGGTGCGGGTGTTGATGTCCCAGCGACGACGGAAAATCATGGGCGGCGCTCTCCTTCGGCCAGCTCGGCGGCGACAGACACTTCATTCAACGGTTCGATACCTAAGGAACGAGCCACCTGCGCATTACTCAAGACTTTAAAACGTTCGGGATAGAGGGTTTTCGGCCAAGTGGCCGCAGGCTTGTCGAGCAATTCGTCGAGTATCGCCAGCCAGTCACTCTGGTCGCTGTAGGTGCTGGCCAGACTGCCGGCGCGCACGAATGAAGCGTTGGGCCCGATCAATGCGACTTGTCGCGAGTAACTGCTGAGCAGCAGGTTTTTCGCGGTCTTCGGGTTGTACAGGTCGGGATCGTCGAGGCCCAGCAGCACGTCGCTGTCTTTCAGCACGGCCTGCAACGGGCGGCTGTCGTGGGTGTTGTCCCAGCGCTGGCTGACGATTTGCAGATTCATGACTTGTGCCGCGACGTGCAGTTCCTTGAGCAGGAATTCGCTGTGCTGATCGAACAGCACACCAATCCGCCGGGCCTGCGGCAGAATCCGCCGGATCAACTGCAACTGGCGGCTCAGCGGCGGATCGCTCCACAGCAGGCTCAAGTGCGGCGGTTGCAGCGCGCCGAAGCGTTGTTGCGCTTGCAAGCGGCTGATGCGCAGCACCAGCGTCGCCGGGCCGGCGGATTCTTGCAGGCGCCAGTCGAGGCTCGGCAGATCCAGCAGAATCAGGCGCAGGCTGGCGGGTAATTTACCCGGCGCCGGCAGGCTCGCCAGCGGCTGGAAATGCACGTTGTCGGTCGGGCGCAGCTCGCTCAGGGCTTGCACGAAGGACTGCACGCCGGGGCTTTCTTCGGCGCCGGTCAACAGAATGTCCGCAGCCTGCACCGCCACACCATGCAGCCACGCGGTCAGGAACAGAAACAGGCCAGCCAGCCATTGGCCGACCGTCGGCACCTTCCGTGACATGGCGTTGCGCACCCTAGAACTCCAGCTCGGCGCTGAAGTACATCACCCGGCGTTGGTCATAATTGTTGTCAACGAAGGTGGTCGGCTCGTTATCGAGACGCTGTTGCAACACGCCGGCCAGCTGCAGTTGGGCCTTGCCGATGGCGATGCGCTTGGCGATGCGCGTGTCGACCCGCTCGAAGCGGTAGCCGTTGAGCGCATTGTCACCATAGTAGAAGAGGGCGCTGTTCCAGCCGTGGCCCCAGTCGCGCAGCCAACCGGCCGAGCCGCTGTTGCGCGCGGTGAATTGTTGATCGAGCGGATTGCTCGCCTCGGCGTCGACGAAAGCGTAGGTCAGGCGCAACCGGTCTTTCGCACTCAGGCGCCAGTCCAGTTGCGTTTCCGTGCCGCGAAAGCGCGAGCTGTTGGCGTTGCTGGCGATGTATTGATTGTTGCGCAGCGGCTCGCTGATCATCCCGGTGATTTCGTCGTAGAACAGCTTCACGTCCAGCGCCAGACCGAGTTCGGCGAAGTAGCCGTTGTAGCCCAGTTCGCGCGAGCGCATGTGTTCCTGATCGAGATCGCCGGGGCCACGGGTCTTGACGAAGTAGCGCGCCGAAGTCTGCCCGTAGGCCGAAGGCCGCAGCTTGGTCACCTGATAGCTCCAGTTGACGTTGTTCTCGAACATGTCCGGCGAGCGGATTGCCTCCGAGTACACCGCGCGCAGGCTGTGACGCGGGTTGATCAGGTAGTTGACGGCAAAGCGTGGTGTCAGCGAACTGCCGATCAGTTGCGTGTCTTCGAACATCGCACCGCCCTGCACCAGCCAGTGTTCACTGGCGCGCCATTCGAGTTGGCCGAACGCGCGCCAAGTGGTGTCGTCCAGCGTGCCGTTGAAGTAGGTCTGGGAATCGGCCCGGTCGTAACGATAGTTCAGGCCGCTGACCAGTCGCAGGCTATCGGACAGGCTGAGGGTGTCTTGCAGCTCAAGGTCGTAACGCGACTCGCGGGCGCTCTGGTCGATGTCGCCGCACAAGGTCTGACGCGCGCCGTTGCGCCATTGATCGAGCACCTGATTGGCCAGGGCCATTTGCTGCGGCGTCCCGGCGGGCGCACCGGGGCCGGTGAACAAAAGCATGTTGCGCGCCAGACGTTCGGTGTAGTTCGGGTTGAGCTGCCACAGTTCGGCCAGTTGCGGGCTGAACGACACTTCGGCATCACAGGCGCGCCAGGTCTGCTGGCGATCCCAGTGCTGCGCCGAGCCCTGGATATACAGGCTGTGCTCCGGATTGATGTCGAGGTTCCAGCGCAGCGAGCCGGCGTAGTCCTTGGCAATCACGTCGGAATTGTTCCCGGCAGCAGTAATCCCCGAGAACACCGGTTTGTAGGTGTAGGGCCGTTGATTGCTGCCGTCCTTGGCGTTGAGTTGCCAGTCGATGCTCTGGTTGTCGCTAAGGGTCTGGCTGACGGCGAGGCTGAAGCGATTCAAGCGGCGGTTGTCACGGTAATCGGCGCCAGTGCGGTCGCTGTCGAAGCCGTCGTCTTCCTGACCGGACAACGACAAGCGCAGATCGCCGCTGCTCCAGCCGACATTCTGGCTGGCATAAAAGTCGTTGATGCCGCGTTGGCCGCGGGTGATTTTCAGCCGCGTGCCGTGGCTGTCCACCGGGTTGCGCGTAATGATGTTGACCACTGCCATCAGCGCATTGGCGCCGTAGCTGACGGTGTTCGGCCCGCGAAAGACTTCGATGCGTTCGATGTCTTCCATGGCCACCGGAATATCGCTCCAGTCCACCGTCGCCAGGCCTGCGCGATACACCGAGCGGCCATCGATCAACACCTGCATGCGGCGTGCTTCGCTGGCGTTGGTCCCGTGATAGTTGACCGCTGCCTGATTGCCGCTGATGTTGCCGACCATCATCCCCGGTACCAGCCGCAGCAGCTCGCTGATGTCGCGCGCGCCGCTGGCCGAGATCAGTTCGCTGTCGAGCACGGTCATGCTGCCCGGCACTTCCGCTGGCGACTGTTTCAGGCGCGTGGCGGTCAATACTTGCGGCAGAGCTTGGCTGTCTAGAAACAGGTCGTCCGCCAGTAATACCGGGCTGAATAGCAGCGCCAGCAACAGTGGTGAGCGCGAAGGGAGAGGGCCAACAGACACGACACAGCCTTGATCGCAGAGAATTGGCGCGCATGGTAACCGAGCGCAGTGACTTTTCCAGTCACGATGCGGGCATTTTCCTAGGTTTTATTGGTCTTCTTCCTACAAGTGTCGGTAATTGTTGCCGGGGCTGTCCGATGCCGGGCCGCTCCGTATAATGCCGGCATCGCCACTGGTATGGATTAACGGATTACATATGACTGAACAGCGCCCGATTGCGGTCCTGGGAGGCGGAAGTTTTGGTACCGCCGTGGCCAATCTGTTGGCCGAGAACGGCCATCAAGTCCTGCAGTGGATGCGTGACCCCGAACAGGCCGAGGCCATCCGGGTCAATCGCGAAAACCCGCGTTACCTCAAAGGCATCAAGATTCTGCCCGGTGTGACTGCCGTCACCGATCTGCAAGCCACCCTCGACGCCTGCGATTTGTGCTTTGTCGCGCTGCCGTCGAGTGCGCTGCGCACGGTGCTCGCCGCGCACGCCGAGCGTCTGAGCGGCAAGATGCTGGTCAGCCTGACCAAAGGCATCGAAGCCCAGACCTTCAAACTGATGAGTCAGATTCTCGAAGAGATCGCCCCGCAGGCGCGCATCGGCGTGCTGTCCGGGCCGAACCTTGCGCGGGAGATCGCCGAACACGCACTGACCGCCACCGTGGTCGCCAGCGAAGACGAAGAACTGTGCAAACAGGTGCAAGCCGCGCTGCACGGCCGTACTTTCCGTGTCTACGCAAGTGCCGACCGTTTCGGTGTGGAGTTGGGCGGGGCGCTGAAAAACGTCTACGCGATCATCGCCGGCATGGCCGTGGCGCTGGAGATGGGCGAGAACACCAAGAGCATGCTGATCACCCGTGCGCTGGCCGAAATGACGCGCTTCGCGGTGAATCAGGGCGCCAACCCGATGACCTTCCTCGGTCTGGCCGGCGTGGGTGATTTGATCGTTACCTGTTCATCGCCGAAGAGCCGCAACTATCAAGTCGGCTTCGCGCTCGGCCAGGGTTTGAGCCTCGATGAAGCAGTGTCGCGCCTTGGCGAGGTGGCCGAAGGCGTCAACACCCTCAAGGTGCTCAAAGCCAAGTCGCAGGAGGCTGGCGTGTACATGCCGCTGGTCGCCGGGCTGCACGCGATTCTGTTTGAAGGGCGCACGCTGGAGCAGGTGATAGGTCTGTTGATGCGCGCCGAGCCGAAAACCGACGTCGACTTTATTTCCACCAGTGGTTTCAACTGATTGCTGTTAATTGACAGGCAGGGGAACGAGACATGAACGATCCGAAAACCGAAGCCAAGTACGAATCCATTCTCCTGCGGGTGATGTGGATGATCATCTACCTGCTGGTCTGGCAAGTGGCGCAATTCGTCCTCGGCGGCGTGGTGCTGGTGCAGCTTATATATCGCCTGATCTATGGCGCGCCGAACGCTGGCCTGATGAATTTTGGCGACAGCCTCAGCCAGTTCCTCGCGCAGATCGGTCGCTTCGGCACTTTCCACAGCGACCAGAAGCCTTGGCCGTTCGCCGACTGGCCGACGCCGCGTACTCCGGAAGGCGAAGCGCCACACGCGGTGCCGCCGACAGCACATCCGGTACGTGATGAGGAGCCCAAGCTATGAAACTCTGGGTGTTGCGTCATGGTGAGGCCGTGCCTTACGGCTCGTGCCCGGACTCCGAGCGCGAGCTGACCGCGCTGGGTCGCGAAGAAGCGCTGCGTAGCGCCGCGCAATTGATCGGCCAGCCGATCACCGCGATCTACGCCAGCCCGTATTTGCGTGCCCAGCAGACCGCGCAAGTGGTGCGTGAAGCGCTGGGTTTCGAGCCGGAGATCCGCACGGTTGAATGGCTGACGCCGGAAATCGATCCGGACCGGGTCGCCGAGCAACTGGTCTCAGTGAGCAATGTGCTGCTGGTCAGCCATAACCCGCTGGTGGGTAATCTGCTGAGCTATCTGCAACACGGCGCCGGGTATCCGCCGGAGAAGGTCGGCACTGCTGGCCTGGCGGAGCTGGAGCACAGTGAACTGCTGATCGGCTCGATGACCCTCAACAGCCTGAAGCATCCGTAGATCTTGTTTCCATTCGTAAAATAGTCAACCAAGCACTTGCTTGGTTGACTACGCTTGCTCCAGATCAAAAAAACAGGAGCGAGTCGCATGTCTGTCGCCTTCCGTTTACCGCTGGACGTGTTTTACGAACGCGAGGCCCGGCACCCGCGCCAGCGCTTCATGGTGCAGCCGACCGGTGGCGGGCAGGTCGAAACCCTGAGCTGGGCCGACGTCGGCCATCAGGCCCGCTGCGCCGCACACTGGTTGCGCGCCCGCGAATTGCCGCAAGGCAGCCACATCGCCTTGATCTCGAAAAACTGTGCGCACTGGATCATCGCCGACCTGGCGATCTGGATGGCCGGGCATGTCTCGGTGCCGCTGTATCCGAACCTCACCGCCGACTCGGTGCACCAAGTGCTCACGCACTCGGAAAGCGTGCTGGCGTTCATCGGCAAACTGGATGATTGGCCGGGCATGTCGATCGGGATGCCGGTCGATCTGCAGACAATCAGCCTGCCGCTGCATCCGCCTGGCACCTTCGAATTCAGTTGGGACGATCTGCAACGCAGCTCGCCGATCCAGGACGACCCGCGCCCTGCGGCCGAGCAACTGGCGACCATCATTTACACCTCCGGCACCACCGGCCTGCCCAAAGGCGTGATGCACAGCTTCGCCAACCTCGGCTTCGCCACCACTCATGGCACGCAGTTATTCGGCCTCAACGAAAACGATCGGCTGCTTTCCTATCTGCCGCTGTGCCATGTTGCCGAACGCATGTTCGTCGAGATGGCCTCGATTTATACCGGGCAGACCGTGTTCTTTGCCGAGAGCCTCGACACTTTCATGACCGATCTGCAGCGGGCACGGCCTACGGCAATGTTTGGCGTGCCACGGATCTGGACCAAATTCCAGATGGGCGTGTACGGCAAGATTCCGGCCAAACGCCTGGATTTCCTGCTCGGCCTGCCATTCATTGGCAAACGCGTCGGGCACAAAGTGCTGGCGGGTTTGGGGCTTGATGAGTTGCGCGTGGCGCTGTCCGGCGCCGCGCCAGTGCCGCAGGCGTTGCTCGCTTGGTATCAGAAACTCGGGCTGGATGTACTCGAGGTCTACGGCATGACCGAGGGCTGCGGTTACTCGCACATCTGCCTGCCGGGCGAGTACAAACAGGGCTGGATCGGCAAGCCGTGCCCGGAAGTCGAAGTGCGCATTGATCAGTCCGGCGAAGTGCAGGTGCGCAGTCAGGCGAACATGCTCGGCTATTTCAAGGAACCGCAGAAAACCGCCGAGACCCTGACCGAGGACGGCTTCCTGCGTACCGGCGACAAGGGCGAACAGGACGCCGAGGGTCGCCTGCGACTGACCGGGCGACTCAAGGAGATTTTCAAGACCAGCAAAGGCAAATACGTCGCCCCGGCACCGATTGAAAATCGTCTGGCGGTGCACACGCGCATCGAACAGGTGTGCGTGGTCGGCGATGGCTTGAGTGCGCCGCTGGGGCTGTGCGTGCTGTCGGTGGCCGGCCGCGACGAGGCGCGCGCCATTCTGCATTCGAGCCTGGAAAAACTGCTGGAGGAGGTCAACGCCGCGCTCGACAAGCACGAGCGTCTGCGTCGCCTGATAGTGGTCAAGGACAACTGGGCGGTGGAAAACGGTTTTCTCACGCCCACCCTGAAAATCAAACGCAACGTCATCGAATCCACTTACGGCGCACGCTTCGAAGAATGGAGCGAGCGCAGCGAGGCGGTGCTGTGGCAGGATTGAGCGACGACTAAAACAACAAAGGAAGTCTGCGATGAGCCTGTGGCGCACCACTCCGAACATCGAGCAGTTGAACGCAATCCAGAAAAACACCATCGGCGAAGTGCTGGATATTCGCTTCGAGGCCTTCGACGAGGAGTCCCTGAGCGCGAGCATGGTGATCGACCATCGCACCCATCAACCGTACGGTTTGTTGCACGGCGGCGCGTCGGTGGTGCTGGCGGAAAGCGTGGGTTCGATGGCCAGCTATTTGTGCATCGACGCCAGCAAGTTTTATTGCGTGGGGCTGGAGATCAACGCCAACCATTTGCGCGGTCTGCGCAGCGGGCGGGTGACGGCGGTGGCCAAGGCGATTCATATCGGGCGCACGACGCATGTCTGGGATATTCGTCTGACCAGTGATGAGGGCAAGGCGAGTTGTGTGTCGCGCTTGACCATGGCGGTGGTGCCTTTGGGGGAGAGTCCGCCGGTGCGTTGAGCTCCGGCCTTCATAGTTCTGACCTGACTGTCATCATTCCTGGCAGTTACGGTCATTGCTGTCGTAAGCGGTCTTACGGACAATCAACGCCTGTTTTCCGCCCATGGATTTGCCCGTATGTCGCAACCGATCTTTTTCGCCCACGCTAACGGTTTCCCCTCGGGCACCTACGGCAAGCTGTTTGCGGCGTTGGCCCCGGAGTTCCGTGTGACGCATCTGGAGCAGCATGCCCACGACCCGCGTTTCCCGGCGGGCGACAATTGGTACAACCTGGTCGACGAACTGATCCATCACCTGCGACAGCAAGACGAGCCGGTGTGGGGCGTCGGCCATTCGTTTGGCGGGATGCTGCATCTGCACGCGGCGTTACGGTGTCCTGAGTTGTATCGCGGCGTGGTCATGCTCGATTCGCCAGTGCTGACCCGCACCGATCAATGGGTGATCCGCGCCGCCAAGCGCTTTGGTTTCATCGACAAACTGACTCCGGCCGGGCGCACGCTGGGTCGGCGCGAAGAGTTTGCCGATCTCGACAGTGCGCGTGGCTACTTCGCCGGCAAAACCCTGTTCCGCAGCTTCGACCCGGAATGCTTCGACGCTTACCTGCAACACGGTCTGCATCGAGTCGGCGACAAGCTGCGTCTGCGCTTCGATCCGGCCACCGAGATCAGCATCTATCGCGGCGTGCCACACACCAGCCCTGCGCATACCCGGCAATTGCAGGTACCGCTGGCGATGGTGCGCGGGCTCAAGAGCCAAGTGGTGATGCGTCATCACACGCGATTTGTCGCGCGTCTGCCACAAGGCGAAGCGCTGAGCATGCCTGGCGGGCACATGTTTCCCCTTGAGCGTCCACAAGACACGGCGCTGCTGCTGAAAAAACTGTTCACCCGCTGGGAAAATCGCCAGCAGAAGGATTGCGCATGAGCCAAATCGTCGAAGAAGTCCGTCTGAGCCTGCCGCACATCGAACTGGCGGCGCATCTGTTCGGGCCGGAAGACGGTTTGCCGGTGATCGCTTTGCATGGCTGGCTGGACAACGCCAACAGCTTCGCGCGGCTGGCACCGAAGCTCAAAGGCTTGCGCATTGCTGCGCTGGACATGGCCGGACACGGGCATTCCGGCCATCGTCCGACCGGCGCCGGGTATGCGCTGTGGGACTACGCGCACGACGTGCTGCAAGTTGCCGAACAACTCGGCTGGAAGCGTTTTGGTCTGCTCGGGCATTCGATGGGCGCGATCGTTTCGCTGGTGCTGGCGGGATCGTTGCCGGAAAAGATCACGCGTCTGGCGTTGATCGACGGCGTGATTCCTCCTACCGACAAAGGCGAAAACGCTGCCGAGCGCATGGGCATGGCCCTACAGGCGCAACTCGATCTGCGCGAGAAACGCAAACCGGTTTACAGCACCCTTGATCGCGCCATCGAAGCACGCATGAAAGGCTTGGTCGCGGTCAGTCGTGAAGCCGCCGAACTGCTGGCGCAACGCGGGCTGATGCCGGTGCCCGGCGGTTACACCTGGCGCACCGACAATCGCCTGACCCTACCTTCGCCGCTGCGTCTGACCCAGGAACAGGCGATGGCCTTCGTCCAACGCATCACATGTCCTGCGCAATTGGTGGTAGCGGCCGACGGCATGCTGGCCAAACATCCGGAGCTGCTGGAGCGTCTACCCTTTAGCCGTGAACAGCTGCCGGGCGGGCACCATTTGCACCTGAACGATGAGGCCGGTGCCGACCTTGTCGCAGACTGTTTCAATCGCTTCTTCGCCATTCCTTGACTTGCACCGGGCAACTGTCGAGGCTGGGCGGGTTGAAATGGGAGACAAACAAGATGGATTTCTACACCGCTGCGACCCCGAATAGCCCAAGAGGCGCCCAGGCCATGCCCGTCCGATGAGCCTGCCCAAGCGTTGCCTCAGTCTGCTGGCGCTGTGTTTTTTCAGTCCCTTGTCATCTGCCGCCGATGTGCCGGGCAGTCAGGATCTGCCGATCGTGCCGCGGCTGGCCGATGCGCAGATCGTCGATTATCGCCCTCCGGTGGAACTGGAACGGATCTATCCGCTGGGCTCGATCCGCAAGATCAGCGGCCAATTACGCTTCGACGGTCAACTCACCGCCCGTGGGCAAACCACCTCGGTGACTTACGAACTGCCGCCGGAACACTCCGCGACCGAAGCTTTCACCGCTGCGCGCGAATCCCTGCAAAAACAGGACGCCGAGTTGCTGTTCTGGTGTCAGGCGCGTGATTGCGGCGAAAGCAGCCTGTGGGCCAATGAAGTGTTCGGTAACGCCAAGCTGTACGGCTCCGATGAACAACAAGCCTATCTGCTGCTGAGACTGGCAGAACCGCGCGACAACACGCTGGTGGCGCTGTACAGCATCACGCGCGGCAATCGCAAAGCCTATCTGCATGTCGAACAATTCGAGGCTGCTGCGCCGCTCGGCGACTTGCTGCCGACCTCCGCGACTTTACTGCGACAACTGAAAAGCACCGGTGAACTCGACTTGCCGAAACTCGTCAGCGATCCGGATGACACCTGGCTGCGTTTGCTCTCGCGGGGTCTGAACCTCGACACCACGTTGCGCGTGAGCGTCTCCGGGCCGAAGGCCGAGGCCTGGCGTCAGGCATTGATCGGGCAGGGCGTACGCGCCGCACGCATGGAAGCGGGCAGCGTCGATGGCGCCGGTCTGCGTATCGATCTATTGCGCTAGATGCTCTGGGCGGGCACGCTTGACGTGTTCGCCTCCTCATTGCTGACTGACTTCTTCGAGAACCTGAATGCTCAATAACGATCGGCTGTTGGTGCAAATCCTTCTGCTGGTGCTGTTCGGCGCCAGCCTGTGGGTGATGGCGCCGTTCTGGTCGGCGCTGTTCTGGGGTGCGGTGCTGGCGTTCGCCAGTTGGCCGCTGATGCGCCTGCTGACCCGTTTGCTCAATGGCCGTGAGTCGCTGGCGGCGCTGGTGCTGACGCTCGGCTGGATGTTGCTGGTGGCGGGGCCGTTGGTGTGGCTGGGTTTCAACCTGGCCGATCACGTGCGCGATGCCACGGCGTTGATCAAGGACGTGCAGGTCGACGGTCTGCCGGCGGCGCCCGACTGGCTTGGCAGCGTGCCACTGGTGGGCGAACGACTGGTGGCAATCTGGAACAGCATCGATCAGCAGGGTGCGGCGATGATGGTCGCGATCAAGCCTTATCTGGGGCAGGTCGGTAACTGGTTGCTGGCGCGCAGTGCGCAGATCGGCGGCGGGATTCTCGAACTGACGTTGAGCATTGTCTTCGTGTTCTTTTTCTACCGCGACGGGCCGCGGCTGGCGGCGTTTGTTCATGGCTTGCTGCAGCGACTGATCGGCGACCGCGCCGGATATTACATCGATCTGGTTGCCGGCACCGTGCAGCGGGTGGTCAACGGGGTGATTGGTACGGCGGCGGCGCAGGCAGTTCTGGCGCTGATCGGCTTCTTTATTGCCGGGGTGCCGGGGGCGCTGGTGTTGGGGATCGTGACCTTTCTGCTGAGTCTGATTCCGATGGGGCCGCCGTTGGTGTGGATCCCGGCTACGGCGTGGCTCGCCTGGAAGGGTGATTATGGGATGGCGATCTTTCTCGGGATCTGGGGGACGTTCATCATCAGTGGCGTGGATAACGTGCTCAAGCCGTATCTGATCAGCCGCGGGGGGAATTTGCCGTTGGTGATTGTGTTGCTTGGGGTGTTTGGCGGGTTGATCGCGTTTGGGTTTATCGGGTTGTTTATCGGGCCTACGCTTTTGGCTGTGGCTTATAGTTTGTTGACGGATTGGAGTAAGAGTCAGGCTCGGATTGAACGCTGATTGGGAACATATCCGTTTTTGGGGTGATGGCCTCTTATGGTTTCGCCCTGACGGTCGACTCCCTTTGGCAGACGCCCCAAAGGAAGCAAAGGTCTTTACCCTGACGTTCGGCCCGCTCGCTGGGGCTCGGGGTTCCTTCCTTCCGGGTTTCATCCGGGGGCATCGCCTCCGGTTTGCTGCGCTGCACCTCCTCTCGATGTGTTCGACTTCGTCGAACGGCGCTTCGCGCCAACCCCGGATGAACCCCTCCACTCAGCCTGCCGACGGGCGCTTGAGATCAAGATCAAGAGCTGCAGCCGAGCTAACGCTCATCCTGTTGAGTGGTGGTGGAGCAGGGCTGCGACGGGTGAGAGATTTTGGTTTTGGCTTTTTGAGCTTGAGTGCGCCTCGGTAGCTCAGGTCGATGTACTTCGAATAATCACCACGGTCAGTCCCCTCTACCTCTGGGCGGTCCGACGTTTCGGGAGGGCTAGGGTGAGGGCAGCTTTGATTGGCACACTAAAAATCGAAAGCAACCAACTCACCCAGCAGCTTTAATCGCTCCGAAAATTCGAACCCGGGAGCGATCCTCCCATCACCTCAAGTCGCCACATTCAAATACTTGCCCACCGGCGCCGCATTATCCAGTGAGTACTGCTTGCTCAAATTCGCGATCATGCGGTTCAACGCTTCAGCGGTGGTCTGAGCGCTGGAAGTCTGGCCCTCCGCCGGACGCTCGCGCCCAGCCTGTAACGCAGCTTCCAGCTCATCACTGCTCACGCCGCCACTGCTGTCGCTGTCCAGCACTTTGAGCAACGCCGCGCTGTCGTCGTTGCTGGTCGCCGAGGTGCTGTCGCTGGTCTGTAACGCGCTGTTCAATTCAGCGGCGGTTATGCTGCCGTCGGCGTCGGCGTCCAGTGCGCTGATCAGGGCGTCGGCGAGGTCGGTGTTGGGTGGCTGATTGCCGGGTGGGGGCGGTGGTGGTGCCATTGCGGCCATTTCTTCGGAGCTGAGGCTGCCGCTGGCGTCGCTGTCCAGATCGCCGAATTGTTGGCTCAGGTTGATCAGCAAGCCGTCGTCGGATTTCTGCGACAACGCGCTGCTCAGTTCATCCTGATCCACCGCGCCGTCGCCATTGCTGTCGAGCTTAGTGAACAGTTCTTTTTGCAGTTGCTGGCTGCGGGCGTTTTGCGTGGCGGTGCTGGTGTTGGTGCTGGTATAGCTCGTGTAGTTGCTGACGCTACCGATCATCGGGCTCACTCCTTGGGCTGAAAAACCGGTGGGCGTACCGGCTTATGCAGCCTCAAGGTGCGAGTTATCTTGGGTATGTGGAGTTTGTACCGGACGGTACACAGTCAGGCTGGAAGGCGCGGCAGGATGATCACGGCAGTCAGGCCACCACCGGGGGTTTCTTCCAGGTTGAGTTGTCCGCCCAAGCGCAGCGCTGCCTCACGGGCGATGGTCATGCCCAGACCGACGCCGCCGGAGTTGCGATTGCGCGAACCTTCCAGCCGATAGAACGGCTCGAACACGGCTTCGCGTTTGTCCGCCGCGATGCCCGGGCCATGATCAACTACGCGAATCAGCAACTGCTCGCGCTGATCCTGCAGCTCAATGCGCACCTGGCCTGCATATCGCAGAGCGTTGTCCAGCAGGTTGTTCAGGCATGAACGCAAGGCCATCGGTTGTACCGGCAGCGGCGCGCAATGGCCGCTGACTTGCGCGTCGGCGCCCTGGTCCTGTGCGTTTTCGCACAGCGATTCGACCAGCGCCTGCACGTCCATCAGTTGCAAGGCTTCGCTGGTGCGCTGTTCGTGCAGGTAGGTGAGGGTGGCGTCGAGCATGCTGATCATGTCGTCCAGATCCTGACGCATCTGGCCTTGCAGCTTGTCGTCGCTGATGTTTTCCAGGCGCAGTTTCAGTCGCGACAGCGGTGTGCGCAGGTCGTGGGACACGGCACCGAGCATGCGTGCGCGGGCCTGCACTTGTTCGCGAATGCGCTGTTGCATCAGGTTGAAGGTGTGCGCCGCTTGCCGCGCCTCGCGTGGCCCGGACTCGTCCAGCGGCGGGCTGTCGAGATCTTCGCTGAGTCGTTCGGCGGCGTCGCTCAGGCGCTGGATGGGCCGGGTCAGCAGTTTGGCGCCGTACCACGCGGCGATGATCAGCGAAACGAACTGGAATGTAAGAGGCACCAATGGTCCGCCGAACCAGGGTCGCGGCGGTCGCTGAGCGAAACGCGGATCCTGCGGCGCCGGTTGCCCTTCGTGCATTTGGGAAAACTGCGGCGGCGGGGGCGGAGGTGGCGGACCGTAAAGGCGAAACCACGCAAAAGCCAGCAAGTGCGCGAGGACGATCGCAATGAACAGCATGCCAAACAGGCGGCCGAACAGCGTGTCGAAGCGCGCTCGCATCAGCCGATGTCTCGCGCGTCGAACAGATAACCTTCACCGCGCACGGTTTTGATCAACTGCGGAGCTTTCGGGTCGTCGCCGAGTTTCTGGCGCAGACGCGATACCAGCAGGTCGATGCTGCGGTCGAAGGCTTCGATCGAGCGGCCACGGGCGGCGTCGAGCAACTGTTCGCGGCTGAGCACCCGGCGCGGGCGCTCGATGAATACCCACAGTAAGCGGAATTCCGCGTTCGACAGTGGCACCACCAGCCCATCGTCAGCGATCAATTGGCGCAACACGCTGTTCAGGCGCCAGTTGTCGAAGCGAATATTCGCGCGCTGTTCTGAACGGTCGTCGCGCACCCGACGCAGAATGGTCTGAATCCGCGCTACCAGTTCCCGCGGCTCGAACGGCTTGGCCATGTAGTCATCGGCGCCCAGTTCGAGGCCAATGATGCGGTCGGTGGGTTCGCAACGAGCGGTGAGCATCAGGATCGGAATGTCGGATTCGGCGCGCAGCCAACGGCACAGCGACAGACCGTCTTCGCCGGGCAACATCAAGTCGAGCACCACCACGTCGAAATGTTCAGCTTGCATGGCCTGACGCATGGCAGTGCCATCGGTGACGCCGCTGGCGTGGATGTTGAAGCGCGCCAGGTAGTCGATCATCAGTTCGCGGATCGGCACATCATCGTCGACGATCAGCGCACGAATGCTCCAGCGCTTGTCGTCTTTTTGCTCATCGTTCACGGTGGCTTGAGTGTTGTGCATGAGGCTCTTGATCTGCCAGTAGGCCGCCAACCACAAAGATAGGCTGCGAGGTTGTGGTTTCAGCATAGGCGTCCGGCCGTGAGGCGGGAAGGGCTGCTGTAAGTGCATGTTGCGGCTGGCGAGGCTAGCGCGCGGGCGTATTGCCGGCGTGTCGTCTGTGTATCAGGCTCGACACAATAACGCCGAACGCTATGCTGATCACGGCGCAAGCGATGAATTACCGATCATCGGGTGCCGCGCAGCCGCGGGTTCCGCTACAATGCGCGCCGATTTCGTCCTGCCTGAGAGCCCCTCCATGTCCGTCTGCCAGACTCCTATCATCGTCGCCCTGGATTTCCCCACCCGTGACGCCGCACTGAAGCTGGCCGACCAGTTGGACCCGAAGCTGTGCCGGGTCAAAGTGGGCAAGGAACTGTTCACCAGTTGCGCCGCGGAAATCGTCGGCACCCTGCGCGACAAGGGTTTCGAGGTGTTCCTCGACCTGAAATTCCACGACATTCCCAACACCACCGCAATGGCGGTCAAGGCTGCTGCGGAAATGGGCGTGTGGATGGTCAACGTGCACTGCTCCGGCGGCCTGCGCATGATGTCGGCCTGCCGCGAAGTGCTCGACAAGCGCACTGGCCCGCAGCCGTTGCTGATCGGCGTGACCGTGCTGACCAGCATGGAACGCGAAGATCTGGCCGGGATCGGTCTGGACATCGAGCCGCAGGAACAAGTGCTGCGTCTGGCGGCACTGGCTCAGAAGGCCGGGATGGACGGTCTGGTGTGTTCGGCGATGGAAGCTCAAGCGCTGAAAACCGCACATCCGTCGCTGCAACTGGTGACCCCGGGGATTCGTCCGGCGGGCAGTGCGCAGGACGACCAGCGCCGTATTCTGACCCCGCGCCAGGCGCTGGATGCCGGCTCTGATTATCTGGTGATTGGCCGTCCGATCAGCCAGGCGGCTGATCCGGCCAAGGCGTTGGCATCAGTGGTGGCTGAGCTGGCCTAAAAAGCTCGCAGCGTGCCGCAGCTCCTACAGGGAAATGCATTCCAACTGTAGGAGCTGCGGCACGCTGCGATCTTTTGATCTTTTGGGTCAGATCTTCAACACCAACTTGCCAAAGTTCTCACCGCTGAACAATTTCATCAGAGTCTCCGGGAACGTCTCCAGTCCGTCGACGATATCTTCCTTGCTCTTGAGCTGCCCCTTGGCCATCCACCCGGCCATTTCCTGCCCGGCGGCGGCGAATTGTGCGGCGTAGTCCATTACCACAAAGCCTTCCATGCGTGCCCGGTTGACCAGCAATGACAGGTAATTGGCCGGGCCTTTCACCGCTTCCTTGTTGTTGTACTGGCTGATCGCACCGCAGATCACCACGCGCGCCTTGAGGTTCAGACGGCTGAGCACGGCGTCGAGGATGTCGCCGCCGACGTTATCGAAATACACGTCCACGCCTTTCGGGCATTCGCGCTTGAGACCGGCCACCACGTCTTCGCTCTTGTAGTCGATGGCGCCGTCGAAACCCAGTTCATCGATGAGGAATTTGCACTTGTCGGCGCCGCCAGCAATCCCGACCACGCGGCAACCTTTAAGCTTGGCAATTTGCCCGGCAATGCTGCCGACCGCACCCGCTGCGCCTGACAGCACCACGGTGTCACCTTCTTTCGGGGCGCCGACGTCAAGCAGGGCGAAGTAGGCGGTCATGCCGGTCATGCCCAGCGCGGACAGATAGCGCGGTAGCGGCGCCAGTTTCGGATCGACCTTGTAGAAACCTCTTGGCTCGCCAAGGAAATAATCCTGCACGCCCAAGGCACCGTTGACGTAGTCCCCGACGGCGAAGCCCGGATTGTTCGAAGCGACGACTTTGCCTACGCCCAAGGCGCGCATGACTTCACCGAGACCGACCGGCGGGATGTAGGACTTGCCCTCGTTCATCCAGCCGCGCATGGCCGGGTCGAGGGACAGGTATTCGTTCTTGACCAGAATCTGCCCCGCCGCCGGCTCGCCGACCGGGACTTCCTGATAAGTAAAAGTCTCACGGGTCGCAGGACCCACCGGGCGTTTGGCGAGCAGGAACTGGCGATTGGTCTGGTTAGTCATGACAGGCACTCAAGCTGAATGAAGTCTTGTTGATAGACCCTCGCCGGCAATGACGCAAGGTTGGCTGACGCGGCGAATGCAGCTTGATCCAGTGCAGTGATAGTGGCGGGCGGGTATTCATCACTGCGATCCATGAGCGCATACACGGCGTTTGGATAGTGCTGCCGCCGCCCAAGTCGCTGTGGCTATGCTGCCACTGAATCAATCCGCGCATTCGAGGGCAGCACAATGAGCATGAGGTTTTCCGGCCAGGTTGTCGTAGTCACGGGCGCCGCCAACGGCATCGGCCGCGCAACCGCCCAGGCGTTTGCCGCCGAAGGCTTGAAAGTGGTGGTGGCCGATCTGGATGCTGCCGGGGGCGAAGGCACGGTAGCGCTGATTCGTACGGCCGGTGGCGAAGCGACCTTCGTGCGCTGCAACGTTACTGTCGAAAGCGAAGTGAAAAATCTGATGGACGAGGTGATCAATACCTACGGTCGCCTCGACTACGCGTTCAATAACGCCGGCATCGAAATCGAGAAGGGCAAGCTTGCCGACGGCTCGATCGACGAGTTCGACGCGATCATCGGCGTCAACGTCAAAGGCGTCTGGCTGTGCATGAAGTACCAATTGCCCTTGCTGCTGGCGCAGAGCGGCGGGGCGATTGTCAACACTGCTTCGGTGGCCGGGTTGGGCGCCGCGCCGAAGATGAGCATCTATGCAGCGTCCAAACACGCGGTGATCGGTCTGACCAAGTCCGCCGCCATTGAGTACGCCAAGAAGAAAATTCGTGTCAACGCCGTGTGCCCGGCAGTGATCGACACCGACATGTTCCGTCGCGCGTATGAAGCCGACCCGAAGAAAGGCGAGTTTGCCAGCGCCATGCACCCGGTCGGGCGCATCGGTACGGTCGAGGAAATCGCCAGCGCGGTGCTGTATTTGTGCAGCGATGGCGCGGCGTTCACCACCGGCCATTCGCTGGCGGTGGACGGGGGCGTTACCGCGTTCTGAAACGCTGGTCGACATCGCAGGAAAAAACCCGCACGCATGCATGCGGGTTTTTTGTGGGCGCGTGTTTAGTTCCCGGGTCAAACATACACAATGTGTATCAAGCAGTTAATGCAGGACGTTTTGACGGCTTTGTCGCACAGCCTGATCGACGCGGCTGTGATTTACTGCCGCCAGCAAAACGGACAGGAGTTTGCGTGCTCATGGAATTGAGAATTGACCGACTGGATCACCCAGGACCAGGTACCGCCCGCCACCCGACTGCCGTCCGTGAGGCAAATCGCGCGATGCAATTTGCTCAGCCAGTCGTGTGTTCTGGAAGCCTGCGAACGTCTGGTGGCGCAGGGGCTGCTGGCTTCGCGTCAGGGGGCGGGTTTCATGGTGGCAGCCGCGTTGCCGGTATGTTGCAAAGCGCTTGGAGCCTGCGGGGGCGACGCGGAGTCGCACTGGCGCGTTGCAGGTGTCGAACGAGCCAGTGGTTTGACGCTCGGCAGTGGTGTTCTGCCGCAAAGCTGGCGCGAACCGGATGATCTCAGCTACGCGATTCGCGAGGTGGCCCGCACCGACATGGCCAGCCTGTTCAGCTACGGCACGCCACTGGGATTGCCGGCGTTGCGTGAGCAGATCATCAAGCGCCTCAAACTGCTCGGGATCGAAGCGGGCGAAGAGCAGGTATTGACCACCGCCGGGGCCAGTCACGGCCTGGATCTGATTGTGCGCACGCTGTTCAAGGCCGGCGATTGTGTGGTCGTCGAAACACCGGGTTACGCGCCGCTGTTCGATCTGTTGCGCCTGCACGGTGTGCGCATGCTTGAAGTGCGCCGTACGCCGAGCGGCCCGGACACCGAGGCGCTCGAGGCATTGCTGGGGCAGTTCCGGCCCAAAGCGCTGTTCATCAACAGTCATCATCACAATCCCACGGGCAGTTGCCTGCTGCCGGTCGTCGCCCAGCGGATTTTGCAATTGAGTAAAACCTACGATCTGCAGTTGATCGAGGACGATGTCTACGCGGATTTGCACAACGGCAGCGGTACGCGTCTGGCTGCTCTGGATGACGATGAGCGAGTGATTTACGTCGGGAGTTTTTCCAAGACGCTGAGCAGCTCGTTACGTGCCGGTTATGTCGTGGCCGGGAGCGCGCTGATCGCGCGGCTGGCGCGGGTCAAAATGATTACTTGCGTGGGGACTTCGCGGTTCAGTGAGGCAGTTCTGGCCAGTCTGTTGGCCAGTGGCGCCTATCGCAAACTGGTGCAGCGTCAACGCCAGCGGCTGAATGTCGACCGTGCGGCGGCTTTGCAATTACTGGAAGACGCGGAATGGGAGGTGTTCGGCAAGCCAACCAGTGGCCTGTTTATCTGGGCGCGTTCGCCACTGGCCGACGATGCGCGGGTGCGCAGTCAGGCACAACGCTACGGAGTGCAGTTGTCCCACGCCACGGCGTTCAGCCCCAGCGGCGAAACCTCTGACTGGCAGCGCATCAACGTGGCATATGCCTGTGATTCACGCGCACGGCAGTTTTTTCGCAGCACCGCTGTGGATCGACCTCAAGCGTTCTGAAAACGACGCGGGCGTAGCTTTTTGCCATTATTCCGACGCCAGAGCCTTGTGCTGCCGGGTGGCCGTTGCGAATCTTCGGCTACAGACAATGGCAGGGGGCTACGCGCAATGATTTCGGCCGTGCAAGGACGTTTTGCCAACCTCGGTATGGCGAAAAAACTGGGTGTCGGGTTTGTCCTGGTGTTGCTGCTGACCGCGCTGGTGGCGGCCATCGGTGTCTGGTCCCTGCAAACCGTCAGCCAGCGGTTTGACGGCCTCAAGCAGATGTCGACGCTCAACAGCGACTTGCTCAAGGTGCGGTTGCTCGAGCAGGACTACGCCTTGCACGGCAACCCGAAGACTGCCGATGCCCTGCGTGAAGGCGTGGATGCGCTGGTGGTGCTGGCCAATCAGCTCAAGGCGCAATCACCGGCCAACGTGCCGGTAATGAACGATGTCGAGCAGTCGCTGGGCGCCTATAGAAAGGCGTTCGATGAGTTTGTCTCGCTGAGCCAGGCCAAGGATCTGGCACTGGAAATGGCCAGTTGGTCGGTGTCCAGCGTCGCCAATAATCTCGATGTCTTGCAGGCCGGGCTGGCCGATGACGGTGCTTACACCCTCAAGGAAAGTGAAGGCAAGGATGGCGCGCAGTTCATCGAACAGGCCAACCAGGTCAGTCAGGTGTCGCGGCTGATGCTGCAAGCCATGAACGAAGCGCGCGTGCGGCTGGATCAGAGTCGCAAGGGCGACGACAGTGGCGCCAAAGGCAACATCGAGCAGGCGGCTCAGGCCCAGACTCAGGCCGAACAGCTCAAATCCACCGTCAAGGATGACGGCTATCTGACAGTGCTCAATGAGGTGTCCGGGCACATCGCCGGGTTCAACGACAAGCTGGCCGAATACACCGGGCTGCTAGTGCAGGAGAAAATTGTCTATGAACAATTGCACCAGCGCGCCGCGCAGGTGGTCGATCGGGTCGATCAGGCGTACGTCGCTGAAGATGCTGCGATGCAGGGCGAGCTGAAGAAGAATTCCGTTTTGATCATTGGTTCATCGGCACTGGCGCTGCTGGTCGGGCTGATTGCGGCATGGGTGATTACCCGGTTGATCGTCGCGCCGTTGCGCAGCGTTATTCAGGTCGCTCAGCGCATTGCCGCGGGTGATTTAAGTGGCTCGGTGCCGGTGACTCGCCGCGACGAGATCGGACAGTTGATGCTGGCGATGCAGCAGATGGGCGCCGGGCTGAGCGCGATTGTCAGTGGTTTGCAGGCTGGTATCGAGCAGTTGGCCAGTTCCGCTCAGTCGCTGTCGGCGGTGACCGAGCAGACCAATCTTGAGGTCAGCAGCCAGAAAGAGGAAACCGAACAGGTCGCCACGGCGATGAACCAGATGACGGTCACCGTGCATGACGTGGCGCGAAATGCCGAAGAAGCGGCGCAGGCCGCGCAGACGGCGGATGACAAGGTCGAGAGCGGTCAGCAGGTGGTGCGTCAGAGTATGGCGCGCATCGAGCAGTTGGCGGATTCGGCGACCTCGGCCAGTTCCAGCATCGAAAGTCTGAGCGCGGAAATCCAGAA
Organism: Pseudomonas sp. P4795; assembly: GCF_048822895.1. Classification (NCBI taxonomy): domain Bacteria; kingdom Pseudomonadati; phylum Pseudomonadota; class Gammaproteobacteria; order Pseudomonadales; family Pseudomonadaceae; genus Pseudomonas; species Pseudomonas sp. P4795. Next base: position 359,558 of record NZ_JBMFBT010000002.1, on the reverse strand, counting down.
CATCGGCACGGTGTTGGGTGTGATCAAGAGCGTCGCTGAGCAGACCAATCTTCTTGCGCTCAACGCTGCCATTGAGGCGGCGCGGGCGGGGGAGCAGGGCAGGGGCTTTGCGGTGGTGGCTGATGAAGTGCGCGCGTTGGCGCGACGTACGCAGCAATCGACCGAGGAGATTGAGCGTCTGGTCAGCTCGTTGCGGGCGGCGGCGCATGCTTCGGTGCAGCAGATTCAGAGCAGTGGCGAGTTGGTGAAACTGGCGGTCAGTGATGCGCTGCAGACTGAGAGCGCGCTGGGCAGTATTGCGGCGGCGGTTTCGTTGATTCAGCAGATGAATCAGCAGATTGCGGCGGCGGCCGAGGAACAGAGTTCGGTGGCTGAGGAGATCAATCGCAGTGTGACGAGTATTCGTGCGAGTGCGGATCAGTCTTCGATTGCGATGCGGGGGAATGCGCTGTCGAGTGTTGAGTTGGCGCAGTTGGGTGGGGAATTGCGGGGGATGGTGGGGCATTTTCGGCTTTGACCTTGGCGGCCTTTGGGCCGACCAGGCTCTGGCTTTATGGCGTACATATCCGTTTCTGCGGGTGTTGCGGCTGGTGGTTTCGCCCTGACGGTCGACTCCCTTTGGCAAACGCCCCAAAGGAAGCAAAGGTCTTTACCCTGACGTTCGGCCCGCTCGCTGGGGCTCGGGGTTCCTTCGCTCCGGTATTCATCCGGGGGCATCGCCTCCGGTTTGCTGCGCTGCACCTCCTCTCGATGTATTTGGCTGCGCCAAACGGTCGCTGCGCTCCCACCCCCGGATGAATCCCTCCACTCAGCCTGCCGACGGGCGCTTGAGATCAAGAGCTGCAGCCGAGCTAACGCTCATCCTGTTGAGTGGTGTAAAGGCAAAAGCTGAGCAGGCTTGTGTGCATTTTAAAACCTGAGTTTAACTCGGTGATTCAGGTCGATGTAGTCCGGATATGCCACTCGGTCAGTCCCCTCTCCCCCCGGGAGAGGGCTAGGGTGAGGGGCTCTTGATCTTCCACGCCCTACATAACCAACAAAAAAGCCACCTCGCGGTGGCTTCTTCCAATCAACAACCCATCAGTCGTAGATCACTTTCTTCTTCCAGTCTGCATCGGCCTCTACTTCTTTGAGGCCGGATGTCAGTTGGTTCTCTTCACCTTCAACCGGCGCAATCTTGTCCATCACTTGGGCGTTGGCACGCGCCAGCAGTTTTTCCAGGTATTCCAGCTGTTCCGCGTAGATCCGCGGGTCTTGCTGTTTGCGCAGGTATTGCACGCCGCGTTCGAAGGCGAGGCGGGCCTGGCCTGGCTGGTTTTGTTGCAGGGCGTGCTGGCCGAGGTTGTTGAAGAACTCGATGTGCAGCAGTACCAGGATGTGGCGCACTTCGCGAATCCAGTGTTTGGCTTCGTTCGGTGGCAGGAAGCCGTCCTGGGCGGCGCGGGTGATCTGGCCGTGCAGGGCTTCGAGGAGGAAGCGTACGTCTTTGGCTTTGGCTTCGGTCTGGATCGGTGCCGGCGGGTTATTGACCGGGATCGATTCGCCCTGGGCTACCAGTGCGTTCAGTTCGCCGATGCGTGCCTTGGTGGTGGCGCTGGTTTTTTCCAGGTTGAGCAGGCGCTGGCAGACGTTGAGTTCGAGACGCGTCAGCAGCAGCTTCAGCCCGGGCGTCATGAACTGGCCGGGAAAGGTCTCGGTGAGTTCGCCGCAGCGGCGCAGGCGGTCGTTGAGTTCGACCTTGGTGCGGGCCTTCTCCAGTTTGGTGTTTTCCACCACATGGTTCATGTAACCAATGGCGATCAAGATTGCGATCCCGACTATGACTAGCAGGGTGATCATGAGTGGTGTCACCGGTAAGACCTCTTTATAGGATTCGCGTGCGAGTTGCGAGTGTAGTGGCTTGGTATATAGCCGCCTAGCGCCGCTCGACGATTTGGATCGGCGCAGTTGAATCTGTATCGGCCACAGGGCTGCTTATATAAATGCTGGCCCTTGGGGTGCAGATTGCCATCATTCGTGGCGTGGACTATAACGCCTTGGCGGGTGGCGGAATATAGGCGTCAATCGCCGGGCGACGGAAAACCCTGGAACGGCCCGTAAAGCAGGTCGAAGTCATTGATTTAAATAAATTTATATCAGGGGGTTGACGACCCCCCAATCCATCCATAGAATGCGCGCCACTTACAGCGTAAAGCACACAGCGAAACGCGGTAGGGAGTGAATGTTGTACGTGTGTCCCCTTCGTCTAGTGGCCTAGGACACCGCCCTTTCACGGCGGTAACAGGGGTTCGAGTCCCCTAGGGGACGCCAATGCGGGAATAGCTCAGTTGGTAGAGCACGACCTTGCCAAGGTCGGGGTCGCGAGTTCGAGTCTCGTTTCCCGCTCCATTTTTAAACGGCAGTGCCTTCGGGCGGTGCTGAGTGAAACCAGAACCAAGTCTTAGGATGCGGATCTGGAACACCGAAACACACACCATGTGTTCCGGGTAGCGTGTCCCCTTCGTCTAGTGGCCTAGGACACCGCCCTTTCACGGCGGTAACAGGGGTTCGAGTCCCCTAGGGGACGCCATTGCGGGAATAGCTCAGTTGGTAGAGCACGACCTTGCCAAGGTCGGGGTCGCGAGTTCGAGTCTCGTTTCCCGCTCCATATTTAACGAAAACGCCGCTCAGTGATGAGCGGCGTTTTTGTTTGTGCGCGATTTGTGGCGCAATAAAAAAGGACCTCGCGGTCCTTTTTTGTGGCCCGCCGAAATGGCGGGCCGGCGCAACGATCAGAGTTTTGGCAACTGCCCGATACGGCCCATCATTTCGGTGACGATCTGCAGATCCAGCAGGAACTGGTCGACCGTCTTGAACTCACCGTCGGTGTGCCCGGTGTACTTGGCCTCAGGCCGGGCCAGACCGAATTGCACGCCATTCGGCAATTCATGCACCGAGGTAGCGCCTGCGGAAGTGCCGAACTCGTGTTTCATGCCGAGGTTTTCACTGGCCACGGCCAGCAACGCCTTGACCCACTCGCCTTCCGGATTGCGGTACATCGGTTCGGCGATCGAGTAGTCGAAGGTTGCGGCAACCTTGCTTTGCTTGCTCCAGGCTGAAATTTTCTCGGCGATTTCTGCCTTGAGTGCTTCCGGCGATTTGCCCTTCGGAACGCGCAGGTTGACCGCGAGTTTGAAAGCTTTTTCATCCATGCCGACGTAGGTCAGCGAGGTGGTCAGCGGGCCCATGAACGCGTCGGAGAAACCCACACCCAGCTTGGCACCCTTGTAATCCAGGCCCCAGTTCTCGGCGGCGTAGCGTGCAGCATCGGTGATGTGGTTGTGCTTGAACGCGATCTTGCCATCCACGCTGTGGATGAAGTCGAGCATGCGCGCGACCGGGTTGACTCCGGATTCTGGCTCGGAGGAGTGCGCGGAAACGCCGGTCACGGTGAGTTTGACGTCTTTGCCATCGACCTTGGCGTTGACTTCGAAGTCGCCACCGTTGCGTTGGGCGTACTCGGCGCCGGCCTTTTGCAGGCTGGCGGCCAGTTCTGCGGGCTTGTCAGTCAGCAGCGTTACGACCGAGGCCGACGGAATCTGGTTGGTGGCCAGGCCGCCGGTCATCGAGATCAGTTCCGCGCCTTTGCCTTCAGCCTTGCGCTTGGGGAAATGCCCCATCACGGTGCCGTAGCCTTTCTCGGCAATCACCACCGGATAGCCGCCATCCAGCGCCATGTTGTAGTTCGGCGTCGGGTTGCGTTCGAAATAATAAGGAATGGCGTCGCCAGTGGTTTCTTCAGTGGTGTCGACCAACAGCTTGAAGTTGCGCGCCAGTGGCAGTTTTTCTTCCTTGATCACTTTCATCGCGTACAGCGCGACGACGATGCCGTTTTTGTCATCTTCGGTGCCACGGCCGTACATGCGGTCGCCGATCAGCGTGACCTTGAAGGGGTCGAGCTTGGTGCCATCCTTCAGCACCCAGTTTTCCGGGGTCACTGGCACCACGTCGGCGTGGGCGTGAATGCCGACGACTTCTTCGCCAGCGCCATCCAGAGAGATTTCATAAACCCGGTTGTCGACATTGCGGTACTTCAGGCCGAACGACTCGGCCAGATCCTTGATCTTCGCGGCAATTTTGATGAACTGCGGATTTTCGTGCTGTTCGACGCCTTCTTTGCGGTCGGTCGGAATCTCTACCAGTTCGCGCAGGGTTTCCAGCGCTGCCTTGCCGTACTTCACTCGCGTGTACAGGCCGAGCAAACGATGGATTTCGTTTTGCTGTTCGGCGGTCAACGTCTTGTTGTCGAGGAACGCGCTGATGGCTGGGCGGAGGTCGTCGTTTTTGCTCAAGTCACTCTTGGCCAGATCGCCGAGGAATTGTTTGAAGTCGCTGACCTTGGTTTCACTGAATGTCTTGAGAATAGTCGCGCTTTGTTCTGGCGTGATGTTGGCTTGGGCGGACAGGGTCACGGATGAAAGGCTGGCCAGAATCAGGGTCGAAGCGGCCAGTTGCTTGAATGAAAAATCCATTACGGGGGGCATTCCTTCGCAGGTAGAGAGTAGGAGAAGTCTGAGCGATACGTCAGACCGTTTCGCAAACTAACACCACACGCGCGGGATAGGGGAGCCCCTGAAGTGGGATGCGTCGCACAAAAATGCAAAAGCGACGCACAATCGAAAAACCCTGTCCCCTCGCTCTGGACCGGGCTTTTCCACGTGGCATGCTTACATCGACAGCACCAGACGCCCGGCGAACAGGATCAGAATCACACCCATGCTGCGCTCGAACCAGTGCCCCATGCGCATGAACAGCAGGCGCACTTTGCTGCTGGAGAAGAACAGCGCAACGATCACGAACCACAACGCGTTTACGCCGCACATCCACAGGCCGTACAGCGCCTGAATTTCCAATGGCGTGGTCGCGCTGATGATCGTGGTGAAGATCGCCAGGAAAAACAGCGTGGCCTTGGGGTTGGTGGCGTTGGTCAGAAAACCGGTGCTGAACGCCTTGAGCAGCGACTGCTCGCCCGGCGGCTCATCCGCTGCTTTCTCGCCTTCCAGTGTCGATTTGGGTTTGCTGCGGATCAGGCTGATACCGAGATAAAAAATGTAAGCGCCGCCCACCACTTTGGCCACGGTCAATAGCCAGGGCGTGGTGTGCATCAACGCGCCGACGCCGAGCAGGGTATACAGCACGTGCACGGAAATTCCCGCACCGATGCCGAGTGCCGTGCAGATCCCCACCAGCCGACCGAAGCGCACACTCTGGCGGATGGTCACGGCGAAATCCGGGCCGGGTGCGACCACGGCCAGAAAGTGAATGGTGGCCAGCGCCAGAAACTCGCCCAGGTAATTCGATAACATCTCAGCTCCAGAAAGTCAGGGGTGAAGCATTGCCGCGATAGCCGACAAAGAACGACAGGCTCAAGCGCGGATCCGCCACGCCCGGGGTCACCGAGTGCATGCGCCGCGAATTGAACATGATGAAGTCGCCAGGCTCGGGCCGAATTTCCAGCGTCGGTGGGCCGAGCAGGGCCGGGTCGATGCCGTAGCTGTCGCCACGCATCTCGTCGAATTGATCGGGGGTAACATCGTCGTCCCACATCTGCAGTGCGCCACCTTCGGTGGGCATGTTCAGGTAGACGTTGCAGGCGAATTGCGCGGCCAGGCTGCGCGCCTGAAAACTCTCCGGCGCATCCTTGGCGAAAATGTCGTGGTGGGCGAGAAAGCACACACCGGGTTTCACCACCCGCGACAGGCCGACGTACATTTTGCGCCCGTAGAGGTTTTCCAGGTGCGCGCCGGCCGGCCACGATTCGTCGAGCATGCAGCGCAAAGTGTCGACCGGCGACGAGTAGGGCGCACAGCGATTGCGTAACTCGGCAATGTTGCTGGTGGCGCGCTCGAAATAATCCTCGATCAGCAGCGGCCGGTTTTCTGCCTCGTAGAACGCCATGCCGATGCGGCCGATGCTCGGCGCATTGATGTAGCCTTCGAAACCGGGTGCGAGAATTTTGTCACCAATCTGGATCGCCAGCGGCTTGGGTAAAAAGCCTTTGACGCGGATGGCGAGGATTTCTTCGTTGGCCAGTTTTTTTATGCACGTCTCATCGAGACGCTCGACGTCAAGCATCATGTTATTCAGGTCCATCTATCGAAAGTCCATGGAACCGGCGAATGCGGTTCCCCCGGCGTCGGACGATGCGCGGGGCATCGTCCGAAATCCTCAATCCACGGTGTAGTGGACGGACAACGTGCCCTTTTTCTGTGAAAGGGACGCGATCGTGACTGTGCCCAAATCCTTCAGGCTGCGTACATGGGTGCCACCGCAGCCATAGGCCGGCAGTTCACCAAAACCGATTTCCCGCGCGCCTTCGCGTAGGGAGGTCAGTCGGGGCAGGTCGTGTTCGATCCATTGCCCGATGCCGTATTCAACGGTTTGTGCTTCGACTTCCTGGGCTGAATCGCCCGGCTTGAATTGCACGCGACCTTCATCCGGCCAGTGATGCGCCTTGATCGGCATCCAGCCCATGGCTTGCACGAAGTGGCCGATCAAATGCCCAGCGGAATGCATGCGCGTATTGAAGCGTCGGCGTTCTTCGTCGACACGAATCTGCGTCATGCCCAACGGCACCGGGCGGTCGACGAAATGGATGATCCGCTCCGGTTCCTGCACTACGCGCAGTACCTGGCTGTCACCGATCCAGCCGGTATCGCAGGGCTGACCGCCACCTTGCGGATGAAACAATGTGGCGCGCAGCACCACGGCGAATTCGTTCTCGTGGGGCGTACAGTCGAGGACTTCTACACTGGCCTTGAGGTCATCACTATGGAAAAAGAGGCGAAGCGTCATATTCCATGCCCTTATTAAGTTTCTGTTTTTATTATATGAATCGTGCAATAACGTGATAATCCGTTCAAACATCAAAGGACTGTTGCGCTGTGAGCATAAATCTACCGCTGCCGCTGCTGGGTGAAATGGCGATTTTCGTCAAGGTTGTGGAGACCGGCAGTTTCTCCGAAGCAGCGCGGCAGATGGGTTCATCGCCGTCAGCCGTGAGTCGCAGCATTTCACGGCTGGAGAAAGCGCTGGCCACGCGGTTGCTGCAGCGCACTACGCGCAAACTGCGCCTGAGCGATGGCGGCGAAGAGGTGTTCAAGCGCTGCCAGGAAATGGTCAGCGCTGCGCGTTCGGTGATGGAAATCAGCGGTCAGTTCAACCATGAGGCGGAAGGCTTGGTGCGGGTCAGCGTGCCGAAAGCGGTCGGGCGTTTCGTGATTCATCCGCACATGCCGGAGTTCTTGCGCCGCTATCCGAAGGTCGATGTGGAGTTGCTGCTGGAAGATCGGCAAGTCGATTTGATCGACGATCATGTCGATCTGGCGATCCGTATCACTGATCGGCCACCGGCCGGGCTGGTCGGGCGACAGTTGCTGACCATCGACCATTTGCTCTGCGCCACCCCGCAATATCTGGCCGAGCATGGCACCCCGACGCATCCCCACGACTTGCTCAATCACAGCTGCATTTATCTCGGTGAAACCCCGAGCGATGCGCGCTGGAAATTCAAGAAGGGCACTAAAGCCGTGACTGTCGGCGTGCGCGGACGCTATGCCGCCAATCACACTGGCGTGCGCTTGGGAGCGGTGTTGCAGCACATCGGCATCGGCAGCCTGCCGTACTTCACCGCGCGTTATGCGCTGGAGCAGAAGTTGATCGTACAGGTGTTGCCGGACTGGTCGTTTCTCGCCTCTTATCACGGTGGGCTGTGGTTGCTGCATTCGCCGACGCGCTATCTGCCGCCGAAGTTGCGGGTGTTCATCGACTATCTGGTGGAGTGTCTTGAGAAGGAGCCGACCCTGAGCAAACCGGCGAAATCCGGCGGCGCGACCAATGCAGCGGTGGCGTATGAACTGCCGGAAGGCGAGGGGTTGCTGTAATGGAACAATAAAAAGGCCCGCATGGTTTTCCATGCGGGCCTTTTCATTTGCGGACGAAGATCAGTGCTTGCTGTCCTGACTGGACATCGCCAGCAGTTGTTTTTCCTGATTCCAGTCGAACGGTTCGTCGTTCTGTTCAGCATCGAAACGACGTTCTTCCAGCGCCTGATACAGGTCGATTTCTTCATCGGACAAGTAGTGCAGGCAGTCGCCAGCGAAGTACCACAGCAGATCGCGCGGGATCAGGTGGGCGATTTGTGGATAGCGGGAAATTACCTGAGTCAGGATGTCTTGGCCCAGATACTGGCTTTCGATCGGATCGATCGGCAGAGACGCCAGCAGTTCGTCGAAACGCTCCATAAACAAGGCATGGCTTTCTTCGGGAACCTGTTCGGCCTCACCTACGGCGACCAGGATACTGCGCAGGTGGTCGAGTAACACCAGATGATCGGCAACGACGTTGGACACGAGATAAGTCCTCAAGAGCAAAACGGGCGCAGGAGTATAAAGCTCCCGCGCCCGTTTTTCACTGATTGAAGGGATCAGCGGACTTTGCCTTGCGCCAGCGTCAGTTCCTCTTTGTCGAAATCATCGACATCGATCACTTTGCGCCGCGCCGCTTCGGCATCACGCAGGGTCTGCGCTTCCAGCGCTTGCAGCACCCCGGCCTCCAGCGCTGCATCAATTGCGTGTTCACCCGCACCCGGTTTGACTTGGCCGCTTTTCAGCGAACTGTGCAGTTTTTTGTGCAGCGGTTGCGCGGCGCTCAGCAGGTCGCTGGCATGTTGCAACGCGCCGACTGCGTCGTCTGCCGATTGTGGGCGGTAGCAACCGGCAAGCAGTTCTTCGAGTGCCGGATCGCCCTTGGCACGGCCGATGACTGCCGCTACTTCAGCCCCGAGTTTGTCCGACGGACCTTTGTGACGACGACCGAACGGGAACACGATCACGCGCAGCAGGCAGCCGAAGATCTTGTTCGGGAAGTTGGTAAGCAGCTCATCCAAAGCTTTTTCCGATTGGCCGAGGCTTTCTTCCATGGCCCAGGTGAACAGCGGCGCCATGTAATCCGGGGAATCGAGGTCGTGATAACGCTTGAGCGCTGCCGAGGCCAGATACAGATTGCTCAACACATCGCCGAGACGCGCCGAGAGTCGCTCGCGACGTTTCAGTTCGCCGCCCAGCAGCATCATGCTCAAGTCGGCGAGCATGGCGAAAGCTGCGGCCTGACGGTTGAGTGCACGGAAGTAGCCCTGACTCAACTTGTTGCCCGGTGCATGTTCGAAGTGGCCAAAGCCGAGGTTCAGCACCAGCGTGCTGGCCGCGTTGCTCACGGCAAAACCGATGTGTTTCAGCAACAGACCATCAAACTCTTTGAGTGCCTGATCCTTGTCCTCGCGACCGGCGAGGGCCATTTCCTTGAGCACGAATGGATGGCAGCGGATCGCGCCCTGACCGAAGATCATCAGGTTGCGCGAGAGAATGTTCGCACCTTCCACGGTGATGAAGATCGGCGCACCGTTCCAGCTGCGGCCCAAGTAGTTTTTCGGGCCCATGATGATTGCCTTGCCACCGTGCACATCCATCGCGTGGCTGATGCATTCGCGGCCGCGTTCGGTCAGGTGGTACTTGAGAATCGCCGACAGTACCGACGGTTTTTCGCCCAGATCCACCGCGTTGGCGGTGAGCATGCGTGCGGCGTCCATCATCCACGCGTTGCCGCCGATGCGCGCCATGGCTTCCTGAATACCTTCGAACGCCGACAGCGGTACGTTGAACTGCTCGCGAATCTGCGCGTATTGGCCGGTTACCAGACTGGTGAACTTGGCCGCGCCGGTACCGACCGCAGGCAATGAGATCGAACGCCCGACCGACAGGCAGTTCATCAGCATCATCCAGCCTTTGCCGAGCATTTCCTGGCCACCGATCAGGTAGTCCAACGGGATGAATACGTCTTTGCCCGAGTTCGGGCCGTTCATGAATGCTGCACCGAGTGGCAAATGACGACGGCCGATTTCCACGCCAGCGGTATCGGTCGGGATCAGCGCGAGGCTGATGCCCAGATCGGTTTTGTCACCGAGCAAATGATCCGGGTCATACGCCTTGAACGCCAGGCCAAGCAGCGTGGCCACCGGGCCGAGGGTGATGTAGCGCTTTTCCCAGTTCAGGCGCAGGCCCAGGGTTTCCTGACCTTCCCATTGGCCTTTGCAGATGATCCCGGTGTCAGGCATCGCGCCCGCATCGGAACCGGCGAGCGGGCCGGTGAGGGCGAAGCACGGAATATCGTCGCCGCGCGCCAGGCGTGGCAGGTAATGGTTGCGTTGTTCATCGGTGCCGTAATGCAACAGCAGTTCGGCCGGGCCGAGGGAGTTTGGCACCATCACGGTGGACGCGAGGTCGCCGCTGCGGGTGGCGAGTTTCATCGCCACTTGCGAGTGGGCGTAGGCCGAGAAGCCCTTGCCGCCGTATTCCTTCGGAATGATCAAGGCGAAGAAGCCATGCTCTTTTATGTGAGTCCAGGCTTCGGCCGGCAGGTCCATTTCCTGGCCGATCTGCCAATCGGTGACCATGGCGCACAGTTCTTCGGTCGGGCCGTCGATGAACGCCTGTTCCTCTTCGGTCAGCTGCACCTTGGGATAGGCCAGCAACTTGTCCCAGTCCGGACGGCCGCTGAACAGTTCGCCGTCCCACCACACCGTGCCGGCGTCGATCGCGTCGCGTTCGGTTTGCGACATCGGCGGCAGGGTTTTCTGGAACCAGTTGAACAGCGGCGCGCTGAAGTGTTTACGGCGCAGGTCAGGCAACAAAAGCGGTGCGGCAACAACCGCCAGCAGCACCCAGAAGATCAGTAGCAGCCAGCCCGGTGCATGGCTGAAAATCCCCATCGCCAGCAAATAGGCCGCGACGATGCCCAACGCAGGCAGCGGGGCGATGCGCCGGTGGGCCAGATACGCCACTCCGACGATCAGAACCAGTATCCACAACAACAGCATATTTAATCCTCCGTGAACCAGGGCGAACCGACCTTCAGAGCTTAGACGGCATCCGTAAAACAGGCGGGTCAGAACAACGTGATTGAATTCGTGGGAAAGCCCGGACGGCTTTTGTAGTTTCGGTGGGCAACAGCTGTAGGAAATCGTTCGGTCGTCCCGCAGCTTTGCGTCCAAGTTTGGCCGATATGCCGTTATCTCTGTGCTCAAGCCCTCGCTAGACTCGGGGTTCACTCAGGAGAAACCGTCATGCGCGAGTATTTGAGCCCCGGCCGCTTCATCGATAGTGACCACCCGGCAGTGGTGGAGTTCGCCGAGCAGCACCGAGGCCCGAGCCGCGATCCGCTCGCGCAGGTGATCAGCCTGTATTACGCGGTGCGCGAGGCGGTGCGCTACAACCCCTACACCTTCAGTCGCGACCCGGAGACATTGCGCGGCAGTTATGCCTTGGCCACGGGCGAGAGCTATTGCGTGCCCAAAGCCACGTTACTGGCCGGTTGCGCGCGGCACTGTGGGATCCCGGCGCGGATCGGGCTGGCGGATGTGCGCAATCATTTGTCGACCCCGCGTCTGCTCGAGTTGCTGCGCAGTGATGTGTTCGCCATGCACGGTTATACCGAGCTGTTCCTGAACGGCCGCTGGGTCAAAGCCACACCCGCGTTCAACCAGAAACTCTGCGAGCTGTTCAACGTCGCGCCGCTGGATTTTGACGGGATCAATGACAGTATTTTCCACCCGTTCAACCGCGACGGCGCGCAGTTAATGGAGTACCTGGTGGATCACGGCCAGTTCAGCGATGTGCCGGAAAGGTTCTTCTTCGAGCACATCGAGAAGTGCTATCCGCACCTGTTCGGCGATGACCAACCGCAGCTGTTGGGCGACATGCACAGTGATGTCAGCCGCGTCTGATCCGGCGTATGCTGCCCGCCCACTCAATGGAAAAGAGGCGGTCATGCTGAAGATCTGGGGTCGCAAGAATTCGTCGAATGTCAGAAAACCGTTGTGGGCTGCCGAAGAGCTGAGCCTTGCCTACGAGGCCATCGATGCCGGCGGCGCGTTCGGTGTGGTCGACACGCCGGAGTACCGCGCAATGAACCCGAATGGCCGGGTGCCGGTGATTCAGGACGACGGCTTTGTGCTGTGGGAATCCAACACCATCGTGCGTTACCTGCTGGCGAAGCACGCGGCCAATACCTCGTGGTTTCCGGCAGATCTGCAAGCCCGCGCCATCGCCGACAAGTGGATGGACTGGACCACTTCGAGTTTTGCCGGGCCGTTCCGCACGGTGTTCTGGGGCGTATTGCGTACACCGGCAGACCAGCAGGACTGGTCGGCCATTCATGCGGCGATCAAAGAATGCGAAGGCTTGCTGGCGATGGCGGATCAGGCGCTGAGCAGCCAGCCGTACTTGTCAGGTAACGAAATAGGCATGGGCGACATTCCGCTCGGCAGTTTCATTTACGCTTGGTTCGAAATGCCCATCGAGCGCGCTGCGCTGCCACATCTCGAGGCCTGGTACGCGCGGCTCAAGCAGCGTCCGGCGTATCAAAAAGCAGTCATGACCGCGTTGACTTAATACCTACTATCGACACACTTGACTGTACTTGTGCGGCGACGGCAAGCAACATTGCGCTCTTGCGCCGCGGTTGGATCCATCGCCGCCGTGTCCTTTTATCCCCTTCAATGGTGCGTAAATCAGATATGAGTTCCGCTCTGTCCATCCGGCAGCTAACCAAAACCTACGGCAACGGGTTCCAGGCCTTGAGTGGTATCGATCTGGACGTCGCTGAAGGTGACTTTTTCGCCTTGCTCGGCCCTAACGGCGCCGGCAAATCTACCACCATCGGCATTCTTTCGACCCTGGTCAACAAGACCAGCGGCACAGTGAATATCTTCGGTCACGACCTGGACAAGAACCCTGCGCAGCTCAAGCGCTCGATTGGCGTTGTGCCGCAGGAATTCAACTTCAACCAGTTCGAAAAGACTTTCGACATTGTCGTGACCCAGGCCGGTTACTACGGCATTCCCGCGAAAATCGCCAAGGAACGCGCCGAGCAATACCTGACCCAGCTCGGGCTGTGGGACAAGCGTGATGTGCCGTCGCGTTCCTTGTCCGGCGGCATGAAGCGCCGTCTGATGATTGCCCGCGCGCTGGTGCATGAGCCACGCTTGCTGATCCTCGACGAACCGACTGCCGGGGTCGATATCGAATTGCGTCGCTCGATGTGGACGTTCCTCACCGAGCTGAATCAGAAAGGCATCACCATCATCCTCACCACCCACTATCTGGAGGAGGCTGAGCAGCTGTGCCGCAACATCGGCATCATCGACCACGGCACCATCGTCGAAAACACCAGCATGCGTCAGCTGCTGGGTCAGTTGCATGTGGAAACCTTTCTGCTGGATATCAAGGGTGATCTGACGGTTGCGCCGCAACTGCTCGGCTACCCGTCGCGTCTGGTGGATTCGCATACCCTTGAAGTCCAGGTCGACAAGTCGATGGGCGTCACCGCGCTGTTCGGCCAACTGGCCTTGCAGAACATCGAAGTGTTGAGCCTGCGTAACAAAACCAATCGCCTCGAGGAGTTGTTCGTGTCCCTGGTGGAGAAAAATCTGTCGAAGGTGGCGGTATGAGTTCCGAACTGCGCCCCAACCTGGTCGCGCTGCAAACCATCGTTTACCGCGAGGTCAAACGCTTTACGCGGATCTGGCCGCAGACCCTGCTGCCGCCGGCGATCACTATGGTTCTGTACTTCGTGATCTTCGGCAATCTGATTGGCCGGCAGATCGGCGATATGGGTGGCTTCACCTATATGGAGTACATCGTGCCGGGTCTGATCATGATGTCGGTGATCACCAACTCCTATGGCAACGTGGTGTCGAGTTTCTTCGGCAGCAAATTCCAGCGTTCCATCGAGGAATTGATGGTCTCGCCGGTGTCGCCGCACACGATTCTGATCGGCTACACCTGCGGCGGCGTGCTGCGCGGTTTGATGGTCGGCGTGATCGTGACCATCCTGTCGTTGTTCTTCACCGATTTGCAGGTGCATCACCTCGGCGTGACCATTCTGGTGGTGGTGCTGACGGCGACGATCTTCTCGCTGCTGGGTTTCATCAACGCGGTGTTTGCGCGCAACTTCGATGACATCTCGATCATTCCGACCTTCGTCCTGACCCCGCTGACTTACCTCGGTGGCGTGTTCTATTCGATCACCTTGCTGCCGCCGTTCTGGCAGACCGTGTCGCTGGCCAACCCGGTGCTGCACATGGTCAATGCCTTCCGTTACGGTATTCTCGGCGTGTCGGATATCCGCATCGGCATCGCGATCACCTTCATGCTGGTGGCGACGGTGGTGCTGTATCTCGGATGTGCGCGGTTGCTGGTGAGTGGGCGCGGGATGCGTACCTGATTCCGCAAATGCTCCAATGAAAACGGCCTCCCATTGCGGAGGCCGTTTTGCATTCAGGGCAGTCGACTTTTCTTGCGCCGCGCCCATTGCCGGGCTACCCACCAGCGCCAGTACATCATCACCAGAAAATAGGCGAGGGCGCCGAGCACCAGCCCGACCACTACCGAACCGAGCAGGAACGGTTGCCACAACGTCGACAGTTCACCGCTGATCCATTCCCAGGTCAGCTCATCCGGCATGTGTCGCGCGGGAACGTCCATCAGCCACGCACCGGTCTGGTAGGTGCAGAAAAACACTGCCGGCATGGTTATCGGGTTGGTCAGCCACACCAGGCTGACAGCAATCGGCATGTTGCCGCGCACCATGATCGCCAGCACCGCGGCTACCAGCATCTGCGCCGGAATCGGCAAGAACGCCGCGAACAAACCGACCGCCATAGCCCGCGCCACCGAGTGGCGGTTGAGGTGCCACAAGTTCGAGTCATGCAGCAATTTTCCGAGAAAGCGTAAGGATTTGTGTTCCCTGATGCTCGTCGGATCGGGCATGTAACGTTTGAATAAGCGCCGGGGCATAAGGCTTCTCGGTCGGTTAAGGCGGCAAGTATGTCTGGATTCTACGAACCGCCCATTCAGACTTTGTGACAATTGATAACCGCGTACGTGCCCAGCGTCCGCTATGCCTAGGGAGGGAACTCTCAAGGACGGGCTTATGCGCACAGGGATGATGGCGCTGGCGGCCGGTCTGCTGACACCGGTTTTTTTGCCAGCGTTGCCGCCGGTCGGGTTGCTGCTGGTGCTACCGGTGGTGGGATTGATGTTGCTGCCGTTTCGCAGCTATCCGCTAGCGTTTTTGCTGTTCGGCTTCACTTGGGCCTGTGTCAGCGCGCAGTGGGCGCTGGATGATCGGCTACCTGCGGCGCTGGACGGCGAGACGCGTTGGGTCGAAGGCCGGGTGGTTGGCCTGCCGCAAAACAGCGACGGCGTGGTGCGTTTCGAACTGGCTGATGCGCGCTCGCGTCACGAAAAACTCCCGTCGGTGATGCGTCTGGCGTGGTACTCCGGGCCGCCGGTCAACAGCGGCGAGCGCTGGCGGCTGGCGGTAAAACTCAAGCGTCCGGGCGGGTTGCTCAATCCGGACGCGTTCGACTACGAAGCCTGGCTGCTGGCGCAACGGGTCGGCGCCACTGGCACGATAAAGGACGGTCAGCGTCTGGCGGCTGCGCAGTGGGCCTGGCGCGACAGCATTCGCCAGCGCTTGCTGGAAGTGAATGCGCAGGGGCGCAGTGCGGCGCTGGCGGCATTGGTGCTCGGCGATGGCTCGGGACTCAGTCGCGAGGATTGGCAGATTTTGCAGGCCACCGGCACCGTGCATTTGCTGGTGATTTCCGGGCAACACATCGGCATGTTGGCGGCGGTGATGTATCTACTGATTGCCGGCCTCGCACGCTACGGCTTGTGGCCAATGCGCTTGCCCTGGCTGCCATGCGCCTGCGGATTGGCATTTGCTGCGGCACTGGGCTACGGATTGCTGGCCGGTTTCGACGTGCCAGTGCAGCGTGCCTGCGTAATGGTCGCACTGGTGCTTTTATGGCGCTTGCGATTCAGGCATCTCGGGGCATGGTGGCCACTGCTGCTGGCATTCAACGGCGTGCTGTTGCTGGATCCGCTGGCCAGTCTGCGCCCCGGTTTGTGGCTGTCATTCGCCGCGGTGGCAATCCTCGTCCTGACCTTTGGCGGTCGACTGGGGCCGTGGCGCTGGTGGCAGACCTGGACCCGCGCGCAGTGGCTGATCGCAATCGGTCTGTGCCCGGTGCTGCTGGCGTTGAGCCTGCCGATCAGCCTCAGCGGGCCGCTGGCCAATCTGCTGGCGGTGCCGTGGATCAGTTTTGCCGTGCTGCCGCTCGCGCTGGTTGGGACGCTTTTGCTGACTGTCCCGCTGGTTGGCGAAAATCTGTTATGGCTGGCCGGTGGTTTGATTGATTGGTTGTTTCGTGCGCTGGCGCTGATCGCCGGGCATTGGCCCGCATGGGTTGCGGAGACGATCCCGTGGTGGGTCTGGGCGCTGGGTTGTCTCGGCACGGTGCTTTTATTGCTGCCGCGCGGCGTGCCTTTACGTCCGTTGGGCTGGCCGATGCTGCTGGTCTTGGCGCTACCACCACGCGAACGCGTGGCAGAAGGCATGGCGGATGTCTGGCAACTCGATGTCGGTCAGGGATTGGCGATTCTGATCCGCACCCGTCATCACACACTTCTCTACGACGCTGGCCCGCGCTTTGGCGACTTCGATATTGGCGAACGCGTTGTTCTGCCGGCGTTGCGCAAACTGGGCGTAGAGAAACTCGACCTGATGCTGCTCAGCCATGCCGATGCCGATCACGCGGGCGGTGCCTCTGCAGTTGCACGAGGACTGCCGGTAGAAAAAGTAATCAGTGGCGATCCCGCGGGAATTTCCGCCGAACTGAATGCCCAGGACTGTATCAGCGGCCAGCGATGGCAATGGGACGGCGTCAATTTTCAGCTGTGGCAGTGGACCGACGCCCACGACAGCAATCAGCGCTCCTGCGTGTTGCAGATCGAAGCCAACGGCGAACGCCTGCTGCTGACCGGCGATATCGACAGCGCCGCCGAACGCGTACTGCTGGACAGTCCGCTGGCAGTGCACACGCACTGGCTGCAAGCGCCGCACCACGGCAGTCGCAGTTCCTCCTCGATGCCCCTGCTCAACACACTGCGCCCGCATTCAGTCCTGATCTCCCGAGGCCAAGGCAACTCCTTCGGTCACCCGCACCCGACAGTCATCGCCCGCTACCGCAAGCAGGGCCTGCATCTATATGACAGCGCCGAGCAGGGCGCCATTCATCTGCAATTGGGCCGGCATCAGCCACCGCGCACGATGCGCCAGCAGCGGCGGTTCTGGCGAGATCCGCCTGAACCTCAGTAAGCAGGCGCAAGTCGTCGGAGCGGCCGGTCGTTATCCCGAACCGGTATGGTAAAGTGGCGCACTTTTTCGAGGGGGCTTTCACTGTGTGGGAATTGGTCAAATCCGGCGGCTGGATGATGTTGCCGATCATTCTGAGTTCCATCGCGGCCATGGCGATTGTCGCCGAGCGCCTGTGGACCCTGCGTGCCAGCCGCGTCACCCCCGAGCATCTGCTGGGTCAGGTCTGGGTATGGATCAAGGACAAGCAGCTCAATAAAGAAAAACTCAAGGAATTGCGCACCAATTCGCCGCTGGGGGAAATCCTCGCGGCGGGTCTGGCCAACTCCAAGCATGGCCGCGAGATCATGAAAGAGTGCATCGAAGAGGCCGCTGCCCGGGTCATCCACGAGCTGGAACGCTACGTCAACGCGCTGGGCACCATCGCCGCGATGTCGCCGTTGCTCGGCCTGCTGGGTACGGTGCTCGGCATGATCGATATCTTCAGTGCGTTCACCGGTTCCGGCATGACCACCAACGCTGCGGTACTGGCCGGCGGCATTTCCAAGGCGCTGATCACCACGGCTGCGGGCCTGATGGTCGGTATCCCGGCGGTGTTCTTCCACCGGTTCCTGCAACGCCGCATCGATGAGCTGGTGGTCGGCATGGAGCAGGAAGCGATCAAACTGGTCGAAGTGGTGCAGGGTGACCGTGACGTCGATCTGGCCGGGGGCAAAGCGTGAAATTCCGTCGCAAGCCCCGGGAAACGATAGACATCAACCTTGCGTCGCTGATCGACGTGGTGTTCATTCTGCTGTTGTTTTTCGTCGTGACCACCACTTTCACTCGTGAGACTCAGTTGCGCGTCGACCTGCCGGAAGCGGTCAGCGGTTCACCTGCCGAAGACCAGCAGCTCAAGCAAATCGATGTGGCCATCAGCGCTGAAGGCGTGTTCTCGGTGAACAACAAGATTCTGCCGAAGAACGATCTGGCAACCCTGATGGAAGCCATGCAGCGAGAATCCAACGGCGACACCAACATGCCGTTGTCGATCAGTGCCGATGGCAAGACCCAACATCAATCGGTGATCACCGCCATGGATGCGGCCGGCAAACTCGGTTTCAGCCATCTGCGCATGACCACGGTCGAGGCGGCGCCTAAATCCTGATGGCCATGTCTGATCGTCTGCTCGCCGCGTGGTATCAGGGCCATCCCGCTCTGACACTGCTGCGGCCGCTGGAGTGGCTCTATCGCCGCGTCGTGGTTGGCAAGCGCCAGCGCTTTCTTGATGGTGAGGGCGAGATCTATAAGTCTCCGGTGCCGCTGATCGTGGTCGGCAACATCACCGTTGGCGGTACCGGCAAGACGCCGATGATCCTCTGGCTGATCGAGCATTGTCGCAGTCGCGGCCTGCGGGTCGGCGTGGTCAGTCGCGGTTACGGCGCCAAGCCACCGCATCTGCCGTGGCGGGTTGCAGCCGAGCAGAGTGCAGACATCGCTGGCGACGAACCGTTGCTGATCGTGCAGCGCACCGGCGTGCCGCTGATGATCGACCCCAATCGCAGTGCCGCCGTCAAAGCCTTGCTCGAAAGCGAGCCTCTGGACCTGATCCTCTCCGATGACGGCATGCAGCATTACCGCCTCGCGCGCGATCTGGAGCTGGTGCTGATCGATGCTGCGCGCGGTCTGGGTAATAAACGTTGCCTGCCGGCCGGGCCGTTGCGTGAGCCGGTCGAACGACTGCAAAGCGTCGATGGCGTGCTGTTCAACGGTGCGCCGGAAGATCGCGATGATGGTTTTGCCTTTCGTCTGCACCCGACCGCGCTGATCAATCTGCGCAGCGGCGAACGCCAGTCGCTTGATCATTTTCCTGCCGGACAACAGTTGCACGCAGTGGCCGGGATCGGCAACCCGCAACGTTTCTTCAATACCCTCGAAGCGCTAGACTGGCGCCCGGTGCCGCACCCCTTTGCCGACCACGCCGAATACAGCGTGCAGGCTTTGAGTTTCAACCCGTCATTGCCGCTGGTGATGACTGAAAAGGACGCGGTCAAGTGCCGCGCCTTTGCCGCCGCCGACTGGTGGTATCTGGCAGTCGATGCCATACCGTCGCCAGCCTTTGTGGCCTGGTTCGACACCCAGTTGATGCGCCTGTTGCCGGATCGTCTTTTGCCTTAAACCGTATTTATCCAGGGAATGTTCATGGACACCAAATTGCTCGACATCCTCGCTTGCCCGATCTGCAAAGGCCCGCTCAAGCTCAGCGCTGACAAGACCGAGCTGATCAGCAAAGGCGCCGGCCTGGCGTACCCGATTCGCGACGGCATCCCGGTGATGCTCGAAAGCGAAGCTCGCACCTTGACCACCGATGAGCGTCTGGATAAATGACCACTGCTTTTACCGTTGTCATCCCGTCGCGCTACGCCTCCACGCGTCTGCCGGGCAAACCGCTGCTGGATATCGCTGGCAAGCCGATGATCCAGCACGTCTGGGAACAGGCGAGCAAAAGCAGCGCCAGCCGCGTGGTCGTGGCGACTGACGATGCGCGCATCGTCGAGGCCTGCAAGGCGTTCGGTGCCGAAGTGGTGCTGACCCGTGAAGACCACAATTCCGGCACTGATCGTCTGGCCGAAGTTGCGGCGAAACTCGGTCTGGAGCCAGACGCCATCGTGGTCAATGTGCAGGGCGATGAGCCGCTGATCCCGCCGAGCGTGATTGATCAGGTGGCGGCCAACCTCGCTGCTCACACCGAAGCGCGCATGGCCACACTGGCCGAGCCGATCGAAGACGTCGAAACCCTGTTCAACCCGAACGTGGTCAAGGTCGTCAGCGACCTCAACGGTCTGGCCCTGACCTTCAGCCGCGCGACTTTGCCGTGGGCGCGCGATGCGTTCGCCCAGAGTCGCGAAGTGCTGCCGCAAGGCGTGCCGTATCGCCGTCACATCGGCATTTATGCCTACCGCGCCGGTTTCCTTCAGGACTTCGTGAGCTGGGGCCCGTGCTGGCTGGAAAACACTGAATCCCTGGAACAACTGCGCGCCCTGTGGCACGGCGTGCGCATTCATGTCGCCGATGCGTTGATCGCACCGCCGACCGGGGTCGATACCGTCGAAGACCTCGAGCGCGTTCGTCGCCTGTTGGGGGCCTGATGCGCGTTCTGTTCGTGTGCCTGGGCAACATCTGCCGTTCGCCGACCGCCGAAGGTGTGTTGCGCAACAAGTTGCGTGCAGCCGGGTTGGCGGATCAGGTCGAAGTAGCTTCTGCCGGCACCGGCGACTGGCACGTCGGCAATCCGCCGGACAAGCGCAGTCAGGCTGCGGCCAAATTGCGCGGCTACGATCTGTCGGCGCAACGTGCGCAGCAGGTCAGCCGCGCGGATTTCGCCAGTTACGATCTGATCCTGGCCATGGACAACAGCAACCTGCGCCACCTCAAGGCCATGCAGCCGTCCGCTGGCAAGGCTGAGCTGGATCTGTTCCTGCGCCGCTATGCCGGGGTGGTCGATGACGTGCCAGATCCGTATTACGACGGCGATCAGGGTTTCGAGCAGGTGCTGGATCTGATCGAGCGCGCCTGCGATCAACTGCTGATCGAAGTGAAGGGACGGCTATGAGTTTGCAGATTCAATCGCAGGTTTCGCTTAAGCCGTTCAACACCTTTGGCGTCGACGTGCGTGCGCAGTTGTTTGCCGAGGCCCACGATGACGCCGATGTGCGCGAAGCCCTGACTTACGCCTCTGCTAACGATGTGCCGTTGCTGGTGATCGGTGGCGGCAGCAATCTGCTGCTGACCGCTGATATTCCGGCGCTGGTGCTGCGCATGGCCAGTCGCGGGATTCGCGTGATCAGCGACGACGGCAACCGTGTGGTGCTGGAGGCCGAGGCCGGTGAGCCGTGGCATCCGTTTGTCCAGCACACGCTCGCACTTGGTTTGGCTGGATTGGAAAATCTCAGCCTGATCCCCGGCACGGTTGGCGCTGCGCCGATGCAGAACATCGGTGCCTATGGGGTCGAGATCAAGGATGTGTTCGCCGGTTTGACCGCGCTGGATCGTCACAGTGGTGAGCTGCGCGATTTCACTCTGGAAGAATGCAACTTCGCCTACCGCGACAGCCTGTTCAAGCAAGAGCCGGGGCGTTGGCTGATTTTGCGGGTGCGCTTCAGTCTGGCGCGCACCGCGCATCTACATCTGGAATACGGCCCGGTGCGTCAGCGCCTGACCGAGCAAGGCATCGAGCAACCGACACCGAGCGATGTCAGTCGCGCGATCTGCAGTATCCGTAGCGAGAAACTGCCGGATCCGGCAGTGCTGGGCAATGCCGGTAGCTTCTTCAAGAATCCGCTGGTGTCGGCGGCCGTGGTCGCACAGATCAAGCAGCAGCACCCGGATCTGGTGGCCTACGCGCAACCGGACGGGCAGATGAAGCTTGCCGCCGGTTGGCTGATTGAACGGGCTGGCTGGAAAGGTTTCCGGGAAGCCGATGCCGGCGTGCATAAATTGCAGGCGTTGGTGCTGGTCAATTACGGCAGCGCAACCGGCCTGCAATTGTTCGAGCTGGCACAGCGTATTCAGAAAGACATTGCACAACGTTTCAATGTCGAGCTGGAAATGGAGCCGAACCGTTATTGAGGCTACGCTCAAGGCTGCATCCAAAGCCCTGCACTATTGAAAAAGTGCAGGGCTTTTTTTTTAATCGCGGGTTAACGTAGCCAGCTAACGATGCAAGTCATTTGCTCCACCAAAGGCCCGGTGCAGACGTTGCCGTCTGCGCAAGAGAGCCGATTAGCCTGAGTCGATCTGCGTGAACCAGCGTCGTCCCTGCGGCGGCAGATTGCTCGACCCCATGACCACTAGAACTATGCGGGCGTGCCCATGATTACCCTGAAACTCAATGGCCAGGATCAACAACTCGACGTTACCGAGGACATGCCGCTGCTCTGGGCGATTCGCGACGTCGCCGGTTACAACGGCACCAAATTCGGCTGCGGCATGGGCCTGTGTGGCGCGTGCACCATTCACATCGACGGCTTGCCGGCGCGCAGTTGCATCACGCCGATCGGCTCGGTGGTCGGACAGAACGTGACCACCATCGACAACCTGCACGCCGACCCGGTCGGCCAGATCGTCCAGCAAGCCTGGCTCGACACCGCCGTGGCGCAGTGCGGTTTCTGTCAGGGCGGGCAAATCATGTCTGCCACCGCATTGCTCAAGACCAACCCGAACCCGAGCGATGCGCAGATCGAAGAAGCCATGGTCGGCAACATTTGCCGCTGCGGCACCTACAACCGCATCAAAACCGCCATTCGCCAGGCCTCCACTCATCTGAAGGAGGCCAAGGCATGAGCCGCGTACCGAACGATTTCGCCCTGAGCAACCTCAGTCGCCGTGGCTTCCTCAAAGGCGTTGGCGCGACCGGTGCATTGGTGCTGGCCGCGAGCTGGGGTTGGCAGGATGCGTTGGCCGAAGACAAACCGAAGAAATTCGGTGCAGATGGCATGCCCAACGGCTGGATTGATGATCCGAAGGTCTACGTGAGCATTGCCGCCGACGGCACGGTAACCGTGGTGTGCAACCGTTCGGAAATGGGTCAGGGCGTACGCACCAGTCTGAGCATGGTGGTTGCCGATGAACTGGACGCCGATTGGGCGCAGGTCAAAGTGCAGCAGGCGCCGGGCGATGAAGTGCGCTTCGGCAATCAGGACACCGATGGCTCGCGCAGCATGCGGCACTGGTACGAACCGATGCGCCGTTGCGGCGCCGCCGCTCGGACCATGCTTGAACAAGCTGCTGCCGAACAGTGGAAGGTCCCGGCCTCCGAGTGCCGTGCGCAACTGCACAAAGTTATCCATACCCCGTCGGGACGTGAACTGGGTTACGGCGCGCTCGCCGCTGCCGCCAGTGCGTTGGCGGTGCCGGCGCGTGACAGTCTGCGACTCAAGCAGCCGTCGGAATTTCGCTATATCGGCAAGGAAGGCACCAAAGCCATCGACGGCGCTGACATTGTCAACGGCCGCGCGGTTTTCGGTGCTGATGTGCACTTCGACGGCATGTTGTACGCAGTCATCGCCCGTCCGGCGGTGTACGGCGGCAAGGTCAAGTCGCTGGATGACAGCGCCGCGCTGAAAGTCCCCGGCGTGCTCAAAGTCATTCAGATCGAAGGTCGTCCGCTGCCATCGGAGTTCCAGCCATTGGGTGGCGTGGCGGTTGTGGCGAGCAACACCTGGGCGGCAATCAAGGGCCGCGAAGCGCTGAAGATCGAGTGGGACGACGGCCCGAATGCCAGTTACGACTCGATCGCCTATCGCAAACAACTGGAAGCTGCCGCGCTGAAACCGGGCAAAGTGGTGCGCAATACCGGCGACACCGACAAAGCCCTCGGCAGCGCCGCCAGCACCCTCGAAGCCTCCTACTATTTGCCGCACCTGTCGCAATCGCCGATGGAGCCGATGGTCGCCATCGCCCGCTTCAAAGATGGCGTGTGCGAGGCGTGGGCGCCGAGCCAGGCGCCGCAAGTCACCCGCGAGCGCATCGGCGAACGTCTGGGTCTGCCGTTCGATAACGTCACCCTGAATGTGACGCTGCTCGGCGGTGGTTTCGGCCGTAAATCCAAACCGGATTTCGTCATCGAAGCCGCGATCCTCGCCAAGGAATTCCCTGGCAAAGCCGTGCGCGTGCAGTGGACGCGCGAAGACGATATCCATAACTCGTATTTCCACACCGTGTCCGCCGAATATCTGAAGGCTGGCGTGGGCAAGGACGGCATGCCATCGGCGTGGCTGCATCGCACGGTAGCGCCGAGCATCACTGCGCTGTTCGCGCCGGGCATGAACCACGAAGCGGCGTTCGAACTGGGCATGGGTTTCACCAACATGGCTTACGCGATTCCCAACGTGCGCCTGGAAAACCCCGAGGCCATCGTGCACACGCGAGTCGGCTGGTATCGCTCGGTGTCGAACATTCCTCATGGTTTCGCGATCCAGAGTTTTGTCGACGAGCTGGCGCACAAGGCCGGTGAAGATCCGCTGAAATACCAGATCAAACTGCTTGGCCCCGATCGGCAGATCGACCCACGCACCTTGAGCGAAGAATGGAACTACGGCGAATCGCCTGAGCGTTATCCGATCGACACCGGGCGCATGCGCACCGTGCTCGAAACCGCCGCTAAAGCCGCCGGTTGGGGCCGCAAGTTGCCCAAGGGCCGTGGCTTGGGGCTTGCGGTGCATTACAGCTTCGTCACCTATGTGGCGGCGGTGATCGAAGTCGAGGTCAAGGACGACGGCACGCTGATCGTGCACAAGGCTGACATCGCCGTGGATTGCGGGCCGCAGATCAACCCTGAACGCATCCGTTCGCAGTTCGAAGGTGCTTGCGTGATGGGCCTCGGCAACGCGGTGCTTGGCGAGATCAGCTTCAAGGACGGCAAGGTGCAGCAGGACAACTTCCATATGTATGAAGTGGCGCGCATGTCGCTGGCGCCCAAGGAAGTCGCGGTGCATCTGGTTACGCCTCCGGGCGACGTGCCGTTGGGCGGCGTCGGCGAGCCGGGCGTGCCACCGATTGCTCCGGCGCTGTGCAATGCGATCTTCGCTGCAACCGGTCAGCGCATCCGCAACCTGCCGGTACGTTATCAGTTGCAGGGCTGGCAGAAGGCGCGAGCCTGATGGACAGCGTCGATCTGAATGTCCTGCGCAGCGTGCTCGAATGGCGCCGCGCCGGACAGCGGGTGGTGTTGTTCAGCGTGGTGCAAACCTGGGGAACCGCCCCGCGCGCACCCGGCGCGATGCTGGCGCTGCGCGAGGATGGCGTGGTGATCGGCTCGGTGTCGGGTGGGTGTGTCGAGGATGATTTGATCGCACGGCTGCACGATGGTCGGATCGCCACCGACGGGCCGCCGGTGCAACTGATCACTTACGGCGTGACGCGCGAGGAGGCCGCGCGTTTTGGTCTGCCTTGCGGTGGCACTTTGCGCCTGACCGAGGAGCGAGTCGGCGATCCCGCGTGGGTCGCCGAGTTGCTGGCGCGTTGCGAAGCGCATGAAATCGTTGCGCGTGAGCTGAATATCGCTACGGGCGAAGTGCGTTTGCAGCCAGCGAGCAAGACCGATTCACTGGTGTTTGATGGCCAGACCTTGTGCGCGATCTACGGGCCGCGCTGGCGTCTGCTGCTGATCGGTGCCGGGCAGTTGTCGCGCTATGTGGCGGAGATGGCGCGGCTGCTGGATTTTGAAGTGTTGATCTGCGATCCGCGCACCGAGTTTGTGTATGGCTGGGAAGAGCAGCATGGCCGATTCGTGCCCGGCATGCCGGATGATGCAGTGCTTGAAATCCAGACCGATGAGCGCACGGCGATTGTCGCGCTGACGCACGATCCGCGTCTGGACGATATGGCGCTGCTCACCGCGCTCGACTCCAAAGCGTTCTACGTCGGTGCGCTCGGCTCGCGGGTCAACAGCCAGAAGCGCCGGGAAAACCTGGCTCAGCTAGGCTTGTCAGAAGCAGCCATCGCGCGTTTGCACGGGCCGATCGGTTTGCATATTGGCAGTCACACTCCAGCGGAAATCGCCTTGTCGCTGCTGGCAGAGATCGTCGCGATCAAGAATGGCGTCGAGCTGAAACAGAAGAAGGCACTGGAGGGCGTATGAGTCGTTCCATCGGCGTGATCGTGCTGGCGGCGGGCGAGGGCAGTCGTTTTCGTGAAGTGGCGGGTGCCGACAAGGACAAGCTGCTGGCTGACTGCACCGGGCGCGATGGCGCGGTGCGTTCGGTGATCGAGCAGGTGTTGGTCAATCTGCCGGTGAGTCTCGACAAGCGCGTTCTGGTGACCACCGAGGCGCGACCGCAAGTGATGCGCATGGCCCAGGCTTATGGTTGTGAGGTTGTGTCGGTTGAGTCCACCGGAATGGGCGACAGCATCGCGGCGGGTGTCGCGGCATGCGCGGATCTGGATGGCTGGCTGATTGTGCTGGGGGATATGCCGTTTATCTTGCCGGCGAGTATTGAACGCGTGGTGGCGGCGATGGCTGAGGATGCGGTGAGTGTGCCGATGCTGGATGGCGAGTATGGGCATCCGGTGGGCTTTGGTCGGTCTTTTGCGGCGGGGTTGATGGGATTATCCGGCGATCGCGGGGCTCGGCCGTTGTTTGCGCAGGGGCGGGTGGTTGAGGTGGTTGTGGATGATCGCGGGGTGGTTTGGGATGTTGATGTGCCTGAGGCGTTGGTGTTTTTGGAACGCTAAAAGATCGCAGCCTCGTTGCACTCGACAGCTCCTACATAAAACATAAAACGCGTATTCCGTGTAGGAGCTGTCGAGTGCAACGAGGCTGCGATCTTTTGATCTAAAAGCCATAAAAAAGCCCCGCCTGGATTACCAGGCGGGGCTTTTTGTTAGCTGTCGGAATCAGACCAGAGGTTTAGGCTCGTGTTCTTTTTCCTGAGCTGCTTCGTGATGCTCGACCGCGTCCTGAACAGAGCGTGGTGCTTCGGCAATCACTGCTTCAACTGCGGCTTCTTCAGCAACCGGGGCAGGAGCTGCCTCGACCACTTCGGCAGCAACCGGAGCGGCAGCCTGTTCGGCCAGCAGACGCTCGGCTTCACGCTTGCGGCGACGCACTTCACGTGGGTCGTTCGGCGCACGGCCATTTTCGGTCAGTGCGCTGGCCGGAGCCACTGGAGCAGGTGCTTCGGCAACTACTGGTGCTTCGACCACTGGGGTTTCAACAACAGAAGCTTCTACCACCGGTGCTTCAACGACTGGAGCAGCCGCTTCAACCACTGGTTCGGCAACAACCGGAGCAGCTTGAACCGGCGCAGCTTCGAAGGCTGGCGCTGGGATTTCGGCTACGGCTGGTTCGGCAACCCAGTTGAATGCGGTCTGTTCTTCGCGAACTTCACGCACGGTTTCGGTTACGGTTTCGCTGACTGTTTCAGGCGCGGCCTCAACAACCGGTTCTGCAACAAACGCTGGCGCTTCGGCGATCACGGCAGGCTCGGCAGCGGCTTCAGCTTGAGGCTGATATTCGCGAACCGGCGCTACTTCGATTTCCGGAGCAGTCACTGCTTCAACCGGCGAGGTCGCTTCAACAACCGGCGCTTCTACTGGAGCAGTTTCCAGAGTAGCGGTGGCGCGTTCGGCTTGCTCGTGAGCTTGAGCTTCGGCCGGAGCGCTGATCACGCTGCTGGCAACAGCGGCGGTCACGGCCAGGCCAGCGGCCAGATCGGCAGTGCTCGGCTCGGCGCGTTCAGCGCCTTCAGCATTTTCAGAAGACTCTTCCGAACCTTCGATCTCGTTGCCGTTGGCATCACGCTGACGCTCACGACGGTTGCTGCGACGACGCTGACCGCGCGAGCGACGACGTGGACGATCGCCTTCGGCGCCTTCCGAGCCATCATCCGGCAGTTGCTCTTCGTTGCTGTTCAGATCAATGGTCAGATCGGTGTTGAGCTCTTCTTGAACAACGGCTGCGGCTTGTTCGGCACGCGGCTGACGCTCTTCACGCGGAGGGCGTGGAGCACGTTCTTCGCGCGGCTGACGGGCCGGACGCTCTTCAGCGGTGGCAGCGACAGCAACAGCAGCAGCGGCCGGAGTGGCATCCAGTGGCTCACGCAGTTCACGTACACGTTCTTCACGCTCGCCACGCGGCTTGCGATCTTCGCGTGGAGCACGCGGTGGACGTGGCGCACGTTCTTCGCGTGGTGCGCGTTCTTCACGGGCTACCGGTGCTTCTTCACGTGGCTCGCGGACTTCACGGGCTTCGCGTGGCTGACGCTCTTCACGCGGTTCGCGTGGAGCGCGTTCTTCACGAGGAGCACGTTCTTCGCGAGGCTTGCGTTCTTCATCACGGCGACCGTTGCGGTTGCGGCTCTGTTGACGACCGTTGCGACGCTCTTCGTTGCGCGCAGGACGCTCGGTGGCTGGTTTCTCAACCACAACCGGAGCAACTGGCTCTTCCTTGGTAGCGAACAGGCTGACCAGCGACTTCACCAGGCCTTTGAACAGGCTTGGTTCTGGCAGGGCAACTGGCGCGGCAACCGGAGCCGGTGCAGCAACTTCGGCCGGGACCGGAGCATTGGCGCGGGCCGGAGCAGTTTTCACTGCGGCTTCCTGGCGAACCAGAGTGCGGGTCGCGGCGGCTGGCTGAACTTCTTCGACTTCGGCAGCAGCGGCGGCAATTTCATAGCTCGACTGGCCGGTAGCGGCTTCCGGGCTGTCATCGCGCAGACGCTGAACTTCGAAGTGCGGCGTTTCGAGGTGGTCGTTCGGCAGAATGACGATGCGCGCACGGGTGCGCAGTTCGATCTTGGTGATCGAGTTGCGTTTTTCGTTGAGCAGGAACGCAGCAACCGGGATCGGCACCTGAGCGCGGACTTCAGCAGTGCGGTCTTTCAGGGCTTCTTCTTCGATCAGGCGCAGGATCGCCAGCGACAGCGATTCAACGTCACGGATGATGCCGGTGCCGCTGCAGCGCGGGCAGACGATACCGCTGCTTTCGCCCAGCGATGGACGCAGGCGCTGACGGGACATTTCCAGCAGGCCGAAGCGCGAGATACGGCCGATCTGCACACGGGCGCGGTCGGCTTCCAGGCATTCGCGGACTTTCTCTTCCACGGCGCGCTGGTTCTTGGCAGGGGTCATGTCGATGAAGTCGATGACGATCAGGCCGCCGATGTCGCGCAGGCGCAACTGACGGGCGATTTCTTCGGCGGCTTCAAGGTTGGTCTGCAGAGCGGTTTCTTCGATGTCGCTGCCTTTGGTGGCGCGCGCCGAGTTGATGTCGATGGACACCAGAGCTTCGGTCGGGTCGATAACGATGGAGCCGCCGGAAGGCAGTTCAACGACGCGCTGGAAAGCGGTCTCGATCTGGCTTTCGATCTGGAAACGGTTGAACAGCGGGACGCTGTCTTCGTACAGCTTGATCTTGCTCGCGTACTGCGGCATTACCTGACGGATGAAAGTCAGGGCTTCGTCCTGGGCTTCAACGCTGTCGATCAGCACTTCGCCGATGTCCTGGCGCAGGTAATCGCGGATGGCGCGGATGATCACGTTGCTTTCCTGATAGATCAGGAATGGCGCAGAGCGATCCAGCGAAGCTTCTTTGATGGCGGTCCAGAGTTGCAGCAGGTAATCAAGGTCCCACTGCATTTCTTCGCTGCTGCGACCGAGGCCGGCAGTGCGCACGATCAGACCCATGTCGGCCGGTGCAACCAGACCGTTCAGGGCTTCACGCAGTTCGTTGCGCTCTTCACCTTCGATGCGACGGGAGATACCGCCGGCACGCGGGTTGTTCGGCATCAGAACGAGGTAACGACCGGCCAGGCTGATGAAAGTGGTCAGGGCTGCGCCCTTGTTGCCACGTTCTTCTTTTTCGACCTGAACGATGACTTCCTGGCCTTCGCTCAGGACGTCCTTGATGTTGACGCGGCCTTCAGGCGCTTTCTTGAAGTACTCGCGGGAGATTTCTTTGAGGGGCAGGAAGCCGTGGCGCTCGGAGCCGAAATCGACAAAGGCAGCCTCAAGGCTTGGTTCGATGCGAGTGATCTTGCCTTTATAGATATTGGCTTTTTTCTGCTCGCGTGCACCGGATTCGATGTCCAGGTCGTAGAGGCGCTGGCCATCTACCAGTGCAACACGCAACTCTTCGGGTTGAGTTGCGTTAATCAGCATTCTTTTCATGTAGTACCGTCGGTTTCCGGGCTGCCGGAAACGGCGTTCGGCACACACGACTTCTCACGGTCGGTGTCAGGTGCGTCGGGAGTGGTTGGCCATTCCCGTGTCCAGCGACGTTGGCCAATTGGGCCGTTGTCGCGACGTACGCGTCCTGCTTGCTGTGGCTACTTAAGCACTCAGTCAGGAGGAGGAATCAACCGTGGCTGTGGACGAGATGAAGCGTCTTGAAAAACCTGTAGCTACACAGGCCAGCGGTTGTGCATCTCCACCCTACACGTATCCCTGATAATTCGGGTGCTGCCGCGCGCAGAATCCGCAGCGGGTTGGCATTTACCGTGAGCTCCGAAAGGGGAGGTCACGCATCATGGCTAATTTAGGCAACGTTTCCGAAGCTTCTGCTCGGGGTCATTCGTAGCTGACTGCACTTTGTGAACTGGCCGTGAATATGGCTCGCAGAGCGAGTGAGAACTCTGCTTTGCGGCGTGATTCAGGCCTCATGTCACCTGCGCTCGTTACAGCTGCAAACTCCACCGTTACGTAGCAAAAGCTCCGTAGGACGGCCTCGCGTCCTGGTGAATTGCGTTGGTCAGGGCCGGTTTTTGACCGTGATTCCTCTGTCCAGGCCGCTTTTGGCGGCGTTCGCGACTATAGCAGCAATGATTAAGTGCTTCAATTCCATAAAAAATTGATATCATCCGCGCCATGACGACTACTGCCCCTGTGACTCCAAGCGTTCAATTGCTTGAGGTCTCGCCGGAATATGCCGGCCAACGAATTGACAACTTCCTCCTCGCCCGGCTCAAAGGCGTGCCCAAGACCCTGATTTACCGCATTTTGCGTAAAGGCGAAGTGCGCGTGAACAAAGGTCGGATCAAGCCCGAGTACAAGCTGCAGGCCGGCGACATCGTGCGCGTGCCGCCCGTGCGCGTGCCCGAGCGCGATGAGCCGGTGCCACTCGCACAAGGCTTGTTGCAGCGCCTCGAAGCGTCGATCGTGCATGAAGACAAAGCCCTGATCGTGATCAACAAGCCTGCGGGCATTGCGGTTCACGGCGGCAGTGGCTTGAACTTCGGCGTGATCGAAGCCTTCCGTCAGTTGCGTCCCGACGCGAAAGAGCTGGAGCTGGTACATCGCCTCGATCGCGACACCTCCGGCCTGCTGATGATCGCCAAGAAGCGCAGCATGCTCCGCCATTTGCACGAGCAACTGCGTGGCGACGGCATTGACAAGCGCTATATGGCGCTGGTGCGCGGCAACTGGGCAACTTCGATCAAGCAAGTCCGCGCGCCGTTGCTCAAGAGCAATCTGCGTTCCGGCGAGCGCATGGTCGAAGTCAACGAGGAGGGCAAAGAAGCCCTGACCCTGTTCAAAGTGCTGCGGCGCTTCGGTGATTTTGCAACCATGGTTGAGGCCAAGCCTGTTACCGGCCGGACGCACCAGATTCGCGTGCACACCCTGCACGCCGGGCATTGTATTGCTGGCGACAGCAAGTACGGCGATGAAGGTTTCACCAAGGAAATCCGCGATCTGGGCGGCAAGCGCCTGTTCCTGCATGCCTACATGCTGACCGTGCCTTTGCCGGATGGCGGAAAACTCACCTTGCAGGCGCCTGTCGATGAAATGTGGGCCAAGACCGTGGAGCGACTGAGTGCGGCACCCTGATTACAAACTGCTGATCTTCGATTGGGATGGCACGCTGGCCGACTCCATTGGTCGGATTGTCGAGGCCATGCATGTGGCCTCCGAGCGATCCGGCTTCGAATTGCGCGATGACTTTGCGGTAAAGGGCATCATCGGTCTGGGCTTGCCCGAGGCTATTCGTACTCTTTATCCCGCGATCACCGATGCCGAGATGATGCTGTTCCGTGAGCATTATGCGGATCGCTATATAGAAGCCGAAGCGGTGCCTTCGCCGTTGTTCGAAGGGGTAGTCGAGTCGCTGGCCTCATTTCGTGAAGACGGCTATCACTTGGCGGTGGCTACCGGCAAGAGTCGGCGCGGGCTGGATCGAGTGCTCAAGGCGCATGGCTGGGAAGATTATTTCGAGATCACCCGGGCTGCCGATGAAACCGCGAGCAAGCCGCATCCATTGATGCTCGAGCAGATCCTCGTCCATTGTGGTGTGCGGGCCGAGCAGGCATTGATGGTCGGTGACTCGTCGTTCGATCTGCAGATGGCGCGCAATGCCGGCATGGGTTCGGTGGCCGTCAGTTATGGCGCGCAATCAATCGAAGCATTGCAGGCATACGAGCCGCTGCTCTCGGTTGACCGTTTTTCCGAATTGCACGCCTGGCTGGGCAAGCAGGCTTAATACGTTTTTGGGGTGGATGGCATGACCGACGAATGGAAAGCACCGGCCAAGGCAACTGCCGACGACGGTGACGCAAAAAGCTGGAAGTTGCTGGAAAAGACTCTGCTGGCCGGTGTGCAGGAACAGCGTCGCTCGCGCCGCTGGGGCATCTTCTTCAAGCTGCTGACGTTTGTTTACCTGGTTGTCGCGCTGATTCTGTTCACGCCGCTGATGGACATGGAAAAAAGCGCCACTCGCGGCTCCAACTACACCGCGCTGATCGACGTCACTGGCGTGATCGCCGATAAAGAGCCGGCGAGTGCTGACAACATTGTCGGCAGCCTGCGCGCAGCCTTCGAGGACAAAAAGGTCAAGGGCGTGGTCCTGCGCATTAACAGCCCTGGCGGCAGTCCGGTGCAGTCGGGTTATGTGTATGACGAGATCAAGCGTCTGCGCGGCCTGCACCCGGAAACCAAGCTGTATGCGGTGATTTCCGATCTGGGTGCTTCCGGTGCCTATTACATCGCCAGTGCGGCGGATCAGATCTATGCCGACAAGGCCAGTCTGGTCGGTTCCATCGGTGTGACGGCGGCTGGTTACGGCTTTGTCGGTACCATGGAGAAGCTCGGTGTCGAGCGTCGTACCTACACCTCCGGCGAGCACAAATCGTTTCTCGATCCGTTTCAGCCGCAAAAGCCTGAAGAGACTGCATTCTGGCAGAGCGTGCTGGACACCACGCACAAGCAGTTCATCAACAGCGTGAAGCAGGGGCGTGGCGATCGCCTGAAGGACAAGGAGCATCCGGAGCTGTTCTCCGGGCTGGTCTGGTCGGGTGAGCAAGCGTTGCCGCTGGGGCTGATCGATGGGCTGGGTAACGCCAGTTCGGTTGCGCGCGATGTGATTGGCGAAAAAGAGTTGGTGGACTTCACTGTTCAGGAGTCGCCGTTCGATCGCTTCTCGAAGAAGCTCGGCACGAGCGTGGCGGAGCAGTTGGCGATGTGGATGGGTTTCCACGGGCCGTCATTGCGCTAGATCGTTGGTAGATCAAAAGATCGCAGCCTGCGGCAGCTCCTACAAGATTCGTGTCGCCGCAAATAATGCGATCGGACATCGAACTTGTAGGAGCTGCCGCAGGCTGCGATCTTTTGCTTTTAAGGGATCTGCACGCCTTCGGCCAACAGCATGTCGATCAAACGAATCAGCGGCAGACCGATCAGGCTGGTCGCATCCGGCCCTTCAGTGGATTGAAACAGGCTCACACCCAGTCCCTCGGCTTTGAAGCTGCCAGCGCAGTCATAGGGCTGTTCGGCGTGCAGGTAGCGTTCGATGCGCTCCTGATCCAGTGTGCGCATGTGTACGGTGAATGGCACGCAGTCGACCTGGCACAGGCCTGTCTGGCTGTTGAGCAGTGCCAGGCCGGTCAGGAAGGTCACGCTGGCGCCGCTGGCGGCCAGCAGTTGCTCGCGCGCTTTCTCGAAGGTGTGCGGCTTGCCGATGATCTGTTCGCCGAGCACTGCGACCTGATCCGAGCCGATGATCAGATGATCGTGATGACTGTCGGCCAAGGCGTGAGCTTTTTGCTCCGCGAGGCGTTTGGCCAGTTCGATGGCTGACTCGCCCGGGCGGTGACTTTCATCGATGTCCGGCGAGCTGCAGACGAACGGCAGGCGCAGGCGGGCGAGCAGTTCGCGGCGATAGGGCGAGCTTGAAGCAAGTAATAAAGGCAGCATTCGCATCTCCTGAGGCAGGCGCGAATTCTAGCCGAGGCACGTAAGTGACGGACAGGGCGCAATTTCCTTTGACATGGCCGGGTGCATCCCTATAATGCTGCGCCTATGTTGAATGACCCGATTCCACCTCACGTTGACCCGCGCAAATTGGCTGATCGTGGCACTTCCCTTCAAGGTGAAATGCTGCTGGCCGATTTGGAGAGACTCTGCGACCCGCTTTCCGACAATGTCGGTACGGTGCAGGCGAAATTCGTTTTTGAACGAGATGAACGTAAATCTGTGGTAATCCACAGCTTTATCGACACCGAGGTCAAAATGGTTTGCCAGCGTTGTCTTGAGCTGGTCACCCTGCCGATTCACAGCGAATGCAGTTACGCTGTGGTGAAGGAGGGTGCGAATACCCAGTCGTTACCGAAAGGTTATGACGTGCTGGAACTGGGCGAAGATCCTTTGGATCTGCATGCACTGATCGAGGAGGAGCTTTTGCTCGCCTTGCCCATTGTGCCTGCTCATCATCCGGAAGAATGCCAGCAGCCGGAAGGGCTCGATGAAGAGCCTGAACCGAGCGAGGACGAGGTAACGCGGTCCAACCCGTTCAGTGTATTGGCGCAGTTAAAGCGTGACCCAAACGTTTAGGAGTTAATCAATTATGGCTGTTCAGCAGAACAAAAAATCCCGCTCTGCCCGTGACATGCGTCGTTCGCACGACGCCCTGACGGCGAGCACTCTGTCTGTAGAAAAAACCACCGGTGAAATTCACCTGCGTCACCACGTATCGCCAGAAGGCGTATACCGTGGCCGTAAAGTGATCGACAAGGGCGCTGACGAGTAATCACTTGTCTGCTCAAGTCATCGCGATTGACGCAATGGGCGGGGACTTCGGTCCCCGCAGCATTGTTCAGGCCAGTCTCGCTTGCCTGTCTGCTACGCCCTCGCTGCACCTGACCCTCGTCGGTCAACCCTCCCTTCTTGAAGAATTGATCGCTGGCCAATCGGCTGCGGATCGCGCGCGCCTGACGATTGTCGCGGCGTCCGAAGTCATCACCATGGACGAAAAACCTGCCCAGGCCCTGCGCGGCAAGCCGGACTCGTCGATGCGTGTCGCACTTGAGCTGTTGCGTGATGGCAAGGTTCAGGCGTGTGTCAGTTCGGGTAATACCGGTGCGCTGATGGCGTTGTCGCGATTTGTCCTGAAGACGGTGCCGGGTATTGATCGGCCGGCGATGGTCGCGGCGATTCCTACGCAGACCGGCTATTGCCAGTTGCTCGATCTGGGCGCCAACGTCGATTGCAGCGCCGAACAACTGCTGCAATTTGCGGTGATGGGTTCGGTGGCGGCGCAGGCGCTGGGTGTTGCCCGGCCGCGCGTGGCGCTGCTGAATATCGGCACCGAAGACATCAAGGGCAATCAGCAGGTCAAGCTGGCGGCGACGCTTCTGCAAGGCGCGCGCGGCATCAATTACATCGGCTTCATCGAAGGCGACGGGCTGTATCGCGGCGAAGCGGATGTGGTGGTGTGTGACGGGTTTGTCGGCAATATCCTGCTCAAGTCCAGCGAAGGCCTGGCGACGATGATTGCTGCGCGCATCGAGGCCTTGTTCAAGAAAAACTTCGCCTCGCGTGCGGTCGGTGCCTTGGCGTTGCCGCTGATGAGGCGCTTGCAGGCTGATCTGGCGCCGGCCAGGCACAACGGCGCGAGTTTTCTCGGGTTGCAGGGGATCGTGGTGAAAAGTCACGGTTCAGCCGGGGTGCAGGGTTTTCAGAGTGCAATTCAACGCGCGCTGATCGAGATTCAGGAGAATCTGCCCGAGCGCCTGCACGGTCGTCTGGAGGATTTGTTGTCTTAGGCGTTTTCGTCTGACAATGCTTAAATGTGACCGCCCGGTTCAAAGGGCCATCCAACTGTCAGTTTCTGGCGTCCCTCTGTCGGGGCGTCAATATTTCCGACGACAAGATCATTAGGGGCTTGTTACATGTCTGCTTCCCTCGCATTCGTCTTTCCAGGACAGGGTTCGCAGTCCCTCGGCATGCTGGCCGAGCTGGGCGCGCAATACCCGTTGATCCTCGACACTTTCAAAGAAGCTTCCGCTGCTCTGGGCTACGACCTGTGGGCACTGACTCAGCAGGGTCCGGAAGAGCTGCTCAATCAAACCGACAAAACCCAACCGGCCATTCTGACCGCTTCGATCGCCCTGTGGCGTCTGTGGCTGGCTGAAGGTGGCGCGCGTCCGGCTTTTGTTGCCGGACACAGTCTGGGTGAATACAGCGCGCTGGTCGCGGCCGGGAGCCTGACGCTGGCTGACGCGGTGAAGCTTGTTGAGCGCCGTGGCCAGTTGATGCAGGAAGCGGTTCCGGCCGGGCAGGGCGGCATGGCTGCCATCCTCGGTCTGGAAGATGCCGACGTGCTGGCTGCCTGCGCCGAAGCTGCGCAAGGCGAAGTGGTCAGCGCGGTGAACTTCAATTCCCCGGGCCAAGTGGTCATTGCGGGTGCCAAGGCTGCGGTCGAGCGCGCTATTGAAGGCTGCAAGGCGCGTGGCGCCAAGCGTGCCATGCCGCTGCCGGTCAGCGTGCCGTCGCACTGTGAACTGATGCGTCCGGCGGCCGAGCGCTTTGCCGAGTCCATCGCTGCCATCGACTGGCAGGCGCCGCAGATTCCTGTGGTGCAGAATGTCAGCGCACAAGTGCCGGCGGATCTGGATACTCTCAAGCGTGATCTGCTCGAACAACTGTACAAGCCTGTGCGCTGGGTCGAGTCGGTGCAGACTCTCGCCGCCCAAGGCGCGACCACGCTGGTCGAATGCGGTCCAGGCAAAGTACTGGCCGGTCTGAACAAACGTTGCGCTGAAGGCGTAGCGACTTCCAACCTCAATACCCCAGACGCTTTCGCTGCCGCCCGCGCAGCGATTGCCTGAATCAGGAGAAACTTGCATGAGTCTGCAAGGTAAAGTTGCACTGGTCACCGGCGCAAGCCGTGGCATCGGCCAGGCTATCGCACTGGAACTGGGTCGTCAGGGCGCCATCGTCGTCGGTACTGCGACCTCCGCCAAGGGTGCCGAGGCCATCGCCGCCACGCTGAAAGAGCATGGCATTCAAGGCACCGGTCTGGAACTCAACGTTACCAGCGATGAATCGGTCACCTCGGTACTGGCGAGCATCCAGGAGCAGTTCGGCGCCCCGGCGATTTTGGTCAACAATGCCGGCATCACCCGCGATAATTTGCTGATGCGCATGAAAGATGACGAATGGCATGATGTCATCGATACCAACCTGAACAGTCTGTTTCGCTTGTCCAAGGGCGTTTTGCGCGGCATGACCAAAGCGCGTTGGGGCCGAATCATCAGTATTGGTTCTGTTGTGGGTGCCATGGGCAACGCAGGCCAAGTAAACTATGCAGCCGCCAAGGCCGGTCTGGAAGGTTTCAGTCGGGCCATGGCGCGTGAAGTCGGTTCGCGTTCGATTACGGTCAACTCGGTGACCCCAGGGTTCATCGATACCGATATGACCCGCGAGCTGCCGGAAGCACAGCGTGAAGCCTTGCAGACGCAGATTCCGCTGGGCCGTCTGGGACAAGCTCAAGAGATCGCGTCCGTGGTCGCTTTTCTTGCATCCGACGGTGCGGCATACGTGACCGGGGCTACAATCCCGGTAAACGGCGGGATGTACATGTAAGTAAAATGTGACGGATTGCTTCAAAAAAATGTCATACGAGCTGTCTAAAATCCGTTATAAAGCTGCAATCTATTTATAGGCAGAGGGTCGTCGGGTTTGAGGAGTGAAGCTTTCAGTTGAAAAACTGAAATGGCTTTCTATACACTTACCCACTGGCCAGCTGCCTGAATTTGTCCATTAGGAGTGAAAACAAGGTATGAGCACCATCGAAGAGCGCGTCAAGAAAATCGTTGCCGAGCAACTGGGCGTTAAAGAAGAAGAAGTGGTCAACACTGCTTCCTTCGTTGAAGACCTGGGTGCCGACTCCCTTGACACCGTTGAGCTGGTGATGGCTCTGGAAGAGGAATTCGAGACCGAAATCCCTGACGAAGAAGCTGAGAAGATCACTACTGTACAAGCTGCAATCGATTACGTTACAAACCACCAGGCTTAATAGCTTGTAATCGTTGCTTGCTGTCATGGAAAAACCGCACTGCCATCACGGCGTGCGGTTTTTTCTTTAGGTCTGATGCAAAGTCGTCATTTGAAAAAGGAGAGTGCTGTGTCGCGTAGACGCGTCGTAGTCACCGGTATGGGTATGTTGTCGCCACTGGGCACGGATGTGCCGAGCAGCTGGCAGGGCATTCTGGCTGGCCGCAGTGGCATTGGTCTGATCGAACACACCGACCTTTCTGCCTATTCCACCCGTTTTGGCGGCTCGGTAAAGGGCTTCAATGTCGAGGAATACCTGTCGGTCAAGGAAGCGCGCAAGCTCGACCTGTTCATTCAGTACGGTCTGGCAGCAGGCTTTCAAGCCGTGCGCAACTCCGGTCTGGAAGTCACCGACGCCAACCGTGAACGCATTGGCGTGGCCATGGGTTCGGGTATCGGCGGTCTGACCAACATCGAAGAAACCAGCCGTATACTGCACGAGACTGGCCCGCGCCGGATTTCTCCGTTCTTTGTGCCCGGTTCGATCATCAATATGATTTCCGGGTTCCTGTCCATCCACTTGGGTGCCCAGGGGCCTAATTACGCCATCGCCACGGCGTGTACTACCGGTACGCACTGCATCGGCATGGCGGCACGCAACATCATGTACGACGAAGCCGACGTGATGATTGCCGGCGGCGCCGAAATGGCCGCCTGCGGTCTGGGCATGGGTGGCTTCGGCGCCTCGCGTGCACTGTCGACGCGCAATGATGAACCGACCCGCGCCAGCCGTCCTTGGGACAAGGGTCGCGACGGTTTCGTGCTGTCCGACGGCGCCGGCGCTCTTGTGCTCGAAGAGCTCGAACACGCCAAGGCGCGCGGCGCGACCATCTACGCCGAGCTGATCGGTTTCGGCACCAGTGGCGATGCGTTCCACATGACCTCGCCACCCGCCGACGGCGCCGGTGCTGCACGCTGCATCACCAATGCGCTGCGCGACGCGAAGATCAACGTCGACCAAGTGCAATACATCAACGCCCACGGCACTTCGACCCCGGCCGGCGACCTCGCTGAAGCCAATGCGATCAAATCGGTATTCGGTGAGCACGCCTACAAAATGGCGGTCAGCTCCACCAAGTCCATGACCGGTCACCTGTTGGGTGCGGCCGGCGCGGTCGAGGCTATCTTCAGTGTGCTGGCGATCAACAGCCAAGTGGCACCGCCGACCATCAACCTCGATGAGCCGGACGAAGGCTGCGACCTCGACTTCGTGCCGCACACTGCGCGCAACATGGACATCGATGTCGTGCTGTCCAACTCGTTCGGGTTTGGCGGCACCAATGGCACCTTGGCGTTCCGTCGGTTCGCCGGCTGATGGATTGCTGGGTCGACGGTCAACCGGCTGACGCACTGTCGCTGAAAGATCGCGGCCTGGCTTACGGTGATGGTCTGTTCGAGACCATCGCCGTGCGTGGCGGCCAGCCGTTGTTGCTGGATCGCCACCTGACGCGTCTGGTCGATGGCTGCGCGCGTCTGGCCATCGCTGCCGATATCGAGTTGATTCGCAGCGAACTGCACAGCTATTCCACTGCCATGGGCGAGGGTGTGCTCAAACTCATCCTCACCCGTGGCGACGGTTTGCGCGGTTATGCGCCAGATCCTGCGGCGCCCGGCCGACGCATTCTGCAAGGCAATCCACCTGCTGCTTATCCTGTCGCCCATGGTGAGCAGGGCGTGCGACTGTTTCCGTGCCTAACGCGCTTGTCCCATCAACCGTTGCTGGCCGGGCTCAAGCACCTCAATCGTCTGGAGCAGGTACTGGCCCGGGCTGAATGGTCGGACAGCGAACACGCCGAAGGCTTGATGC
This sequence comes from Pseudomonas sp. P4795, assembly GCF_048822895.1. NCBI lineage: Bacteria > Pseudomonadati > Pseudomonadota > Gammaproteobacteria > Pseudomonadales > Pseudomonadaceae > Pseudomonas > Pseudomonas sp. P4795. The sequence continues at coordinate 319,693 of NZ_JBMFBT010000002.1, read as the reverse complement.
TCGACCAGTCCGGTCGCGTGATCGAGGGCGTGTACAGCAATCTGTTCATGGTGCGCGACGGTGTGTTGATCACCGCCGATCTGACGCGCTGCGGTGTGGCCGGCGTGATGCGCGCCGAAATATTGTTTCAGGCCGAGTCACTCGGCATCCCCACGCAAATCACTGATATCCGCCTGGAGCAGCTGCAATCGGCCGATGAAGTGTTTGTCTGCAACAGTGTGTATGGCGTCTGGCCGGTATATGCCTACGCTGCACTGAGCTGGCCGGTTGGCCCGCTCACCCGTAAACTGCAAACCATTGCCTGCGCGCTACTGGATGCTTGATTCGTGAGACGTAAATTATTGCTGCTGCTGGAAACCGGACTGGTTCTGGCAGGGCTGCTGTTGGGCGCCAGCGCCTGGAAGATCCATTCGGCGTTGGAACAGCCGCTGAACATCACGCAGGAAGAACTGCTGGATGTGCCTAAGGGGTCAACTCCGACCCGAACTTTTATAGGACTCGAAACCGATGGCGTGATCAAGGACGCTTTCTGGCTGCGAGTCTATTGGCGCTTCAATCTTGCCGGCACACCCATTCACAGCGGCGAATACCGCATGCAACCGGGCATGACCGTCAATGGTATGATCGACTCCTGGAAATGTGGAGATGTGGTTCAGTACAGCCTGACATTGGTCGAGGGCTGGAATTTCCATCAAGTGCGCGCCGCGTTGGCCAAGGATGACAAGATCGAACAGACCCTCAACGGTCTGAGCGATAGCGAGGTGATGGAGAAGATCGGCCATCGCGGATTGTTTCCTGAAGGGCGTTTCTTCCCGGATACCTATCGTTTCGTGCGCGGCGTGTCCGATGCCGAGCTGCTGAAGAAATCCTTCGAGCGTCTTGATGAAGTGCTGGCCAAGGAGTGGGAGAAACGCTCCGCCGACGCGCCTTACAAGGAGCCTTATCAAGCGCTGATCATGGCCTCGCTGGTGGAGAAGGAAACCGGCGTGCCGCAAGAGCGCGGCGAGATTGCCGGCGTGTTCGTTCGGCGCATGGCCCTTGGCATGCAGTTGCAGACCGATCCGACCGTGATCTACGGCTTGGGTGATCGCTACACCGGCAAGCTGACCCGCGCGCATCTGAAGGAGCCGACCGCCTACAACACCTATGTGATTCCGGGCCTGCCACCGACGCCGATTGCCATGGTCGGCCGTGAGGCGATCCATGCCGCGTTGAATCCGGTGGGTGGGACTAGCCTGTATTTCGTCGCCCGTGGTGATGGCAGTCATGTGTTCTCCGATGATCTGGATGCGCACAATGCGGCGGTGCGTGAGTTCCAGCTCAAGCGCCGCGCGGATTATCGTTCCAGCCCGGCGCCGGCCTCGGATACAGCTCCGGCTGCGCAGGATCCGATTCCGGCCACACCGCCGGATACTGCGCCAGAGCAACCCGCACCGGAACCCGAAGCTGCCGCTCCGCAAAACGCGCAATGACTTTGATTAAGGACTGCCTGTGACTGGCTTGTTTATTACCCTGGAAGGCCCGGAAGGCGCCGGCAAGAGCACCAATCGCGAATACCTCGCCGAGCGCCTGCGCGCCGCCGGGATCGAAGTGCTGCTGACCCGCGAGCCGGGTGGCACGCCGCTGGCCGAACGCATTCGCGAAGTGTTGCTGGCGCCGGTCGACGAAGTGATGAACCCGGACGCCGAGCTGTTGCTGGTGTTCGCCGCGCGCGCTCAGCATCTGGCCGAGGTGATTCGCCCGGCGCTGGCGCGTGGCGCAGTGGTGTTGTGCGATCGCTTCACTGATTCGACCTATGCTTATCAGGGTGGCGGTCGTGGGTTGTCGCTGGAACGCATCGCCGCGCTGGAAACTTTCGTCCAGGGCGATCTGCGCCCGCATCTGACGCTGATTTTCGATCTGCCGGTGGAAATCGGTCTGGCCCGTGCCAGTGCCCGTGGTCGTCTGGATCGCTTTGAACTGGAAGGTCGTGAGTTTTTCGAAGCGGTGCGGGGCGCGTTTCTCCAGCGTGCCGCGGCCGATCCCGCACGTTATGTGACGCTGGATGCCGGACAACCGCTGGTGCAGGTCCAGCAAGCGCTGGACGCTTTGCTGCCGCGTCTGCTGGAGCTGGCTCGTGGCTGAGGCCTATCCATGGCAGGACAGCCTCTGGCAGCAACTCGCCGGACGTAGCCAGCACGCGCACGCCTATTTGCTGCACGGGCCGGGCGGTATCGGCAAGCGCGCGTTGGCCGAACGGCTGATGGCTAACTTGCTGTGTCAGCGCCAGGTGGCGCTGGAAGCCTGTGGGGAATGCAAATCCTGCATGCTGCTCAAGGCTGGCAGCCACCCGGACAATTACATTCTGGAGCCGGAAGAAGCCGACAAGGCAATCAAGGTCGATCAGGTGCGCGATCTGGTCAGTTTCGTGGTGCAGACCGCGCAAATGGGCGGGCGCAAGGTGGTGCTGATCGAGCCGGTCGAGTCGATGAATATCAACGCCGCCAACGCCTTGCTCAAAAGTCTTGAAGAGCCATCGGGCGATACCGTGCTGTTGCTGGTAAGTCACCAGCCGAGCCGCTTGCTTCCGACCATCAAGAGCCGCTGTGTGCAGCAGGCCTGTCCGCTCCCGGGCGAGGCCATGAGTCTGCAATGGCTGGCACAGGCGCTGCCGGAATGTTCGGCAGACGAACGTGTCGAACTGCTGACGCTGGCCGCCGGTTCGCCGCTGGCAGCGGTCAAACTGCACGGCCAGGGCGTACGCGAGCAGCGCGCGCAGGTCGTCGAAGGCGTGAAGAAGTTGCTCAAGCAGCAGCAGTCGCCGACGCAACTGGCCGAGGAGTGGAAAAACATTCCGATGCTGCGCTTGTTCGATTGGTTCTGCGACTGGTCGAGCCTGATCCTGCGATATCAGTTGACCCAGGATGAGGCCGGCCTCGGTCTGACCGACATGCGCAAGGTCGTGCAGTACCTGGCGCAGAAAAGCGCGCAGGGCAAAGTCCTTGAAATTCAGGACTGGATTCTCGCCCAGCGGCAGAAAGTTTTGAGCAAGGCCAACCTCAATCCGGTGTTGCTGCTGGAAGCGCTGTTGGTGCAATGGGTGGGGTTGCCTGCCCAAAGATAGCCGTGTGTGCCTAGACTCTGAACATCAGCAGTGGAGGTCAACATGAATGAACTCGTCAGCCCGGGGCCGCGCAACGGCATTTTGTCCCTGACCATCAAGGACAAATCGGTGCTTTACGCAGCGTACATGCCATTCATCAAGAACGGCGGCTTGTTCATCCCGACCAACAAGAGCTACAAGTTGGGCGATGAGGTGTTCATGCTGCTCAATCTGATGGACGAGGCCGAGAAAATTCCGGTGGCCGGCAAAGTCGCCTGGATCACCCCCAAAGGCGCCCAAGGCAATCGCGCGGCCGGTGTCGGCGTGCAGTTCAACGACGGCGACAACACTGCGCGCAGTCGCATCGAAACCCATCTGGCCGGAGCGCTGAAGTCCGACCGTCCCACTCATACCATGTAAGTTGCCGTATTTTTATGCTCGTAGATTCCCATTGCCACCTTGATCGCCTCGACCTTGCCGCCCACGACGGTTCGCTGGATGCCGCGCTGGATGCGGCCCGAGCACGCGGAGTCGGGCACTTTCTGTGCATCGGCGTGAGTGCCGACAACGCTGCCGACGTCAAAGCCCTCGCCGAACGTTATGACGATGTCGATTGTTCGGTCGGCGTGCATCCGCTGGACGTCCAGCCGGGTGCCGCGCCTGCGCTGGATTGGCTGTTGGATGAGTTAAATCACCCGAAAGTCGTGGCGATTGGCGAGACCGGTCTCGACTATCACTACGAACCGGAAGCCGCCGAGTTGCAGCAGGAGTCGTTTCGCCTGCACTTGCAAGCCGCGCAGCAGACCGGCAAACCGGTGATCATCCACACCCGTGGTGCGCGCGCCGACACTCTGCAACTGTTGCGCGAAGCTGCGTTGCCCCAGGCCGGTGTGCTGCATTGCTTCACCGAAGACTGGGACATGGCCAAGGCTGCGCTGGACATGGGGTATTACATTTCCCTGTCCGGCATCGTCACCTTCCGCAATGCCGATGCGCTGCGCGATGTGGCGAGCAAGGTCCCGGCGGATCGCCTGCTGGTGGAAACCGATTCGCCTTACCTGGCGCCGATTCCTTATCGCGGCAAACCGAACCTGCCGCAGTACGTACGCGAAGTGGCAGAGTTTCTGGCGATGCTGCGCGGCGAATCCTACGAGCGCTTTGCCGAGCAGACCACTGCCAACTTCAAGCGGCTGTTTCCGTTGGCCCATGTAAAAGCCTGAATCGCAGGCAAAAAAAACCCGGGTTCTGGGGGGGGAATCCGGGTTAAGACCATTAGGAGTAAAACAAAGGCACGCGGTCCCTTGGTACCTTTATCGGCGCGACACTTGGGGGAGATGCCGCCCGACATTTGAAGTATTGATCACTCTGGCGCCTAGTCCAGTTGGCCGGCGGGGGTTTTTAAACATATTTGGAATACGTTCGCTTCGGTTGAGTTCTCATTCACCGCAAAACGTTCTCGAAATGAACAAGAAACACAGATATGGTCGGATGATCCGTGCATTTTGGCGCAAGTTAGGCATAATACGCGGCTTCGAATTTTGACCCTTCAGACCTTTTTCTTATGCACAAAGAACCTCGTAAGGTCCGTGAGTTTCGTCGCCGCGAGCAAGAAATTCTCGATACCGCGCTCAAGCTGTTCCTCGACCAGGGTGAAGACAGCGTCACCGTCGAGATGATTGCTGATGCCGTGGGTATCGGCAAAGGCACGATCTACAAGCACTTCAAATCCAAGGCCGAGATCTATCTGCGGCTGATGCTCGATTACGAGCGCGATTTGAACGAGCTGCTGCACTCGGCCGATGTCGACAAGGACAAGGAAGCGCTGTCCCGCGCTTACTTCGAATTCCGCATGCGCGACCCGCAGCGTTATCGCCTGTTCGACCGTCTGGAAGAAAAAGTGGTCAAGGGTAATCAGGTGCCGGAAATGGTCGAGGAGCTGCACAAGATCCGTGCCTCGAACTTTGAACGCCTGACCCTGCTGATCAAGGGCCGCATCAGCGAAGGCAAGCTCGAAGACGTGCCGCCCTATTTCCACTATTGCGCGTCCTGGGCGCTGGTGCACGGCGCGGTGGCGCTGTATCACTCGCCGTTCTGGAGCAATGTGCTGGAAGATCAGGAAGGTTTCTTCCAGTTCCTGATGGATATCGGCGTGCGCATGGGCAACAAGCGCAAGCGCGACCCGGAAACCCCGAGCAACTGAATCATTCAGCCGGCTGATTGCGCCATGTTTTCGCTACATGGCGCAGTACCGCAGGAATATACTCAGGCATAGGGCTTGCGAAAACTTGAATTCTGAGTCAAGTTTTAGCGGCTCGATTCCCTTCCGCCGGAGTGCTTCATGATCGTTGACCGTCAAGGCAGGCGTTTTCGCAATTTGCGGATCAGTCTGACCTCAGCCTGCAATTACGCTTGTACCTACTGCGTGCCCAACGGCAAGCGGCTGGTGGCTGCGCAGGATGAACTGTCGGCCGAGGCCATGGCGCGCGGCGTGGCCTATCTGATCGAAGCCGCTGGCATTGATCGCCTGCGCATCACCGGCGGCGAGCCGCTGGTCAGTCCCAAACTCGAAACCTTCATGACCGCCGTCGGGCAAATGGGCCTGGAAGACATCAGTCTGACCACCAACGGCCAATTGCTCGCGAAAAAACTTCCGTTGCTGGTGGGTGCCGGTCTGCGCCGGATCAACGTTTCCCTCGATACCCTGGATGCCGGCGCGTTCCGCAGCATCGCCCGTGGCGGTGATCTGGCGACTGTGCTGGATGGCATGGACCAGGCTGCAGCGGCCGGGCTGAAGATCAAGGTCAACATGGTGCCGTTGCGCGGGCAGAACCTCGATCAGGTGATGCCGTTGCTCGAGTACTGCCTTGAGCGCGGTTACGAGTTGCGCTTCATCGAGTTGATGCGCATGGGCCACTTGGCCAGCGATTCCAATGCGTTCCTGCAACAGTTCGTCAGCCTCCAGCAATTGCTCAGCCTGATCGGCGAGCGCTACGAGTATGCGCAAGCCGATGCGCCGGTGGATGCCACGGCGGTGCGTTATGCGATCCCGGGTGTCGGCCATTTTGGCGTGATCGCGAATGAGAGCGTGCCGTTCTGCCGAACGTGCTCACGACTGCGTCTGTCTTCGACCGGCTGGTTGCATGGCTGTCTGTCGTCGAGCAATCGTCACTATGTCGGCGATCTGCTCGACAAGCCGCGCCATCAGGCGTTGCCAGCCTTGCAGCGGTTGCTGGTCAAGGCGTTGGGCGACAAGCAGGAAGTGGCGTTCTCGGGCGGCGCGACTGTCATGAAAATCATCGGCGGCTGAACTTGCCCAATCGCTAGCCTGCTAGCGATTGCGATCTATAAAGACACGACTTGTTCGAGCTGGCGCGGAAGCTGCATCCAACGCCCATTCGCCGGTTTTCCGTCACCGGCCTCTGGAGGATTAGGATGCGTAGTCTGGTTTTGCTGCTGGCCGTTTTGGCACTTGGCGGCTGCATGACTGTCAGTGATATGGCCGAAGGTACCCGCTACCAGATGAGCGACGCCGGTCTGCTCGATCATAGCGATAGCCGCCGCGTGAACAATTTCCGCATTCAGGCGGATTCGTTCATCTACATCGCTCAAGGTGCGTTCGCGCCGCCGGGTGGTTCCTACCCGCGGCCTAACGTGGTCGCCGAAGAAGCCTTCAAAGGCTTTGTCGAATACTTCCCTATGGTGCGTCGCGCGCGTGCGCCGGAAGGTCTCGACCAAGCGATGGGCGAAGCTCGTGATGCTGGCGCGCACTATCTGCTGTACACGCGTTTCGCCAAGGCTGACGATCGTATCGGCAACTCCGATGAGTGGCTCGATCAAGAGGCGGTGGATCGTCTCGGTATCGATGGCGGCGTGATTCAAATCATGTTGATCGAGACCAGCACCCAGTATTTGATCGATACTGCACGGATCAAGAGTCGTGGCGGTTTACTGACGTTCCACGACAGCAAGCCGGAAGACCTGATCGGCCCGCCTCTGGCGCAATACGCGCGTAGTCTGCTGGGTATCGGCAACCAATAAATCAAGGAGAACGCCATGAGTGGCCCGCAAAAAGCCAATGACCTGCTGGGACAGATTCCCAAGACCAAAGGCTTGCCGCCGGTGCACTTGTGGAACCCGGACTTCTGCGGCGACATCGACATGCGCATCGCCCGCGACGGCACCTGGTATTACCTCGGCACGCCGATCGGGCGCAAGCCGATGGTCAAGCTGTTCTCCACCATCATCCGCCGCGATGGCGATGACTATTTCCTGATTACTCCGGTCGAGAAGGTCGGGATCAAGGTCGACGATGCGCCATTCGTGGCGGTTACCGTCGAGGTGGAAGGCGAGGGCGAGGCGCAGCTGTTGCGCTTCACCACCAACGTCGATGAAACCACCGAGGCCGGTGCGGAGCATCCGATCCGTGTCGAAATCGATCCGACCACTCAAGAGCCTGCCCCCTACGTGCATGTGCGCACCAACCTCGAAGCGCTGATCCACCGCAACGTGTTCTACCAGTTGGTGGAACTGGCGGTCAGTCGCGATATCGACGGCCAGCGCTGGCTCGGCGTGTGGAGCGGCGGTGAGTTTTTCCCTATCGGTCTTGAGCCGTAAACGCAAAAATCCAATTTGACTCTCAATCGTATGATGATTAGCGTGGGCAACCATTGCATACGGCTTTGAGGTGTCCATGTCCAACAGCTTTCACGCTTCGACCGTCGACTGGCTCGGCGCCTGGATTGCTGCGGGCCAGGTGAAGCCTGGGCAGGCGATCAAGGTCGAGGCGGATCTGGGCGAACAGCTCGGCGTCAGCCGCACGGTGATTCGCGAAGCAATCAAAACCCTCGTTGCCAAAGGCATGCTTGAAGTCGGGCCGAAGGTCGGCACACGTGTGCTGCCGATCAAGCGCTGGAACCTGTTCGACCCGCAAGTGGTGGGCTGGTTGTCACGCAGCGGTCTGCCGGAAAATTTCGTCGATGACCTGCTCGACCTGCGCCGCACCATCGAACCGATGGCGGTGCGCTGGGCCTGCGAGCGCGCCACTGCCGAACAGGTCCAAGCCGTGCAGCAAGCCTATAACGCGCTGGAGCGGGCGGTGGACAGCGGCGTTGATTACAACCGCGCCGACCAGTTCTTCCACGAATGCATTCTTGCCGCCAGCCACAACCAATTCATCGAGCAAATGGTCCCGGCCCTCGGTGCGCTGCTGGCGGTGTCCTTCGAAGTCTCCGCCGCCGACCCCGACGAATTGCGCCGCACCCTGCCAATCCACAAAGACATGGCCGACGCCATTGCCGCCCGTGATGCCGCGCGTGGCGTGTGGGCGTGCATGACCCTGATCGACAACGCCGCCCTGGCGATCAAACGCTTCTACCCGCAGGTCATGGCCGACAAAAAAGCCAGCTGACCCGGCACAAACAACAAGAGAGGACATTGCATGACGTGGACTGCCGTTACCCAGCACCGGGCGCAACTCGGTGAAGGCCCGTTCTGGGACGCGCCGACTCAGGCGCTGTACTGGGTGGATATCGCCGGCCAGCAAGCGCTACGCTTGATCGGTCAGAACGTGCAGATCTGGCAGATGCCCGAACACGTTTCGGCGTTCATTCCCTGCGCCAGCGGCGATGCGCTGGTCACGCTGAGCAGCGGCGTGTATCGCCTCGATCTCGACTCGCCTGGCCTCGAACCACAGCTGACACTGTTCTGCGTCGCCGACCCACAACCCGGCAACCGTGCCAACGAGGCGCGCTGCGATCCGCTAGGTCGACTGTGGCTGGGCACCATGCAAAACAACATCGGCGATGACGGCGAAGATCTGCCGATCATCCGCCGCTCCGGTGGTCTGTTCCGCATTGATCCGGACGCGCGCGTCACGCCGTTGCTGCGCAATCTGGGCATCCCCAATACGCTGCTGTGGAGCGACGACGGCACCACGCTGTTGTTCGGTGACAGCCTCGACAGCACGCTATACCGCTACTTCATCCACACGGATGGCAATCTTGATACCCCCGCGATCTGGTATGGCCCCGATCAGCACGGCGGCCCGGATGGCTCGGCGATCGACGCCGAAGGTTTTGTGTGGAACGCGCGTTGGGACGGAAGTTGCCTGCTACGCCTGACGCCGGATGGCCAAGTGGAGCGCAAGATCGATTTGCCGGTCAGCCGTCCAACCAGTTGTGTTTTCGGTGGCGAAGACCTGAAAACCCTGTACATCACCAGTGCAAAAAGTCCGCACAACCATCCATTGGACGGCGCAGTGCTGTCGATGCGGGTCGATGTTGCAGGAAAACTCTGTACGCGCTTTGCAGGTTGAATCCCAAAATATGGGATGGAAAATTATATATTGAGATTATTTGGTGGTCGGGTTTATAGTCGGCTCCAGCAGTAACACGCACTCACACTTAAAAAGAACAAAACAGGTGAAGTGATGCAGCAGATCTTCAACGCACTCCGTAGCGGAGCCAGCGTTCCATGCCAGTGCCGTGCCGCGTTTGCCTCGCTTGTCGCGTGGCATGTTTGTCTGTTCCTTCGCAAAATCCCTGAAACCGGACATCGGCAGATGCCCGGTTTTTGTCGTTCTCTGGACTGAAACAAAGCGGTTTCCGGCGCAAAAATCCGCCTGAAATCCAATCATCATACGATATGACTATTGTCCTGATGATCCATAGAAAACAGCTCAACCGCTTTAACGCTTTTCAAATAACGCTCAAAAAAAATAACAAGGAGTCTGCTTATGAAACGTCGTTTCGGGATTCGCACCCTGTGCACCACCGCGCTGGCGGTCACTGCGTTCAGCCTGAGCAGTTCGCTGCTGGCCGCCGATGCAGTGAAGATCGGTTTCCTGGTCAAACAGGCAGAAGAGCCGTGGTTCCAGACCGAGTGGGCTTTCGCCGAGAAAGCCGCCAAGGACAGGGGCTTCGAACTGATCAAGATTGCCGTGCCTGACGGCGAGAAAACCCTGTCGGCCATCGACAGCCTTGCGGCCAACGGCGCCAAAGGCTTTGTCATCTGCCCGCCGGACGTGTCCCTCGGCCCGGCAATCATGGCCAAAGCCAAGCTCAACGACCTGAAAGTGATTGCCGTCGACGACCGTTTCGTCGACGCCAACGGCAAGTTCATGGAAGACGTGCCATACCTCGGCATGGCTGCGTACGAAGTCGGCCAGAAGCAGGGCGCCGCCATGGCTGCCGAAGCGAAGAAGCGTAACTGGGACTGGAAAGACACCTATGCCGTGGTCAACACCTACAACGAACTCGACACCGGCAAAAAGCGCACCGACGGCTCGGTGAAAGCGCTGGAAGAAGCCGGCATGCCTAAAGAGCACATTCTGTTCGCCGCCCTGAAAACCCTCGATGTGCCGGGCAGCATGGATGCCACCAACTCGGCGCTAGTGAAACTGCCGAGCGCTGCCAAAAACCTGATCATCGGCGGCATGAACGACAACACCGTGCTCGGCGGCGTGCGCGCCACTGAAGCGGCCGGGTTCGCTGCGGCCAACGTGATCGGAATCGGCATCAACGGCACCGACGCCATCGGCGAGTTGAAAAAGCCTAACAGCGGCTTCTTCGGTTCGATGCTGCCAAGCCCGCACATCGAAGGCTACAAGACAGCCGAGATGATGTACGAGTGGGTCACCACCGGCAAAGAGCCACCGAAATACACCGCGATGGACGACGTCACCCTGATCACCCGCGAGAACTTCAAGCAAGAGCTGGAAAAAATCGGCTTGTGGAACTGACGCAATAACAGCCCGGGCAACCGGGCCGTTTGATTGAGGTGGCTTAAATGCACGCGCAAGTAAAAGTACAACAACACAACGCGGCCGGCAGTCTGCGCTTCAACGGGATCGGCAAAAGCTTTCCCGGCGTGAAAGCGCTGGACGGCATCAGCTTCGTCGCGCATCCGGGGCAGGTGCACGCCTTGATGGGCGAGAACGGTGCCGGCAAATCGACCCTGCTGAAAATCCTCGGCGGCGCTTACATTCCAAGCAGCGGCGAGTTGCAGATCGGCGAGCAAACCATGGCCTTCAAGTCCACCGCTGACAGCATCGGCAGCGGCGTGGCGGTGATTCACCAGGAACTGCATCTGGTACCTGAAATGACCGTGGCCGAGAACCTGTTTCTCGGTCACTTGCCGGCGAGTTTTGGCTTGATCAATCGCGGCTTGCTGCGCCAGCAAGCCTTGGACTGTCTTAAAGGTTTGGCTGATGAAATCGATCCGCAGACCAAGGTCGGACGGCTGTCGCTTGGCCAGCGCCAGTTGGTAGAAATCGCCAAGGCTCTGTCGCGTGGCGCGCATGTGATCGCCTTCGACGAGCCGACCAGCAGCCTTTCTGCGCGCGAGATCGACCGCCTGATGGCGATCATCGGTCGCCTGCGTGACGAAGGCAAAGTCGTGCTCTACGTTTCGCATCGCATGGAAGAAGTGTTCCGTATCTGCGACGCGGTGACGGTGTTCAAGGACGGGCGTTACGTGCGCACCTTCGACGACATGAGCCAGTTGACCCACGATCAACTGGTGACCTGCATGGTCGGCCGCGACATTCAGGACATTTACGATTATCGCAGCCGTCCGCGCGGCGCCGTTGCACTGCGGGTCGACGGATTGCTTGGGCCGGGCCTGCGCAAGCCGATCAGTTTTGACGCGCACAAAGGCGAGATTCTTGGCCTGTTCGGACTGGTCGGGGCAGGGCGCACCGAGCTGTTTCGCCTGCTCAGTGGCCTCGAACGCCACAGCGCCGGACGCCTCGAACTGCGCGGGCATGAACTGAAGCTGCGTTCACCGCGTGATGCGATTGCCGCCGGGATTCTGCTGTGCCCCGAAGATCGCAAGAAAGAAGGGATTATTCCGCTGGCGAGTGTCGCCGAGAACATCAACATCAGTGCACGCGGCGCCAACTCCGGCCTCGGTTGTCTACTGCGTGGACTCTGGGAAAAGACCAACGCCGACAAGCAGATCAAGGCGCTGAAAGTCAAAACCCCGCACGCCGGCCAGCAGATCAAATTCCTTTCCGGCGGCAACCAGCAGAAGGCCATTCTCGGTCGCTGGTTGTCGATGCCGATGAAGGTCCTGCTGCTCGACGAACCGACGCGCGGCATCGACATCGGTGCCAAAGCCGAGATTTACCAGATCATCCATAACCTGGCCGCTGACGGTATTTCAGTGATCGTGGTGTCCAGCGACCTGATGGAGGTCATGGGTATTTCCGACCGTATTCTGGTGCTCTGCGAAGGCGCCCTGAGCGGCGAAGTCAGCCGCGATCAGGCCAACGAATCCAACCTGCTGCAACTGGCTTTGCCGCGCCACCGCGCTGACGGCGTGGCGAACTGAGAGGTGACTATGATGACAACCCAAAACGAAACCCTGCCGACCGAACGCAAGCCTTTGGACATGCGCCGCTTCCTCGATGACTGGGTGATGCTGCTGGCGGCCGTCGGCATCTTTGTCGCCTGCACCTTGCTGATCGACAACTTCCTCTCGCCGCTGAACATGCGCGGTTTGGGTCTGGCGATTTCCACCACCGGCATCGCTGCGTGCACCATGTTGTATTGCCTGGCATCGGGGCATTTCGACTTGTCGGTGGGCTCGGTGATTGCCTGCGCCGGCGTGGTCGCGGCGGTGGTGATGCGTGACACCGACAGCGTGTTTCTCGGCGTCAGCGCAGCGCTGGCGATGGGCCTGATTGTCGGGCTGATCAACGGGATTGTGATCGCCAAATTGCGCGTCAATGCGTTGATCACGACTTTGGCGACCATGCAGATCGTGCGCGGTCTGGCTTACATCTTCGCTAACGGCAAAGCGGTCGGCGTGTCGCAGGAATCGTTTTTCGTGTTTGGTAACGGCCAGTTGTTCGGCGTGCCGGTGCCGATTTTGATCACCATTGTGTGCTTCCTGTTTTTCGGCTGGCTGCTGAATTACACCACCTACGGGCGCAACACCATGGCCATCGGCGGTAACCAGGAAGCAGCGTTGCTGGCGGGTGTGAATGTTGATCGGACCAAGATCATCATCTTCGCCGTGCATGGCCTGATCGGTGCGTTGGCGGGGGTGATTCTGGCGTCGCGCATGACCTCCGGGCAGCCGATGATTGGTCAGGGCTTCGAGCTGACGGTGATTTCCGCTTGCGTGTTGGGTGGGGTGTCGCTGAGTGGCGGGATCGGCATGATCCGGCACGTGATTGCCGGGGTGTTGATTCTGGCGATCATCGAGAATGCGATGAATTTGAAGAACATTGATACGTTTTATCAGTATGTGATTCGTGGGTCGATTTTGTTGTTGGCTGTGGTTATTGACCGACTCAAGCAACGCTAAAGTCAAAAGCTACCCTCACCCCCCCCCTCTCCCAAAGGGAGAGGGGGAAAGGGAGCAGATCTTCATGCTGTTCAAAGCCTGAGTTCGACTCGATATTTCAGGTCGATGTAGCTCAAAAGAACTCTGCGGTCAGTCCCCTCTCCCACTGGGAGAGGGCTAGGGTGAGGGTGATCACTCCCAAAAAATATCACTTGCCCAAACAACCCCGTTTCAGTTATCACTTTGTACATGATTAGACAGGTACGATTTGACAAGAAACAACGGGTGGTCGACGAACTCGTCCGGCGCATCGAAAGCGGCCTCATGGAGGACGGCTTTCTGTTGCCAGGCGAACATCAGTTGGCTCAAGAATTCAAGGTCAGCCGTGGCACCTTGCGCGAAGCGCTGGCCGAGCTGAAGCGGCGCAAATACATCGCTACGCAAAGCGGTGTCGGCTCGATTGTCACCTTCGACGGCGTGGTGCTCGACCAGCAAAGTGGTTGGGCGCAAGCGCTGGCCGATACCGGGGTGCTGATCAACACCGAGGTGCTGCGGCTCGAAGCCGTGACTCGCAGTGATCTGCTGGCGGTGTTCGGCTCCGACCAATTCATACTTCTGGAACGTCGCCGCCGTTCGAACGACGGCACGCTGGTGTCCCTCGAACGCTCTTTGATGCCTGCGACTGGCGGCCTGGAAAGCCTGCCGCGCGTGGGCCTGATCGACAATTCTCTGACCATCACCCTGGCCGCTTACGGCTACGTTGGCGAACGCGGCGATCAATGGATCAGCGCCGAACCGCTGAACTCCGAAGATGCGCAACTGCTTGGTCGCGCGCAAGGCACGGTGTTCCTTAAAACGCTGCGCACCACCTACGACCGACAAAACCGTTTCATGGAACAGGTCGAAAGCCTGCTCGACCCGGTGCATTTCCGCATGCACCTGCAATTCGGAGAATCGAGATGACTGCGCTCAACCGTGCCCTCGGTGCGTTTTATGGCCTGGCCCTCGGTGATGCGCTGGGCATGCCGACCCAATCGCTAAGCCGTGAAACGATCAAACAGCGCTTCGGCCAGATCACCGATCTGCAAGACGCAGGTCCCTTGCAACCGATCGCCGCGAACATGCCCAAAGGCTCGATCACCGACGATACCGAACAGGCGATTCTGGTTGGCCAGTTGCTGGTTGAGGGCAATGGGCAGATCGAACCGGCGATCCTCGCGCAACGGCTGATCGAATGGGAAGCCGCGATGCAGGCCAAAGGATCGCAGGATTTGCTCGGCCCCTCGACCAAACGTGCCATCGAAATGATCCTCGCCGGCCACTCGCCGCAAGAGGCCGGGCGCTATGGCACTACCAACGGCGCGGCGATGCGCATAACCCCAGTGGGCATCGCCTCGGATGTTGCTGATCCCGAGCGTTTCATTGCTGCCGTGGTGCAGGCCTGCCAGGTCACCCATAACACCACGCTGGGCATTTCCAGCGCGGCGGCGGTGGCGGCAGTGGTCTCGGCCGGTATCAATGGCATGGATCTGGGCGAGGCGCTGAACCTTGGTCAGCAGATCGCTCAGCAAGCCGAAGCCCACGGGCATTGGGTCGCCGGTGGGCGCATCGCTTCGCGCATCAGTTGGGCGCGCACTATCAGCGTCGATAGTGATCAGGCCTTGCTGGCGGATCTGCTCTACAACGTGATCGGCACTTCGGTGGCGTCGCAGGAATCGGTAGTCGTTTCGTTTGCCTTGGCGCAGCAAGTCGCAGTCGGTGAGATGAGCGCGTTCGAGGCGCTGTGCATGGCTGCCAATCTGGGGGGCGACACCGACACCATCGCGGCGATTCTCGGCGCAATGCTTGGGGCCTGCCTGGGTCTTGAGAGTTGGCCTGCCGAGATGCTCGACACGGTGAAAACCGTGAACAATCTGGACCTGGAACCCTTGGTGAGAGGACTCCTCACGCTGCGTTGAGCGCAGCCCGCCACACGGTAAATCTGTCTTGCCCACAACCACAAAAATGGCAACAGGAGCATTTTCATGAGTTCATCGAACGCCGGGCAAAGCGCCGGGCAACTGGAAACCCGTGGCATCGAATCGGTGCCGGAAAACGAGTGCAACGGGCATCCGCTGCAACTGTTCTGGGTCTGGTTTGCAGCGAACATTTCCATCCTCGGCCTGCCGCTGGGCGCCACTTTGGTGGCGTTTCGCGGGCTGGCGATCTGGCAGGCAATTATCGTCGCGATCATCGGCGCGGCCGGTTCGTTTGCGGTGGTCGGCATCATCTCGATTGCCGGCCGTCGTGGTCGCGCGCCGAGCCTGACCCTGTCTCGAGCAATCTTCGGCGTGCGCGGCAATATCGGCCCGACGCTGGTCTCGCTGATGTCGCGACTGGGCTGGGAAACCGTCAACACCACCACCGCCGCGTTCGTGCTGCTGTCGCTGTGCTCGATCCTGTTCGGCTCGCCGGTGGAAGCGAAAAGTGCGCCGACCTTGACGCTGCTGTTCATCGCGATTTTCGTGCTGCTGACGTTGGCCGTTTCCGGCCTCGGCCACGCGACTTTGCTGGTGATCCAGAAGTGGGCGACCTACGTGTTCGGCGCGCTGAACCTGTTGGTCGGCGGATTCCTCTGCGCGACCATCGACTGGAGCGCGGTGTTCAACGCCACCCCGGCACCGATGAGCGCGATGATCATCGGCATCGGCACCATGGCTGCCGGCACCGGGATCGGTTGGGCCAACGCTGGCGCCGACATGTCGCGCTATCAGCATCGCAGCGTCAAGGCTGTGCGGCTGGTGGCTTCGGCCGCGTTCGGCGCGGGGATTCCGCTGGTGTTGTTGATCACCCTCGGCGGTTTGTTGTCGGTGGGCAACAACGATCTGGCGTCGGCCACCGATCCGATCGTGGCAATCCGCGACATGCTGCCGACGTGGATGGCGGTGCCGTATCTCATCACCGCATTCGGTGGCCTGCTGCTGTCGAACAACCTGTCGGTGTACTCCGCCGGTTTGACCACGCTGACCCTCGGTTTGAAAGTAAAACGGGTGTACGCAGTGGTGGTCGACATCGTTGCGATTTTCGCCGGTTCGATCTACTTCATGCTGTTCGCTGACAGTTTCTACGGCCCGTTCATTACCTTCATTTCGCTGCTGGCGGTGCCGATCACCGCGTGGGTCGGGATCTTCGTCGTCGACCTGATTCACCGTCACTACTACAGCCCGAAAGACTTGCTCGACGTCAGCCCGAGCAGCGCCTATTGGTATCGCGGCGGCATCGAGTGGCGCGCATTCGGCGCGTGGGCGATTGCGATCGTGCTTGGTTTCAGTTTCACCACTATCGGCACTACTGCCGAGAACGTCTGGTTCAAAGGCTTTCTGTCCGACTCGTGGCTTGGGCATAACGGCCTCGGCTGGATCGTGACCTTCGTGGTCGCTGGCGGACTTTATTGGGTACTCGGCGGCGCGAAAGATCGCCGCGCCGCGCAGGTCGAGAACGCTCATGCCTAAGATGTTGCATACCGGCCAGGTCATCATCGACCTGGTCATGGCGGTGGATGCACTGCCGCAGATCGGCGGCGATGTGCTCGCGCAATCAGCCAGTTTCGAAGCCGGCGGCGGCTTCAATGTGATGGCGGCAGCGGCGCGTAATGGCTTGTCGGTGGTCTATCTGGGCCGCCATGGCAATGGCCGTTTCGGCGATCTGGCGCGCGAGGCGATGAACGCTGAGGGCATCCAGATCGGCATCGCACAACCTGCGCAGCGCGACACCGGTTTGTGCGTCGCGCTGACCGATGCGTCGGCCGAGCGCAGCTTTATTTCCTACATCGGCGCCGAGGGTGAGGTCAGCGTCGCAGACTTGAACAGTGTGCCGGCCGAGGCGGGGGATTATGTTTACCTCAGCGGTTACAGCCTGCTGCACAGCGGCAAGGCTCAGCCGTTGATGGATTGGACGTTGGCGCTGCCATCCTCGATCAACGTGGTGTTCGATCCGGGGCCGTTGGTGGAATCGCCCGATTCACCGTTGATGCAGGCTTTGTTGCCGCGCATCGATGTGTGGACGAGTAATAGTGTTGAGGCGCTGCGCTTTACCGGGGCGGCGGACATTGCGAGCGCGCTGGATCGACTGGCTGATCATCTACCGGAAGATGTTTTGATGGTGGTGCGTGACGGGCCGCAGGGTTGCTGGATTCAGCAGCGTGGCGAGCGCACGCATGTGCCGGGTTTTGCGGTGAAAGCGGTGGACAGCAATGGCGCGGGTGATGCGCATGCCGGAGTATTTGTGGTCGGGTTGGGGCACGGGTTGTCGGCGGTAGATGCGGCGCGGCGAGCGAATGCGGCGGCCGCGTTGGCGGTGACTCGCTGGGGGCCTGCCACTTCGCCGGCGACGGCTGAAGTTGATGCGCTGATCCGCGAGTCTTCTGGCGTCTGAACCCTCGCTATCGCGGGCAAGCCCGCTCCCACAGGTTTCTGCGTGAACACAAATGAAGTGAACACCGCAAATCCTGTGGGAGCGGGCTTGCCCGCGATGGGGCCATCAGCCCCACCCAGTAACTAACTTAACTGTCGAGCTTGCGAGCCGCCTCAACCCCAGCAGCACTCAACTTGATCGGCAAATTCAACGAGTGCTCGCCGGCCTCGTTACAGGTCACATGACCATGATGAATCAGTCCGCGATCCTGCAGCGAGGCGAGGGCGCTGGCCACGACTTTTTCGCCGCGGTAATTGTCCAGCACTTCCTTGCCCAGCCCACTTGGGTGAGCGTGCAGCAGACGGGTGAGCACTTCTTTTTCCAGGTTTTTATCGACGTTCATGGTTACCTCTTTCATGGATGTGGATAAGGACTACGAGCGTGTTGCAACTACTGACTGCGGCCTTCGGAGCCGGAGCCACCGGTGGTGGTTTTCGAGCCGATGCCGGGGCCGGCGTTATCCGGAGTCGCTGGGGAGTCGGGCGTATTCATTCCGCCCTGCCGGCCCGGGTCGGCACCTTGGGTGCGCGGATCGGTGCCAGTGGAGGGCGGCTGATTGAGCACGGGGACGCCTGCACCATCGGTGTTCATACCGGGAGCACTATTGATGGCGGGGGCACGTGGCGTGGTCACCGGGTCGGTAGGCCCGGTGCCGGCAGCGGTGGAGGAGGCGGCAAATACCGCGGGGCTGAGCAGTGTGGCGAATATGAGAGCAGTCAACCTTGACGAAATCATAGGGTATCTCCAGTGATTGGAATCCTTACCCTTGATTGGTCAGCCCTCGCGCGGAATTGGTGCCGGATGAGCGACGAACGGTCTATTGCGGTGGTGTCGGTGTGATGCCGATTTCTTCTTTGAACTGCTCCATGAAACCCTTCAAACGCTGATGGCGGATCTGCGCCAGACGCCGGCCGGCATCGGTCTGAAAACCGTCCGCGAGGTGCAGCAATTTGGTCTGGAAATGATCGAGGCAAAAGCGCTGGTCGTCGTAGTCGCGTTGCGTGGCTTCGGGATCAACCGGGTCGTACAGCGCGCTTCCCATACGCCCGGCAATGTAGAAAGTGCGCGCTACGCCGAGCATGCCCAGCGAGTCGAGGCGGTCGGCGTCCTGCATCAGTCGCGCTTCGAGCGTTATCGGGGCGATGTTGGCGGAGAAGCTGTGGGCTTCGATGGCGTGAATCACCGCGCTGATTTTTGCCGAAGACCAGTCCAACTCCGCGAGGACGACGGCCGCTTTTTCCGCTGCCAGCCGCGATGCCTGTGAGCGCAACGGCGAGTTTTTCTCCACTGCCACACAGTCATGCAGCAACACCGCCGCCAGCAGCACCTGAAGGTCGCCACCTTCTTCGGCCTGCAAAGTGCGCACGTTGTGCCACACCCGTTGCAGATGCGACAGATCGTGAGCGCCATCCTCGGAAGGCTCCAAAGCATGCGGCAGCAACTCGGCAGCGAGGCTCTCCAGTGGCGCGAAGGCGGAAGTGTTCATGTGCATCCTTTCAAATTGTCGACGGCGCTAGCCTAATCTGTGCGTTGCCATGTGACGAGCACCGCGCGCGGCCTTAGTATGGCGTTTTCCATTTTCCGACAAGGCCCGTCCATGACGATCGAGATCCGCCCGGCGACCCCCAGCGATGCACCGCAAATCCTCGCCTTCATCACTGAACTGGCGGATTTCGAAAAGGCGCGTCACGAAGTCATCGCCAGCGTCGCCGACATCGAACGCAGCCTGTTCGGCGAAGGCGCCACCGCTCACGGCCTAATCTGCCTGCGCGATGGTATGCCGATCGGTTTCGCGGTGTTCTTTTTCAGTTATTCGACGTGGCTCGGCAGCAACTGCCTGTACCTCGAAGACCTGTACATCACCCCCGAACAACGCGGCGGCGGCGCCGGCAAAACCCTGCTGCGGCAACTGGCGAAAATCGCCTGCGCCAACGACTGTGGGCGCTTCGAGTGGAGTGTGCTGGACTGGAACACCCCGGCCATCGAATTCTACAAATCCCTCGGCGCCCAACCGCAGGAAGAATGGGTGCGCTACCGCATGGACGGCAAGGTGTTGCGCGAGTTCGCCGAGGGCCAGTGACGATGATGGCACTCTGAGATTTATTCGATTGTCGGCGAGGCTCTAGTCCGGCATTCTACGCGCGCATTTTTGCGCGCTCATGGACGACACCTGCAATGCCTCTGGCAACAATTCTCCACGCCCGTGGAGCCTTCGCCGCGTCAACGAGTGACCGGCGATGAGCGGACTCCGGGCGACAATGCGTCTGTACGGCCTGGTGAAAAACCTCGGCTCGAGCGACAACCCCAGTCGCCAACCGGTAGACATTCTGTGTACGGTCAATCGTATGGGCGGCATAGCCATTCGCGCGTTTGTCTCGCGGCTCGACGCCGAGTTGATGGCACGCGGCGCCGGGTTCGAGGCGTACCGCGTGATACCGCTGCGCACCTTCGACCCCAATCCGTTTCTCGACGCCCATCAAGGCTGGCTGACCCTGCACGTGTGCTGCGGATTTGTTGCGCCAGCAGGTCAATCGTTATTGCACAAAGGCGCGCTGTCGCCGATGGGCTGGTACGTCTATTCCGAGATTGGTCGCTGGACGCCTGAGCATCATCTCGATCTCGGCGCGCAAATGGCCGAGTTGTTGCAAACCACCTACGAGCGCAATCATCTAATCAGCTACAACACCTGGCTCAACCAACTCGACGATGCCGCGCCTGCCGAACTGGCGTGGCAGGCCGAGCAAGCCTGGCAACAACTGCAACTCAACCCATCCCCGAACAGCGAGCATCGTCACGCGCTGTTCGACCCTGTCGACAACCGCTGGCGCTTCGCCGCGACCGACGTCGACATCTACCAGCCGTCCCCGGAACCTCTGAAGCAAGGAGCTTTGAATTGAGTGGTAAACCCGCTGCACGCGTCACCGACCCGACCGCATGCCCATTGCCAGGCCATGGCAACAACCCGATCGTCTCAGGCTCGCCCGACGTATTCTTCGACGGCCTCGCCGCCGCGCGCATGACCGATAAATCGGCCTGCGGCAGCCCGATCACCGGTGCCGTCTCCGGCACCGTATTCATCAACGGTCTGAACGCCGCCATGCTCGACAGCACCGGAGGCCACGGCAATGTCGTGATCGGTGGTTCAGGGACGGTGATTATTGGCCAGAGTGGCGGAGGGGCGGCGTTTAGTGGGTTGTTGCCGATGCCGGTGCATTTCACGGACAAGATGCGGCTGGTCGATGAGTTCTCAGGTGAACCTGTCGCCAATCATCCATACACAATCAAACGTGGAGATGGCAGTGAAGAACACGGCGTAACCGATGCGGCCGGATTTACACATGCGGTCAGCTCCCATCTTGATGAAACCATTCAACTGTTTGCGGAGTGATTGCAGTGGGAGCGGATAACATGGCTATGGACGACAGCAAAAAAAATCTTGGTTCGCATACGCTCACCTGCCCAACAGATGAGGCGATTAAAGAATTTAAATACATGCGGCGGGCAGTTGCTTTTTTTATCGGAGGGGCAGGTGATAAAGAAAGTTACTACGGTTTTGGTCCGAAATATAACGTGAATCGTGCTAGAAAACCTTTTACCGATTCCGTAAAGCTCGCGAATTGGGCAGCCGGTGTTACCTCTTATCACCTTGGATACAATGAGGTAATCGGCGAGGAGAATATCAACGCGAATGTTTTAAGCGCACTCTGTAAAAATGACGCTGTTTACATCGTTGGACATAGTCTCGGCGGATGGAATGGAGCACACTTATCCAGCCTGCTTACTCAAATGGGTTATTCCGTTAGGGTCTTGGTTACCCTAGACCCAGTCGGAAAAGGTGCGCTGGTTGGAAGTATCTCTAATATTTATCCTGATACACCTCAGCCAAATGCCGGGTTGTGGATAAATATTCTTGCGAAGTCCTCGGATTCTGATATGTCAGACTGGATCGCCGGGATTGGTGAGCAATGGCTATTGGAAAGCGGCCCTAATGTAAACTGCATAATGGATGTGAATCACGAGTCAGCGGATATAATGTTTACGACCGTGCTGGCGGATGAGAAGTCAGCCTTGCGTTACATTATTAACTCACTCAACAAACATTTTAGAGGCGAAATTTGATGATCTCGAGAATTTTGTTGTCTCTGTTTTTGATAGTGCTCGTAGGTTGTGCATTCAAACAAGATAAACCTCCCGCTAATCTTAAGTTCGCAAAAATAGAACGAGTTGGTGAGACCGCTTTGTATGATCTGTACTTTTCTTCAGATGTCGACATTAAAGGGACTTATAAATCATTGATTGGCATCGGTTTGCTCTGCGCTTTGGAGGATGACGAGGATTTTAATGAGAATCATAAAATGAGATATTTTATGGATGGTGGAGTCAGAAGAGATACCAGTGGGGCGAGGTTTGATTTCATTTCGCGAATGGTTTTCAGTGAGAAAATAGCGAATGGCAGTAGTGAGAGAGATTTGAGCCCGGTAGAAGTAGAGCAAATATTGGCGAAAAAAGACCATGTTTCATGCAGGTTTTTTGCCAGCGCAACAATGATAGATACATATTTTTCCAATGTAATGTATGTGCCAGTCGAAAGTGTAATTCGAGCAATGGGCGCTCCGCCAGCGCCAAGGAGATAGCGTTTGTTAGATTCTCGGCTTGTCACAATCTCTGGAGTGCGGCTCCCGTCGCTTCGCGTATACGGTGTTAAAGAGTGATTTATTTTGTCTGCAGAGTATGTGGCATTGATTCAAGGCATGTTTTTTAAGTTTTGCGTGTTTCTGAAAAAAACTACTCGTGTTCTGCCGCAGGGGGATGGACGTTGAATTTGCGTGTTTCCAAGTGGCTGCTGCTGGGAGGGTTTTTATTATGTTCGTCGTGCCTGCATCTCGACGTTCCGCCGGCCCGACTTGAGTTTGTCTCCGTCAATAACACTTTTTCCTCTTACTACGATCTGCGGTTCACGGCAGACCGGAACCTGATCAACTTGTATAGCGATCACGGACGACAAGGTCAGATTGGTACCTCGATCCACTGCTCATTGAATGGTGATCTGGACTTTTCCGTCGAACACAAAATCGCTTTGCAAGCTTCGGGATCAGTCAGCAGCATGCGTTTGATCGAAGGCGACCGTCGGTATGAGATGTCCGCGAGTATCAGGGTGGAGAATCGCGCTATCAACGACGGCCATAACGATGTGAGAGCGGTTGAACTGGTGCAGCTTCTCAAGCCGCAGCAATACATTCCCTGCAAAGTGGTGATTACTGCATTTCCGTTCGTGGCTTATTACTCGAAAGTTATGTACATGCCCACGTCGAGATTTATTGCTGCGGTGGAGAATCCTCGGGTGGCGCCTGCACGGGTATTGCTCAAACCTTCCGATCAACCGCGCTTGTGGGTGCAATTTGCTCCACTGTGCGTTGTTCGCTGGCGATATGAAGCGTCGCCGGCCTACGACCAGATCGACAGTATAGGTCTGTGCAGTGATGTGCCCTACGCCGGGATGCTGGCCTCATTTGCGCCGAGCAAGACGAAATTGCGGCTTGTTTCCGAGGTAGATGAAACACCTGCACCTCTGGCGGCGTACACCATCATCAGGGGAGATGGGCGTTTGGAGCCTGGAATAACTGATCAGGAAGGTCGCACCCATGAGGTCGGAGCCAGCGAGCATGAAGTGCTGCGAGTCATCCTCAACAAGAATCTGCAACCAGTGGAACGTTGGACCCCATGGATTGAAAGCATCCCATAATATGGGATGCAAAATTACATATTGAGATTTCACGCCTCGAAGGTCTATAGTCCATCGCACTCACTGCCAATAACAAAACAGGTGAAGCGATGCTGGCGCAATTGATCGCGCTCGATTGGGGGACGACCTCATTACGTGCTTACAAACTCGCGGCGGGTGGTGTGGTGCTGGAGCAGCGCTCGCTGTCGGCCGGGATCATGCAGTTGCCGACAACCCCGCGCATCATCAACGGTCGCGAATGTGCCGACGGGTTCGAGTTGGCGTTTGACCAGGCGTGCGGCGACTGGCTCGATGCGCAGTCGGGTCTGCCGGTGATTGCCTGTGGAATGGTCGGCAGCGCTCAGGGCTGGTGCGAAGCGTCCTACCGCGATACGCCGGCCAACGTGGCCGATCTCGGAAACTCCCTACAAATCGTGCGCAGTCTTCGCGGTGTCGATGTGCATATCGTGCCGGGCGTGATTCAGCGTTCGGCGCTGCCGAATGTGATGCGCGGCGAAGAGACTCAAGTGCTTGGCGTCCTGCAGAGTCTGCCGGTCGAAGAGGGCGCCGATCTGCTGATCGGCCTGCCGGGCAGCCACTCGAAATGGGTGGAAGTTGACGACGGCTGCATCACCCGTTTCGACACCTTCATGACCGGTGAAGTGTTTGCCGTGCTCAGCGAACACAGCATTCTTGGCCGCACCCAACAGCACAGCACAACGTTCGATGCGCAGGCATTCGACCGTGGCGTGCAAGTGGCGCTGTCGGCGGACGGCGAGATCGGCGTGCTTTCGACCCTGTTCAGCGCCCGCAGTCTGGGCCTGACCGGCGAACTCAGCGCCAGTGCGCAGCCGGATTATATGTCTGGCCTGTTGATCGGCCATGAATTGGCGGCGCTTGCCGCTGTGCAACGGCGCCGACGCAACAACCCGAATCTGCCTTCGATCATCCTTATCGGCAACGCGCAATTGTGTGCCCGCTACAGCCGCGCGCTCGACGCTTGCGGCTTCGCTCGCGTGACGCTGGCCGAACAAGCCACCGAGCGTGGCTTGTGGCAACTGGCGGTCGCCGCCGGACTGATCGATTCCTCATCCCGTTAACCCTGACTGGAGGCCTGACATGCTCAAGCAAGCACTGGCGCAAAACGGTCTGATCGCGATTCTGCGCGGCCTGCATCCGCAAGAAGCCGCCGCTATCGGAGAAGTCCTTTACGCCGCCGGATTTCGCGTCATCGAAGTACCGCTCAATTCCCCCGCGCCGTACGAAAGTATCCGCATCCTGCGTAGTACCTTGCCCGCCGATTGCCTGATCGGGGCCGGCACGGTGTTGACGCCGGAACAGGTCGAACTGGTCAAGGAGGCGGGCGGTCAGGTGATCGTCATGCCGCACAGCGATGCCAAGGTATTGCGCGCGGCGAAAGCGGCGGGATTGTTTCTGTCGCCGGGTGTTGCTACGCCGACCGAAGCCTTCGCGGCGCTGGAGGAGGGCGCGGACATTCTCAAGCTGTTCCCGGCCGAGCAGATGGGCCCGGCAGTCGTCAAAGCCTGGCTGGCGGTGTTGCCCAGCGGAACGATTCTGGCGCCGGTCGGCGGCATTACCCCGGACAACATGCAGGTGTTTATCGACGCAGGCGTGAAGGGTTTCGGCCTCGGTTCCGGGCTGTTCAAACCGGGCATGAGCGTTGAGCAAGTGGCAGCCAATGCCAAGGCCTATGTCGCTGCCTGGAAAGCGCTTCGCTAAGACTTTTTGGCGCCCCGAGCGCTGCATCTACAAGAGCTGCATTACAAAAAGAGAGCAGAGATGAAAATCACCAAACTCACTACCTTCATCGTGCCGCCGCGCTGGTGCTTCCTCAAGATCGAAACCGATGAGGGCGTGACCGGTTGGGGCGAGCCTGTAGTCGAAGGCCGGGCACACACCGTGGCTGCTGCGGTTGAGGAATTGTCCGACTACCTGATCGGCAAAGACCCACGCAACATCGAGGATATCTGGACTGTGCTGTATCGCGGCGGCTTCTACCGTGGCGGCGCGATCCACATGAGCGCGCTGGCGGGTATCGATCAGGCGCTGTGGGACATCAAGGGCAAAGCGCTCGGGGTGTCGGTCAGCGATCTGCTTGGCGGTCAAGTGCGCGACAAGATTCGCGTGTATTCGTGGATCGGCGGCGACCGGCCGGCAGACACTGCGCGCGCCGCGAAAGAAGCGGTCAGCCGTGGCTTCACCGCCGTGAAAATGAACGGCACCGAAGAGCTGCAATTCCTCGATTCCTTCGACAAAGTCGATCTGGCGCTGGCCAACGTTGCGGCCGTGCGCGATGCGGTCGGGCCGAACGTCGGCATCGGCGTCGACTTCCACGGCCGGGTGCACAAACCCATGGCCAAGGTGCTGATGAAAGAGCTTGATCAGTTCAAGTTGATGTTCATTGAAGAGCCAGTGCTCAGCGAAAACTACGAAGCGCTGAAAGAACTCGCGCCGCTGACCAGCACGCCGATTGCCCTCGGCGAGCGACTGTTCTCGCGCTGGGACTTTAAACGCGTGTTGAGCGAAGGCTACGTCGACATCATTCAGCCGGACGCGTCGCACGCTGGCGGCATCACCGAAACCCGCAAGATCGCCAACATGGCCGAAGCCTACGACGTGGCGCTGGCGTTGCACTGCCCGTTGGGGCCGATTGCGCTGGCGGCGTGTTTGCAACTGGACGCGGTTTGTTACAACGCGTTTATCCAGGAACAGAGCCTGGGCATCCATTACAACGAGAGCAATGACCTGCTCGATTATGTGAAGGACCCGCGGGTGTTCGATTACGACAAGGGCTTCGTCAAAATCCCCAATGGCCCGGGGCTGGGCATCGAAATCAACGAGGAATATGTGATCGAGCGTGCGGCGGTCGGCCATCGCTGGCGCAATCCGATCTGGCGCCATGCCGATGGCAGTTTTGCCGAGTGGTGAGTTATCTCTGACTCCCCATGCACCCGACCTACGCCGCGATGCAGATCCCCGGCGGCTGGCTGGTGGATCGCGTGCCGCCACGGATTCTCTATAGCGTCGCGCTGCTGCTGGTGGGCCAGGTCGAACGCATCAAGTTGTAGTCGTGCGCATCGGGCGACCATAATGCCGCCCGTTCCCTCGCTCAACGCTAAAGGCTGGATATGCAGGAAGACGCCGCAAAAACTGCCAAGGACGCCGCGCCCACCGGCACTCAGACCCTGCTTCGCGGGCTGGGCGTGGTGCAGGCCGTCGCCAGTGGCGCCCGCGATCTCAAGGAAATCGCCCGCCTGATCGGCACCACGCGCAGCACCACGCATCGTCTGGCCAGTTGCCTGGTGGACGAGCGTTACCTGCGCGTGGTGCCGCAAGTCGGTTATCTGCTGGGGCCGAAGCTGATCGAACTGGGTTTTCAGGCGCGCGAAGAATTGCCGCTGGTGAACCTGGCCGGGCCGTATCTGGACGAGTTGTCGGCGTTGACCGGCGACACCGTGCATCTGGGCATTCGCGAAGGCGATGAGGTGTTGTACCTGCTGAAGAATCCGGGGCGCAATGGCCCGGAAATGCGCTCGCGGGTCGGCCATCGTATGCCGCTGGCGCGCACCGGTATCGGTAAGGCGTTGATGCTGGATGACACGCCGCAGGATTGGCAGCGGCTGTACGACATCAGTCTGCCGGCGGGTGGGAAAAGTCAGTTCTGGCCGCAGCATCCCCAGCAGTCGTGGGAACAGCTTGAACAGCGCATGACCGAGTACGTGGCCGGTGGCTACGCCTTCGATCTGGAAGATAACGAACCGTCGATCCGCTGCGTGGCGGCGCCGATTCGTGACGCGAGCAAGCGCATCGTTGCGGCGATCAGCATCGCCAGCACCGTGCCGTACATGCCGCTGGAAAAAATGGCCGAGCTGATTCCCCTGATCAAAGGGGTCACAGCCCGGCTGTCGGCGGAGCTTGGCTTGAAGGTCTGAGGAATCAGACTTTCAGGGTCGCCATGTCGATCACGAAGCGGTACTTCACGTCACCGGCAATCATCCGGGCGTAGGCCTCGTTGATCTGGCGGATATCGAGCATTTCGATGTCGCAGGTGATGTTGTGCTCGGCGCAGAAATCCAGCACTTCCTGGGTTTCCGCGACGCCACCGATCAACGAACCGGCGAGTACGCGACGGCCCAAGACCAGTTTGGCGGCGTGTACCGGCGGATCGATCGGCTCAATCAGGCCCACCAGAATGTGCACGCCATCGAAGCGCAGAGTGTCGAGGTACGGGTTGAGATCGTGCTGCACCGGAATGGTGTCGAGCAGGAAATCGAAGTAGCCCGCAGCGGCTTTCATCTGCTCGGCGTCGGTGGACACGATCACGTGGTCGGCACCTTGGCGACGGCCTTCTTCAGCCTTGCTCGCGGAACGGGTGAACAGCGTCACCTCGGCGCCCATGGCTTTGGCGAACTTGATGCCCATGTGGCCGAGGCCGCCCATGCCGAGAATCCCGACCTTGTCGCCAGCCTTCACACCATAGTGCTTGAGCGGCGAGTAAGTGGTGATGCCGGCGCAAAGAATCGGCGCGGCTGCCGCCAGATCGAGTTTTTCCGGGATGCGCACCACGAAGTGTTCGCTGACCACGATGCTGTCGGAATAACCGCCCATGGTGTTGCTGCCGTCGACCCGGTCCGGGGTGGCGTAAGTCATGGTCGGACCTTCGAGGCAGTATTGCTCGAGGTTGGCCTGACAGGCTTCGCAGCTGCGGCACGAGTCGACCATGCAGCCGACGCCGACCAGATCGCCTACCTTATGTTTGGTGACATTCGTACCGATGGCGGTAACTTTTCCGACAATCTCGTGACCGGGCATCAACGGGTAAACCGCGATGCCCCATTCGTTGCGTGCCTGGTGGATGTCGGAGTGGCAGACGCCGCAGTACATGATTTCGATGGCGACGTCGTCGGCGCGCGGGCTGCGGCGTTCGAATTTCATCGGGGCGAGGGGAGTGGTGGCCGATTGAGCGGCGTATCCGATAGCGGTGTACATGGTGAACCTCGCAAAAGCAGT
This sequence comes from Pseudomonas sp. P4795, assembly GCF_048822895.1. Taxonomy (NCBI): domain Bacteria; kingdom Pseudomonadati; phylum Pseudomonadota; class Gammaproteobacteria; order Pseudomonadales; family Pseudomonadaceae; genus Pseudomonas; species Pseudomonas sp. P4795. The sequence goes on along the minus strand of NZ_JBMFBT010000002.1, from coordinate 291,116 downwards.
GACAGGTGAGGCGGTGCATTTTGGGCGTCGTGCGCGCGTGCGGCCATGACGATTCCTCCGGGTCTCATGCCTAATCCTCCGGCGTGCGGGTTTGCACCGTCGCATTGGCAGAAGGATCTGCGATGATGCTTTCGTGCCTTTTTCCGTAACTTTTTTGTGAAGACCTTTGATGCAGCTAACCCGTCACCTTGATGCCAATGCCACGCTGGTTTCGTTGATCGAACCGCTGGCTCTGCGCGATGGTTACAGTCCGACCGGACTGCCGGGCGTGCAAGTGTTGCGCGCCAGCAGCGACGTCGCGCGTGGCCCGCATATGTACGAGCCGAGCCTGATGATTGTCGCGCAGGGCAGCAAACTCGCGTATCTGGGGCCGCGCACCATGGAATATGGCGCCGGACATTACTTGATCCAGGCGCTGCCGGTGCCGTTCGAATGCGAAACCTTTGCCTTGCCGGATGCGCCATTGTTCGCCGTTTCCGTGGCGATTGATCGGGTGTTGCTCGGTGAGTTGGTATTGGCCATGGGCCTGGCGCCGGGGCGGCATATTCCGGCGCAGACACCGGAGTCGATGACCTCGGTGGTGCTCGACGATGATATGCGCGGTTGCGTCGAGCGGTTGTTGCGCTGTCTGCACGATCCGCTGGAATGCCAGATTCTCGGGCCGGCGCGGGTGCGTGAATTGTTGTTCGTCGCATTGCGCGGGCCGCAGGCGGATGTGTTACGTGCCTTGGTCGAGCAGCAGGGCCAGTTCGCGCGGGTGGCGGCCTCGATCAGCCATCTGCATGCGCATTACACCGAGCCGTTGAATGTCGAGACGCTGGCCAGTTGCGCGAACATGAGCGTTTCGACCTTTCATGAGCATTTCAAGCGCAGTACTTTGTTGTCGCCGGTGCAGTATCTGAAGCGCTTGCGCTTGCTCAAGGCGCAAACGCTGCTGGTCGCAGAAGGACTGGGTGTGGCGCAGGTGGCGCATCGGGTCGGGTATCAGAGCACGTCGCAGTTCAGTCGCGAGTACAAGCGCTACTTTGAGCGTAGCCCGGGAGATGAGCGCGCGGCCTGATCTGCCAGCTCCCACAGGGATTGAGGTGATGTACCGAATCGCGGGCAACAAAAAGGCCCCCATTTCGGGAGCCTTGATGGTCAACGGTTCAACTTACATATTCGGGTAAGTCGGGCCGCCAGCGCCTTCCGGTGTAACCCAGGTGATGTTCTGCGAAGGGTCCTTGATGTCACAGGTCTTGCAGTGCACGCAGTTCTGGGCGTTGATCTGGAAGCGCTTCTCGCCGTCTTCCTTGGTGATCACTTCATACACGCCGGCCGGGCAGTAGCGCTGCGCTGGTTCGTCGTATAGCGGCAGGTTTTTGCTGATCGGGATGCTCGGGTCGGTCAGCTTCAGGTGGCACGGCTGTTCTTCTTCATGGTTGGTACCGGAGATGAACACCGAGCTGAGTTTGTCGAAGCTGAGCTTGCCGTCGGGTTTCGGGTAGTCGATCTTCTTGCAGTCGGCCGCGAGCTTGAGGCAGGCGTAATCCGGCTTGGTGTCATGCAGGGTGAACGGCAGTTTGCCGCCGAAGATGTTCTGATCCAGCCAGTTGAAACCGCCGCCGACGATCGCGCCGAACTTGTGGATCGCCGGGCCGAAGTTGCGGCTGGCGAACAGTTCGTCGTAGAGCCAGCTCTTCTTGAAGGCATCGACGTAAGTGGTCAGCTCTTCAGTACCATCCTTCTCGGCGAACAGCGCTTCAGCCACCGATTCAGCAGCGAGCATGCCCGACTTCATCGCGGTGTGGCTGCCTTTGATCTTGGCGAAGTTCAGGGTGCCGAGGTCGCAACCGATCAGCGCGCCGCCCTTGAACACCATCTTCGGCAGCGAGTTCAGGCCACCCTTGCAGATGGCGCGCGCGCCGTAGCTGATGCGCTTGCCGCCTTCCAGATATTGCTTGAGCACCGGGTGGTGCTTGAGGCGCTGGAATTCGTCGAACGGCGACAGGTAGGTGTTGCTGTAGGACAGATCGACGATCAGACCGACCACCACCTGATTGTTTTCCAGGTGATAAAGGAACGAGCCGCCGGTGTTCTCGGTGCCCATGATGTCCAGCGGCCAACCGGCGGTGTGCACCACCAGGCCCGGCTGGTGTTTGGCCGGGTCGATTTCCCAGATTTCTTTCAGGCCGATGCCGTAGTGCTGGGCGTCGGCCTCGCTGTCGAGGTTGAAGCGCTTGATCAGTTGCTTGCCGATGTGGCCACGGCAGCCTTCGGCGAACAGCGTGTACTTGCCACGCAGCTCCATGCCCGGGGTGTACAGGCCTTCTTTCGGATGACCTTCGCGATCGACACCGAGGTCGCCGGTGATGATCCCGCGCACGATGCCGTTTTCGTCGATCAGCGCTTCCTGAGCGGCGAAGCCCGGGTAGATTTCCACGCCGAGGTTTTCGGCCTGCTGAGCCAGCCAGCGGCACAGGTTGCCGAGGGAAATAATGTAGTTGCCTTCGTTGTGCATGGTCTTGGGCACAAAGAGGTCAGGGATTTTCTGCGCGCTTTCGGCGTTTTTCAGCACGAAAATGTCATCGCGGGTGACTGGCGTGTTCAGCGGCGCGCCGAGTTCTTTCCAGTCCGGGAACAGTTCGTTCAGGGCCCGTGGTTCGAATACCGCGCCAGACAGAATGTGTGCGCCGACTTCGGAGCCTTTTTCGACCACGCAGACGCTGATTTCCTTACCGGCTTCGGCGGCCTTCTGCTTCAGACGGCAGGCGGCGGACAGGCCAGCGGGGCCGGCACCGACGATGACCACGTCGAATTCCATAAATTCGCGTTCCACAGGCTATCTCCTACTCAAGGCTCAACAGTTTTTTTTCTAATTTGGAGGTTTGATGTCGCATCCTTTATTGCCTTTACGTTAACGTCAAAGGGAATATAGGAGAAACCACCGTTCTCTCTAGGCGGCGCATTATATCTACACCACTCCTAGCGTCCAATACAAACGTTTGTTTGAATTGCCTCCAGCCCAGAGAAATCAAAGAAGCGCGGCTTATGACAGGGCATTTTGGCGTATTGACCAGAATGGGCGTTCCGGTCAAGATACGGTCGGTTTTGCGTTCGCCGTAGGCTGAATGGTGGTTTCAAGAGCACCTCTAAAGACAGGGCGCAGGCGGTACCCGGTGATGCGTAGCGCAAGTCTGGCGCGCAGTTTACACACCGCAAAGATGCATGACTTGTCGGTCACCACTGACGAACGGTCACACTCCTTTGCGACGTGAGATCACCCTGTACACAAGCCGGCGTTTTTAGAGGTGCCCTTGTGCCCGATGAGCATCAACCGCCAGGTTCGCCTAGGCGACTTCTTTTCACCGGAGAGTAACGAGGAATCCATGAAGGTTCTTGTAGCTGTCAAACGTGTTGTGGATTACAACGTCAAGGTTCGCGTCAAGGCGGACAATTCCGGCGTAGACCTCGCCAACGTCAAGATGTCGATGAACCCGTTCTGCGAAATCGCAGTGGAAGAAGCCGTACGCCTGAAAGAGAAAGGTGTTGCGACTGAAATCGTCGTCGTCTCCATCGGCCCGACCACCGCTCAGGAGCAGCTGCGTACCGCACTGGCTCTGGGTGCCGACCGCGCCATCCTCGTCGAATCCGCCGAAGAGCTGACTTCGCTGGCCGTGGCCAAGCTGCTCAAGGCCGTTGTCGACAAGGAACAGCCTCAGTTGGTGATCCTTGGCAAACAAGCCATCGACAGCGACAACAACCAGACCGGCCAGATGCTCGCTGCACTGAGCGGCTACGGTCAGGGTACGTTCGCTTCGAAAGTCGAAGTTTCCGGCGACAGCGTTGCCGTGACTCGCGAAATCGACGGCGGCGCGCAGACAGTCTCCCTGAAACTGCCGGCCATCGTCACCACCGACCTGCGTTTGAACGAGCCGCGCTATGCGTCCCTGCCAAACATCATGAAAGCCAAGAAGAAGCCTCTCGAAGTGCTGACTCCGGACGCTTTGGGCGTTTCCACCGCCTCCACCAACAAGACCCTGAAAGTCGAAGCGCCGGCTGCACGCAGCGCAGGTATCAAGGTCAAGTCGGTGGCTGAACTGGTCGAGAAACTGAAAAACGAAGCGAAGGTAATCTGATCATGACTATCTTGGTAATCGCTGAACACGACAACAAAGTGCTGGCTCCGGCCACGCTGAACACCGTGGCTGCTGCTGCCAAAATCGGCGGCGACATCCACGTTCTGGTTGCAGGTCTTGGCGCTGGCGCCGTGGCTGAAGCCGCTGCGAAAATCGCTGGTGTGAGCAAAGTCCTCAACGCTGACAATGCCGCTTACGCGCATCAGCTGCCGGAAAACGTTGCTCCATTGGTTGCAGAATTGGGCGCTGGCTACAGCCACATCCTGGCTGCCGCCACGTCCAACGGCAAAAACATCCTGCCGCGCGTTGCCGCTCAGCTGGACGTTGACCAGATCTCCGAGATCATCTCGGTAGAAAGCGCCGACACCTTCAAACGTCCGATCTACGCCGGTAACGCGATTGCCACCGTGCAATCGACCGCCGCCGTGAAAGTGATCACCGTGCGTGCCACCGGTTTCGACCCGGTTGCTGCTGAAGGTGGTTCGGCTGCTGTTGAAGCCGTTGGCGCGGCACACGACGCGGCCACTTCGAGCTTCGTTGGCGAAGAACTGGCCAAGTCTGATCGTCCAGAGCTGACCGCTGCCAAGATCGTCGTTTCCGGCGGTCGCGGCATGCAGAACGGCGACAACTTCAAGCACCTGTACGCTCTGGCCGACAAGCTGGGCGCTGCTGTTGGCGCCTCGCGCGCTGCGGTCGATGCAGGTTTCGTACCGAACGATATGCAGGTCGGTCAGACCGGCAAAATCGTTGCGCCACAGCTGTACATCGCCGTCGGTATCTCCGGCGCGATCCAGCATCTGGCCGGCATGAAAGACTCCAAAGTGATCGTAGCGATCAACAAGGACGAAGAAGCGCCGATCTTCCAGGTAGCCGATTACGGTCTGGTAGCTGATCTGTTCGAAGCAATCCCCGAGTTCGAGAAGCTGGTCTAAACCAGCGGCTTAAACTATAAAGAGCCCGGCCTTTTGGTCGGGCTTTTTTTTGTCTCGGATTTGAGTGGGAGCGTTTTGCCATGGATCTGCGCTGCGGATTGTTGTTCGGATTGGCCCTGTTGCCAGGTTTGGCCACGGCCGCAGGCAAGTGCGAGCGGCTGATCGTCACCGGCAGCCCGGATGCACCGCCGTATTTGTGGCAGGACCCGCAGAATCCCAAACAGTTGATCGGTGCCAGCGCTGATCTGTTGCAGCAAGTGGCCAAGGATCTGGGGATCAAAGTCGAATTGCTCTACGCCGGCAAACGCGCGCAGGCGCTGGATGAAGTGCGCAGCGGACGCATGGACATGCTGGCCGACGCGTCACTGACCCTCAATGAGCTGGAAAACCTCGACTACATCCATCCGCCACTGCTGGAAAACGACTATCTGGTGTGGACGCGCAAAGGCTCGACGCTGGTCTACAGCGCAGCGCAGGATCTGCATGGTCATAGCGGTGCGGTGTCGGAAAAGTCTCGAATGACCCAGGGATTTGGCACTTTCGCCGAGCAGCAATTGACCCTCACGCGGACAGCAAACCTCACTCAGGCCCTGCAGAAACTTCTGTTGGGCGAGGTGGAATATGTACTCGCTGGCCGCTACTCAGGCATGGCCGCCGCGCAGGCATTGGGCATGGCCAACGACTTGCTGGCCTTCGAACAACCGGTCGACCGGCCCGGCCTGTTTCTCGCGCTTTCGCATAACTCGGCCTGCAACGACCCGTGGTTGCGCGGACAGCTGGCCAAAAAGATGACAGAATTGCCCGCGTCCGGACTGACGGAAGCCGCGCTGCAACGCAATATCGAGCGCTGGAAGGCGCAGCAGCAACAGCCGCAACAACCCGTCAGTGCCCCAAAACAGTAGGGATTCTTAGTGAGTAATCGACTTCTTTTCGCGGCCCTGGCCGTTCTGGTTCTGGCCGGTTGCGCCAGCGATCCGGCACCCAATGAACAAATGCGCCTGACCGAACAGGCCCTCGAACAAGCCAAAGCTGTCGGCGCCACCGCTGACGAAGTGCCGGAAATGAAACTGGCCGAAGACAAGTTCAACCGGGCCAAAGGCAGCATGGCCGGCGAATCCTTCAAGAACGCGCGCATGCGCCTTGAGCAGGCCGAGCTGGATGCACGTCTGGCCGAAGCCAAAGTCCTGACCCAGAAAAGTGAAGCGCAACTGAACGTACTCAACACCCGCATCGTCCGCCTGCGCAAGCAACTGGGAGATGCCCAATGAGCCTCCAATCCAGAATCCTTGGCGGCGTGATCCTCACCGGTTGCGTCGGCCTGTTCGGCTGCGCCGGTCAGCACAGCGAATCTGCCTTGCAAGAGGCGAGTGCCGACTTCCAGAAGGTCAAGGAAGATTCCAACGTGCTGCGTATCGCGCCGAAAGACGTGATCCGCGCGGGTGAATCCCTGGCACGAGCCGATCGTTTGTCCACCTACTGGGGCAGCGGTTCGGACGTGGTGCATTACTCCTACTTGAGCCAGCGCTACAGCGCGATTGCCCGCGAGCACACCAATCAAGTGCTCAACGAGGAGCGCGCGGCGAAACTGGAACTCGAGCGTCAACGCCTGCAACTGGCCTTGCGCGAATCCAAGCTGCTCAGCGTGCAGCAGCAGGGCAAGTGGCTGGAAGAGCAGATCGTTGCACTGGCCACCACCCAGACTGATCGCGGCCTAGTGATGACCCTTGGCGACGTGTTGTTCGACACCGGCGAAGCCGAGCTGAAAAACTCCGCGAACCGTGTGGTGCTGAAGATTGTGCAATTCCTGCAACTCAACCCTAAACGCGTGGTGCGCATCGAAGGCTATGCCGACAGCACCGGCGGCAAGCAGGAAAATCTCAAACTGTCGCGCGATCGTGCGCAGTCGGTGGCTGATGTGCTGACTGACCTGGGTATCGACGAAAAACGCATTCAGGTCGAAGGCTATGGCGATGAATACCCGGTAGACGCCAATGCTTCCGAACGTGGGCGTGCGCAGAACCGTCGAGTGGAAATTGTGTTCTCCGACGAAAAAGGCCAGCTCGGCGCCGCCCGCTAAGGGCTGCGTCTCTGGAAAGCCCGGGCTGTCATGCAGTGCCGGGCTTTTTTACGTCTGTCGATTGACCCGCAAAAACAGTACAGCTGTGGCTGACACTGCACTGTATGGTCGAGTATTGTGGCAACTGTCCCAGTACACTTCTAAACTGTTCCGGTATTGTTTCACACAAGAATAAAATGCCCGTGAAATCGAGTGCTGCGTCATGACCAATCTCTTGCTCTACCAACGTATTGCTCAGCAACTGGCCGAGGACATCCGCCGTGGTGTCTATCAACCGGGGGAGCGCGTGCCTTCGGTGCGCAAGATGAGTTCGCAGCTCAACGTCAGCCATGCGACGGTGTTGCAGGCTTACGCCAATCTCGAGGATCAGGGCCTGATTCGCGCGCGGCCGCAGTCCGGCTATTACGTGCACCAAACGCCTGCGCTGACCGCACCGACCCCGGACATCGCCCGCGTGGAACGGCCCGGTCTGGTTACGCGCAGCAGCATCATTCAGCAAGTGTTGGTCGAATCGCGCCGCGAAGGCGTGTTTCCGCTGGGTGCAGCGGTGCCGAGTGTCGATTACCTGCCCGTGCGCGCGCTGCATCAGCAACTGGCCAAGGTCACCCGGTTTCACAGTCCCCGCGCATTCAGCTACATGTTCAGCCCCGGTTTCGAACCGCTGCGCCGGCAAGTGGCGATCCGCATGCGCGATGCCGGCGTGGTGGTCGATCCGTCGGAAGTGGTGATCACTCACGGTTGTGTCGATGCGTTGCAAATGTCGTTGCGCGTACTCACGCGGCCGGGTGATCTGATCGCCGCCGAATCGCCGACCTATTACGGCTTGCTGCAACTGGCCGATCTGCTTGGCCTGAAAGTCATCGAAATCCCTAGCGATCCCGCCACCGGCATGAGCCTCGAAGCCCTGCAACTGGCGGCCAACCAATGGTCGATCAAGGCACTGGTGCTGACCACCCGCCTGAGCAATCCGCTCGGCGGCACCATGCCCGAGGAGCGCCAGAAACAGCTGCTGCGGCTGGCCTCGGATTTCGATATTCAGATTGTCGAAGACGACATTTACGGCGAATTGATGTTCGAGCAGGGCCGCACCAAAGCGCTCAAGGCCTACGACCGGCTCGACCGGGTGATCTACTGCTCGAGCTTTTCCAAGACCCTGTCGCCGGGCGTGCGTATCGGCTGGATGCTCGCCGGCAAGTACCAGCAGGAAATTCAGCGCTTGCAGACCTTCAGCACGCACTCCGCGTGCAGCGTCACGCAGATGGCCATTGCCGCGTATCTGGAAAACGGCGGCTATGACCGGCATTTACGGTACATCCGCCAGGAATACCGAAAAAATCTCAGCGCATTCCAGCTGGCGGTTCAGCAGTACTTCCCCGAAGGTACACAGATGACCCGGCCCACTGGCGGCTTCATTCTGTGGGTGAGCTTGCCGGGGCGGGTCAACACCCAGGAACTGCACGTGCGCGCCCTGCAACAAGGCATCAGCATTGCGCCGGGGCTGATCTTCAGTAACACCGAGCAATTCAATCACTGCATCCGTTTGAACTGCGGAATCCCGTGGAATCGCGAGGCAGAGCGGGCGCTGATGACCCTCGGCATGTTGGCCACCCAACTCTGCCAGGAGACGGCCAGCGGTTTCTGAACACAAGGCAGAGCTTGTCATGTGCCGTCCAAAAGGCGAGCATATGGCCCTCTGCCGTTAGCCGCGTTGGGTTCATGAAAGCGATTTTTCCTGCCGCCTGGGTTGTGATCTGCCTGTTGATGATGGGCCAAGTGCCCGGTGTCATGGCGGCTTCCGTTCAGGAAAAGACCCCGACAGCCACAACGGCGAAAAAACCGGTAGCCAGCAAAAAAGCTGCTCCAGCGAAGAAACGGGCATCGATCGCCTCGAAGTCCAAGTCCGCCAAACAAATCGCCAAAACTCCATTGCCGCCGGCCAGGCTCGACTTGAGCCTGCCCAAGGAACTGGTTCAGGAATTGAAACCGCCGGGCACGGTGATCATGCCCAAGCGCGAGCCGATCCTGCCGCAGATGTTCGGTGACAAGAACACCGGATTCCAGCTCAACGGCCGTCTGCTCAGCAACGAAATGCAGTTGCAACTGCGCAACGAGGAGCGTCGCGAAGTTGAAGGCGCGGCGCTGGATTTCGAGTTCAAACAGTAAATTCCTGCGATCCGAGACCCGCGGGCCAGACACTTTGTCGGAGACTGGTCAGTCACATTGGTTTAAGCGCAAAAACCCCGCCTGAAGCAATTTGAAACAACCGTCTTAGCGGTTACTCTGTGCCGCGTCCCTTTCACACATCACCCGCCGCGAGGAACTCGCCGAAATGAAATGCCGCGAAGGCTGTGGCGCATGCTGCATTGCCCCTTCCATCAGTTCACCAATCCCCGGTATGCCCGAGGGCAAACCGGCGGGCGAACGTTGTGTGCAGCTTTCGGTCGAAAACCTGTGCAACATTTTCGGTCGGGCCGAGCGTCCGGCCGTCTGTTCCGGATTCAAGGCGGATGTCGAAGTCTGTGGCAGCAGCCAGCAAGACGCGATCAGATTGATCGGCTGGTGGGAAGAAATGACGGCGGCGTGATGAGTCGAACGAACGGAACTTCAACAATAAGGAATAAGACTATGGGTTCGCTGCATCGTATTGCTGTGTTGGTTGGTTTGACTGCTGTATTGGCCACCTCGGCCGCGCAGGCTGAAGACTGGAAAGTCGCCAAGAACGAAGACGGGATCAAGGTTTCCCTGAGCGAAATTCCGGGTTCGGATTACAAGTCGTATCAGGGCGTTGCCATGATGAAGACCACTGTCGCCAAACTGCGTGCATTGCAGGAAGACGTTGCTGGCGCCTGTGCCTGGATTCACGAGTGCAAATCGCAGAAGTTGCTCAAGCATGAAGGCGATCAGAGCTGGACTTACAGTCAGTTCAACACGCCATGGCCGGTTACACCGCGCGATTCCGTGATCCACGTCACCACGGTCGAAGGCGCCGATGGCAGCTTGACGCGCAATCTCGAAGGCGTGCCGAAATACTTACCTGAAGAAAAGGGTTTCGTGCGAGTTACTCAGGTCAAAGGCTTCTGGAAGTTCGTGCCAATAGGTGATCAGGTTGAAGTCACCTATCAAGTGCACACCGAGCCAGGTGGCAGCGTGCCGTCGATGATCGCCAACAAGTTCGTGGTCGATGCACCGTTCAAAACCCTGCAAGCTTTGAAAGAACGCGCCGAGAAGTAATCGTCTGGTTCATTGCGCAAACGCCCCGATTGATTCGGGGCGTTTTGTTTTGTGGGTAAATTGTGTTTCCGGATATGCGTTGCACGAAATTTTCACAAAGCCTCCAAGACAATCCGCCCGCGCTGTTTGCACCTGTCCCGCTAATGCATGGCCTGGATGAAACAGTCGAGCGCCGAGACAGTAATCAATGGCATTGGCGCGATTGATCGTGCAACATTTGCGCACCGCGCAAGCCCCGGGGCCTGGATTGGCCAACAGAGGGCAAAGCGCCGCTGTATTTTTGCAACTTAAACTTCCAATGGGTCCTAAAACGACATGGCAAACCCGGACGCCCTGAATCAGCAGCGATCTTCCAGTCGCCTGCTGCAACCGACCGTCAAATCGCATCTGGCCTACACACTGTTGTGTGCGCTGGTCATGATGGTGATGTTTTCCGTGCTGCGCCTCGCGCTGCTGGTCTACAACCGCGAGATGATCCTCGATACCCCGGCCTCGACGTTCCTCGAAGCCTTCTTCAACGGCCTGCGTTTCGACCTGCGCCTGGTGGTTTACCTGTGCATTCCGCTGGTGCTGGCACTGTTCAGCGCCCGCGCAATGGCTGCGCGCGGTTTCTTCCGTCTGTGGCTGACCATTGCTTCGAGCATCGCGCTGTTCCTCGGCCTGATGGAGATGGACTTCTACCGCGAGTTTCACCAGCGCCTCAACGGCCTGGTGTTCCAGTACGTGAGGGAAGACCCGAAAACCGTCATGAGCATGCTCTGGTACGGTTTCCCGGTGGTGCGTTACCTGCTGGCCTGGGCTGTTGGCACGCTGATCCTCACCCTTGCATTCAAAGGCGCCGACCGCGCGACCCGTCCACGCGGCCCGTTCAGCGGCGGCAGCGTTGGCACGCGGCAGATTGCTCCGTGGTATGCACGTGCGGCAGTGTTCGTGGTTTGCCTGCTGATCTGTGTGGTTGCCGCGCGTGGCACCCTGCGTCAAGGCCCGCCACTGCGTTGGGGTGACGTCTACACCACCGATTCGAACTTCGCCAACCAGCTCGGCCTCAACGGTACGCTGTCGCTGATCGCCGCCGCCAAGAGCCGGTTGGGCGAGGATCGCGACAACATCTGGAAAGCCACCATCGAGCAACCCGTGGCGCAGCAGACCGTGCGTGACATGCTGCTGACCCCGAGCGACAAACTGGTCGATGCCGAGACTGCCGCCGTTCGCCGTAACTACACGCCGAATGCCGACAAAACCCTGCCGATCAAGAACGTCGTAGTGATCCTGATGGAAAGCTTCGCCGGTCACTCGGTTGGCGCGCTCGGTCGTCCGGGCAACATCACGCCGTACTTCGACCAATTGTCCAAAGAAGGCCTGTTGTTCGATCGCTTCTTCTCCAACGGCACGCACACCCACCAGGGCATGTTCGCCACGATGGCATGCTTCCCCAATCTGCCGGGCTTCGAATACCTGATGCAGACCCCGGAAGGCAGCCACAAACTGTCCGGCCTGCCGCAGTTGCTCAGCGCGCGTGACTACGACGACGTGTATGTCTACAACGGCGATTTCGCCTGGGACAACCAGTCGGGTTTCTTCAGCAACCAGGGCATGACCAACTTCATCGGGCGCAACGATTTCGTTAACCCGGTGTTCTCCGACCCGACGTGGGGTGTGTCCGATCAGGACATGTTCGACCGTGGTCTGGAAGAGTTGAAAGCGCGTGATGGCAAGGACAAGAAACCGTTCTATGCCTTGCTGCAAACCCTGTCCAACCACACGCCGTACGCACTGCCGACGCCTTTGCCGGTCGAGCGCGTGACCGACCGTGGCAGCCTCAACGAACACTTGACCGCCATGCGCTACTCCGACTGGGCACTCGGTCAGTTCTTCGAGAAGGCCCGCAAGGAGCCGTACTTCAAGGAAACCCTGTTCGTTGTTGTCGGCGACCATGGTTTTGGCAACGAGCAGCAGATCACCGAAATGGACCTTGGTCGCTTCAACGTGCCGATGCTGCTGATCGGGCCAGGCGTGCAGGAGAAATTCGGTCAGCGTGACCATACGGTGGGCACCCAGATCGACATCGTGCCGACGATCATGGGTCGCATCGGTGGCGAAGTCCTGCATCAGTGCTGGGGTCGTGACCTGCTGAACCTGCCGGAAGGCGACAAGGGTTTCGGCGTGATCAAACCGTCCGGCAGCGACCAGACCGTGGCGTTGCTCACCGCTGACCGTGTGCTGGTACTGCCCAAGGAAATGCCGCCGAAACTCTACCGTTACGAACTCGGCGCCAATCCGAAAGGCGAAGTGATCCCGGCATCGGAAGATGAAGCTGCCCTGAAGCAGAAACTCGAGTCGTTCATTCAGACTGCGACCAAAAGCCTGATCGACAACACCGCTGGTGTAGTTGATGGCAAGCCGGACTGATTAGTCCGCGCAATAAAAAAGAGGCCCTTTTTCAAGGGCCTCTTTTTTTGCCTGTCAGATCGTTATATCCGACCGAGTAACAGCAGCACCAACAGTACTACCAATACCACGCCGATGATGCCCGACGGACCATAACCCCAACTTCTGGAGTGCGGGAAGACCGGCAGACCACCGATCAGCAACAGGATCAGGATGATGATTAGAATTGTGCCCATGGCGATTTTCCTTGTTTATAGCGTTCGAGAAGTCTTGATGTTCTAGAGGCAGCTGGATGTGAACTAGATCCAGCGGGCTTACAAATTCCGACCGGTGCCAGTGAAAGAAAATTCAATGTTTTTTTAATGTATTTGGAACGCAGGCTTATTTCGTTTCGGCGAAAAAGAGCGCCCCGGTTTTTCCGCACCATTCAGCAACTTGATGAAGCGTGGTCCAGCGCATGTCCTTCGCTACACTGCGGGCAACTTCTCCAGAACAACAAGGCTGTCCGCTATGCAAAATCGCATGATGATCACTGGTGCAGGCTCAGGCCTGGGTCGCGAAATCGCGCTGCGCTGGGCGCGTGAAGGCTGGCGGCTGGCCTTGTCCGATGTCAGCGAAGCCGGTTTGCAGGAAACCCTGAAACTGGTGCGCGAGGCCGGTGGTGACGGCTTCACTCAGCGCTGCGATGTGCGCGATTACAGCCAGCTCACCGCATTCGCTCAATCGTGTGAAGAGAAACTTGGCGGCATCGACATCATCGTCAATAACGCCGGTGTGGCCTCGGGCGGTTTCTTCAGCGAGTTGTCGCTGGAGGACTGGGACTGGCAGATCGCGATCAACCTGATGGGCGTAGTCAAGGGCTGCAAGGCGTTCCTGCCGCTGCTCGAGCAAAGCAAGGGCAAGATCATCAACATCGCCTCGATGGCCGCGCTGATGCAGGGGCCGGCGATGAGTAACTACAACGTGGCCAAGGCCGGCGTAGTTGCATTGTCCGAGAGCCTGTTGATCGAACTGGCGCAGCAGGAAGTCGCGGTACATGTGGTCTGCCCGTCATTCTTCCAGACCAACTTGCTCGACTCGTTCCGCGGCCCGACCCCGGGGATGAAAGCCCAGGTCGGCAAGTTGCTGGAAAGCTCACCGATCACTGCTGCGGACATTGCCGACTACATCTACCAGCAAGTAGCCGCTGGCGAGTTCATGATCCTGCCCCACGAACAAGGACGTATGGCCTGGGCGATCAAACAGAAAAATCCACAACTGCTCTACAACGAAATGATTTCCATGGCCGAGAAAATGCGCGCCAAGGCCAAGCACAGCCACAGCTGAACTTGCTCTGCTGTAGTTGCATCGTCAGGATGGCCGCAACGGTCACCCTGACGAGACGTGTACATGCTTAATTACTTATGGTTTTTCCTCGCCGCGCTGTTTGAAATCGCCGGTTGCTTTGCGTTCTGGATGTGGTTGCGTCAAGGCAAAAGTGCCTTGTGGGTGATCCCGGCACTACTCAGCCTGACGTTGTTTGCGCTGCTGCTGACCCGGGTTGAAGCGACCTACGCCGGGCGTGCCTATGCCGCCTACGGTGGCATCTACATCATTGCTTCGATTGGCTGGCTGGCGGTGGTCGAGCGTATTCGTCCGCTGGGTTCGGACTGGATCGGCGTGGCGTTGTGCGTGATCGGCGCCAGTGTGATTCTGTTCGGGCCGAAGTTTTCCGCCAGCTGACTCGCGGGAAAATTTACCGGGCTTGCAGGAAACGTCTGAAGGCTATCGCGCGAGCCTGTGTAGGGCATGACTGATTTGCCCGCAGCGCATTGTAGAGCGGCCGCAAGCCGCGCATCTTCAAGGCTGGCAAACCTTGAAGGACGATCCCCATGCTTGTACTCAGTCGGGTTGTAGGCGAACTGATTTCCATCGGCGACAACATCACTCTGCGCGTGCTCGCGGTCAACGGCTCCAGTGTGCGCTTCGGTGTCGAAGCGCCGCAGCACGTCAACGTGCACCGCGCCGAAGTCTATGACCGCATCCAGCGCAAAAACGCAGCCAGCGCCAAAAGCAGCTGACAGTTTCAGTCGAACAGATGCTTGGGCACGTCGTGCTTGAGCATCAATTGGCACTGCTCGCTTTCGGGGTCGAATACGATCAGTGCCTGGCCTTTGCTCAATGCCTGACGCACCCGCAGCACGCGGGTTTCCAGCGAGGTGTCGTCACCGTTGTCGGTACCGTCGCGGGTGACGAAATCCTCGATCAGACGGGTCAGGGTGTCGACTTCAAGTTGGTCGTGGGGAATGAGCATGGGCACCTCGGTCAAATCAATCTCGCGATGCTACGGCGAATGATCGCCGAGGGCCAGACTCAACTGTCCGAGCGTTGCCCGACCAGGCTGTCCACCGGCGGCACGCGGGTATCGCTTTCCATCTGCGTGTCGTGCTCGATCTGGTGACTGAAGCGGTCCAGTGAGGCATTCGCCGGTTGGGCATCGCTGGCGAATACCGGCGGGCTGAGGATGTACGCGCCCAACAGGCGACTCAGCGCCGCGAGACTGTCGATGTGCGTGCGCTCATAGCCGTGAGTCGCGTCACAGCCGAAGGCGAGCAGGGCAGTGCGAATGTCGTGGCCGGCGGTCACCGCCGAGTGCGCATCGCTGAAGTAGTAGCGGAACAGGTCGCGGCGCACCGGCAGCTCATGTTCACCGGCCAGGCGCAGCAAGTGTCGCGACAGGTGATAGTCATAAGGCCCGCCCGAATCCTGCATCGCCACACTCACTGCGTGTTCGCTGGAGTGTTGACCCGGTGCGACCGGTGCGATGTCGATGCCGACGAATTCGCTGACATCCCACGGCAATGCCGCCGCCGCGCCGCTGCCGGTTTCTTCGGTGATGGTGAACAGCGGATGGCAATCGATCATCAATTCCTGACCACTGTCGACAATCGCTTTCAACGCCGCCAGCAGCGCGGCAACCCCGGCCTTGTCATCCAGATGGCGGGCGCTGATGTGGCCGTTTTCGGTGAACTCCGGCAGTGGATCGAATGCCACCACGTCGCCGACGTTGATGCCCATCGACTCGCAATCGGCCTTGGTCGCGCAATAAGCATCCAGGCGCAGTTCGACGTGATCCCAGCTGATCGGCATTTCATCGACAGCGGTGTTGAACGCATGCCCGGATGCCATCAACGGCAACACGCTGCCGCGAATCACACCGTTGTCGGTAAACAGGCTGACGCGGCTGCCCTCGGCGAAACGGCTCGACCAGCAGCCGACCGGGGCGAGGGTCAGGCGACCGTTGTCCTTGATCGCCCGCACGGCGGCGCCAATGGTATCCAAATGCGCAGACACTGCGCGGTCAGGGCTGTTCTTGCGGCCCTTGAGCGTGGCGCGAATGGTCCCGCGTCGAGTCATTTCGAACGGAATGCCGAGTTCTTCAAGACGCTCGGCGACGTAGCGCACGATGGTGTCGGTGAAACCGGTGGGGCTGGGAATGGCGAGCATTTCCAGCAGGACTTTTTGCAGGTAGACCAGATCCGGTTCGGGAATTTGGGTGGTCATGGAAACTCCTGATGGGTTGGGCACATCGATGGTTTCGATGAGGAGGGAGGACTTGTGGCGTCTGTCAGGGCCTCATCGCTGGCAAGCCAGCTCCCACAGGTTCGGCGGCGCCCACAAAACCTGTGGGAGCGGGCTTGCCCGCGATGAGGCCATAACGAGCACTACATGCTTACGAGACTGCCGGCTGACTGTGCGGAAACAATAAATCCACAAAGCGCTCAGCCGTCGGCTGCGGTTCATGGTTGGCCAGTCCGGCGCGTTCGTTGGCTTCGATGAACACGTACTCCGGCTGATCCGCCGCCGGCACCAGCAAATCGAGGCCGACCATTGGAATATCCAGCGCTCGTGCCGCGCGTACTGCGGCGTCGATCAGCGTCGGATGCAGAATCGCCGTAACGTCTTCCAGGGTGCCGCCGGTGTGCAGATTCGCCGTGCGCCGCACGAACAGATGCTCGCCAGCCGGCAGGATGCTGCTGTAGTCGTAACCCGCTGCGTGCAGGGTGCGCTGGGTTTCGTGATCCAGCGGAATCTTGCTCTCGCCGCCGGTGGCCGCTTGCCGACGCCGGCTCTGCGCTTCGATCAGCGCACCGATCGAATGCTGACCGTCGCCGACCACTTCCGCCGGACGCCGAATGGCGGCAGCGACTACCTCAAAGCCAATCACCAGAATCCGCAGATCGAGGCCTTCGTGGAAGCTTTCCAGCAGCACGCGGGTGTCGAACTGCTTGGCCGCTTCAATGGCCTGCTGTACGTCTTCAATACTTTGCAAATCGACCGCTACGCCCTGGCCCTGTTCCCCGTCGAGTGGCTTGACCACCACTCGCTGGTGCTCATCGAGAAACGCCAGATTGTCGTCGGCATTGCCCGCCAATTGCTGCGATGGCAGTTTCAGTCCGGCAGCCTTCAGTACCTTGTGCGTCAGACTTTTGTCCTGACACAAGCTCATGCTGATCGCGCTGGTCAGGTCGCTCAGCGATTCGCGGCAACGCACGCGGCGCCCACCGTGGCTCAGCGTGAACAGCCCGGCATCGGCGTCATCCACCTGCACATCGATACCGCGCCGATGCGCCTCTTCAACGATGATCCGCGCATACGGATTGAAGTTGGCTTCCGGCCCCGGCCCGAGAAACAGCGTCTGGTTGATGCCGTTCTTGCGCTTGACGGCGAACGTCGAGAGCGTGCGAAAGCCGAGCTTGTTGTAGAGGTTTTTAGCCTGTTTGTTGTCGTGCAAAACCGACAGGTCGAGATAGCTCAGACCACGGCTCATGAAGTGCTCAATCAAATGGCGGACCAACACTTCGCCGACACCCGGCCGCGAGCACACAGGATCAACGGCCAGGCACCACAGACTGCTGCCGCGTTCCGGGTCGTTGAACGCTTTGTCATGATTCAGGCCCATGACGCTGCCAATCACCGCGCCGCTGTCTTCGTCCTCTGCCAGCCAGTACACCGGCCCGCCCTGATGCCGAGGCGTCAGGAGGGCAGGGTCGATCGGCAACATGCCGCGCGCCTGATACAGCTGATTGATCGCCTGCCAGTCGGTTTCGCTTTGCGCACGACGGATGCGGAAGCCGCGAAACACCCGCGTCGCCTGGCGATAGTCGCTGAACCACAGACGCAAAGTGTCGGATGGGTCGAGGAATAACTGCGTCGGTTCCAGCCCGAGAATCTGTTGCGGGGCGGCAACGTACAGTGCGATGTCGCGCTCGCCCGGCTGCTCGTTGAGCAGTTCCTGAGCCAGACTCGCCGGGTCGGGAAAGGTATGCCCGATCAGCAACCGGCCCCAGCCGCAGTGGACGGCAATCGGCTCGGCACTCAGCGCGCTGCCGTCTTCGGCCAGACGCGCCTGCAAGCGTTCGTAGGACGGTGTCTGACCGCGCAGCAGGCGTTGGTTGATCGCCGTGGCGTGAGGTTTCATCGATCAGATTCCTTGTTCGCTGAGCCACAGGTTCAGGGCAGCCAGTTGCCACAACTTGGAGCCGCGCAACGGGGTCAGTTGACCTTGTGGATCGGTCAGCAGTTTGTCGAGCATGGTCGGGTTGAACAGGCCGCGATCCTGACTCGGATCGAGCAGCAGGTCGCGTACCCAATTCAACGTGTCGCCCTGCAAATGCTTGAGACCCGGCACCGGGAAATAGCCTTTCTTGCGATCGATCACTTCGCTTGGAATCACCAGTCGCGCGGCTTCTTTCAACACTTGCTTGCCGCCATCGGGCAGTTTGAACTGGCCGGGAATGCGTGCCGAAAGCTCGACCAAGCGATAGTCGAGAAACGGCGTGCGCGCTTCCAGGCCCCAGGCCATGGTCATGTTGTCGACGCGTTTTACCGGGTCATCGACCAGCATCACCGTGCTGTCCAGACGCAGCGCTTTGTCGACCGCTGCGCTGGCGCCGGGTTGGGCGAAATGTTCCTTCACGAAGTCGCCGGCAGCGTCATTCGCGGTCAGCCATTTCGGTTGCACAGTGGCTGCGTAGTCGTCGTAGCTGCGATCAAAAAACGCATCGCGATAAGCCGCATATGGATCGGCCGCGCCGTCAACTTGCGGGTACCAGTGATAACCGGCGAACAACTCGTCGGCGCCTTGTCCGCTCTGCACAACTTTGCAGTGCTTGGCCACTTCGCGCGACAGCAGATAGAAGGCGATGCAGTCGTGGCTGACCATCGGCTCGCTCATCGCGCGGAACGCGGCGGGCAGTTGCTCGATGATTTCTTTTTCGTCGATACGCAATTGATGATGCTGAGTGCCGTAGTGCTTGGCGATCAGATCCGAGTATTGAAACTCGTCACCGCGCTCGCCGCCGGCATCCTGAAAACCGATGGAGAAGGTCGACAGATTCTCTACGCCAACGTCGCGGAGCAGGCCAACGAGCATGCTCGAATCGACACCGCCCGAGAGCAGCACGCCGACATCCACTGCCGCACGTTGACGGATTGCTACCGCTTCACGGGTGCTGTCGAGCACACGGTCGCGCCAGTCTTCCAGCGTCAGGTTTTTCTCGTCGTCATGCGGGCCGTAGGGCAGGGTCCACCAGGTTTTCTGCTCGGTGCGACCATCCGCTTCAACGCGCATCCAGGTGGCTGGCGGCAGTTTCTCGATACCGGCCAGCAGGGTGCGCGGCGCAGGCACCACCGCGTGAAAATTCAGGTAATGGTTGAGCGCCACCGGATCGAGGATCGGGTTGATGTCACCGCCCTTGAGCAGCGCCGGCAAAGCCGAGGCAAAACGCAGGCGCTGACCGGTACGTGACAGGTACAAAGGCTTCACGCCGAGACGGTCGCGGGCGATGAACAGCCGCTGCGCATCACGTTCCCAGATCGCGAAAGCGAACATGCCATTGAGTTTGGGCAGCAGCGCTTCGCCCCAAGCGTGGTAGCCCTTGAGCAGCACTTCGGTGTCGCCACCGGAATAGAACGCGTAACCGAGCGCTTCGAGTTCGGCACGCAGTTCCGGGAAATTGTAGATCGCGCCGTTGAAGGCCAGGGACAAGCCCAGTTGACTGTCGATCATCGGCTGCGCCGAGCCGTCCGACAGGTCCATGATTTTCAGCCGCCGATGGCCCAGGGCAATCGGCCCTTGAGCATGGAAGCCCCACGCGTCAGGCCCGCGAGGCGCCAGGTGATGGGTGATTCGTTCTACTGCTGCAAGGTCTGCAGGTTGATGATCAAAACGTAACTCGCCAGCTAATCCACACATATTCCTAAAAGCCTTGTGTTTGCTGGGTCTAGGCGCATCTACCTTGAATCAAGTACCAATTTCGTACCGTTTTTAGGTAAATCCAGCTTTTCAAGCTCCGCGAAATCACTCGAAGAGCTGATCCACTTGGCATAGGTTGAAAGCAAAACTTGGACGCTGTGTCCGAGTTGCGCGGCAATGAATGCCGGGTTCATTCCTGACATCAGGCACATCGTTGCATACGTGTGTCTGGTGTCGTACATCCGACGGTATCGGATTCCCGACTTGCGCAGCGCCGCCAACCAATAGCGCTTAGCCCCTGTTTCAGAACGGATGTACAGCTCTGATCTTTCACCCGAACCTTCAGGCGCGAAAACATAATCAGAGCGCGCCGCTGTAAGAGGTCTGGCTTTTTCGAGTGCCTGCAAGGCTCGATCGTTCAATAAAACTTCCCGCGACACCTTCGTTTTGGTCCTCTCCTTGATCTTGCCGTACAGCCTGATGCGGCACACCTTCGCGCGCCTTGAGCGCGTATCAACCTCGCTCCAGCGCAGCGCCATCGCTTCGCCCGGACGCATTCCTGTATAGAAAGAAAATTCAAAAAAACACGCATAAATAGACTGCATACCACTGGTCACCTCGTACAGCTTGGCGATCAGATCGTCCGCTTCGTCGCGACTGAATGGATCGATCTCGCGCTTGGTGACCCGGGTCGGCGGGATCGAGTTGGCTGGATTCCTCAGTATCAATTCATCGTTCACAGCCTGGGTCAGCAGTCCGGTAACCAACCGGATGGCACCCTTGCGACGGATTGGCGAAGTCCACGAGATCCCGTTGACGATTTTCCGCATCAGAACCGGTGTGATCTTGTCGAGGGGGTACTGGGCCAAGTGCGGCACCCAGTAGGTTTGCATGGTGCTTCGGTAGTTCTTGCGAGTGCTGTCTTCAATCTGCAGGCTGTCCAGCCAGTCCTGGGCGTAGTCGAAAAATATCGGCATTTTGCCGGCCGAGTCGCACCGGCTATTCGGGAACAGCTCCCTGTATTTCTCAGGCGTAAGCGCGCCCAGCTTGGCCAGCTGCATTACTTGAGAACGTAAAGCCTCGGCTGTTGCGATCCCCCTTGCGGTTTGCGAGAGATTGAGCGTTTCGCAGTGCCGCTTCTTGTTCCAGGAGAACCTGATCCTGATCGATTTCCCGACAAGCTCAACTCCGGCGGGCAGCTCCATTGGCTCTCTAGCCATTCGTCATACCTCCATTTGCTGTACATGATTCGTCCGTCGATCTTCGACCAGACGCCGGCGGGGATGATGTTACGTTCTCGTTTGCGCTGCAGGGCTTTTGGTGTGGTGCCCAACAACTCGGCCATCCTCTTTTCGGTGACCTTATCGTGACCGGACTCATCGCTAAGTTTTTCGGCTACTGCCATAACTACCTCCCGCCGGCCGCCGTGGGCCGCGCTGTCTTGATGATGTGAACGATGAAACCGAAGGTGATCAGCAGCCAGGCGCAGGTGCCGGCGAACGTGTAGAGGATGTCGGCTGTTTCGCCGTCGGCCAGAAGGCGCGGCGCGATCCAGAAGAACCAGCAGCCACTGCCGACCAGGTACAGCAAAGCGCCCAGCAGGATCAGGGTGAGTTTGAAAGCGAACATGGGGTGTCCTTGCCGCGCTGGGCGGCAGAAGGTGGGGTTGGTAAGGTCAGGCTGTTGCGAACAGATCGATTTGCGGTACCGGCGCGTCGCGTTCGGTAATTTCGTCTGTGATTCGTTGATGGGCGATATCGAAGTAGCCGAGGCGGTTGCCGTGCTCGTCGAGATCACGCTCAATGCCGATGAACTGCCGGCCCAGTTGCATGCAAGCGACACCGGTGGTGCCGCTGCCCATGCTGTTATCCAGAACCACCTGGCCAGGCCGGGTGTAGGTGCTGACTAGGAACGACATCCACGCCACTGGTTTCTGCGTCGGGTGAAAGCTGCCGGTCTGCTTGTCGCTGGAAAAGAACTGCACTGAGCGCGGGTACCGCTCTGTCGAGTCGTATTCGGTCAGGGCCAAGGCCTTGCCGTAGCACTCCGAGTTAACCGTCTTGCGCTTCGCTGTCTTGCGTTCGTGCCCGCTGGACATCTGCGGGTTGTACACCGGCTGCTTGCGATAGAAGACCTGGGCGCTTTCGTGCGCCCGCAGCGGTTGCTTCTTGGCGTTTAGGAAGCCGGTGGCGTTGCCTTTCTCCCAGATCCATTCGTACCGGTAGAGCTTCGGGTTGCTCGCCACCAGCAGCGATGCGAATGGTTGAGCCGCACACAGCACGATTGCGGCTTCCGGCTTGGCGATCCGCAAGTACTCCTGCCAGAGCGGCTCTAGCGGGATGATGGTGTCCCAAGCGCATTGAGTGGTGCCATAGGGCAAATCGGCCAGCACCATGTCGACGCTGGCGTCTGGCAACTGCTTCATGATCTCCAGGCAATCGCCAAGATAGAGCTGGAATTCGCTCATGGTGATACCTCGCCCGCCGCTCACCGGCAGGCATGTAGGGGGATTGGGGTTAGACTGTTGCGTCGGAAGCTTGTGGGGACTTCTGCCATTCGATGACATCGGCGCCGAAGTCCGTGCGGGTGAAGTCGATAGCGCCGAATTGCCAGTGGTAGGTGAAGGGCAGTTGGCCTGGGCCGCGCTCGCATCGAGCTAGGACCGACCCGCAGGAAAGACGTAGGTCTATCGTCTGGTGGCCTGGATCTTCATCTGGCTCGGCATCTTCCCAGTCACCTCTGAGCTTTCGTACCGCATCAACCACCTCGGCTATTTCAAACTCGCCGCGACTCGACCCGACGATGCCTTTGATCTGGTGAATGCCTGTTTCCCACCGATCCTTTCTGACCACCTTGCCGTCTGCGCGGATTTCGTAGTCCTCAACCTTGGCGTCCCGGAACTCGGGCATGCGGAAGTCGCGCTCTGTGACTTGTCTGCTCATGGCCTTGGCCCCTTGTAGATGAAGACGTAGGCGAACCAGAGGGTGGCGATCATGGCGTCACCTCGCGGCGTGCCCACCAGCAAACCGGGCCGTCGTCCGTGTCGTGAATGGCCAGGCAGAACCAGCCTTCGCCATCAGGCCGATCCGGCTCCCAGTAGCTGCAGTCTGGGTCGCCTGCTTCGAAATAGCGCTCAGAGACCGCTTCGTCGCTGTGGTATTCGAGTGACACCATCTTCACCTGCAAGCCCTGTGCAGCGATCCAGGCCTTGCACTTATCACCGTCGCCCTCGTCGAAGTCCGGCATGTCGGGGTGGGCGAACATGCCGTATTCATCGCGCACGACCGGGGCCGGCTGGATCAAAACAGTTTCTTCAGGCATGACAGTTCCTTTGCCGCTATAGCGGCTGACTTTGAAGGGGGAGGGAGTTACTGCTGGATTTTGCGAAGGGCGGCGTCGTATTCGAGAGGATCGCCGTTCGGGTAATTCTCGATGACTGCCATCAGGCGCTGGCGCTCTGCTTCAGAAGGCTTGGAGGTCATCTCATCAATCCGCTGATCCGCTGCGTTCAGTCGCTGCTGCAGGGCGTCACGCTCGGCGGTGACCCGGTCGAGCTCAGTGCTGGCGACGAATTTCACTGACGTGTGACCGCATTCGCAGGGCTGCCAAACGTCATCCTGGCACCACTCGTGCCCGTCGCCTTGCTCTTGGCAGGCTGGGCCGAGGTAGATCACTTTGAGTTCGCTCACTTCGAATGCCCCTTTCAATTGTCGGTACCGGTGTAGGTGCGCCAAGGCACCTTCACGCCGTTTACGAGGAATCCCCAGTCACCGCGCCACTTGCTGGTGATGAAGAGTGTGATAACGCCGCCGGGTGATACTTCGTCGATCCGGTGGTATTCGCCGTGCAGCAGTTGCGCGGTGTCACCTGGTTGGCGGTCGATGTATTCGGTGGCTTGGGCGCTGGCCGGGACATTCAGCCCGCACAGTGCCGGGTCGTCGTGATCAAGCAGGCGCTGCTCCGTGTAACAGCCGCGCAAAATGATCGTCCGGGCGTTCCACGGGTGATCGTGCAGATCCCGGTCTTCATCCGGTCGCATGATGTGGTGGATACGGAACGACCACGGGCACCACCAAAGCGCAGGCTTGTGCGTGTCACGGGAGTAGGGGTTGAACAGCCACCAGCGGCCCATGTACATCTCGGATCCGTCGGCGGACATGATGTGCTGGTACGGGGTGAGCTTGGCGCGGGCGATGAGCCGGTCGGCGATTGCCGGGCGCGCGAGTACCTTGGCGATGATTCGCCAGAAGAGATTGATCACGTTTGGCGTCCTATGCCGGGGCATGCCCGGGCGGTGGAGGGTCTATAGTTCTGGTTCGGCGCAAACACTGAGGTGACAGGTATGAGCGCGAAAACCGATGTTCAGGCGTTACGGCTGATCGGCGACGAGGTCGTGCGACTGCTGAGCCTTCCTGAAGAACAGTTGGAGACTGAGGCGAAAGAAGGGCTTCGCCTGATTGCTGATCTTGCTCGGTGGCGG
This sequence comes from Pseudomonas sp. P4795, assembly GCF_048822895.1. Classification (NCBI taxonomy): domain Bacteria; kingdom Pseudomonadati; phylum Pseudomonadota; class Gammaproteobacteria; order Pseudomonadales; family Pseudomonadaceae; genus Pseudomonas; species Pseudomonas sp. P4795. The sequence goes on along the minus strand of NZ_JBMFBT010000002.1, from coordinate 266,653 downwards.
GAGACGTTAAACAGCCCCGTCCCAAGGGTTTATCGCAATAGGTGAGAACACGAAACAAATTCAGCGAACGCCGAGACTTGCTGGCCAACCGCTAGTTTTGTTATTGAAAAAAATGGGCCGATCAAGTCAGCCCATTTTTTCCTAATTCCTGCTCTGTATATCTTTAATTTTCTTCAGCGCTCTGTTCGTCAGCGCGATACATTTTTCTTTATCTCCAGCCTTCTGTGCCTTCTCCGCCTCCATTCTATCCTGCTGAATTTGGCCTAGCTGTGGTTGCCCCATCACTGCTGTTTGCTTCAAGTCGCTAATTTTTTGCAAGTTGACTGCGCATAAATCGTCTGCAGCAAAAAGCGGTGTCGCGATAACGAAAGCTACGATAAACAGACCTAATCGTTTCATAGGAAACTCCACCTGTTTGTGTTTGGATTTTTCACTATAGTCGCAGAGCGGCCGTGCTGCATTTCTGCCAGGCGGGCGAGGGTGGGTTATGCGGCTTCGGCTTGGCGTTCGGCGGCGCGCCACGGATCGTTGGCCCGTGCCAGTGCAGCCATCGGCGGCGGACTGACGCTGTTGCCGCACATGTGAACCTGCTGGGTTTTGGTGAACGGCTTGCCGTCGGCACCGTGGCTGATGATGTAGTCGGCGGGGAAGCCCTGAGCTTTGTACAGCTCGGCTGGTTGCAGCATCCGCAGGCAGATGTCGACGATCACGTAAGGCGTTCCCTTGATGGTCACCGTGACCAGGCCCAGACGATCCTTGGTGGTGATCGTCGGTGCTGGCGCGTCGGCGGCGCTCATATTTTCGGTGCCGTAGTAGCTGATCAGGAATGCCGCGACGCGCAACGCACCGGCTTCAACCTCCGGCGAAAGCTGGAATTCAACCAGTGAGCTCTTTCCACCGCCGCCCGCCGTGATAGTTGGCGCCGGCTCATCAACCGCCTGGCCTACGCTGGCGCCGAACTGGCGCTCCATGAAGGCGGTGACCAGTCCGTGGTGGGTGCCGCCGGCGCTGATGGTGTGTAGCGGATCGGCAGTGTCTCGCGCATCGCAATTACCGCGAAGGTGCACCAAGTTGGCGGTCACCAGCTGCTGCTGGCTGCCGGTGTTGGTCACCGTGGTCATTGGGTCTGCGATGCTCTTGGCATCGGTGGTATTGAAACCTCCGTTCATTTGGGCCATGAACACCGTTGAGATGCCCATGGCGTGAGCGGCGCCGGCCGGGCGCTGGTAGTTGCCGCCGCTGGTGATAGTTGGCAGCGGCTCATCGAGAGCTTTGCCCTCATCCGCAAACCTGAACTTCACCAGGTGCGCCGCGGCGATCGCGCGGTGGTTCTGCGTCATCAGTGTGCCGGCCGGCTGATCAACGGCTACCGGCTTTCCGCTGTACTCAGGTCCACCGGCACCGACCAGCACCGGGCTGATCAACGTAAGCTCACCGCGGTTGGCGCAGGTCACCGTCGGCAGTGGGGCATGCGGGTCGTTGATCCGGTCGCTACCCTGGTGCGTGGCTGGCGCGATAATCGGGCTGGCCATGGCGAACGATCCTCCGCGCGGCCAAGAGGTGACTGTGCGCAGCGGGTGGTGCGCTGACTGCACGCTTTCGCCGGACCAGTTCGCGATCGGCACGATGAACGGGTCCGCAGCATCGATAACGAATTTCTTCATGCCCTTGGCGATTCGCCGCAGGGTGGCCGGTGCCAGTGGCTTAGGCCGGTCGAAAATGCTTTTGCTTGGGATGGTCCAGTCAATGCACTCCGCGGCGGTACGCCACTTCTGCTGGCCCTTCACTGGATGCTTGGCGTGGGTCGCCGCCGGCCAAACAACCGGCTCGCCGTCGCAGCGAGCGATCATGAACAGGCGTTCGCGGCTAGTCGGCGCGCCGAAGTCGCAGGCCTTGATGACGCGCCATTCGACCACGTAGCCGAGGTGCTGCAGTTCGGCGACAAAGGTTGCCCAGGTCTGACCGCGGCGTTTCGGATCGGGTATAAGGAACTGCTGGTGGACTGGCACGACTTCGCCTGGCTCAGCAATGCGGTTGATCATGCTTTTAGGTTTGGTCGGGTTCGGCACCAGGTCCAAAGTCATAACCCGCCCGGTCGACTTGCAGCGCTTGGCGATCAGCGGCCCCCACTGGAGGATCTGTTTCACATTCTCCAAGCTGATGACGCGGGGCTTCTTCTTGCCGGCCCACTTCAGGCCAATCCACGACAGGTTGCGGATCTCGCGCTTACGCGGTTGGCCGCCGGCCGCTTGGCTGTGATGCGTGCAATCCGGCGACATATGGAACCAGCCAACGGCCTTACCGCCGCACTCGGTATCCGGATCGCCCTCGAACACATCGGTGGTGTAGTGCACGGCGCCTGGGTGGTTGACGGTGTGCATGCTGATAGCCTGAGGGCTGTGGTTCTTCGCCACAGTCACCGCGCGACCCAACCCCATCTCCAGCCCCGTACCGGCGCCGCCGCCGCCACAGAAGAAGTCGACAACGATCTCATCGTCCTGAGTGCTGAAGCCGAGTCCGTATTGTGTTTTGAAATCGAAGGGGTGTTTCTTCTGTTGTGCGGACATAGGGGCTTATCTCCCGTGATTTTCGTGATAGCCGAGACTGTTTTCGAAGGATTTTCTGGCGGCCGCTGCTTCAAACTTTGATGAGTAGCGGCCGAGGGTTATTTGTTTGCCTGCTAGGTATCCGAAGGATCGCCATAAGCCTCGCGAATCCCACGAGACACCGGAGATTCCGCTGGAGTTTTTGCAACTGCGCTTTTGGTTTCTTGCGTTTTCCACTGGGCTCGCCGCGCGGAGGTTGATCCAGCGGTTGTCAGTCTTCTGGCCGTTGATGTGATCTACGAACTCGGGCGGGTGCCGGTCGAGCATGTAGACGAATGCAAGTCGGTGCAGGTTGTGCCGTTTCCTGTCGATCATCACCGTCAGATAACCACTGGAAACCAAGCTCCCAGCTATCGAACCCGCGGGTGTTCGGCTTCTGCTCACCAACCAGGTGAATACACCAGTCTCAGGGGAGTAGGCGAGAATCGACTTCAGGTATTCCGGGGTAATAGGCATAGCTTCGCCTCGCCGGCTGGCGTGAAGTGAGTTTGTGGTTTATATGAATCTCGAATTCAAACTGGCAGGAGGCCAACATGAGATTGCAAAGCCATATCGACGCTCTCGCGGCGATCGAGGAAGACGCTCAAACGATGTTGAAGCGGTTGGGTATTCCCGACGACAAGCAGAAGCTTGAGGTCGTGATTTGCTTGCGGCAGATCATTGAGTTGGCGGGGTATAGGAACGATCAGACCTCAGTGCAATAACCCGGCTGGCGTGATTCGTTCAAGTGGGGTATTGGTATAGGGCTCGACATTACGTCGATTGGAGCGCTCAAGAATGGCTATGAAGATTACGATGATCGGCACCACAATAAAAAAATGTGGAACTGTGTTTTCGGTGGGCGATGGAGATGTGGATATAAAGCTGGTCCGCACAAAGATTGTAGACTGCGAAACGGCGATTTTGCAGAGGGATCCAATAGGCGCTTTAACCGCGCTTGGTCTCCCGTCCAATGTCCCACACGAGCTAGTTGTGGAAGCGCTTAATGCTCTTTATATAAAGCAGCCTGCATCGGTTGAGGAAAAGGCCGAAGTAGTTAAATCCTCTAGGCTTGGCGCTTTTATACAACACGCTGCGAACGCGACAGCAATAACTCAAGGGCTGGTGGCCTTAAGTCCTGCCCTCATTCAAAGTCTTTTGCCTATGCTCAATTGAGTGCAGGCTCGTTCAAGGCTGTTTAGTGCGGAGCTCTCCGATTATCTTTCGGTCTACGCTCTCATACCCGGTTAGATGGGGTGATTGAACCGGGTTAGATACCAAGCACAAGCTACCATCTGACCGGCATTGGTAATTAAATCGGATTATTCGTCGTGGCAGATGCGCAGCTCTTCGCGCCGGTAGGCGAGCTCAAGCTTTGCGCGGCACGAATCTGAAATGGTTATTTTGTGTCGCGGCGGCGTGAGCAGCGGCAGCGCGCCGCCCGGGCCAAGCTCATGCAGATGGTGAATCATCAGCGTGATCGCCTCGCCCTGTTCCTCGATGCCGCTCCAGGCCATCAGCTCAGCCAGTGCTTGGCGGGTGCCGGCCATGCAGTGCAGCCTGATTTCTTCCTCGCCGCGAGTCTTTCGCCTCGCCGCAGTCTTTGCTGATCGATCTTTCTGCGCGGCTGCCATGGCCTACCTCTTCAATGCCGCTGGCCGGGATTCCCAGCCAGGCTTGTCGTTTGCGTTGCTTGATGCGGAAACGTCTCACGCTGCAACCTTGACCTGATTCCAGGCACCAACCGCTTCGAAAATCCGCGCCGCGTGAGCTTCGTCCAGCGATAGGGCGTCGGGGATGGCGATCCAGCCCGAAGCAACCATCTGGCTTTGATTGGCCGAGTCGCGCAGCTGCTTGTAGCAGTGCTCGATCACTTCCTCCAGGTGGTCGGAGAGGTAAACGCCGTCGGGCGCGACCTCGACCGACTTGCTGTACCGGTCGCCGCGAGCATCAATGCAGAGCGCGCTGAGATAAATCGTCCAGCGATGGGCGATGCCGCAGACAGCCTGCCCGATCTTTCCCGGTGCGATGTTTTTCAGCGACTTGTAATTGATCATGCCCTGCCGGCCGCTGGGGTCGATGTTCACCACCGCGACGTGGTTGGTGGTCAGCAGTGCCCGGCAGGACCGGTCAACGCGAGCCTTGAAGTTATGCGGTTTGCGCTTGCTCATAATGAGCCCGCCATTTTGCGCAGAGCATTTCGATCAGCGGCCGACAACGCTTTTGGCTTGCGCTTGAGGACCGTGTCGGGGTCGATTTTCTGTGAGCGGAGAGGCGGCAGCGGGTTGCGCGGCGGGCTCTTGAGTTGATCGATCTGCCCGCCGTTGGCCAAAAACTCGGCGGTCCGGGCGGAGATCGAATCGGCGTTCTGCCGCATGGCTTCGACCATGCTGAGGTGATTGCTGATCATGCTGACCTCACTTGATACGGATCGAACTTTCGCCGCGCTCGAGGTGAGCCCAGGACGGTTCTGGGATAAGTTCGTGTTCCGCGTCTTCACCCGCGTCCATGCGTTTCCGCACGTTGGTGTTGTGATCGCGGATTTCCTTGAGCTTGGCGGCGATGGCCTTCTTGTCCGGGGAAATGCTCGACTTCACCGAAGTCAGTTCATCTGGCACCGCGTCTTCGTTATCCACGATCACCCGCTCGCTACCCATGGCCAGGGTGATGGAGAAGAGCGGGCGCTTGATCGACTTGATGTTGGCTGCTTCCATGTTTCGGCGCAGGTAGTCGCTGATCTGCGACACACTGTTGGACTTGATCCGCTTGAGTTCAGCCAGGCGCTCGATTTCGATGTCGATGGCCGTCACATCGCTTTCGATATTTCGGCGCAACATAACGATGTTGTCAGCCTTGATGCTGAAGTCGCCTTGAACTTCGTCCATGGCGTACTGCAAGGCCTCTTTAAGTCCCTCATCATCGGTATCGGCCATGGCCTGAAGTTCGGCGAGCTTGCCGGTCAGTGCGTAGAGTTGGGTCATGCTGCGTTCTCCTTGCCGGGCTCAAGAGCCGCTTTGCGTTCTTCGAAAGCGCGAGTGATTCGGGCGATAAACGTCGGCTCGTTCCGGCGGGTCGCCTCGCGGATGTATTTGACGTTCAGCATCTTCAGTTCGTGGGCGGTCACGGCCTTGCCCATCGTCTCCACGGCTGAGTTAAGCCAGTCGAGTCGTTCCTGCTTCTGACGCAGGATCTCTGCGTCCTTGTCTACTGCAAGCTCGATCGCCTGTTCTTCTTTGAGCTGCTCGACATATGTGTGATCGTCGAACATGCCGAGGAACACGTCGGCGCTGAAGCCGAGCATCGACAGGGACTTCTTGATGGCATCGGTCAGCGACTTCTTCGGCGCTTCGCCGTCGGTAGTGGTGCCGAACTTCGATTTGTAGAGGTAGCGCGTGCAACCGTACTGCTCGATCTCTCCGCGCTTTCCGTCAAGTTCGAACCAGAAACGAATCTTGATGGTGTGATTCAGCTCGCGGCCGAGTACCAGGCGCTTGTCACCCTCGCCGCTGACCATTTCGGAGCCTTCGTCGAAGCGCTCTTCAATGATTGACCAGCCGAACCCGATGCCAACCGGGCCGAACACCTCAGTCGCCTTCATGATCATCGCGGTGCCGTTGAGGCTGGTGATCTTCTGCCCGCCAACCTCGGCAGCCTTGGTGTATCGGGTGTCGGTCGTGCTGACTTTGTCCCAGATTTGCATGTTCGTAGACATGAGTTATCTCCGCGCCACCGGAGAGGGGCGCCGTAAGGTTTTAGGAGGTGATTCGATCAGCGAGTGCGCTGAGCACCATCACGAAGGTGGTGCCGAAAAGAACAATGGCCGAGCCTCGCCAGAGGTAGAGGCGTTTGGCGCGCTGGTAGGAGGTCATGGCCAGGGCCTCAACTGCTGTAGCACCAGCTCATGCAGTGCTTTACCGTTACGACTCATGCGCTGGCCACGGAGCTGCCATTTCTTTGTGCTGGGCCAGCAGTCGATCATTCGCCCATCTGGAAGCGTCAGCACGACGTGATAACCGTTGTTGTGCTTCTTGTGGGCAATGCCGGTGCGGGCCAGCCAGCCATCAAAGCGCTGCATGGCTTCTGCCTTCATGCGCTTTTTGTGGCCCTCGGGGTTCGGCTCGCTTCCTTTGCCGCCGCAATTTCGGCAGCAGCGCGGATGCCCAACATCCTCACCGATGAACTGGCAGCAGCTCATGCAGTGGCTGCCGTCCTCAACGCTGTCCTCGTAAAAGCTCAAGCCTTCACCTCATAAGCGACAGTCCACTCACCGCACAGGCAAGCCCGGCCGCTCCAAGCGTGAACGTTAGGGATGCCAGCGTCATGAGCCAGCGACAGGGCGCCCAGCCACTTTGTGTGAGTGAACGCGAGGATCATGCGGTCGGCGGGCAGCTCGTCAATCTGCTCGTCGAGCAGCGATTTAACAGGGGAGGTCGTCAAAATTTACTCTCCTTCTCATGCAGAAGATCGAATTCAAGTCGGGTCGCAATGCCTTCAAGCGCCTGCTTTCCTTTCAGAAGATGGCCTGGCAATTCCTCGGCAGCTTGCCGAATTGTGCAGGCCTTAGCCGCCTGCCAAGCGCGATGAGCCAGCATCGGATCACGAAAGTAGCCAAGGTAAATCGTTGCGCCGTCAGGACCGCTAAGATACGCAGTAAACTGACGAACTCTCTTATGAAAAGAACAGCCGATGGGGAGATCTGACTGCTTTCTGGAGGAAGGAAAAACCATCAAAAGGTTGGCCTTTCGCGGAACAAAACAACAAGTGTCACTCGAGTAGATTTTGTTTCCCGGAATCAGCAAATCTTTATCCAGGTGAAAATGGCTTCCAGATGAATCGATATCGAAGTGCCCCGGCTCTTCTTGGCACCAATTTGCGAAGGACTGGAAGTCCTTGAAGCCATTTGCGCACCCAATGTATGTAGGCCTTATCCTTTGAACGTGACCGCCGGGCCTGCAGCGGTTCTGGATCCCCCTCCATCGCTGCGATGAGAGTGTGTGGTATTGCACCCGTCCGCCTGCCTCACTCTCCATCCAACTCTTTAGCCAGTCACCGCTTGCAGCTTTTACGTCCTCCTTTAGGTAGACGTTTTGCTGAATGCTCATGCAACCCTTCCTTGCCGGCGCTCGTAAACACGGCGCAGGCGTTCGTTGTAGTGGGCTTCTTCGTCCGCAGTGATGACGCTCAGCGTGCGGAAGATCAGTAGAGCGGTATTGGCCGAAGCCCTCACCGCGATTGCACTGCATTGCGTATCAATCATGCTTTCGACATAACCGTCGAGCATGCCGATGGCCAGATCGTGGCTGCTGGTACTCATGCTGCCCACCGACCGCTCTTGCGGCGTTGCAGGGCGTCAATCTCAACCCACAGGGCCGTTTCGATCTGCTTGCCAAACTGGTGAGTCAGCACTGGAAGTTGGTGCGCTTCGACATCCATCCGCACGCCGTCATCGTCGTAGCAGATGGCGGACTCGACTTTGAACTCGAGTTCGCGGCTGCCGTAAAAGTCCCAGTCGCTGTTCCAGCTATTGAGCGCTGGCGGGATGTTCTCGCAACGGGTCACCTCCACTTGGAGGACGAACCCTTCAACAATCACTTCGTAAGTCATGGTCGCCTCCAGTGGCGGGGTTATTCGGCGGGCGGTGCTGGCGTATCAAACCAACGGACAGGTCGACCTGCGTACTGGTGTTTGCACTTCTGGTAGCTGGCAAGAAGCCAAGTACCCATATGGTTCAGGCGTCCAACACGCTGCGAGCCATCCTCAAGCTGAATTGGTACGTCCCTGTATTGCTCTGGCAGCCTATCGCTGCACTTGATCCAATCGCTCATGGCGACCTCCAGTGTTTGGGGTTAGGCGGAGCGGGCGGCTATATGCGCTGACCGGTCTGGCATCCTGCAAATCAGGCCGAACTCTTCACCAATTTCGATTACTTCGTGGAACGGAAGGCCGTCATCGGAAAGCCATCCGCCGTGATCCGCGTCGAATTGCCAGATCAAGTCCATTAGGCTGTCGCAGCCCATGCGGGTCTTGACTGCGTAAAAATCGCCATCCCACTTCCCGGCAATGTTGATGTAGTGCTCGCAGGGGTTGATGGTCCGGCGACAGCATTCGCAGCTGTGAGGGCTTCGCGCCTTGACGATGTTTTTGCTTTGGAATGAATCGCTCATGACTCTCTCCATTCGTTGATCCAACTAAACTCGGCTGCACTCATCCGTTCCGCTGGCTGCCGTTGGGCGCGGAGGGGAGTGCATGCGGATTTGGTCGGGGAGGGTGGGTGCCGGTCTTTCCCGGCTGCCAGTGATTGAGTTATCGACGCTTCACACGCCGTCGGTTGATGACACCGAACGCCTGATGCAGGGGGCCGCATTGCGCGATGCAGAAGTCTTCCGCATCGGAGATAGCTCGAATCCTCTCCAGTGTTGCCCTTATCTACGGATGCCCGGCAGGAACAAGGTGGCCACCCCTCTGTCACGAGGAAAAGCCGAGCTATCTCCGATGCAGCCTCTTTCGAGGTGGTCGGGTGGGTTCAAGGCAGCTTTCAGCGTGACCACCCACGCTCTCAACCATCGCTGCATAAGGGCAGTTTTCGTCAGGCTGACGTGGCGCTGGTTGGTCAGATTTCCTGAGCTTCGCCGGATTCGATTTTTGCTGCGCAGATTGCATCAGCTCTCTCCTCGTCAGCCTCATCGGTGCCGAGAAAGGTGAAGCCGTTTTCTGGAACCTCTTCAAACTTGCAATAAAGCCCCGGTCCGCTGTGCGCGCTGTTGTCTTTGACGAGCACGAGCGTCATCTCGTCGTAGCACTCAGGATCGCCGCTGGATTCGCTCAGCTCCAGCAGGGACTTGATTTGAAAATGGTTCAGTGTGATTTTCATTGCTATGGCTCCCGGTTGTTTTCCCGCTGCCCACCGCTCTGGATGGGCATCAGGAAAAGGACCGTCATGCTGCGCTGCGTTCAGCCTCGCGTCTGGAAATTGCTTCGTGCCGCTCGGTCATCAGTTTCAACACTTGCTCCCGAGTGAACTTGTCGCCAATAGCGCTGAAGGTTTCCAGCGCAACGCCAGCGATGGTTCCCTCGACATCTGAAATCATGTTGGGCATCCAGATTTTCACCTTGGCGTAATCAGTGCGTTTGCTTCTGGCCATATCTATTGCTCTCCGTTGATTTCCAATGCCGCCTCATCGAAGCGGCATCAGTAAATCTGTGGCGCCGAGACCCGCTACTGGCGTCGGTCACCGGCTTGAATCAAATGTGGACGCCTGTTTTTGCAGGGGCAGGCTCCCTGTTTCCTCGCTTTCCACAGTCGAGGGAAACCCATATGCTTCGACTTCCACAGTCGAAACAAGGAATGTCGTAATGGCCGAATATATGGTGCGAGTTGAGTTACTAAAAGCCGGATGGGATGACTACGAAGATCTTCATGATGGAATGAAGGGGCTGGGGTTGTTGAAAACCATCCCGTTCTCCGACGGGACAACTCGAAAACTCCCGATCGGCACCTACTATGGATCTAGTAGCTTGGAAATCACCGCCCTTCGTGAACGGATAGTTGGACTTGCAACTCCACTATCTGGCTACGGCGGTCCGTGGGTTTTTGTATCTCAGTCGGAAACTTGGTCAGCCTGGCTGCCTTCAACCTGATGCTTGCTGCAACCAGATGCTTCCCGCCCTTTAGGCATTTCACTCACCCAATAGGCCAGGTAGTTCGACGCGATTGAAAACGCCTCATCAAAAGTTACTTTTTCATCTGTCGAAACCTCCTGAACGATCTGACGAAACCGTTCGATCTGCTCTTCGTTCATCTCACTCTCCTGCTTTCCGCGTGGTCCTGAGTAGGGCCACCTGGAGAGCATCCTGCCCGCTGGTAACGGGCAGGTAATCTCTATTCCTTGCATAGGCCAACGATCGCTTTCCTGTCGATGTCTTTCAGCGCGACACGGGATCAAGGTCCCAAGGCCAAACGCTTACTCACCACCACGCAGCTTCTCCAGCTACGCCCTCCGAATGAGGTCTCCTATGCCCAGCGCCGACATGAGGTCGAATCGCTGCGTACCGTTGCGCGGTACGTCCGCTGGCTATGCATCGGCCAGCTCGGCGTTCATCAAGTTGTTAAAGAGCGGTTCGCAGTGGCTGTGTGTCGCTGCGATGGGTGAACATTACGCCCTGTAATAATTATGGTCAATACTCCGCGTAATGTTTTTTTTGAGAAATCGTAATAAATTACGGACGGTATGTTTTTTTACTATGGCGGATCAAATCGCGGACACAAAAAAGCCCGCGCTTGGCGGGCTCTGTCTATTTGCGTTTGGGTGATCGTCGGACGGTTGACCACCAGAAGACTCGACCAAGCATTTTGACCTCGTCGCGGTATTGCTCTGGGGTCATTACCTCGTCAGGAAACTCATCATCGTTTTCGCTTCGAATCCTCACGGAGCCGCCCGGCAACCTATATAGGTACTTCACCCTCAGCATACCGCCGTGGTTGAACGCGTAAATCTCACCATCGATGATGCTGGTGTCGGCAAGGTCAAAACCAATCGCGGCCCCATCAAGAATCAGCTTCTCCATGCTCCTTCCGCGAAGCCGTGCAACAGCGGCGCTCTTGCAGTCAACACCAGCAGCTCTAAGCGTAGCGTTGCTGAAGCGAAGCGTTCTATCTGCAACCTCCATAACCTCAGTCATACCGTCTCCGCCGGCAAATTCGACTTCCGCATAATAAGGAACTTCGCAATCATCCTCGTCCAGAGGATCGCCGTCATCCCAAACCACCATTTCGCCAAGGTACTCGGCATTTGACTCGATAGGGCCAGGTAAGGAGAGCAAGGGTGGTGGAGCCATCGATAAGGGCGGCAGGTCAAGAAATTTCAAGACGTGCGCGATCTGCTCGAGCGAAGGCTCGCGCCGACCACTCATCCAATGTGCAACACCGCCCTGAGTAACCCCCATTTCTATGGCGAGTTTCTCCTGGGTGATCTTGCGCTCTTTCATTCTGGCTTTCGCCAACTCGTACCATTTCTTCATCGCCACATAATTACGCTCTGTATGCCTGATCGCCAGTGACAGGCTGTAATGTTGCTTGCGCTATAAAATTACTGAACGTAATATCTGCGCAAGATGATGGAGAAACCTATGTCCAATATGAAGTCGATTCGCGAAAAGGTCGGTGTTACCCAGGCCGCCCTGGCCAAAACGGTAGGGCTGACCCAGGGCGCTATCGCTCATTACGAGAACGAGCGCCGCAAGCCTGGGCTTGATGAGTGCCGACGAATTGTCGACGCACTCAATACCAGCGGCGCCGCCGTAACCCTGGATGACGTATTCCCACCAACAGTTATTCCGGCCCAATCCGCCGCCTAACCACTTCATCAGCCGCAAGGAGCAACACATGTACGCCGACCAATCACACAAGCGTGACACGCCTCGGAAGGTGCGTTTCAACAAAACCCTTGACCGAATCCTGCACAGAGCAGCGGAACGCGCAGAGATGCAGCACGCCACCTACCTGTACGAAATGATCGAGTGGGCTGTTGAAAACGGTGCAATCGAAGCGCTTAGCAAGGACGAGAAGAAGTCTAGCGCTGCATAGAGGCCCTTTGGAGGTGACCAGTGCCTGAAATTGACTACGAGCACCTGAGTGATGGTGCGAAGCGGCGAGTCGCGGCCTTTGCACTGAAGAAGGGCTTAGGCATCGACGAAGCACTCGAGGCGATTGCCATCGAGTTTCTGGCAATGGGAGGACCCTCACTCATGAGGCGACCCAAAGCCAAGCTGTACCAATTGACGCCCAAAGAGGGCCTCAAAAGTGACACTTAAAGATCCCAAATCGCAGGCACAAAAAAGCCACCGGGCAATGGTGGCTTCTTGTGCAGCACTTAATACAACGTTCTGGAGCGAATAATGCCCACTTCCCAATCAAGCGTCAACTCTCACGAATCCGCGACACGTTTCCTGCAAACGCAAAACGTGGCGCGAGAAGTTTCGATGTCCAGTTCCGAAATTGCGGACCTGACCCGGAAGCTGCACAAAAACGTCATCCGTGACATTCGAGAGATGCTCGACGAGCTGAAAAAGGATGGCTCAGATGTGAGCCATATACGTAAAGACCTGGATTCACGTGGCTACACATCAAATCTTCACCTTGATCGCGAACTGACTGAGCTGCTGCTGACCGGTTACAGCGTTCCTTTGCGTCTCAAAGTGATTCGACGCCTGAATGAGCTTGAGGCTCAGAACAGGAAGTCGGTCGCACTCCCATCCTACGCTGAAGCCCTGCGTTTGTACGCCGACCAGATCGAGCAAACAGAGGTGCTGCGAGTCGAAAACCACCAACAAGCCGAGAAGATCGCCAGCCTTGAATCCATCTTCCAGGTTGGCATGACCCCTACGCAGTTCTGCAAGCGCCTGAATGGCGTGAACTGTCAGCAGGTCAACAACGCGCTGTTGGCCCGCAGGTGGATCTTCAACTCGGAGCGAGATGAGAAACGCTCGGTCAAGTTCCGGGTCGGCTCGATCGCCCGCGACAAATACCTCACAGAGAAGGTGACCACCATCTCCAACGAGGGGATGGATTCCTTTGCTAAGTACACGCCGATCCTTCTGAAGGAGGGCGCCAAGCGTCTGCACGATCTGTACATGGCTCAGAAGCTCCCCATGAAAAAGACCTGGGATGGTCAGTTCTGCCACTGCAAGGCGACAGAGGAGGACTTGGCATGATCGGTCCTACCTATCAGCAGCTTATCGAGCGCGCCGCCACTACTGCGCTTGATCACTTCAAGGCGCAGAACACTAAAAAGGCCCTGAAGGCCGAACTGCGCTCGCTGTACGACACCTACTTCGAAGCGCACGGCCGCCCCGCAGGAAAATTTGATCCGTACAGCGACGACTTCTTGCCTGTGATGAATTTCACCGAGGCTCAGTTCCAGCGTGTGCGTGCTGCGAAGAAGGCCGAGTACAACGCCTTGCGCCGTCACCACACTGCGCTGCGGGCTCTTGAGTCGTTCAACCCAGCCGATCTCAAGGGGGTCGCATGATGCATTACTTCAAAAGAAATATTGGCGACTACCACAAGAAAGCTGGGCGCCTGACGATGCTTGAGCACGGTGCGTACACGCTCTTGCTTGATGCGTGCTATGACCGTGAGCGCTTCCCTACTTTGGAAGAAGCGATTGACTGGTGCTGGGCACGCAACAAGGAAGAAATCGACGCAGTGGAGCTTGTTTTGCGCAAGTTCTTCGAGCTTGTCGATGGTGTTTACATCCAGGCGCGCATTCAGGATGAAATTGCCGCGTATCACGCTACAGCCTTGAAAAATAAAGAGATAGCGGAGAAGCGTGAGGAAGCCAAGCGCACGAAGCGTGCACCACTCGTGCACGAAGCGTGCACGGATGGTCACCTAACCAATAACCATAAACCACTAACCATTAACCAAGAACCAATAGATCAAAAGACTTGCGCACCTGCGGTGAGCGAGGCGCCGGATCTGTTCCCGAAGTTCTGGGCGCTCTACCCACGCAAGCAGGACAAGGCCAAGGCTCTGAAGGCGTGGACGAAACTCAAGGTCACTGACGAACTGTTCAACCTGATCGCCAAAGGGCTAGCAACGCAGGTCGTGTCTGCTGACTGGCTCAAGGACGGCGGCAAGTACGTCCCAATGCCGACTACCTGGATCAACGGCAAGCGCTGGGAGGACGAGGTCAAGCCATCCAACAACGTGCACCAGTTCCCGGCATCCCGCCACACCGGATTCGACCAGCGTGATTACAAGGCGGGCCTGACTGCTCGCGGGGACGGCACCTATGACTTCTAAAAAGATCGATCTCGACATCAACGACATCGAGCGCCGTTTCGGTGTGATCGCCAAGCAGCCAGCCGAATGCCCGATCCACGGCAAATACGCCGCAGTGATTCGCAAGACCAGCGACATCGCGTCCGGTTGCCCCGAGTGCGCCGCAGAAGCTCGGGCGCAGCGCGATCAGGAAGAGCAGCGGGCGATGTATGCCCGCATCGCCGAACAGCGCTTAGAACGCAAGCTGGGAGCCTCACTGATTCCCAAGCGGTTCATGGGCAAGAACTTCGCCGACTTCGTTGCTGACACTGCAGCGCAGAAAGCCAATCTGGCGAAATGCGTCGAGTACGCCGAGAAATTCCCGCAACACATGGAAGACGGTCGCTGCATCGTGATGACCGGCACGCCGGGTACGGGGAAAACTCATCTGGCGGCCGCCATCGCTGGTCATGTCATCGTCAACCACAACGCTACAGCCGTGTACCGCACTGTCGGCGGACTGCTCCAGTTCATCAAGGGCAGCTACGGCGATCGTGCCGAATACACCGAGTCCGAGGCATTCGCCAGTCTGGTCGAGCCATCGCTGCTGATCATCGACGAAGTGGGCGCCACCAAGCCGACCGAGTTCGAGCTCGCCACCTTGTTCGCCGTGATCAACGGACGTTACGAGGCTCAGCTGCCGACCATCGTGATTTCCAACATCGACGCCAAGGAGTTGGGCGCGGTGCTGGGCGATCGTTCGGTTGACCGTCTGCGTGAGGGTCGTGGCATTGGTCTGGTGTTCGAAGGCGCGTCTGAGCGCAGCAAGCGGAGGGCTTCGTGATGAGCAATGTCGAGCGAATCCTGTACTGCAGCTTTTGCGGCGAAAGCCAGCACAAGGTGGACCTGCTCATCGCAGGGCCAAGCATCTTCATCTGCAACGACTGCGTGGATCTTTGCGTTTCGATCCTGCGTGAACGCCGGCCTGAGAAGTACTGCGCTCAGCGTGACGCCCTGGTCCAGATCATCGAAATGAACCGTCAGCATGCTGAAGACCAATACGGCGATGCAAACAAGGCCGAGTCCTGGGGTTGCGTAACAGTCGCTCGCCAGGGTCTGAAAGGAGCTAAGCCATGACCACCAAAACCCAAATCGGATTTGCTTGCACCTGTGCAGGCTTTGGCATTGGCGTGTTCTGCGTCCTGATCACAATGGCGGTGACAGCATGAGCGATTACAGAAAACTGAAGCGGCTGGCTCAGCGCGTAATCGACATCGAGGCGCGTGATGGCGACGAGCCGATTGGCGAGGCTTGGGACGAGTTTGGAGCTGTCGCAACGCCTTCGGTAGTACTGGCCCTGATCGCCGAGAACGAGCACCAGCTTTGCGAGATCAAAGGGCTCAGACATGGCTGGTACTCCGACGAGTGCTGCAATATTCGGTTTTGGCCAGAAGAGATGGAAGAGGCTCACAAGGAGATCGAAAAGCTCGAGCACGAGCGCGACCAGATCAAGGCCGAAATTGCAGGCTACAAGACCGGCTACGAGGCGTATGAGGCGCAGAACGCGGCGTTGAGGGCTGAGGTTGAGGCGCTGCGCCAGCGTATCGGCGATATGTCGCCGTTCAAGGGCGCTCCACTTACCGGTCCGGACCTCAAGTGCTTGGCATGCGGCGGCTACCACTACGGTATGGGTGGCCTGCCATGCCCGAAGATGTCAGTCACTGCTCAGGCTTTGTCGATGGAAAATCAGCGCATCACACCTGTCGAGCCGCTGCGCATTCCTCACCCTCTCGACGCCGCCATGGGCAAGGGAGAGCAGTCATGAGCGGGTTTATCAAGTTCGCCTTCTGCGTGGCGGTTTTGTATTGCGTTGTGGATACGCTGGTCTATGCCGCGAGCTGCTTGCTTGGAGCGTGTACATGAGCACCGAGTTCGCAATCCGCGACCAGCGCGACGTCAACCGGCTGATGGGCTTCCTTCACGCATCCGACTTCACCAAGCCGAAGATGGTGGTGATCAAAGACGAGAAGCGCCCTGACGTCTGCAACCGGAAAATGTGGGCAATGCTCAAGGACGTATCCAGCCAGGTCGAGTGGTACGGCAAAAAGCTCTCCGACGAAGACTGGAAGCACGTCTTCAGTTCCGCGCTCCAGAAGCAAGACGTCGTGCCAGGGATTGATGGCGGCTACGTCGTGCTGGGCGTCTCGACGCGCAAGCAGTCGCAGAAGTGGTTCAGCGATCTGTTCGAGCTGATGCATGCCTTTGGCGCCGAGCACGGCGTGAAGTGGACCGAGCAGGACAAGTGGGGAGGGCGGTACTGATGAGCCATAATTTCAAGCCGGGGGATCTGGCGCTTACGCTTATCGCTGCATACGGATTCGCTGCGATGACCGAAGTCACCATCGAAGTATTCCTTCACAAAGGGCAGATCGCGCAGGAGCCATGTGGCGACCTTTTCACCGCTCCGTTCGATGGGTGGGTGGTCTACAGGCTCCCGTGGCCTGGAAGTGGATTTTTCAGAGCAAAACACCTGATGCCCCTGCGCGGCGACTTCACCCCAGAGCAGCAGAAAGCCAAGGAGGCTGTATGAAGAGTTTTTACTGGAGATGGGCGACATCCACGCTTTTCGGAGCGCTGTACTTCAAAAAATACTGCCCGGAATGGGACGCAGCGCTTAACCGGCTGATCGACAAGCATTGGGAGTCAATTGATGTCGGTCCTAACACGGCAACGCTTGGCGATGCGCAAGTTTGGATCAGCAACGCATTTTATTCTTATGGGACGCAGTATGGCGGCGCAGCCGAATTCCGCCCCTCGGTCCGAACAATGCGCCGCCTGGACAGCCTGATCCGGTACATACAGGACAAGCAAGAGCAAGGGAAGCGCCAAGAACACCTCAAACAGATGGAGGGGTTCTAATGCTCACCGCCAAACAACCCAAGCCCAAGACCTGCAAGAGCTCGGTATGCAGGGCCTCATTCGTCCCGCAGCGCCTCGGGCAGTCAGTTTGCAGTCCGAAGTGCGCGCTGGCCGTCGTCGAGGTGAAGAAAGCCAAGGAGGTGTCTGATGTGCATCTGGTTTGAAGTAACCCCACTCCATGACAACCCTGCCGAAGTGCATAACGCTGACGGCCTTGCTGATGCTGTCGGCTGTGCTGTTCGCGATCTACCCACGATCAGCGATACCGCCATGGAGCCAGGTGAATGTCTGTGCGATCTGGACATTGAGGCATTTGAGTCGAAGTTCGGCTACCGGCACGAGGTCGGTGAAACCTCCTTAGATAATCGTCTGGTCGAGGTTTCTGCATGAGCAAGCAAACCAAGCTCACAAAATCGGCGCGAGGCCGGGACTGCATGGTTCGCCTTCCAGGTTGCCCCAACAACACCGAAACCACTGTGCTGGCCCATTACCGCCTGGCCGGAACCTGCGGGATGGGTATCAAGCCAAACAACCTACAAGGAGCCTGGTGCTGCGCCTGGTGCCACGACCGCATAGATGGGCGGGCCAAGCACGACATGCCGCGTGACGAAATGCGGCTGTACCACGCCGAGGGCGTAATCAGGACGAACGACATCCTGATCAGCGAGGGGGTGATCGCAGCATGACCGATCTATTACTCCCATGGCCACCAGCCGCGTGCAGCCCGAATGCAAGGGTTCATTGGAGCAAAAAGAGCAAGGCAGCTAAGGCCTATCGCGCTGCCTGCTTCCTCCTTTGCCGCGAGGCCAAGATGAAAGCTCCTACAGGTGAATTGATCTTGAGCCTTGAATTCATGCCGCCCGACTTCCGCCGCCGCGATGACGACAACCTGGTCGCCGCATTCAAATCGGGCAGGGATGGGGTTGCTGAGGCGCTGGGGATCGATGACAACAGGTTTGCGACCCTGATCAAGCTCAGCAAAGAAACGTTCAGGGGCGGCGCTGTACGCGTCCGCATCGAATCAGTAGCAGGGGAGGCCGCATGACCTATCGCAATGTTGTGTCAGCAGTAGTTCGGGCGCTCGCCGCCGAAACCATCAACTCCGCCGGCGGCTGCGACTTCGAGCCCAAGGTGCAGTGCGCCAAGCAGAAGGGGGAGATCGTCGGCAAGGAGGCTGCATTCTTGGTCGATTGCATGGTCTTCAGCCGGCTTCGTAAAGGGCTGGCTCCTGCGCATTGGCTTGCGCTGCTGGCTCAGTACTCGACACACACCGAACGCAAGCATGATGCGATCGTGGTAATCGCAAAGTCGATCAAATCGCCAGCGCCTGAGCGCTTCCGCCATGCAGCGGTAGTCACCTGGGCAATGCCGAAGCTGCCCGGTCAGGAAGGCAAGCGCTCGACCAGTGTCCTGCCGTGTGGCTGGTACTGCATGGATAACTGGCTCGACGAGCCAACCGCCGAGCGCACTCAATACCGGTGGAAGTCGGCCATCTACAAGAAGTTGAAAGGCATGGTTGATGCCGCGCTGGCGGAGGCTCAAGGCATCCTTGATGCTGAAGGCCTGATCGAAAGTGAAATTGCTGCTTGACGGATAGTGGCAGAGTGGCATAGATTAATCCCTATCTTGTCCTTCTTGCGTGTTAAGAATGACAAACAAAACCCGACCACCGCGCCGGGTTTTTTATTGCCTGAATCCAGCCGTCATAGCTCCAGCGGTAGAGCAGTCGCCTTGTAAGCGAATGGCCCGGGGTTCGAATCCTCGTGGCGGCACCAAATTGGTGAGTAGCACAGCGGTAGTGCAATCGGCTGTTAACCGATCGGTCAGTGGTTCGATCCCACTCTCACCAGCCAGTAACACCTGTAGCCAGGACAGCCTTCGGGAAGGCCGGACGTCGATAGCCGGTAGTGCGACGTACGTAAATAACACCGGCAGCCCGCGTACCTTGTCCTCACCATGCTTACGGGGTAGCGCGAGACTGGATCAGCGAGATCGATGCAAAGGGGCTGTCGACGTTGAGAAGGCCTTTGGCGGACAGCACGGAAAGACGAGCGCACCTATTCAGGGCCTCTGCATTCGCAGAGGCTTTTACGTTTGTGGAGGTCGAGATGGCTGATATTGAAAATCGGCTTACGAGCCTTGAGTCTTCCGTAAATGAGATCCTCGTTGAGATTCGAGGAATCAAGCTCGAGATATTGGCGGCAAAGGGTGAATCCGATGCCGCCGCGCCATTGCTGGAGCAGCGGCTTCAGAAAGTCGAATCAGCCGTTGGCCTTTTCGAACTCGGCAAGGGCGTAAGCCTTTAACTGAGCCAGTGTCAGATCGTCAGCGTTGTCTGGTATCGCGGGATAGTAAGTCGTTGTGGTTCCGGCTGGCAGCATGATCGTTGCGATCAGGTTCCAGTGCGGCCATTGATTGATGTTCCCGCAGTTCAAGTGAACGAGTTTGTATTTGCTCATACCAATTCCTTTTGTGGCTTTTTCGAGAGTGGAATTTCGATACTAGCCGCAAGCCATGACCCGCATCTAGCGGGTCTTTTCGTTTTCGGCTCCACCACACCCATCGCTCTGAGCTGGGAGTGCTGCTGGAGCTGATTCAAATCACCGCTGCTCCCCAGCGTTTGGCCGCTCACACCGGCCTTTTTTATTAATCCCCCGAAAGGGAGCTCACCGGAATGTCGACCATGCCTGAAAAACCAGACACATGGGCCGCACTCTGGGTGGCTCTCAGTAATCCACTGTGGCAGGGCGCAATCATGGCGATCCTCATCTCCTTACTGCGCGTGCTGTACGACGCCAAAGAAACCAGCAAGCGCCGGATTTTCTTCGAGGCGCTGATCTGTGGTGGGTTGAGCTTGTCTGCCAGTAGCGTGATTGAGTGGATGGCATGGCCATCGAGTTTGTCGGTTGCTGCTGGAGGGGCTATTGGGTTCCTCGGTGTTACTGCCATCCGCGAACTGGTGACCCGCTTCCTGGGTCGCAAGGCGGATTCAGCATGAAGGCGTTCGCAGCAGCAATCATCATCGCTTTGGTCGGCCTGCTACTGGTGGGCATTCAGCAGTCCCGCGTCATTGCGCTGCGGGGTGAGGTCGCGTTCGAGTCCGGCGAGAAGACAAAAGCCTTCGCTGCCAACGTCGAGAGCCAAGCCACCATCACCACGCTACGGGCCGAAGCCCAGCGCAACGCTGACTACCTGAAAGACCTGAACAAGCGAATCAAGGCCAGCGAAGACAAAGCCAAAAAGGCGAGGAAAGACTTTGAAGATCTCAAGCGCAACAGCAAGCCTGTTCGTGATTGGGCTGCTCAGCCTTTGCCTGACGGCCTGCGCGGGAAAGCCGCCAGTGGTAACAAAGACGCAGGCCGTAAGAATTGAAGCGCCTGAGCTGATCCCCTGCGAGCGGGTAGATCAAGACCAAGCCGACCTTCGCCTTAACGGTGACGTGTGGGAGCTGAAGGATCAGGCCATCAAGCTGCTCGACACGTGTGCCGACCAGGTGGATGCGCAGATCAAGCGCAGCCAGAGCAAGTAATCCGCGACACGTTTCGCGAATCATCAAATTGTGTCGCGACATTGGAGTGAGCCATGAGTGACGAAGCAGGTGAGCACGTCCATTGGGCGGATGATGGCCGAGGTCAGCGAGAAGTGTTTCTCGACGGTCGGCGCATTGACTGCGTGACGTACTGCGACACCAAAGCCGGTATCGCTGTCGTGGCCGACATGCCTCTGCGCAGCACTGACGGTAAGCACATCGACTATCGCCCCGTGTGGGGTGAGATCAAGGTGATCTCCATTGAACAGGCCACAACCCCCAGCGAGCCTGCTTGAGCTGGCTGACCTGAGCGACTTCGGCATTCGCCTGATCCCGGCACCCGAAGTGTGGGAGTGGCTCCAAGCCGAGATCCTTGCCGACACCGGCAGCATCCACAACGAAGACCACGCACACCTGATCGACGCTGACGTGCGGGTCATGTGGGCCTCTTCAGCCTTCGAGAAGCAGGGGCGCACAGTGCTTGGCCAGGCCGAGCAAGTAGCGTTCCGCGCCGGTGGTTGGCAGAGAGCCCGGATGGAGCAACAGATGCGTGATTGGTTTGGCGATGTGCCGGCCTTCATCATCACTCTGGCCGCTGATTACTGCGCCCAGTGCAGCGACCTTGAGTTCTGCGCGCTCCTGGAACACGAGCTTTATCACCTGGCTCATGCGACCGACAAGTACGGTCAACCAGCATTCACCCAAGACGGCGCACCGAAGATCAAGCTGCAGGGCCATGACGTCGAAGAGTTCGTCGGTGTGGTCCGCCGCTACGGTGCGAGCCCTGACGTTCAAGCGTTGGTGGACGCTGCAAACAGTCCTGCCGAGGTGGGGAAATTGAACATATCGAGGGCCTGCGGAACCTGTCTGCTCAAGTCGGCCTGATTTTTGACAGGCATTAGACGGAACCCAACCTATGGCAGCCCTGAAAAATGAGGTGAAAGGCTTCATCGTTCAGGCGTTGGCGTGCTTTGACACTCCCTCCCAAGTGGTGGAGCAGGTCAAACAAGAATTCGGCGTTGAGATATCTCGCCAGCTGTGTGAGTCGCACGATCCCACAAAGCGCGCCGGGGTGAACCTAGCGGTCAAGTGGGTGACGTTGTTCCACGACACCCGCAAGCGATTCCGCGAAGAGACTGCTGAGATCCCAATCGCCAACCGTGCCTATCGTTTGCGCGCGCTTGGGCGGATGGCAGTGAAGGCCGAGAACTCAAAGAACATGGCGCTGACTGCCCAGCTATTGGAGCAGGCGGCCAAAGAAGTCGGTGATGTCTACGTCAATCGTCACCGCAAGGAAGAGTCCGGCGATGAGCCGGCGACCCCGACCCGCATCCAGGTCGACGTGGTGGATGCGAGGAAGCCTGATGCCGTCACTTAACGTGCCTCAAGCAACGTTCTTGCAACTTCCCCACAAATTCCGCGCGTTCGTTGCCGGGTTCGGCTCGGGAAAGACTTGGGTTGGATGCTCGGCACTGAGCAAGCACTTCATGGAGTGGCCCGGCGTTAACGCTGGCTACTTCGCGCCGACTTACCCGCAGATCCGGGACATCTTCTATCCGACCATGGATGAGGTGGCCTACGACTGGGGGCTGAAGACCAAGATCAACCAGGCGAACCACGAAGTTCACATCTACAGTGGCCGGCAGTACCGCGGCACTGTGATTTGTCGGTCGATGGAGAAGCCGCAGACCATCGTTGGTTTCAAGATCGGCCACGCCCTGGTGGATGAGCTGGACGTGCTGACTGCCATCAAGGCGCAGCAGGCCTGGCGCAAGATCATCGCCCGGATGCGTTACAACTTGCCCGGGCTGAAGAACGGGGTGGATGTCACGACGACGCCGGAAGGCTTCAAGTTCGTCTTCCTGCAGTTCGTGAAGCAGCTGCGCGACAAGCCGTCGCTCAAGGAGATGTACGGCCTGGTGCAGGCCAGCACCTTCGACAACGAGCTGAACTTGCCGGATGACTACATCGCCTCCCTGATGGAGTCGTACCCACCTCAGCTGATCATGGCGTACCTCAAGGGCCAGTTCGTCAACCTAACGTCCGGCACGATCTACACGGCCTACGACCGCAAGCTCAGCGGGTGCTTCGATACTGTGCAGCCCGGCGAGCCGCTGTTTATCGGGATGGACTTCAACGTCGGCAAGATGGCGGCGATTACTCACGTTAAGCGCGACCAGGGGTTGCCCAGGGCTGTAGATGAGCTGATCGACGGCTACGACACGCCTGACATGATCCGCCGCATCAAAGAGCGCTACTGGCAGCACGACGGCAACGACTTCAAGAAGACCTGCGAGATCAGGATCTACCCGGATGCCTCAGGCGATTCGCGCAAGTCCGTGAACGCCAGTATCACCGACCTGGCCATGCTCAAGCAGGCTGGGTTCTCGGTCATCGCTCCAGCGGCAAACCCGCCGGTGAAGGACCGAATCAACGCAATGAACGCCGTCTTCTGCAATGCGCAGGGCGAGCGCCGCTACCTGGTCAACTCGTTCACCTGCCCAACCTACGCCGATGGCCTGGAGCAGCAGGTGTGGGGCGCGAACGGGGAGCCAGATAAAACCGCTGGTATCGATCACGCGAACGACGCCGGCGGCTACTTCATCCACCGCGAGTACCCGATTATCAAGCCGGTTACCGCAATCAAAATGGGATTCGCCCGATGAGCAACGACGTCTCCTTCAAGCGGGCGGACTACATCGAAGTGCTGGACCGTTGGGCAACCGTGCGCGATGTCTGCGCCGGCCAGCACCGAGTGGTTGACCGACTGCCGTACATCAATGCCCACGACAAGTCGCCGGAAAACAGCGACCGCAACAAGGCCTACCGTGAGCGAGCCGTGTTCAAGAATGCGACTGGGCACACACGCAATGGCTTGCTCGGCCTCGCGTTTCACAAAGACCCAACGCTGACCGCGCCCAAGAAGCTGGAGTACTTGCAAGACAACGCTAACGGCTCAGGGGTGAGCATCTACCAGCACTCCCAAGGGACCCTGGAAAAGGTGCTCGAGGCCGGACGTCATGGCCTGTATGTCGACTACCACCAAGATGAAGGTGCTGGCGGTCACTCGGTGATCTTGTCGTACTGCGCTGAGGACATCATCAATTGGCGCACTGGCATGGTGAACGGCCACAACGTCCTGACCTTGGTCGTGCTGCGAGAGATGCTTGAGGTTGAGGACGGCTTCGGCTTCAAGGTTGTCGAGCAGTTCCGCGAGCTTGCGCTCGAGACTGAAGGGTTTGTCTGCCGAGTTTGGCGCCGATCTGGTCCGAAAGGAGGTGGGCCGCTGGAAGTCATGGACACATTCACTCCAGAGGGCGTTACCGGCCGGCTGAAAGAGATCCCATTCACGTTCGTCGGGGCGCAGAACAACGACCCCACTATCGACGAGTCACCGCTGTACGACATCGCCATGATCAATCTGGGCCATTACCGGAACAGTGCTGACTATGAAGACAGCGTCTTCTGGTGTGGCCAAGCTCAGCCGTGGATTTCTGGACTGGATGAGCAGTGGCGCGATTGGATGGAAAAGAACGGCGTTTACGTGGGTTCACGCGCGCCGATGATGCTTCCCGCCGGCGGCCAATTTGGCTACGCGCAGCCACTGCCCAACACACTGGTCAAGGAGGCGATGGCCGACAAGAACCAAATGATGATTGAGCTGGGTGCTCGCATGGTGGTTGCTTCGCTGGCCACCAAGACCGCGACCGAGTCGCGCGGCGATCAGTCAGCATCGACATCGGTGCTCGCCGGCTGCGTGGCCAACGTCAGTGAGGCGTACACCCGAGCGATCATGTGGTGCGGTCAGTACATGGGAATCTCCGACAAGGTCGCTTATCAGATCAATCAAGAGTTCGTTGAGCTGACTGCCGATCCGCAGATGATCACAGCCTTGGTTGGCTTGTGGCAGAACGGCGGCTTCGCTAAAGCAGACCTGCGTGCCTACCTGCGCAAACTGGGCTTGATCGCGCCGGAGCGAACCGACAAGCAGATTGACGGCGAGCTGGAGGAGCAGGGCGATGGTCTGGGCCTGGAAGACGAGGATAAATTAGATGGCGGCAAACCAAGCAATCCTTGATGCCACGATCCGGCACGCGGTCTTCCTCGAAAAGCTGAAGGCAGGAGAGGTCGGCAAGTTCGCGCCTTTCCTCAAAGAGATTGACCGCTCGATCCGCGAGCGGCTTACACAGTCGGATCTGACCGAGTACAACGTCAAGCGTCTGGAGGCGCTGCTGAAGGAGGTGGATAGCCTGCTGCTGGGCATCTTCGACCGCTACAGCGCGCAGTTGAATCTCGACCTGATCGACATCGCCAACTATGAGGCTGAGTTCGAAGCGACGAGCTTGGCTAGGTCTGCACCGGTCGGTGTCTCGTTTGATGTTGCTGCTCCGACGGTGACTGCGATCAGAGCGGCGGTGCTGACCAATCCCCTCAGTGTGCGCGGTACCGGTGGCGGCAAGCTGCTGAAGTCGTTCATCAAGGGCTGGACCAGTGCCGAGCGCGAGCGCGTTACTGGCACGATCCGGCAGGGTTTCTTCGAGGGGCAGACGAACTTTCAGATCATCCGAAACATCCGCGGCACCAAGGCAGCAGGCTACAAGGACGGCATTCTCGCAACTACTAGCCGCAATGCCAGCACGGTGGTGCACACCGCAATTCAGCATGTGTCATCTCAGGCGCGTATGGAGGTGGCCAAGGCCAATACCGACATCGTGTCTGAAGTCGAGATGGTCGCCACGCTGGACAGCAAGACCAGCCAGCAGTGTCGGTCGATGGATAAGCGACGATTCCCGGTCGATTCCGGGCCGCGTCCACCGTTTCACCCGAATTGCCGTACTACGTTCATCCTGCTGACCAAGCTCAGCGAGATGTTCGCCAAGGGCGCTACCCGGGCCTCTGTGGGCGCAGACGGAGCAGGGCAGGTCAGTGCGAGCCTCGACTATTACCACTGGCTTAAGCAACAACCTGCGGCGTTTCAGGATGAAGCAATCGGGCCGGTGCGAGCCAAACTATTTCGCGAAGGGGGCCTGACAGTCGAGCGCTTCACCGAGCTGCAACTCGATCGCAATTTCACGCCGCTGACGCTTGCGCAAATGAAAGGGCTGGAGCCTTTGGCATTCGAGCGCGCCGGCATTTGACGCGACAAACTCAATCAGCCGCCTCCGGGCGGTTTTTTATTGCCTGCAAAGCGGGCAACACATACCCAAGGGGTGCATCAACGTGGCAGAAGAAAACGAAATCGACCTGGAAAACCCGGCAATCAAGGCCGCTATCGCGACTGCCGTTGAAGCATCCGTTTCGGGTTTGAAAACCAAGAATACCGAGTTGCTGGGCAAGCTGAAGGACACCACCGGTAAGCTCAGCCAGTTCGAAACCCAGTTTGAAGGCATCGACATCGACGCCGTCAAAGGACTGCTCAGTCGTGCCGGCCAAGACGAAGAAACCAAACTGCTGACCGAGGGCAAGGTGGACGAAGTCTTCAACCGCCGTACCGAGCGGCTCCGGGCCGACACTGACAAGCAACTGAAGGCGATCACCACTCGCGCCGAGAAGGCCGAAGCTTTCGCGGCCAAGTTCCAAGGCAAAGTCTTGGGCGACTCGGTGCGCGGTGCAGCGCTGAAAGCCGGCGCTCTACCGGAAGCAACCGACGACATCATCCTGCGCGCCAAAGGCGTGTTCTCGTTGGATGAAGAGGGCGAAGCGGTCGCCGTTGATGAATCCGGCCAGGTCATCCTCGGCAAAGACGGCAAGACACCTCTGACCCCGCTCGAATGGGCGGAGTCACTGCGCGAAAGCGCACCTCACCTGTGGCCAAGGGCTTCAGGGACACAAGCCCCGGGCGGGGGTGGCGGCCAGGCTGCATTTAAGCGCTCCGAAATGACCTCCGAGCAAAAGCGCGACTACCAGCGCAAGCACGGCCAAACCGCATATCTGCAATTGCCCAAGTAAGGGGATCCACCCATGGCAACGACTGTTAACAGCGACCTGATCATCTACAACGATGAGGCGCAAACCGCATACCTGGAGCGCGTCCAGGACAACCTCGACGTGTTCAACGCATCGTCCAACGGCGCGATCGTGCTCGACAACGAACTGATCGAAGGCGACTTCCGCAAGCGCTCGTTCTACAAGATCGGCGGCTCGCTGGAGCATCGCGACGTCAACTCTACTGGCAAAGTGACCGCGAAGAAGATCGGCGCCGGTGAAGCCGTTGGCGTCAAGGCTCCGTGGAAGTACGGCCCGTATCAGACTACCGAAGAGGCGTTCAAGCGCCGCGGCCGTCCGGTGGAAGAGTTCTCCCAGATTATCGGCGCCGATGTGGCCGATGCAACGCTTGAAGGCTTCATCCAGTACGCCACCGCTGCATTGCGTGCCGCCATCAGCTCGAACGCCGGCATGGTGGTCTCCGCCAACATTGAAACCGACGGCAAGAAGACCCTGACCCGTGGCATGCGCAAGTTCGGCGACAAGTTCGGCCGCATTGCCCTGTGGGTCATGCACTCCAGCGCTTATTTCGACATCGTCGATGAAGCCATTGCCAACAAGGTCTATGAAGAAGCTGGCGTCGTGATCTACGGCGGCCTGCCGGGCACCCTCGGCAAGCCGGTACTGGTGACCGACACCGCTCCGGCGGATGTGATCTTCGGTCTGCTGCCGAATGCTGTGGTGATCACTGAATCCCAGGCACCGGGCTTCCGTTCGTACAACGTGGATGACGAGGAAAACCTCGGTATCGGCTACCGCGCCGAGGGCACCGTCAATATTGACGTGCTGGGTTACAGCTGGAAGGACGCCGTCGGCGGCGCAAACCCAACCTTGGCAGCCGTAGGTTCGGCGGCCAACTGGGTCAAGCACTCCGACAGCAACAAGGTCACCGCCGGCGTGATGATCACTCTGACGCCTGCGCCTTAAGGCTCACCCCTGACAGCGGCCAGCAATGGCCGCTACGGAGATTTCCATGGAACTCATTTACTCCACTCAAAGCTCAGGCTTCGATCCTGAAAAGCGTTATCGCAACCCGGAGCACTTCGACCGACCAGAAGCGGGCGTGACCGGTGTTGTCGTCCTTGGCGCATGGCCGAAAGTGGTTGAAGCCTACGAGCGTGCCGGCGTCGAAGTGACGGCGATTCAAGCAGAGTCGCGCCAAGTTCTGATTGTTGGTGCTGGTGATAACCAGATCGAACTGGAAGCGCTGGTCGGCAAGCTTCGCATCGAAAGCGATGCGGTCCGCGCTGTTATCGACGGCCTGGACGCTGGCGAGATTGAAAAGCCCGAAGCTGGCGAACTGGCGATCCGCTTGTTTCATTCGCTCGATGCCATTCGCCTCCAGATGGCTGACCTGGTCTATCAGCGCAATGCTGAAGCTGAGCGTGCGAGCAATCTGCAAAAGCAGGTGGACGACCTCTTGGCTCAGGCCGCTCAGGCTCGGCTGGAAACGGACGAGACCAAGGAGGCGAAGGAAATCGCCGAGCTGAAAGCTAAACTCGATGCGGCCACCGTGCCTTACCGGGCAAATGCCTCGAAAGAATCCTTGGAAAAGCTCGTCGCTGATCTGCCCAAGGCGTGATACTGCTGGCTGCCGGTAGACGGCAGTCAATCATTCAAAACTCAATCCAGCGAGTTGATCCATGACACTCATCATCGAGGACGGCACCGGCAAACCTGACGCCGAAAGCTACGCCAGCGCTACGGACTTGGTCATGTACGCCGGCAAGTTCGGCGTCACCATTCCTGCGGAGGAGCCAGCGCAAGAGGCACTGCTTCGTCGAGCTGCTCTGGCAATGGACGGCAAGACCTGGAAGGGGCGCAAGTCGAGCAGCGAACAGGCGTTGTCTTGGCCGCGCCGAGGTGTTGAGCTGGATTGCGAGATCAAGCCCGACAACTATCTGCCGGCGCGAATCCAGTATGGCCAGATGGCCTTGGCTGCCGAGATCCATCAAGACGATATCGATCCGGTCGAGAAACGTAAAGGCGCTGTAACGCTGGAGCGCGTCGAGGGTGCGGTAACTCGCGAATACGCGACGATCCCTAACGCCAGTGGCCGACTGTTACCGGCGGCGCCGGACCGGCCGAGCGCAACGCAGTTTGCTGACTACTTGCAGCGTCGGGGGCTGTTTGCCGTTCGTGCCTGATTGGCGATACGCTACTCCTTTATTTTGGAGAGCTTGATCAATGGCAACGGAAAATAGGTACGTGACAAAAACCAAGGATTGCGATGAGAAGGACGCTTGGGATGCATATGCATCTGCCGCGCTCGCTAGCTTGATTACTCCTGGTGTTGTGGATCAACGCGTTGCCGCCAAAGCAGGACAATATGCCACGCTGATGCTGGAAGAGCGGAGACTGGCTTTCCCCGATCCGCTCGCAACAGCCTCTAGCAGCTCTCTTAAAATTTGAGCTTAAGCCCAGCCATCGCGCTGGGCTTTTCGCATCTGGAGCCATCATGGCCTTCTACGACGAAATGGCCGTGATGGCTCTGGAGATGATCACAGAGTTCGGCCAGCCCGTGATCATCCGGGAAACAACCGTCGGCGAGTACGATCCGGACGCCGGTACCGCGCCGCCTGACACTACGAAAGAGCAAACCGCCCAAGGCATCTTGCTCGACTTCACCGGCCAGGAATTCCAGAACAACAGCCTCATCAAGCAGGGCGACAAGAAGCTGAAGATCGCGGCGCAGGGGCTGGAATGGGTTCCGGATCTGCTGAACAAGGTGATTATTCAGGGGCGCACCTGGTCAATCGTCCCACCGCTGAAAGAGATCAACCCCGCCGGCACGCCGATCCTCTACGAATTGCAGGTTCGGTCGTGAGCCGCGCCGGCGCCGGTCAGTCCGGCAGCTTCGCCTTGAGTCTCGCCGAGTTCGCAGCGCAGGCAACGGCAGCCATCGACGCGAGTCTGCGCGAGATCATCATCGAAGTGGGCAACAGCCTAGTTCGCATGTCGCCTGTGGGTAACCCTGAAATCTGGGCCGCGAACGTCGCGCATCGCCAAGCCAACACGGCGGCGGCTGATGCCTATGACTTCAAGGTGGCCGTGCGCAATACGGTCATCAACCTGACCGACAGCAATTTCACCAAGGCTGGCAAGTTGAAGCGCGGCGTGAGGTACGCCAAACCGCTGACGAAGACCGAACGCGATCAGAACTACAACGTGAACGGGCTGGTCGCCGGCAAGGGATACGTAGGTGGGCGCTTTCGCGGCAACTGGATGTTCAGCATCGGCGCGCCGGACAGCAGCACGACCGAAGAGGTTGATCCGAGCGGAGCCAAATCAACGGCGCGGATCGTTTCCGGTGCAATCGAATTTAAAGCCGGCGACACCTGCTACATCACCAACAGCCTTGGGTATGCGATCCCGCTGGAGTTTGGGCATTCGACCCAGGCACCGAGCGGGATGGTCCGCGTTACCGTGGCCCGCTTCCAGCAGATCGTGCTGGAAGCCATCAGGAACAACCAGGTATGAGTCACAACGTCATCGCCTCGATCTACGAGGCCAGGCTGATCAACTGGGCGAAAGCATTGCCGGTACCGCTGAAGGTCGTCGTCGAGAACGAGACCTACACGCCCGTAGACGGCGCCACTTACCTGAAAGCTTTCACGCTACCGGCCGACACCGCGAGCAACACGCTGGCCGGTGACCACAAGCTGTACGCCGGCGTGTTTCAGGTCAGCATCGTGTCGCCGTCGGGCAAGTATCGGGGCGCGGCCGGTGCGCTGGCCGATCAGATCGCCGCGCTTTTCCCGCTGTACGAGCGAAACACCAAGGGAGCGTTGACGGTGGTGACCATGACGCCTGTCGATCCCGGCCCCGGCATTCCCGACGACACCACGTTCACCGTGCCCGTGTCGTTCATGTATCGCGCTGACACCAACTAAACCACGGAGACACAAATGCAAAGTTCCGACTACGTGCCGGGTGTTTCCGGCTGGAAGATCGACAAGAATTTGATGGAGTTCAATGGCGGGCCTTGGGGGCCGACGTACATTGGCGACCTCGGAAAGGCTCCGGCAGTAGAGAGTGATGCAGTTGAATCTTCACCCAAGCCATTCATCGTGGTCGATGGCGCGACCTACATCAGTCAGGCCGAGGTCGAGCGTGCGTCGATCACCAAGGCGCAGATTCGCGACATGTGGTCGCTGAAGATGCAGGTCAACGACCATGGCCAATATGTGACCGCAGGTATTGGTCTCGGCATCGAATCCCAGTTTCTGGCCTCCGCTGAAAAATTTGCCATCAAGGAACCGACCGATTTCGAAAAAGCCTTGGCCAAGGGGGCAGGCGCGGTGCTCGAGCTGTTGGCAAGCAGCATCAAAGACACTGATCTTGGTGCAGACTTTTTGACGCCTATCGCCGATCAGGTGCGTGACGTGATCCGTGACGAGATCAAGCCAGGCGGCCTCCTGCACCGCAACTAATTCGCCCATTGGGCAAACCCAGAACCCGCCATGAGCGGGTTTTTTCATGTCTGAAAAGAGGAAACACCAATGGCTGGCATTCAAATGCCCAACGGCGCAACGTTCGAAATTGCTTCCGCCTATGGCACTGCAATCCCGTTCACCTCGCTGAGCAACGCTAACCCGGCGGTTGCGACTGCCGCAGCACATGGCTTGGCCGAAGGCGACATCATCGCGCTTAACTCCGGTTGGACGCGCCTCGATGGCCGTGCCGTTCGCGTTGCCGATATCGCCAGCGGCACCTTTGCGCTGGGCGGCGTCAACACCACCAACGTTCAGCAGTATCCGGCAGGTTCCGGTGTTGGTTCGGCGCGCGAAGTGACCTCGTTCACCGAGATCTCGCAGATTACCGAGCTGAACTCTACCGGCGGTGATCAGCAGTTCCTGACCTTCGGCTTCCTGGCTGACGACGATGATCGCCAGATGCCGACCACCAAGAACCCGATCACCCTGAGCATCACGGTTGCCGACGACCCGTCCAAGCCCTATGTCGATGTCTGCGAAGCAGCGGACGATGACAAACAGGCCCGAGCTCTGCGCCTGAACCTGCCGGGCGGCAGCAGCATCGTTTACAACGGCTACGTCTCGATCACCTCGACCCCGACCATGTCGCGCAACAACCTGATGACCCGCGTCATCAGCGTTGCGTTGACCGGTCGCCCAACCCGCTACTCGGCGGTGGTGTAACTCATGGCCAAATTCAAGATTGCTCAAAACCCGACGTTCAAGGCTGTCGTCGACATCCCTCGCGTCGGCGGCACGGTGATTCAGGTGCCGTTCGAATTCAAGTACCGCGACCGTAAAGAGCTCGCGAAGCTGTTCTCAGGCTGGCAGGAAAGCGTGAAGGAAGACCAGGATCGGTTCAAAGCCAAGGGCGATGAGCTCACCTTGATCGAGATCACTGACTCGCACGTCGAGCGACAGATCGAGCAGGTAACGCAACTGGTCACCGGCTGGGGTTTCGATGACAAATTCAACGCCGAATCGATCCGCGCCCTGGTGGAAACCTCGGCCGGTGCCGGTGACGCGATTGTCGATGCTTACCAGAAGGCCTTCTCGGCGGCCCGCCTGGGAAACTGAGCAAGGTCGCCCGCCTGATGTACGAGCCCGGTCCGTCTGAGGCGGATCTGGCGGCGTTCGGCTTGTCCATGGCTGACATTCCCGAGGAAGAGTGCGAGGTGCTGGCCGAAAACTGGCCTGCCTTCGTTCTCTTCAACGCCATGTCCACCCAGTGGCGCAGCGGTATGGGCGGGGCTACCGGCCTTGATTACACGGCACTCCGCGACGTCTCGGAATTTGTCGGAACCAGCAAAAAACAACTCAGAGAGATTTTCCCCGACCTTCAGGTGATGGAGGTTGCGGCCTTGCTCGTCATGAGCGAATCGAAGTAATGGAGCACTCATGTCGGGCACAATCGCGCAATTAGGCATCGAGGTAAATTCGGGCGATGCCGTCCAGGCCGCGACGGATCTGGATCGCCTGACTCAGGCTGGCGCCAAAGCCGAGAAAGCGGCCGAGGGAGTGGCCGCTGGCTTCGATAAGGCGGCGACTGCGACCACTGGCTTGGCCACGGCCGAAGGCAAGCTGTCCGAATCCACCGAAGACGCGATGAAGCGCCTCACGGCCATGGCCAAGGCGTCGCTTGATTCGAGCGAGTACTACCAGACCCTCACGACCAGCGTGAACACCAACTCAGCGGCACTGGAAAATTCCAGTTCCTCTGTGAGCAGTTTGGCCGCGCTTCAGCGGCGACTGCAGGCTGAGTCAGATGCGCTGGTCGGCACGACTGATCGGCAGGCTGAATCGGCGAAGAAGGCAGCAGCAGCGACCGGTGTTCAGGCTGAAGGGCTTCAGGCCCTGCTGGCCAAGATCAATCCGGCCGTTGCCGCGCTCGACAAACTCGACCAGCAGCAGGCTGACCTCCAGAAGTACAAGGCCGCCGGCCTGATCGATGCGGAGACCTTCCGCGACTATTCCACCCGCATCGATGCATCCCGGCAGAAGCTGGGCGACTTCGATGAGGAGTTGCGCAAGACTGGCGTTTCCTCGGCGCAAACCCAAGCAGCGCTGCGCCAACTGCCGGCCCAGTTCACTGACATCTTCACCAGCCTTGCGAGCGGTCAAAGCCCACTGATGGTACTGATCCAGCAGGGCGGCCAGATCAAGGATTCGTTCGGCGGTGTCGGTGCAACCTTCGACGCCCTCAAGGACAAATTCCGCTCGCTGTTTTCTGGTGGCGCGGGCGCGGCAGTGCTCGGCGAATCCCTCGCGGGTATCGCCGCCAACTCAAAGGACGTGGCCGACAGCGCTGGCGAGGCGGGCGAGAGCCTGTCCAGCCTGGCTGAAAGCTCCAACACGGCGGCCGAAGCTGCTGAGAATGCGAAAAAAGCATACGGCGCTCTCCCGCCAAGCGTGACCGGCGCGTCGGCAAGCGTGGTCGGCATGGCCGCCGCAGTACTTACGGCAGCCGCTGCGATAGGCGTGCTGATCTACGGCTACAGCCAAGGCAGTCAAGAAGCAGATGAGTACAACAAGGCTCTGATACTGACCGGCAATTACGCTGGGACTTCGGCTGATCAGTTAGCCAGTTTGGCCCAGCAGGTCAGCGCTACTAACGGCACTACAGGCGAGGCGGCTGAGTCGCTGGCCAAGTTGGCGGCGAGCAGCGTAGTTGCGGGTGGCAGCTTCAAGGAGATTGCTGAAGCAGCAGCGGCCATGGAAGACGCCACCGGCAAATCGGTTGACGCAACCATCGCCGAGTTCGTCAAGATCGCCAAGGATCCGGTCGGGGCAGCGAAAGAGCTGAATGACCAATATCACTTCCTGACTGCCTCGGTTTACTCGCAAATCACCGCACTCAAGGAGCAGGGCGACACGATCGGTGCCACCCAACTGCTAACCGACAGATATGCCGAAACTGTTAAATCCCGCTCGGCTGAGATCACCGCCAACCTGGGCGCTGTAGAGCGAGCCTGGAAAGGAATCAAAGAAACGGCGGCGGGAGCGCTGGACGGGATACTGAATGTCGGCAGACGCGACATCGAGTCGGAAATATCCGGCGCAGAGGCAGGGCTTGCTCGGGCTCAGAAAGGCGACGTTGGCCTGTTTCAGAACAAGCAGGAGATGATCGATTATTACGACAACAAGCTGAACATGTTGCGTGATGAGAAAGCAGCTAAAGCTGACATCGCGAAATATGACTCAGACCAAAATGTTGCCGAACAAAAGTCTATTCGGGCGATGGAGAATGTTGACCGTCTCAACAAATCCGCAGCCACCAACGCCGAGAAAAGGAAGAAGGACCGGGAAGATTATCTTCGGTGGATCGACGAGATTCGCGTGAGAGCACCGAACGATCCGCGCCTTGACCAGGCGCTGATCAACAAAAGCCTCGCCAACATCGATGCCAAGTACAAAGATCCAAAAGCGAACGCCGGCGCGGTGGACCTGACGGCCTATAACGCCGCGCAAAATGCGCTCAAGGAGCTGCAGGCCGAGTACGCGAACACCCAAAAGCAATTGGATGCCGCGCAGAAGGCCGGGCTGATCTCGCAAGAGAGTTATGCCTCGCAGCGTTCAGTGCTGATCAGTGCAGAGAAGGAGGAGGTCACGGCGGCTTATCAAGCCGAGATCGACGCCCTTGAGGCAGCCAAGGCCAAGAAAAGCACGACGGCCGAGCAGTCCATTGAGCTCGACAATAAAATTGCCGATGCAAGATCGGACATGCTCAAGGCGCAAAAGGCTGCTGACAGCCAGCAGGAGGTGTTGGCCACCGCTGAGGAGGGCCGGCTTAAGCAGCTCAGGGTTGCTTCCGAAGCTTATGTCACGCAACTGGAGCGGCAGCGCGCAGCACTTGATAACTCGGGTACGCGCGCTGCTCAGGCGCTCGGCCTTGGCGACCGTCAAGCCGGACTGCAAAGCAACTTGGACGGCGTAACGGACAAGTTCAACGACGAGCGCGCGAAGCTGCTTGATCGCCGTAAAACCGCTCCAGACAAATACAGCAGTGCAGAATACGAGAAGGATCTCGCGATTCTGGAGAACGCCGAGAACAAATACCGCGACACGGTGATCGAGAATTACGA
This sequence comes from Pseudomonas sp. P4795, assembly GCF_048822895.1. Taxonomy (NCBI): domain Bacteria; kingdom Pseudomonadati; phylum Pseudomonadota; class Gammaproteobacteria; order Pseudomonadales; family Pseudomonadaceae; genus Pseudomonas; species Pseudomonas sp. P4795. The sequence continues at coordinate 231,317 of NZ_JBMFBT010000002.1, read as the reverse complement.
AAACATCTCTGCTGCTCAAGGAGATTGGCGCGCCGGCGCAACGTCGGCTTTCCAGAACTACATGGAATCGGCGCGCGACGTTGCCGGGCAAACGAAAAGCCTGTTCACCAATGCCTTCACCTCGATGGAGGACGCGATCGTCAACTTCGCCATGACCGGGAAGCTGTCGTTCGCGGACTTCACCAAGTCGATTCTGGCGGACATGGCACGCATCGCCACTCGGCAAGCCAGTTCGGCATTGCTGAACAGTCTGGTGGGCGCCGCTGCAAGCTACTTCACGGGAGGTGGGGCAACAGCTTCTGCAACGGCTGGCGCGGCGGAGTCTGGTGCCCAGACCTTCGGAAGTCAGTTTGATGCCAGCTCTGCATCCGTGTCCTTCGGTGGTGGTCGTTCTGTTGGCGGTGGTGTCGAACCGAACACTTTCTATGAAGTGAATGAAAAGGGGCCAGAGCTGTTCAGTCAGGGCGGCAGGTCTTACCTCATGACTGGCGCGAGTGGCGGTAGCGTCACCCCGCTGACATCTGGCGGCGGGCCTGCGCTGGCCGCAATGTCCGGCAGCGGAGGAGGTGGGGCCACCTACAACTTCCCGGTGGCGGTATCAGTGCAAACAGCCGGAGCAGCGGAGTCACCCGCAACCAGCCAGCAAGCGTCGGCCGATCTCGGCAAAGGCGTGCAGCAAGTTGCGCAGTCCGTGGTGGATAAAGCGATTGCCAAGGAGTTGCAGCCAGGGGGAGCGATCTGGCAAAGGATCAATCGGAGATAGTAATGGCGATCGAGAAATTCACTTGGCCAACCCAGCACGGCGACTCACCCGAGATCACGTATCGAGTGCGAACGGCGCAGTTCGGCGACGGCTACAAGCAACAGACCGGAGACGGACCCAACAACAAGGAGGACTCCTATCCAATCTCATTCACCGGCCAAAGAGCGAAGGTCTTGGAGATCATGGCGTTTCTTGACCGGCACGCCGGTGCAAAAGCGTTCCTCTGGACGACGCCTTTGGGTCAGCTCGGCCTGTTCACCTGCAAGAACCCCGTGCCCACTCCGGTGGGCGGCGGCGTTTTCAAACTCACCGCCACGTTCGAACGTGCATTCCAACCATAAGGGGCAACCATGCCGCTGATCAGTGACATCCAGGTGCTAGAGCCTGGCAGCGAAGTGCTGCTCTTCGAGTTGGACGGCACGGACTACGGTGCGGACGTGTTGCGCTTCCACGGGCACGCGATCCCGCACACGCCGGCCGAGCTGATCACAGCCGGCGCCGATGCCGATCAACTACCCGCCAAAGCCATTTACTGGCAGGGCAACGAGTACGGTGCCTGGCCAATGCAGATCGACGGCATCGAGGCCAACGGCGATGGTACGGCGGTACGACCATCGCTGTCGGTGGGCAACGTCAATGGGCGAATCACGGCGCTATGTCTTGCGTTCGATGATTTGCTCGAGTTCAAGCTGACGATGCGTCACACGCTGGGCACCTATCTCGATGCTGAGAACTTCCCGGCGGGCAACCCAACTGCTGATCCGACGCAAGAGACGATCGAGGTCTGGTACATCGACCAGAAGATGAACGAGGACGGTGAGACGGTTTCCTGGGAGCTTGCGAGCCCTGGCGATGTCGGCGGCGAATCCGTTGGCCGGCAGGCGACAACGCTGTGTCATTGGGCATTGACGGGGGGTTACAGGGGGCCAGATTGCCAGTACACCGGCCCGTATTTCGATATTGATGGGGCTCCCACCGACGACCCCGAGAAAGATCAATGCAACGCTTTGCTTACTACGGGCTGTGAGTGTCGGTTTGGGGCCGGCAATCCCCTTAATTTCGGGGGTTTTCCTGCAGTGAGTTTGATTGCAAGGAGCTGATATAATGGGTCTGTGCGGCTAGGTTGATCCCCGAAGAGCCGGCCCCTAACCGGCCTGCCGCACTCCATTAGTTAGGGCTTCATACTGTAGGGGTGTGAAATGCCAAAGCTCATTGATTTGACGGGAGAGCGGTTCGGCCGGCTCACCGTGGTCAGGAAGTCTACTGATAAAGAACAGTTCAAGAGCACGTCAGCAAGATGGTATTGCTTGTGTGAGTGCGGCACTGAGAAAACCTTTGCTGCGCAGGCGCTTAGCAGGGGCTTTACTAAATCATGTGGCTGCCTTGATGCTGAAGTAAAGACAAAGCACGGGATGTACGGCACGCCAACGTACCGCTCTTGGAATAGCATGATCGCTCGCTGTACAAATCCAAAGGCCCCGAATTTTGCCAATTACGGCGGCGCCGGGGTCACGGTTAATGAGCGGTGGAAAGACTTCGCCAGCTTCTTCGAAGATATGGGGCAAAGGCCGATTGGCGCCACTCTCGACAGGAAAGACTCGCGCGGCAACTATGAGCCCGGCAACTGCCGATGGGCTACTGACACGCAGCAGCAAAGAAACAAAAGCAGCAATCATATGCTGACAGCTAATGGGGAAACTCGGTGCATATCGGAGTGGGCTGAGCTTACCGGAATCAAAAAAGTAACTATACGAGCCAGAGTCCGGAAGGGCTGGACTCACACTGCTGCGGTCAACACGCCGCCAGAGCCAAGGCGAAGCCGAAACGCCGAATGAAAAGGAGCCCACAGAAATGTGGGTTTTTTATGCGTAAACACTTGTTAAAAGCCATTCAACTGCATGCCGAGCAGTGTTATCCCGAAGAGTCCTGCGGGCTTTTGCTGGCGATCGGGCGAAAACAGCAGTACTGCCCTTGCCGCAACGTCTCGACGGAGCCGAACGAAGAGTTTCGAATCGATCCTGAGGAATACGCCGCCGGTGAGGACATTGGCGAGGTCATCGGCATTGTTCACTCGCACCCTGACGCCACCAGTAGGCCTTCCCCGCATGATCTGGCCATGTGCGAGGCCACTGCGTTGCCCTGGCATATCCTGAGTTGGCCGGAAGGCGATCTGCGTAGCATCACCCCGACCGGAAGCACACCGCTGCTGAAACGGCCCTTCGTGCACGGCGCGTGGGACTGCTGGCAGGTCTGCGCCGACTGGTACAAGCGCGAGTGGGGGCTGGAGTTCGAGGCTTTCAAGCGCGCCGACGGCTGGTGGGAGAGCAAAGACAACGTCAGTCTCTACGAAGCGAACTACGAGGCCGCCGGTTTCTTTCGCGTAGACCAGCCTCGGCGCGGCGACATGATCGTCATGCAGGTCGGTCGAACAGTGCACCCGAACCATGCGGGGATTTACCTCGGCGCTGAGCCGGCTCTGCCGGGCGGCGAGGATTCGGCTACGTTCGGCCCCGGTCCGTTTCTGCTGCACCACCTGTACGGGCGCCCGAGCGAGATCATCGTCTTCGGTGGTCCGTGGCTGGACCGAACACGCCTGATCCTCAGGCACAAAGATGCACAACCAACTACATGATGCGGCTCGGCCGCGGGAGATATCCATGAGCGAGAAACAAAAACATCAAGAGAAAGCCAACCTGATTGAGCGTCGGCTTCAAAGCATTGAGTCAGATATTGAAGGTCGTCGCGCTGCCGACAAAAGGATTGCGGCTCAAGCGGACAAACTGCAAGTGTTTATCGGCGGACTTGTGGCTGTTCCGTCGTAATGAGGCAGGCGGATTTCGCCGTTTCTATCACTTTGTTGTAGATCTTATTGTTCCCCTCGGCATCTTCTTTATGGTCCTTACGCATCGACTCGATCATCTGATTGAACAGGATCAGGTCGAGAGCATCTTTCTTCCTAACCGATGCAATCAACGCTGTGATTATTTGCGACTGGGCGATAACGGTTTCTTCTAGAGCTTTGTTTGACACATTGACCTCCAGGTCATAACGCGCCGAAATTGGCGCAATCCCAGTCCTTGGGCTTGCAGGCAAAGGACTGGGAAATCCTTTAATCGGTTTTGAGTTCCTTCAGCCCTTCGTTTGGCTGAATGGTTATATCAATGCCTTCAAGAAAACTGTCTTCGCCCCGGGTAAGCTCAATCGACATGCCTGGAATCAGCGTTTGTTCGACGACCCAGCCACCAGCAAATTTGTATTTGACGTCTACCGGACGAGGCAGGCCCTTGAAGTTGACGGTGAGCTTTTTCCCTACCTCAGTTTTCTCAAGGGATTCCAAGAAAACACGCGCCAGATCTTCTTCGATAGCCATGACTGCCTCCACTGGGTGAGCAGCAACGCTACTACGCACGAATCATTGGGCGTTACTGGGGATTCGTACAGCAGCAACCGGTGATACAGTCAGCGCTTTCAGGATGAGGATTGATCATGCGGATTTTGATAGCGGCGGCAGCAATGGCGGTTTTGGCGGGGTGTGTGTCGCCCAGCGACCTAGAAAAGAACGATCCTAGTATCACTACGGCGACGAAAAAAGATCCAAAACGCTATGCCTTGTGTGTCTTCCCAAAGTGGCAATCGGAGCGAACGGATTCGTCAATGGTTGAAACTGAAATAGGATATCGATTGTGGGTGGCAAGCAACAACATGGCCGATGAGCTGCTTGAAATCAAAAAGACTTCAAGTGGTAGCTCCGTAACACTTCATCAGCGAATGGCGTGGTCAGCCATGCCAGGCAGGAGCGGGATCGAATCGGCAGTTAAAAGCTGCCTCTGACCCTAAATATTCAATCAGCCGCCTCCGGGCGGTTTTTTTATGCCCGAGGAAGACATGTCAGCACTCGCAATCAATTATCAGCCCATGACTACGATCAAGCTTTCCGGTTCGCTGGCAAAAAAGTTTGGCCGAACTCATCGTCGGCTACTGGACTCAGGCAGGTCTTGGGAAGTGCTCAAGGCACTCAAATACACGATAAGTGGGTTTGAAGAAGAAATCCGGCGCCTTGATCGACTCGGCATGCGATTCGCAGTTTTTCGGAACGGCAAAAATGTCGGCTTTGATGGCTTTGACTTGGCCGGTACGCGTGAGATTCGCATTGTTCCTGTAATCGAAGGCAGCAAGCGCGCTGGCATTCTTCAAACAGTCCTCGGCGCGGTGCTCTTGGTGGTCAGCATCTGGGTTCCGGCTCTGGCCCCTGCGGGTATCGCCTTGGTTGCTGGTGGTGTGCTCCAAATGCTGAGCCCCCAAGCTTCCGGCCTCAAGCAAAGCTCATCGCCAGAGAACGCCCCGTCCTACGCCTTCGGCAGCGCCAAGAACACCACGGCGAGCGGCAACCCTGTGCCGATCTGCATCGGCGACCGGAGATGGGGCGGGATGATCATCTCAGCATCGATTTACGCCGAAGACAAAACGTAACAACGCACGCAGTAAGCAGGCCGCCCATGAGGCGGTTTTTTTTCGCCTGGAGGAAAGTATGGGCGCAGCACAGATGATCGATATCCACGGCGCGAAAGGCGGGGAAAGCAAGCCGAAGTCGCCGACCGAGGCCAGCGATAGCCTGCGCTCGACCAACTTGGCAAAAATCCTGATCGCCGTGGGCGAGGGTGAGTTCGACAGCGTCCCGACCGATTACGACATCTACCTGGACAACACGCCAATCCGCGATGCCAGCGGCAACTACAACTTTCCGAACGTGCGCTGGGATTGGCGTTCCGGCTCGGTCGATCAGACGTACATCCCGGGCATCCCGTCCGTAGAGAACGAAACGTCGCTGAACGTTGAGTTGCGCAGCGATGCGCCGTGGGTGCGCTCGATCACTAACACGCAACTTTCGGCCGTGCGCGTGCGCCTGGCATGGCCCGCGCTGCAACGACAGGACGATCAGGGCAATGTCGGCGGCTACCGCGTCGAGTACGCCATCGACGTGGCCACCGACGGCGGCGCCTATCAGCAAGTGCTGGTGGACGCGGCCGACGGCAAGACCACGACCCGCTACGAGCGCTCGCGCCGCATCGATTTACCGGACGCCACCACGGGCTGGCAGATCCGCGTGCGCCGCCTGACGCCGAACCAGAATACGAACAAGATCGCCGACACGATGCTGGTCGCCGGTTACACCGAAGTGATCGACGCCAAGCTGCGCTACCCGAATACCGCGCTGCTCTACATCGAGTTCGACGCCGAGCAGTTCACCAACATTCCGGCCGTGACTGTGAAGTGCAAGGCGCGGCGCTGGATGGTTCCGAGCAACTACGACCCAATCCTTCGCACCTACACCGGGACGTGGGATGGCAGCATGAAGTCGGCGTGGACCAACAACCCGGCGTGGATCACCTACGGGGTGTGCACCGAAGACCGTTTCGGCCTCGGCAAGCGCATCAAGCCGTTCATGGTCGACAAATGGGAGCTGTACCGGATCGCACAGTACTGCGACCAGTTGGTGCCGAATGGGTTGGGCGGCGTAGAGCCGCGCTTCCTATGCGACATGAACCTGCAAGGCAAGGCGGATGCCTGGTCGCTGCTGCGCGATATCGCCGGTATTTACCGTGGCATGACGTACTGGGCGCAGGGGCAACTGGTGATGCAGGCCGACATGCCGCGTGCGCAGGATTTTGACTACGTCTTCACCCGGGCCAACGTCATCGACGGCAAGTTCTCCTACGGCAGCGCCTCGGCGAAGACCCGGTACACCCGTGCGCTGGTCAGCTATGACAACCCGGCGAACAACTACGACACCGACGTCATTCCGTTCGCGGATCTGGCTCTGCAACGTCGCTACGGCGACCGGCCAACCGAATTGAGCGCCATTGGCTGCACTCGCGCTTCCGAGGCGCAGCGGCGCGGAAAGTGGGCGATTCTCAGCAACAACCAAGACCGTACCGTGTCGTTCAAGACCGGTATGGAGGGGGTGATTCCACTGCCGGGCCATATCATCCCGGTGGCGGATTCGCTGCTGGCAGGGCGCGAGGTGGGCGGGCGGATCTCGTCGGCGTCCGGCCGCGTGGTGACGCTTGATCGTGACACTCAAGCCAAGGCTGGTGATCGGCTGATCATCAACTTGCCCGGCGGCCGCGCGGAAGCTCGCACAGTGCAGAGCGTCAACGGCCGAGCCGTGACCGTTACCACCAACTACAGCGAGCCGCCGATTGCGCAACTGCAATGGGCGCTCGACGCCGATGACCTTGCGATTCCGCTGTATCGCGTGTTGCGCACCCGGCGCACGACCGAAGGCGACTTCGAGATCAGCGCTCTGCAATACGAGCCGAGCAAGTTCGCCTACATCGATACCGGTGCACGCTTGGAAGAGCGTCCGATCAGCGTGATTCCGATCACCGTGGTGCCAGCGCCGGCGAGTGTATCCCTGTCCTCGACCTCGTCTGTTGTTCAGGGTCTGGCCGTGGCCACCATGACCATCAGCTGGCCAGCCGTGCCCGGAGCGGTTGGCTATGACGTGGAGTGGCGCAAGGACAGCGGTAACTGGATCAAGCTGCAGCGCACTGGGATGACCAACGTGGACGTGGTCGGTATTTATGCGGGCGCCTACGTGGCTCGCGTTCGCGCGGTGAGTGCATTCGACATCACTTCGATCTGGCGTAACTCTATTCTGACCAACCTCACGGGCAAGCAGGGATTGCCGCCGGCGCTCAGCTACCTGACGGCCACGCCGCTTTTGTTCGGCATCTACCTGAAGTGGGGTTTCCCTGCTGGTGCAGAGGACAGTCAGCGGACGGAAATCTGGTACGGCCCGACGACTGTACTTGATGCCGCCACTAAGCTGACCGATCTGGCCTATCCGCAGAGTGACTTCTCCATGCTCGGCCTGCGGGCCGGTGTGACGTTTTACTTCTGGGGCCGGATCGTCGACAAGATCGGCAACATCGGGCCGTGGTATCCGATCGGGATTGGTGTGCAAGGGCAGTCGAGTTCGGACGCCGCCGCGATTCTGGAAATGATCGCCGGCCAGATTGGCGAAACGGAACTTGGCCAGGACTTGTTGGACGAGATCCAGAAAATTCCCGGCCTTCAGGATCAGATCGACGCGCTTGATGGGCTGAAGGGTTACAACCCAGAACAGGCCTACCTGAAAGGCCAACTGATTGTCGGAGGAGGGCAGATCTATCAGGCGGTTCAGGATGTACCGCTCGCAACGCCTCCGCCGAATCTCGTGTACTGGGCCGACGTAGGCGACCTTCTTGAAACGGCCAATGGCTTGGCTGAGCAGGTCGCTACTCACACAACACAAATCACTGAGCTGGACGGCGAGGTAACGGCTACCTCGTCGGCCTTCGAGGCGCTTCGCGCTTCATGGCGTGATGACGACGGGCAGGGTGATCTGGATGGCGCCCTGAAGGAATGGGGAAGCACAGCCGCAATCGCCAAGGAAGAAAAGGTGCGCGCCTCGGAGCATCTGGCAATAGCGCAAAAGACCGAAACGCTCACATCAAAAGTCGGCGAGAACGAAGCCAGTGTCACAGATCTGCGGCAGACCGTGGCCACCGACAAGGAAGCCACGGCGCAGGCGCTCACTCAGGTGAATGTGAAGGTCGGCGAGAACACAGTCGCCATTCAAGAAACCTCGACCGCCTACGCGGACACCAGCGGCAAGCTCTCGACCATGTGGTCGGTGAAGATGCAGGTCACCCAGAATGGCCAGTACGTGGCGGCGGGTATTGGGCTTGGGATCGAAAACACCGGCGCCGGTCTGCAAAGCCAGTTTCTAGTCAGCGCTGACCGGTTTGCCATCGTCAACACCATTGCCGGCGGCGCCATCTCCGTCCCGTTCGCGGTGCAGGGTGGGCAGGTGTTCATGAACTCGGCGTTCATCGCCGACGGCACGATCACCAACGCCAAGATTGGCAACTACATCAGCTCGACCAACTACATTGCCGGCCAGCAAGGCTGGATTCTCAACAAAGACGGGACGCTTGAGATCAACGGCATCGTGCCTGGACAGGGCCGACTGGTGATTAACTCGCTGAACGTCTCCGTCTACGACAGCAACAACACGTTGCGCGTCCGGCTCGGTTATTTGGGGTGATCAATGGCTTCATTCGGCCTGCGTGTTTTTGACGAGAGCGGCCAGCTCGCCATGGACACCAACAGCTTTACCTACCAAGTGATCTGGCAGGGCGCAATCGACTTCAGTGGGGCCGTGCCCAGCTACACCATCAGCATCCCCGGCTTCAACCCGGCCAACTGCGTGCTCATGATCATCCCGACGAGGGCGCAGGATGTGCAGGCGGCGGAGAACGATGGCCTGGGCAACACCAAGTCCTACCCCTTTGTAACCACGTCAGTCGGCCAAGTGATAGTTCTCCCGAAGAATCCATCGTCGACCGCCTCAACTCTGCAGACAAGGATCGTCGCCAAGGGTTACGCCATCAGGTACTCGACATGAGCTATGGGTTTCAGAGCATCAACGATAATTCATTTGTTCAGATCGATTCGGATGCACCAAGGCTCTGCGTTTTGACCAAAGGGTCGTATTCCGGCAGCACCAATGTCACCGGGACGTTTGCGAGGGCGGTGACAAGCGCGGATCCACCGCTTGTGTTCATTCGCCCAAATCAGACCGGGACCATCCAGGTGCCGATCTCGGTATGGTTCACCGGAGGCCCCGGCAATTGGACCGGGTTCTCCATGAAGGCTTCGGTGGTTGATGCAAACCTCAGCGGTCTGTACTTCGTGGCCGCTTGGGCGTCGATGGGGACAGCCGCGTACGGGATGTGCCTTTGGGATGGGGCTGGCGCGCTCGTTTACGACAGCGGTGCGCCTGCCGTCGTGGTCACTTTTGCCGCTGGCAACTGGACCTACGCGGGCAGTGAGCAGCTGACGGTTGGTCGTCGCTACATCTGGACGATCAGCAAACTCCTCGGAGTCGGCGAGTACATCTCCCTTAACCCGTTCGCGATGAATTGCCATAACGACGCAACCGGTGGCGGCTGTGCGCTGGGTGTCGATTACGCTGGGGGGCGAATAATGATGTACAGCCTCGCAACAACTGCCTGGACTGACCAAGGTCACCGTCCATTCCTCTGCGCCAAATTACTGGCCTGATCCTGAATTTTCTGGAGACACTCAATGCCCTGGTACAAGTCAGGAACGGTTTCTGTCACCCAAAATTCCAACGCCATCATCGGCACGAATACAGCATTTATCGCCAATAGCCGGGTAGGGGATGCTTTTCGTGGCCCAGACGGCGGTTGGTACGAGGTCACCAACATCGCCAGCAATACTGCGCTGTCGATCGCACCGCCCTATCTGGGGGCCACCAACGCATCCGGCACTTATGCGCTGGCGCCGATGCAGGGTTACGTCAAAGATTCAGCTGATGCGCTGCGGGCGCTGGTCAACCAGTTCGGCGGTGTGTTGGCTGTGCTTGGCGTTGATCCTACGACCGCCGGCGTTCGTGCTGCTCTTAACCTGACGAACAGCGACGGGGTTCCCGAGGGCGCAACGAATCTGTATTTCTCAGCGGTCAGGGCGATCGCCTCGGCGCTCTCAGGGTTCGTGACCACGACAAATACGCCAGTAGTCGCGACTGACTCAATTGTCATCGCCGCCGGCAAGCTTCAGGCGCAAGTTTCATCGGCCGCCGCATCGGCCGCGGCTGCCGCCTCCTTGGGCGTCGGTCGTGGTTATATTGACGGGCTGCTTCCGGTATACACGTCCGGCACCGGGATCAGCGTTACCTCGGGAACGGCCTACATTCCCGGCCCAGGCAAAAACATCTACGTCCCGAACGGTCTGACGCTTTCGGGGCTGAGCCTGTCTGGCAACACTTGGTACTACCTTTACCTTTACGACAACGCAGGAACGCCGGCGATTGAGCTGGTCGCCACGACACCTTCCGCACCCTATAGCGGAACCGCGAGAACTAAGACCGGTGATGCGTCCCGTCGATTTATCTGCGCTCTTCGAACCAGCGGCGCGACAGGGCTGTACAGCTTCATCGTCAACCAAGGATTTATCGAGTACCGCGAAAATATTCCGGCAGCGCCGTTTCGCGTGCTTGCCGCCGGCGCCGCGACCACTCCGACCGGTGTCAACTGCTCGACAGTGGTGCCCCCTGTGACACAGACCGCGATTTTCATGTTCTCCAACATTGGGACGCCGGTGATGTTTGTCCAATTTCCCGGATTGACCTCAGCTGTTCTTCAGCAGGTCGCGGCGGGCACCAGATTCAAGTCTCAAGCGCCCCTTTCCACCGCTCAGTTTGTGGATTATTCCAACAGCGGCACGGGCGGCAACTCTTACATTGATGTCTGTGGCTACGGGATGGAACGATGATGGCTTATGCAATTACTGCGATCGGTTGGCGAGGCGTTGACCCTGATACCGAGTTGGCGCCGGGCGAAACATTGGTAGAGGAAGTCCCGGGTTGGCTGGTGAGTCTTGACGCTGATCGGGAGAGGGTTGCTAGCGCAAAATCGCAGCTGGATACGTTGCGCGCCACTGCCAACGAAGTTTTAAGCCCCTTGCAGGCCGGCGTAGACATTGACGAGATCAGTGATGACGATCGAGTGCTGTGGAAAGCATGGAAGCGTTATCTGATCGCTCTCAGCAAAACACTAGAACGCCCCGGATGGCCAGACACCCCCGACTGGCCTGCATTACCTGACCCTGAAACCCGCCATTGAGCGGGTATTTTTTTGCTTGGAGAAAACCGATGACAGCAACCGAAAAAGATCGCGATATCTTGGCGCGCACACTTTACGGCGAGGCTCGTGGCGAAGGTGCGGCCGGCCAGATCGCCGTGGCCTGGACAATCCGTAACCGCGTCTTCGATGGTAGGGAGAAGTCGTGGTGGGGCGAGGGCTATGCCGGTGTGTGCCTGAAGAAGTACCAGTTCAGTTGCTGGAACCAGAACGACCCGAACTACGCCTACCTGAGTGGCGCCAAACCGATCCCGGCCGCGCAGTTCGCCCAGGCCCAGCGCGCAGCTGACCAGGTGATGTCGGGCGCAGTACCAGATCCAACTGGCGGGGCCACGCACTACTACGCGACCACGATGCCCAAGGCTCCGACCTGGGCGGCGAAGGGCAAGGAGACACTGCGCCTGGGGCATCACGTGTTCTTCAAGGATGTGCCGTGATGACGCCAGTGCAGAAGCTGGCCGTGGTGCTGCTGGCGATGGCCATTGCTTGTTTTTCCACATGGAAAGTGGATGCCTGGCGCTACGGAAAGCAGCTGAGTGACCAGGCCCTGGCCCACCAGTCCGACCTGACCACCATCGGCAATGCCGCGCACGCCCAAACCAGTCAGGCGCTGGAGAAGCAGCAGGCCGCCGAGCAAGCCCGTGCCGACCTAGATGCCAAAGCAACCAAGGAGAAAACGAATGATCTCGCTGAAAATGAAAGGCTGCGCCGTGCTGCTGACGACTCTGCTCGCCGGCTGCGCATCGCGGGCAGTTGTCGTGCCGATAGCGGCGACGTGTCCGGTACCACCAACCCCGCCGGCCTGGGTAATGCAGGAACCGTCGAACTCACTTCAATTGCTGGGCGAACTGTTTTCGATATCCGCGCCGGAATCATCGCGGATCAAGCAGCCTTGAGGGTGTTGCAGAAGCATGTGAGAGAATCGTGTCAGTAGGGATTGTGATCGGTCGGCAGAACGCCGGAGGAAGGGGAAAATGCTTTGTACCAGTTTTCGTACCAACAGTAGTTCCTTGGAGTTCCTTTCAGGGGCCTCAAAAGGCGCTAAAACCCCCGTTCTAGCGCCTCTGGAATACGCCAGCTAATCCGCACATAAATTCCTTACCGGTTTTTCCGTTGGGGAGGGTCAATCGTTTCTGCGCCAGAAGGGCGCGCACTCAGAAACTGACCCGGTGCGGATGTGGGAGTTTTAGAACGATAAGTTATAAGACGCAGTGGCTGACGGGCGGAAGGGCCATCCGCCGCGCTGGATTTATTTGCCTCGAATAAGCTGGCGCAAGGCGAAACGGTTGGGATGACAGGCCTCGGCGACGGCGCGCGGCAGTGGCAGCGGCTCGTTGTCCAGCCACGCTGCGAGCAATTCGCCGGACAGCGGCGCGGTGATCAAACCGCGCGAACCGTGGCCGCTGTTGACGTACAAACCGTCGAGCCACGGACAGGCGATGTCTGGCACCTGGCGGGCATCTTTGCCGAGTGCCGCGTACGCTTCTGCGAAGGCTTGGCGGTCGGCGAGCGGGCCGACGATCGGCAGATAATCCGGGCTGGTGCAGCGGAATGCGGCACGACCCTGCAGGCTTTCGGCGTCGAGTTCGCTGATGTGTAGACGGCTGACCAGGTCCGAGGAAATTTCTTCAAGCATTGCCAGATTGCCCTGGTGCTCGGCAGTGGTCGGGGTCAGGTCGTCGCTGGTGAAATCGAAACTCGCGCCAAGCGTGTGTTCACCCAGACGCGCCGGGGCGACGTAGCCTTCGGCGCACACCACGGTAGTCAGAGCCTGACTCTGGTCGGTCTGCGCGAGACGGGTGATTTGTCCGCGAATGCGCTTGAGTGGCAAGTCAGCGCTTTGCGCAAAGCGCTTGATCTCGGCGGCGCCGGCCAAAATCACCACGGGTGCTTCGGCTATCAACCGTTCTCCATCGAACGCCTGCCACTGATCGCCGACTTTGCGCAGTTCCACGGCTTCTTGATGGCTGAGCAATTCAATCCCCGGTTGCGCGGCTTGTGCCTGACACAACGCCGGCGGATGCACCCAGCCACCTTGCGGGTAGAACAGACCACCGTGGGCCAGCGCGACCCCGGCGCGGGCTTGCGCCGCAGGCTGATCGAGCCAGTGCACCAAATCATCTGGAAACGCCGCAGCGATTTGCGTATGACGCTCGGCTTCCTTGGCATTGAACGCCAGTTGCAGCACGCCGCAATCGTCCCAGTCGGTGCCGCGTTGCAGGCTTTCGAGCAGGCGTCGGGTGTAGCCGAATCCGCTGACGATCATTTGCGAAAGCGCCGTACCATGCGCGGACAATTTCAGATAGAGCACGCCTTGCGGGTTGCCCGAAGCCTCCTGCGCCACCGCGTCGTGGCGCTCCAGCAGGCTGACCTGCCAACCGCGTGCGGCGAGGCTGGCGGCGCTGGCGCAACCCGCCAGACCGGCGCCGATCACCAGCGCGCGGCGTTCACCGCTTAGAGGCGCAGGGCGGGCGAACCATGGTTTGGCCGCGAGCGGTGGCGCTGCATCTTCTGGCCAGCCAAGAAACGCGCCGCGCAGGATTTCCCATTTATGGCCAATGCCCGGTGTGCGTTTCATCTTGAACCCGGCAGCGTTGAGCAGGCGTCGCACCCAACCGGTGCTGGTGAAGGTGCTGATGGTCGAACCGGGCGCTGCCAGTCGCGCCAGTTCGGCGAATAGCTCGGCGGTCCACATGTCGGGGTTTTTCGCCGGGGCGAAACCGTCGAGAAACCATGCGTCGATCTGCGCGTCGAGTTGCGGCAGTTGCTCCAGCGCATCGCCGATCAGCAGGGTCAAGGTCACGCGACCGTTATCCAGCACGATGCGCTGAAAACCTTGGTGGATCGCCACGTATTGCGCGAGCAACTGATCGGCCAACGGTTTCAGCTCTGGCCACAACGCCAAGGCGCGTTGCAGGTCGGCGGGGCTCAGTGGGTACTTTTCCACGCTGACAAAATGAAGTCGCGCACCGGCCACCGCGTGTTGTTCGAACAGCTGCCATGCGCAAAGAAAATTCAGCCCGGTGCCGAACCCGGTTTCGCCGATCACCAGCCGCCCGTTTGACCCCAGCTCGGCAAAACGCTCGGCCAGGCGGTTCTGTTCGAGGAACACATAACGGGTTTCATCCAGCCCCGACAGGTCGGAAAAATACACATCATTGAACACCCGCGAGCGCGGGAGTCCCTGGTCATCCCAGTCGAGTTGGGCGTGGGGCAATGCAGGTTTCATGGCAGGCTCGGCAACGACAAGGGCGCCATTCTAGCCGATCAGGCGGGCGGCGCTTGATCCATGGCAAGCCGGGCATTGGCAGGTTGAAGCACACTCGATGGTTGGAGATGAGTCGGCGAACTCTTGTGGCGAGGGAGCTTGCTCCCGCCGGGTTGCGAAGCAGCCCTGAAATCAGGCGATTCGATTAAACCTGACACAACGCAACTGCCTGATTTGCGACTGCTGCGCAGTCGAGCGGGAGCAAGCTCCCTCGCCACAGGATGTGCATTCATGCAACTTGCTTTAAGGCAGGAATTTCTGCGCCACGCTCGTGCCCAATCCGCTAGTCTTGCTGCATTCTGAAAAGGAGTCGCCCATGTTCGAATCCGCTGAAATCGGTCACGCCATCGACAAAGAAAACTACGAGGCCGCAGTCCCTGCGCTGCGTGAAGCGCTGCTCGAAGCGCAGTTCGAGTTGCAGCAGCAAAAGCGTTTCCCGGTGATCATTCTGATCAACGGCATCGAAGGCGCCGGCAAGGGCGAGACGGTCAAACTGCTCAACGAATGGATGGACCCGCGCCTGATCGAAGTGCGCACTTTCGATCAGCAGACCGACGAAGAACTGGCGCGACCACCGGCCTGGCGCTACTGGCGGATGCTCCCGGCCAAGGGGCGCATGGGGATTTTCTTCGGCAACTGGTACAGCCAGATGTTGCAGGCGCGAGTGCACGGGATGTTCAAGGACCCGCGACTCGATCAGGCCATCGCGGGTGCCGAGCGCCTGGAAAAGATGCTCTGCGACGAAGGCGCGCTGATCTTCAAATTCTGGTTCCACCTGTCCAAGAAACAGATGAAGGCACGGCTCAAGGCACTCGCCGACGACCCGCTACACAGCTGGCGCATCAGCCCGCTGGACTGGCAGCAATCGGCAACCTACGACAAGTTCGTGAAATTCGGCGAGCGCGTGCTGCGCCGCACCAGTCGCGACTACGCGCCATGGCATGTGATTGAAGGCATGGACGCGCATTACCGCAGTCTGGCGGTGGGCAAGATCTTGCTTGAGGGGCTGCAAGCGGCGCTGAAGCGTCCGGATGTCCGTCCAAAAGATGTCAGCGCGCAGCCGCTGGGTATCGCTGTCGATCAGTTGAACCTGCTCGACAGCCTCAAACTGACCCAGCATCTGGACAAGAAAGACTACGAAGAACAACTGATCACCGAGCAGGCGCGGCTGTCGGGTCTGATGCGTGACAAACGCATGCGTCGCCACGCTTTGATTGCGGTGTTCGAGGGCAATGATGCCGCGGGCAAGGGCGGGGCGATTCGCCGGGTGGCGGCGGCGCTCGATCCGCGTCAGTACAGCATCGTGCCGATTGCCGCGCCGACTGAAGAAGAACGTGCGCAGCCGTATCTGTGGCGTTTCTGGCGACACATTCCGGCACGCGGCAAGTTCACCGTGTTCGACCGCTCGTGGTACGGACGGGTGCTGGTGGAACGGGTCGAGGGCTTTTGCAGCACCGCCGACTGGATGCGTGCTTACGGCGAGATCAACGACTTCGAAGAGCAGATCGCCGATGCCGGGGTGATCGTGGTCAAGTTCTGGCTGGCGATCGACAAGGACACGCAAATGGAGCGTTTCCAGGAGCGCGAGGAAATCCCGTTCAAGCGCTTCAAGATCACCGAAGACGACTGGCGCAACCGCGACAAGTGGGACGCGTATCGCTCGGCAGTCGGCGACATGGTCGACCGCACCAGCACCGAAATCTCGCCGTGGACGCTGGTCGAGGCCAATGACAAGCGCTGGGCGCGGGTCAAAGTCTTGCGCACCATCAACCAGGCGCTGGAAGAGGCATTCGAGAAATCCGACAAGAAGGCCAAAAAACACAAAGACTGAAAACGATGAACACGCATACGCGAGGTGAATGATTGTCGCGGTCGGGAATCGGGTGGACTTATGCTCGGTCCACTCTCAACCGACAACAACAATGAGGTATGCCATGCGTGAAGTGGTGATCGTCGACAGCGTACGGACCGGCCTGGCCAAATCCTTTCGCGGCAAGTTCAACCAGACCCGCCCCGATGACATGGCCGCGCATTGCGTCAACGCGCTGCTCTCGCGCAACGACATCGACCCGGCCAGCGTCGAGGATTGCATCGTCGGCGCCGGTTCCAACGAGGGCGCGCAGGGCTACAACATCGGCCGTAATGTGGCGGTGCTCTCGCAATTGGGCACTGGCACGGCGGGCATGACCCTCAACCGTTTCTGTTCGTCGGGCTTGCAGGCGATTGCCATTGCGGCGAACCAGATTGCCTCAGGCTGCAGCGACATCATTGTCGCGGGTGGCGTCGAGTCGATCAGCCTGACCATGAAAAGCGTCAACACCGATCACCTGATCAACCCGCTGCTCAAGCAGCAGGCGCCGGGCATCTATTACACGATGGGCCAGACGGCCGAAATCGTCGCACGTTGCTATGACGTCAGCCGTGAGGCGCAGGATCGTTATGCGCTGCAAAGTCAGATTCGCACTGCGCAGGCGCAGGCGGCGGGTTTGTTCAACGATGAAATCGTGCCGATGGCGGTTAAATACCGGGTAGAGGACAAGAACACTGGGGACGTGCAGATCCTTGACGGCATCGTCGAGCGCGATGACTGCAATCGCCCGGACACCACTTATGAAAGCCTCGCCGGGCTGAAACCGGTATTCGCCGAGGACGGTTCGGTGACCGCCGGCAATTCGTCGCAGCTGTCCGACGGTGCGTCGATGACGCTGGTGATGAGCCTGGAAAAAGCCCTGCAACTGGGGCTCAAGCCGAAAGCGTTTTTCCGTGGTTTCACCGTGGCCGGTTGCGCGCCGGATGAAATGGGCATCGGCCCGGTGTTCTCGGTGCCGAAACTGCTCAAGGCAAAAGGTTTGCAAGTGGCGGATATCGATTTGTGGGAATTGAACGAGGCGTTCGCTTCGCAGTGCCTGTACAGCCGTGATCGGCTGGAGATCGACAACGAGAAGTACAACGTCAATGGCGGCTCGATTTCGATTGGTCACCCGTTCGGCATGACCGGATCGCGGCAGGTCGGACATCTGGTGCGCGAGTTGCAGCGGCGCAATTTGCGTTATGGGATTGTGACCATGTGCGTGGGTGGCGGGATGGGGGCGACGGGGTTGTTTGAGGCGGTTCGTTAAGCTCTGAGATATTTTTTGTCAGTTGGATAGTCATCGCTGGCAAGCCAGCTCCGACAGGTTTTCGGGGTAGACACCGATATTGTGTACACCAGCGAACACTGTGGGAGCTGGCTTGCCAGCGATTGGATCACCACAACTTACCTGTGGGAATCCAACAGCTGCATCCGCGCGATGTAGGCGCGGATCTCTTGCTCGGCTTTCTCGGGACTGTCAAACGGCCCTTCGAGGGTATTCTCCCGGGTGCTGAAAAACAGTTCGCCATTCACCCGGCACAGGCGATCGCTGCGAAAGTGCGTGGCGGGAGCGGGATCCTGGGCGCGCATGCCTAACATGACGGTCTCCTTGGTCAGTAGTGTCCCGAGTGGATGCAACGAGCTTATGCCTGAACCACTTACCGCGCCCGGCGAGCCGATCAACGGCCAATCGTCAATATTCTGCTGCGACCTGCACAGTTGCGTTTGCGGCTGGAGCGCAACTGTCTCTGTGTCGCCTGTGCCGCTGCGCCTAGAATGGCCGTTCCTGTCGCAGTCTTTTTGGGGTTCTCATGCACGTTTCATCGGGTCGCTGGGTCTACGGAATGTTCCTCGCCTTGCTGACCGCGGTGCTGTGGGGAATTCTGCCGATCAAACTCAAACAGGTGCTGCTGGTGATGGACCCGGTCACCGTGACCTGGTTTCGTTTGTTGGTGTCAGGCGGCTGTCTGTTCATTTATCTGGCGGCTACCCGACGTTTACCGAGTCGCAAGGTGCTCGGGCCAAAGGGCGGCTGGCTGGTGCTGATGGCGGTGCTCGGGCTGGTCGGCAATTACGTGTTGTACCTGATGGGCCTCAACCTGCTCAGCCCCGGAACCGCGCAATTGGTGGTGCAGATGGGGCCGATCATGTTGCTGATCGCCAGCCTGTTCGTGTTCAAGGAGCGCTTCAGCATTGGCCAGGGTATCGGGCTGCTGGTGCTGTTGCTTGGCTTTGCGCTGTTCTTCAATCAGCGCCTGGCTGAGCTGCTGACCTCGTTGTCCGATTACACCGCAGGCGTGCTGCTGGTGCTGCTGGCTTCAACCGTGTGGACGTTTTATGCGCTGGGCCAGAAGCAGTTGCTGACGGTGTGGAATTCGCTGCAGGTGATGATGGTGATTTACCTGTTCTGCGCGTTGCTGCTGACGCCGTGGGTGCATCCGCTGGAAGCGTTGGAACTGAGTCCATTGCAAGGCTGGCTGCTGCTGGCGTGCTGCATGAATACCTTGATTGCGTATGGCGCGTTTGCCGAAGCGCTGGCGCATTGGGAAGCATCAAGGGTCAGTGCGACGTTGGCGATTACGCCATTGGTGACGTTCGGTGCGGTGGCGATTGCGGCGCGGATGTGGCCGGAATATGTGCATGCCGAGCAGATCAATGCGCTGGGCTACGGCGGGGCGGTGTTGGTGGTGGTTGGATCGGCGCTGGTGGCGTTGGGGCCTTCGTTGATTGCCGGATTACGCGCGCGGCGGTTACGGATGGCTGCCGGTTAACCGCGTCATCGTTCATCGCGGGCAAGCCACGCTCCCACAGGGTTATGCAATTTCCTGTGGGAGCGTGGCTTGCCCGCGATGGCGGACTATAAATCACTACAAATTTCAGCCCTTGGCACCAGCCTCGATCATGTTCTCCGGCCGCACCCACGCATCAAACTCTGCATCGGTCAGATAACCCAGTTGCAGCGCCGCCTCACGCAAGGTCAGCCCCTCGCTGTAAGCCTTCTTGGCAATCTCCGCCGATTTGTCATAACCGATATGCGGATTCAGCGCCGTCACCAGCATCAAGCCACGTTCCAGATGCTTGGCCATGACTTCGGCATCCGGTTCCAGCCCGGCAATGCAGTGCTGCTGGAAGTTGCTGCAGCCATCGGCCAGCAGGCGAATCGATTGCAGCAGGTTATGGATGATCACCGGTTTGAACACGTTCAATTGCAGGTGACCTTGACTCGCCGCGAAACCGATCGCGACGTCATTGCCCATGACCTGACAGGCGAGCATCGACAGCGCTTCACACTGCGTCGGGTTGACCTTGCCGGGCATGATCGAGCTGCCCGGTTCATTGGCCGGCAAACGCACCTCGGCAAAACCCGCGCGTGGGCCGGAGCCGAGCAGACGCAGGTCGTTGGCGATTTTCATCAGCGCCACGGCGAGGGTTTTCAGCGCGCCGGAGAGGGTGGTCAGCGGCTCGTGACCGGCCAGCGCGGCAAACTTGTTCGGCGCGGTGACGAATGGCAAACCGGACAGCGCCGCCAGTTCTGCTGCTATCGCCTCACCAAAACCATGTGGCGAATTCAGCCCGGTACCTACAGCCGTGCCGCCCTGCGCCAGCTCACACACTGCCGGCAATGCCGCACGAATCGCGCGTTCGGCGTAATCCAGTTGCGCGATGTACGCCGAAATTTCCTGGCCGAAGGTGATCGGCGTCGCGTCCATCATGTGCGTGCGTCCGGTTTTCACCAGTTTCATATGGCGCGCCGCCAGTTCCGCCAAGCCTCCGGACAGCTCGGCGATGGCCGGCAGCAGTTGCGCCTGCACCGCTTGCACGGTGGCGATGCTCATGGCCGTCGGGAAGCAGTCATTGGAGCTTTGCGAGCGGTTGACGTGATCGTTCGGGTGTACCGGCGACTTGCCGCCGCGCGGTTTGCCGGCCAGTTCGTTGGCGCGACCGGCAATCACCTCGTTGACGTTCATGTTGCTTTGCGTGCCGCTGCCGGTCTGCCAGACCACCAGCGGGAAGTGTTCGTCGTGCTGGCCGTCGAGGATTTCGTCGGCGGCTTGCTCGATCAGGCGGGCGATGTCGGCCGGCAGGTCGCCATTGCGGTCATTGACCCGGGCCGCGGCTTTCTTGATCAGGGCCAGTGCGTGCAGCACCGGCAGCGGCATTTTTTCCTGGCCGATGGCGAAATTGATCAGCGAGCGTTGCGTCTGAGCGCCCCAGTAGGCGTCGTCCGGGACATCGATCTGGCCCAGGCTGTCGGTTTCGATACGGCTCATCGTGCACACTCCTGTTGGTCTGTTTGCGCTGTTTAGGCCGGGCTCGACCCAAGTGGTTCCATCGATCTGATTGTTGACCGCTAACGCCCGCCAATCAAGCGCGGCAAGGCTCGGGGGTTGAGCCGCAGCGTTATTCAGGCGCAGAATGGTCGCCCTTGGGGTTTTACCTCGCTCAGCTGAAAAGGAAACTCGATGACTCGTCTTCGTGCCATCTGTACCGCGGTAGCTCTGGTTTGCGCCAGCGGCCCGGTTTTTGCCGATACCGCCAGCCATAACGCCAGTGCCGAAGCCTTCCTGACCCTGGCACACGCTGACAAACTGGGCACTCCGGTGTACATGCAAGTTCAGCAAATGTTCGCTCAGCGCTTTGAGCAGACCAAAGCCCCGGAATCCAAGAAAGCCCTTCTGGAAACCTATCAGGCCAAGGCCAACGCCGCGCTGGATCAGGCCATTGGCTGGAACAAGCTCAAGCCGGACATGGTCAAGCTCTACA
Source organism: Pseudomonas sp. P4795 (assembly GCF_048822895.1). Classification (NCBI taxonomy): domain Bacteria; kingdom Pseudomonadati; phylum Pseudomonadota; class Gammaproteobacteria; order Pseudomonadales; family Pseudomonadaceae; genus Pseudomonas; species Pseudomonas sp. P4795. The sequence goes on along the minus strand of NZ_JBMFBT010000002.1, from coordinate 209,958 downwards.
CCACCAACTTCAGCGAATCCGAGCTGAAAGACCTGGTAGCGTTCTACAAGTCGCCACTGGGCAAGAAAGTCCTGGAAAAAATGCCGCAGCTGACTCAGCAATCGGCCCAGATGACTCAAGCCAAGCTGGAAAGCGCAGTGCCTGTAGTCAACAAGCTGCTGGCTGACATGACCGCCGAGCTGGAGCCTAAAGGCGCCGCTCCTGCCAAGAAAAAGCCATAAGCGGAGTTCGTGATGAGCATGCAACAACGCATCGAATCGACGCTGGGCCTGCTACAGCCCGAGCATCTGCAAGTGCTGGATGAAAGCCACATGCACAGTCGCGGGTTACAGACCCACTACAAAGCTGTGGTTGTCAGCGCGCAGTTCGAGGGTCTGAGTCGGGTCAAGCGCCACCAGAAAGTCTACGGCACGCTCGGCGAGCTGATGGGCGAGTTTCATGCGTTGGCGCTGCACACCTACACCCCGCAGGAATGGGTAGACGTCGGCACCGCTCCGGCCTCGCCGACGTGTGCCGGCGGCAGCAAGCACTGATTTGGATCTGAAGAGTCATTGTGTCGAGGGGCTTTTGTGGCGAGGGGATTTATCCCCGTTGGGCTGCGAAGCGGCCCCAAAACCATTCAACTCCGTTGTTTCTGCCGAAACCGCGTTTACCGGGTTTACGACTGCTGCGCAGCCGAACGGGGATAAATCCCCTCGCCACAGGGTCTTGTGTTGCTACATAGATATCTGGCGGTCCTAAAATCTTCGTGTTTTTGCTAGAATCCGCAACGCGCCGCTCACCCGGCGCGTTTTTTTTCGCATCCGGTTCACCCTTTACGAGGGTAGCCACCTGGAGAATTACCATGACACAACCGATTGTCGTGGCGGCACTGTATAAGTTCGTCACCCTCGAAGATTACGTCAACCTGCGCGAGCCACTGCTGCAAGCGATGGTCGACAACGGCATCAAAGGCACGCTGCTGATTGCTGAAGAAGGCATCAACGGCACCGTTTCCGGTAGCCGCGAAGGCATCGACGGCCTGCTCGCCTGGCTGCGCAGCGATCCGCGTATGGTCGACATCGATCACAAGGAATCGTACTGCGACGACCAGCCGTTCTACCGCACCAAGGTCAAGCTCAAGAAAGAGATCGTGACCCTCGGTGTCGAAGGCGTCGACCCGAACAAAAAGGTCGGCACCTACGTTGAACCGCAAGACTGGAACGCGCTGATCAGCGACCCGGAAGTGCTGTTGATCGACACGCGCAACGATTACGAAGTGTCGATCGGCACCTTCGAAGGCGCCATCGATCCGAAAACCACCAGTTTTCGCGAATTCCCTGATTACATCAAAGCTCACTTCAACCCGGCCGTGCACAAGAAGGTTGCGATGTTCTGCACCGGTGGCATTCGCTGCGAGAAGGCCTCGAGCTACATGCTCGGCGAGGGCTACGAAGAGGTTTACCACCTCAAGGGCGGCATCCTGAAGTACCTCGAAGAAGTGCCGCAGGAAGAAACCAAGTGGCAGGGCGACTGCTTCGTGTTCGACAACCGCGTGACCGTGCGCCACGACCTCAGCGAAGGCGACTACGATCAATGTCATGCCTGCCGCACACCGGTCAGTGTTGAAGATCGCGCTTCCGAGCACTATGTGGCCGGCATCAGCTGCCCACATTGCTGGGACACGCTGAGCGAGAAGACTCGCCGCAGTGCGATCGACCGCCAGAAGCAGATCGAACTGGCCAAGGCCCGCAACATGCCGCACCCGATCGGCTACAACTATAAGCAAGCATCCACCGAGGCCTGAACCATGTCAGCGCGCCTGCTCTATGTGATGGATCCGATGTGTTCCTGGTGCTGGGGATTTGCTCCGGTGGCCAAGGCGCTGGTCGAGCAGGCGCAGGCAGCCGGGGTCGAGCTGCACCTGGTGGTCGGCGGCTTGCGCACCGGCAGTGGTTCGGCGCTGGAGCCGACCACCCGGCGCTATATCCTCGAGCATTGGCAAGCAGTCACCGACACCACCGGTCAGCCGTTCAATTTCTACGGTGCGCTGCCCGATGGTTTTGTCTACGACACTGAGCCGGCCTGTCGCGCCATCGTCACCGCGCGCAGTCTGGCACCGGATTGCGCATGGATTCTGCTCGGTCTGATTCAACAAGCGTTTTACGTTGAAGGCCGCGACGTCACCCGCGCCAGCGTGCTTGTCGAGTTGGCGGAACAGGCCGGCGTACCGCGCATCGAATTTGCCGCTGCTTTCGACCGGGCCGATCAGCACCTCGCCACCGAAGCCGATTTCACCTGGGTGCAGGATCTGGGCATCGCCGGATTCCCGACCCTGCTCGCCGAGCGCAATGGCCAACTGGCGTTGCTGACCAACGGTTACCAGCCGCTCAGCGAACTGTCGCCGCTGCTCGGCCGATGGCTGGAGCGCGCCGCCTGTGTCTGACCCGGCCGATGACACGCCAGCCGTAAAGCGTGTCGACCGGCTGAGCTGGGCAGAAGTCCGGCGACTGGCACTGCATCACAAAAAATCCCTGTGGATCGCCAACGGCGTGGCCGTACTGGCGACGCTGTGCAGCGTGCCGATTCCGTTGCTGCTGCCGTTGCTGGTGGACGAAGTCCTGCTCGGCCACGGTGATTCCGCACTGAAAGTCATGAACCATCTGCTGCCGTCGATGTGGCAGCAAGCGGCGGGCTATATCGGCCTGATGCTGCTGGTCACACTGACCCTGCGCTGCGGCTCCCTATGCTTTGGCGTCCTGCAGTCGCGGCTGTTTGCGCGCCTGGCCAAAGACATCGTCTACCGCATTCGCGTGCGTTTGATCGATCGCCTCAAACGCATTTCCCTCGCCGAGTACGAAAGCCTCGGCAGCGGCACGGTAACCACGCATCTGGTGACCGATCTCGACACGCTGGACAAGTTTGTCGGCGAAACCCTCAGCCGGTTTCTGGTGGCGATGCTGACGCTGGTCGGCACCGCGAGCATCCTGATGTGGATGCACTGGAAACTCGCGCTGCTGATTCTGCTGTTCAATCCGCTGGTGATCTACGCCACGGTGCAGTTGGGCAAACGGGTCAAGCATCTCAAGAAACTCGAGAACGACAGCACCGCGCGCTTCACCCAGGCGCTGAGCGAAACCCTCGATGCGATTCAGGAAGTGCGCGCCGGCAACCGTCAGGGATTCTTCCTCGGACGGCTTGGTTTGCGCGCGCAGGAAGTGCGCAACTACGCGGTCAATTCGCAGTGGAAGACTGATGCTTCCAACCGCGCCAGCGGTCTGTTGTTTCAGTTCGGCATCGATATCTTTCGCGCGGCGGCCATGCTGACCGTGCTGTTTTCCGACCTGTCGATCGGGCAGATGTTGGCGGTGTTCAGTTACCTGTGGTTCATGATCGGCCCGGTCGAACAACTGCTCAATCTGCAATATGCCTACTACGCGGCCGGCGGTGCGCTGACGCGGATCAACGAGTTGCTGGCGCGGGCCGACGAGCCGCAATATCCGGGCGGCGTCGATCCGTTCAAGGGCCGCGACACCGTGGGCATTCAGGTGCAAGGACTGAGCTTCGGGTATGGCGATGATCTGGTGCTGGATCAGCTCGATCTGTCGATTGCACCGGGCGAGAAAGTCGCGATTGTCGGGGCCAGTGGCGGCGGCAAAAGTACTTTGGTGCAGTTGCTGCTCGGGCTATACACGCCGTTGTCCGGGACTATTCGATTCGGTGGTTCGACCCAGCAGGAAATCGGCCTCGACACCGTGCGTGAAAACGTCGCGGTGGTGCTGCAACATCCCGCGCTGTTCAACGACACAGTACGCGCGAACCTGACCATGGGCCGCACGCGCAGTGACGAAGCCTGCTGGCAGGCACTGGAAATCGCTCAGCTCGAAGCGACCATTCGCGCACTGCCGGAAGGGCTCGACAGCATCGTCGGCCGCTCCGGGGTGCGCTTGTCCGGTGGCCAGCGCCAACGCTTGGCGATTGCGCGGATGATCCTCGCCGAGCCGAAAGTGGTGATCCTCGACGAAGCCACCTCGGCCCTCGACGCCGCCACCGAATACAATCTGCATCAGGCCATGGCGCGCTTCCTCAATGGCCGCACCACGCTGATCATCGCCCACCGCCTGTCAGCGGTGAAGCAGGCTGATCGGGTGCTGGTGTTCGATGGCGGGCAAGTGGCCGAGGATGGCGACCATCAGCAACTGATTGCCGATGGCGGGTTGTACGCCAAGCTTTATGGGCATTTGCAGCGCTTGTAGGTCATTTCCATAGCACCTGCAGTGCGTCAGACGCGCCGTTATGACCAAACTCCTTGATCACCACCGAACAGCTGTTGCATGGCGGCATGGTGGTCGCCACGTCGATCGTCTGGATGTCCTTGCTGTCTGGATACTTGGCGCGGATCACGCTGATCAGTTTGGCCTCGCTGTCCAGCGAAGTCGGTCGCGTGGTCAACGCAGGCGTGTAGGTCTCGATGTTTTTTATCGTATGCGGGATGGCCAGCACTTTGCCGTCGCTGGATAGGTTCAACGACGTTCTGCTGAATGTCTGGCCGAAATCAATGTTGAAGTAGGTGGTATCTCCCACTATGACATTGCCCGGCGCGACTGAATTTTTGAACAGCGGCAATTCGCTGGTCAGTCCCTGTGCACCTGACACGCTGACGTAAACTTCGCGGGCGCCGGTCGTAGTCACGATATCTGCAAAGGCGATATTTCGTGGGTTGCCCGCGCGGAATCTGCGCGGCAGCAGTTTCTGGAATTTAGCCATCGTCGCATTGATCCGCAGATCAGCGTTGGGCCTGACGTTGATTGTGCTGCTGGCAAACAGCGTGTCGAAGATGTCTGCGCTTCTCTGGCGAAAGGTCTGCGAGGCGTCCCGACTGCGCGACCACGACGTGGCGCCAGCCGGGAGTGTGCTGACAATCATCCGTGTGGAGTGGTCGAACAGCACGGCTTCGCCAGGGCTGGTATCGACCTTGAGCAGCTTCAGGGTATCGGGCGGGTTCACGTGACCACCAATGGGAATGGCAATGTCATTCATGGTTTTCAAGGCGCGCTCGACAGTATCGACCCCGTATATCCTGGCCATGTTGTTGGCGTTGATGGAGCCGGTATACACCGTCAGCAATTCCTCACGCAGATCGGCCGCCAATGATGAAGCCTTGTTGAACGTCAGTGCGTCACTCAGGCTTTGCTGGATTGGCAACTCGGCGACGTAAAACTCAGCGGCATCAAGGCGCGCGAAAACATATTGCTTCGCGCCGTCCATTGACTCGACGATGATCGCCCCCGATTTGAACGTGTGAAGGTCGCCTTGGCTGGTTACGCGGATATCGACGCGAGCATAGATGCCTTTGCGAAAGTCCACTTTACCCTTTAGGTGCGCGCGGGCTCGCAGGCCATTGACTGTCAGGTTTGGACGGCCAGGCGCGGGGATGTAAACAGTGTCTCCGAACCAGAGTGCCCAGCCCTTTGTTGTATCGAAGGTACCGTCGGCCGGAGTAGGCGCTGGAGTTCTTGTCACGTAACGGGTCATGCAGTCATCACCCCCCGCGCGCCGGATCCGGCACGGGAGCGCAGTGAGCCTGTCAGTGGTGTCTATCGTGTCGGTGCGACGCAGGACGTTTTGGTCGAGTCGGTAGGCTGCATCATCGATGAATGTCGTTTGACTGCCGTCGACCTCCATTATCTGGCGGATTCTGCTGTTCTGCGCTACCTCGACAATCGTGAAACCGTCAGCGGTCTGCGTCGGTAGATACGCGGTTCGCCCGAGTGTCATTTTAGTGCCGAGTGTCGGGCCGAAAGGTTTGCCGGCCAAGGGGTCGATTACTCGATAGTCCGCTGCGCCGGCATCTGCAATGTTACGAACAGGGACATTGTCGACCCCTTTTACGGATGCCAGATCATCTACACCGGACAGAAGCCGGTAGTGGCCGGAATCCGCCAGTTGCGGGATACCGTTGATGAAGTCGTATTGACCGGTCTTGCGGGCGATTTTTTCAATACCTTTGGCCGCGCTCTTGAGCGCGAACCTGGTCGCCGCATAGAGTCCCCGCGCAGCAGCGGCGACCAGTGTCGGAACACCGTCCAGTGGATTGAAATTCTGCAGAGATGAGACCAGCAGTTTTCGCGACAGGCTGGAAAACTCGGGGAGAGCACTTTTGAAGCCCAGTCGGGCAGCGGTGCCGGCCAGTTTGGCGGTGCCGGAGATGAACTTGCCCAAGGGCAGAAAAAACGACACGGAGTCGGTATACATGCCAAACACCGCTGCTATGCGTTTGTTCGGATTGTCCGAATCCAGATCGTCGACATTGCCGAAGAACGGTAAAAACTTCAGAAGCTTGCCAAGCAGAGGGCCTTTCGACTCCCTGCGTTCCAGTTCCGTTTCCTGTCGTGCAGCAGCCAAAAGCTTTGCATCGTCGAAATAAAACAAATCGTTGGCAATGAACGCTGCAATCTTTGCTGTGCGCGTGGATGAAATACGCGGCGGGGTCTCGCTTGAGGGGTCAGCCCTGAACGCCTCGCCGAATTGGTCAATGATTGCGTTACATGTTGCATCTTTTTTCGGAATGCGGCCGTTTTCATGGGCATCCCAGTCAAAGGGCACTTCCCGACCACGCAGTACCTCAACTGTTGCCGAGCCGCCGAGCAATCGCCAGTCTTCAGTTGTCTTGCGGCCGTTTAACACACCAGGTGAAAAGTCGGGCAGCCTGCGAATGATTCCCGCGCGAGGCAGGCACTCGTACCAGCATGTGTGCTGGCCTTCGTTCAGTCGCAGGATGAACCCCATGCGCAGCCTTAGCGACTTTGTGAGAGCCGGTGTTTCCTGACCGAATTCGAGGTCTTTGGTGGGCGCTCTCAAGGTGAAAATTCTTGTTTCGCCATACTCCATGGCTTGCCGGTCATCATGGGGAAGCTGGGTAAACAGACTCATCAGCAGCGTTTTGTAGGCATCTTTGGTGGATGACAGATAAGTGTTGAAACTGGCTGCAAACAGCTTGTTGACATCGGGTAGCTTGCGCTTGATCACGATGTCGGGAATCCACTTGGCTGTGGTTTTCATGTTGCCGTTGGCATCGATACTGAAACGCGACGTGGATCTGCTCTGGCCGTCCGGCAGGGTGATGAACCATCCACAGGTGTGGTGCCGGTTCCACATGTATACATCGCGAAAGGCGTAGCTCTTGCTCTTGAAATCCGGTGGATCCTTTGGCCCGCTTCTGGCACCGTCCCCCTGGCCATAATCCCTGATCAGTTTTCGCCCATCCCGGGTAAATACATCCCAGCCGAATACTTTTCGTATCTGCTCATCGGCGATATCTCGTCGTAGTGGATAGTCGACGTCCATCTGGACGATGGCTGCTTTCAGAGCGCGGATGTGTTCGTCGAGTGCTTTGAGTGCGCGACCGTGTATTTCATCGCTTCTGACGTAATCCTCTTCTTCCTGCACGATGCCATTGGATATCGCCCAATCGACTGCGGGGGCAATTCTGCTCCACATGATCAGGTCTCGCTCCTGAGCCGTGGCTGTCTTGAGCGATTGCGCAGCGAAGTCCACCAGTTGCTGGAAGGTCATGTCAGGCACCCGCTCGGGCTGCAGCACTTCTGCGAGGGTTAGCCCTTGGACATAATTCACCCAGACTGGCGAGCTTCTGTAGGAGAGGTCAGGCGGAACGTCACGTACGTGGAAGTCACTGGGAAACTCGCACCGATAAAGACGGGCGAGCAGAATGGCTTCGCGCTGCGTCGCGGCGCGTTCGCTGCGCAGAAGATGCCTTTCGAACTGGCTCCAGATGGCCTGATAGCTTTTGCCGTAATTCCAGCGTTGTTGCCAGTCATATCCCGCAACCGTGCGCAGATCGTCGCCCTGCCGGCCCCATGTACGGATGGCTCTGCTCAGCAGTTTGTAACGGACGAAGGCTGATGTCTCCTGGTCGGGGCTGGCGCCGAACCATTCCAGCTTTTCCAGCAGTGCCTGGGCCAATCGGGAAGCGTCGGGTGATTGCAGGATCTTCTCGAGATAAACCGTAGGCGTAGTGCGAATCTGCTCGACAGTGGTCTGCGCGGCGATATTTCTCATCAGATAGCTGATTAGCGATGTTTGCGTACTGGGCAGAAATGACCTGACAGCGTCGATTATTCTTGCATTCGCTGTCTGCAACAGCAGCTTGTCCATGCTCATGTTTTGCTCGGGTGCCACAGCCCGGATGAGTGCCAGTGCTTTGCGATCGGTTGCCGAAGCCGGGTGCGTGAGCGAGTCGATGTTGACGCCGCAATCCAGCTGCAGCGAATGCCTGGCCAGTTTCTCTTGTAGCCAGTGAATGGACGCCTGATGCGCTGTTTCATCAACACGGTTCCAGGGGGCCATGCCGTAATACAGTGCCATCTTTGCGAGACTGAAATAACCGTCTGCGCGAATCTGACCACCAGTTTTGCGTGCGGCGGTTTCGATTCGGGATGAGTGGGACCGCCATTCGGGTATTTCTGCCAGAGACAAAGTGACCCGTTGAAGGCTGTCTGTTCGCTGTCCCTCATAAAGGCTCTTGTCACCCGTCATAGTGAGCATCAAATGGCTGGGAGAAGCGTTCACGCGCGCGCATATTTGTTTAAAGACTTTATCTTTCAGCAGCGTTTGCAGCGCCGTAGTGCCTTCCCTCGCGTCAAGTTCAAGAGGAGATGACAGTTGGGGTTTGATGAATGTGTGCGTCAGTGCGTCGGGAAGCGAAGGCGCCTGGCGCAGCTTCACTAAAAGCTCTTTGTATTCTGCTTCGAGCGCGTGATGACGCTGAGCGAAGGAGGGCGAGGATGTAGCAGCAGATAACTCGGTTTGCGGGATTGAAGGAGGTTGCATGATCGACTGTCCTTGTCGGAGCGATTGGTCTGGTAGTCTTCAGTTCGGGATTTGGCCGTTGAAGCATTTGCAGTTAACTGTTTTCCAACGGTCGCCCTGAGGTACATATCTATTGCCAGCAAGAAAAGGGCTGATCGGGTGCCGCTTGCCTAGACCCTGAACCCCACCTAGTCTCCTCCTAGCGATTTCGTCCGGATGACGAGCGGACAGTGCTCATGCAAGGAAAACCATGAAGCAAAAGCGCACTCTCGGAACGCCACGGTTGTTGGGCATCGTCTGGCCATTTATTGCCGTCGTGTTGTTTCAAGCGTTGTTGGGCGGTGTGAGCCTCTATGTTCTTTCCGCCGTGCGCGGGTATGTGGCGGGCGAGAGCCTCTGGTCCAAGGGCCAGAAGGACGCCATCTATTACCTCAACCTGTACGCCGACAGTCGCGATGAAGAGATTTTCCTCAAGTACCAGAGTGCGATTGCCGTGCCGCAGGGCGGTCATCAGTTGCGTCTGGCGCTGGATCGGCAACCGCCGGATCTGCAAGCGGCGCGCGAGGGCATTCTCAAGGGCGGCAACCATCCCGACGATGTCTCCAGCCTGATCTGGCTGTATCTGAATTTTCGTCACTTCAGTTATCTGGAAACCGCCATCGAGCGCTGGACCGTCGGTGATGCTTATCTGGTGGAGCTTGATAACGTCGCGCAGGAGATGCATCAGCGCATCAGCGCTAATGCTGCCAGTGCAGGCGATATCCGGCGCTGGAAAGACCGCATCTTCGCCATCAATGACAGCGTGACCCCGGCCGCCAAGGGTTTCAGCGATGCACTGGGTGAAGGCTCACGGATGATCCTGCGCCTGCTGCTCTTGACCAACCTGGCCACGGCGCTCGGGCTGATCGTGCTGGCGCTGTGGCGCACCGACAAATTGCTCAAGCAGCGGCATGCGTTTGCCGAGGCGCTGCAGATGGAAAAGGATCGCGCGCACGTCACGCTGCAATCGATCGGGGACGGCGTCATCACCACCGATGTCGACGGTGCCATCGACTACATGAACCCCGCTGCCGAGGCCATGACTCACTGGAAAGCCGAGCAGGCTGCCGGCCTGCCACTGGCTGCGTTATTCAACTTGCTGGATGACAACGCCCAGACCGAGGGGCTGACGCTGATCGAGCACATTCTCAGCGGTCAGCTCAGCGGTGGTAGCGAGCATTCGAAACTGATCCAGCGCCTCGATGGCAGCACGGTTTCGGTGACGCTGGTCGGCGCGCCGATCCGCAACGCCGGTAAGGTCAGCGGCACCGTGCTGGTGTTGCATGACATGACTCAAGAACGGCAGTACATCGCCAACCTGTCGTGGCAGGCGACTCACGATGCTTTGACCGGGCTGGCCAACCGCCGCGAGTTCGAATATCGCCTCGAGCAGGCACTGCACAATCTCACGCGCCAGCCCGGGCGCCATGCGCTGATGTTCCTCGATCTGGATCAATTCAAACTGGTCAACGACACCTGCGGGCATGCGGCGGGCGATGAACTGCTGCGGCATATCTGTGCTCTTTTACAATCGGGCCTGCGCGAGGGCGACACGCTGGCGCGCCTGGGTGGCGACGAGTTCGGCATTCTGCTGGAGAACTGCGCGCCAGAAGCGGCCGAGAAGATTGCCGACAGCCTGCGGCAGACCGTACAGAATCTGCACTTCGTCTGGAAGGGCCGGCCGTTTCTGACCACCGTGAGCATCGGCCTGGTGCACGTTGCGCAGGCCCCGACCACCCTTGAAGCCTCACTGCGCGCGGCCGATATGGCCTGCTATATGGCCAAGGAAAAGGGGCGGAATCGAGTGCAGGTGTATCACGCCGACGATTCCGAGTTGTCGCTGCGCTTCGGCGAGATGGCCTGGGTCCAGCGTCTGCACATGGCCCTGGAAGAAAACCGTTTCTGTCTCTACGCCCAGGAAATAGCCCCGTTGGGATCTGGCGCCGGTGGTCGCGGGCACATCGAGATTCTGTTGCGTCTGCATGACGAGGCGGGGCGCATGATTCTTCCGGACAGCTTCATACCGGCAGCCGAACGTTACGGCTTGATGACTTCGCTGGATCGCTGGGTAGTTACTAACGTATTCAAGTTAATTGCCCAATGTATTAAAGAGCAGCACGAAGGCCCCTTGGCGATGTGTGCGATTAATCTTTCAGGCATTACTATAGGAGATGACGCGTTTTTGCACTTTCTGCGCGACCAGTTTGATAACTACTGCATACCTCCTGAAATGATTTGTTTTGAAATTACTGAAACCAGCGCTATTGCGAATTTGGGTAGTGCAATCCGTTTTATCAATGAACTCAAAGGCTTGGGTTGTTACTTTTCGCTTGATGATTTTTGCGCCGGAATGTCTTCATTCGCTTATCTGAAACATTTGCCTGTAGACTTCCTGAAGATCGACGGGAGTTTCGTAAAGGATATGCTGGACGACCCGATTAACCGCGCAATGGTCGAAGTGATCAATCACATTGGGCATGTCATGGGTAAACAGACAATTGCCGAGTTTGTCGAAACAGCGCAGATCGAGCAGGCATTGCTTGAGATCGGTGTGGATTACGCTCAGGGTTATGTGATTGAACGCCCGCAGTTGTTTACCTGCGACAGTTTGCAAAGTCGCCCCGCCAGACCGCAACCGCTGTTATTCAAAGCGCCTGGCACGTTCCGTTGAAGTCTCTCGCCGATCCGTATAATCACAAATCAAAAGGAGCCGAACAGTGATCGACACATTCAACCGAACCGGACCACTCATGGAAGCTGCAAGTTACCCCGCCTGGGCACAACAGTTGATCCAGGATTGCAGCGAGAGCAAACGCCGGGTTGTCGAACATGAACTTTATCTGCGCATGCGTGATAACAAGCTCAGCGCCAAAACCATGCGCCAGTACCTGATCGGGGGCTGGCCCGTCGTTGAGCAATTCGCGTTGTACATGGCGCAGAATCTGACTAAAACCAAGTTTGCCCGGCATCCGGGCGAAGACATGGCGCGGCGCTGGTTGATGCGCAATATCCGCGTCGAACTCAACCACGCCGATTACTGGGTGCATTGGAGTCGGGCGCACGGCGTGAGCCTCGAAGACTTGCAGGCGCAACAAGTGCCACCGGAACTGCATGCGCTAAGTCATTGGTGCTGGCACACCAGTTCGGCGGATTCGCTGATCGTGGCAATCGCTGCGACCAACTATGCAATCGAGGGCGCGACCGGGGAGTGGTCGGCGGTGGTCTGTTCCACCGGGGTATACGCTGCTGCGTTCCCGGAAGAGGATCGAAAGCGTGCGATGAAGTGGCTGAAGATGCACGCCCAGTACGACGATGCGCATCCTTGGGAAGCGCTGGAAATCATCTGCACGCTGGCCGGGATGAACCCGAGCAGGGCATTGCAGGCGGAACTGCGTCAGGCCGTGTGCAAGAGCTACGACTACATGTTCCTGTTTCTCGAGCGTTGCATGCAGCTCGAGTTGTCGGAGCGAGTAATGGTCGGGCGCGAACGCCGAGCGCTGGTTGAAAGCTGATTTCAGCTGATAAAAAAACGGGAGCCGCAAGGCTCCCGTTTTGGTTGGTGTGGATCTAACCGGCCATCGCCAGGCGATTACGGCCTTCGCGCTTGGCCACATACAGCGCACTGTCGGCGCGGCGCAACAGACTGTCGGCCGACTCGCCCGGCAGCAGCGTCGAGCAGCCGAGGCTCACGGTCAGCTCGATCAACTGATCATTGGCGTAATATTCCTGAGCCTGTGCGGCACTGCGCAAGCGCTCGCCGACCATCGCTGCGGCATCGCGGCTGGTGTTCGACAGCAAAATCAAAAACTCTTCGCCGCCGTAACGGAACACCATGTCGACATTGCGCAACTGGCCCTTGATCGACGCGGCCACGGCTTTGAGTACATCGTCGCCGGCGCTGTGACCGTGACTGTCGTTGACCCGTTTGAAATGGTCGATATCGAGCATCAGCAGCGATAGCGGTTGCTGATGCCGGCGTGACATCTCGATTTCGCGCTGCAGAGTTTGCTCCATGGCGATGCGGTTGCCGGTGCCGGTCAACGGATCGCGCAAAGCGCTCTGAGTCGCCGCGCGGTACAGCAGCGCATTGCGCATCGGGAACAGCAGCGATGACAGCAATGATTCGAGATTGCCTTGTTCTTGCTCGCTGAATCGCTGATTGCGGCGGAACACCAGCTCGCCCATGTGCTCGCCTTCATGGCTGAGGCTGTAGCTGAGCGAGTGATGACCGCGTGTGCCGAGCTCCAGGCGCAAATCACTGCCCTGATGCACATAGCTCAAGGCATCAAGCGGCACAAGGCGTTGAATTTCGCGAAAAAACAGACCGAGGATCCGTTGCGGCTCAAGACTGGTTTGCAGCTGCAAGCTCAGTTGTTGGCGCAGTTGCGCCAGACTGACCGGGCGTTGCAAAAGCGCAAGCTGCTGACCGAAGCCCAGGCGTTGCAATTTGGCACTGTCGAAGTCAATTGCATTGGTCTGGGAAGGTGATTTCATATGGCGTGAGCCCCTAAGCAGTAAGTCTGTCTTACAGGCTGGGTGAGAGCGGCTATGGGCTGCGCGTCATACTGATCCATCAGTCCCGTAGGACGTATGGCGTAAGTTTAGTCTGCCTGATGTCGATTAGTAAGCTATCGAATCAAGTCATGCCCCAGTGCCTTCACACGGCGTGCTTCGTGGGAAATTAGAGCGAAAGTCATGCCATTCGGTTCATGTTTATTAAAACCGTTTTGAATCAATGGCTTGAAGGTTGTTGGCGAGATGCGACGCTGGTTATTTGACTGAATTAGCTCGGCTGATAGCGGCAAATGTATGCCGCGACGGGAAACCGCCACGGCAACAAATGCGACGTATGGCACTACTGGGCGTTGAAAGCCTGGCCGTTGATGCCGGTACTGTCTGGACCCATGAGGTATAGATAGACCGGCATGATCTCTTCCGGCGTCGGGTTGTTCAGCGGGTTTTCCCCCGGATACGCCTGGGCACGCATGCTGGTGCGAGTCGCGCCAGGGTTGATGCTGTTGGAGCGCACCGGCGCGACGGTCTCGACCTCGTCAGCCAGCGTTTGCATCAGCCCTTCGGTGGCGAACTTGGAAACGCCATAGGCGCCCCAGTACGCGCGACCCTTGCGTCCGACGCTGCTGGAGGTGAACACCACCGAAGCGTCCTGCGACAGCTTGAGCAGTGGCAGCAGCGTGCTGGTCAGCATGAACATCGCGTTGACGTTGACCTGCATGACGCGCATGAAGTTTTCGCCGGACAGCTGTTCGATCGGCGTGCGCGGGCCGATGATCGATGCGTTGTGCAGCAGGCCGTCGAGGTGGCCGAACTCGGTTTCGATCATCGCTGCCAGTTCATCGTATTGATGGGGCAGGGCGGTTTCCAGATTGAACGGGATCACCGCGGGTTGCGGATGGCCGGCGGCTTCGATTTCGTCGTAGACCTGCGACAGGTTGGCTTCGGTCTTGCCCAGCAGCAGCACGGTCGCACCATGCGCAGCGTAGGTTTTCGCCGCAGCCGCACCAATGCCACGACCGGCACCGGTGACCAGAATGACCCGATCCTTGAGCAATTCGGGACGAGCGGAATAATCAAACATAAAAACCTCTACACAAATCCATTTTGATTTCGGTCAGCAGCTGCAGAGCGCGTTATCGAGGACTTTGCGCAATTCCAGCGGATGATCCACCACCACGTCCGCGCCCCAATGCCTTGGGTTGTCGTCCGGGTGAATGTAGCCATAGGTCACCGCGCAGGTCTTGGTCCCGGCATCGCGGCCGGACTCGATATCGCGCAGATCATCGCCCACAAACAGAACCGTCGCCGGATCCAGATCAAGCATCTTGCACGCAAGGATCAATGGTTCAGGATCCGGCTTGCTGTTTTTCACATGATCCGGGCAAATCAGCAGCGCCGAGCGCTCGGCCAGCCCCAGTTGTTGCATGATCGGCTCGGCAAAACGCAGCGGTTTGTTGGTGACCACGCCCCAGATCAGATTGGCTTTCTCGATGTCGGCCAGCAGTTCGCCCATGCCGTCGAACAGCTTGCTGTGCACCGCGCAGCCGACGACGTAGCGCTCGAGAAACTCCAGGCGCAGCTCCTCGAAGCCCGGCGATTCCGGGTCCATCGAGAAGGTCACCGCGACCATGGCTTTGGCGCCACCGGAGATCTCGTCGCGAATGTGCTTGTCGTTGATCGGCGGCAAACCACGGTCCGCGCGCATCGCCTGGCAAATTGCGATGAAGTCCGGCGCGGTGTCGAGCAGGGTGCCGTCCATGTCGAAAAGGACTGCTCTGATGGCCATCGGTTTATTCCTCGCGCAGGGTCTGGATCATGTAGTTGACGTCAACGTCCGCCGCCAGCTTGTAGTGCTTGGTCAGCGGGTTGTAGGTCAAACCGATGATGTCCTTGACGGTCAGGCCAGCCATACGGCTCCACGCGCCGAGCTCTGACGGGCGGATGAATTTCTTGAAGTCGTGAGTGCCGCGCGGCAGCAGCTTCATGATGTATTCGGCGCCGACAATGGCGAACAGATACGCCTTCGGGTTGCGGTTGATGGTCGAGAAGAACACTTGGCCGCCAGGCTTGACCATGCGGAAACAGGCGCGGATCACCGAGGATGGATCGGGTACGTGCTCGAGCATTTCCAGGCAGGTCACGACGTCGAACTGCTCAGGCATTTCTTCAGCGAGATCTTCGGCAGTGATTTGGCGGTATTCGACGCTGACGCCGGATTCGAGCTGATGCAATTGCGCGACCGCCAGCGGCGCTTCGCCCATGTCGATGCCCATCACGGTCGCGCCGCGCTGGGCCATGGCTTCGCTGAGGATGCCGCCGCCGCAACCGACGTCGAGCACCTTCTTGCCGGCCAGATTGACCCGTTCGTCGATCCAGTTGACGCGCAGCGGGTTGATGTCGTGCAGCGGTTTGAATTCGCTTTCACGGTCCCACCAGCGATGGGCCAGGGCTTCGAATTTGGCGATTTCGGCGTGGTCGACGTTGCTCATGGTGCAATCCTCTAAAACTTGAAAAAGGCTGTAGCTGCGGAGTTTGCTCCGCAGTGTTTACGATTCGGTGTGGCCGCTGATGCGCTGGCCCCAGGCTCTGGCGGTGGCGCCGAGCTGTTGTTCGTCCATGCGCGTCAGGCGACGATCGTCGAGCAATTGTTTGCCGGCGACCCACAGGTGTTTCACGCAGTCGCGGCCAGTGGCGTAGATCAGTTGCGAAACCGGGTCGTACACCGGTTGCTGCGCCAGCCCGGACAGGTCAAAAGCCACGATGTCGGCAGCTTTGCCGATTTCCAGCGAGCCGGTTTCAGCTTCGATCCCCAGCGCCCGCGCACCGTTCAACGTAGCCATGCGCAACGCGCGGTGGGCGTCGAGGGCGGTGGCCGAGCCGGCGACGGCCTTGGCCAGCAGCGCGGCGGTGCGGGTTTCGCCGAGCAGATCGAGATCATTGTTGCTCGCCGCGCCATCGGTGCCGACCGCGACGTTGACGCCAGCCTGCCACAGACGCTCGACCGGGCAGAAGCCGCTGGCCAGTTTCAGGTTGGATTCCGGGCAATGGATCACATTGGTGTTGCTTTCTACCAGCAACGCCAGGTCTTCATCGCTGATCTGGGTCATGTGCACGGCCTGGAAACGCGGCCCGAGCAAGCCCAGACGGCCGAGGCGCGCCAGTGGGCGCTCGCCGGTTTGCTCGACGGCTTGCTGCACTTCGAATGCAGTCTCGTGGACGTGCATGTGGATCGCGGCGTCCAGTTCCTCGGCGATCACGCGGATTTTCTCCAGGTTCTCATCGCCCACGGTGTAGGGTGCGTGAGGGCCGAAAGTGATCTTGATCCGCTCGTGGTGCTTGAGATCGCCGAACAGTTCGACGCCCTGGCGAATGGCTTCATCGGCGCTGCTGGCGCCGGGGATCGGGAAATCGAGGATCGGAATCGCGATCTGCGCGCGGATGCCGCTGTTGTGCACGCGCTCGCTGGCAACCTTGGGGAAGAAATACATGTCCGAGAAGCAGGTGATGCCACCTTTTATCTGCTCGGCAATCGCGAGGTCGGTGCCGTCGCGCACGAAATTTTCATCGACCCACTTGGCCTCGGCCGGCCAGATGTGCTTTTCCAGCCAGGTCATCAACGGCAGATCGTCAGCCAGACCGCGGAACAGTGTCATGGCCGCGTGGCCGTGAGCGTTGATCAGGCCAGGGGCCAGCAGCACGTCCGGCAGTTCGCGTACTTCGGTGGCGTTACACTTCAGCGCTTCGGCACGCGGGCCGATAAACACAATGCGACCGTCGCGGATGCCCAGACCATGCTCCTTGAGCACCACGCCTGCGGGTTCGACGGGTACCAGCCAGGTCGGCAGCAATAATAAGTCGAGCGCAATGGCAGGTTTCGGCATCGAGGGGCGGTTCCAGTGCTTTTGTAAAGGATGGCGAAGTATACCCGAGCGTCTTCGCGGGGGGATCGCTATAATCGGCGGCTTTTGTTCATGAGTGCGGGGTGTGGGATGCGCGATCGACTGTTGGCTGCGGAGAAAGTTAAGGCCATCGATTGGCGCGATGGCGCGCTCTACCTGCTGGATCAGCGTGTTTTGCCGTTCGAGGAAAACTGGATCGCCTACACCAGCGCCGCTGGCGTGGCCGAAGCGATTCGCTCGATGGTCGTGCGCGGCGCGCCGGCCATCGGCATCAGCGCGGCCTATGGCATCGTGCTCGCCGCGCGTGCTCGGGTTGCTGAAGGTGGCGACTGGTACGCGGCGCTGGAAGAGGATTTCGCGCTGCTGGCCGACTCCCGCCCGACCGCCGTCAACCTGTTCTGGGCGCTGGGGCGCATGCACGACCGGCTCGATCGCCTGAAACAAAACGCCGATCCGCTGGCGGCGCTGGAAGCCGAAGCCATCGCGATTCATGAAAGTGATCGCGAGGCCAACCTGACCATGGCCCAGCTCGGCGTCGACTTGATCCGCAAGCATCAGGGCAATGCTCAGGCGATTCTCACCCACTGCAACACCGGCGCTTTGGCCACCGGCGGTTTCGGCACGGCGCTGGGCGTGATTCGTGCGGCTTTTCTGGAAGGCATGGTCGAGCGTGTCTACGCCGACGAAACCCGGCCGTGGCTGCAAGGCTCGCGCCTTACTGCTTGGGAATTGGCTAATGAAGGCATTCCGGTGACCCTCAACGCTGACTCCGCCGCCGCGCACATCATGAAAACCAAAGGCGTGACCTGGGTGATCGTCGGCGCCGACCGCATCACTGCCAATGGCGATGTGGCGAACAAGATCGGTACCTATCAACTGGCGGTCAACGCCATGCACCACGGCGTGCGCTTCATGGTGGTGGCGCCGAGTTCGACCATCGACATGAACCTGGCCAGCGGCGATGACATTCCGATCGAAGAACGTGACGGTGCCGAATTGCTCGAAGTCGGCGGCAAGCGTGTCGGGGCGGATGTCGAGGCGTTCAACCCGGTGTTCGACGTGACCCCGGCGGATCTGATCGATGCGATCGTTACCGAGAAAGGCATCGTCGAGCGCCCGGATACGGCGAAGATGGCGCAGCTGATGTGCCGCAAGCGCCTGCATTGATTGCCATTGGCGCCTGAAAGGACGCCATCGCTGGCAAGCCAGCTCCCACACGATTCGTGAGTACCGCAAATCCTGTGGGAGCTGGCTTGCCAGCGATGAGGCCCTAAAAGTCAATAAACATCTCTAAACCAAACCAGATTTGTGCATTCGCAGAGTCTCTAAGCCTCTCTCGTCCCCCTTTCAGACGAATACCGGCCAACTAACTATGCTCCATGCGCTTGTGGGGGATAGGTGCGTGGCGGCGTTTGTGGTAGCATCGGGCGTTTTCCGAGGCAGTCCCACGGGGTTGTCTTCACTGCGCAAATCCAGGGTTCAACTTGTTGATTTGTCGTAAGTCGGCGCGTGGCACTCGGCCTGCATCGACGAGCTTCGTGATCCCTATGGATATGACGAGGTTTCACCAGAAAAAGGAATCAGGCTTCTCATGGGCGAACTGGCCAAAGAAATCCTCCCGGTCAATATCGAAGACGAGCTGAAACAGTCCTACCTCGACTACGCAATGAGCGTAATCGTGGGCCGTGCACTGCCGGATGCGCGCGATGGCTTGAAGCCCGTGCACCGTCGCGTGCTGTTCGCGATGAGCGAGCTGGGCAACGACTACAACAAGCCGTACAAGAAATCTGCCCGTGTTGTCGGTGACGTGATCGGTAAGTATCACCCGCACGGTGATACTGCGGTGTACGACACCATCGTCCGCATGGCGCAGCCATTCTCGCTGCGTTACTTGCTGGTTGACGGTCAGGGCAACTTCGGTTCGGTGGACGGCGACAACGCCGCGGCCATGCGATACACCGAAGTGCGTATGACCAAGCTGGCGCACGAGCTGCTGGCCGACCTGCACAAAGAAACCGTGGACTGGGTGCCGAACTACGACGGCACCGAAATGATCCCGGCGGTCATGCCGACCCGTATTCCCAACCTGCTGGTCAACGGCTCCAGCGGTATCGCCGTGGGCATGGCGACCAACATCCCGCCGCACAACCTCGGTGAAGTCATCGACGGTTGCCTGGCGCTTATCGACAATCCCGAGCTGACTGTCGATGAGCTGATGCAATACATCCCCGGTCCGGACTTCCCGACCGCCGCGATCATCAACGGTCGCGCCGGCATCATCGAGGCCTACCGTACCGGCCGTGGCCGCATTTATATGCGCGCCCGCTCGATCATCGAGGACATCGACAAGGTCGGTGGCCGTCAGCAGATCGTTATCACCGAACTGCCGTACCAGCTGAACAAGGCGCGTCTGATCGAGAAGATCGCCGAGCTGGTCAAAGAGAAGAAGCTCGAAGGCATCACCGAGCTGCGCGACGAGTCCGACAAGGACGGTATGCGCGTTGTGATCGAGCTGCGTCGCGGCGAAGTGCCTGAGGTGATCCTCAACAACCTCTACGCCCAGACCCAGCTGCAAAGCGTGTTCGGCATCAACATCGTGGCACTGATCGACGGCCGTCCGCGGATTCTCAATCTCAAGGATCTGCTGGAAGCTTTCGTACGTCACCGTCGCGAAGTGGTGACCCGCCGTACCGTGTTCGAACTGCGTAAAGCCCGCGAACGTGGCCACATCCTTGAAGGTCAAGCGGTTGCCCTGTCGAACATCGACCCGGTCATCGCCCTGATCAAGGCTTCGCCGACGCCGTCGGAAGCCAAGGAAGCGCTGATCAAGACTGCGTGGGAATCCTCCGCTGTGGTCGCGATGGTTGAGCGTGCCGGTGCTGACTCTTGCCGTCCAGAGACGCTGGACCCGCAATACGGTCTGCGCGAAGGCAAGTACTTCCTGTCGCCGGAACAGGCGCAAGCCATTCTGGAACTGCGTCTGCACCGTCTGACCGGTCTGGAGCACGAGAAGCTGCTGGCCGAGTATCAAGAGATCCTCAATCAGATCGGCGAGCTGATCCGCATCCTCAATAGCGCCGTGCGCCTGATGGAAGTGATCCGCGAAGAACTGGAAGTGATCCGCGCCGAATACGGCGACGTGCGCCGCACCGAGATTCTCGATGCGCGTCTCGATCTGACCCTGGGTGACATGATCCCGGAAGAAGAGCGCGTCGTGACCATTTCCAACGGTGGCTATGCCAAGACCCAGCCATTGGCTGCGTACCAGGCTCAGCGTCGTGGCGGCAAAGGCAAATCGGCAACCGGCGTCAAGGATGAGGACTACATCGCTCACCTGCTGGTCGCCAACAGCCACACCACGCTGCTGCTGTTCTCCAGCAAAGGCAAGGTGTACTGGCTGAAGACCTACGAGATTCCTGAAGCCTCGCGCGCTGCACGTGGTCGTCCACTGGTCAACCTGTTGCCGTTGGACAAGGACGAGACCATCACCGCGATGCTGCCGGTAGATCTCGAAGCGCTGCAAAAACGCGCTGGCGCCGAAGATGAAGATGATGCCGACGATGCAATCATCGAAGGTGAGCTGGTTGAAGCTGAAGAAGCCGCCGAGCTTGAAGAAGTCGACGGCGAAACCTCCGAGCTGGTGGCTGAGCCGACTGGTGAGTTCATCTTTATGGCCACCGCTTCCGGTACCGTCAAGAAGACCCCGCTGGCACGCTTCGCCCGTCCGCGCTCCAACGGCCTGATCGCCTTGAAGCTGAAAGAAGGCGACACGCTGATCGCGGCGGCCATCACCGATGGCTCGAAAGAAATCATGCTGTTCTCCGACGCCGGCAAGGTGATTCGTTTCGCTGAAGCGGCCGTGCGTGAGATGGGTCGTGGTGCTCGCGGTATTCGCGGCATGCGTATCCTCAAGGATCAGAAGCTGATCTCCATGCTGATTCCTGAGTCGGGCGCGCAGATTCTGACCGCTTCCGAGCGTGGTTTCGGCAAACGCACCGCGCTGAACAAGTTCCCACGCCGCGGTCGCGGTGGTCAGGGTGTGATCGCGATGGTCACCAAAGACCGCAACGGCAAGCTGGTCGGTGCGATCCAGGTGCAGGAAGGCGAGGAAGTCATGCTGATTTCCGACCAGGGCACGCTGGTGCGTACCCGGGTTGATGAAGTGTCGAGCCTGGGTCGTAACACCCAAGGCGTGACGCTGATCAAACTGGCCACTGATGAAACCCTGGTCGGGCTGGAGCGGGTTCAGGAGCCATCGGAAGTCGAAGGCGAAGAGCTTGAAGGTGAAGAAGGGCTGGTGACCGGTGCGGACGTCGTGATCGACGACGTTGCCGAGGACCAGCAACTCGACGCCGCAGCTGACGAAGAACCGCAGGAATAAGCGGACAAACAGGGGGCGGATGAGAATTCGCCCCCTTGTTGTTTGTCCCGTATGAATTGTTTGAAGCAGCGTTGATTACCAACAGATCAGAGCGAGATTGGATGTGAGCAAGCGAGCCTATAACTTCTGTGCCGGTCCCGCGGCGCTTCCCGAAGCTGTCCTCAAACGCGCCCAGGGCGAATTGCTCGACTGGCACGGCAAGGGCCTGTCGGTCATGGAAATGAGCCATCGCAGCGATGAGTTCGTGTCCATTGCGACCCAGGCCGAGCAGGATCTGCGTGACCTGCTGGATATCCCGTCGAACTACAAAGTGCTGTTTCTGCAAGGTGGCGCCAGCCAGCAATTTGCGCAGATCCCACTGAACCTGTTGCCTGAAGGCGCCAGCGCCGACTATATCGACACCGGTATCTGGTCGCAGAAAGCCATCGAAGAAGCTTCGCGCTACGGCCACGTCAATGTGGCAGCCACCGCCAAGCCTTACGACTATTTCGCCATTCCCGGCCAGAACGAATGGAACCTGTCGAAAGACGCGGCCTACGTTCACTACGCGCCGAACGAGACCATCGGCGGCCTGGAATTCCAGTGGATCCCGGAAACCGGTGACGTGCCGCTGGTGGCTGACATGTCTTCGGACATCCTCTCGCGTCCGGTCGACATCTCGCGTTTCGGCATGATCTACGCCGGCGCGCAGAAGAACATCGGCCCGAGCGGCATCGTGGTCAATATCATCCGCGAAGATCTGCTGGGCAAGGCGCGCTCGTTCTGCCCGACCATGCTCGACTATAAAGTCGCAGCGGATAACGGCTCGATGTACAACACGCCACCAACCCTGGCTTGGTACCTGTCCGGTCTGGTATTCCAGTGGCTGAAAGAGCAGGGCGGCGTTGCAGCCATCGGCAGGCTCAACGAAGTGAAGCAGCGCACGCTGTATGACTTCATCGACGCGAGCGGCCTCTACAGCAACCCGATCAACAAGTCGGATCGCTCGTGGATGAACGTGCCGTTCCGTCTGGCGGATGATCGTCTGGACAAGCCGTTCCTGGTCGGTGCCGAAGAGCGCGGTCTGCTCAACCTCAAGGGCCACCGCTCCGTGGGCGGCATGCGCGCTTCTATCTATAACGCCGTCGACATCACCGCCGTCAATGCGCTGGTGGCGTACATGGCAGAGTTCGAGAAGGAACACGGCTAATGTCTGAGCAAGAACTCAAGGCGCTGCGCGTACGCATTGACGCTCTGGACACCAAGGTCATGGAGCTGATCAGTGAGCGCGCGCGCTGCGCCCAGGAAGTCGCGCGCGTCAAGATGGCCTCGCTGGCCGAAGGCGAAGTGCCGGTGTTCTATCGCCCCGAGCGTGAAGCTCAGGTGCTCAAGCGCGTGATGGAGCGTAATCAGGGGCCGCTGGGCAACGAAGAAATGGCGCGGTTGTTCCGCGAAATCATGTCCTCGTGCCTGGCGCTGGAGCAGCCGCTGAAAGTGGCTTATCTCGGTCCCGAAGGTACCTTCACGCAAGCGGCGGCCATGAAGCATTTCGGCCACGCGGTGATCAGCAAGCCGATGGCGGCGATCGATGAAGTGTTCCGTGAAGTGGCTGCCGGTGCGGTGAATTTTGGCGTGGTGCCGGTGGAAAACTCCACCGAGGGCGCGGTCAACCACACCCTCGACAGCTTCCTCGAGCACGACATGGTGATCTGCGGCGAAGTCGAGCTGCGCATCCACCATCACCTGTTGGTTGGCGAGAACACCAAGACCGACAGCATCAGCCGCATCTATTCCCACGCGCAGTCGCTGGCCCAGTGCCGCAAATGGCTGGACGCGCATTACCCGAATGTCGAGCGCGTGGCGGTCTCGAGCAACGCCGAAGCGGCCAAGCGGGTCAAGGGTGAGTGGAATTCGGCGGCGATTGCCGGCGACATGGCGGCCGGTCTGTATGGCCTGACGCGTCTGGCCGAAAAGATCGAAGATCGCCCGGACAACTCGACGCGCTTCCTGATGATCGGTAACCAGGAAGTGCCGCCGACTGGCGACGACAAGACCTCGATCATCGTCTCCATGAGCAACAAGCCCGGTGCGCTGCATGAGCTGCTGGTGCCGTTCCATGACAACGGCATCGACCTGACCCGGATCGAAACCCGTCCGTCGCGCAGCGGCAAATGGACCTATGTGTTCTTCATCGACTTCGTCGGCCACCACCGTGATCCGCTGATCAAGGGTGTGCTGGAGAAGATCAGTCAGGAAGCAGTGGCACTCAAAGTGCTGGGTTCTTACCCGAAAGCAGTTCTCTAAGGGGCAGTAGCAAATGAGTGGCAACTTCCTCGCTCTGGCACAGCCGGGCGTGCAACAACTTTCGCCATACGTTCCGGGCAAGCCTGTGGACGAACTGGCGCGCGAGCTGGATCTGGATCCGGCGAGCATCGTCAAACTGGCGAGCAACGAAAATCCGCTGGGCGCCAGCCCGAAGGCGCTTGAGGCGATCCGTAATGAGTTGGCCGAGCTGACCCGTTATCCGGACGGCAATGGCTTCGCGCTGAAGTCGTTGCTGGCCGAACAGTGCCGCGTCGAACTCAATCAAGTGACGCTGGGCAACGGCTCTAACGATATTCTCGAGTTGGTCGCGCGTGCCTACCTGGCGCCGGGTCTGAATGCGGTGTTCAGCGAGCACGCGTTCGCGGTCTATCCGATCGCCACGCAAGCTGTCGGCGCGCAGGCCAAAGTGGTTCCGGCCAAGGATTGGGGGCATGACCTACCGGCGATGCTGGCGGCTATCGACGCCAACACCCGCGTGGTGTTCATCGCCAACCCGAACAACCCGACCGGCACCTGGTTCGGCGCTGAAGCGCTGGACGATTTCCTGCAAGACGTGCCTGAGCATGTGTTGGTAGTGCTCGATGAGGCCTATATCGAATACGCCGAAGGCAGTGATCTGCCGGACGGTCTGGATTTCCTCGCGGCCTATCCGAACCTACTGGTCTCGCGCACTTTCTCCAAGGCCTATGGCCTGGCAGCATTGCGCGTCGGTTATGGCTTGTCGACTCCAGTGGTCGCCGATGTGCTGAACCGCGTTCGTCAGCCATTCAACGTCAACAGCCTGGCTCTGGCTGCGGCGTGTGCGGCGTTGAAGGACGAAGAATATCTGGCGCAAAGCCGTGCGCTCAACGAAGCCGGCATGCAGCAGTTGCAAGCAGGTTTCCGTGAGTTGGGGCTGGGCTGGATCGAATCCAAAGGCAATTTCATCTGCGTCGATCTCGCTCAGGTTGCAGCTCCGGTATTCCAGGGCTTGCTGCGCGAAGGCGTAATCGTGCGTCCGGTGGCCAACTACGGCATGCCGAACCACCTGCGAGTGACCATTGGTCTGCCAGCGGAAAACAGCCGCTTCCTTGAAGCGCTGCGCAAGGTTCTGGCCCGTGGTTGATGTCACTGCACTGCAATCTGCTGCACCTATGATCGGTCGCCTTGTAGTGGTCGGTCTGGGATTGATCGGTGGTTCGTTTGCCAAAGGCTTGCGTGAAAGCGGCGTGTGCCGCGAAGTGGTCGGCGTCGATCTCGATCCGCAATCGCGCAAGCTGGCGGTCGAGTTGGGTGTGGTTGACCGTTGCGAAGAAGATCTGGTGGCTGCTTGCCAGGGCGCGGACGTGATTCAACTGGCGGTGCCGATCCTGGCCATGGAGAAAGTGCTGGCGCGGTTGGCGAGCATGGATCTGGGGTCGGCGATTCTGACTGACGTCGGCAGCGCCAAGGGCAATGTGGTGCGCGCAGCAACTGAAGCGTTCGGCGGCATGCCGGCGCGCTTCGTGCCGGGTCATCCGATTGCCGGCTCCGAGCAGAGCGGGGTGGAAGCCTCGAACGCCGAACTGTTCCGTCGGCACAAAGTGATCCTCACGCCGCTGGCGCAAACCGATCCGCAGGCACTGGCGGTGATTGACCGCTTGTGGCGCGAACTGGGTGCCGATGTCGAACACATGCAGGTCGAGCGTCACGACGAAGTGCTGGCTGCGACCAGTCATTTGCCGCACCTGCTGGCATTCGGTCTGGTCGATTCGTTGGCCAAGCGCAATGAAAACCTTGAGATCTTCCGGTACGCTGCGGGCGGTTTTCGCGATTTCACAAGAATCGCCGGAAGCGACCCGGTCATGTGGCACGACATCTTTCTCGCCAACCGCGAGGCTGTCCTGCGCACACTTGATACATTTCGCAGCGACCTCGACGCCTTGCGCGACGCGGTCGATGCAGGGGATGGGCACCAATTGTTGGGCGTCTTCACGCGCGCCCGGGTTGCCCGCGAGCATTTCAGTAAAATCCTGGCCCGCCGGGCCTATGTGGACGCTATGAATTCCAACGATCTGATTTTCCTGGCTCAACCTGGTGGACGCCTCTCCGGTCGGATTCGCGTACCGGGTGACAAATCGATTTCCCACCGTTCGATCATGCTCGGTTCCCTCGCTGAGGGCGTCACCGAAGTCGAAGGTTTCCTTGAGGGCGAAGACGCTCTGGCAACCTTGCAGGCGTTCCGCGACATGGGCGTGGTCATCGAAGGCCCGCACCACGGCCGCGTGACCATTCACGGTGTCGGCCTGCATGGTCTGAAGCCTGCGCCGGGCCCGATCTATCTGGGCAACTCCGGTACTTCGATGCGTCTGCTTTCCGGCCTGCTCGCCGCGCAGAACTTCGACAGCACTTTGACCGGCGATGCTTCGCTGTCCAAGCGTCCGATGAATCGTGTGGCCAATCCGCTGCGCGAAATGGGCGCCGTGATCGAGACCGCCGCCGAAGGTCGTCCGCCGATGGTCATTCGTGGCGGGCACAAGCTCAAGGGTCTGACCTACACCATGCCGATGGCTAGCGCCCAGGTTAAATCCTGCCTGCTGCTCGCCGGTCTGTACGCCGAAGGCAAGACCACCGTCACCGAGCCTGCACCAACTCGCGATCACACCGAGCGCATGCTGCGCGGCTTCGGCTACCCGGTCAGCGTCGATGGCGCGACGGCATCGGTCGAGTCCGGTAGCAAACTGACCGCAACCCACATCGAAGTACCGGGCGATATCTCTTCGTCGGCGTTCTTCCTCGTGGCCGCATCGATTGCCGAAGGTTCGGAGCTGGTTC
Source organism: Pseudomonas sp. P4795 (assembly GCF_048822895.1). NCBI lineage: Bacteria > Pseudomonadati > Pseudomonadota > Gammaproteobacteria > Pseudomonadales > Pseudomonadaceae > Pseudomonas > Pseudomonas sp. P4795. The sequence continues at coordinate 183,219 of NZ_JBMFBT010000002.1, read as the reverse complement.
TTGAGCATGTCGGCATCAATCCAACCCGTACTGGCGTAATCGACATTCTGCGTCTGATGGGCGCTGACATCACGCTGGAAAACCAGCGTGAAGTCGGCGGCGAGCCTGTAGCCGACCTGCGCGTGCGGGCAGCTAAACTCAAAGGTATCGAAATCCCGGAAGCACTGGTTCCGCTGGCTATCGACGAATTCCCGGTGCTGTTCGTGGCGGCTGCTTGCGCCGAGGGCCGTACCGTTTTGACTGGCGCCGAAGAGCTGCGGGTCAAGGAATCGGATCGCATCCAGGTCATGGCCGACGGTTTGCTGGCGCTGGGCGTCAAGTGCGAGCCGACTCCGGACGGCATCATCATTGATGGCGGGCAGATCGGCGGCGGTGAAGTGCATGGTCACGGCGATCACCGGATTGCCATGGCATTCAGCGTGGCTTCGCTGCGCGCCACTGCGCCGGTCCGCATCCATGATTGTGCCAACGTCGCGACGTCGTTCCCGAACTTCCTCGCGCTGTGCGCGCAGGTCGGCATTCGTGTGGCACAAGAGGCTCAGTCGTGAACAACATTGCACCGGTCATCACCATTGATGGGCCAAGCGGTTCGGGCAAAGGCACGATAGCCGGGATTCTGGCCAAGCGTCTGGGCTGGAATCTGCTGGATTCCGGTGCGCTGTATCGCCTGCTGGCATTCGCTGCGCATAACCATGGTGTCGATCTGACCAATGAAGAGCTGCTGAAAAAACTTGCCGCTCATCTGGATGTTCAGTTCATCGCGGCGACCGAAGGTCAGCTGCAGCGGATCATTCTGGAAGGTGATGAGGTCAGCGATGTGATTCGCACCGAGACCGTCGGTTCGGGGGCCTCGCAAGTGGCTGCATTGCCCGCTGTGCGTGAGGCGCTGCTGCAGCGTCAGCGTGCTTTTCAGGAAGCGCCGGGCCTGGTGGCTGATGGTCGTGACATGGGTACCGTGGTTTTTCCAGGTGCGCCGCTGAAGATTTTCCTCACCGCCAGTGCCGAGGAGCGAGCGCGCCGCCGATATTTGCAGTTGAAGGGCAAAGTCGAGGGTGTTAGTCTGTCGAGTCTGCTAGATGAGATCCGTGCACGCGATGAGCGTGATACCCAGCGCGCAGTAGCCCCGCTCAAGCCGGCGGCTGATGCCATACAGCTGGATTCCACGGAGTTGTCCATCGATCAGGTGCTTGCACGCATCATGAGCGAGATCGCACTCCGCGATATCGCCGGGTGACCAAGAAGCGACGCAGGGGACCAGTCATAGTCCTGCGCTGCCTCTTTAAATGAACGTAACCCACGTCGTCTGGGATGTGGAGATGGGCGTATTCTTCGCCCTTATACTCAGGAATTAAAATGAGCGAAAGCTTTGCGGAACTCTTTGAAGAAAGCCTAAAAACCCTGAACCTTCAGGCAGGCTCCATCATCACCGGTGTTATCGTTGATATCGATTACCAGGCTCGTTGGGTAACCGTTCACGCTGGTCTGAAGTCTGAAGCTCTGATCCCGCTGGAACAGTTCTACAACGATGCTGGCGATCTGACTATCAATGTCGGTGACGAAGTTCACGTTGCTCTGGACTCGGTTGAAGATGGCTTTGGTGAAACCAAGCTGTCCCGTGAGAAAGCCAAGCGCGCTGAGTGCTGGATCGTTCTGGAAGCAGCCTTCGCAGCTGAGGAAGTGGTCAAGGGCGTTATCAACGGTAAGGTTAAAGGCGGCTTCACTGTCGACGTTAACGGCATCCGTGCGTTCCTGCCAGGTTCCCTGGTTGACGTCCGTCCAGTGCGCGACACCACGCACCTGGAAGGCAAAGAGCTGGAATTCAAGGTCATCAAGCTGGACCAGAAGCGCAACAACGTTGTCGTTTCCCGTCGCAGTGTCCTGGAAGCCGAGAACTCCGCCGAGCGTGAAGCTCTGCTGGAATCCCTGCAGGAAGGCCAGCAAGTCAAAGGTATCGTCAAAAACCTCACCGATTACGGCGCATTCGTCGATCTGGGTGGCGTGGACGGCCTGCTGCACATCACCGACATGGCCTGGAAGCGCATCAAGCATCCTTCCGAGATCGTTAATGTTGGCGACGAAATCGACGTTAAGGTTCTGAAGTACGATCGCGAACGCAATCGTGTTTCCCTGGGCCTGAAGCAACTGGGCGAAGATCCATGGGTTGCTATCAAAGCCCGTTACCCAGAAAGCACTCGCGTTACCGCTCGTGTAACCAACCTGACCGACTACGGCTGCTTCGCTGAGCTGGAAGAAGGCGTTGAAGGTCTGGTACACGTTTCGGAAATGGACTGGACCAACAAGAACATCCACCCTTCGAAAGTCGTACAAGTCGGCGACGAAGTGGAAGTTATGGTTCTGGACATCGACGAAGAGCGTCGTCGTATCTCCCTGGGCATCAAGCAGTGCAAATCTAACCCGTGGGAAGATTTCTCTGGCCAGTTCAACAAGGGCGATAAAATCTCCGGCACCATCAAGTCGATCACCGATTTCGGTATCTTCATTGGTCTGGACGGCGGCATCGACGGTCTGGTTCACCTGTCCGACATCTCCTGGAACGAAGTGGGCGAAGAAGCCGTTCGCCGCTTCAAGAAGGGCGACGAGCTGGACACCGTTATCCTGTCGGTTGACCCAGAGCGCGAGCGTATCTCCCTGGGTATCAAGCAACTGGAAAGCGATCCGTTCTCCGAGTACGTCTCGGTTAACGACAAAGGCGCAATCGTTACTGGCACCGTGAAAGAAGTTGACGCCAAAGGCGCCATCATCGTTCTGGCCGACGATATCGAAGCGACTCTGAAAGCCTCCGAAATCAGCCGTGACCGCGTTGAAGACGCGCGCAACGTTCTGAAAGAAGGCCAGGAAGTAGAAGCCAAGATCATCAGCGTTGATCGCAAGAGCCGCGTAATCCAACTCTCCATCAAGTCGAAAGATGATGCTGAAGAGAAAGAAGCTATCCAGAGCCTGAAACAAGCTCCGGAAGCTGAAGGCGCAGCTGACACCACCATGGCTGGCCTTCTGCGCCAGGCAATGGCGGCCAAACAGAACTAAGTTCTGATTGGGCTGTAAAAAGGGCGACTTAGGTCGCCCTTTTTTATTGCCTGCGATTTGGTGCTTATGCCATGCATGGCTTGCTCGGATTACGAATGAAACCAATCACTTCGCTGGACTGTCTGTTCTTTAGTCGGAACAAATGTCTATTCGCGACTAGGCTTAGGCTGAAGATCGCAGTAGTCGGGCAGTGCGCCTGGCATAAGGAAGTGAATGAACAAGTTTATCGTCCTGATCGCAGTAATGCTGTTGGCAGGGTGTACCACCAGCGCCAAAACCCATGCGGTACGCGGTGTAAGTGGTATCGAGGTCGATTGTTCAGGTTTGGGCTCTGGCTGGGAAAAATGCCAGAAGCGTGCCGCGAAAGAATGCAAAGGGGCGGGTTACAAGGTTGTAGTGCGATCCGATGACGCCAAGGAGGAGGATGATTTTCCATTCGGTTTCAATCCGGCCGGTTATCTCACTCGCAACATGTTGGTGATTTGTCGTTGAGAGGGCAAATATCCAAACGTTGTGCTGCCCTGAAAAAGGGCGCTCCGACGACGAAGAAGATATGTCAATCCCTGGGCTGTTCAAATTCTTCCGGGCGTGCTAAAACCTTTCAAGCGCTGATCTAGCTGCTTGAAAAAGAAGGGAAAAATATGACGAAGTCGGAGTTGATCGAACGAATTGTCACCCATCAAGGGCTGCTCTCATCCAAAGATGTGGAGCTGGCCATCAAGACCATGCTTGAGCAAATGTCCCAATGTCTGGCCACTGGTGATCGCATCGAGATCCGTGGTTTTGGCAGCTTCTCCCTGCACTATCGCGCGCCGCGCGTAGGTCGCAATCCGAAAACCGGTCAGTCCGTCAGTCTCGACGGCAAGTTCGTTCCGCATTTCAAGCCTGGAAAGGAACTGCGAGATCGGGTGAACGAAGAAGAGGAGGAGGGGGTTTGATTGTCACCGTATTCAAAGGGACTGCGCATGCGTAATCTAAAACGCATCCTGTTGGCCGTGCTTATTCTGGTGCTGGTAATGGCAGTGCTCACCTTCGTTCTGGAGAACCAGCAATCGGTTTCATTGCTGTTTCTTGGTTGGGCGGGGCCGCAACTTCCGGTGTCGGTGGTTCTCGTGCTGGCATTGCTGATCGGTATGTTGATCGGGCCGGTTCTTGGCTGGTTTCTGGGACGTACGTCCAGAGCTAACCGCAAGCGCCTAGTCTGACATCGGCGTAAAGCAAACCGCGATCCAGACTTTGGCCACTGCTTGTCTATATCCATTAGTAAAACGTTCATTAAGCTGTAAAATGCTGCGCTTATCCGATACTGGCAGATTCCCAGATCGGTTCAGACTGACATCGTCAGAAGCCACAGCTGAAATGATGGCTTTTGCATTCATGGATTAGACAGCGCTCGCTCGACGGCCCTGTCAGCAACTCAAGGGTATGGTTTCGCGTGAAAATTCTAGTAACCGGCGGCGCAGGTTTTATTGGTTCGGCAGTCATTCGTCACATCATCTCCAATACTTCAGACGCAGTGATCAACGTCGACAAGTTGACGTACGCCGGTAACCTGGAGTCGCTGGCTGAAGTCAGCAGCGATTCGCGCTATGTGTTTGAGCGCGTCGACATCTGCGACCGTAACGAAATTGATCGCGTACTGCGTGAACACCAACCGGATGCGATCATGCATCTGGCCGCAGAATCCCACGTCGATCGCTCGATCACCGGTCCGTCCGAGTTTATCCAGACCAATATCATCGGTACGTATACCCTGCTGGAAGCCGCCCGCCAGTACTGGTCGGCGCTGGATGACACCCGCAAAGCCGCTTTCCGTTTTCACCATATTTCGACCGACGAAGTTTACGGCGACCTTGAAGGCCCGGAAGATCTCTTCACCGAAACCACGCCTTATCAGCCAAGCTCACCGTACTCGGCCAGCAAGGCAAGTTCCGATCACTTGGTTCGCGCCTGGGCCCGTACTTACGGTCTGCCGACTCTGGTGACCAACTGCTCGAACAATTACGGCCCTTGCCACTTCCCTGAGAAATTGATCCCGCTGATCATTCTCAACGCGCTGGAAGGCAAGCCGCTGCCAGTCTATGGCAAAGGCAATCAGGTTCGTGACTGGCTGTATGTCGAAGATCACGCCCGCGCGTTGTACAAAGTCGTGACCGAGGGCGTCATCGGCGAGACCTACAACATCGGTGGCCACAACGAGAAGCAAAACATCGAAGTCGTGCACACACTGTGCGCGCTGCTTGATGAACTGCGTCCTGATTCTGCTCACCGTCCGCATGCCAGCCTGATCACTTATGTTCAGGATCGTCCGGGTCACGACCAGCGTTATGCCATCGACGCGAGCAAAATCCAGCGTGAGTTGGGCTGGACGCCGGAAGAAACCTTCGAAACCGGTATTCGCAAAACCGTCGAGTGGTACCTCACTAACACTGAATGGGTAGAACACGTCAAAAGCGGTAGCTACCAGCAGTGGATCGACCAGAACTACGCAGATCGCTCGAACAAGGCATGAAAATTCTCCTGCTGGGCAAAAACGGTCAGGTAGGTTGGGAGCTCCAGCGCTCTCTTGCGCCGCTGGGCGAACTGATTGCGCTTGATCGTCATGCGGTTGATGGATTGTGCGGCGATTTGTCCGATCTGGATGCGTTGCGCGCAACCATCCGGCAAATCAAGCCAGACGTCATTGTCAACGCAGCAGCCTACACGGCGGTCGACAAGGCTGAGTCCGAGACGGAACTGGCCAGTCGTGTGAACGGTGACGCCAGCCAGCTCATGGCCGAGGAAGCCGCGACGCTGGGTGCCTGGCTGATTCACTACTCGACCGATTATGTTTTCAGCGGCCAAGGCTCTGCGCCCTGGCAGGAGACTGACGCCGTTGCTCCGGTGAATCACTACGGTGTGAGCAAGCTGGCGGGCGAGCAAGCCATCAGTGCGTCAGGCTGCAAGCACCTGATCTTTCGCACAAGCTGGGTCTATGGCGCACGCGGCAACAACTTTGCCAAGACCATGCTGCGGCTGGCGACCGACCGCGACACGCTCAACGTCATCACCGACCAGATCGGCGCACCGACGGGCGCCGACCTGATTGCCGACGTGACTGCGCTGGCCGTCCGTCAGGCCATGCAGCGTCCCGAGTTGTCGGGCTTGTATCACTTGGCAGCCAGCGGCGAAGTGTCCTGGCATGGCTATGCAAGCCATGTGATCGCATTCGCGCAAGACAATGGCGAGCAGCTCGCCGTCAAGACTGTCAGCCCGATCGATACCACCGCTTACCCGACACCTGCGCGGCGGCCTCTGAATTCACGCCTGAATACTCAGAAGCTGCGCGACAATTTTTCTCTACACTTGCCGGATTGGCAAAGTGGCGTAACCCGAATGCTTAGGGAAGTTCTGAACAAATGACCACGACAAATCGTAAAGGCATCATCCTCGCTGGCGGCTCGGGCACGCGCCTGCACCCGCTGACTCTTGGCGTATCCAAACAGATGTTGCCGATCTACGACAAGCCGATGATCTTTTATCCGCTGTCGGTGCTGATGCTGGCGGGTATGCGAGAGATTCTGATCATCTCCACCCCTGAAGACTTGCCGTTATTTCGCAAGCTGCTTGGCGATGGCAGCCTTTATGGGATCAAGCTGACCTATGCCGAGCAGCCTAGTCCGGATGGTCTGGCACAGGCCTTCATCATCGGTGAGGAATTTATCGGCAGTGATCCTTGCTGTTTGATTCTTGGCGACAATATTTTTTATGGTCAACATTTCTCCGACAATTTGCGTTCCGCCAGTTCGCAAACGAAAGGGGCTACCGTATTCGGCTATCACGTATCCGATCCGGAGCGTTTTGGTGTCGTCGAATTTGACAAAGACGGTCGGGCCTTGAGTATTGAGGAGAAACCCCTCAAGCCCAAGTCGAACTATGCGGTGACCGGTCTCTACTTCTACGACAACGAAGTGGTTGAGATCGCCAAGAACATCAAGCCTTCCGAGCGTGGTGAGTTGGAAATCACGGACGTGAACCGGGCCTATCTTGAGCGCAAGAATCTCAACGTCGAAATGTTGGGCCGTGGCTTTGCCTGGCTCGATACCGGGACTCATGATTCCCTGCTGGAAGCCAGTCATTTTGTACATACCATTGAACAGCGACAGGGCCTTAAAGTCGCCTGCCTTGAAGAGATTGCCTATCACAACGGCTGGATCACTCCCGAGCAACTGGCTGCACAGGCTAAAGCCCTGAAAAAGACGGGTTACGGCCAGTACCTGCAGAAGCTCCTGGACGCGCCCTCTAACTGATTCGAAATAGCATTTTTCGAACGGTAGCGCTCAATCGGTTCAAGTAGGAAAGGCATGCCAGTAAAACATCCCAAGGTTGCGGTTTTGCTGGCTGCCTTCAATGGCATGCAATGGATCGAGGAGCAGTTGGCTTCGATTCTTGGGCAGTCGCTTGTTGACGTCACATTGTTTATCAGTATTGATCCCTCCAGTGATGGTACGGAAGAATGGTGCTGCGCCTTTGCTGCTCGGCGCCCGAATGTTTTTGTTCTGCCGGCAGCAGGTAAATTTGGCGGTGCATCCCGTAACTTTTTTCGGCTGATTCGCGATGTCGACTTTCAGGGTTTTGATTATGTCGCTTTTGCCGATCAGGACGATGTCTGGCACGCGGACAAGCTCTTGCGTGCAACCCGTCACATCCAGGCAGGCCATATAGACGCCTATTCGAGCAACGTCACCGCATTCTGGCCGAACGGCGATACCCATCTAGTTAACAAGGCGCAGCCGCAGGTCGCCTGGGACTATCTGTTCGAGGCGGCTGGGCCTGGCTGCACTTATGTCATGAGCAACAAAATGGCAGGTGCGCTGAAAACCGACATGCTTGCCAATTGGCAGCGGTTGCAAGATGTCAGCCTTCACGACTGGTATTGCTACGCCTTTGCGCGCAGTCATGGCTACCGTTGGTACATCGACCCTGTCCCCTCAATGAATTACCGACAGCATGAGCGTAACCAGGTGGGGGCGAACAAGGGTCTCAATTCCCTGGTCGTTCGTTACAAGACGATTCATGAAGGCTGGTGGTTCCATCAGGTGCAGCTCATAGCCTGTCTGGTCGGTTTGCAGAGTGAGCCCTTTATAAAACCATGGCTGGGGCTTCGCCGTCGAAATCTGATGGGATTGTCTTTCAGTGCCTGGAAGTGTCGGCGTCGTGTTCGGGACAAGTTTTTTTTCTTTTTTGTCTGTTGGGCCGCTGCAGTTTTTGGAAATAAGAACGGATGAGAAAGCCCAAAGTGCTTGTGACGGGGGCGAACGGTTTCGTCGGTGAGGCGCTGGTATTTCGACTGCTTCTGGACAAGAAATTCACGCCGATCGCCGCAGTACGCGGCGAGACGCGTCTACAGGGGCTGTGTCCCGTCGTCCGCTTCGATATCGTCGAACTCGGCACCTTGCCGTCGCTCGCTGACGTCGAGGTAGTCGTGCACGCTGCAGCTAGAGTGCACGTGATGCATGAGACTGTGACGGATGCGCTGGCGGAATTTCGCAAGGTCAATGTGGAGGGGACTTTAAGGCTTGCCAGGTTGGCGGCAGAAGCGGGGGTGAAGAGGTTCATTTACCTGAGTTCGATTAAGGTGAACGGCGAGAGTACTCCGCGGGGTGAGAGGTTCATGCCTGACGATACGCCGGCTCCGGTAGATCCTTACGGTGTCTCAAAGCTGGAGGCCGAAATAGCGCTGCAACAGCTAGGTATGCAGTTGGGGATGGAAATCGTCATTATCCGTCCCCCTCTGGTATACGGGCCGGGAGTAAAGGCCAATTTCCATAGCATGATGCGCTGGGTGGCCAAGGGAGTGCCATTGCCATTGGGCGGGCTGTGCAATAATCGAAGCCTGGTCTCTATTGGTAATTTGGTGGACCTGATTGAACGCTGCATTGCTCACCCCGCTGCAGCGGGCAACACCTTTTTAGTCAGCGATGGCGAGGATTTGAGCACCACTCAATTGCTCCGGAGCATGGCCGCTGCCATGGGTGTGAAATCGCGGCTGGTGGCGATTCCACCAGCACTGTTGCGTTTGGGGGCGTTTCTCGTGTGCCGTCCTGCGATAGCGCAACGGTTGTGCGGCTCGTTACAGGTCGATATTCAGCAAACCTGCAGGATATTGGAGTGGTCACCTCCAGAGAAGATAGATCAAGCCTTGTGCAGGGTAGCGAATGAGTTCTTGCAACATGGCGTGCATTGAACTCTCGGGTTTCTTGATCGAAAGGCTTGCAAAAATTGACGAGGTTGACGCCTTCGGTCGGAATGGGCAGATGAGGTCGACACGTTTTGAATTCGAAAGGCAAGAAGGGCAGAATGCTACCCTTTTGCCAATGCGGGGCGCTTTGATACCCTAGCTGACTGGGCTGCGAGGCGTATTTGTCGCCGATCCGTGGATGCGCAAATCAAATGAATCGTAGGGTGATGTCATCGAGCTATTAACGGCAAGGCTTAATTCGCTACAATGCCTTTTTTTGCGTCGCCTTGGCTCAATGATGAGACCCTCGGGAGCTTTGTACGTTTTCTGCTGCGCTCGTGTAGTGAACGAATACGGTACTATTTTTATTTTTATGCGATGGAGTGCTCGGTGGTAATCCCTTTTTCATCTGTTCAGCAAGAGTCGGGTCCCGGATCCTTCGGTTCAGATGCTTCCACTGGAGTACCGTTGGTTTCAGTACTCCTGTGTACTTACAACGGTGAGCGGTTTTTAAGAGAGCAGTTGGAATCAATTGCACGGCAGACATATTCTGGCTGGGTTGTTGCGGTTTCTGATGACGGCTCTACGGATTCGACTCTGGAGATTCTTCAGGAATACAAGGAGAAGTGGGGAGAGGAAAAACTCAAGGTTTATTCCGGTCCACGACAAGGATTTGCTTTAAATTTCATCTCGCTGGCCTGCCGGAATGAAATTGAATCAGCGTTTTACGCCTGGGCTGACCAGGATGACATCTGGCGTGATCATAAGCTTGAGACCGCGCTCGATCAGCTCCAGACCATTCCTCAAGATGTACCCGCTCTGTATTGCGGCAGGACCGAGTTGATCAATGAGGATTGCCAATCCATCGGGCTCTCACCGTTATTCAATCGTCCTGCCACATTCTCCAACGCATTGGTGCAAAGTATCGGTGGGGGAAATACGATGGTGTTCAATCACGCAGCCTGCCGCCTCTTGCGAGAAACGGGCAAGTATCTGACCATCGTATCCCACGACTGGTGGGCATATCTGGCCGTGACCGGGGCAGGTGGGCGTATTCTTTATGACGCCACGCCCACCGTCCTTTACCGGCAGCACGCTGATAATATTATTGGTTCGAGTTCCGGCTTTTTCTCGCGGATTGATCGGCTGCGCATGATCTTCAAAGGGCGTTTTCGCAGTTGGAATGAGTCGAATATCCGTGCCTTGGACTCGATCGACTACCGATTGAACGAAGAAAACCGTAGCATATTGAACAGTTTCAAGGAGGCGAGGGCGCACCGGGGCGTGAGGCGGTTTATGTATCTGCGGCGCTCGGGAGTCTACCGGCAAACTTTTTTGGGCAATCTCGGCCTGATCCTCGCGGCAATCTTCGACGGTATTTGAAGAGGCGCCTGCCAGTGCTTCGACGCATCCGAAAGGTCAAAAGCCGGGCTTTCGCATACGTATTACCAAGATGATGATGCTCTTCATTTCAAACTTCGCATTTCCTCGGATTCGCTAATGAACCCCCATACACCGTCACCTTCCAGCATGTTCGATATGGTCCGCACCTTTTGGGAGCGCCGATCCATTATCCAAAAAATGACAGTCCGAGAGGTCATCGGTAGATACCGCGGTTCGGTCATGGGGCTGGCGTGGTCCTTTTTCAACCCGATTTTACTACTGGTTGTTTATACATTTATTTTTGGCGTGATTTTCAAATCTCGTTGGGGTAATACGGAGACTCATGACACCGGTGAGTTCGCTATAATTATTTTTTCGGGGATGATTGTGCATGGACTATTTGCAGAATGTTTCAATCGCGCGCCCGGTCAAATCGTCGGTAATCCCAATTACGTCAAAAAAATTATTTTCCCTTTAGAGATCCTGCCATGGATTTCAATGGGGGCTGCGCTGTTTCACACAGCCATCAGTTGGTTTGTTTTGCTGGTAGCAGAGTTGTTGCTCAAGGGCTCGATTCCCTGGACAGCCATATTATTTCCGGTCGTGTTGTTTCCTCTGGTGTTGCTCACTATGGGGTTTTCTTGGTTTCTGGCTGCGACTGGCGTCTACTTTCGGGATATTTCCCAACTCACGGGTATCATCACTACCGTTCTGATGTTTTTGTCACCGATGTTTTACCCTATGACCGCTATATCCGAACAATATAGATATCTTCTTTACCTGAATCCGTTGACCTTCATTATCGAAACATCCCGGGGTGTTTTGATCTGGGGAACTTTGCCTTCGATCGTTCCACTGGCTAGCTATTATTTGTTGAGCATCGTCGTCGCTTGGGCGGGCTTTTGGTGGTTCCAAAAAACCCGTAAAGGTTTCGCCGACGTCCTTTAAGGACGCGCGAACCGTTCGATAAATGTATTCGTAGAGAACATTCCATGAAACGACTCTTCAAAACGCTCCCATCCAGACTGGGAAAAAAACTGGAGCAGCGGCGATGGCAAGCTGCGTTGGAGACGAGCGCGCTGTTCAACGCCCCTTGGTATCTGGCACAAAATGCCGATGTGGCTGCCGCGGGAGTTGATCCGCTACGGCACTACCTGAGTGTCGGCTGGAGAGAGATGCGTGATCCCTGCGCGGAGTTTGATGGTACTTATTATCTCAGCCGTTATCCGGATGTGGCCGCTTTGGGCGTTCCTCCGTTAGTACACTACTGGCTGCATGGGCGTCATGAGGGCCGCCATCTCAATCCGTCACTGGATCTGGAATGGATAAACGCCAAGCATCTTGCAGAGCAAAAGGATGCGGATACAACCGTGCCGATTCTTTCATCGACTACGTCAAACCTGGCTCCTTACATCAGTGTGATCATTCCGACCTACAACAGATTGCGCCTGTTGCCCACGGTAATCGAGGCATGGCGTATTGTTGATAGGCAAACTGATTTTCCGTACGAGATTATCTTTTCGGATGACGGCTCGGAAGATGGCAGCGTCGAATTTCTTGAACAGGTCTCCAATCTTCCGATCAGGGTTCTGAAAAACGATCACGGTGGTGCGTCGAAAGCGAGAAATGCTGCCATAGGCGCCGCCGCAGGCGAGCGCTTACTCATAATTGGTGATGATATTTTCCCCGCACCGGATCTGTTGAATGTCCACGCAAATCTGGCAAAGCGACTGGGTCGCAATGTTGCAACGCTTGGCGTTGTTGATTGGGCTTCTGATCTGACGGTCAACCACTTGATGGAGCACATTACTGAAATCGGTAATGAGCAATTTAGTTATAACCGGTTGCCGGACGAGTCCTTTGTGGATTTCAGGCACTTTTATACCTGTAATATTTGTATTGATCGGGAGCTCGTTGCCTCTCAGGAAACGATTTTTGATGGTCGTTTTGACCAATACGGATTTGAAGACATCGAGTTGGGATATCGCCTCTCTTTGCAGGGTATGAAGATTTACTACAGTACCAGTGCCAAGGGCGATCATTATCATCCGTACGTTGTGGATGGTTTCTGCAAGCGCCAGATCTGTGCCGGTCGTATGGCGGTGGTTTTTCGAGATGCTCACCCGGGCGTAGGCAGGATACTCGGGATCGATACGCTCGCGGAGGCATTTAAGAATTCCAGAACGGAGCGTCAGGGGGTAAGCCAGGCAGAGTGGCAGGCGAGGCTTGATAGGCTGGTCGAGCGTTGCAATTATCTTGAAAGCTTAATCCAGAAAAATGGAAAGAAAGCCAGAAAGGTGATCGGCGCTTATTTGAGTTTTATTTATACGACGCTCTTTCGGGCGATGTACGAATATGGCGTCCTGCAAAGAATTTCGGGTAGTGACCAGGTTTTAGCCCTAGCAATGTCGCGACATTTTGGCCCGGTCTGGAATAGCTACTGGACGCAGTTGGAAAAGCACAAAACTGAGTCTCTGGAGTTCGATGACGAGTTGACGTCCAACTTATTTGCCGCTCATATCAGTCGCTCTGCCTCAGAGTTGCTCCAGCCTCAAATACAACGCCAGGCGTTCGATGAACTAGAGATGCTGTTTGCTATGTCCAATCAGCCAAGTGCTGATAACAACAAGCGTGTTCGTCTCCAACGACAGGCTGGCCGGGCGCTCTACTACCTCGCCAAGGATCCACGTTATCTTTTCAGGCGTCTACATGAGGCCGTGAAGCGTCGTACCGCCGCGCCGCAAGTAAAGGTTCAAGATTTTCCGGCATCGGGCTCAAGGGTTTCGTTGCGCTTGATCGTAAACCGCGACAATGCGCAGTCTGAGCAAATTATCGAGCGTTTTCGGGGCATTATGGGTGCCGACGCCTCGATATCCTGGCTTGAAAATGACGGAAAGTTGTCTGCTGAAAAAGTTCACAGTGACGATGCGGCTCAGGATTTCTGTTACTTTTGGCCCAATACCCTCGCCGATTTTCCGCACCGCGACCATCTGATCGGAGCCTGGCTTGCGCTCGTCGAAAATGCTTGCGACGTCGTGCTGCTTTCCTATGACTTGCGTAATGACGGTAACGTTAGTTATGGGCAACTGCGCAATCAGATGGTGTTCTCGCGGGCCATTAGCAGCAATATTCTGCGCAAGGACCTGAAGGGCGTGGAGTTTTGCGGAAAACTGTATCGAACTGAGTGCAGGCATATCAGTGCGGATAACATTTCATCCGTTTCTGAGCTCCTAGGTAGAGAAGTACAGTTCAATGAGCATAACTCCTGGTTTCAGACCAGCCAATTCAAACAACGATCAGCCGGTCAATCTTTACCCGCGCTGATAAAGTCACCAAAGAATCGCCCGCTTGTTTTCGTGTTCCCGGTATTTGTCGCGGTGGGTGGGGTGGAGCGTAATACGGTAGAAGTCATCCGACGACTCAACGATTCCTATGATTTTGTAATCGTCACGATGGAGCGCTTGCGCCATGAGCAGGGCAGCTTGGCTAGTCAGTTCCAGGATGCAGGCGCGCGAGTAATCGAGATGTCGGAAATTGCGCCGCACTCCGAGTTTTTGCGTATTCTCCTGCGCTTGAAAAACTGGCTTGCGCCGGATTTGGTATGGATTTGCAACGGCTCACCATGGCTTTGCGATAACGCATTGAACCTGCGAGCGCTATTTCGCGATATTCCGATCGTCGATCAAGAAGTATATGACGCCAAGGAAGGATGGATTAATCGTTACCATGAACCCGGTATTCGTTCCTTTGATCGGTTTATAGCAATCAATCAAAAGATTCGTCATCGTTTCGTGGGCGATTTGAACATTCCCTCGAGTCAGGTTGATTTGATTTATTCGGCAGTCGATATTCAGCGGATAATCGATTTCAAGGCGACGCAGAGCACCCCCGAGGCTGTCCGACTAAAGTTGGGACTGCCGGCAAGCAGTAAACTGTTTACATTTGTCGGGCGCCTGACTGATCAGAAACGCCCTCTTGAATTCCTGAAGATTGCGAAGTCACGCCAGGGATATCGGGACGAATTCTACGTTCTTGTCGGTGATGGGGAGCTTGCGAAAGAGTGCGTTGATTTCATCCAGCGAGAAAAGCTCGATAATGTCATGCGGATTCCGTACGTCGAAAATACACTTGAACTTGCCAGTGTCACGGAAGGCTTGGTCATCACATCGGCATACGAAGGTCTGCCAATTGCAATGATTGAGGTTTTGAACTTTGCTGTTCCTGTTTTTGCCACGGATACAGGTGATATTCAGAATGTCCTGGACGATTATGCTGGCGGGCGAACTATCCCGGTAGAGCTTGGCGGCGAATCGCGCGACATCGCATATGCAGAATGGTTAGCATCGTTGGCCCAATACAAGGCATCACTGCTGGCTTTTGAAAATGATATTTTGCAGCGATTCTCCAGCGCTGAGATCGCCAATCAGTACATCGATTGCTTCAATAAAGCCAGTCTAGGTTATGAAGAGGCTGCGTCATGAGGAAGGTTGTCCTGATCGGCGGTGGCGGTTTTATTGGGCAGCACGTTGCTCGTCACTTATTAAAAGATGGCCTGAAGGTTGATCTGTTGTGCCGCAACAGCCATTCTGAATCCGATGCCGTCATTCAGAATCTGGATGTTCACTATGGCGATTATGCTGATCGCGAGCTGTTGCGGAAAGTCTTATCAGGAGCGCACGCGGTAGTTCATCTGGCTCATGACAGTTTGCAGCTTAACCAGGCCTGCGATATGGCGGATGAGTATCAGCGCAATATCGCACCCGCTATCCAGTTGATGGAGGAGTGTATTGCTGCTGGCGTTGCCCGAGTCATATTTGTTTCCTCCGGTGGCACAGTCTACGGCAACCCGGATACCAGAAACCCGCTGAGAGAAGACGCGGCAGCGCAGCCCATTTCTCTCTACGGGACCTCTAAGCTCTGTATTGAGCATATGGTGCACTTGTACTGCCGGCAGCGTGGTTTGCCGGGTATCGTTGTGCGCCCGGCAAACGCCTATGGTCCTGGCCAGATTCCTTTCAAGGGGCAGGGCCTGGTGGCGACGGCGTTTGCGTCTGCTCTGCAGGGTAAATCCATTACGATTTTTGGTGATGGCGGGGCAGTACGTGATTATGTGCACGTCGATGATATTGCTTTTGCAATTACTGGGCTTCTCGAAACTGGCCAGATTGGCGAAGTTTACAATGTGGGTAGCGGAGTAGGGACTTCGGTTCTGCAGCTCGTCGAAGAGCATGTTTTGCCGATTGTGAGAAGCGCGGGGTACAACCTGCTGTTGGAAAGAAGGGACGCGCGCGCGATTGACGTTGCTTACAACGTGCTTGATGTAGAAAAGCTAAGTCGCTGCATTCATTTTTCACCCATTACTCTAGCTGCAGGCTTGCCTGGCAGTTGGGACTGGGTTCAGAACCATCTGAGTCGTAACTGATGACCAAGATTTCGGTAGTAATTCCAAGTTATAATCACCGCCACTATATTGAAAAGGCTGTCGAGAGCGTTTTAAATCAAAGTGAGCGCGATCTTGAGCTTATCGTTATCGATGATGGATCGACAGACGACTCGTTGTCTTATCTGCGGCAGATCAGTGACTCGCGATTCAAGCTTGTTGAACAGAAAAATTCAGGGGCACATAACGCAATCAATCGAGGGTTGGCGCTTGCTCAAGGTGAGTATCTAGCCATCCTGAACTCCGATGATATTTTTCATCCCGATAGGTTGAAGCGTTGCGTGGAAGCACTTCAGCGTGAAAATGCTGACCTGGTTACCACTTGGATCGAGGTTATCAATGCCGATGGCAAGCCATTAGGCGTTAAGGAAGCATGGAAAAACATGCTGCCTTGGTCGATCCCACATATGGAGAGATCATTTTCAGCGACAGACGATTTTTCCTTGAATTTGATCGTGTCAAACTTTGTATCGACCACTAGTAATATAGTATTTACCCGCAAGCTTTACGAAAAAATTGGCGGTATGCGCAATCTCAGATTCGCCCACGACTGGGACTTTATGTTTCGTGCTGCTGAAACGTCGAAGTGCGTCGTTCTGCCTGAAGCGCTTATGCAATACCGGATTCACGGGAGTAACACCATCTCTTCAAATCGAGCATGGATGCTGTTTGAGATTTGTTGGGTGATGGCAACTGGAATGCGGCGTTTTGAACGTGATTTGCTCTATAAGGGGGCGAGCGTCGAGAGCTGGCTGGTCGACGTCCATCGATTGCATAATTCGGTGAATCTCCAGGGTAACGACAAAGTTTATTGGATGATTCAGCAGTTTATCAGCTCGCAGGAAGCCAAGGGTGTAATGGAGGCAGAGCTACTTCTGCTGGATAGCGCCGAGCTTCGCGCCGGGTTCATCGAATATATTGTGATTGAGCAACCTCTTGCGGAGGCTGTCAGTGCTCCCGAAGTCCAGCGAATGTCATTGTTTTCGCTGTTGAAAATGTGGCTCAAGCAATACATCAAGGCATAACCGAGTCGTGAGGAGCCAGTTTTTGAGCGGCTCCAGGAGCGATTGTTTGATTGAGCGTGGTGTTGCCGCTCCCGAAATATATAGGCTGTGTAATGTCATCAGATAGCGCGATCATCATTTCAGATATTAGCAAGTGTTACCATATTTACGATAATCCTCAGGATCGTCTGAAACAGATGATCTTTCGTGGGCGGCAGAACCTGTTCAGAGAGTTTTGGGCGCTGAAGAACATTTCTTTCGAAGTGCCTCGTGGTGAGACAGTCGGCATTGTCGGGAGAAACGGTTCCGGCAAGTCGACGTTGCTTCAAATTATCGCTGGTACACTGACACCTACCAACGGCTCCGTCGCCAGTCATGGGCGTGTCGCGGCGCTGCTTGAGCTAGGCTCCGGATTCAATGCCGAATTCACTGGCCGCGAAAACGTTTACATGAACGCCGCGCTGTTGGGATTGAGTCAGGAAGAGATCGATAATCGCTTTGACAGCATTGCCTCTTTTGCAGATATCGGTCATTTTATTGATCAGCCCGTAAAGACTTATTCCAGTGGCATGCTGGTGCGACTAGCTTTCGCAGTTCAGGCACAAATTGATCCTGAGATTCTGATTGTCGACGAAGCACTGGCAGTAGGCGACGCAAAGTTTCAGGCGAAATGTTTTGATCGACTTAAAAGATTAAAAGATAACGGCACTAGTATTTTGCTTGTGACACACAGCAGTGAGCAGGTAGTCACGCATTGCTCGAGTGCCGTGCTGCTTGATCAAGGTCATATGGTTCAGCAAGGTAACCCGCGAGATGTTATCAATAGTTACTTGGATTTGCTGTTTGGCCGGGAGCAGAAGAAAAAATTAGAACTACCGTCGCCTTCTGAAGATGTAGTTGACGTCGAGTCCGAAGTCAGCAAAGTCCAGCCTGTTCCGATAGATACCACTCAGCTATCGTTTGATCTAGACAACTTTAGCAAACGTCCGCTTTATAATTCCTACGAATATCGCTGGGGAGATGGCAGCGCTCAGATAACCGATTTTTCCTTTTTCAGTGAAGGCGAGGAGTTTCCAGCGCTAATAAGCAATGGTTCTCAGGTTAATTTGAAAGTTGCAATAAAAATTATCCAGCCATTGATGCGGCCGATCCTCGGTATGACGATAAAAACAAAAGATGGCGTTACCCTTTTTGGCAGTAACTCTGAGCTTCTACAATGTGATGGTGTTCAGACCGTTTACGAAGGGGGTAAGACGCTCACAGCGGACATTTCTTTCAACTGTAATCTGGGTGACGGCGATTTTTTCATATCGCTAGGTCTTGCAACTCGTGAGGGTGAGGAAATCGTCCCGCACGACCGACGTTATGACTCAATCCACTTTGCAGTCAAAACTGACTCTCGTTTTTTTGGACTTACAAATTTGAACATGGGGATGAGTATTAAATGAGCCATTCATCTCTTGATCTCGCCGAACTGGGATATACATTTCAGGCTGAACAACGAATCTGGGCACGCACAACACCGGCGGCCTTTACTTACAGTGATGGTGATGGAACCGAAAATAAACTGTATCGGATCATCCACGAAGCATCTGACGTTTCTATTTTTTCCAAAGAGCTGCGTAACGCATGTAATGACTGGCCCACGCGCTATCATTTGAGCGCTTCGCGGGGAAATCTACTGCGACCATTGTCGCAGCGTCTCAAGGGCGATGTGCTTGAGATCGGTGCTGGATGCGGTGCCATTACCCGTTTTCTGGGCGAAAATGGTGGCAATATCATTGCCATTGAAGGTAGCAGTCGTCGTGCAATGATCGCTGCCGAGCGCACACGGGACCTGCCGAATGTCACAGTGATAAACGATCACTTTGATCTATTCGAGACAGATGTACGCTTTGACGTGATCACATTGATCGGTGTTCTGGAGTATTCCGGGGTTTTTGGCGCGGGCGCAGATCCGGTTCAGTCTATGCTGATGGCAGCCAGAAAGTTGCTCAAGCCTGAAGGGATACTTGTAGTCGCTATTGAAAACCAGTTGGGGCTCAAATATTTTGCAGGGGCGCCGGAAGATCATCTAAGTGTTCCGATGGTTGGTATTCAGGGCTTATACCAGCGGCCTGGTGTTGAAACATTTGGTCGTGTAGAACTCTCGAACCGATTTCTTCAGGCGGGTTTTCAGCGCATTGAGCTGGCACTCCCGCTTCCGGATTATAAATTGGCAACGAGTGTCGTCTTGCCTGCTGCCAGTGCAGAAAATTCTTCCTTCAATGGCTCGGTGCTTGCTGCTCAGACCGCGTCTCGTGACGCACAAACCTCATCCGAATATCTGAACTTTTCACTTGAGTGTGTATGGCCTGTTATCGCACAGAATGGCCTATTTCCTGATCTGGCAAACTCTTTCTTGTTTGTCGTTTCACCTGCCGCGAATAGAGATGAGCCCATCTTCGATAACCAAACTCTGGCCATTCATTATTCGAGCGAGCGGCAGGGGGCTTTCTGCAAGTTTGCGGAATTCAAGCAGGTGGGCGAGGTGGTCAGTGTGTTGCATCAGCGCTTATGCCCTGATGCGATAGCTGTGGATTCGGAAGATGAATACCAGCATGTTTTGCCAGCAGAGGCGTTTTCCTCCGGCCATGCGATGAGTGCTGAATTTGTCCGTATCGTCCAGACGCCGGGTTGGACGGCGAAACAGATTGCCCGGTTTCTCTCCACTTACCTGAACATCGTGCAGCAGTCGGTCGGTCTGGAGTCGGAAGGGTCTGAACTCGATCTATTGCTCAAAGTATCAGGTAAGTTACTGGACACTGTTCCTCAGAATATTATCTTGTCTGACGGCGCTCCTGCGATTATCGATCAGGAATGGTCAGTAAAAGGTGATATCTCGCTGGGCTATCTGGCCTACCGATCACTGACTACTCTGGTTCGGATGATTTCCAGTTTTGCTGTGCCTGCCGATATGCGTCTGTTAAATCAAGGGCAATTGTTTTGTGTGGTTTTTGCTCATCTTGGAGTCGATTTTACCGAGTCCATGTTTGAGGAGTACTCCCTCCAGGAGGCCCGTTTCATGACTTTTGTCTCGGGCGAAAAAAACGAAGCGATCAAATACACTGATTGGTCGTCACATCAATTACCAACTTTTCTTGATCGATCACGCTCTCTCACGCAGCCTTTGGTTGAGTTTGTTGGCCAGCTACAAGATTTGTCCGACACCTATCTGGCTCAGATCAAATGGCTTGAAGGGCAAAATGACTCGCGACGCGAGCAGATTGATCACCTTAATCAGCTAGTCGGCGAGACTCAGGCGCAAAAGCAGGCTTCGTTAGTCGAAAGTGAAAACAAGCTTCTGGCCCTGGCAGAAGAGCTTGAATCAATAAAAGAATCGAAAAGCTGGAATCTGATTTGTCGCTTACGTTCTATTCGACGCCTTTTCTTGAAAGGTTGACGTAGAGGTCAACTGCTCTGAAAGGCAATGTGCATACGGTGTCGACGAAAATTGGCTTTTGCCGCGATGCGTGTTGCCAGTCAGGTCTTGCTCGGTCCCTGGCCTGCCTGGCCCGCGCGTTCTCGCATAAATGTCTGATGGAGTGTTTGCCAGCAGTCTCCGTTCTTCTCTGTCGTCTGTGCAGCCCTGGCGCTTTGGGCCGACGCCGCTCGCTGCGGGCCGTTCTGCAGTTGTTGCGCTCTCGAATCCGTGAAAAAAGTCGTCTATTGTGGTAGTTTCTCCGCCCAAATGATTGGCAGACGGCGAATTGATTTGCTTTGGTTGTTCATCAGTGGCTGATGGGGGTCTCTAGCTCAAGATCGCTTTAAAACAGGCACAACCAGAGTCGCACTCAAGGAAGTTAAAGCTTGAATACCCCCCTCGTTGTCGATCTCGACGGCACCCTATTGCGCTCAGATTTACTATTGGAAACCGGGCTGGCCTTTGTTCGCCACCGACCTCTCAAGTCTCTCAGACTGTTCAAATGGCTTGTAAAGGGCAAGGCTGCGCTCAAAGCTAATCTTGCTCGCGCGGTAGACATTGATGTCACCGTTTTACCTTATGACCCTGCGGTTCTTGATCTTGTTAATTCCGCACGGAATTCCGGGCGAAAGGTAGTCCTAGCGACGGCCAGCCACATTTCCCTGGCCGAACGTATTGCTGAGCATCTGGGTATTTTCGATCAGGTGCTCGCCTCCGACGAAAAGGTCAATCTGTCATCCCATCGAAAGCGAGATTTGCTGGTCGAGCATTTTGGTGTGAAAGGCTTCGACTATGTCGGGAACTCTTCGGACGACTTGTCTGTGTGGGAAGTGGCGCGTGACGCTTATGTCGTTAACCCTGAGCGCGGGGTGGAGCGGCGTGCTCAGGCAATAGGTAACGTGAAGGAGGTGATGCTCTCCAACGTGGCCGGCGTCAAAGACTGGCGCAAAGCGTTGCGGCTACATCAGTGGATGAAAAATATCCTTATTTTTGTACCGCTTTTGGCTGCACACCAGTTGGGTAACTATTTACTGATCTGGCAGGGAGTCATGGCCTTTTTGTTTTTTGGCCTCTGCGCTTCCAGCGTCTATCTTCTCAATGATTTATTGGATCTGGCGGATGACAGGCACCATGGAACCAAGAGGTTTCGACCTTTTGCGTCCGGTCGCTTGAGCATCAGTTCCGGGATTATGGTGTTTCCGGTACTGTTGATCGGTGCCTTTGCCGGCGCTGCGCTGTTTTTACCTTGGGCGTTTGTTGCCACATTGGTTGCCTATTACATCCTCACATTTGCCTATTCTCTCTGGCTGAAGCGGCAAATGGCGGTGGACGTAATCGCATTGGCAGCACTTTATACTCTGCGCATTATCGCAGGCGCGGCGGCTTTCGGTCTGGAGCTTACTTTCTGGATCCTGGCGTTTTCCATGTTCATGTTTCTGAGTCTTGCACTGGTCAAGCGCTACGCGGAACTTGGAGAAGCCAGGCGCAAAGGTCTTACCCAGAAAACCCGCGGTCGTGGATACTATCCAGGCGATCTAGAGATGATCTCTTCATTGGGAGCATCATCCGGTTACCTCGCAGTCATGGTTTTGGCTCTTTATATCCATGATCAGGCCACTACCAGTTTATATGCTCATCCGCAAATCATCTGGCTAGCTTGCCCGCTCCTGCTGTTCTGGGTGACGCGAGTCTGGATGCTGACGCATCGTGGTCAGATGCATGATGACCCGGTTGTATTCGCCATACGGGATCGCGTCAGTCTGATGGTAGGCGCGTTGTTCTGCCTCGTTTTCTGGGCGGCAGCATGAGTGCCTCGTACCATTCCTGGGGGCGTTACCCCTATGAGTGGCTGACTGGCGACGCTTGTCAATGGCAGAGTGATTTGCCTGGTGCACTTCGGCGCATCGTGGATACCCACGGCACGACACTGCCTTTTGGTAACGGTCGTAGTTACGGCGACAGCTGTATGGCTGCGAGCGGGCACGTGCTCTCCATGCGGACGTTGGACCGATTTATCGAGGTTGACTGGGCAGAGGGGATCATTCGCGCAGAGGCGGGAGTGACGTTGGCCGAAATTCTATCGCTTGCAATTCCGCGAGGATGGTTTCTCGCAGTGACACCGGGAACCAAGTTCGTGACTCTGGGGGGCGCGATTGCCAATGACGTGCATGGAAAGAACCACCACGTCCGCGGCACATTCGGAAACCACGTCAGGTGTTTTGGTCTGGTGCGCAATTGCCAGGAACCTGTTGTCTGCTCTCCCTCGCAGAATGCCGATTTGTTCGCAGCAACCATAGGTGGGTTAGGGCTAACAGGGATTGTGAACTGGGCCGAGATTCAACTGATCCCGATACAATCCAGTCAAATTGATTGTTCGGTCGTTCGCTTCGACAATCTGGGAGAGTTCTTTTCCCTTTCTTCCGAGCTGGATCCACAGCATGAATACAGCGTGGCCTGGATTGATTGTCTGGCTAAAGGTGATCAAACCGGACGCGGCGTATTTATTGTCGGTGATCACGCCAAATACGGCAGTCTTGAGGTTGAAACTCGCTCCAGGCTCATGGTGCCGGTAGCGCCCCCTGTTTCGCTCATTAACCGACTCAGCTTGAAGGCTTTCAACGAAACGTACTGGCGGGTACACCCGGCAGCTCTGACCCGTAAACGAGTCAACTACGAACCGTTTTTTTATCCATTGGATCGAATTCTCCACTGGAATCGAATCTATGGTCGCAAAGGGTTTCAGCAATATCAGTGCGTAATCCCGGATGTCGAGGCAGAGTCGGCTACGCGTGAACTGCTAAAGAACATCGCGGATTCGGGACAAGGTTCGTTTTTGGCAGTGCTTAAACGTTGCGGAGATATCTCATCTCCCGGTTTGCTGTCTTTTCCTCGTCCAGGCACTTCATTGGCATTGGATTTTCCGCAGAATTCGAGGCTGGAGAAGGACTTGTTTTCCCGTCTTGACTGCATCGTCAGAGAGGCCGGCGGGCGCCTGTATCCCGCTAAAGATGCGCACATGCTAGGTAGTGACTTCCGTCGGTTTTATCCGGCGTGGGAGAAGCTGGAAGCTCTGCGAGACCCGTCCCTGAATTCCCGCTTTTGGAGAAGAGTTACAGCATGAAACGTGTTTTGATTATCGGAGCGACATCAGCGATCGCCAATGCCTGTGCCCGCCTGTGGGCAGAAGACGGCAGCGAGTTTTTTCTGGTTGCGCGCAACGCGGAAAAACTGGAACAGGCTGCAGCAGATCTGCGGGCGCGCGGTGCCAAGTCAGTAACAACCTGTACGTTGGATTTAGCTTATTTGGAGGAACACTCGACTCTGGTTGAAAGTTGCGTCCAGTCTTTGCGACAAATTGATATAGCTCTGATTGCTCATGGCACGCTGCCTGATCAGAAAGCGTGCGAGCAAGATGTGAATGTTGCTTTGAAAGAGTTCGCTAATAACGGTACTTCGGTGATCAGCCTTTTAACGTTGTTGGCGAATCAGTTCGAACGCCAACGTTGCGGCAGCATGGCGATAATTTCGTCGGTCGCCGGGGATAGGGGGCGCCCGTCAAACTACGTTTATGGCACAGCAAAAGCAGCGGTTTCCACGTTCTGTGAAGGTTTGCAGGCGCGGATGTTCAAACTTGGCGTTCACGTGATGACGATCAAACCGGGTTTTGTTGATACGCCGATGACTCAAGGTCTCAAGTTACCAGGTCTGTTGCTTGCGAGGCCTGATGACGTGGCGCGATTGATTCTGAGTGGTTTACAACGCAAGAAAGCGGTTCTTTACACGCCGCGGTTTTGGAGTTTAATCATGCTAGTTATCAAATTTGTACCTAATTTCGTTTTTAAAAGAATAAATCTGTAAGCCAAACTCAGTAGGGGTGTGTGTTGAAACTGAATGTTTTTTTAAAGGAACGCATAACGATCGAGCTTGGGGTAAAGCTCGTCGCTTTGCTGGCGTTTGGTTTTGCTGCGTTTGTTGCGTTGTACTATTCCGGACAGCCACTGCTGGAACAGCATGCTTTCCGGCAGACGCAAACCGCGTTGACGTCGTATTGGTTCATAAAGGATGGTTTCAGCCTTGCTTATCTGACGCCCGTAGGCGGCGCGCCATGGACCATCCCCTTTGAGTTTCCACTGTATCAATACATAGTTTCAGTCTTTTCCATGCTGACTGGTCTGGATCTGGGCGTGGTGGGGCGTGTCACCTCTTTTGTTTTTCTCGCATTGTGCGTTTTACCGGCAAAATCAATCTGCAAGAAGTTGTCGTTTGACAATGTAGTCCTGTATGTCTTTGTCGCTTTGTTGTTTTCGACGCCGATCTACTTGTTTTGGGGGCGTACCTTCATGATGGAAACCGCTGCATTGTTTTTTGCAGTGGTAGCGATAGATTACTTTGTGTCCTTCGTACGTACGCGTGCAAAATTGGATGCTGGGCTGTTTGTTTTTTTTATCGTACTGTCGGTTTTGCAGAAGGCTACAACAGGTTTTGCGGTGTTGGCCGTTATGGCGTTCGTATTTCTTTTTTATGAACTTCATAAAAATTCAGGCTTGTTTAAGTCCATCACCCCTCAGAATATCTTCTGGTGTCTCGTATTGTTCGCGGTGCCACTGGCGATAGGGTATGGCTGGACACGTTACACGGATATTGTGAAAGTCAAAAGTGAATTTGGTACCAGCATTACTTCTGCTGCGCTGTCCAAATGGAATTGGGGCACTTTTGATCAGCGTTTTTCTTCGAAGCTGTATGAAGACGTTTTATGGGGAAGAGTTTTAAAAGATAACTTTTCCGGATTTGTTGGTGTGCTGCTTGTGTTTGCAGCGCTGTTCTGCTCCCGCTCCGGAATGCTCAAGCGCGCGATCGGTGTGTCGTTGGTTCTGGGGCTTGCGCCGTTCCTCATTTTTACCAATTTACACTTGATACATAACTACTATCAAAGCGCTAACGTTCTGTTTCTGGTATTTGCACTGGCACTGGCCGTTGGTGAACGCTTGCAAGCAAATCAGCAAGGCAAAGGATGGTTCTTTTGTATCTTTCTAGCGTTGATGATCAATAACTACATTGCATTCGCCAATGGTTATTTTGTAAATGTAAAGGACACCTACACCATAGGTAACTCCAAGGATCTTGGCATCGCCTCGGTGCTAAAACACAGCCTTCGCAGTGATCAGGCTTTTGTGGCATTCGGGAATGACTGGAGTTCTGCACTCTCGTATTACTCGGAGCGTAAATCCTTCACCGTGCCTAGTTGGTTCAAAGGTTACGATGCAGTTGTGAAAAATCCGTCGTCGTTCCTGGGGCAGGCAGAACTGGGCGGTGAAGTCATCTGCCCTGATGCCAGAAAGCCGCACGTGCAGCATCTCAGCAGTCTCGTTGCTGATCCGCAGTGGAAGGTTTCAGAAGTCGCCGGCTGTTATGTGGCTGTGCAGAAACAACAGATCGGGCTGGACTACCCACGGGTGGACACGCTTGATTGCGAGGGCAGCCTCGATTACGTCGGTACTGAGGGCGTAGAGGTCGAACACGCAGTGAGAGTACGCGGTTGGACCACCGTCTCCGGTAAAAACAACGTCTTGCCAGACGCCGTTTACGTGACACTGATAGACGCGGCCGGGGCTATTTCTTACCACGATGCAGTGCAATTTCCGCGGGTTGACGTAGACGAGTACTTTGGGGTTCCAAATCTTGGCCCTTCCGGTTTTGGCGTGATGATCCCGTCACTCCCATCCGGAACCTATCACGTTGGCATTGCCAGGGTTGTAGACAAGCATCTGGAGTTTTGCCAGTTCCAAAAAGTTTTGCAGGTGGGTAAATGAACGCTATCAATTTAAACAGTCGAATCGTCATTCCGGGCGGAGCGGGTCTGGTTGGCCAGAATCTGGTCGCGCGGTTGAGGGCAAAGGGCTATACGGATATCACGGTATTCGATAAGCATAAGGCCAACCTGGCGATTTTGAAGCAGGTCCAGCCGGATGTGCGCGTTGAGTACGCTGATCTTGCAGAACCTGGTGATTGGCAAAAGAGTGTCACGGAAGCCGATGTGGTTGTGATGCTTCAGGCGCAGATTGGCGGGAACGATTATCAGGATTTCGTTCGTAACAATGTTGATTCCACCCGGTTGATCCTCGACGCTATCAAGTTGGGCAACTCACCCTATCTGGTGCACGTCAGCTCGTCTGTTGTGGAGTCTGTTGCGGACGACTTCTACACGCGGAGCAAGATAGAGCAAGAGCGGATCGTGCTTGAGAGCGGCACTGCCTGTCCAGTACTACGACCAACCTTGATGTTTGGCTGGTTTGATCGCAAACACTTGGGTTGGTTATCCAGATTCATGAAGCGGGTTCCGGTGTTTCCTATTCCCGGTGATGGCCGATACATGCGTCAGCCGTTGTACGTTGGTGACTTCTGCAATGTCATCATGAGTTGTATTGAAGGGCGTCGTGGCGCGGGTATCTATAATATTTCCGGTCATGAAAAAATTGACTATGTGGATATTATTCGGCAAATCAAGAAAAGCACAGGCGCGAAGACAATTATCGCGCATATTCCTTACAGACTGTTCTACTTTTTGATTTGGTTGTGGTCCCTGTTTGATAAAAATCCGCCGTTTACTACTCAACAGCTGGAAGCACTCAGTGCGAAAGATGAGTTTGAGGTAATCGACTGGCCCGGCATCTTCAACGTACCTTGTACGCCTTTTGCCGAGGCGATCAACGAAACCTTCAATGACCCGGTCTACGGTAAAGTAATTCTGGAGTTTTAATCATGGGGCAACGTATTGCAGTTTTGGGTGCAGGTCCCATGGGATTGGCTGTTGCCTATCAATTGGCACGAGACGGACATACTCCAATTGTGTTTGAGGCGGATGATCGCGTCGGTGGAATGACAGCGGCGTTTGATTTTTCAGGGCTCAGTATCGAGCGCTATTACCATTTTCATTGTATTTCCGACCATGACTTTTTGAATGTCCTGGGTGAGCTTGGTCTGGCTGACAAAATGCGCTGGACCGAAACCAAGATGGGATACTGGTATCAAAATCGCCTTCAGCCATGGGGTAATCCTGTGGCGCTGCTCAAGTTCCGTGGTTTGAGTCTGGTGGCGAAGATCCGCTACGGCCTTCATGCTTTTCTTTGCACCAAGCGAAATGACTGGCGCCCTCTCGATAATGTAGAGGCGACAGGCTGGATCAAGCGCTGGGTCGGAGCGGAGGCGTGGGAGGTACTTTGGCGTCGGCTGTTCGATTTCAAGTTTTACGAGTATACGGACAATCTTTCTGCTGCCTGGATCTGGAGTCGGATTCGACGTATCGGACGTTCCCGTTACAGTTTGTTCCGGGAGAAACTCGGCTATCTTGATGGCGGTTCCGAAACGCTTCTTCAGGCGATGAAGAAAGACATTGAGTCTAAGGGTGGAGAGTTCCGTCTGAGTTCCCCGGTGACCCGTGTCATGATGGACGGAAACAAGGTCCAGGGTGTTGAGGTTGCAGGGCGGGCTGAGCGATTCGACAAGGTGATTAGTACGATTCCTCTTCCTTATGTACCCAGAATAATGCCTGACTTGCCAAGTGATGTTCTGGCGAAATTTTCATCGCTGAAAAACGTCGCCGTGGTGTGCGTCATTGCGAAGTTGAAAAAAGCGTTGACAGAAAATTTCTGGCTGAATACCAATGACCCGGAGATGGATATTCCAGGTCTGGTTGAGTACACCAATCTGCGCCCGCTGGATCAACATATTGTATATGTACCTTTTTATATGCCCGGTGAAAATCCAAAATTTTCAGATTCCGATGCGGTTTTCATTGAAAAAGTCCGTACTTATTTGAAGAAGATTAATCCGCAACTGTCCGATTCTGATTTTATCGATGTGCGTGCTAGCCGCTATCGTTATGCTCAGCCGATTTGCGATCCGGGCTATCTGGACCGTCTTCCACCGGTATCACTGCCCATCGAGGGTTTGTGGGTGGCGGATACTTCCTACTACTACCCGGAAGACCGAGGTATTTCCGAAAGTATCGGCTTCGGCCGCAAAATGGCACGGGATGCAAGTCATTGATAAAGCAATTTGCTTCTCGTCAGTTTCTGATGTTCCTGTTGACCGGCGGGACGGCAGCGGCCGTGAACTTCGGCTCTAGAATTATCTACAGTCTGTGGTTTGACTTTTCGACTGCCGTAATTTTGGCGTACATCACCGGAATGATCACTGCGTTCTGCTTGATAAAATGCTTTGTTTTTACCAAGAGCGAACAATCCACCCAGCGATCAGTCCTGTGGTTCATACTGGTCAATGTAATTGCGGTTGCACAGACCTGGGCCATCAGTCTCGGCCTCGCCAATTACGCTCTGCCTGCGCTTGGAGTCAATTCGTTTCAACATGAGATCGCTCACGCAGTGGGGGTCGCAGTGCCGGTTTTCACCAGTTACATTGGCCATAAACGGTGGTCGTTCAAATGATTTCAGGCAAGCGGCGTACTTGCTTCTGGTGTCATGCTGACTCGCAATTGGATAAAGCTGTGCAGGTATCAGTGCCTCAGTCAGAAAGAGTTCATTCATGAATAATGTCTGGTGGGTTCCGGTCATTGCCGGTATCTCGTTTTTCCTGACGAAACTGCTTCGACACTACGCGCTTGTCCAGCGCTTGGTTGATGTGCCCAACGCCCGTAGCTCCCATGTTGTGCCGACACCTCGGGGGGGCGGGGTAGCCATTGTGTTGTCGTTCTTGCTTGCTGTTGCGCTGTTGTATGCTACGGGAGTTATCTCGCTCGGTGTTTTTGCGGCGTACATTGGCACGGGAGGGCTGATTGCCGTGATCGGGTTCATGGATGACCATGGGCATATCGCCGCGCGCTGGCGTCTTCTTGGGCATTTCGCCGCCGCATCCTGGGGGCTGTTCTGGTTGGGTGGCCTGCCAGTTGTCACCATTTTTGGATTTGATTTCGATTTGGGCTGGGTCGGAGACATCCTCGCGGTGTTCTATCTGGTATGGATGCTAAATCTCTACAACTTCATGGACGGAATAGACGGCATTGCCAGTGTCGAGGCCATATGCGTCTGTCTGGGGATATGCCTGCTGTACTGGATTAGCGACATGCCTGAACTGATCTGGCTTCCGTTATTTATGGCGGCGTCTGTTATCGGGTTTCTGTGGTGGAATTTCCCCCCCGCACGGATTTTCATGGGAGACGCAGGCAGTGGCTTTCTGGGCTGCGTGCTTGGCCTGCTTTCGTTGCACGCAGCATGGACAAAACCTCAAATGCTCTGGGCTTGGGTCATCTTGCTGGGTGTGTTTATCGTCGACGCGACCTTCACATTACTTCGGCGGCTGTTTCGAGGCGATAAAGTCTATGAAGCTCATCGCAGTCATGCCTATCAATTCGCATCTCGCAAGATGGGCAGTCATATGCCGGTCACGCTCGCGGTGGGAATGATTAATCTTTGCTGGTTGTTCCCCGTCGCTTTGCTCGTGTCGAAATTTGAACTTGATGGCCTTGTCGGGGTCGTTGTTGCTTATGCACCGTTAGTGTTTCTCGCGTTCAAGTATCGAGCAGGGGAGCTGGAAATAAATCAGGGATAGAAACGCAGCATCCGGAGGTGGTTTGGGTCTAGAGTACCATGGGTGTTTCGGCAGTTTTGAATGTGGCGATCCGGCTCATTCGAGGGAGCATAAGAGGTGACTGAGGGGGTTATGGATAAAATCAGGGTTTTTCTGCTCGGGCTGCCACGCCGTAAAAAGCGGTTGATCCAGGTCGCCACTGATGTGGTGCTGGTGTGGGCGGCGCTGTGGTTGGCCTTTATTGTCCGACTCGGCATTGATGACATGTATAACCCCTTGAGAGTGCACCTCTGGCTTTTTGCGTGCGCTCCGGTCATTGCCATCCCGCTGTTCATCCGGTTCGGTATGTATCGTGCGGTGATGCGCTATTTCGGCAACGATGCTCTTATCGCCATTATCAAAGCAGTCAGCCTGTCGTCACTGATCCTTGCGTTGGTTGTGTATTGGTACAGCAATCACGAAGCTGTGGTTCCTCGCTCCATCATTTTCAACTATTGGTGGCTAAGCCTCGTGGTGATCGGCGGATTGCGCCTTTGCATGCGCCAGTATTTCATGGGCGACTGGTTCAATGCCGCACAGCATGTGCCTTTTGCCAATCGTGATGATGGCCTGACCAAAGTAGCCGTCTACGGTGCAGGTGTTGCAGGCAATCAACTTGTCGCGGCGCTCAGGATGGGGCGTGTGATGCGTCCGGTTGCGTTTGTCGACGATGACGGCAGTATTGCCGACCGCTCAATTTCCGGGCTTCAAGTCTATAAACCCAAAAATATCCAGCAGATGATTGATGTCACCGGAGCTCAGGAAATTCTGCTCGCGCTGCCTTCTTCCACGCGCGCGCGACGCAGGGAGATTCTCAACCTGCTGGAGGGCTTCCCGCTGCATGTTCGCAGTGTCCCAAATTTCACTGACCTGGCGAGTGGGCGGGTGAAAGTCGACGATATCCAGGAAGTGGATATTGCAGATTTGCTTGGTCGCGATGCGGTGCCGGCGCAGCCCGATCTGCTCGAACGGTGTATCAAAGGCAAGACTGTGCTGGTGACAGGAGCCGGTGGCTCTATAGGTGCGGAACTCAGTCGGCAGATTTACGCCCTGGGTCCGACCACTCTGCTGTTATTCGACCATAGCGAATTCAATCTCTACAGCATTCTGTCCGAGCTGGAGGAGCGGGTTTCTCGTGAGTCGCTTTCCGTTCGCCTGTTGCCGATCCTCGGTTCCATTCGCCATCCTCACAAGCTCTTGGATGTGATGAAAACCTGGCGAGTGGATACTGTCTATCATGCAGCCGCCTACAAGCACGTGCCGATGGTTGAACACAATATTGCCGAGGGCGTGCTGAACAATGTTATCGGTACGCTCAACACGGCTCAGGCGGCGCTGCAATCGGGGGTGGCCAACTTCGTTCTGATCTCGACGGATAAAGCGGTTCGTCCAACGAATGTCATGGGCAGCACCAAGCGTCTTGCCGAGATGACTCTCCAGGCGTTGAGCCGAGAAATGGCCCCCGTTCTATTTGGTGACAAGGCCAATGTTTCCCGGGTTAACAAAACCCGCTTTACGATGGTGCGCTTCGGCAATGTGCTGGGATCTTCCGGTTCGGTCATTCCGCTGTTTCACAATCAGATCAAGTCCGGGGGGCCGTTGACGGTTACACATCCGAAAATCACCCGTTACTTCATGACTATTCCCGAAGCTGCGCAGTTGGTCATTCAGGCAGGGTCGATGGGGCGGGGCGGTGATGTCTTTGTGTTGGACATGGGCGAACCGGTGCGGATTGTCGAACTGGCAGAAAAAATGATCCATCTCTCCGGATTGAGCATTCGTTCGGAAAAGAATCCTCATGGTGACATTTCCATTGATTTTACCGGTCTAAGGCCGGGCGAAAAGCTGTATGAGGAGTTGCTGATTGGCGATAACGTTTGCGCTACCCAGCATCCGATGATCATGAGCGCAAACGAAGATCATCTGCCTTGGGAGACGCTGAAGGGCCGTCTTGACGAGCTATTGAGGTCCGTCGAAAACGACGACTACTCGCGCGTTCGTCAACTCCTTCGCGAGACCGTCAGCGGTTACTCGCCTGACGGTGAAATAGTCGACTGGATTTACCAGCAACGGCACCTGGATCCTTGATTGTTTCACATCTTGTAATAAACGTATTTTTGACTCTTTCCTGATACCGCCTAAGTTTGAGATGCAGCTTTGGAAAAGCTGTTTCTTCTAATCGGTATCATGGAGCTTCACTTATGCGTAAAGGCTATTTTTACTCGTTGGTTTTCGCGTTGTTGACAGGCGCTGCGGTAGCTGCGGTAGCTGCGCCAGTCGCCACCGACAGTGCGCGTCCGCCAATGACGGTGTCTCAATCGCCGCCGGCGAAAGTCGATCTCAACAACGCCGATGCAATCACTTTGCAAAAGTCGCTTGCGGGTGTTGGAGAGGCTAAAGCGAAAGCGATTGTTGCGTACCGTGAGAGTAACGGGCCTTTCGCTTCGATCGACGAGCTGTTGGAAGTGAAAGGCATCGGCAAGGCGATCCTTGACCGAAATCGCGATAATCTCGAAATCAATTAAGCGCGAAGTGAATAGAGAGGCCGGTCTTTGACCGGCCTTTTGACTTTCTGGAAGGGCAATCGCAGGCATAAATCATCAATACATCAATACATCAATACATCAATGATCATGAGCGCGGCCAATTGGCTGTAACACTAACGATGGAGTGATCAACACAATCATTGACTATGCGTCAGATGGGGTGATCTGCGCGTGTTTAAGGTGTGTGCCGACGACTTCTAGAATCCTGTCAGCCGTCTCGGGGTTCTTTACGCTGCGTGATAACAATAAAGCCCCTACCAGAGTTGCCATAATGACAATGGACCGATCAATCGTGTCTTCGCCCGGGAGAGTCCCTTGGACTTGTTCCAGGCGAGCATCGAGTACCCGATCAGTTGTTGGACTGGCTTGTCCACGTAACCCGAGTTCGGATGACATCGTGGGTAACGGGCAACCTTCTCCGGGGGAGGTTCGATGCCAATCCGAGAGATAGCTGTCGATGAATGCATGCAGCGGATTGTGCTCTGCAAAAAGAGCCGCGCAGTGCGCGTCCAGCTCCTCGCTCGCTGCTATCAGGGCCTTTTCCACCAGTTCGTCTTTGGACTTGAAGTGCGAGTAAAAGCCGCCATGGGTCAGCCCCAATGCTTTCATCAACGGTTGCAGGCCGGTCGCGCTGATGCCATCCCTGCGAAATCGGACCGAGGCTTCTTTGATGATCCGCTGATGTGTCTGAGCTTTGTGATTCAGCGAGTAACGCATTTGGAGTCTCCCCAACAATACGTCATCTTAAACAATCTAAATAAGATGGCGGCTGTACTTCTATAGCTAAGGCGCATAGAACACAGTTCAGCGTGAGGGCTATCCGCTGGGGCGTCATGGGGAGCGTAGGTGGTTTTTGTTGCTGATGAATCGTGATGTGATGAGCGTCACAGGCACCTGTTCATGTGCCTGTGACGCTCGACCAATTTTTTCCTAATGAGGCAGGGAGCTGGCACCGGGTTCGGGCGCTGTAATCAAAACCTCCGGGCAGGCCCCAGGAGCGTCCAGATCAAGGCGCAGTTCGGTAATCGCGGCTCCTTTGGCCCAACTGGAGTCAGGGGCAAAGGTCAGCGCAGTCAATCCGCTATTGGCCGAGAAACGTACACTGTCTGCTTCACTGAACTGCGTTCCTTGCGAGCGCCAGAACAGTTGGATCGGTACTCGTTGGGACGAGTCCCGGCAGCGGACGTTGAAGACGATTTTTCTCGCTTGAGTCGGTTCGACGGGAGAGTCGAGTCGATAGACAATGAACGGATCAGGACCTGTCACTGTGTAGGCATTCTGCTCTTTGCCAGCGAGATCATTGGCTCCGATCTGTAAACCTTGAGCGATCCTTTTGAAGGGGGTGATTTTTTTTGAAATTGAAAAAGACGGTGCGGATTTCTGGAAAAATTCGCTGAGGATTTCACGTTCCACCCCCATTACAAATACATAGTCCGGTTGATATTCCTCTACGAGTTCTGCGATCTCTCGATGGCTGGTAAACGCGTAGTGCAACTGCAGGGTCTCGCTGAAAGTTTCTGCCATGTACGGTGCCAATGCGTTACCGAACGAGTCGCGCAGCCAAAGCACTTTCTTTTTGTTCAGGGCTTTTTCTGACTTAACCAGCAGGGGCCGTTGTGATGCCTCCAGCGCGGAGTTACGTCCTAAGGCGAGTAACTTTCCGGATGGATATTCGTACTGCTCGATCGTAATCGGATTTCGATAAATGAAATCCAATATGACCTCTTCGTCCGGAACCGAGTCGGTTATTCTTTGGAATCTGGCCAGATCGCCGCCTGTTCTCGCGAGGATTTCAGTAGGCTGACTGATATCTTTGCTCGGCCACCTCAATTCAGGATGGGTAAGGGACAAGTTTTTCGCCAGTTCCTGGAAGGCAATACCTGCGCCCACAAAATTCCAGTGTGTGTCTGTTCGATAATACAGAGGACTATGTCCTTCGCTCTTGGCTTGGCGTAATGCTCCAGTGGGATTCACATAGGTATCAATATTGGCATTGCTGGTCAGATACTCGGTCCGGGACGAAGGCGAATGCTTCGCCCAGCCTGGCAAAAACTCCGGGTAGAGGGTGTCTTTATCGGGGCCGATGATAATTCGATAGGCGCTGACACCGTTATCCTTGTACCAGGACGTCCAAGACTTCGTGGCGTCAGTGACTAGCTGATTTGTCAAAATACTCTCGGGAGTCACACCGGTTCTTTTTACGGTAATCGACTTGGCGTACGCATCGCCGAGATAAAACCAGCCGTCTTTGCCGATGATTACCTGCTTGGGATCGATAGAGATACCCACGGCATAAAACGCGCGCCCCACCAATGGCATCAGGATGTCGGTGTTGTATAAATTGCTGACTGACCACCAGTTCAGGTTTTTTTGAACTGCTTGCGTGCCATAAGAAACAAGGTTGGCGGCTGGAATCAAAGTCAGCGAGATCAGGGCTAAGGCAAGAAATACATGGATTTTGGTTTTCATGAGTTCGCCGATCAAAAGTTGAAGTACAGAAAAACAGAACTGGTCGTCAAAATCGTTGAGTAGATGGCCACGCTGAACAGAAGCGACATGCCAACGAT
This sequence comes from Pseudomonas sp. P4795, assembly GCF_048822895.1. Lineage (NCBI taxonomy): Bacteria > Pseudomonadati > Pseudomonadota > Gammaproteobacteria > Pseudomonadales > Pseudomonadaceae > Pseudomonas > Pseudomonas sp. P4795. Next base: position 147,969 of record NZ_JBMFBT010000002.1, on the reverse strand, counting down.
TTTTGGCCAACTGATCCGGCCTTGAGTCGTCAATTCAAAAGAGTTTTTCTGGGCGATGAGGATAAAACCGAAAGCGATCATGAGGTAGCAGACGGCATTCGCCGCGATGCCGGTAGGAAGCACCGTCAGTAAGTGGTCTACCAATACACCACCCCACGCAAAGCTTGAAGTCGGGACAACTTCAACTGGCGTCGCCACAGAACGAAAGTCCACCATGCCGGCAAGGATCCGCTTGGCATCATCGAGGGAATGCGCCCTGAAGAATACCCAGGTTACATTGACGAAAAGGAAGGTAGTCAGCCATGCCAGCGGTGTTGGCATGCGCATACCGCATTGTTTCCAAGCCCTGTGCAGCACCAGCGCCCCACCATGCAGCGCACCCCAGATAATGAACATCCAGCTGGCGCCATGCCACAGGCCGCCGAGTACAAAGGTGGCCATCAAGTTGATATAGATTCTTGCCGAAGAGCAGCGATTACCGCCAAGTGGGATGTACAGATAGTCGCGCAGATAGCGGCTGAGAGTCATGTGCCACCGGCGCCAGAAGTCCTGGATATCGTACGATTTGTAGGGCGAGTTGAAGTTTATAGGCAACCAGATGTTGAACAGAAGGGCTGCGCCAATGGCCATGTCACAATAGCCACTAAAGTCAAAATACAATTGGAAAGTATAAGAAAGACTGGTCGCCCAAGAACTATAAAAATCATGCTGTGCGCCAGGCTGGAAGCCAGCGTCTGCCCACACCGCAAACGTATCTGCGATCATGACTTTCTTGAACAGTCCAATGCTGAATATAAACAGGCCCATCAAGATATAACGGTATCTGATGGCAAGCGTCCAGCGGGACTGGAACTGCGACATCATTTCCTTGTGGTGCAGGATTGGGCCAGCGATGAGGTGCGGGAAAAAAGTTACAAAAAGCGCGTAGTTAATAAAATCGTATTCTTTGGCTTCGCCCCGATAGCTGTCTACGAGGAAAGCAATTTGAGTGAAGGTATAAAAGCTGATCCCTAGAGGCAGGATTATTTGCTGTAACTCGATATGAGAATTAGACAGTGAGTTGATGTTTTCAATAAAAAAGTTAGCGTATTTGAAGTAGCCCAGTAATCCCAGGTTTACTCCAATGCTCAAGGTTAAAATGGTTTTTCGGGATAGCTTGAGGCGCAGACCAGTCGTGGCCGGCGAAAGGGCGCTGCCTACCATGAAGTTGAAGAAAATTGAACCAAGTAGAAGCGGCAGATAAGCAACGCTCCAGTAACCATAGAAAAACAGACTTGCCGCTACCAACCAGCATTTTCCCGCGAGTATCAGGCGCCTCTTGTTAAGCAGGAAATAAACGAGGAAAACAATGGGTAGATAGAGCAATATGAACGTGGGAGAGCTGAATACCATTTTCCGTCTCGTATTAAAAATTGGCTGTATCTTTGTTTTTTCTAGATGGCGAAAGACTAGAGAGCCTGCGCGATCTGTTGTGACACATGGGGCCTGGATCTGCGAGACAGGCGGGCCTTTTTGTAACCTGAGCGTTGATGATGCAGTAACGCAAAAATTAACTTCTGGCCTGTTACTAACCGATCCGCTTTTTCTGCCGTCTATTGGAAATCTGTAGCAACAAAATTCCATTGCGCGGGAAAATACCACAAAGAAGGCTGTATTTATATTGAGACTAGTGATTGCGCGGAGTGGGGGATCGGGAAATTGACAGGGGATGCTGATCGGCTGGCTTGGGTAGCAATGGCACTGCCCGAGGGGGGGGTAAAACAAACCCCGCCAGTTCTGGCGGGGTTTTTTATTCAGCGATCCTGCGCATCCTTGACGTCCGCTGCGGCGTTGCGCTCAGCGACACGCTTACGTTGCTCGTCAGTCAGCTCGACCTTGGTGGCGGTGTCACGCAGCATCATCAGACCGCCAACGATCGAGCCGATTGCGACCACCAGAATCAACCAGGCATACCAGGGCATAACGGCTCTCCTTAAGGGCAGATCGACGGGCGAGGATTTCGCCGTGCGACGCTGCATACCACATTTGAGCGATGCTGATTCGCAGTGGTTCCATTCTAGGCCGCTTACACCCGGTATACCCGATTTGCCTTCACACGCCCGTCAACATCGCATCGGCCGGTGCATTCGCACGCGATCGCTGTAAATCGCCGCGATGCCGATCACGCCGCCGGCAATGATCGCGCGGTGCGGCGTCTGGAAGCGTGACAGTTTGGCCAGCGAGCTCGGCAGATAGCCCGCGCGGGCGAGGGCGAAGAACTGGCGCGAGTAGCCAAGAATGATCCCGTGGAAACTCGCCACCAGCCCGAACAGGCCGATCCAGACCAGCATGTGCAGCCAGCCGGAATTGTCGCCGACCACGGTTTTCATCGCCTGCGGCAGCGGGTCGTTGATGTTTGACAGGGTGCGCCAGTCGCCGACGCCACCGGCAAAGAACATCACGCCCATTGCCAGAAACACCAGGGTCAGAATGCCGCTGATGTAGGCTTTGGGAATCGTGCGTTTCGGGTCTTTGGCTTCTTCGGCGGCCATGGCGGCACCTTCGATAGCGAGGAAAAACCAGATCGCAAACGGAATCGCCGCGAACATCCCGGCTATCGCAGGTGCACCAAAAACATCCGAACCGGCCCAGCCATTCAGGGCGAAGTTGCTGAAGCTGAAGGCCGGCGCGACCACCCCCATGAACACCAGCAACTCAGCGACAGCCAACACGCACACCACCAGTTCGAAGGTCGCCGCCAGTTTCACCCCAAGGATGTTCAATCCCATGAACACGATGTAAGCGCCGACCGCCGCATGCTTCGGATCGAGCGCCGGAAACTGCACATTCAGGTAGGCGCCAATCGCCAGCGCGATGGCCGGCGGGGCGAAGACGAATTCGATCAGCGTCGCCAGCCCGGCGATCAATCCACCTTTTTCGCCGAATGCCCGGCGGCTGTAGGCGAAAGGCCCGCCCGCGTGGGGAATCGCGGTGGTCAGTTCGGTGAAGCTGAAGATGAAGCAGGTGTACATGGTCGCGACCATGAACGAGGTCACCAGAAAACCCAGCGTGCCGGCCACGCCCCAGCCGTAACTCCAGCCGAAATATTCCCCGGAAATCACCAGCCCGACGGCGATACCCCACAAGTGCAGCGTGCCCAGCGTGGGTTTGAGTTGTGTGTTCATGCGCTTGCTCCCTGAACGGTTTGGAAAGCTCGGGAGAGGGCGCGTGCAGTGGGCGTGCCATTTTGTATTTGCACGTCGTAATGCGTTGAATGCCGTCGTATCTGGGATGTTTACCGGTGTAGGGCGGATTTTCATGCGCCAGTCGGGTGCGATATCGACAGTACCGCCGTCATCGCGGGCAAGCCCGCTCCCACAGTGACCCGTGTTGTGCACAAATATTATGTTCTCCCGAGAAACCTGTGGGAGCTGGCTTGCCAGCGATGAGGCCCGTGCAAACACCGCCGTAAACCGCGCGTAAACCCACTCTTTACGCTTTCTTTATGTCCCGCCGCACCCCTCGCTCTCGTTCCTTTACAGCCTCCTTTCCGACAATGCCTCCACACGCGGCAATACGCCGTAACACGGAGATCTTCCATGAGCGTTCTGGACGGGGTGTCACTGCTACTGGCAGTGGGGCTGTTCATTTATCTGTTGGTTGCGCTGTTGCGCGCGGATCGGAACTAGGAGCGGCTATGCACAGTTATGACTATTGGCTGATCATCGCGTTCTTCGCGCTGGTTTTGCTGCCGGCGCCGTTCCTCGGGCGCTTTTACTACAAGGTGATGGAAGGTCAGCGCACGTGGCTGTCGCCAATCCTCGGGCCGGTCGAGCGTGGTTGCTATCGCGTCGCCGGGGTCAATCCGCAGGATGAACAGAGCTGGCAGAAATACACGCTGGCGCTGCTGGCGTTTAACTTGGCGGGTTTCCTGCTGTTGTTCACTATTTTGCTGTTCCAGGATCACCTGCCGCTGAACCCGCAAAACCTTCCGGGTCAGGAATGGACGCAGGCGTTCAACACCGCCGTCAGTTTCATGACCAACACCAACTGGCAGTCCTACAGCGGTGAAGCGACGCTCAGCTACCTGAGCCAGATGGTCGGCCTGACCGTGCAGAACTTCGTCAGTGCCGCCACCGGCCTCGCTGTGCTGGTCGCGCTGTGCCGTGGCATCGGTCGCAAATCGACCAAAACTCTGGGCAATTTCTGGGTCGACATGACCCGCGCCACGCTCTATGGATTGCTGCCGCTGTGTCTGCTGCTAGCGCTGTATCTGGTGTGGCAGGGCGTGCCGCAGACCTTCGCGCAATATGTGAACGCAGTGACCCTGCAGGGCGTCGATCAGGTGATCCCGCTCGGCCCGGCCGCGAGTCAGATTGCGATCAAGCAACTGGGCACCAACGGTGGTGGTTTCTTCGGCGTCAACTCGGCGCATCCGTTCGAGAACCCGACGGCGTGGAGCAACCTGTTTGAAGTGGGCTCGATCATCCTGATCCCGGTGGCGCTGGTGTTCACTTTCGGTCACTACGTCAAAGACCTGCGTCAGAGCCGCGCGATCCTCGCTTGCATGCTCGCGCTGTTCATCATCGGCGGCGCGACTTCGCTGTGGGCCGAATCTCAGCCAAACCCGACACTGAACAACGTCGCCGTCGAACAGACTGCGCCGCTGGAAGGTAAAGAAGCACGCTTCGGTACCACCGCCACCGTGCTGTGGTCGGTGACCACCACGGCGGCGTCGAACGGTTCGGTCAACGGCATGCACGACAGCCTCAACCCGCTGAGCGGCATGGTCGCGCTGGTCAACATGATGGTCGGCGAAGTGATCTTCGGCGGCGTCGGCGCGGGTCTGTACGGCATGTTGCTCAACGTGTTGATCGCGGTGTTCCTCGCCGGTTTGATGATCGGCCGTACCCCGGAATACCTCGGCAAGAAACTCCAGGCGCGTGAAGTGCAACTGCTGGTGGTGACCTTGCTGGTGATGCCGGTCGGTGTGCTGGTGCTCGGCGCGATTGCCGCCAGTCTGCCTGGCCCGGCGGCGACCATCAGCAACCCCGGCCCGCACGGTTTCAGCCAGTTGCTCTACGCCTACACCTCGGCCAGCGCCAACAACGGCTCGGCGTTCGGTGGCCTGGGTGCCAACACGCCGTTCCACAACCTGATGTTGGGCTTGGGCATGTTGATCGGTCGCTTCGGTTACATCCTCCCGGTACTGGCTCTGGCCGGCAGCCTGGCGATGAAGAAAACCGCGCCGATTGGCCAGAACAGCTTCCCGACTCACGGTGCGCTGTTTGTGACCCTGTTGACCGTGACCATTTTGCTGGTGGGCGGCCTGACGTTCTTGCCGACCCTGGCTCTTGGGCCAATCGCTGAACACCTGAGCATGGGCTTCTAAGGAATCCATCATGAATATGCATGTTCCTGCTTCAAAACCAGTGGCGCCTGCCAAGTCGGCTGAAGCCCCTAAAACCGCGATCAGCGCACTGTGGCGCCCGGCGCTGGTGCAAGCTTTCGTCAAACTCGATCCACGCCAGCTGAAGCGTTCACCAGTGATGCTGGTCGTCGAACTGACGGCGATTCTGACCACCGTGCTGTGCTTCATTCCCGACGAAACCGTGCCGACGTTTGTCGCCGCGCAAATCGCCCTGTGGTTGTGGTTCACCGTGCTGTTCGCCAACTTCGCCGAAGCCTTGGCCGAAGGTCGTGGCAAGGCCCGCGCCGACAGCCTCAAGGCTGGCAGCGAAGGCCTCAGCGCCCGTCGTAAATTGGCCAATGGCAGCTTTCAGGTAGTGCCGGCGACAAGTCTGCGCAAAGGCGATGTGGTGCGCGTCGAAGCCGGGGAGATGATCCCGGGTGATGGCGAAGTCATCGAAGGCATCGCTGCGGTCAACGAGGCGGCGATTACCGGCGAATCAGCGCCAGTGATTCGCGAGTCCGGCGGTGACCGCTCGGCCGTGACCGGCAACACGCGACTGGTGTCCGACTGGTTGCTGGTGCAGATCACTGCCAACCCCGGTGAGTCGACGCTCGACCGCATGATCGCGCTGGTCGAAGGCGCCAAACGCCAGAAAACCCCGAACGAAGTCGCGCTGGATATCCTGCTGATCGGCCTGACGTTGATCTTCCTGCTGGTGGTCGTGACCCTGCAACCGTTCGCGCATTTCGCCAACGGCAGCCTGCCGCTGGTGTTTCTGGTGGCGCTGCTGGTTACCCTGATTCCGACCACCATTGGCGGTCTGCTGTCGGCCATCGGTATCGCCGGGATGGATCGTCTGGTGCGCCTGAACGTGATCGCCAAATCCGGCCGTGCAGTCGAGGCCGCGGGTGATGTGCACGTACTGCTGCTGGACAAGACTGGCACCATCACCTTCGGTAACCGTCGTTGCAGCGCGGTGTATGCCGCACCGGGTGTGAGCGGTCGTGATCTGGCCGAAGGCGCGCTGTTTGCCTCGCTGGCGGATGAAACCGCTGAAGGCAAATCCATCGTCGAGTTTCTGCGTGGCCTGCATCCGCAACCGGAACCGTCGCCGGAAACCCTGACCGCCGTGCCGTTCAGCGCCGAAACCCGGCTGTCCGGTGTCGACTATCAGGGCCGCGTGTATCGCAAAGGCGCGGTGGATTCGCTGCTGGCATTTATCGGTCAGGCCCGTGCCGATCTTGCTGCGCCACTGTCGCGGGAAATCGACAAGATCGCGCAGAGCGGCGGCACTCCGCTGCTGGTGTGCGCCGACGGCAAACTGCTCGGTGCGATTCATCTGAAAGACGTAGTCAAACCGGGCATTCGCGAGCGCTTTGCCGAGCTGCGCAAGCTGGGAATTCGCACGGTAATGGTCACCGGCGACAACCCGCTGACCGCCGCCGCAATTGCCGCTGAAGCCGGCGTCGATGACGTACTTGCCGAAGCTACACCAGAGAAAAAACTCGCACGGATTCGTCTCGAGCAGAACGACGGACGTCTGGTCGCGATGTGCGGCGACGGCGCCAACGACGCCCCTGCGCTGGCTCAGGCTGACGTCGGCATGGCGATGAACGACGGCACCCAGGCGGCGCGCGAAGCGGCGAACATGGTCGACCTCGACAGCGACCCGACCAAGCTGCTGGACGTGGTGCAGATCGGCAAGGAATTGCTGGTCACCCGTGGCGCGCTGACGACCTTTTCCATCGCCAACGACGTCGCCAAATACTTTGCGATTCTGCCAGCGCTGTTTGCCGCGATTTATCCGCAGCTCGGCGTGTTGAACATCATGCATTTGAGCAGCCCGCAGAGCGCGATTCTCTCGGCCATCGTGTTTAACGCGCTGATCATCGTGGTGCTGATTCCTCTGGCGCTGCGCGGTGTTCGAGTGCAGGCGGCGAGTGCGGCGGCGTTGTTGCGGCGCAATCTGTTGATCTATGGGTTGGGCGGGTTGCTGGTGCCGTTTGTGGGGATCAAGGCGATCGACATGCTGTTGACGGCGTTGCATCTGGTTTAGGTGATGTGGCGTTCGCGAGGTCTGGGTAAGACTTGAGATCTTTTCCCCTCACCCTAGCCCTCCCGAAACGTCGGACCGCCCGGAGGGAGAGGGGACTGACCGGGGTGTATGGAAGAGCTACATCGACCTGAGAGATCGAGCTGATCTCAGGCCTTGCAAAAAAACACGATTTCCTCAAGCCGAATGCGGATTTTGAAAAGCATGCAGATCGGCTCCCTTTCCCCCTCGCCCCCTTGGGGGAGAGGGCTGGGGTGAGGGGGAAATGATCTCCCTGACACCCCACCCACTAACGAATTCGAGGATTCAAAAAATGTCCACAATGATACGTCCGGCCCTGAGCCTGCTGGTGCTGATGACCCTGGTTACCGGCGTTGCCTATCCGCTGGTGGTCACCGGTGTCGCGCAGGTCGCGTTCCCCGAGCAGGCCAACGGCAGCCTCGTCCACGATGCTGCCGGCAAGGTGCGCGGCTCGGCTCTGATAGCGCAGGATTTTGTCGGCGATGCGTGGTTCCACCCACGTCCTTCGGCCGGTGCCTTTGCTACGGTCTCCAGCAGCGCGAGCAACCTGGCACCGAGCAACCCGGCACTGGCCACGCGGGTGATCGATGACGCCAACAAGTTGCAGGTTCCCGGTCAAGGCCCGGTGCCGCTGGCACTGTTGACCACCTCCGGCAGCGGCCTCGATCCGCACTTGCCACCGGCAGCGATTGCCTATCAACTGGCGCGTGTTGCGGCGGCGCGCAATATGCCGGTGTCGACCTTGCAGCAGTTGCTGGATGCGCATATCGAACAGCCGCTGGTGGGACCACCGGTGGTCAATGTGCTGGCGTTGAACATGGCGCTAGAAAAGCTGTAGATCAAAAGATCGCAGCCTTCGTCAGCTCCTACAATGGATCGACGAACATCCTGTAGGAGCTGCCGCAGGCTGCGAGCTTTTAGCGAATACACCCAATTTCAAGACAGACAAGGCAACCTCAGATGAGTGACTCCGGCCGCGCCGATGCGCTGTTAGCAGACCTGCCCCGCGACGGTCGTGGCCGGCTCAAGGTATTCCTCGGCGCTGCGCCGGGCGTGGGCAAGACCTACGCCATGCTGCAAGCGGCCCACAGCCAGTTGCGCCAAGGCGTGAAAGTCATCGCCGGAGTGGTCGAAACCCATGGCCGCGCCGAGACCGAAGCGCTGCTCGGCGGTCTGCCGCAGCAACCGCTGGTGCGCTCGGAATACCGTGGCGTGACCCTCGAAGAAATGGATCTCGACGGACTGCTCGCGGCCAAACCCAAGCTTGTGCTGGTCGATGAGCTGGCCCACAGCAACGCCCCCGGCAGTCGTCACGCCAAACGCTGGCAAGACATTCAGGAACTGTTGTCCGCCGGCATCGACGTGTTCACCACGGTCAACGTTCAACATCTGGAAAGTCTCAACGATCAAGTGCGCGGCATCACTGGCGTGCAGGTACGCGAAACCCTGCCTGACTGGGTGTTGCAGGAAGCCTTCGAGCTGCTGCTGATCGACTTGCCGCCGCGCGAATTGCTCGAGCGTCTGCGCGAAGGCAAGGTCTATGTGCCGGAGCAGGCGCGCGCGGCGATCGATGCATTTTTTACTCAGACCAACCTCACCGCATTGCGTGAACTGGCGATGCAGACCGCCGCCGCGCAAGTCGATAACGATCTGGCGCAAGGTTATCGCCAACTCGGTCAAGCGGCGCCAGCGGTGCGCGGGCGCTTGCTGGTGGGAGTCGATGGCGATGCGCATGCCGAACGTCTGGTGCGGCATGCCAGTCGCGTCGCTCAGCGTCGACATCTGCCGTGGAGTCTGGTGCACGTCGACAACGGAACCGTACGCGACGAGCAATCGCGCTTGCGCTTGCAGAGCGCTCAACAACTGGCCGAACGCCTCGGCGGTGAAGTGGTTTTACTGCGCGCCGGTGAGGTGGCAAAAACCCTGATCCAGCATGCCGCCGAACGCCGCGCGAGTCTGGTACTGGTCGGCCAATCGCGTCCGAGTCTGCGCCGCAGAATGTTTGGCGGCGGCTTGGCTGCGCGGCTGTTGCGCCAGGCCCATGGCTTGGAAATCAACGTCCTCGACAGTGATCACGAGCAACATCAACCGCGCACACGATCCGCGCCGACGCTGGTGTGGTTCGACTATGCGCTGGCGCTGCTGGCAACAGTGTTGGCCACTGCGCTGGCGTGGGCGGTGTCGAGTGTTTTGCCGCTGCCGAACATCTCGCTGGTGTTCCTCGCCGCCGTGCTGCTGGTGGCGGTGCGCAGCAGTCTGGGGCCGGCGCTGGCGTGTGCCGCGTTGTCGTTTCTGACCTACGATTTTCTGTTCATTCCGCCGAATTTCTCCTTCAGCATTCAGCGCGAAGAAGACGTGCTGACCTTGCTGTTTTTCCTGCTGATGGCGGCGCTCACCGGCAACCTCGCGGCGCGTCAGCGTCGGCAGTTGCAGGCGTTGCGCGACACCCAGGAAGAAACCACCGAGCTGCTTGATCTGTCGCGCAAACTCACCGCTGCCACTGACCGCCAGGCTGTGGTCAGCGCCGCCGCGCAGCACCTCAACGGCTGGAGCGATCTGCAGCTGTGCCTGCTCAATCGCGACGGGCAGGGCGGCTGGAAAGTCGAGACCGGCGGGCCGCTGCAATTCAGCGAGTCGGAACGCGCCGCCGCCGACTGGGCCTGGCAACACGATCAACCGGCGGGCATGGGCACCGGCACGCTGCCGTTTGGTCGTTGGTGGTGGTGGCCGCTGTCGGTCGAGGACGGGCCGCTGGCGCTGCTCGGCGTGTGCGCCAAAGAAGGCCAGACTTTGAGCGGCCAGCGTCGGCGGTTGCTCACCGCTTTAAGTCAGCCATTGGCTCAGGCTCTGGCGCGCGCGCAGTTGGCGGATGATCTGGAAGCGGCGCGTCTGCACGGCGAAACCGAACAATTGCGCAGCGCCTTGCTGGCCTCCGTTTCCCACGATTTGCGCACGCCGTTGACTTCGATGCGCGGCAGCATCGACAGCCTGCTCGCACTGGGTGAAGCAATCCCGCTGGAAGATCGCCGCGAACTCCTCGAAGGCACCCGCGACGAAGCCGAACGGCTCGACCGCTATATTCAGAACCTGCTGGACATGACCCGACTAGGCCACGGAGCGCTGAAACTGGCGCGCGATTGGGTGTCGCCGGCAGATATCGTTGGCAGCGCACTGAATCGACTGCGCGCGGTGTTGGCGTCGTTGCAGGTCAGCACCGATGTGCCGGCCGAGTTGCCGCTGCTGTTTGTCCACGCTGCACTGATCGAGCAGGCGCTGGTCAATGTGCTGGAAAACGCCGCACGTTTCTCGCCGCTCAATGGCCGTCTGCAACTGCGCGCCGGGGCCGATGACAGCGAAGTGTTTTTCTCGGTCAGCGACGAAGGCCCGGGAATTCCCGCCGATGAACGCGCGAAGATTTTCGACATGTTCTACACCGCCGCGCGCGGTGATCGCGGCGGGCAGGGCACGGGGCTGGGGCTGGCGATTTGTCAGGGCATGGTCGGCGCGCACGGCGGGCGAATCAGCGTCGATGACGGCATCGACGGCCACGGCACTTGCATCACCTTGCACTTGCCTTTGCCTACCCAACCGGGAATGGACGATGAAGCCTGATCGCGCCTGCGCTACTCTCTTGCCAATCTTTTGCATTGATGTGAATTCATGAGCCAGACCGCGACCATTTTGGTCATCGATGACGAACCGCAGATTCGCAAATTTCTGCGCATCAGCCTCGTGTCCCAAGGCTACAAAGTGCTCGAAGCCGGCACCGGCACCGAAGGCCTGGCGCAAGCTGCGCTGAACAAACCGGATTTACTGGTGCTCGACCTCGGCTTGCCGGACATGGACGGCCAGCAAGTGTTGCGCGAGTTTCGCGAATGGGCAACGGCGCCAGTGCTGGTGCTGTCGGTGCGCGCCAGCGAAGGGCAGAAAGTCCAGGCACTGGATGGCGGCGCCAATGACTACGTGACCAAGCCGTTCGGCATTCAGGAATTTCTCGCCCGAGTGCGTGCTTTATTACGTCAGGCACCGGCCGGAGAGGCGCAGCAAGCGGCGCTGAATTTTGGTCCGTTGACGGTGGATCTGGCTTATCGGCGGGTGCTGCTCGACGGCGTCGAAGTGGCCCTGACGCGCAAGGAATACGCGGTGTTGGCGCAACTGGCGCGGCATCCGGGACGGGTGATTACCCAGCAGCAACTGCTCAAGGATATCTGGGGGCCGACGCACACCGAAGACAGTCATTACCTGCGCATCGTGGTCGGGCATCTGCGGCAGAAACTCGCCGACGACCCGACCCGGCCGCGGTTTATCGTGACCGAGGCGGGGGTTGGTTATCGCTTGATGAGTGAGAACAGCCTGTAGTTATGCGTTGACCAGACTGACGCCATCGCTGGCAAGCCAGCTCCCACAGGTATCTCGGGTGTGAATGAAATTTGTGTAACACACCGATCACTGTGGGAGCTGGCTTGCCAGCGATGAGGCCCTTCCAGGCGATAGAGAACTTCAGGGCTCTCTACTCTGCTCACTCTCATACCGATCCATCGTATCCCGCGCAATCTCTCGACCCAGCGCGATCAACTCCGGCGCTTTGTAGAACTCGAAAAACCGGCACACGCGCTTCGGCACGTTGATCAGTATGTCCGGCGGATACCCGGCAATCTTGTACTGCGCCAGCGAGGTTTGCATCACCTCGAAACTCTGGTTGATCAAGTCCAGCAACGATGCCGGCCCGACGTTATCGATGATGAACGAACCGGTTGCGGATTTTGGCGCACCTTCACGTTCAGGCGCGGCGGCCGGTTGCTGACTTTCCGGCTCCGCGCCTTCGACCCACGGATTGACCTCCGCAGATTGCGCGCGCAGAGCTTCCCGTTCCAGCTCCAGCAATTTCTCGGCCTGAGTCCGGCGAAACGGCATCTTCGAACCCAGCGAACTGATCAGGTTGTCGAAGCGGCTTCGAAACGCCGGCGGACGTTGAATGACCGGCAATTTGTAATGACGCTGGTTGGTCGAGTTCAGATTCACCGCAATGATCAAATCGCAATGGCTCGACACCACCGGCACAATAGGCAACGGATTGAGAATACCGCCGTCCACCAGCATTCGATTGCCTTGCATCACCGGAGTGAACAGGCTGGGAATCGCCGCCGAGGCGCGCATGGCTTGGTGCAGGCAGCCTTCCTGAAACCAGATTTCCTGCTGATTGGTCAGGTCGGCAGCCACCGCGGTATAGGGGATTCGCAGCTCTTCGATATTGATCTCGCCGACGATCTTGCGGATCTGCCCGAAGACTTTTTCGCCACGAATCGCACCAAGGCGGAAACTCACATCGACCAGACGCAGCACGTCGAGGTAGTCGAGGCTTTCGATCCAGTTCTTGTACTCGTCAAGTTTGCCGGCAGCATAGATTCCGCCCACGACGGCGCCCATTGAACAGCCGGCGATACAGGCGATTTCGTAACCACGACTTTCGATTTCTTCAATGACGCCGATATGGGCATAGCCCCGGGCGCCACCTGAACCCAGAACCAGTGCAACACGCTTTTTCATCAAACTTCCTCCGACAAGCTTGCACAATGCACCCATCGAGGGCGGGGCTTCAATCGCCGAGGTCGCTCGGGGCAGGGGCGGCGTCGTTTTTTCGATACTTCATGACCCGCTGACGCTATCTTTGCGCTGCGGCGGATTACCGGGGCGCAAGGCACTTTTTGCGCGCCAGACCGTCTTACCTGCACGACTGTTGACCTATCTTTGAGGTGTGAGTGATGAAAGCCTGGATCTGTGTGCCGTTGATGGCTTTGGCCTTGGCCGGTTGCGCCGGTAAAACCGCGTACCGCGACAGCTGCGGCAGCCAACTGGATACCGCGTGGCATGAGCTGGACCTGGCCAAGGCCGAAGGTTTCGCCGGCACCGTCAGCTACTCCAAAGCCCTGTCGTTGCTGACGGCGGCCAAGACTCAGCAGCAATTCGAAGGTTTCGAAGGTTGTGCGAGCAAGGCCGAGAAGGCGCGGTTCTACATTCGCGAATCGCGCGCCGGACGCTAAGCTGCTGACATGGCGCAAGTGCCGAAGGCTTGCGCCAGCGCATATTCGTGCCGAGTCATTGGATCGAGGAGCAAGTGATGTCTGCGTTGGTTGACCGGTTGGTGGCTCAGGTGCTGAGCATTGAAGTGCGGCTGCTGGCCTGTCAGGCACGTCTGACGGCGCGCACCGATCCCGAAGCGCTGCACGATTTGCGTACCACGGTGCGGCGCTTGCGCAGTCTGCTGCGGCCATTGCGTGGCTTGCCGGGTGTCGAGCAGCTGGAAACGGAGGCCTCCAGCGTCGGCCAACTGACCACGCCGTGGCGCGACCGCGAAGTGCTCGCGGCGTATCTGCTGGAGCATGATCAACCCGAGGCTGCACGTCGGCGCATGACGCAAATGGCCGAGGCGTATCCGGCGTTGGCGGCGAGCGGTGAAGTGGCTGCGTTGCTAATGATCCTCGACGCGTTTCCGCGTTTTCTGCGCGCGTCCCAGCGTCAGGGGCTGCTGAATGGTCTGGGTAAACGCATCGAAAAACGTCTGAGCAAACAATGGAAGAATCTCGATGTGGCGCTGCACGATCCGGCCCATGACCGCCATCGTTTGCGACTGCTGATCAAGCGTGTGCGTTATGGCATCGAGGCCTATCCCGAGCTTGATCGTCTGCCTGAGCCGGCGCTGGAGCGGTTGAAGTCGGCGCAAGCGGGGTTAGGCGACTGGCACGATTGCTGGCAATGGCTGGCCAAGGCTGAACTGGAAAGCGATCTGCAACCCTGCGTTGCGACCTGGCAGGCGACCATGATCAAGGCCGAAGCCAAGGCAGACCGGGTCCTCGAAAAACTCAGCTCGACCTGCTTCAAATAATCTTCAAATCAAATGCGGCGCGCGGCCTATCTGTCAGTCTCTTTGACCGGAATAGACGCTGCGCCGCTCTGCCATGCTGGTTAAGATCCCTGCATTCCCTTTCCAGTGTCCGAGGTTTCCATGCGCTTTAGCGATCTGCTCGATGTCGTCCGCGTTAAACCGGAGGTCACTATCCCGGCTGAATGGGGTCAGGGCCGCGCCAGTTTCGGCGGGCTGGTTGCCGCGCTGCAATACGAGGCCATGCGTGCCAAGGTGCCAGCGGAGCGGCCGGTACGCTCGCTGGCGATCACCTTTGTCGGCCCGGTCGAACCGCAAGTGCCGGTGAGCTTCGAAGTCGAAATCCTGCGTGAAGGCAAAGCCGTCATCCAGGTACTTGGTCGAGCCATGCAGAACGGTCAGGTGGTGACGATGGTGCAAGGCAGCTTCGGCGCCTCGCGCACGTCCGAGGTGGCTGTGGATGCGCAACCTGCGCCCGAGATGAAACACTTTGATGAGTGCCAGGAACTGCCCTACATCAAAGGCGTGACCCCGGAATTCATGCGTCACTTGGCGATGCGCTGGAGCGTCGGCGGCATGCCGTTTACCGGCACCAAATCGCGGCAAATGGGCGGCTGGGTGCGCTTGCGTGGGTATGTGAAGGAAGAACCGGTCAGCGAAGCGCATCTGCTGGCGCTGGTCGATGCCTGGCCTCCGGCATTGTTGCCGTATCTGAAGAAGCCGGCGCCGGGCAGTACGCTGACCTGGACCATCGAATTCGTTCAGCCGCTACGCGATTTGAGCACGCTGGATTGGTGCAAGTATCTGGCGGAAATCGAGTACGCGGCCGACGGTTACGGCCACGTCGCCGCCAAGCTGTGGAGCGAGCAGGGTGAGCTGATCGCCATGAGTCGGCAGACCGTGACCATTTTCGCCTGACTCACTGCCAGCGCTGGCGCTCACGCCCGGTACGAATCTTCGCGGTTGCCGTGGCGATGCAGCGCCAGTGCGGCAACGATGCCGATCGTGCCGATGGCGATGCTTGCCAGACTGGCGCTGAACACGCCGGAAACAATCAGCAGAAATGCGACGATGAACAGTGGCACGGCGATCAGGTGCAGGCCCAGATTGGTCGGGTGCTGATGATTACCCAGGTCCGTGCGCCATTGCCACGCGGGAAGGTTGGGATGACGTTTGCCCATGATGCTGCTCCTCAATCCAGGTTCGACTCTATGATTGAAGAATAGGCCCGGGCGGGAAGGGCGGCGAATCGAGGTTGGCTATGGAAGCGATAGGCGTCATCGCAGGATTCGATGTTGCCGCGGCTGACGCCATCGCTAGCAGGTTAGCTCCCACAGCAATCGTGTGATCGACCACACATCCCCTGTAGGAGCTGCCGAAGGCTGCGATCTTTTGATCTTCAAAGTTTCAACTGACCTATAGCCCTGCTCAACTCCCCGGCCAACGTCGCCAGTTCATTACTGGTAGTCGCCGAATCAACCGTCTGCTGCACGGTGTTCTCGGTCACATCACGAATGCTCACCACCGCGAGATTCATCTCCTCGGCAACCTGACTCTGCTGCTCGGCAGCCACGGCAATCTGCGTGTTGCTCTCGCGCATCTGCGCCACCGCTCCGGTGATCTCCGCCAATGCCTCGCCAGCCTCCTGCGCCTGCTGCACGCAGTCATCGGCCTTGTACGAACTCTCCTGCATGAAATCCACCGCATCGCGCGTCCCGGCCTGCAGCGCCGAGACCATAGTGGTGATTTCATCGGTTGAAGCCTGCACACGCTTGGCGAGGTTGCGCACCTCGTCGGCGACCACTGCAAAACCGCGTCCCATCTCTCCGGCGCGCGCCGCTTCGATGGCGGCATTCAGCGCGAGCAGATTGGTCTGCTCGGCAATGCTGTGAATCACGCTGACTACGCCGTTGATTTTCTGACTGTCCTCGGCCAGCCGTTGAATCATCTCGGCCGTCTGCTGCACGCCGCTGGACAGGCTGGCAATCGAAGTCTGCACGCGACTCACCACTTGTTGACCGCTGCCGGCCAGACCATCGGCGGTCTGCGACAGGTCGCGGGTGGCGCCGGCATGTTGGGCGATGTGGTAAACGGTGGCGGTCATCTCGTTGATCGCGGTGGCAGCCTGATCGGTTTCGCTCTGCTGGCCAAGCATGCCGTGACGTACCTCGTTCATGCTCGCCGCCAGTCGCGCAGCGCCGACATCCAATTGCCGCGCGGTGTTGGCCACTGTGGTGACCACCCGCTGATAACCGGCCTGCATCGCGTTGAAGGCATTGGCCATCTGTCCGACTTCATCCGTGCAGGCCAACGGCACGCGCGCGGCGAGATCGCCGGTTTTCTCGACGTGCAGCATCACGTCTTTCAAGGTGTTGAGTTGGCTGAGCAGGAAGCGAATCAGCAGTTGCGAAGCGCCGAGCATCGCCAGCATCAGGATCAACACCGCGACCGCGTAATTGGTGAAGCGCTCGCCGAACACCTGGCTCAGGCTCGGGCCGTAGGCAATCACTGCGACCTGCTGACCATCGGCACGGCCGAATACTTCGGCGCCGATCAGCAGGTTGTCACCGAACAGCGGCAGGTGATTGATCTCGATCCAGCCCGTGCTGTCGCTGATTTCCAGCAACGGTTGATCGTTGAGGCGCGGTGCTGCGCCCCGTTTGAAGGTCAGCACCTGATCGGCTTTGGGCAACGCTTGATCGGCCGGCCAGGCCTTGAGCAATTGCGCCTGAGCTTGCGCAGAGATTTGCGCAGCATGGCTGCGTGCCTGCTGTTCGAGTTGCACGGCGTACAACACCAGCAGCAGCGTGGTGACGAAGGCGACCGCGTTGACCGCCCAGAATTTGTATTTCAGCGAGATATTGCTAAGCCAGGCACCCATGGAAGGTCTTCTCTGATAGCGGAAACAGCATTGGCAAGGTGCCAGCATTGTGCCGCTATACAGAGGTTCGAATCTTGATATGCATCAATGGCGCGTATCAGGGGAGATTCGGCAGGCCGAAGAATGCCCGGGCACACGCGGTGGTATGCGTCGCCAGATCTACCTCGGTTTCACCGCGATGCAGTGCCACCTCGCGCAGCACTTCGGTCAGATACGCCGGCTCGTTGCGCCCGTTCTTCGGTTTGGGCCGCAACGTGCGCGGCAGCAAGTACGGCGCATCGCTTTCCAGCATCAGCCGTCCGCGTTTGATCTCTTTGACCAGTGGATGCAGATGCGTACCGCGCCGCTCGTCACAGATCCAGCCAGTGATGCCGATGTGCAAATCCATATCCAGATAACTGAACAGCGCCTTCTGCTCGCCAGTGAAGCAATGCACCACGGCGGCGGGCAATTGATCACGATAGTCGCGCAGTATTTCCAGCAAACGCTGGCTGGCATCACGCTCATGCAAGAACACCGGCAATTGCAGTTCGACCGCCAGCGCCAGATGTTCTTCGAGAACTTTTTCCTGCTGCGGACGCGGCGAGAAGTCGCGATTGAAATCCAGCCCGCATTCGCCGACCGCAACCACGTTCGATTCCTTCAGCAGGCTGCGCAAACGGCGTGCGCTGTCCGCATTCCAGTCACTGGCCGAATGCGGATGAATGCCGGCGGTAGCGAACAGTCGCTGGCCAGTTTCATCCAATTGTTGGCACAGCTCGAAGGCCTGCTCGCTGCCCTCGACGCTGGTGCCGGTCAGCACCAGTTGGCAGACCCCGGCGGCATAGGCGCGCTCGAGGACTGCCTGGTGTTTGTCGGCGAAACTCGGGTTGGTCAGGTTGACGCCGATATCGATGAGTTGCATGGTGCTACCTCGGGCCGAAGGCCGGAAAGCATATCAGAGCTGTCGGATTATAAAAAAATCCAAGAACTACAAAGACTTATGGCTGTCTGTTGAGGCCGCGTGACCGGTTGGGGTAGCAGCGATGCTATCACTGTGCCAGTCTGCCGCACTTTGCCAGCGCTCAGGCGCTCTGTTTTCGTCGGTGTTGTTGCCGCTTTCAACGGTGATTGCGCCCCGTATTCTTTCCGGAGAGTGGATGGTTCGTCCCTCGGTTTTGCTCCTGCTATGTGGCTCGTTACTGCTGCCGATGACGGCGGTCGCGCGCCTGCCCGGGCCGCTGCAAGCCGTGCCGGCCGCCAAGGTCCGCGATCTGGCGGAAATCCGCAGCAGTCGCGTGCTCAAAGTGCTGGTCAACCAGAGCCGCAACAGCTCCGGCGAAGTCCAAGGCCAGTCCATCGGCGTCGAATACCATCGCCTGCGCGCCTTCGAGCAATACCTCAATGGCCATGCCCGCGACGGCCAGGAAGTCACCCTCAAGATCATTCCCAAAGCCAAGGATCAACTGCTCGGCGCGTTACGGCGTGGCGAGGGGGATCTGGTGGCGCCGGGAGAATTGCTTGATCTGCAACCGGGCCTCGCCGTCGCCAGCAGCGAGCCGATTGCCACAAATGTGCCGCTGGTGCTGGTCGGGATCAAGGGCGAGCGACGCTACACCAAGGTTGAACAACTCGCCGGTAAAACCGTGGCACTGCCGACCGGCAGCGTGGCGGGGGAGGCGGTCAACCAGATCAACCAGAAACTCGCGCTGCATAAACTCGCGCCGATCAAGATCGAATGGGTCGATCCGACGCTGGCGGTCGAGGACGTGCTGGAAATGGTCCAGGGCGGGATTTTCCACCTGACCATCGTCGAGCAACCGATAGCCGAGCGCTGGGGCAAGATCCTGCCCAAGCTGCGCGTCGACCGGCAAGTGATGATCAGCGAACCGGGCGAGGAATACTGGTTTGTGCGCCGTGATGCATCGATGCTGCGCGCGAGCATCGACCGCTTCCTGACCGGCTACAAAAAACCGTCCAATGAAGATGCAGCATTCCTGCGCATCTACCGCCGTCTCTATCAAGTCCACTATCCGTTGGCCAAGGCTGATCGCCAGCGTCTGGAAAAACTCCGTCCGACGCTGCAAAAACATGCGGATGCGCAGAACATGGACTGGCTCAACCTGGCGGCGCTGGCCTTCAAGGAGTCGAGGCTGCAACCCAACGCGCGCAGTGGCAGCGGCCCGACCGGGCTGATGCAGATCACCCCGTCTGCGGCGCAGCGGGTCGGCGTCAGCAATATCCAGAATCTCGATGCGAATGTGCAGGCTGGGGCCAAGTATCTGGCGATGATCCGCCGCAAGTTCTTCAACAGCCCCAAGCTCAACGAGCGCGAACGCATGGCCTTCACCCTGGCGGCGTACAACATCGGCCCCGAGCGTGTGCAAGGCATGCGTGCCGAAGCGCGGCGCCGCGGCTTGAATCCCAATCAGTGGTTCTTCCAGGTCGAGCGCGTGGCCATGGAGCAGGTGGGAATGGGCCCGGTCAGCTATGTTAATAGCGTGAACAAGTATTACTTGGCGTTTGATCGGGAGCGGGAGTCGCTGGAGCCCCGTGCGCAAAAAGTAGCTTCACGCAAATGATCTAATAAATCGATTGTTATGGCGGAATATTTGCGCTTTTAACATGAAATTAACTGATTAATATAGCGGCCAACCAACAAGCACTTCTCACAACAAGGAAACGCAACATGAGCTCTCTGATCAACAAGGTACTGTTCACCCGCGCCGGTTACGGCCTGACCATTCTGCGTATTGCCGTCGGCGTGATCTTCGCCGCTCACGGTGCGCAGAAACTCTTCGGTCTGTTTGGTGGCTACGGCCTTGCTGGCACAGCGCAGTACATGGAAAGCCTCGGCCTGACCCCTGGCTACCTGATGGCCACACTGGCTGGCGGCACCGAATTCTTCGCCGGTCTGGCGCTGATCATCGGCCTGCTGGTTCGTCCGGCAGCACTTGGCCTGACGTTCCTGTCGCTGGTCGCCATCTTTACCGTGCACATCAGCAACGGCCTGTTCATGGCCAACAACGGTTATGAGTTCGCGCTGGCGCTGCTCGGTGGCAGCCTGGCAGTCATGATCGAAGGTGCAGGCAAGTTGTCGGTGGACCGCGCCATCGCCGGTTGACCGCTCTGGCTCAAGCCAAAGGCCCGCATTGTGCGGGCCTTTTTTGTTGCCGCTGATTCTTGACACTGGCCAGTCACGTTCTCTAGGATGCCGCTCATGCGCCGATTTAAACAGCTACTTGCGGGGCGCCAGGTGACTACACTTCAGTTGCCGTCAGAAGCCGGAACACTGGCTTCGAAATACCGCTAAAGCGCTGGTTCGGTGTTGCCTCTCACCTGCCATGCAGACTTTTGAGGCAGAGACACGACACGATGAATGCACTACGCCCTCCAGCACGTCCCGCGCCGATCACGGCACACGCCACTCAGCGCAATCCGAAAATCCTGCTTGGCGGTAAACACCAGCCGACCCTGTTGCGTTATCTCGATGGCTGGCCACGTCGCAGCGGCGGTCCTGCCGCATTCCTGATCCAGTTTGTCGAAGACGGCGAGTCGCTGGCACGGTTTGCCACAGACAGTTTTGATCTGGCGGTGATTCAGTCGCCGAGCACCGAAGATGCTCCTGAAATGATCAGGCAGCTGACGCGCGTCGCCCGCCAGGGCTTGATTACCCGGCGCTAAATGTCAGGGATATTCGATTGCGACGATGTAGACGAACTGCTCGCCAGTTGGCGTCTCGACCCGAACTTCGGCGTCGAGCGCCTTGCCGATCAAGGCGCGGGCCAGCGGTGAGTCGATGCTGATCAAGCCGAGTTTCAGATCCAGCTCATCCGGGCCGACAATGCGGTAGCGCGACTGCTTGCCGTCTTCATCTTCGATGGTCACCCATGCGCCGAAATACACCTTGTTCGGATCGCTGGGTTTTTCGCTGACCACCTTCAACGCTTCCAGACGTTTAGTCAGAAAGCGCACGCGACTGTCGATCTCGCGCAGCATCTTTTTGCCGTAGGTGTACTCGGCGTTTTCCGAGCGATCACCCTGAGCTGCCGCTTCGCTGACCGACTGCGTCACTTGCGGGCGGCGCACATGCCATAGCTCATGGAATTCGGCACGCATCCGCGCTTCACCTTCAGGGGTGATCAGCGCGGTGCCGGCGGTGCGGGGAGGGCGATAACGGCTCATGGCGATTTCTTGTGATAGAGACGGCGGGAGTCTATCAACCCTCGCGCAACACTGTCAGTGGACTTGCATTCAGTGCCCGGCGCGTGCCGAACACTCCGGCGCCACCGATCAGCGCCGCACCGATCAACGGCAGCACCAACA
This sequence comes from Pseudomonas sp. P4795, assembly GCF_048822895.1. Classification (NCBI taxonomy): domain Bacteria; kingdom Pseudomonadati; phylum Pseudomonadota; class Gammaproteobacteria; order Pseudomonadales; family Pseudomonadaceae; genus Pseudomonas; species Pseudomonas sp. P4795. The sequence continues at coordinate 126,437 of NZ_JBMFBT010000002.1, read as the reverse complement.
GCCACGGATGTGGATGCCACGGCAGGTCGAAGGCGTAGCGGTACAACACCAGACTCACCACTTCCGAACCGATGGCTGCGAGCAATCCGCTGACCGCGCCCAGCAGTCCGAACTCTATCCGTCGCGCCTTGACCAGCAACTTGCGCTCGGCACCCAGTGCACGCAACAGCGCACCTTGGCGAATGCGTTCATCCAGCGTTGCCTGCAAACCGGAGAACAGCACCGCCATGCCCGCCGCCAGAACAAACAACAACACATATTCCACCGCCAGCGTGACCTGGGCGAGGATGCTGCGCAGCTGTTCGAGCAAGGCTTCGACCTGCAGGATGGTCACGGCCGGGAACGCGCGCGACAGTTCGACGATCTGCTGATCGTGACCGGGTGCCAGATAGAAACTGGTCAGGTAGGTCGCCGGCAGATCCTTCAATGTGCCGGGCTGGAAGATCATGAAGAAGTTCGGCTGGAAGTTATCCCAGTTGATCTCCCTCAGGCTGGTGACCCTGGCTTCGCGATTGACCCCGCCGACGGTGAACACCATGTGGTCGCCAAGTTTGAGCTTGAGGCTTTCGGCGACCTTGCCTTCGACCGATACGCCGGGAACAGCGTCCGGCGCTTGCTCGGTCCACCAGGAACCGGCGGTGAGCTTGTTGCCGTTCGGCAAATCGGCGGCCCAAGTCAGGCTCAGGTCACGTTGAATCGCGCGGTCACCGGCCGAGTCCTTGCTGACCAGTTGCTGCACCGGTTCGCCATTGATGCTGATCAGGCGTCCCGGCACCACCGGATACAGCGGCGCCGCTTGCGCGGAGACTTTGATCAGATGATCAGTGAACGGCTGTTTGTCTGCCGGCAGAATGTTCAAAGCAAAATAGTTCGGCGCGTTTTTCGGCAACTGGTTCTGCCAAGTGTCGAGCAGTTCACCGCGCAATAAAGCGATCAGCGCCATGGACAGCAGGATCAGCCCGAATGCCAGCGCCTGACCCGCCGCTGCCAGTGGATGGCGCAGCAATTGCCCCAGACCCAGACGCCAAGGCAATGGCGCGCGAGCCAGCAGGCGGCGCAGGCTGTTGAGCAGCAACAGCAGCAGGCCGCCCAAAACCACAGCGGCAACCACGCCACCGCCGAGCAGGGCGAAAGTCAGCAACAGATCCAGGCTCAAGCGCCACATGATCAGGCCCAGCGCGCCCAGTGCCGCGCCGTAAACCATCCAGGTGCTCGACGGAATCGGCAGCATGTCGCGACGCAGCACGCGCAACGGTGGCACGCGACCCAACGCCGCTAACGGTGGCAAGGCGAAACCGGCCAGCGCCACCAGCCCCGTGCCGATCCCGGCTACCGCGGGCAGCAAACCTCCAGGAGGCACCGCAGTCGGCAGCAGGTCATGCAGCAGTGCGAATAAACCCAGCTGCGCCAGCCAGCCGAGTAAAGCGCCGCTCACACTGGCGAACAATCCCAGCACCGTCAGTTGCAAACTGAACAAGACCATGGTCTCGCGGCGCGACAAACCGAGGCAGCGCAAGAGGGCGCTTGCATCGAAGCGACGGCTGGCGAACCGGTTCGCCGACAGTGCCACTGCGACACCGGCCAACAGCACCGCGACCAGACTCGCCATATTCAGATAACGCTCAGCCTTGCCCAATGCGCCGCCAATCTGCTGGTTGCCATCACGGGCATCCTGAATTCGCTGATTCGCCGCCAAGCCCGGTTTGATCAATTGACGATAGGTTTCCAGCGCCTGCGGCTCACCCCGCCACAGTTCACGGAAGCTCACCCGGCTGCCGGGTTGCACCACGCCAGTGGCTGCAAGGTCGTCGAGGTTGATCAGCACCCGCGGGGTCAGGCTGTAGAAATTGCCTGCGCGATCCGGTTCGTAAGTCAGCACCCGCGTCAGTTTCAGCGTCTTTGAGCCGACGTCGATGCTGTCGCCGATCTTCAGATCCAGTGCGACCAGCAGGCGCGATTCCACCCAGGCTTCACCGGGTTGCGGTTCCCCGCCAGATTCTTCGGCAGCGAATGGCGCCGGGGCGCTCTTCAGTTCTCCGCGCAGAGGATAGGCGCGGTCCACTGCTTTGATGCTCGACAGTTGAATGCCGTTGTCGGTGGCGACCACGCTGGAGAATTCGACGATCTGCGCGTGATCCAGACGCAGCTCGGTGCCGCTTTTTATCTGTTCTTCGCGGGCCGGTGAGCTGCCTTCGAGCACCAGATCGGCACCGAGAAATTCGGTGGCGCGCAAGGTCATCGCGCCGTTGAGGCGAGCACCGAAGTAACCGATGGCGGTACTCGCCGCCACAGCCACCAACAGGGCGAAGAACAACACGCGCAATTCGCCGGCGCGGGCATCGCGCATCAGTTGGCGCAGGGCGAGACTGAACAGACGCAACAGCGGCAGACGTGCCATCAAGGCTCCAGAGGGGCGACCAACAGGCCGGCTTCAAGACGGATCAGGCGCCGGCAGCGATGTGCCAGGCGTTCGTCGTGGGTCACCAGCACCAGGGTGGTGCCGCGTTCCTTGTTCAATTCGAACAGCAAGTCGCTGATGCGCTCGCCGGTGTGGCTGTCGAGGTTGCCGGTGGGTTCGTCGGCGAACAGCACGTCCGGCTCGGCAGCAAACGCCCGGGCAATCGCCACGCGCTGCTGTTCACCGCCGGAGAGCTGGCGCGGCGAGTGCGTCAGGCGTTGGCCGAGGCCGACACGCTCGAGCAACTGGGTGGCGCGTTGGCGCGCGTCTTTGCGGCCGTCGAGCTCCAGCGGCAGCATGACGTTTTCCAGCGCATTGAGGCTGTCGAGCAACTGAAACGATTGAAAGACGAAACCGACGTGCTCGGCACGGATACGTGCGCGCTGATCTTCGTCGAGACCGCTCAGGCCCTGGCCAGCGAGCGTGACTTCGCCGCTGCTCGGCAGATCGAGGCCAGCGAGCAAACCGAGCAGGGTGGATTTGCCGGAACCGGACGCGCCAACGATGGCCAGGCTGTCGCCCTTGTTCAATTCCAGGCTGAGTTCGTGCAGGATGGTCAGTTCACCTTCCGCGCTGGGAACCACTTTGCTAAGGTTCTTCGCGGTGAGAATACTTGCGCCCATGGAGAATCCGATGCGTGTGTGGTTTTTGAGTGCTGGCCTGGCCTTGATGTGCATGGCCCAGAACGCAGCGGCGGGTACTGTCCTGATCGTTGGCGATAGTATCAGCGCCGGTTTCGGACTGGATACCCGCTTGGGGTGGGTATCGCTGCTTGAGCAACGGCTCAAGGCCGAAGGTTTCGACGACAAAGTGGTCAATGCGTCCATCAGCGGTGACACCAGTGCCGGAGGCCAGGCGCGCCTGCCCGCGCTGCTTGCAGAGCATAAACCCGAGCTGGTAATCCTCGAACTGGGCGGCAACGATGGCCTGCGCGGAATGCCCCCGGCGCAATTGCAACAAAATCTTGCTTCGATGATCGACAGCTCCCGCAAGCAAGGCGCCAAGGTGTTATTGCTCGGCATGCAACTGCCGCCCAATTATGGCAAGCGCTACACCGATGCTTTCGCACAGGTCTATGGCCAGCTCGCCGAGGATAAAAAGATCCCGCTGGTGCCGTTTTTCCTTGAAGGCGTCGGTGGCCATCCGGATCTGATGCAGGCCGATGGTCTGCACCCGGCGGTCGGGGCGCAGGGCAAGTTGCTGGAAAATGTCTGGCCGACGCTAAAACCGCTGCTTTGAGGCTTTTCTAGCGGCAGGCTTTCGGCTAATGTGGCGCCCCCCTGATCGGAGGCCCCGATGTCGCGTTCTGCCTGGTCCCTTTTTGCCTATCAACTGATCGAGCCTGACGAGCAGCTGGATCTGTTCGCCTGCCAGGAAGTGCGGGTGCATCTGGTAACCCGTCAACTGGAGCTCGGCGGCTCGGCCGATCGCACTCTGTGCGGCAGTCTGCTGCCGGCGCAACCGCGTTTGTCGAGCGTGGATCGCCGGGTGTTTCAGGATCAGCGCCTGTGTTCGCTGTGCCGGGCGATTCTCGAATCGCAGAAGCGCGGGACTTCGCCGATCTGGCCTGAGTTGCGTTTCGAGCTGTAGTTGGGGTGAAGAGGGCCGCTGCGCTTCCCATCGGGGGCAAGCCCCCTCGCCACAGGTCTTGTGGCTGCCCGAATATCCGAAGTGCGGTGTACAATTGCGCTCTTATACCCTTGTTGATCATGCGAAGGATGTCCCGGATGTTGCCGCGTTTGCCTGCCGTCACCCGCTGCCTGTCTCTTGCCGCCCTGTGTGTGGCCGGTCCCGTTGCTGCATTGGAGTTGCCCCTGCCACCGCCCGGTGAAGACATCATCGGCCAGGTGCAGGTGATCAAGGCCAAGTACGAAGATACCTTCGCCGACCTTGGCACCACCTACGATCTGGGCTATTCGGAAATGGTCGCGGCCAACCCGGGCGTCGATGCCTGGTTGCCGGGCGCCGGTACCGAGATCGTGTTGCCGACGCGTTTCATTTTGCCGCCCGGCCCGCGTGAAGGCATCGTGATCAACCTTGCCGAATACCGCCTCTACTATTTCCCGAAAGGCCGGAACGTGGTTTACACCTTCCCGCTGGGTATCGGTCGCGAGGGCTGGGGCTCGCCAATCGCCCACACCACCATCACCGCAAAAACGCCGAATCCGACCTGGACTCCGCCAGCCTCGATCAAGGCTGAACATGCCGCCGACGGCGATCCGCTGCCGAACGTTGTGCCGGCCGGTCCGGATAACCCGCTGGGTCCGTTCAAGTTCACCCTGGGCACGCCGGGCTACTTGATCCACGGCTCGAACAAGAAGTTCGGCATCGGCATGCGCACCAGCCACGGTTGCTTCCGCATGTTCAACAACAACGTGCTGGAAATGGCCGGCATGGTTCCGGTGGGCACCTCGGTACGGATCATCAACGATGCGTACAAGTTTGGTCGCAGTGGCGGCAAGGTCTATCTGGAAGCGCACACGCCGATCGACGACAAGGGCAACCCGTCGGTGGTCGACAAGCACACCGCTGTGATCAACGCGATGCTCAAGCGTGAAGACATCACCAACAACCTGCGCATGGACTGGAATGTGGTGCGTGACGTGGTCGCGGCCGAAGATGGTCTGCCAACTGAAATTGGCACGCCAGGCACGGCGGCACCGATGGTTTCCAGCGCCCCGCTCGATCTGCAGCAGTAAGCGCAGACAAAAAACCCGCCGATGCGTGATGCGTCGGCGGGTTTTTTATTGCATGAAGAAAATTTCAGGCAAAAAAAAGCCGACCCAAAAAAACGGGTCGGCTTGATAACAATCCCGAAGGACTATTACTTGCGGCTAGCTTTGTCCAGCATGCGCAGAGCACGCTCGTTAGCTTCGTCAGCAGTCTGTTGTGCTTTTTGAGCAGCAGCCAGAGCTTCATCAGCTTTACGGTAAGCTTCGTCTGCACGAGCCTGGGAGCGAGCAGCTGCGTCTTCAGTAGCGGTCAGACGTGCTTCAGTTTCTTTCGATGCGCTGCTGCAACCGGTAGCCAGAACTGCGGCTAATGCCAGAGCAGAGAATTTCAGAACGTTGTTCATCGTGTTCCCCTTCAAGGACTTTCAATTAAGTGGCTGTCTCCTCCGATTGAGGAAATAGCCGGCGTACATACTACCCATTACTTGTAGTAAGTAAACTGACGTATGGCAAGAAGCAAAAAAATTGTAGGCGTTGATTCTTTTTCGAGCAACTTTTAACTGCATTGTTTAAAAAATAAACAGCTGCAAGCCCCGAGCTGAGCGAGTCAAGGCAAAAAAGTTCCCGCTGTCGCAGACTGCTTTAGCCAGTCTTGGCTAAAGTCTGTCTACATGGATTCGTCCATACTTTTGTTGTGAAATTGCGGGCTGCCTCGCACATCTTTGTCCATGTTGAGGTGACTTTAAAACAGGTCGCACGTCTTAAGTCTCAACATCCGGCAATGTTCAGGCTTTGGCTTCGGGAGGATATTTCCCCCCGGCCGCACCTGCGTCCACCGGAGCAGCCCGTCGCGGGCGAGCACGATGACGAGTGCACCTTGAGCAATTATGCCAATGGTGCCTACTATTTATAACGTGCTCGGGTTCGCGAGATCGGTGTGGCTCTTCTCGGTGACCAGCAGGCACGGGGTGGCGTAGATGTTCCTTCGCCGGGAAAACATCGGTAAGGTAGGGGTCGAATCCAAGACCCGCGAGGAGTAGTGATGAGCGAGGCGTTGTCCATCCACCATGACCAGGCTGGTCATCAGTTCGAGACCAATGTGGACGGTCATCGTGCCTATCTGACCTATATGGATCTGGGGAAACAGACCCTGGATATCTATCGCACCTTCGTGCCTAACGCCCTGCGTGGCCGAGGCATTGCAGCGGCCCTGACCGAACAGGCGCTGCAATATGCCGACGAAATGGGCTACACCGTTATTCCGTCGTGCTCCTACGTCGAGCGCTACATGGAGCGTCACCAGCGCCGCGCTGCCAAGATCTGACGCAGACAAAACGAACACACAAAAACGCCGGGCAATGCCCGGCGTTTTTTTATGCGTGCGAAACGCTGATCAGCTGCGCTGACGCTTCGGCAGCACATCCTTGAGCTTGGCGTGCATGCTGCGCAAGGTGGTTTCAGTGGCGGACCAGTCGATGCAGGCATCGGTGATCGACACGCCGTATTGCAGATCGGCGAGGTCTTTCGGGATCGCCTGGCAGCCCCAGTTCAGGTGACTTTCGACCATCAGGCCGATGATCGACTGGTTGCCTTCGAGGATCTGGTTGGCAACGTTCTCCATCACCAGCGGTTGCAGCGCCGGGTCCTTGTTGGAGTTGGCGTGGCTGCAATCGACCATGATGTTCGGCTTGATCTTCGCCTTGTTCAGCGCCTGTTCGCACAGGGCGACGCTGACCGAATCGTAGTTCGGCTTGCCGTTGCCACCGCGCAGCACTACGTGACCGTAGGCGTTGCCCTTGGTGGTGACGATCGACACGCCACCTTCCTGGTTGATGCCGAGGAAACGGTGCGGGCTGGACACCGACTGCAAGGCGTTGATCGCCACGGTCAGGCCGCCGTCAGTGCCGTTCTTGAAGCCGACTGCCGAGGACAGGCCGGAAGCCATTTCGCGGTGAGTCTGGGATTCGGTGGTGCGCGCTCCGATGGCCGACCAGCTGATCAGATCCTGCAAGTATTGCGGGGAGATCGGGTCGAGCGCTTCGGTGGCGGTCGGCAGGCCTTTCTCGGCCAGATCCAGCAACAGTTGGCGACCGATGTGCAGACCGTCCTGAATCTTGAACGAGTCATCCAGGTACGGATCGTTGATCAGACCTTTCCAGCCGACGGTGGTACGCGGCTTCTCGAAGTACACGCGCATCACCAGATACAAGGTGTCGGAGACTTCCGCCGCCAGCACTTTGAGGCGCTCGGCGTATTCGTGGGCAGCCTTGATGTCGTGGATCGAGCATGGGCCAATCACCACGAACAGACGGTGGTCGGTGCCATCGAGAATGTTGCGGATGACTTCGCGGCCCTTGGTCACGGTGCGCAAGGCAGCGTCGCTCAGAGGGATATCGCGCTTGAGCTGATCGGGAGTGATCAGCGTCTCGTTGGAAGCGACGTTTAGGTCGTTGATCGGTAAATCAGCCATCGTTTACTCGTCAGGTCACGGGTGCCGGCCGCCAGCGATCCCCGCGCGGCGGAGCACAGCGAATTTAAGCGCGTCGGGGGAGCAGAACCTTAGCGCGTTAGACGCCCGCTCGACAATGGGCAAACCGCGCTTTGCAGCCAGTTAATCCGGCGTTTGCTCGGCAAAAGCCTTGCGCACGTTGTCGTGGGAGAACTCATCGGCGTGCTGCTCGACCCATTGCAGCGCCCGCGCCTGAATATCCTGCAAGTCTTCGTGGGCTTCGTTGATGCGGCAAAAACGCTCGATCTGACACACCTGTTCACCCATTCGCGCGCTGAACAGCGTCTGTTCATCAGTGAAGGCAATCCCCAGCAGATAGCCCTTTTTACGGCGCAGGCACCACGCGACATAGCCCGGACAGGCGAAGTCGGCATTCAGCGTCGGCATGCGCACTTGCAGCGCCGTGCCATGGCGCCAGGCGCGGTGGTAATTGCAAGCAATGCCGCCGAGGCTGATAGTGTGCAGCCGTTGTCGCGAAATACACTCAGGTGTGAGCAAAGTCAGTTCGACTGGCACATCTTCCGGATGAGGAATGAAACGTCCCATGAGCACAGACTCCATGTGTCGGCCATTTGACATTGTTTCCCCCAGTATAGTGGTCGAATTGCACCTGACCGATTTCGACGCCGACCAACGGCTGCTGGCGATGGATGGCGTTTCGCTGGTGATTTTCATCAGTGTTGGCTGCGCCAGTTGCCGCTTTGCCCGCGAAGTTTTGCCGGGGCTCGAACTGGCCGTCGATCGCCTGTGCTGGATCGATGCCGGTGACAACGGTGGGCTGGTCGAGCGTTATCAGGTGTTTCATTTGCCGGCGCTGTTTGTGGTGCGCGACGGCGAATTCTTTGGGGCGTTGCACACGCGTCTGAGCGCCGACGAGCTGAACATAGCCGTGGCCCAGGCGCTGGGTCGAACTGCAGAGGAGTTGCCATGATGGGGGAAGTCAATAAACCGGTGGTCGGGATCATCGGCACCGGGGCAATCGGTGGTTTCTACGGCGTGATGCTGGCGCGCGCCGGTTTCGATGTGCACTTTCTGTTGCGCAGCGAATTTGCCGCCGTGGCCGAGCGCGGCTTGCAGGTGGATAGCGCGGTGCACGGTTTGCTCACGTTGAATCCTGCGCAGGCCTATTCCAAGGCCGAAGACATGCCAGCCTGCGACTGGCTGCTGGTGGGCGCCAAGACCCATAGCAATGCCGATCTGGCGCCTGCAATCATTCATGCGGCCAAGCCCGACGCGAAAGTGCTGTTGCTGCAAAACGGTCTGGATGTTGAAGACAGTCTGCGTGAGTTGTTGCCCGACTCCCTGCATCTGCTCGGCGGCTTGTGCCTGATTTGCGTACACCGCGAAGGTCCGGGTTTGATCACTCATCAAGCTTTGGGCTCGGTGAATGTCGGCTACCACAGCGGCCCGGAGCTGGATGACGCAGCACGCATGGCAATCGTCGAGGAGGGCGCCGGACTGTTCCGCAGTGCTGGCATCGACTCGCAGGCCATGGCCAATCTGCATCAGGCGCGCTGGCAGAAACTGGTGTGGAACATCCCTTACAACGGTCTTTCGGTGCTGCTCGGCGCGAGCACTACGCCGCTGATGGCCGATGCCGACAGCCGCGCGCTGATCAAGGATCTGATGGCCGAAGTAGTGCAAGGCGCCAAGGCCTGTGGTCACGACATCCCGGCGGGTTACGCTGATTTTCTATTCGGCATGACCGAGAATTTGCCCGACTACTGGCCGAGCATGCATCACGATTTTTTGCACAAACGTCCGCTGGAACTGGCAGCCATTTACGCTCGGCCACTGGCAGCGGCGAAGGCGGCCGGTTGTGAGTTGCCGGGGATTGAAGCGCTGTATCGCAGTTTGAGTTTTATCGACCGGCGCAACGTTTAAGCCGGTCGCTTTGGGGGAAATGCATGGCCAAGAATATCGATGACAAACTGGTGCTGGCGATTTCCTCGCGGGCGCTGTTCGACCTGAGCGAGAGCCACAAGATTTATCTGGCGAGCGGCGTCGAGGCCTATCGGCAATATCAGATCGAGCACGAGGACGAAATTCTCGCGCCGGGTGATGCGTTCCCGCTGGTGGAAAAACTGCTGAACCTCAACAGTCGTCTCGGTCGCGCGCGGGTCGAGGTGATTCTGGTATCGCGCAACAGCGCCGATACCGGGTTGCGCGTATTCAACTCGATCACTCATTACGGCCTGGCGATTTCCCGCGCGGCGTTCGTTGGCGGGCGCAGTCCTTATCCGTATCTGAAGGCGTTCGGCTGCGATCTGTTTCTCTCCACGCACGCCGAAGATGTGCGCGCCGCGCTTGACGCTGGTTTCGCCGCGGCGACGATCTTGTCCGGTGGCGCCAGTCGTGCGGCGAGTGACGAATTGCGCATCGCTTTCGACGGCGATGCGGTGCTGTTTTCCGATGAGTCGGAGCGGGTCTATCAGTCCGGCGGACTCGAAGCGTTTCAGGCCAAAGAGCGCGAATCGGCGCGCGAGCCATTGCGCGGTGGCCCGTTCAAAGGCTTTCTGGCGGCGCTCAATCTGTTGCAGCGCGAGTTTCCGGATGAGGACTGCCCGATCCGCACAGCGCTGGTTACCGCACGTTCGGCACCTGCGCATGAGCGGGTAATTCGCACTTTGCGCGAATGGGATATTCGTCTGGATGAGTCACTGTTTCTTGGCGGACTGACCAAATCGGCATTTCTCGAAGCGTTCGCCGCTGACGTGTTTTTCGACGATCAGGCCGGTCACTGTGAGCTTGCGCGCGAAGTGGTCGCCACCGGCCACGTGCCTCACGGCATCAGCAACGAACCCGCGACCTAAAGCCCACATTGTTCAAGACGTTGCGTCACACGTCGTACTCGCCAAGGCACTGCTAAGCTGAATCAAATCTCCGCCAATCTTGGCTTGCGAGGAGGTCATATGATTCGTTCGATGCTGTATGCCACTGACCTCGGTCTGTACGCACCGTTAGTGATGCAGCATGCCTTGGCGATGGCGCGAACGTTCAATGCCGACTTGTATGTGGTGCACGCGGTCGAGCCGATGGGCTTGTTCGCCGAGTCGGTGTTGCAGAGCTATCTCGACGAGCAGGCGTTGAACGAATTTCACAGCCAGGGTCTGAAAACTGTGATCGCCAATATCGAGCAGCGGGTGCTCGACAGCTTTCGTGAAGAGCTGGGGGACGAGGGCGAGCAAGACCTGCTGCGGATTCGCGCGGTACGCGTGCTGCAAGGCGATCCGGCGCAGGTGATTCTTGATCAGGCGCAGAAACTCTCTGTCGATTTGCTGATCGTAGGCAGTCATAGCCACGGAGTCGGTGCGCAGACACCACTGGGGCGTACGGCAGCGCGGGTGCTGCAAATGGCCCCGGTGCCGGTTTACATGGTTCCGTTGGTGGAGCGTCGGCGCCGGGAGGATCGCTAAAGCAGAATAATGGTGCTTTGATAAAAAAGTTCTAGATTTATTCTTCAAACCATTAATATAGTTATATACCGTCGCTGATGCCCGTGGCGTCTACCTGCTTTGAGGGACACATATGAAGCTTCAACAACTGCGCTACATCTGGGAAGTGGCGCACCACGACCTCAACGTTTCCGCTACAGCCCAAAGCCTCTATACCTCTCAACCGGGCATCAGTAAGCAAATCCGCCTTCTCGAAGACGAACTCGGCGTCGAAGTATTTGCCCGCAGCGGCAAGCACCTGACCCGCGTTACGCCGGCCGGCGAGCGCATCATCACCACCGCCGGTGAGATTCTGCGCAAAGTCGAAAGCATCAAGCAGATCGCCCAGGAATTCTCCAACGAGAAGAAAGGCACGCTGTCGATCGCCACTACCCACACCCAGGCGCGTTACGCGTTGCCACCGGTCATCAGCAACTTCATCAAGCAATACCCGGACGTGGCGCTGCACATGCACCAGGGTTCGCCGATGCAGATCGCCGAAATGGCCGCTGACGGCACCGTCGATTTCGCCATCGCCACTGAAGCGCTGGAGCTGTTCGGCGATCTGGTGATGATGCCGTGCTACCGCTGGAACCGTTGCGTGGTCGTGCCGCAGGGCCACCCGCTGACCAAACTGCCGAAGCTGACGCTCGAAGCATTGGCCGAATACCCGATCGTGACGTACGTGTTCGGTTTCACCGGCCGTTCGAAACTCGACGAAGCGTTCAGCCATCGCGGCCTGACGCCGAAAGTAGTGTTCACCGCGGCCGACGCCGACGTGATCAAAACCTACGTGCGTCTGGGGCTGGGTGTTGGCATCGTGGCGAAAATGGCCGTCGATACCAAACTTGATAATGACCTGGTGGTGCTCGATGCCAGCGAATTGTTCGAGTCCAGCGTGACCAAGATCGGGTTCCGTCGCGGGACTTTCCTGCGTGGCTTTATGTGCGACTTCATCGAGAAATTCGCGCCGCACCTGACCCGTGAAGTCATGGCCAAAGCCATTGCCTGCCACAACAAGCAGGAACTGGAAGAGCTGTTCGACGGCGTCGAACTGCCGGTCCACTAAGCAACTTTCTACAGCACCTCGGTGACAGCAAACTGTTGCCGAGTGCCCGCCACCAGAATCTCCACCTCATCACCCTCGAACTTGCCCAGCAGGCTTTTGCCCAGCGGCGAGCGCGGGGTGATGACGGTAATCGGCTGACCGACCATGTCGATCTTCAGGCCCGCCGCATCCGGCGCCAGAAACAGCCATTGCTCGCGACCCTTTTCGTCTTCCAGCCCCAGCAGGGCGCCGATTTCGATTCCGCGCTGCTCGTCATACGCGCGCAGAACCATGTTCTGGCACAGCACCAGTGACTGACGAATTTCCTCAACCCGTTTCGCCTGACCGGCCGCCAGATAAGACGCCTCCAGGCCCAAAGTGTCGTACTTGTTTTCGGCGATGTTCTCTTCGTGGGTCGCGGTTTCGTAAGCGGTCTGCGCGGCGCGCTCGGCGATGTCCAGGTCAAGCCGCAGTTTGTCGAGAATCAATTGGTGCACGGTTTGCTTGTTCATGATCAATCGCAAAATTGCAGGACGTTGGCGCGGCTTTTTTCGCTCGGGGCATTCTTGTCCTGTTGCAGCCAGAACTGACATTTCGGATTCGCCTGATTACGGCTGCTGGCGCGCGCTGCATCCAGACGTTGCGCCTGTTCGTTCTTGCGCAGGTTTTCTTCGTACTGCTCGAACATACGGTTTTGCGGCTCCGGTTGCGGCGCGGCTTCCGGCTGCACCACCACCGGCGGTTTGCTCAACTGCTGCACGGCTTCGGCGACTGGCGCGAGTTGCTTACTGAACAGCATCGAGGCCAGCCAGCAGGTCAGCGCAATGGCCAGAAAACCCAGCCACAGTCCCAAGGCAATGCTGCCGGTCAATTGCAGCGCGCTAAGCTGAACAGGCAAGGGGCGACGCGGGTTGGGACGGTAGGGCATGACTGCCTCCTGGCGGATGAATGCGGGCAAGTGGCGATTGTCGCAGAAAGATTAATCGCCGTCGGCTCTTCTGCACCGACAGATTTATGCGGACAATCAGCGCTTTTGCCAACGGGAGTCAGGAATGCCGCAAGTGAACACCCGCTGGGACATCTTTTGCACGGTGGTCGACAACTTCGGTGACATCGGCGTGACCTGGCGACTGGCCCGGCAACTGGTGGCCGAGCATGCAGTCAACGTGCGGTTGTGGGTCGATGACTTGCGCGCGTTCGAGAAGATCTGCCCGCAGATCGACGCCAGCCTTCAACAGCAAACCCAACAAGGCGTGGAGGTTCGCCACTGGCCGAGCGAATGGTCGCAGACAGATTCTGCCGACGTAGTGATCGCCGCGTTCGCCTGCCAATTGCCCGGCGCATATATGGACGCCATGGCCGCGCGGGACAAGCCACCGTTATGGCTCAATCTCGATTACCTCAGCGCCGAAGACTGGGTAGTCGGTTGCCATGGCCTGCCGTCGGTGAAGTACAAGTCGGTGCAGAAGATTTTCTTCTTTCCGGGCTTTCATCCAGACACGGGCGGGTTGTTGCGTGAGCACGGATTGCTGGAACGGCGTCAGGCATTTCAGCAGGATCCAGAAGCGCAGCGACAATTCCTGCAAGAGCTGGGGATCGACCCTGCCCCCGGATCACAGCTGATTTCGCTGTTTGCCTACGAAAACGCCGGGCTGGCCAGTTGGCTGGATGTGCTGGCCGCCGATGCCATGCCAACGCATTTGCTGGTGCCGGAAGGGCGGGTTCTCGGCGATGTAGCGCGCTGGCTCGGCGCGGATTCGCTGGCGGCGGGTGCATTGCACGTGCGTCAGTCTCTTACCGTGCAGGTGCTGCCATTCGTGCGTCAGGATCAATACGATCAATTGCTCTGGTGCTGCGATTTCAACGCGGTGCGCGGCGAAGATTCGTTCGTGCGCGCGCAATGGGCCGCACGACCGATGCTCTGGCACATCTATCAGCAAGACGAAGACATCCATCTGGACAAGCTCGACGCCTTCCTGAATATCTATACGAAAGGTCTCTCCCCGGCTGCGGCCGAGGCGATCAACGGTCTGTGGCACGCCTGGAACGCCGGCCAACCGATCGGCGCGCACTGGCTCGCGGCCCGCGAACATTGGCCCGAGCTGCAAAAGCATGCCGAACAATGGTGTCTGGAACAGGCCTTGCAGGCTGATCTTGCCGCAGCGCTGGTAAGCTTTTACCTAAATTGGATATGATACGCGGCCTAGATTTTTGTAAATCCCATCCAAATTCGGATATTCGTAATGAAAACTGGTAAAGAACTGAAACCCGGGATGGTGATCCGTCTCGAAAACGATCCTTGGCTGGTGCAGAAAGCTGAGTTCACCAAGTCGGGCCGTAACAGCGCGATCATGAAGACCAAGCTGAAAAACCTGCTGACCGGTTACAAGACCGAGATCGTTTACAGCGCCGACGACAAACTGGACGACGTGATCCTCGACCGCAAAGAAGCGACCCTGTCCTTCATCAGCGGCGACTCCTACACGTTCATGGACACCACTGACTACACCATGTACGAGCTGAACGCTGAAGACATCGAAGCCGTTCTGCCTTTCGTTGAAGAAGGCATGACCGATGTTTGCGAAGCGATCTTCTTCGAAGAGCGTCTGGTTTCGGTAGAACTGCCGACCACCATCGTACGTGTAGTTGATTACACCGAAGGTTCGGCTCGCGGCGACACTTCCGGCAAAGTAATGAAGCCAGCCAAGCTGAGCAACGGTACCGAGCTGCAAGTTGCTGACTTCATCGAAATCGGTGACAAGATCGAGATCGACACCCGCGAAGGCGGTTCCTACAAAGGCCGTGCTAAATAAGCACCGTTTTTTACGGAAAGAAAAAGCCCGACCATTGAGTCGGGCTTTTTTGTGCCTGCGATTTGCCGTCAGACGGTGACGTGCAGGCGTACTTCGACATTGCCGCGAGTGGCGTTGGAGTAAGGGCAAACCTGGTGGGCGGCGTCGACCAGACTTTGCGCGTCGGCTTGTTCCAGACCCGGCAGGCTGATGTGCAGGTCGATGTCCAGACCGAAACCGCCAGGGATCTGGCCGATGCCGACATGCGCAGTGATCGCGGCGTCGTTCGGAATAGTGCGTTTGGTCTGGCTGGCAACGAATTTCAGCGCGCCGATGAAGCAGGCCGAATAGCCAGCAGCGAACAGTTGCTCAGGGTTGGTCGCTGCACCGCCGGCACCACCGAGTTCTTTCGGAGTGGCGAGTTTGACGTCGAGGACGTTGTCGCTGGAAATCGCACGACCGTCACGGCCGCCAGTGGAGGTTGCGATTGCGGTGTAGAGAGTTTGCATGGTCTGAGCCTCGAACGATGTGGGTTATGTGCGCTAATTGTTTGCGCGTTAACTAAGTGCGAGGCGAATGTATCGCGCTAATGTTTAGTGCGCAAGATAAATATTCAGATTTTTCTGTCTCGTGGAAAATCATGTGGAAGCCAGCTACCACAGGGCTGGGATACACCCGAGAACCGCACTTCGCTTTTCACCACTCAACACAATGAGCGTTAGCTCGAGTAAAGCTTTTGATCTCAAGCGCCCATCGGCAGGCTGAGTGGAGGGATTGATCCGGGGGAGGGAGCGAAGCGACGTTTGGCGCAGCCAAACACATCGAGAGGAGGTGCAGCGCAGCAAACCGGAGGCGATGCCCCCGGATCATTCCCGGAGCGAAGGAACCCGAGCCACAGCGAGGGCCGAACGTCAGGGTGAAAGACCTTTGGTTACTTTGGGGCATTTGCCAAAGTGACCCGCCGTCAGGGCGGAACCCCAATAAGCCGTTACCGCAGCAACGGATATGTCCACCAAAAAAAACCACCACCCGCCCCGACGCCATCGCTGGCAAGCCAGCTCCCACAGGAGTCAGGTGCAGGCCTTAGATCAGGCTGTCCTGCAGATGACCGCGCAACGCCTGCAATTCGCTTTGTAGATTCTGCAACCGCTCCAGGCTGAAACCGCTGGCGCCAAGGATGCACGGCGGAACACTCCGCGCCTGCTCTTGCAGCGCTCGGCCCTTGGCGGTCAGTTCGACAATCACCACCCGCTCATCCTCACGGCTGCGAGTACGACTGAGCAGACCTTCAACCTCCAGACGTTTAAGCAACGGCGTCAGCGATCCCGGATCGGTCAGCAGACGGGTGCTGATTTCTCCGACAGTCAAACCATCCTTCTCCCACAGCACCATCATTGCCAGATACTGCGGATAGGTCAGGCCCAGCGCTTGCAACAGCGGCTTGTAGACCTTGGTCATCATCAGCGAAGTCGAATGCAGCGCGAAGCACGCCTGGTTGTCCAGTAACAGTTCTGCGCAATGGTCGGTGGTGGTACGGTCGGTGGTCATGTCAAAGCCTTGATCAGTAATGGGATGAATCTAGCGTCCGAATCTTTAACGCGCCAGATAATTCTAGCCGGCGTGCCGCTGCAGATCCCGTTGCAGCGCCAGGTCCCATGGCGGTACCGGGCTGAAGCGGGTTTTCAGATATTCCAGCAACAAACGGCTGCGCGAACTGGCTTGTTGCTCAAGACGCAGTGCATAAATACCGGTGGATTCCGGCTTCGGCAGGCCGTTCTCGCAAAACAGCGGCAGCAATTCGCCACGCAACAGGTATTCGCTGGCCAGCCACGTCGGCAAGTGCGCGATGCCCAGCCCCGCGAGCGCGCCACAGACCAGCGCTTCGGCATTATTGGCGCTCATGCGGATCCGCGCTGGACGCTGCAATTGCATCTGTCCGTCGCGTTCGAAGCGCCAGGCAAAAGGCGGGGCGAGGCCTTCCCAGTCGAGGCCGTCATGCTCGCCGAGTTGCGCAGGGTCACTCGGCACGCCACGCCGTTGCAGGTATTCGGGGCTGGCGCAGGCGATGCGCACCATGCTTGCCAGCGGCGTGGCGACCAGTCGCGTGTCGGCCAGTTGCCCGGCACGCAGCACCAGATCGACCTTGCCCAGGTTCGAGCCGCCCATGTCGACGAAACTGTCGATCAGATGCAACTGCACATCGAGCCCCGGGTACAGCACCAGAAAATCAGCGATCACCGGCGCCAGATGTCGCCGGCCAAACGCGGCGGGGGCATCGACCCGAATCAAGCCTTCCGGCGCACTGCTTAGCGACACGGCTTCCGCTCGAGCCAGTTGCAGCTCGGCAACGATCCGCCGCGCCCGTTCAGCAAATGCCAGACCGGCCGGTGTGGCGCGCACCGCATGAGTGCTGCGGATAAACAACTGGCTGCCGACTGCCGCTTCGAGACTGTCGATACGCCGCGCGACCGCCGAAGGTGTCAGCGGATGGCGGCGCGATGCGGCGGAAAAGCTGCCGCTCTCAAGAACATCGAGAAACAAGCCGAGTTGGTCGGTCAGTTGATTGGGATTCATGGCTATAACCGCTGCTTGTGCGAAGTTGGCACAGCCATTGTGCGTTGCTGTGCGTTTCCGTGCCAGCGTCGACTGCGTAGGATGACTCGCCTGACATATGAGGATGGTGCTGTGATCGAGTTCTTGTTGTACCTGTTGTTTGGCGCCGCCCTCGGCACCCTGGGTGGCATCTTCGGTATCGGCGGTGGCCTGATCGCGATTCCATTGCTCGGCGTGTGGTTCGGCCTCGATCAACAACTCGCGCAAGGTACGGCGCTGGTGATGGTGGTGCCCAACGTGATGCTGGCGCTGTGGCGTTATCACCAGCGCAATCGCATCGAACTGCGCCATGCACTGCCACTGGCGCTGATGGGTTTCTGTTTTGCCTGGCTCGGTTCGATCTGGGCGGTGGGCATCGACGCACAAACCATGCGCATTGGCTTCGTCGCGTTTCTGGTGGTGCTGTCGGCGTACAACCTGATCCGCATGTTCGGCGCGCGGCCGTCGAGCACTTCCGAAATGCGCTACTCATGGCCGTGGCTTGGCGTGCTGGGCGCGGCGTCCGGCACCATGGGCGGTTTGTTCGGAGTGGGCGGGGCGGTGGTGGCGACGCCGGTTTTGACCAGCCTGTTCGGCACCACGCAAGTGGTCGCGCAGGGTTTGTCGCTGGCGCTTGCCTTGCCGAGCACTGGCGTCACGCTGGTGACTTACGCGGTGCATCACGAGGTGGACTGGATGATCGGCCTGCCGTTGGCGGTTGGCGGTTTACTGAGCATCAGTTGGGGCGTGAAGATCGCCCACGCGATGCCGGAAAAACTCCTGCGTGGGCTGTTCTGCGGTTTTCTGATGCTGTGCGCGGTGATGCTCGCCTTTAAAGTTTGAAGCCTTCGACGATGTGCTCGGCCAGACACTCGGTGATCGGCGACGGGTTGTTCAAGTTGCGGATCAACATGATGCTCGCCTCGGGCAGCAGCGGCAGATCTTCGGCAGCGCCGAGAATGCGCATGTCCGGGGTGATCAGGCTTTCCAGTTGCGCGGTGATCGCCAGACCCGCGCTGACCACTGCCATCAGCGCCGACAGGCTGGTGCTGTTGTAGGCGATGCGGTAATCGCGGCCCATCGCGTCCAGTGCGTTGCACGCCCACAAGCGGCAGAAACAGTCACTGTTGAACATCGCCAGCGGCAACGGCGTCTGTTCGTGGGCGCTGAAATTCTGCGCCTCGGCCCAGACGAAACGCTCCTTGCGCAGTAACTGACCAATCTCGTTGCCCGGTTCGCGGGTCACGATCGACAAATCCAGATCGGTACGTTGCAGCAACTGTTTGGTCGATTCGCAATGCACTTCAATCTGGATCAGCGGATAGAACTGGGCGAAGCGCGACAGAATTCCCGGCAGAAACCGCATCACGTAATCGTCCGGCGTGCCAATCCGCACCGTGCCGACCATGTGCGGCTCGCGCAAGGTGTTGAACACCTCGCTGTGCAGCTTGAGGATGCGCCGTGCGTAACCCAACAAAACCTGGCCTTCGGCAGTCAGTCGCACCTGACGCCCGTCGCGCTCGAACAATTGGCGCTGCAACACGTCTTCTTCCAGACGCTTCATCTGCATGCTCACCGCCGACTGCGTGCGGTTGACCATTTCGCCGGCGCGGGTGAAACCGCCCTGATCGGCAATCGCGACAAAGGTGCGCAGAACATCGGTATCGATACTGGGGTAGGCGGACAATTGATGAATCTCCGTGATGCTTGCCATCAGAAACATTCGTTGGATTGATCGTAGTCCTGGCGCGAGACTGAAGCCATCCCTAAAGGAGGGCGACACGATGAAAGGTCAAAAAGCGTATGTAAGTGATGAGCGCGTTTCGGTCCATCTCATTTCCGATCTGTTGCATAAATTCAACCGCTGGTACGAACTGCACCGCGAGCGTGAACTGCTCGCCAGCCTGAGCGACGAAGCGCTGAAGGATATTGGCGTTAGCCGTGCCGATGTCGAACATGAGTCAGTGCGGCCGTTCTGGGACGATCCGATGCATAAATGATGAGGGCGGCGCTACACAAAACCCTTTGCGGTGAGGTAGGTTGCGAGCAGACACGGAGATGCTCATGCCCGCGACTTTGTCCTTTTCCATTAAACAGGCTCGACGTCTGGCACTGGCCGCCCAAGGGTTCAACGGGCGCCAGCCGCCGGTCGTCAAAGCGCCGCATCTCAACCGGCTGATCGAACGGCTCGGTCTGCTGCAAATCGATTCCGTCAACGCGGTGGTGCGCTCGCACTACTTGCCGCTGTTTTCCCGCCTTGGTTCTTACTCTTCTGAATTGCTCGACCAGGCTGCCTGGAGTTCGGGCCGGCGTCGTACTTTGTTCGAATACTGGGGCCACGAAGCGTCGTTGCTGCCGCTGTCGATGTATTCGCTGATGCACTGGCGTATGCAGCGCGCCAAACAAGGCGCGGACATTTATCAGCAACTGGCAAGGTTTGGGCGAGAGCAGCAAGAGACCATTCGCCGGGTGCTGGCGTCGGTCGAGGAGTTGGGCGCGTTGGGCGCCGGCAGTTTGTCGACCCGTCAGGACAAGGCCGGGCCTTGGTGGGACTGGAGCGCCGAGAAGCATGCGCTGGAATGGCTGTTCGCGGCGGGCGAAGTCACCGTCGCCGGGCGCCGTGGTTTTGAGCGTTTGTATGACCTGCCGGAGCGCGTGCTGCCAGCGTCAATCCTGCAACAGCCGTTGCCGGATGAGGCCGAGGCGCAACGCGGTTTGTTGCTGCACGCGGCAACGGCGTTGGGCGTCGGCACCGAGAAAGATCTGCGTGATTACTTCCGCTTGAACCCCAGCGATGCTCGCCCGCGTCTGGCTGAGCTGGTCGAGGATGGGCAATTGCTGACTTGTGAAGTCGCCGGTTGGCGGCAAGTCGCCTATTGCCTGCCCGAGTCGAAAATCCCGCGCAAGGTCGAGGCCAGTGCGCTTCTGTCACCGTTCGATTCACTGATCTGGGAGCGCAGCCGCACCGAGCGGTTGTTTGATTTTCGCTATCGGCTGGAGATCTACACGCCGCAGGACAAGCGGGTGTTCGGCTATTACGTGTTGCCGTTTCTGCACAACGAACGGATTGCCGCGCGAGTAGATCTGCGGGCGGAGCGGGCGCTGGGGCGGTTGGCGGTGCATGCGGTGCATGAAGAGGAGCAGGGGCTGGATGACGCGGGGATGCAGGTGTTGGCGCTGAATCTGCGGCGGATGGCCGATTGGTTGGGGCTTGAGCGAGTGCAGCTCAATTGTCAGCGCGAGAGTGCCAGTCGGCTCCGGGTGGCTATGGTTCACATCGGCTGCGACTGATCGGGCCTCATCGTTGGCAAGCCAGCTCCCACAGTGTCCGTGTCGTTCACAAAATAAATGTACGACACCAATCCTGTGGGAGCGTGGCTTGCCCGCGATGAGGCCCGATCAAACAATGAAGATTTCGGAACTCAGCGTCGAACCTGTTTAAGCGTTTCAGCAATCAAAAACGCCAATTCCAGAGACTGATCAGCATTCATCCGCGGATCACAGTGCGTGTGATAGCGATCCGACAAGCCGTCTTCAGTAATCGGCCGCGCACCGCCAATGCATTCGGTAACGTTCTGCCCGGTCATCTCGATGTGGATGCCGCCGGCGTAAGTGCCTTCCGCTTCGTGCACCTGGAAGAATTGCTTCACTTCGCCAAGGATCTGCGCGAAGTCGCGGGTCTTGTAACCGCTGCTGGCCTTGATCGTGTTGCCGTGCATCGGATCGGAACTCCACAGCACTTGCTTGCCTTCGCGCTGCACGGCGCGGATCAACGCTGGCAGATGATCGCCGACCTTGTTCGCGCCCATCCGCGCGATCAGGTTCAAGCGGCCCGGGTCGTTGTCCGGGTTAAGCACGTCGATAAGACGGATCAAATCGTCCGGGTTCATGCTCGGGCCGACTTTGACGCCGATCGGGTTGTTCACCCCACGCAGGAATTCGACGTGGGCGCCGTCCAGTTGACGGGTGCGGTCGCCGATCCACAGCATGTGCGCTGAGCAATCGTAGTAATCGTTGGTCAGGCTGTCGCGGCGCACGAAGGCTTCTTCGTAATTCAGCAGCAGCGCTTCGTGGGCGGTGAAGAAGCTGGTTTCGCGCAATTGCGGCGAGCTGTCCATGCCGCAGGCGCGCATGAAGGCCAGGGTTTCATCGATGCGGTCGGCGAGGTGGCTGTATTTCTCGGCCAGCGCCGAGTTGGCGATGAAGTCGAGGTTCCACTTGTGCACCTGATGCAGATCAGCGAACCCGCCCTGAGCGAACGCGCGCAGCAGGTTCAGAGTGGCGGTGGACTGGTGATACGACTGCAGCAGACGCTCCGGGTCCGGCACGCGGCTCTTTTCGTCGAAGCCGATGCCGTTGACGATGTCGCCACGGTAGGCGGGCAGGGTCACGCCGTCGATGGTTTCGTCGTTGGCCGAACGCGGCTTGGCGAACTGACCGGCCATGCGCCCGACTTTGACCACCGGGCAACCAGCGGCGAAGGTCATGACGATGGCCATTTGCAGTAGCACTTTAAAAGTGTCGCGAATCTTTGCGGCGGAGAACTCGGCGAAGCTCTCGGCGCAGTCGCCACCCTGCAACAGGAACGCGCGGCCTTGGGTCACTTCGGCAAACTGACGGCGCAACTCCCGGGCTTCACCGGCAAACACCAGCGGCGGATAGCTGGCCAGCGTCTGCTCGACCTGGCGCAGGTGCGCGGCGTCGGGGTATTGGGGTTGTTGCTGGATCGGCAAGGCGCGCCAGCTGTCAGGGCTCCAGGGTTGGCTCATCATGTTCTCTAAAAGGTTCTACGCACGGACGGCCATGTTAGCAGCAATTAGTGCGTGACCTGCTCCCGCCGCTTCGCCGACAATCGCCGCTTTGCCACGGCGCCATCGGTGCGCCATCGCGTCACCGCGCCCGGTGACCATCAGGAGACGAAATGACTGAGGAGCGCGTCGAGCTGTTGCTCGCCGAGGTACAGGATGAGTTCGGCGTGATTCGCGTGCTGGAAGTCGCCGACTACCGTTTTCTGGAATTCGGCGATGCCATCGAGCAAAGCTGCGTATTCACCGCCGACCCGAGCTGGCTGGAGTACGACTACACCCGTGCAATGTTGATCGGCGCGCTGTGCCACGAACATCCGGAGAGCGCGCTGTTTCTGGGGTTGGGGGCGGGAACGCTGACTCAGGCTTGCCTGAAGTTTCTGCCGCTGGAAGACGTCGAAGCCATCGAGTTGCGCCCCGACGTGCCGCGTCTGGCGATCGAATACCTTGGGCTGGATGATGACCAGCGGCTTTATATACGCGTTGGCGATGCGCTGGATCTGCTGCCGACTGCCGAGCCTGCGGATCTGATCTTCGTCGACCTGTATACCGACGTCGGCCCCGGCGCTGCGCATCTGGCGTGGAATTTCCTCGGCGATTGTCAGAAACGTCTGAATCCGGGTGGCTGGCTGGTAATCAATCAGTGGGCCACCGATGACGGCAAGCCGCTAGGCGCGGCGTTGCTGCGCGGTCTCTATCACCGGCATTATTGGGAATTGCCGGTGAAGGAGGGCAACGTGATTCTGATCGTGCCGGCGGATCTCGATCAGGAACTGGACATGGACGCACTGAGCGCCCGAGCTGAAGCGCTGGCGCCGAAGTTGGGTTACTCGTTGCAGTCGTTGATCAAAGCAATTCGCCCGGCCACCTGAATATGGCGATACCCCCCTGTAGGAGCTGCCGAAGGCTGCGATCTTTTGACTTTGACCTTAAAAACAAGATCAAAAGATCGCAGCCTTCGGCAGCTCCTACAGGGAGTGTTTAAATGCCTTTAAAGACCCCGGGCCGGCGCTCCACCATCGAGCGCACACCTTCTTTGGCATCTTCACTGGCGAGCAACTTCTTCACCAGCGGCGGCAAACCTTGCGCGGCTGCCGTCTCGCCTTCATAACGCGCCTGCCGCGCCGACTCCAGCGTCGCCTGCACTCCCAACGGCGCCTGCCGGGCAATCCGTTCGGCCAGTTCAATCGCGCGTGGCAGCAAGTCTTCGCTGGCCATGACTTCCTGCACCAGCCCCAGTCGCAACGCATCATGCGCATCGAACTCATCACCGGTCAGCAGCCAGCGCATCGCATTGCCCCAACCCGCAACTTGGTGAAAGCGCAATGTCGCACCGCCAAACGGAAAGATCCCACGCTGCACTTCCATCTGCGCAAAGCGCGTATTGCTCGCGCACAGGTTAATGTCAGCGGCCAACATCAGCTCGATACCGATGGTCAGGCAATAACCCTGCGCCGCGACGATCACCGGTTTGCTCACCCGTGGCCCGACGAACACGCCCCACGGATCGCAACCGCCGGGCGGCACTTGCCAGCCGTCGGCGAGGGCGGCGCTGGCGTTTAGCAGATCCAGCCCGGCGGTGAAGTGCTCGCCATGCGCGAACACCACCGCTACACGCGCCTCGCTGTCGGCCTCGAACTCGCCATAAGCCAGGCTGAGTTCGTTCAGCAGGTCGAGGTCGAAGGCATTGCGTTTGGCCGCTCGATCCAGCCCGATCAGATGGACGTGACCACGACGTTCACGGCTGACGCGGCCGGGGCAGGGCTGATTCATGGGAGTGTCCTCGAGCGGGAAGGGAAAGTGCAGCGACCACATGCCGCACGTCGGTGAATCGTTTAAGCGCCATCGCCAGCAGGGCCGGGCCTGTGAAAAATAGTCCTTTGCGCGATTATCCGCAAAAGCCCGTGACACAGCGGTGACAGACGGATTCAGGCGATAAAAAAAGCTCCCTTTTTCGGTAATTTCCGGTATAGTGCGCGCCGGCCTTTAGCCGGGCCGCGTCAAGGTAGCGCAATTACCGAAGTCAGCTTCGGCTGCATGTCCGCACTGCGGGCTCTTCCAGGACGTTTCTTTTTTTCTTTCATTCGTTTTCGCAAATCCCCGCCGACAAAGCTGCCAGGGCGACTCTTGAGTCTTACACGGCATGCGCAGCTTTGGAGCATGGGTCTTTGCGGATGCACTTAGAGGCAGACCCATGACCCAGGAAACCGGCGGATTCGCCGCTTTTAATCTTAATCCGAACATTCTTGCAGCCGTCATCGCGACTGGCTACGAAGAGCCTTCGGCTATTCAGCAGCAATCGATCCCGATCATCATGGCCGGCCAGGACATGATCGGTCAGGCGCAAACCGGTACGGGTAAAACCGCCGCGTTCGCACTGCCAATTCTCCATTGCATCGATCCTGCAAAGCGCGAACCGCAAGCCCTGATCCTGGCGCCAACCCGTGAGTTGGCGCTGCAAGTAGCAACCGCTTTCGAAACCTACGCCAAGCAAATGCCGGGCGTTACCGTTGTGGCCGTTTACGGCGGCGCGCCTATGGGCCCACAACTGAAAGCAATCCGTAATGGCGCACAGATCGTTGTCGCCACTCCGGGCCGTCTGTGCGACCACCTGCGTCGTGACGAAAAAGTCCTGTCGACCGTGAACCACCTGGTTCTCGACGAAGCGGACGAAATGCTCAAACTCGGTTTCATGGACGACCTGGAAGTTATCTTCAAGGCTCTGCCAGCTACCCGTCAGACCGTTTTGTTCTCGGCAACCCTGCCGCAGTCGATCCGCGCCATTGCCGAACGCCATCTGCGCGATCCGCAACACGTGAAGATCCAGACCAAGACCCAGACCGTTACCGCGATCGAACAGGCTCACCTGTTGGTTCACGCTGACCAGAAGACTTCGGCCGTTCTCAGCTTGCTGGAAGTGGAAGATTTCGACGCACTGATCATGTTCGTACGCACCAAGCAAGCGACCCTGGATCTGGCAAGCGCCCTTGACGCCAAAGGCTACAAAGCCGCTGCGCTGAACGGTGACATCGCCCAGAACCAGCGAGAGCGCGTCATCGACTCGCTGAAAGATGGCCGTCTGGACATCGTTGTCGCGACCGACGTAGCTGCTCGTGGTCTCGACGTTCCGCGTATCACTCACGTGTTCAACGTTGACATGCCGTACGATCCAGAGTCCTACGTGCACCGTATCGGCCGTACCGGCCGTGCAGGTCGCGAAGGTCGTGCACTGCTGCTGGTGACTCCACGTGAGCGCCGCATGCTGCAAGTGATCGAGCGTGTAACCGGCCAGAAAGTTGCTGAAGTACGTCTGCCGGACGCTCAGGCCGTTCTCGATGCGCGCATCAAGAAACTGACCAACAGCCTGTCGCCGCTGGTGGCTGATGCCGAAGCGACTCACGGTGATCTGCTCGATCGCCTGACCGCCGACATCGGTTGCACCCCGCGTGCACTGGCCGCTGCTCTGCTGCGCAAGGCCACCAATGGCCAGGCGCTGACTCTGGCTGCGATCGAGAAGGAACGTCCACTGGTGCCGAACAACGCACCGCGTGGCGACCGTCCTGAGCGTACCGGTGATCGTCCTGATCGTGGCGAGCGTGAGCGTCGTGCGCCAATGCCTTTGGGCGAAGGCCGTGCTCGTTGCCGTACCGCGCTGGGTGCGCGTGACGGTATCGCTGCGAAAAACCTGCTGGGCGCCATCCTCAACGAAGGCGGTCTGGCCCGTGAAGCGATCGGTCGCATCCAGGTGCGTGACAGCTTCAGCCTCGTCGAGCTGCCGGAAGATGGTCTGGAGAAACTCCTGGCCAAGCTGAAGGACACTCGCGTTGCCGGTAAGCAGTTGAAACTGCGTCGCTACCGCGAAGATTGATCCGCCCCTGGGCTGATTGATCGAACATAAAAAATCCCCGACTGGTTCGGGGATTTTTTTTGCCTTTTTTTAAGATCAAAAAATCGTCCAATCACAGCCCGAGCCCCCTGTAGGAGCTGCCGCAGGCTGCGATCTTTTGATTTTGCTTCTATCCGAAACGGTAAATGTCCATACCCAACGCGCCCATGGTGAAGCCTTTGTGCGCGACACTGAACTCGCCCCCTGCGCCTCGGGCGAAGTACAGCGGTAAAAGATGCTCATCACTCGGATGGCTGCGCACGGCATTCGGTGCCTGCTGGCGATAGTCGTGCAGCGCCGCTTCATCATTGGCTGCGAGTTTCTCGATCATCCAGTCACGGAAGTCCCGCGCCCATGGCTCGACGCTCTCCGGACCGGCGTGCCAATCCAGTTCACGCAGATTGTGGGTGATGCTACCGGAACCGATCAGCAGATAGCCCTGCGCGCGCAGATTGCTGAGTGCCTGGCCGACGCGCGTCTGTAGTGCCGGGCCGCCACGAGTCGGCAGCGAGACCTGCACCACCGGGATGTCCGCTTGCGGGTACATCAGCGACAGCGGCACCCACACGCCATGGTCGAATGGCCGTTGCGGGTCGAGGCGTGCCGGCAGGTTATTGGCGGCCAGCAGCTCGGCGACCTGCGCGGCCAGTTGCGGATTGCCCGGCGCCGGATATTGCACTTCAAACAGGGCGCGGGGGAAACCACCGAAGTCATGCCAGGTTTCCGGCTGCGCATGGCTGCTGACCAGCAGCTCGTGGCTTTCCCAGTGGGCGGACACGATGATGATGGCTTGCGGCTTAGGCAATTCGGCCGCCAGTCGCGCCAGAGCCGGGCCGCTGGCCCCGGGTTCCAGCGCGAGCATCGGTGAACCGTGAGAGATAAACAGGCTGGGAAACATGGAAGGGTTCCTGAGCGTTAAGATGACCCATCTTCAGTCAGATCATTGATCGGAATCTAATATAAGTTTTAACGCCTTTTGATCGAATTTTTGGGGGTATGCATGCAACCGGAGTTTTGGCACAAGAAGTGGGAAGCGAATCAGATCGGCTTTCACCAGCCTGAAGTGAACCCGTATCTGGCGCGGCACTGGCCAGAGCTGAATATCCCGGCGCAGGCGCGCGTGTTAGTGCCGTTGTGTGGGAAAAGTCTGGATTTGCTGTGGCTGGCCGGGCGCGGGCATCAGGTTCTCGGCGTTGAGCTGACGGAAAAAGCCGTCGAGGATTTCTTTCGCGAGCAACAGTTAGAGCCGGAAATCAGCGAGGAGGGTGCGTTCAAGGTTTATCGCGCCGGTGCCATCGAACTGCGCTGCGGGGATTTCTTTGCGCTGACGGCTGACGACGTTGCCGGTTGCTCGGCGTTGTACGACCGAGCCGCGATCATTGCCCTGCCGGCACCGATGCGTGAGCGCTATGTGGCGCATCTGCACGCGATCCTGCCAGCGGCTTGCCGAGGCCTGCTGGTGACGCTGGATTACGATCAGACGCAAATCCCGGGGCCGCCGTTTTCGGTGGATGATGCCGAGGTGCGGCGCTTGTTTGCCGGTGCATGGCCGGTTGAAGTTGTGGAGGAGCAGGACGTACTCGCCGAGAGCGACAAATTCCTTCAGGCCGGGGCGACGCGACTGGCGGAGCGGGTGTATCGGATCGGCAGCAAGTAAGCGACCAACAAAAAGGCCCGCATCTCTGCGGGCCTTCTTGTTATTGCCTGTTCACTTAGCCGCGACGACGCAGGGCGTCAATACGCTCTTCCAGCGGCGGGTGGCTCATGAACATGCGGGCGAAGCCCTGTTTGATGCCACCGTTGATGCCGAAGGCGTTCAGAGTGTCAGGCATATGCACCGGCAGGCCCTGTTCCGCACGCAGGCGTTGCAACGCACCAATCATCGCGCTGGTGCCAGCCAGGCGGGCACCTGCTTCGTCCGCGCGGAACTCGCGTTTGCGCGAGAACCACATCACGATCGAGCTGGCCAGGATACCCAATACCAGTTCGGCGAAAATGGTCGCCACGTAGTAGGCAATGCCCTGGCCGCCTTCGTTCTTGAAGATCACCTTGTCGACGAAGTTGCCGATGATCCGTGCGAAGAACATCACAAAGGTGTTCACCACGCCCTGGATCAGCGCCAGGGTGACCATGTCACCGTTGGCCACGTGACCGATTTCGTGGGCCAGAACCGCTTTCACCTCATCTGGCGAGAAACGCTCCAGCAGACCCTGGCTGACCGCGACCAGTGCGTCGTTCTTGTTCCAGCCAGTGGCGAAGGCGTTTGCTTCGTAGGCCGGGAAAATACCCACTTCGGGCATCTTGATCCCGGCTTCGCGGGACAGTTGCTCGACGGTTTGCAGCAGCCATTGCTCATGCCGCGTGCGCGGCTGAGTAATGATCTGGGTGCTGGTGCTCATCTTCGCCATCCACTTGGAGATGAACAGCGAAATCAGTGAACCGGCGAAACCAAAGACCGCACAGAAAACCAGCAGCTGACTGAGGTTGAGATCAACCCCGTTGGCCGCCATGAACCCGTTGAAGCCGAACAGGCTCAGGGTGATGCTGGCTATCAGCACGACCGCCAGGTTAGTGGCCAAAAACAGCAGGATGCGCATCATGGTTGTAGAAATCTCCTCGAGCTAAAGATGTAGCGTACTGCGGGGTATATAAGGTGCGGCACCGGGCTATTCAACCGGGTGACTATTTCAAACTGTGTCCTACAGCGAATTCCGTGCTCCGCAGGCATTTCCCACGAGCAATAGCGACATGGACGACGCACAGGCATTCCCCGTCGGCATTACGTCACACGCATGCAGTGCAGACGCAGCGCAAGTGTAGAAGGCATCTGAAGATGGGTGGCGCAGAAGTGTTGCTGAATCAGACAGTGCGCAACGTCCGGGGCCGTTGCGCACTGATGGCCAGTTACTGGCGGTAGGACTTGAGGAAGTTGCCGATGCGTCCGATGGCCATGTCGAGGTCATCAACGCGTGGCAGGGTCACGACGCGGAAGTGATCCGGCCACGGCCAGTTGAACGCCGTGCCTTGCACCACCAGCAGCTTCTCGGACAGCAGCAGGTCGAGGACAAATTTCTCGTCGTTGAAGATCGGGCAGACCTTCGGATCGATGCGCGGGAACGCGTACAGCGCGCCCATCGGCTTGACGCAGCTGACGCCGGGAATGTCGTTGAGCAATTCCCATGTGCGGTTGCGCTGCTCCAGCAGACGACCTTGCGGCAACACCAGATCGTTGATGCTCTGATAGCCGCCGAGGGCAGTCTGGATTGCGTGTTGGCTGGGCACGTTGGCGCACAGGCGCATGTTGGCCAGCATGTCGATGCCTTCGATGTAGCTCTGGGCGTTGTGCTTGGGACCGGAAATCGCGATCCAGCCGGAGCGGAAACCGGCGACGCGGTACGACTTCGACAGACCGTTGAAAGTCAGGCACAGCAAGTCTGGCGCCAGTGAAGCGGTGCAGATGTGCACGGCGTCGTCGTAGAGAATTTTGTCGTAGATCTCGTCGGAGAACACCACCAGATTGTGCTGGCGTGCCAGTTCGAGCATGCCCAACAATACTTCTTTGGAATACACCGCGCCGGTCGGGTTATTCGGGTTGATGATCACCATGGCCTTGGTGTTCGGGGTGATCTTGGCTTTCATGTCGGCCAGATCCGGGAACCAGGCGGCACCCTCGTCGCACAGGTAATGCACCGCGTTGCCGCCAGCCAGGCTCACGGCGGCAGTCCACAGCGGATAGTCCGGCGCCGGCACCAGCACTTCGTCACCGTTGTTGAGCAGTGCCTGCAACGACATCACGATCAGCTCGGACACACCGTTGCCGAGGTAGATGTCTTCGATGCCGACGCCTTCAACCTGCTTCTGCTGGTAATACTGCATCACGGCCTTGCGCGCGCTGAACAGGCCTTTGGAGTCGCTGTAGCCTTGAGCGGTCGGCAGGTTGCGGATCACATCCTGAAGAATTTCGTCCGGCGCTTCGAAACCAAAAGGCGCCGGGTTGCCGATGTTCAGCTTGAGGATGCGATGGCCTTCCTCTTCCAGACGTTTGGCGTGCTTGAGCACCGGGCCGCGAATGTCGTAGCAGACGTTGGCGAGCTTGTTCGATTTGCTGAACTGCATGGCGATGTGATCCCGAAAATGAACGATCCAGGCGGCGGGTGGACTACCGTGCTGGGATTGCTGCGTCTTCACACAGGCAAGTGTCTTGAGTGGCGGTTACCAGAATCCGTTTGAATGCGCAGGATCCCGCTGCCAGACTGGCGTATGACGAGGCGCAATCATACGTGCCACCCGATCCGTGGAAAAGGTACAGATCGGGCTTTTTCAGCCGCTGAGGTGTGATGATGGAAAAGTTGCAGAAAACCCTGGAAGAATGGAAAGCCATGCTCGATCCGGAGCAGTACAACGTCTGCCGTCTGAGTGCGACCGAGCGACCGTTTTCCGGCAAATACAACGACACCAAGACTGACGGCGTCTACCACTGCATCTGCTGCAATGAGCCGCTGTTCGATTCGAAGACCAAATTCGACTCCGGCTGCGGCTGGCCGAGCTTCTACGCGCCGATCGGCGACAGCGCGATGACCGAAATCCGCGACACCACCCACGGCATGATCCGCACCGAGGTCAAATGCGCGCGTTGCGATGCGCATCTGGGCCACGTATTCCCCGACGGCCCGGCGCCGACTGGCCTGCGTTACTGCATTAACTCGGTATGCCTGGATCTGGTGCCGCGCGAATAGGGTGTCCGGGCGATCCACGGGTCGCCATTCGGATAATTAAATTGCACACAATTCAATTGCTCGCTACTTTTAGCGCTTCTCAACTATTTCGAGTGCGCACCATGAGCGATAACCTGCTGAGCATCCCGTGCACCACCATCCAGGGTGAGCAGAAGACCCTCGCCGATTTCGCCGGCAAGGCGGTGCTGGTGGTCAACACCGCGAGCAAGTGCGGGTTTACCCCGCAATACAAAGGTCTTGAAGAGTTGTGGCAGACCTACAAGGACCAAGGGCTGGTGGTGCTGGGCTTTCCGTGCAATCAGTTCGGCAAGCAGGAGCCGGGCAATGAGGGCGCGATCAGCGAGTTCTGCGAGATCAACTACGGCGTGAGCTTCCCGCTGTTCAAGAAGATCGACGTCAATGGCTCCGACGCGCATCCGCTGTTCGTGCAGTTGAAGAAACGCGCACCCGGTCTGCTCGGGTCGCAGGGCATCAAGTGGAACTTCACCAAGTTCCTGATCGGCAAGGACGGCAAGTTGGTCAAGCGGTTCGCCCCGACCACCAAGCCGCAGGATCTGAGCAGCGAGATCGAAGCCCTGCTCAAATGAGCAAGCTGTCGGTTGATTCGCTGCAGCTCGATAACCAGCTGTGTTTCAAGCTGTATGCCGCATCGCGCGCGGTGATCCGTGCCTATAAACCCATGCTCAATCAGCTCGGCCTGACCTACCCGCAATACCTCGCAATGCTGGTGTTGTGGGAGTGGCAGGTCGCGGCGCCGGAGCAACCGACGGTCAAGGCGCTGGGCGAACGTCTGGCACTGGACTCCGGAACGCTGACGCCGCTGCTAAAACGTCTGGAACAGCTGCAATTGGTGCAGCGCCAGCGTTCGGCGCGGGACGAGCGCGAGGTGCATCTGAGCCTCACGCCCGATGGTCAGGCATTGCGCGAGCAAGTCGGGCCGATCAAGGCCCGTTTGCTGTGTGACAGCGGGGTCGATCTGGACCAGCTCAACGATTTGCGCAACGGCCTCGATCACCTGTTGGGGCAGATCAAAGCGCTGGCGTAGCGGGAATCCACTGATCGAGCAGCGCGGCCAGTTCTTCGCGGCGAAACGGCTTGGCCAGGTAGTCGCTCATGCCCGCCTGGCGGCAGCGTTCGCGTTCTTCGGACATCGCGTTAGCGGTCAGGGCGACGATCGGCAAGGCTGGCCAGCGGCCGCTCTGGCGGATCTGCCGGCTCGCCTCGTAGCCATCCATCACCGGCATGTTGCAGTCCATCAGCACCAGATCGAATTCGTCATGTTCCAGCTGATCCAGCGCTTCAGCGCCGTGGGCGGCCACCACCACCTCACAACCGAGTTTGCCGAGCATGCCTTTGGCCACCAACTGGTTGACCGGATTGTCTTCGACCAATAGCACGCGCCCGCGTCGTCGCGATGGCGGCGCTACCAGGCGCGTGTCGTCGATCGTGGCGATGTCCGGTTGCAGGGTGCGGCGCAGATTCTGATACAGCGCATTGCGCGCCAGCGGCCGTGCCTGCTGCTGCAACGGCGCCAGTGCAGCGGCTTCTTCGCTGGGCAGAAAGCTGCCGTAGGCCGTCACCAGCAGAATCGGCGCAGTCAGCGTCGGGCGCAGGCCGAACAGGCATTCCGGGCAATCGGTTATCAGCACATCCGGCGCCAGACCCAGTAGCGAGTCATCGATCGTGCGTTGTTCATAACTCAGCCCCCAGACCGGCAGCTGGGTTTTCAACATTTCTGCCAGACCGCTGCTGGTGCCTGTGATAGCGAGGATTTTGCCGTTCAACGGCGGGGGCGTTACCGCGCGGGTGTGGCAGGGCAGCGGCAGCTCAGCGCAGAACTGACTGCCGAACCCGGCCTCGGAGCTGATGGTCAGGCGCCCATGCATCGCTTCGCACAGGTTGTAGGTCAGCGCCAGACCCAACCCGGTGCCGCCGTACTGACGAGTGATGCCGGCGCCGGCCTGGGTGAATGGCTGGAAGATCTTCACCTGCGCGTCCTGCGCAATACCGATGCCGGTATCGCAGACTTCAATGCGCACGCCGTCCTTGCAGGTCGACAGGCGCACGTCGACCCGGCCGAAGCGGGTGAATTTCAGCGCGTTGGACAGCAGATTGCTGACGATCTGCCGCACCCGCGTGGGGTCGCCGAGTACCAGCGCCGGAAAATGCGGATCGATCAGGCAAGTCAGCTCGACGCTAGGGGCGGCGTTCTGCGACAGCAGGTTGGCGGTATCTTCGATCAGCGAACCGAGGTCGAACGGGATGTGCTCAAGCTCCAGTTGCCCGGCGTCGAATTTCGACAGGTCGAGAATATCGTTGAGCAACTCCACCAGGACCTTGCCCGAGTCGTGGGCAATCGACAGTTGCTGTTGCTGTTCGGCGTTGAGCGGGCCGTCGAGCGACAGCGCAATCATTCCCAGCAAGCCATTCAGCGGCGTGCGGATTTCATGGCTCATGTTGGCGAGAAATGCCGAGCGCGCTTCGGCCATGTCCAGCGCAGTGCTGCGTGCGACTTCCAGCTCCTGATTGGATTGGCTGAGCCGGGCGTTGATCGCTTTGAGTTCAGCGGTGCGCGCCGAGACGATGTCTTCCAGTCGCGCGAGGTATTCGGTCAGGCGATTTTCGGCGTTGCGCCGTTGCTGGATTTCCGTGGCGATGTTTTCAAACTGTTGATTGGCGACTTTGACCAGTACGCCGATTTCGTCATTGGCGTGCCCGGCCGGGCATTCCAGCGTAGTTGGGTCGGCGCTGCGCGGATCGCGACCGCTGAGTTCGCGAATCACCCGCACGAAAGGTTTGGTCAGCATCACGTAGAACAACGCCAGCAGAATCCCGGTGAGGATCAGACTGCGGGCGAAGCCGTTGAGCAGGGTGATCTCGGCGCGGCGCAGGAAGCGGCTGCCAAACGCGTAAGTGTCGACTTCAAGACTGAGCACGCCGAGGGATTCGTTGGGTAAATGATCAAGGTACAGGCGGTCCTCGAACTGGCGTTTGGCACCGAACAGGAAGTCGCTGATCATCCGGTAACCGCTTTGCAGCTCCGGGCGTTTGACGCTGGCCAGCACCGTCTGGTTGTTGTCGGTCAACTGTGCGGAGATGATTGCGGGCGAGCGCAGCAGGCCCAGTGTCAGCTCTTGCGCCAGTTCAGCGTCGATGTTGTAGGCGATGCGCGATGCCGGGTTATGGCTGATTTCCAGCAACGAGAGGATTTCCCGGTTGATGGAGGCGTCTTCGCTGGCATAATCGATGCCGATTTGCAGCAGGCTGAGCAGCGTGCCCAGAATGAACCCGACCAGCACGGTAAGCCGGGCCTGTTTGTACGACAGCCGGTGGGTGAATTTGATATCCATGGGGTGTTGAACCACTTCCGTTTCCCTTCGCTGCTCAAGCATAGTCGATCACGTACGGATAACGGGGTTCCCGAATCGCCTTGTAACAAGGGCCGGGCCGGTGTCGAACGCTGTACATCATCGCCGCATCGCCATCATCACTGTGAACGAGCCCGAGGAGAAGACGTGGATTCCCGATTGAATGCTTTTCTTGAGCGCGCCGAGTCGGTTCTGGCACGTATCGAACCGTTGCTGCCGGCAACACGCCCGGTCATCGACTGGAACACCTGCCTCGCCGCCCGCTGGCAGCGTGACGGCCGCACCGGCTATCTGCTGCCGCTGGACGTCAGCCTCGACATGCGCCTGTCCGACCTGATCGGCGTGGATCGGCAGCTGGAGCAGTTGGGGCGCAACACCCGGCAGTTCCTCGACGGCATGCCGGCCAACCACGCTTTGCTCTGGGGGTCGCGCGGCACCGGAAAATCCTCGCTGGTGCGCGCGCTGCTTGCGGAACACGCCAGCGCCGGCCTGCGCCTGATCGAAATCGAGCGCGATCACCTGGCAGACTTGCCGCGCGTAGTCGAGCAGATCGGCAAACTGCCACAGCGCTTCGTTCTTTTTTGCGATGACCTGTCGTTTGAGTCCGGCGAAGGCGATTACCGCGTTCTCAAAAGCGTGCTGGATGGCTCGCTGGAACAGGCGCCGGACAACGTTCTGCTGTACGCCACGTCCAACCGCCGCCATCTGGTTCCAGAGAAAGAAAGCGACAACGAGAACTGGAAACGCGTCGACGGTGAGTTGCACCCAAGCGAAGCGGTGGAAGACAAGATCGCGCTGTCGGACCGCTTCGGCCTGTGGCTGTCGTTTTATCCATTTACCCAAGAACATTTTCTCAACGTCGTTGAACACTGGATCGGCCAGTTGGCGGCCAAAGCCAATCTGAGCTGGCAGCGCGACGAAGCGCTGGACATCCTTGCCGTGCGCTGGGCCACTGGCCGCGGCAATCGCAACGGACGCTGCGCGTACCAATTCGCCCGATATTGGGTGGGACTGAAATTGCTGGAGCACAAGGCATGATTGATTTGCAACAGAGCGGCCAGGGCCTGGAAGGTTATGGCATGTTGGCCGCGCAACTGGAGTCGCTGCTGGCGGACGAGCGCGATTTTATCGCCAACGCGGCGCAGTTTTCAGCGTTCCTGTTTAACCAGCTCGATGATCTGAACTGGGCCGGGTTCTACCTCAACCGCAACGAAGAGCTGGTGCTCGGCCCGTTTCAGGGCCAGATCGCTTGCGTGCGCATTCCGTTCGGTCGGGGTGTATGCGGCGCAGCGGCCGCGAGTTTGCAGACGCAGCGAGTGGAAGACGTTCACGCGTTCCCCGGCCATATTGCTTGCGACAGTGCGTCGAACAGTGAATTGGTCGTGCCGTTGGTCAAGGATGGTCGCCTGATCGGCGTGCTCGATCTCGACAGCCCGAAAATTGCCCGTTTCGGTGCTGCTGATCAGGCCGGTATCGAGCAACTGGCGGCGATCTTTCTGCGTCTGACCGACTGCTGATCAAGGCTTGATCCCGGCCTTGAGCAACACGGCGTCGGGGTCGACTGCATCGATCTGCTTTGGATCGAGAAAACGCAGGGCGTATTGCAGGTACACGCCGTCGCTGATGAACAGCCCGAACAGTTCGGCATCGATATGCGCCTCGCGGCACATGGTGGCCATGATTCCCAGCGCCTCGCTGAGAGTCTTGGCCTTCTTGTAGGGGCGGTCGGCCGCGGTCAGCGCTTCGAAGATGTCGGCAATCGCCATCATCCGCGCCGGCAGGCTCATCTCTTCGCGCTTGAGACGTTTCGGATAACCGCTGCCGTCCATTTTTTCATGGTGACCGCCGGCGATCTCCGCGACGCTGTCCAGGTGGCCGGGGAAGGGCAGGTGGCTGAGCATCAGGATCGTCTGCACCATGTGATGGTTGATGATGTAACGCTCCTCGCGGGTCAGCGTGCCGCGGGTAATGCTCAGGTTGTACAGCTCGCCGCGGTTGTATTTATAACGCGGCACGTCGAGTTTGAAACCCCACGGATTGTCCGCCGGAATCAGTTCGCTGTCGGCGCGCTCGAGCAGATGTTCGGGCTTGTCCGCCAACAACGATTCGCTGACCGGCAAGATCGGTGGCGGTGTTTGCGCCTGACGCCGGTTCTCTTCCCAGGACACGCCCAGGCGGTCGTCCAGCGTGCGGCTCCAGGTGCGCTGAGCGATTTGTGCGAGGCGTTGCAGATCGGCTTCCGCCATGGCTTCGCTGCCCAGATTGCAGCGCGCGACGAAGGCGAAGTCATCGTCCAGACCGGCGAGAAGTTCGTCGCGTAATTTGGCCAGCTGCGTTTCATCGCCGCCAAGGGCCAATGCCTGCCAGTAACTGATCCAGGCATCGCGTTTAAGCACTTCGAAGCGGGTGCGGATTTCATGAATACGATCGTTGATGGTTTCCAGTTTGGTGGCTTTATCCACCACGTATTCCGGCGTGGTGACCTTGCCGCAGTCGTGCAGCCACGCAGCGATGTGCAAGGCTTCCCACTCATCCTCGCTGGGTTGGTAGTCACGAAATTGGGTTTTCTGACTGGCAGCGGCGGCATGCGCGAGCATCAGCGTCAGTTCCGGTACGCGCTGACAGTGCCCGCCGGTGTAAGGACTCTTGGCGTCGATCGCCCCGGCCAACAACTGAATGAACGCATCCAGCAGTTGTTTCTGTCTGGCTTGCAGGCGCTGGCTCTCGATGCTCACCGCCGCCGCGCCGGACACCGCTTGCAGGAAGGCGATGCGGTCGGGGCGCAACTTCTCCAGATCGGCCTGAGCGCCGCTGTCATTGATCAACAGAATCAGCAGGCCAACGGTTTCATTGTGGCGATTGCGCAGTCGGATGCCGATCAGGTGCACACGTGGCGCAGCCATGGCCAGCAGGACTTTTTGCAAATCGGCGGCCTGTTCGAAGCCGAGGTTGCTCACCACATTGTCGGCGTTCGTCAGTTGCTCAAACCACGCCGGACTCTGCGCGGCGTCGAGGCTCTGGCCTTGGATATCGAACGACGCCAGCGCTTGCGAAGTCCCGTCGATCACCAATCCGGAAGGCTCCATGCGATTGCCGTCGCTCTCGCGCAGGTAGATCAGGCCGGCCTGGGCCTGAGCAATCTGCACCGTTTCGAACAGCACCCGTTGCAGCAGCGGGGCGAAGCGGGTTTCGGCGGTCAGGCTGTCGGTGATGCGGAAGAAGCTCGAGAGTGTCTCCTTCATGCGCGCCATCGACACGCTCAACTGATCGACCTCCAGCACCGGGGAGCGGCGCGTCACGGGAAAATTGAAATCGAAACTGCGGATCGCATCGGCTTCCTTGACCAGCGCGTGCAGTGGTTTGACCAGAATGCGCGAAATCAGCCAACCGAGTGGCAGGCACAGGAGCAAGGTCGCGAGGGTGATCAGCGCGCCTTGCCAGCGCATGCGGTAAGCGTCGACCAGCAATTCGTCTTCGGGCACCAGCAATGCCATCTGCAGACCTTGCGGCCCGCCTTCCTGCAGGCTGCTGCGGGCGACGATCCATTGCCGACCCTCGGCTTCCAGGCGGTTGCCGGTATGTTCACCAGTCAGCAGTGCATGCAGGCTCGGACTCAGGTCGGCAGCCTTGGCCAGGCGCGCAGTGCGATCATCGACGATCAGTCGGCTGCTATCGGGGTAGGCCACGGCGTTGCCGTCGGCATCGAACAGGACGATCTCCGTCGCTGGCGTCACCACGTGTTTGGTCAGGGTTGCGGAAAGGGTATCAAGGGTCAGGTCGGCGCCGATGACGGCATGGTCGCCGCTGCGGCGGGCGAGGGTGGTGCCGACGTTGTGCGTGGAAAAAAACACGTAGGGTTCGGTGGTGATCTGCTCGGTTTGTTGCCGCGCGTTGCTATACCAGGCGCGGCTGCGGGGATCATAGGCGTCGTCAGGATTGTCCTGGCGGCCCAGCGGCACCAGCAGTTGATCAAAGAACAAGGATTGAGAACGCGATTCGCCGGTGGCGTCATGCTCGATGCTCCACACCTGATACGCCGCGGTTTCTGGTGCCTTGAGCAAGCTTTTCAGTGCTGCGCTGCGCAAGGGCCGCACCATGAAAAAATCACCGTTGGCATAACCGAGGTAGAGCGACGCCAGATCCGGGTTGTCGGTGAGTGAGCGGGCAAACGGTTTGAGCAACGCCAGCCGTTGTTCGAGGCCGGATGCCTCGGTGGCCGGGTTATCCGCCAGCAGGCTCAGCAGATGGCGGATCGGTGCGTAAGTGGCCTGCAAGTCAACGCGCACATCCTGCTCGATGCGGTTGAACAGCTTTTCGCTGCTCGACAGGATGATCTGCGTGGTCTGCCGGTAATTGAACAGCCCGAGCACGATCCCGGTGAGCAGCAGCAGAAAGGTGAACATGACGCTGATGTGCACGTGCAGAGGAAACCGGCGTTGATCCGGGCGCAGTGGGCTGGGCATTGCGGTCGCTCCGTGATGTTAAACACACTGCTCAGCGCCCAAGCATAGTTAACCCGGGCTCATTTCGCTTTGCTCACTCAGCACAAGTTGTTGTTCGAGTGCCCGCTCGAGTTCGAGGATAGCCAGGCTGCTTGCTTTGCAGCGCCGTTCGATTTCTTCCAGCGGCATTGCTTGCAGGCAGGCTTCTTCGAGTGCATCGCAACTGTCGATCAGGCGCGTCGCCTGAGCAATGCGCGCGGCGCCCTTGATTTTGTGGGCAATCGCCGCAAGCGCCTGACGATCATGCTCGGCGGACAGTGCCAGCAGATCTTGCCGATCGATCCGGCTGCTGTTGAGCAACTCGGCCAGCAATCGCCGCGCCTGGAGTGGGTTGCCACCCGTCAGCAGATTGAGGCCCTGCACATTGAATGCCGGGGTCTCAAACAGCGGCTGGATGCTGTTGACCCACTCGCTCAGGACACTCAGGCTCAGCGGCTTGAACAGGCAATCGTTCATGCCGGCCTGCTTGCAACGCAAAATCTCTTCGGGTTGAGCGTTGGCGGTAAAGCCCAGCACGGTGCACGGCGGGCGTCGAGTGTGCTGTTCATGTCGGCGAATCGCGCGGGTCAGCTCGTAGCCGTTCATGACCGGCATGTTGCAGTCTGCGATGACCAGGTCGAACGAGCCATTCTTCCATTTTTCCAGCCCGCTGCCGCCTTCTTCGGCGATGCAGAAGTGATGCCCGAGAAACTCCAGTTGCTGACACATCAACAGGCGATTGGCCGGATGATCGTCGACCACCAGCACGCTCAGGGGCGCAGCGGCAGGCTGGATTTCAGGTTGGCTTGTTGCTGATTTGACCTCGGCGGGCAGAATGTTCAGGGGCAGGGAAACGCTTACTTGCGTGCCGATTCCGGGCTGACTGCTCAACTGCAGTTTGCCGCCCATCATTTCGCACAGGTTGCGGCTGATGACCAGGCCAAGGCCCGCGCCGCCTCCGGATTTCAATCCGGGGTTGTGCGCCTGGGTAAAAGGCTGGAACAGTTGGCGCTGGTCTTCGGCGCTGATACCAACGCCGCTGTCCTGGACGGTCAACTGCACCAGAGAGCAACTCGGGGTATCACTCGCCAGAAGATCCAGCGTGACCCGCACATGCCCGCTTTCGGTGAACTTGATGGCATTGCTGATCAGGTTCGACAGTACCTGCTTGAAGCGCAACGGGTCGAGGCAGACGTCAACGTTCAACTCCGCCGGCGAGACGCTCAGAAGCAGGGTGAGCCTTTTTTGTCGGGCCAGACCTTCGAAAATTCTGATCACCGAGCCAATGGTGTCGATCAGATTGATCCGCTCCGGGCTCAGGCTCAGGCGCCCGGACTCGATCCGCGCAATATCCAGAATATCGCCGATCAGGCCCAGCAGGTCTTTGGCCGAGTGGTAGGCGGTTTCAATGCTGGAGCGGTCCGGATGCTCCTGATCCATACGCTTGAGTGTCAGCTCAAGCATGCCGATCACGGCATTCATCGGGGTGCGGATTTCGTGGCTCATGGTGGCCAGGAAGGTGCTTTTGGCCCGATTGGCGTCATCCGCGCGCTCCTTCGCGCTACGTAGCTCGTCCAGTAGTTCGCGGCGTTCACTGATATCGATCCAGCCACCGATGATCCCTTGCACTTCGCCGCTGGAGTCGCGATACGGCAGGATCCAGTGATAGATCGTCAGCCGGCGATTGCCGATATGCAGTGGCCGGTCGAGCACCAGCGCTTTGCCTTCGGCCACCACCCGCTGATAGTCCGCCTGATAAACCCTGGCTTCGAAAGCGTTGTTCATTGCGCCCTGCATCACGCTTTTGCCGATCACGTCTTCGCGGCGGGCATTGAACGCCTGGAGATAGCTGTCGTTGCAACTTTGCAGCAAACCCTGGCGGTCACGCACATAGATCGGGTGCGGCGTGCCATTGACCAGCGAACCCATGAACTCCAGCTGGTCGTTCAGCGCCCGCTCGGCGGCCTTGCGCTGATTGATCTGGCGGCGCATGTAGGCATTCCACAGCAGTGACAGCAGCAACAGCAGACAGCCCGTGCCGATCACTTGATAGAACAGGCGCTGGTAATGGCGCCAGGTGCCTTGCGAAAGGCTCGAATAACCGCGCCAGCGACCGTTGATGATGCCCAGCTCTTCAGGCGTGATGCTCATCAAAGTCTTGTCGATGATCGAGGCCAGCTCGGTGCTGTCCTTGGCGGTCGCCAGCGAGAAAGCCGCTTGGCGCGTGCCGATGGTGGTGGTGATCTGCAAAGGATGTTCAAAGATCCGTGAGCCGATGAAATAGTTGGCAATGACCAACGAATTGACCGCGCCTTCGACCTGGCCTTCGTCAAGCATTGCCACTGCGCTGAAGGTGTCAGGTGTTTCGATCAACTGAATCCGCGGAAACTCGCGGCGCAGGTACGCGATCATCGGGTTGCCCTGGGCAATCGCCAGCCGCTTGCGTTTGAGCTGTCCCAGATGGGTTGGACTGTCGGCCGATTTGCGGGTCAACAGCACGTAGGAATTCTCGAGGTAGGGACGACTGAAATTCAGGGTTTCCTCACGCTGATCGGTTGGCAGCAAGGCTGCGATCAAATCGGCCTGATGACTTTCAACCTGTTTGATCATTTCTGCATCGCTGCGGCTGCGACGGATTTCGAAGCGCAGCCCAGTGCGCAGGCGGATCAATTCGAGCAAGTCAGCGCTGATGCCGCGGAAGTTGTCCTCGCTGTCGAAGAACGTCAGCGGCGCGAACGCCTCGTTGACCACTACGCTGGCCACCGGGTTCTTTTTCAGCCATTGCTCTTCGCGTGTGGTCAGTTGCAGTTTTTGATCGGTGAGCAATATGTCGCTGCCGGCGCTCCAGCGCTTGGCGATGTTTTCCCGTTCGTTGCCCGACACAGCTTTGAGCGCTGCGTTGATGACGCCCAGCAGTTGCGCGTTGCTGCGCAGCACTGCGAAGCTGAATCCGTGGGCCTCGTGCTTGCCGAAGTTGGCCATCCGCACGTTGTTCAGGTAACCCTTGTTGATCATGTAGTGAGTGGAAATGGTATCGCCGAGGAACACGTCGGCCTGATCGAAGGCGACCGCATTGATCGCGTTCTGATAGGACGGCCAGGAGGTGATCAGGGCTTTGGGGTATAAAGTCCTGACCTCGTTCAGCGGGAGATAGTGATAAACCATGCTCAGGCGCAAGCCGGCCAACCCCTCCGACAGGGCGCGGGTTTCGCCTTCTCGGGTCACCAGTACTGGCTGGTCGATGGCGTAGGGTCGCGACAGGACGATATTCGCGTTACTGGCCTCGAAGCCGTTGGCGGTACCGAGCATGTCGATATTGCCATCGATCAATGCACGAATTGCAGCATCGCGCGAGGCAAAGCGTTTGACCTTGATGGGTAGCCCCGTCGCCTGGCCAACGAGGCCGGCATAGTCCGCGGTATAACCTTCATAATCGTTGCCACCGGCGGTCATGTCGAACGGTGGGTAGTCTGGAGCTGACGTGCCCAGAATCAACTCGTTGCGCGTGCGCAGCCATTCCTGTTGCGAGGGGTCAAGCAAGAGCGGTATTGATCCCTTCATTGAGCGACTGAGCAAAGTGAGCTCTTGC
Source organism: Pseudomonas sp. P4795 (assembly GCF_048822895.1). Classification (NCBI taxonomy): domain Bacteria; kingdom Pseudomonadati; phylum Pseudomonadota; class Gammaproteobacteria; order Pseudomonadales; family Pseudomonadaceae; genus Pseudomonas; species Pseudomonas sp. P4795. The sequence continues at coordinate 84,067 of NZ_JBMFBT010000002.1, read as the reverse complement.
GCACTATTGGGCGTGGCGGTCGCAAAAGTGCTGAAACAAAAACCAGCGCCAAGTGCAATCAGGAAATTCTTTAAACCGCGGGGCATGTTGGCTCTCACACAAGTGCGTTACGTTTGGCCATTTCGATAAGTTCTACCAGTGATCTGGCCTTGAGCTTTTGCATCAGACGTTTTTTATAGGTGCTTACTGTCTTGTTACTCAGAAACATGCCTTTGGCAATTTCCTTGTTGGTACGTCCTTGGGCGAATAGTTGCAAGACCATGAGTTCGCGGTCATTGACGGATTTGAGTAGTTCCAGTTCTGCATAACGCACATCATCATTGCGAACAGGGTTCAAGGCTTGACTCGGGAAGTAGTTATAACCGGAAAGTACGGCTTTTATCGCGCTGACCAGTTCGCTCAAGTCTTCCTGTTTGCACACATAACCCGACGCCCCGGATTGCATGCAGCGAATTCCGAACAAGGTCGGGCACTGCGCGGTGAGTACCAGAGTCTTGAATGGCGAGCTCATGGCGTTGAAGCGGGCGAGGACTTCCAGGCCGTCCAGCTTGGGAATGCTGATATCGAGAATGATCAGGTCGGGCAAGCATTCGCGAACCATCTGCATGGCATCGACCCCGTTATCGGTTTCTCCGACGACTTTATAACCTTCATGTTCCAGTAACATTCGAACCGCGAGGCGAATGACCGGGTGATCGTCGACAATAAAAACGGAGTTCATAATCAACTGCGGCACAGGTGCAAACAGGCGCTCTAGAACAAGGCTCCTACTGCTGGCCGCGCGATGATCTACCCCGAAAGCTACCCCGGCAGGAGCGCCCCGACATGAGCAGAGCCAGAGCCAGAGAAATCGCCAAGACCGTCGACACCTTTCTGCACCCGGATGACCTGATGCGGGCGATCGGTGTCAGTCGCAACACACTGGACAACTGGGTGGCAGCTGGGCATTTTCCCGCCCCCGTGGAAATCGGCATGACCCGCGCCGGTGGGTATGCCGGCCGTGTGGCCTGGCTGAAGAGCGAGGTGGATGCCTGGATCCTCGCACGCGCAGCGGCACGGCCTGTGCCCAGCCCTCTGGCTGCGTTCGACGGTGCCAATCAGCCTGCCTGAATTTTCTACGGACAAAAGAAAACCCCAAGGAGCGCGAACTCGAAGGGGTTAAGGGGTATTTCCTGATGAGTAATTATAGCTCGACTGCGTCCGCAAGTCTTCGACTGCCGCCGTCAATCTTCGACCTCGCCGCGCAGTTCCAGGCCAAGCGAAACGTAGCGCCCTCTGCGCTGACAATGGCCGGACAATCAGTCACTGCCACAGCTACCACTTCCGCCATAACCTTCGCGGCGGATCCACAGCCAGCAGCCAACGAAGCAGTGGTGTGGGACGCCGAGGCGTGGCTCTCTGCTTTTGACCTAGCGCTGGCCACGGACGATGGCGACCAGCAGGACGCGCTCGCGGTACACGCCAAGCAGGCCATGGAGGACGCACAGCGCCGCGGCGATAAGGTTTGTGTGCAATCGATCCAGTCAGCAGCCAAGCAGGCCAGAACCGCGCGCGAGGACAGCCTCCAGCAGACAGAGGATGATGTCCAGGAAGGCCCCGTGCCGAATGTAGAGGCACCTTTCGGCACGAATGCCGCCAGCCTATTAGTTGCGCCTGTTGGCCAGAGTCAGCAAGTGACGCCACAGCCTTCCGGCCGGCAACCTAAGGCGGGGGATATCGACCTTGAGTCTCGTGAAATCCTTCGCTACATCAGCGAAGATTTTGTGCTGCTGACGTCCGGCGGCAAGGTTGTTGCCTACCACATCGAAAGCGGCGATACGTTCTGCAAGGAAGGCATGCGCCAGCATTGCGCGAAGCATTACGGGAGCATTCAGATACTGGCTGCCGACAAGGACGGAAGCATGGCGTGGAAGCAGGCGCCTGCCGGGGATGTCTGGTGGCAGTGGAACGAACCGGATCGCCGCGTGGTTCGCCGCATCGTGATGGAGCCGACCAGCAAGGCGGCTTTTCAGGATGCCGATGATTGCCCTGACGTGTTCAACCGCTGGCACCAGTTGAAAATCACCATGGCTGAACGAAACCCGGCAGCTACCGCACAAGACGTCACGATCCTGACGAATCACCTGATGTACCTGGCCGGCGGCGATGTGGTTGGCGTAACGTTCTTTCTGTGCTGGCTGGCGCAGCTGTACCAGACGCCAGAGATCAAGATGCCGACCGCTGTGCTGCTGTATTCGCAACAGGGGAGGGTGGGCAAGAACCTGCTCGGTCGACTCATCTCGAAAGTGTTCGGCGCCCCGTTGGTACTGACCAGCGGCAGCAGCAAGATCCTGACATCGAAGTTCAACGACAGCATCCTGCACAAGCGAATCATCTTCATCAATGAGGTACGGATCGGGCCGAAGGACAAGGATGCGGTAGAGGAATTCAAGAACACGATCTCCGAACCCACCATGCAGTTCGAAGGCAAAGGCGTCGCGTCGAAAGAAATCAAGAACATCGCCCACTACATCATCACGTCCAACCATGCAGACGCGCTGCCGTTGATGGAGAAGGACGGCCGGATCGCGGTACTGCGCTGCCTCGCCGAGCGCCAAAGCGACCAGTACTACAAAGACCTGATTGACTGGATTGACGGCCCCGGTGCACCTGCGTTGGCACAGGTACTGGCCACATGGGTGTTTCCCAAGGATTGGGACCCGTATGCGCCAGTACCGCAGACAGAAGCTGCACGAGCGATGCAGAAGGCTGCGAGGGGGCATGGTATCTACTGGCTCGAAGAGCGCGTTGCGGGGCGTGAAGGCCCGTTCGCCAAACAGATTGTTCGTTGTCAGAGCATCTTCATTCAGTTGGCGGCGATCCCCACCTACGAATCAACCATGAAAGCCTACGGGATCAGCCCTCAGACGCTCCCAGGCATGCTGTCGAAGTTGGGGTTTAAGCAGCTGTTCAAGCCAGACAAGGAGGGTAGGCCTTCCACCAACCCGAACCGCAAGTGCTGGTGCTCTGACAATCCTGATTGGTGGGACCAACGCCCGGACACCGTATGGACCGACTACATCAAGGACGGCATCGCCCCCGAGGGCATGCCGCCGTTTGAGAGTGACAACGACGGCTAGAATCCAGCTGCTTTTAGGACCTTGGCCCTGTTTTTGCAGGGCTATAGCCACCCGTCAGATAAAGCGGAATACGTTAAAAATGTGGTGACATAACGGTGGCACATTTGGTCAGACGATATAGAGTCACTGGAAACGAAGACCTGATTGACACTGCAACCAGACCACGCCCCAGAGGGCAGAGACCATGAAACACCATCGCCATGACCCCTACTCGAAGGAGATCATGCTTTCGCTCACATTACGCGCATCGCTTTACTGCGCGCAGGTTGCGGCTGCCTCAAGTAGCGAACTAGAAGTTTCAGTTGAGGAAAACGCGTCTACGATCAGTAAAGTTCGAAATGCGATCAAGGAAGCTATTGTTAATTTGAACGACTTGAATGATTTCGTGTTTGATGCTGGGCGAGCCATGCTCACCAATACGCCTCCTCGACATATTATAGAGGCCGAACCATACTCGGAAGTCGCCAATACACTACGTGGATTGGAGTCTGTTTTATGTGCGAAGACTGAGCAGTATGCAAATCTGCCTGTCATGTGCGAAGAGTTTAAAGCGCTTCGGCGTAACTTGGCTACTACTCGCTCGCGCACAGCCCAAAACGCCATGGTCCTCAAACAGATGTCGCATATTCCTGAATGTTTCGAGAGTTCGATAGATATGAAAGGGCTGGAAGCCTTGGCTTCTAATTCGACTGAGCGTTTGCATCATCTTGTGAGCTGATGTTATATGGCGATTATCGTCGAGTTTAGTGATGAAACATATCCTGATCTTTTTGAAACTGTACTTGTAAATCATCCCACTGTTTTGAATTCGCTGTGTGATGACCTCCGGAGGTATATCGAATCCAATAGGCTGAACCCACCACACTACTTCGGATGTGACGTTCCTTACGTGCACCCGCATGAGGCCTACACGAATTGCTTGATGCATATTCATATAGCAATCCCTCCGCACGTATTATCCAAGCACAAGCCGCAGCACGATCGGAAATGCCCTCCTGGTGATCCCAGCAAAGACGCTGCATTGGTCTATACGCAAGGGCTGTACGATGAGGATCGATACGTCCTCATTGCGATGCTACATCCCGGCGCGCACGTCAAGGCAAGTAACGAGAAAACTATCAAGCAGCTAGCGGGTGTGGCCAAGCGCTTTCGAGATATCTATTAGTCTAATTTGTTGCGATTCACTGCTACGCTTTCGGTTTTCTCGAACGGAATCGAATCCATGCCCGCCGAATACTCCTTACCCGACACCCTCGATCGTCTCTACACCAACCAGTTGGCGCTTGAAGCGGCGATCATGGAGCTGACTTTGCTCATCGAGCAGCAGGGCCATACCGAGGTCGGCGAGAATGTGCGTGGTGCCCTCTACGCGATTGGGGAGAACGCTGGGCACATCAAGCAAGGGATCGCCAAGCTGAGCCTTGAGCGGCGCGGCTGACGTTTGATCGTCAGTAGACACAATAGTGGCAAATAGGTAGTTTTCCCGCCCTATCGATGGACAAGGTTTGAGAGGGGCGGGTGAAAGAGCTTATTGCTGCGACGAAGAAAACATTAGTGGAGCGTGTCGACGATATAGCGGAAGGCGTCGATCTCGTGCTCTCAGCTGCGACCGATTCAGAAGTTCTTGAGAAGATCCCCTTGGTATCCGTCGGTGTGAAGCTGTTAAACGCGAGAGATGCGTGGGTTAGACACCGGTACATCAGAAACTGTATGGCGCTCCTACAAGCCTGCAAGAGTGCAGATCAGGCACGTCGGGAGAAACTCTGGACCAAGCTCTCGGAGGATCCGGACAAAATTCAGGATTTTGTCGACACTCTGTTTCTCATAACGGCGGACAGCTCCAAGCCGATGAAGGCGGCAATTGTCGGTCACCTGATTGCTGCACTGTGCAATGAGCAGATCACTTACAAGGATTATGATGCTCTTGTGCACATGGTTCATGACGCCTCGATTACCGCGCTAGCAACGCTCCCCGAATACTTCGAGCGCTCAGAGGGGAAAGCCACTTTCCGGAATATGTCTTTTTCTGAAGAGCCTCTGCTGCAATCATTGGGCGTGGCACAGCGGTCCGGGTATATGTTTCGCATCAGCGAGCTTGGGCAACTGCTGTACCGCTTTGGCTTCGGCGGTGTAATTGTGCCTTACACTCCTTAATCCGATTCTTCAGAACAAGGGCGCCTCTCGAGGGCGCCCTTGTCATTTGTGCTGCGTACCGATCACTTCCCCTTACCTTTCTCAGCCTTGTCTTTCGGCGGTTTGCCTGGGTTCGACTGCGGGAAGTACTCCTGCGTCTTCACCGGTTTCTTGCTCACACCCTCGCGCTTGTCGATCATTTCACCACCTCGTCTTCAGTGCCGGATTGGCACAGTTCGTTTTCTTCGTCAGCCGCTGCTGGCAAGCGATGCCCGAACAACTCAGCCCGCAGCGCCTGTGCAACCTCATTAATGTCTGGACGGTCGACCATCACCCAAAGCCCCGCACGGAAGCCCCGCAGAAGAAGTCGCCGCCGCTGCTTCGTGGCTTCGCTGCCGCGCTCTTCAGCATCTGCCTGGAAGTCACGAAGCATGGCTTCCAGTGCTGTCGCCGTGGTGGCAGGCCGCTTGCGCGTCTTGTAGCCGCTCAGTTCGCCCATGGCGCCGCTCCCTAGAATGCTGGCCCGATTGCACTACCGGACTTCAGCCCAGCCCAGTACTTGTCGAACTCGGCTTCGCTCATGCTTGAGATGTCGGACGCACTGACAGCCCCTTTCTCGTCTGGCGCGCGTGCACTGCCACTGAGGTTGCCCAGGCTGGTCGGTGGCTCGCGTCGTGGCATTTGACCGGACGTTTTGAACCCCAACGCCTGCGCCTTCGCGTAGATTTTTTCGGCCGGGTTGGCTCCGCTCATCAGGCATTGACGGGCGAACTCGCCTAATGCGGTGGAGCGAATCATCTGAAATTGTTCCTCGGTCGCCTGTGGGTACAGCTGCCGTATCTGTGCGTCGGCGTTTCGCTGCACCAAGTCGACCGCCTGTTCATAGTCCGGCACCGCCGCCATGAACTGCTGTTCAAGATTGACGACGGCGGCTGTTACCTGCTGGCGCTGCAGTGCAGCCTCCTGCTGTTGAGCGGGCCTGTTCTGCAGTTGGTCGAGCGCCTGCGCGAACTGGCGTTCCTTCGCCTCGATGTACCCGCGGGGATCTTCATCAAAGTCCGGGATGGCTGCTTGTTCGGCAGCTCGTTGCTGTGCCTGTTGCGTGGCCTGCCACTGAGCTTGAAGCTGCTGCAACTGCTGTGCCTGTGCCTGGAGCTGCAGCTCAAGTGCCTGACGCTTGCTGCGCTCTTCATGCAACGCAGCAAGTGGCACTTTGCGTTTGCTGTGACGTTCAGCATCTTGCTCGGCTTCCCGGTCGAGTTCCCCCTGTGCCGTGTCCTGCACATCGTCACTGACGGGAATGTTCTTTTCGGCAAGGTGTTGCTCCTGGCCGGCGAGGTCAGCAGCGAGCGCGTCCGACATGCCTTCGCCGGTATCGTCCATCCCGACAGAGCCAGTCAGCTCAGCGGCCAAGGATTCTGAAAGATCTTCGTTCTCGGTACTCATTAGGATTTTGCTCCACGAGACGGCGCACGTTGAAGCTTGGCGCTGGGGGATGATTTGGATGACTTCGGAGCGGCCTTTCCAGACAGCCCGTATCGATCTTTCAAACTTTCGGCACTGGCCGTGTTGGCGGCGCTCGCGGCGTTGGATTCCAGCACCTGTGCCAGCTCTTTTTGCAACTTGCTGACTTGCTTCCTGTGTGCGAGGTCGGCCAAGTACTCGTCAACCTCGGCAGCGGTCAGTGGCCGACGGCTGATCTGGTCGCCGCTCAGTCCGAAGCAGCGGCCAATGCGCAGCTTCTGGCGCTCGGCGCGCTGGATCAGCAGCAGGCCGCTCAGCAGTTCACCTTCGGCGTTGCCGGCGGTACGTGCGTCGCGCTCGGTCGGCACATCGTCGTGCGCAAGCACCGGGGAGCAGTCGAACAAAGGCTTATCGAAGGTCACCGTGTAGCCACCGCCTTGGGACTCGCGGATGTGCCCACGGGCAAAATCGATGTTGTTGAGCTTCGCCTTATGGCGAAGCTGTTCGAGCCGTTTCAAGTCAAACATGGGTGCAGTCCTCGGGCTGACGAGCGTTGACGATCTTCGCGCGCAGCAGATTCAGCTCGGCTTCGCGCTCAGCTTTTTTGTCTGGGCGAGTGGCCTCGCGCAGCTTCTTTTCTGCTGCCTGAAGCGCAGCGCGGGCGGCGGGTAGCTCGGTTTCAAGCAGTCGCTCGATACGCAGTAGCTCGTCGAGGTCAGCCCGCGCCTTCGTCACGGCTACTGCGGCTTCGATCGCTTGTTGATTGGTGCTCATTTACCCTCCTGTTGCCCGGTGAGCCGGCGCAAGTTGTCGACGGCGCGGCGGTTGCCGTTGGCCAGGTATGGAACGAACGCAACACGCACAGCTGTGCGGGCTTTTTTCAGTTCGGCATCCAGAAAATCGCGCTTCTCGTCGTCGCCCAACGCAGCCCAACCTTTCGAGCGCATGGCGCGCAGCACCGTCTTGCTGGTCAGTTTCCCGGCCAGCTCGTTGAACTCGCTCATTTGCTCGTCGCTGAGGTTGTAGCGCTGTTTCTTGATTGTGAAATGGTCTTGCGTCTTGCCCGGCGCCCAACCGATTCGGGCGGCTTCCAGGCGTACAGGGTCGGTCGTCTCTTTCGACTGCGCGATAGGTGCGGCAATCGATAGCGGGCCACCTGGGTAGGTGCGGTTCGGAACAGGGGCGCCGAAGTGGTCAAGCTTGGTCGGCAAGTCCTGACGTAGGCCCGGTACCCGGTACTTGATCGCATCCAGCACAGAGCTCGTTTCACGGCCGTAAGGGTCGTTTTCGCTGGCGATGTTGCTGAGCAGTGTGAATGGCTGAGCCAAGGTGCCGGCCTGCTGCCGGAGGTACCAACCACCATTGCGTTTAGGGTCGCTGAGGAACTCGCTGAAGTTCGACAGACCTTGCATGTAGGTCTTGTTGATTGTGGCGTTCGCGAAGCTGCCGAGCAGGCCGGCGGCGATGTCGCCAGCGTCCTTGTGCTGGTAGTCAGTGGTCGCCAGGTCGGCAGCCATGCTGAGCCATTGTGCAAATGGATCGAGTCGGGAGTATTCGTGGTAGGTATCGTCGATCTTGATGCTGTACGGGCGCCAGCCTGTGGCCATCAGCGCCGCCTTCTCTTCCTTGTCTTCAGGGCCAGCACCGGTGATGTATCCCGCCTGAGCCAGGGCCCCGGCACCGATCATCACACTGGTGCCCCAAAGTACCCGAGCGATAGCGCGTTCCTGTTTGGCGCCTCCGGCTTTGATGTCAGCTCGCACATCTGCGAATGCCGGAGCAAGGGGAGTGCGTTTGAGACCGAACTTCACGATGTTCGCGGGCGTACGCACAAACGGCACGATGATGTTCAGCCACGGCGCTTTGGCTTTTGCAGACATGATCGCTTGAGCGAACGCGCCGGCTTTGTTGTTGAAGGTGTTGGTTCGAGCATGCTCACCCGCTTTTTCGATCATCGCGGGCGTAGGGTTCTGCACAAGCTGCTCAATGCGTTGGCTGAGTTTGGTGTCTTGAGGGATTGCACCAGACTTCCTGTCTGCCATTGCCTGGTGACGGGCGAGCGAGCGCAGTTCGCCTTCGTAGTTGAGCGTTGCAAACCAGGCATCCTCAGCTCCCAGCGCACGGTATGGCAGCGAAAACGCTTTCTCCGCGATGCCTTGCGTAGCCCTGATGCCCACGCCGGACTCAGCCTTACCGACGCCCAGCATAGGCGACTCACCGGACTTGAAAGCGTCGTATGCAGCAATGCCAGCTTTGTTCATTCCTTTGGCCGAACCGATCAGCAGATCCAGCGGTTCCGCAAATAATGTCTCCCCGGACTTGCCGCCTGTAGCTAGGCGCTTCGCTCCGCCGACGCCGGCAGCGATGCCGCGCTCGATCATTTCGTTACCGAGCGTCATCGTGTTACTGAGGATGTTCACCGCGTGAGTGCGGACGCCGCTCTGCAGTGCTGCACGGTAGTAGTAATCGAACAGGCCCGGCTTGCGGTTGGCGATCAGCTTGGAAGCATTGGCGACACCGCCACTTTGAACGGCTTTGCTCAAGGCGAGCGCTAAATCATCAGCCCCTTGAACACCGCCTATCCCTTCGAGGATGTGTTGCGCCTGGCGATAGTCGAATACCTGACGGCGCTGAGCCGCAAGCGCGCGGCCCGATTCTGCGCGAGCGCCGGCGAGTGCGCCGAATGTATTCTGCAGATCCGCTACGCTCTGTACGAATTCTGCCCGCTGTATATCGTTGGCTTGCCCGCTGGTGATCTGCGCTTGTTGTTCGAGCACAGACTTCAGTCGGTCGCTGACGTGATCCGTCATCGCGATGATTTCTTCAGCGTTGAACGCTTTGCCGATCTTGCGCGAGAACACGTTGTCGATCTTGCCGTCAGAACCATCAATGCCGATCAGTCGAGCAAGCCGGCGCTGTTCATCGAGCGTGACGACTCCGCGTCGACGAGCCTCAATATCTGCTTCCGCCGGGCGCAACAGATCCATCGTCTGCGCGCGGGCATCTCCCTGCACACCGAGGTTATCCATCAGCGGGTTGATATCTTGCGATTTGGCGAAGGGTGTCGGCGCGGCCGAAGGGGTTGGCGCTTCTGTCGCAGGTTCTAGCGTGGGTGTAACAGCTAGCTGTGGTTGCGCCATACCTTGCTGTTGTTGCACTGGCAGCGGCACCGGAGCGGGTTGTGGATCAGCAATGGTCGGGCGACGCAGTCCGCCTGCCGCCCCCATGAACCCACCCAAAACCGCGCCTTGGCCGGCGGCGTTTCCGAGACCTTGGCTCAGCGGGTTGCCGAGTGCGGCGTTCTGCATGGCCTGCTCTTGAGAGGATTGCAGTGTCTCTTCGCCCGCTTCCATCCCGGCGCCGATACCCATGCGCGACAGCACGTTGCGCCCAACTGCTGGGCCAGATGCGCCTGCCAACATGGCATCGATATCAGCCGCTCCGAGGCGATTGCCCAACCCAGCGGAGCCGGCACCAATCAGGCCGGTGAGTCCGCCTGCGCCGAGTGCTGCAGCCGTCTGACCGAGCGTGAGGTCGCCGGTTTGCTGGACTGTGTTGGCAGCCTGCTGACCCGCCGTTGCGAGTCCTTCGCCCGTACCTGCGCCGACCAGTGCTGCGCGACCTGCATTCATTCCGAGTGCCTTGGCGCCCAGTGCCGCGCCTTTGCCTGCAGCACCGCCGACTACCATCGTCGGCACTGATTCGACGACCTGGCCTGCGGCGTACGCCGGGTTTTGCAGTAGTGCGGCGATGGTCGAGCCGAACCCCTGCGCATTAACGACCTCATCACGCTGCGCTTTGGCTTGGGGCGACATCTCGTCATCCAGTACCTTGCGCGCTGCCTTGGAATCCAGACCATGCCGGGCCAGCCACGGTGTAACCTCGCCGCCCGTGGCGATGTCGCCCAGCCCTGCAAGGCTATCGAATAGGTTGTAAGCACCGCGTCCGACATTGCCGCCGATGTCCGTTACCCACTGGCCGGCAGTACGATCGGGCAAGTCAGCACTCGCACTGCCGTCGATTGCATCGCCAAAGGCTGAGGTCTGCGGTGAAGGGACTACGGCAGGCGCAGGCTGATTGGGTGCTGACGATTCGAGGGCATCACCGAAGGCGCTTAGCTCATCGCCGAATGCGGACAGGGCCATTTCATGCTCCCCGCTTCACAGCGACTTTGCCGCTGGCCGGATCGATGTAGGCTGCTCCGGCTGGCAACGCATCGTATTCGGCGCGGGTCTTGGGGGCCGCAGGTCCCTGCGCGCTGGATGCGGGGGCAGGAGCACGAGCCTGCGGGTTGGAACCGCTGCCATACATGAGCAAATCAGCACCCTGCAGTGGCGCCGCGGATGCGTTCGCACCCGGCAGCCCTGGTACGGCAGGACCCGCGCCAGCGTTATCATCCGGCGCGACGTCGCCGAGCAGTGCCTGCATCGGATCGGCTTTGCCTGGCGCGTACTGGCGGTACGGCTTGCCGTAGGGTTTGTAACTGCCGGTGGCTGGGTCGAAGATGTGCTTCTGCAACATGCCGTTTTCGAGCGGCTCTTCGAGAACCTGGCGCGGCGTTGGGACCTTAGGCCCCGCAGGTTGACTACCACCGCCAGCACTGCGGTTGGCTTGCGCTTGGGCAAACTGGCTGGCTTGCTGCTGGAGCTGCGCCGCGCGATGGGCCTGCAGCGCGTCGCTGCTGTTCGCTTTCAGGATGGTGTCGGGATCGATGCCAAGCGATGCCAGCTGCTTGGCCATCGGCCCGAGCTGAGCCTGCAGCGTAGGGTCTGCAAACGCCTGCTGTTGGCGTTGCGCCGCTTCCTGTTTCGCTTGGGCTTGCGCCTGCCGCAGCGCCATTGCCTGCTGTTGCTGCGCGATCATTTGATCACGATATTGCTGCAGGGCTTGAGCGCGCTGCATTTCTGACATGCCGGCCAATGCCTGACCGAGCCGAGCACCGCCGCTTGGGTTGCCAGCCTGTGGACCAGCATTCGCGAGCAGTTGCGTACCGAGCTGACCGAGCGGGGTATTTAACCCTTCGATCCCTTGGTTAAGCATTTCCATGATGGTCGCCATTTCGGTATCTCCCCCGGCACCGGCCGGCAGTTTTAACTACGGGATTCACGCGCAGCCTTGTCGAGGGCGGCACAGGTTGTTATCCACGCGCGATCCTGAGCGCGATCTTCGGCGTCGATGATCAATTGCGTCTGAGCAGTCAAGTCGGCAGAAAGGGCTGCTGATAACTCTGGATCTGCCGTAGGAGGCAGATCGTTCGGGTAATGGCAGAACATCTCGGCGAAAGTCATGGCTCTACTCCTTCGGTATTGACGGAACGTGTACGAAGTTGGCGACGTGCAGTGCGACGTGCTCGGGTATCGGCGTGTTCACGGTTGATCATTGCTACGGCCTTGGCGGCGAGTTCTGGCGTCAGGAGGCTATGGTCACGCGGCAGCACAAGATGCTCGCCGTCAACTTCCATCAGGGTGTGAGCTTCGAGAAAGCGGGACATCGGCGATTTCCTCTTACGCAGGTTGGCGCTCAGGGCCACACGCAGGCGGCACTCGGCGTCTGTCAGGAAACTGGTTTCGTTCAGAATGAATTCGGCGAGCGCTTCAAGGCTGTAGGCCTTGGCAGGTCTGCCTCCCAGCGGACTTGCAGATGGCACATCGAAGGCCTCAGGCAGCTCTGCACGGTGCAGGGTGAAAAACGTCGGGGACAAATCTGCCAGGTCGGCCAATTGCTGCGTGGTAATGACGGTAGGCTTCATTTCCAAACCTCCCCCTAGAGGTTTTTGAATACCTAGAGCCTACTCAAAACTCGATTATGCATAGATCGAGAATAGTACCGTTCGTCTGAAATGGCACGACGTGTGCTATTGCAGAATTCGAGCCTAACCGTGAGAATTTCAGCGGCTAGTTATGATCAACGGGGATTGAGTGATCTGACCCAAGTCGTCTAAGTCGCGGACTCTGGAGGCAATCCGTGGGGAAATTTAAATTTTCGGGGGGAGAAATTCACACGGTTTCGATTCCTGGTAGGGATATCTGAAATCTCAGCCCCTGTTATGTGTAGTGAGCGGTGCGAAAAGGACGATACCCCCCCATACCCACCCCCTCGTTATCTCACCTGCCCCTTCCTCCAGGCACCCAGCCGGCAGCCGTGCCTCCTGCCAGCATTGGCGGCATCGACAATCAGCGAACGAGTTGTTGTGTGCCATGCGCAATGACTCTGGAGGCATGCCCAATTTTGGCTAGCTCAAAAGGTACACCTTGTGAGCCACCTGTCGGGTATGCGTTTCAGGGTAGCTCAAATGTGTTGATTTATTATGAGCTAGGCATTTATATATGACCTATAGATTGTGAGCTACCCAGCCACAACGCATGGAGGGAAGGGCTATGGCGCTTCTGGGATATGTACGCGTGTCGAGTGATGGTCAATCGGTAGAGGCGCAACGTCATGCGCTCGGGGCCACCTACAACATCGAGAAATGGTTTGAAGATTCCGGCGTGTCGGGTGCTGTGAAGGCGCTGGAGCGGCCAGGGTTCAGGGCGCTTGCAGACTTTGCCCGTCAAGGCGATGTGCTGCTGGTAAGCGCTGTGGACCGCCTGGGGCGCGACACAATCGACGTGTTGAGCACAGTGGAGATGTTGCAGGGGAAAGGCGTCAGCATCATCAGCCAGCGTGAAGGGTTCGACCTCTCGAAGCCCATAGGCAAGGCGATGCTTACCATGCTTTCAGCTGTCGCCGAGCTTGAGCGTTCTAATATCAAGGCTCGACAGATGGCGGGGATCCAGCGTGCTCGGTCCGAAGGCCGACCGCTGGGCCGCAAGCCCAGTGTTAACAGTGGAGATGTAACGGACTGGCGCCGGGAGAACTCGGCGAGCATCAAAGATACTGCTGCACACTTCGGTGTCAGCGAGTCGACCGTCAAGCGCCTTTGTGCGATGCACTGGCAGGTGAACTATGCCCCTGAGGGGCAGGACCTTTAGTCAGGCACAAGCTGTCTATTCTTCCAGGTGGGCGAGTCTATTAGCTCTGTATTAGGGTAATACAGAGCTAATAATCGGCTGAAAGCACCGGAATAGAGCGGTCAGCACAAAAGTCGTTGTTACCTTTATTACCTGAAACGCATTCCAGCGCTTTTAGCCTTTTACGGCCTATATACAGCCTGTACAAACCTGTACATTCACTTCCTTTTACTTCTACTACTACTAAGAGTAATAAAGGTAATAAAAGGGATAATCCGCCCTGTGCCAGAGCCTCTATTCCAGGCCTCCCAAGTTTTTATCACCTGTGCCAGCAGCCTAATAATCGGCGGCCCTCAGGTAATAAAATTCCGCCCCTTGTGCTAAAAAGTCCTAAGAGCTAATTTCTTAGATCGATCTAAGCTATGCTCTTTTCCTGACTCTGAGGGCAGCTTTACTGCATTCACCCTCACGTACCTGTCATTTACGGCACTCAGGCCAAACCAGTGACCTCTGCCCATAGCTCCTCGATATAGTCCGCCCACTTCTGCATCGCCTCCCGCCGCTGATCTAGCAACTGTGCCCGTGCATAGGTGGCGCCCAGTGCTCCGGGCATGCGGTGGCCCAAGCACAGCTCAAGGACGATCGGGTCGAGTTTCAAAATCTCGTGTCCGAGGGTGCGGAATGTCGAGCGGAAGCCGTGGCTGGTGATGGTGCCGCGTTCATAGCCAAGCCCTGTGCGTATACGCACCAGCAGCGTGTCGGCGGAGATGGGCACGCCGAACTTCGCTGCGGAAGGAAATACCCAGGTCGGCGGGTCGACTTGTTCGCTGGCGGCGGTATTGCCGAAGGGTGAAGTGTTGGGCACTGCTTTCTTGTTGAGTGCCCGGCTGTGTTCTTGCAGTGCACGCAATTGCCCGACAGCCTGCGTTGGCAAGGGAACAATGAGGGGTTGGCCGGTCTTGGGCACCACGAAGCGCCATTCGGCTTTGTCGAGGTCGACCTGTTCCCACTTCATCGCGGCGAGTTCGGCGGGGCGCACGGGCAGCAGGACTAGCATCCACAGTGCTGAGATGACGCTGTCGTTGTACGCAACGAAGTTGTTCAGTCGGCGCAGGAACTCGGTGAGGTCTTCCGGGGATTCAAGGGCAGCGCGGTGCACAGTCTTGTGCTTCTTCAGCAGCCCGCTTCGCCCCACGGCCACGTTCTTGTCGACCAGTTCGTGGTTCATGGCGTGGTCGAGGATCATGCGTAGCAAGGTCAGCGAGTAGCGGGCCATGGTGGGGGAGTGGGCGAGGCGATCCAGGATGGTCTTCACCTGGCTGACGGTGATGTCGGCCACCGGCATGTTGCCCACAACGGGGTAGAGGTGGTTCTTCAGTGCACCGCGGTGACCTGACAGGGTCTTCGGTGCCAGGCCTGCGTTGAATTCGAGCCACTGCTCGGCGACCTTGGTAAAGATCCAGCCCTCCTGAAGGCGCTGCGCTTCTTCCTTGATCGCTCGGGCGCGCTTCGGTGCGATGCCATTGGCAACTGCGGTACGCGCTTCCTGTGCAAGTTCTCGCGCTTTGGCGATCGATATGTCCGGGTAAGCACCGATGGCGAACAGACCTTCTTTGCCGTCCAGCAGAAACTTGAATCTCCAGAGTTGGGAAGTGCTACTAACTTGCAAGTAAAGGCCTCGGATAGTTCCTTCGGAATATTTACCGGGCTTTTGCAGTTCTTTGATTATAAGTGCAATGTTTTCATCGCTGTCGGCCTGACGCCTGATGGCTGGTGTAAGTGGTTTCTGCATTGGGGTATCCGTGGGGCTTCTTGGCGATGGATACCCCAAAAGTACCCCATAATTTTCTAGCGAACAATGAAAAAAAGGGGTATGTTGAGATCGTGAAGTCGAAAATATCCCAGCAATTGCGGGATTTATGATGGTAATTGATGAAATCTGACGTGTCCTCTGGACTTCATAATCAAATCCCATACGAGCGCAAATAAAGGGCGCACCTTAGCTCAGATGGACGAGTGGTCGCATGGACTGACAGGCCTTCAGCGGCAATCTAGGATTAATCCTACAAGTAATGAGGAATGTGACTACGCGCGAACTAGGTATGACGTAGGTAGAGAAGTCGCTTCGACAGTTGTGATATTTCGATGGGGGCTGCGTGTATTGCTGAAAGTCTGTTTGTTTAATCTCAAATAACAGCTGGAGACTAATCTTCAGTTGTTATTTGAGGTTTTATTATGCTTGGGCCGGTCAATCACTGGCGGCCCGGGCAGTGTTTCAATGGCTGGAGCGTCCAGTCATCTCCAGCGCCATATCACTGGCGTAGCTGTCGGTCATGCCCGCGATGAAATCGATCATGCGCAAGAACGAAGCGTGTAACGGACCTTGCGGGTCTGGCGCATTGTTACCGAGCAGGTCGAGGATCCTGCGACTCTTGAACGAAGGCGTTCGCCCATTGTGTTGTTCCAGGGCCGCGCCACAGAACGCATTGAGCAAGATTTCCAGCGTGGTGTAGGCGCCGATCTCATGCAGGGTCTTGCGTTTGTCCTGGAAGATTTTCCGGCGGGCGATGTCCTTGGCGTTCAACACGCAACGTTTGGCCGGGCCATGCATATGCTCAACCAGGTCGCCGGACAAGGTACCCGCGAGCAACGCATCCTGCTGCTCGACGAACGCCCGGGCGGCGGCGTTGGTCAGGTGTTCGATGGCCTTGCCACGCAGGATCGCCAGTTTGCGCCGGCGCGAATCCTCCGGCCCGAGCAGGCGATAGGTTTCCGGCAGATCGTCGCCGACCAGGCCGAGCAGCAAGGCTTCGACTTCGGAATACTCGAGCAGCTCCATTTCGACGCCGTCTTCCAGATCGATCAGCGCATAGCAGATGTCATCCGCCGCTTCCATCAGGTACACCAACGGATGGCGCGCCCAACGCTGGTCTTCGATCTGCGGCAGGCCGAGCTTGTGGGCGATCTGTTCGAGCAACGGCAACTCGCTCTGATAGCAACCGAACTTGTGTTTCTTGTAGCCGAGGGCGTCGGCGTGGCGCGCAGTCCACGGGTACTTGAGGTAAGTGCCGAGGGTCGCGTAGGTCAGCCGGGTGCCACCGTCGAACTGGTGATACTCGAGCTGGGTGAGCACGCGAAAGCCTTGGGCGTTGCCTTCGAAATTGAGAAAGTCGCCGCGTTCGGCCTCGCTCATCGCATCGAGCCAGCCGCGTCCGGCCGCTTGCTGAAACCAGTGACGAATCGCATCTTCGCCGGAGTGGCCGAATGGCGGGTTGCCGATGTCGTGCGCCAGGCAGGCCGATTGCACGACCATGCCCAGGTCGCTCGGGTCACACCAGTCGGGCAGGGCGCTGCGCAAGGTTTCGCCGACGCGCATGCCCAGCGAGCGGCCGACACAGCTGACTTCCAGCGAATGGGTCAGGCGTGTGTGGATATGGTCGTTGCTCGACACCGGATGCACTTGGGTCTTGCGCCCCAGACGGCGAAAGGCGCCGGAGAAAATGATCCGGTCATGGTCTTTGTGGAAGGGGCTGCGGCCGAGTTCTTGCGGGCTGTGCAGCGGTTTTCCGAGGCGTTCGCGGTTGAGCAGGGTCTGCCAATCCAAGGCTGATTCTCTCCGTCAGGTGACTGATGCCGTAGCTTCCCGGTTCGCGCTGGCATCCGCAAGCGCAACTACAGACCGGCAGCGTCGATGTCGATCAGCAGCAGGCGTTCGCCGTTGTCGAAAAACTGTCCGGCAGTCAGGCAGTATTGGTTGCTGGTGGCGTCGCGGTAGGTGTTGGACAGCGTCAATCGGCGCTCCTCCCAACCCTCGGCCAGCAGATGATAAAAGTACGGCCGCCACGACCAGTTGTGGCCCAGATAACGATTGTCGGCGATCCAGCCGCTCGCGCGCCATTCCAGATTCGGCGTCAGTTGCGTGCCATGACGATCACACTGGTAGAAACGCAACAGCCACGGAAAGGCGTCCAGTTGCGGCAGGGCGCTGAGCGGCGCGCGCGCTTGAGCCCAGGTTTGCAGAATGCTCATCAGCTCGCCGAGTTGGCGGCGCATGCTCATCAATTGACCGCGTTCGGCCAGTTTCTGTTTTACATAGCGCTGACGCAGTTCGGCGAAGCGCGGGACGAATGCGTCGGTGGAGAAAAACGCTTCCTCCGCCCGTGCAAACAGAAAGCCTTGCACGTAGCGCGATCCGCATTCGAGTGCGAAATTCAGCTGCGCTTCGGTTTCCACCCCTTCGGCAATGATCCAGCAGCCGGTTTTCTCGGCCATTTGCGCCAGTGCCTTGACCACATCGCTGCTCGGCCCGCCAAGGGCTGCCGCTTGAAACAGACGCATGTCGAGCTTGAGGATGTCCGGTTGCAAGGCCAGCACGCGGTCCAGTTGCGAATAGCCGGCGCCGAAATCGTCGATGGCAATCCGCGCCCCGGCATCGCGGTAGCGCTTGACCACCTCGACCAGACGCTGGCTGTTGCCGCCCAACTCAGTGATTTCGAAGACGATGCGCTGCGGATCGACACCGTGTCGGGCGATTTGTTTGAGGCTCGGCAAATCCTGATCGGCGCGCAGGCGGCTGATCCAGCGCGGCGATATGTTCAGGCTGAGAAACCAGTCGGGCGGCGCTTCATGCAGGCGACTCAAGGCGTTGTCACGAATCTGTCGGTCGAGGCGTCGCAATGCAATTGCCGGAGTGTGCGGGACGGCGAACAGCGGGCCGACCGAGGTCAGTTGACCATCGGCCTGACGCAGCCGCCCCAGTGCTTCAACGCCGGCAATGCGTCCGGTAGCGGTATCGATAAAAGGTTGAAAGCAGGCGAGCGGTTGCCCGTCGATCACGGGGCCTCCTTAGTCATTCTTGTTCTGGATGTTCCAGTCGGCCGGATAGGCGCGCGGGATTGAACCTCCGGATAAGAGATTCAATCCCGCAGCCTTTGCAAGAATGCAGCCAGATGCTCGGCGTCAGCGTTTGCCCGAGCTCTGCATGACCAGTTTGATCAGCGGCCCGAGGCTGGTGCCCAGGCGAACCAATCGGGTCAGACCACCGACACCGCCGCTTTTCGCGCCTTTGCCGGTGATGAAACCGAGCAGTGTGACAGCGGCTACGCCCCAGAGCGGCGCGTGCTTGATGCCGAAACCACCTTGCAGGTTTTGTGTCATGCCGCGCATGCGCTGCAAGGGTTGCAGCACTTGCGCGGTTTCATGACGAATTTCCTGGCGGTGCATTTCCATGCGCAGACGGATCAACGCCTTGCGCATTTCCCGGCGTGAGCCGTTGTGTGGAAGTTCAGGCAGGCTCATGGCAGCAGGCGCTCCCGGTCGTTGGCCAGCTCTTCCAAAGTACCGTGGAAGGGCGAGGACTCATCGAAGATCGCCGCCTTGAGGCGCAATCCACAGAAAATTGCCGCCAGGGTGTAGAACACGCACAGCCCGATGATCGCGGCCAGACGATAGGTGTCCCAGAACACGATCAACACCAGAGTCGACAAACCTACCAGCAGTAGCAAGCCAAACACTAAAGCCAGGCCTGCGAACAACAGCAGGCTGACGGTGCGGGCTTTCTGCTCCTGCAATTCGATGCCGAACAATTCCACATGACTGTGCAGCAAGCCGAGGACGGCGGCGCCCAGACGCCGCGTGGAGGAACTGGTGCCCGCTGCAAACGGGCCGGATTCGCCGATCGACATAATTAGCGCCGAGTGGCCAACAGGCCGATCAGAAAGCCCACGCCAGCGGCGATGCCCACCGATTGCCAAGGATTGGCCGACACGTAGTCCTCGGTGGCGGTAACCGCGGCCTGACCGCGATCGCGCAAGGTGTCTTCGGTCAACTTCAGTGTTTCGCGCGCGCGCAGCAGGCTGTCGTGGATCTGATCGCGCAACTCGTCGGCCTGATCACCGGCAATAGCTGCCGTGTGTTCAAGCAGACGTTCGGTGTCGCTGACCAGAGTCTGGAAGTCGTTCATCAGGATTTCTTGAGCAGTCTTTGCCTTGATGCTGGCCATGGGTGGTCTCCGTAATTGGCTGTTCATAGCTTCGGTAAAAAGCCGCGTTCTGAAGCGTTCGAGTATGAGCCATGCGTGAAGGTTCATTACAAGTCGCAGGTACAATTTTTGCTGTGTCGTGGTGCGTTGACCGACTGCCATGCGCTGTTGCCGGGCGTGCAGCCGGACAAATTCCGGTCTGGATAATAGCGGCGGCTTCGCGGTTTCCGGTGCCGATCTGTCGCTGCGCACGATCGGCGCGGTAAGCCAGGATTAGTTTTCTTCATCTTCAGCCCCCGGGTAAAAGCCGTGTAGCAAGCGATAGCGGTCAATGCGCACCTGATCGACTTTCTCCTGCACTTGATGCGCGGGCAACCCGAGCAGGATCAAGGCGTGCGACGCGAGCATCAGGCTCGATTCCAGCAGCTCCGGCACCACTTCAGTGGCGCCGGCAGCTTTGAGTTCCGCCCACTGACCGTCATCGCGGGTGCGTACCAGAATCGGCACGCGCGGATTGAGTTGCCGCGCTTCCTTGAGCACGCGCAAGGCGATATCGCTCTGATCTACGGCAATCACCAAAAGCCTTGCGCGTAGCAGGCCGACAGCTGTCAGCAGCTCGCCGCGCGTGGAGTCGCCGTAGTGCACGTCGCTTTCGGCAGCCGCGGCTTCCTGCACGCGCACCGGATCACTGTCCAGGGCAATGAAAGGTTGGCCGGCGTTGCGCATGAAGCGGCCGATGGATTGGCCGACACGGCCATAGCCACAGATGACCACGTGCTGATTGAGCCCGGCATTGAGTGCGCTGATCTGTTCGATCTGCGCTTCCTGATTCGGTTTGCGGTGCAGTGCGCCGGCAACGCGCGGGGCGGCACGCAACAGTAACGGCGTCAGCAGCATCGAACAGAAGGTTGCGGCGAGGAGCAGGGGGCCGAGATCGTCGGGCAACAAGCGGTTCTGTTGCATCTGCGCCATCAAGGCGAAACAGAATTCGCCGCCTTGAGCCAGCGCCAGACCGCTGCGCCAGGCGGTTTCACTGTCGCTGCCGCGCCACTTCACCAACAACGCCACTACAGTGCCCTTGATCAACAGCAGGCCGAGGGTCAGACCGACGATCAACAGGCTGTGGCTGACGAACAAATGCACGTCGATCAGCATGCCGATGCTGACGAAAAACAGTCCGAGCAGGATGTCGCGAAACGGTCGGATATCGGCCTCGATCTGATGCCGATAATGGCTTTCCCCCAATAACATACCGGCAAGGAATGCGCCGAGAGCCGGGGACAGGCCGAGCAGGTGCGTCAGCCATGCGGTCAGCAACACAATCACCAGCGCCAGCAGCACGAACAGCTCCGCCGACTTCGACGCCGCCACTTCCTGAAACAAACGCGGCAACAGCCAGCGACTGGCCAGCAGCAGGCCGAGAAACAACACCACGGTTTTCCCCAGCGTCAGCGGCAACGCCCAATACCAGGCTTGCTCACTGCTGCCGGCGAACACTGGCACCAGCGTCAGCAGCAGAACCGCCACTACATCCTGAAACAGCAGAACACCGACGGCATTCTGGCCGTGGCTGCTGAATATCTCGCCCAGACTGCCCAGTTCCTTGGTCACAATGGCGGTGGATGACAGCGACAGGCCTGCCCCGAGCAGCAGCGCAGGGGTGAGCGGCATGCCCAGCAGCATCAACACACCGCCGAGCAGGATCGCGCTGATCAACACCTGCTGGCTGCCCAGACGAAACACCACCTTGCGCAGGGCAATCATTTTCGACAGCGAAAATTCCAGCCCGAGGGAAAACAGCAGAAACACCACCCCCAGCTCAGCCAGATCCGGCAGGTGTTCACTTTCGTTGATCCAGTTGAACGCGGTCGGCCCGACCATCAGGCCCACGCACAGGTAACCGAGCACCGGCGGCAGGCGCAGGCGGCGGAACAGGGCAATCATCACCAGGGATGACGCAAGAATGATCAACAGGTTGGCAAACACAAAACACTCCGCAGGCAGGGTCAAGCATTTCAAGCGTAGAAGTAAAAAACACCGGAGCATGCTGCAAATCGCAATTCGGCTGACTGATGTGCGTCAGGATTTTGCGTGGAGCGGGATCGAGCTGCCTGGGCGGGTCGACGGACTTTCGACGCAGGCCTAGAATGGGGCACTCGAATTTTTGGATGAGCAATCATGCCTCCTGAATGCCAACTGTTCGGCACCCTGGGGTGTCATCTGTGTGAAGTCGCCGAGGCCGAGCTGATGCCCTTTGTCGAGCATGGCCTGCTGGTTGAACTGGTGGATATTGCCGAAGACGAAAGCTGGTTCGAGGCTTACAGCCTGCGGATTCCGGTATTGCGTCGGGTCGATACCGGTGCGGAACTGGGTTGGCCGTTCAGTGCCGATGAGGTCGTGGCGTTTCTCAGTTAAGCGTTCCTTGCCCCTGATCGCTTAATACTCCGCTCATCGCAATCAGTCGTCCCCTGGTTGGCACTCTCGGGTTTATTCGGTTACTGTATGTGCATACAGTAATTGGGTTGGCCTGCTCGGATCGTTGCTTTTTTGCGGCAGGCAGGCGAACCGGAAGTCAGAGGGCAGCACCGTGGTCAATGTCGAACAGTTGAAGAGCAGCGTGAATCGGATGTCGGCGGAAGTGGTGCGCGAGGCCGTCATCGAATTGCGCCTGGACGGCTTGGTCACGGAAGGCAAGACCCCGTTCAACAAGTTGCATTTCAATACCTGCTTTGCCGAGATCGAGGCGCTGTTCCAGCGCGCCGGCTACCACAAGCAGCTCGACGTGGTCGGATATCAGGGTTTGCTGTATGCCTTGTACGATCCGGTGCGTTGGGAAGCCGTCGATGTGTTGCGCTGGCTCAAGGAGTTCACTGAAGCCGCAGCGCTCAAATCGATTCCGGCCTGAATCACGCAGAGGAATCGGCGCTAGGTTCGTTTCACGGCGTGCTGGATAATGCCCGTCTGCATTGAGGGTTCGAATTTCATATGTCCAGTTCAACATTTTCCGCGGCCCACAATCAGGCCAGCACGCTTTATCTGCCACCGGGTACCTGGCTTACGGTGCTTGATTGTCTGTGCGAACATTTTCGTGCGATCAGCCGCGAGCAGTGGCTGGACAGAATTGCCCGCGGCCGGGTGCTGAACGCCGAAGGGCAACCTATAGCGCTGGACTTGCCATACAAGGAAGGCCTGCGCATTCACTACTTCCGCGAAGTGCCGGATGAAAAACCGATCCCGGTGCTCGAGTCGATTCTCTACGCCGATGAGCATCTTGTGGTGGCGGACAAACCGCATTTCCTGCCGGTGACCCCGGCGGGTGAATACGTCGAGCAGACCCTGCTACGCAGGCTGATCCGGCGTTTGGATAATCCGCATCTGGTGCCTTTGCACAGGATTGACCGGCACACGGCGGGGTTGGTGATTTTCTCGGCCAATCCGCAGACGCGCTCGGCATATCAGTCGTTATTTCCGACGCGGCAGATCGAAAAACGCTATGAGGCGATTGCCGCTGCGCTGCCCGAACTGAACTTCCCGTTGGTGCACAAGAGTCGTCTGGTCGATGGCGAACCGTTTTTCCGCATGCAGGAAGGGCCGGGGGTCAGCAATACTGAAACGGCAGTGGAAGTGCGGGAAAAGAATGGCGATCTGTGGCGCTACGGGCTGTATCCGGTAACCGGCAAGAAGCATCAGTTACGCGTGCACATGACTGCGCTGGGTGCGAGTATCTGCAACGATCCGTTTTATCCGCAGGTCTTGAAAGACATCGAGGATGATTATGCCAATCCGCTTAAACTGCTGGCGCAAGGTTTACGATTTGTTGATCCGGTGACGAAGCAGCAACGCGAATTCGCGAGTGAAATCACCTTGAACTGGTGATCACGTTTTTCTTTCGCCCATGAAAAAGCCCGCAAGAATGCGGGCTTTTTTGTATCAAATGCGAACCTGAGAGCTTACAGCTCTTTAACGGTGCGGACCTGATCCTTGTTGATGCGAGTCTGCTTGCCGTCCAGCTGTTCGAACTCGTAGAAGCCCGAATCTTCGTCGTACTTAGGCGCGTCGACAGCCTGGATTTCGCGACCGTCATTCAAGGTGATCACTGTTGGCGAAGCGCAACCGGCGAGGGAAGCGAGGCCCAGTGCGAGCATGAAAGTGGCGAGAGTCCGTTGAGTCATGAGTGTGTCTCCGAAGGGATAATTCTTTTGGTTACTGAGCTTGAGACGTATCCGAAGCGTGCAAGTTCCTTGCATGGTGTCAGTCTGACACAGACTTGTGCGCACTTAACAGTTCGGGGGTATTGAGGTTGGCCAGTCGCGGGTCGTGGTCCGGGCATTCCAGTGCGTTGGCGCCGAGGCTGCGCATGATCCGCCCGGGGCTGCGCTCGCCGGCGTTCCAGGCCTCTTCGAATACCGGCAACAGCGCCTTCGGTATTACGCAAAGCAGGGGTTCCCAATGCGCGTCATGACGCAACATTAAAGGTTTTTCACGATACTGATTGGCGGTTTCGCGCATGTTGCGCAACAGTGGCTCATCAATGCTCGGTACATCGCACGGCAGAACCAGCAGGTGGCTGTGACGTGCAGCTTTGAGTCCCGCAAGAATCCCGGCCAACGGGCCGGGAAAGTCAGCCTCTTCATCCGCTACCAACTGGTCAGCGAACGGCGCATACAGTTCACGATTGCGGTTGCAGGAGATGATCAGATCGTCGGTGAGCGGACGCACTTTGCGCTGCAGATGTGCAATCAGCGGTTCACCCTGCCACTCGATCAGGCCTTTGTCCTGGCCACCCATGCGCTGGCCGCGTCCGCCTGCCAGGAGCAAGATGGAGCAGGGCGGCAATGGCGGATTCGAGGTCATGGCAACTCTCCCGGGGCGGCGAAAAAATGCAGCGCTGTGATATAACACCGGGCTGTTTTTCCTACAACTGGACGAGCCTATGAAAGCCAAGGCTGATGTACCTTTCGTACCGCTGAATATCGCGGTGCTGACAGTCAGCGACACCCGCACCCTGGAAACCGACACCTCGGGCCAGGTCTTTGTCGACCGCCTCAGCGCTGCCGGCCACAACCTGGCCGAGCGGGTTTTGCTCAAGGATGATCTGTATAAAATTCGCGCCCAGGTTGCCAACTGGATTGCCGACGATGTGGTGCAGGTGGTGTTGATCACCGGCGGCACCGGCTTTACCGGCCGAGATAGCACCCCGGAAGCGGTTGCCTGTTTGCTCGACAAACAGGTTGATGGTTTCGGCGAATTGTTCCGCCAGATTTCAGTGGCCGATATCGGCACCTCAACCGTGCAGTCCCGTGCGTTGGCCGGGTTGGCCAATGGCACGCTGGTCTGCTGCCTGCCGGGCTCGACGAACGCGGTACGCACCGGGTGGGACGGCATTCTCGCCGAGCAACTGGATTCGCGGCATCGCCCGTGCAATTTCGTGCCTCATCTGAAACAGGCGGCGCCTTGTGAATCCCGCGGGTAAGCCGGGCAAAACCGGGGCGTTGATGCCGGTGGAAGCGGCATTGGCGCGGTTGCTGGAAATGGCCGAAGCTGCGCCGATTCGCGAGCGTGAGCATCTGCCATTGGCCGAGGTTGAAGGGCGGGTGCTGGCGCAGGATCTGATTGCTACGCTGGACCTGCCACCCTGGCCGAACAGTGCCATGGACGGTTACGCCCTGAACCTGGCGGACTGGAGTGGCGAGCCGATGTTCGTCAGCCAGAAAATCTTTGCCGGACAGGCGCCAGAACCATTGCAGCCCGGAACCTGTGCGCGAATCTTTACGGGTGCGCCGGTGCCTGCAGGTGCTGACTGCGTTGAAATGCAGGAAAACGTTCAGGTGCAGGCCGACGAGCGCGTGGTGTTTACTGAGTCGATGATCGTGGGGCAAAACATTCGCCCGCAGGGCCAGGAAACCACCGTTGGTGAATTGGTCTTGCCCGCAGGCACCCGACTGGGTCCGATCGAGCAGGGTCTGGCCGCGTCCTTGGGCTGTGCCGCGCTGGATGTGGTGCGCAAGGTTCGCGTGGCTGTTCTGTCAACTGGCGATGAGTTGGTCGAGCCGGGTACAGCGCTGGGCCCGGGACAGATTTACAACAGTAATCGCGTGTTGCTGTGCAGCTGGTTGCAGCGCCTGGGTTGTGAGGTGATCGATGCCGGGATTCTTCCGGATGATTTGCCGACCACCCGCGCGAAGCTTGGCGAATTGCAGGACGTCGATCTGATTCTGTCGACCGGTGGCGTATCGGTAGGCGAAGCGGATTTCCTTGGCATTGCGCTCAGGGAAGAAGGTGAGCTGACTCTGTGGAAACTCGCGATCAAACCGGGCAAGCCACTGACTGTCGGCCATTTTCGTGGGGTTCCGGTCATCGGCCTGCCTGGCAATCCTGCGTCGACGCTGGTGACCTTTGCCTTGCTGACGCGGCCGTATCTGTTACGCCGCCAGGGCGTGCAGGATGTCGAGCCACTGAAGTTCGAGGTTCCGGCAGGGTTCGCTTGGCCCCAGGCCGGCAATCGTCGTGAATACTTGCGCGGACGTCTGGAACAGGGCAAGGCCACCATCTACCGGAACCAGAGTTCGGGCGTCCTGCGCAGCGCTGCGTGGGCAGACGGGTTAGTGGAAGTGCTTGAGGGGCGTACGTTGACCGCAGGGGATGAGGTGACTTTCATCCCACTGACCGAGTTGCTGGGCTGACGCTGTACGTGAGTATGCAGGCGCGGCTCGCCACAGCCATCGCCTGCACTCATGCATTCAACGGGCCAGCAGCGCAACCAATTGGTCGAATCGACTGTTGGCCACCCAGCCTACCAGACCCATTACCACAGCAGCCGCACCAGCCGAATAGGCGAGGCGATGCTTGATGGCTTTTACATCGCCCCGCACCTCGTCCATGTCCCGACGGATGTACTTCAGATGGGTTTCCAGTTCGGTAACGCGAGGTTCCATTCCGGTATCTCCAGCGTTTTTGGCAGTACCTTTGAATTCGCTTTGATGATTGGCGCGACTATCGGCAAGTGGGATAAATGCACTTGCGGTTGCTTTGGTGTCATGACTTGGCATGGACGTCTCCATGCAGTGCTATTGATGCCGGTTGGCTCCCGCAGTTTTTCGAACAGTCGAAAGTACTAAGAGTGTATCCATTCATTACATGCACATCCTTGTGTGGTCGGGTTGGAAATTGATACCGCCGAGCCACGTTGAAGCAAACACCGCACCCGGTCAATTGAGCCAATTCCTGTTATTTCGTAAGAAAAGATACCGTCCTGTAGGACGAGCCGCCCGGAAATCAGAATTAAATGTTATTCGTGCGACTTTTTTGCGTGTCTGAGTGGTCAAGATGTCCCGAACTGATTCAATTTTAGGAGCTACCTTGATGAGTGAACGCAGGGCATTGTTAATTCTGCATGGCAAGCAGGCACTCAACGAGGCGGTGCGTGCTGCCGTCGAAACCAAGCGTGAACAAGGTTGGGAGCTCGCAGTGCGGGTGACCTGGGAGGCCGGTGATGCGCAACGTCTGGTAGAGGAAGCGCTGGCAGCGGGATACACGAAAATTATCGCTGGCGGTGGTGATGGGACATTGCGCGATATCGCCGAAGCCTTGGCCGCGCACCCGGACAAGGCCAGTCTGGTGTTGTTACCACTGGGCACGGCCAATGACTTTTCCCGCGCTGCCGGCATCCCTCTTGAACCCGAAGAGGCTCTCGATTTGCTGGACGCGCCACCTCGCAAGATTGACCTGGGGGAAGTCGGCGGGCAAATTTTCCTGAACATGGCCACCGGCGGATTTGGCAGTCAGGTCACCGCCAATACTTCCGAGGATCTGAAAAAGGTGCTCGGTGGCGCAGCCTATTTGTTCACCGGGTTATCACGCTTCAGTGAATTGCATGCTGCTTACGGAGAATTGCAGGGGCCGGATTTTCATTGGAGTGGGGAGATGCTGGCGCTGGGTATCGGCAACGGTCGGCAGGCGGGCGGCGGTCACGTGCTATGCCCCGAGGCATTGGCCGATGACGGATTGCTGGATGTCAGCATTTTGCCAGCGCCACAGGAATTGGTCGGCACGCTGAAAACCTTGCTCAGCGATGGTTTCGGTCTGGACAACATGTTCGTGCGAGCGCGGTTGCCGTGGGTTGAGATCAAGGCTGCGGAGGGCCTTTACATCAATCTCGACGGCGAACCGCTGGAAGGCGAGAACATGCGTTTTACTGCGCGCCCGGCGGCGCTGCAGGTGCACTTGCCGCAAGACTCGCCGTTGTTGAGTTCAGCGCAGTCGATCAGTCATCAAGGCTGATGATCTGCTCGCGTACGGCAAATAGAACGAGGCCCGCCACGTCGTAGATCTGCAGACGCTTCATGATCTGCGAGCGGTGGGTTTCGACAGTCTTGATACTGAGGCCGAGGCCGTTGGCGATTTCGCGGGTGGATTTGCCGCGTACGATCAGACGCAGGATTTCCAGCTGGCGCGCCGTCAGGTTGTGCGACTCGGCGACTTCCGGCTGATGCTTCTGGTTGCGGGTCAATGCCTGGTTGATCACCGTGTGAGCGATGGCCGGACTCAGGTAGCGTTCATTATTGCGCAGGGCTTCCAGTGCATGCTCGAGCTCGGTGGCGGTGGTGTCCTTGAGCAGATAGCCATGCGCACCGGATTCGAGTGCCTGCATGATCAGCGCAGGGTCGGTGTGCATCGACAGGATCAGCACTTTGCTCTGCGGACGCACGCGTCGCAGTCGTTGCAAGGCTTCAAGGCCGCCGGTTTCTCTCATCGAGATATCGAGCAAGACAATATCGGGATTCAGTTGCTCGACCATTTCGAGCAACTGCGAGCCATCGTTGGCCTCGCCGATTACCGCATAACCCGGAATATCCAGCACCAGAGCGCGTACGCCAGCCCTGATCAGCGAGTGGTCATCCACCAGAAGTAAGTTACAAGTCAACGCATAACCTTATTCGTACTGGCCCGCTCGAGTGCCCGCGGCGCCCAGGGGAAAAGTGCTTCGATTTGAGTGCCTTTGCCCGGTTCGCTCGTGACGTTCAGGGTGCCACCCAGTTGCTCGATCCGTTCGGCCATCCCGGCCATGCCACGTTGTCCTTCGCGACCGGGATCGGCGGCAGGCGCAAATCCCTGGCCGTCATCGCTGATCAGCAAGGTCAGACCCTTGGGCAGACGCTGGACCCGGATCAACAGATTGTTCGCCTGCGCATGGCGCAGGATATTGGTGACTGCCTCTTGAGCAATGCGAAACGCCGCAACCGCCATTTCTTCCGGCAATCCGTTCAGCCGCTGCTGGCAGTCGAGGCTCCAGTGCAGCGAAGTGTTGGTCAATGTCTTGAGCAGGTGCGCACGCAGACTCGCCTCCAGCCCCAGACTGGTCAGCTGTCGCGGATTAAGAATGGCCGATACGTCGCGCACTTTATCCAGCGTTTCATCCAGGGTCGTACTCAGTAGTGCGCAGTGCTCCTGCAAGTCATCGGGCAAGCGGCGTTTGAGCCAGTCGCTTTGCAGTTTGGCGGCGGTCAGCAACTGGCCGATATCATCGTGCAACTCACGGCTGAGCCGATGACGCTCGTTTTCCTGGACTTCCAGTAAACGGTCGGCAAGTTCCTGCGGCTGGAATTTGATCGACTTGCGCGACAAGCGATGGTGGACGAAGACGCAAACGGCAGCGCTCACATTGAGCACCAGCAGACCGAACGACAGCGGAGCGGACAGGCCAAAGGTGAGCACGCTGCCGAGCGCTGAGCCGACGCACAGCAACAGCGTGAAGCGGCGTGCGTTTGCTCGCGAGGGCGGCCATGTGGTGATTGACTTGAGGCTGGCGTACATAGCGGATGGAGCCAATGAATGTTCGCTGCGGGTAGATCGTGCAGCGAGGCTGGCCGATCTCTGTCTGAAACTGCTGTCGATCATGTGGCGCTTTCGAAGGGCTCTTTAACTGCCAATCGGCCGAAAACTTTTATGGAAAACATATCGCTGAAGTCACAGTGCCATTAACCGCGAGCAACTAACGGGCGGGATAATACCACTTAACATACCGCTGGTCGCGTTCGCGCTATATGTTCAAAGAGTCAGGAATGCCTTTGCATTGGACGTCGGTTCCATAATGGAAAGTTATTAGCCGGACTCTATAGATATCGACGCTGTACAAGTTGGGCTTGTTTTACACAGGAAAACCCTGACACCGGCGGAAGAGCTTCGCGCCGTTCAAGAGTGATATTTAATTTTTGATTGTCGCTGGCAGGCATGAATGATGTATTTGCGACATCGCCAGCTCAAGCTATCTGCGCCGCGCTCCTAACAGGAGACGAGCGACAGTGGTTTGGCGTGCATCGGCGGTTGGAACTGGCTCTGGCCTACCTGAAAGGCGAACGCTTCAATCAGGGAAGTCCGTTCGCTGTCATCCAGACTCAACTGACCGGTGCTCAGATCGACCAGTTCCAGTTGCCAGGCGATCAACGTGAAGCAGTCTTTCAGTGCCTCAAGCGCTTGGGCGTGCAGATCAACATGGTCTTGTGCCTGAGTGAGCAGCCCGTGCAGATGCAGCGAAAACCCGGAGACCGGCTCCAGCGCCAAGGCATCGGCCTTGTTCGCCAGTTTGAGCAGGGTACTGAGCATGCAATCGACGGCATCCTTGTCGTTGCGGATCAGTTGCAGGTGACTCAGGCATTCTTCGGACTTGGCCAGGAGCAATTCAGCCTCGACGAGAAACTCGGCGAACCGCTGCGCCCACTCGTTACGGTCGTTCGGCATGCTTATCTCCACAACGTCATGTCTGATGAACGAATGTCGTGTGTGTCGACGATCATGAATCGTCGTGAGATCGCGCCCCACAGTGCCATGGCTCTGGCCGGGATTTTCGTGAGGGTGGGTATCCACTGACCTGCGATCGCACACAAAAGCCTGACTCCGTTCATGCAATGAGAATGGCGTCACATTAATGGCTATTGGATATTGCGAACATCAGGTTGGGCCTGATGATTCCTAGGGGAAACCCTTAGGCGCGGGAACCTGTTGCGCAAACCGAGGTCGCGCTGGAGAGGAATGCAGCAGATGAATTCAGCGGCCTCAGTAAACCATGATGTTAATGTGACATCAATGCTTTGGCGTGGCATTTTGATAGCGCTTTTCGCGGCTATCAAGAATCGCGCGATACAGCCGATAAACCACCCAATAGTGAATTCATCAGTACAAGCCCAGGAGTCATTGATGGCCGGCATTCTCGACACGGTAGACCAACGCACGCAACTGGTGGGTGAGAATCGCCTGGAAATCCTCATGTTCCGCCTGGCCGGACGTCAGTTGTTCGCGATCAACGTGTTCAAGGTTCAGGAAGTCCTGCAACTGCCGAAGCTGACCCTGATGCCTCAGCGACATCCGTTCGTCTGCGGTGTAGTCAACCTGCGCGGGCAGACGCTGCCGGTGATCGACCTGTCGCAGGCGATCGGCATGCGCCCATTGGTGCCGAGCCCGACCAGTACAATCATCGTCACTGAGTACAACCGTTCGGTGCAGGCGTTCCTCGTCGGTGGTGTCGATCGCATCGTCAACATGAACTGGGAAGCCATCCTGCCGCCGCCGACCAGCGCCGGTCGCCAGCACTACCTCACGGCAATCAGCAAGGTCGACGATCAACTGGTGGAAATCATCGACGTCGAGAAAGTCCTCGCCGAAATCGTCCCGTACAACGCCAAAGTCTCGCGCGAGAAACTCGAAGACCCGGTACTCGAACGCGCCGCTGGCCGCGAAGTGCTGCTGGTGGACGACTCGAAAGTGGCACTGTCGCAGTTGCGCGACACCCTCGGCCAGTTGGGCGTGAAGATGCACATCGCCAGCGACGGTTTGAAAGCCCTGAACATGCTCAAGGCGTGGGCCGATACCGGCGTGAACATGACCGAAAAACTGCTGATGATCTTCACCGACGCCGAAATGCCGGAAATGGACGGCTATCGCCTGACCACCGAAATTCGCAACGATCCGCGTCTGCGCAGTTTGTACGTGGTGCTGCACACCTCGCTGTCCGGCAGTTTCAACGATTCGATGGTGAAGAAGGTCGGTTGCGACAACTTCCTCTCCAAGTTCCAGCCGGACAAGCTGGTCGACGTGGTGCGCCAGCGCCTGATGCTTGACGAAGTACCGGCCTGACACAGGATGAGGCTGATCTCGCGTCAGCCTTTGATTCGCCGCTCAGCTCGTATAGGGTGGCGTTTTTGCCCATCAGGGAGCTGGCCATGCTGCGTCTGAGCGCGCTTTATCGTTACCCGTTGAAATCCGCCAAGGGCGAGACTCTGCAAGAGATCGCTCTGGACAAGCTCGGGCTGGCTGGCGACCGACGCTGGATGCTGGTGGACGAGGCCAGCGGGCGTTTTCTGACCCAGCGTGCCGTGGCGCAGATGAGTCAGTTGTCGGCGTTGTGGAATGCCACCGGTGGCCTGACCCTGGCTGCACCCGGCCATTCGCCGATCAATATCGACTTGCCCGGCGCCGACGCCGAGCTTCGTGGCGTGACGATCTGGCGTGACACCCTGCGCGTGCCGGATGCAGGCAATGACGCTGCGCAATGGCTCAGCGAGTTCATCGGCAAACCGACCCGTCTGGTGCAGGTGCCGCTGGATCGCGCCCGCAGCACGCAATCCGGTTACGGCAAAGATGACGACCAAGTGGCATTCGCCGATGGTTTCCCGCTGCTGTTGATTGGCGAGGCGTCGTTGCAGGATCTGTCGCAGAAAGTCGGACGTCCGCTGGAAATGCTGCGTTTCCGGCCGAATCTGGTGATCGAAGGCAGCGAGGCTTATGCCGAGGACAGCTGGAAGCGCATCCGCATTGGCCAGGTCGAGTTCCGCGTGGTCAAGTCCTGCTCGCGTTGCATTCTGACTACCATCGATCCGCAGACCGGCGAGCGCAGTGCTGATCGCGAACCGCTGGCGACCTTGCAGAAATACCGCTCCGAGGCCGATGGCGCGATGTTCGGCCAGAACCTGGTGAACGACAGCAATGGTCGACTTGAAGTCGGCATGCCTGTGGAAATTCTCGAATAACCTGGCGCCACAACGAAAAATGCCCGTGTCCTTGGACACGGGCATTTTTTATGACTGTGAACCCTGCGGATTTAGCCGCGGTATTCGCACAGGTAAGCGGTATCAACCGCGACTTTTAGCTGGAACTTGCTGTCGGCCGGTACGTTGAACTGGCTGCCGGCGGCGAAGGTTTCCCAGTCGCTGCTGTCCGGCAGTTTTACGGTCAGTGCGCCCGATACCACGTGCATGATTTCACGCTGGCTGGTGCCGAATTCGTATTCGCCCGGGGCCATGACGCCGATGGTCGCCGGACCTTCAGCAGTGCCAAAGGCGATCGACTTGACGGTGCCGTCGAAGTACTCGTTGACTTTAAACATGGGCGATTCCTCTCGAAAAGGGCATAAAAGGGCTGAAAATGGCCGGCCAGTATGCACAAGGCTCTCGGCGTCGTCATCTGTCTAAAGTGGCAAGACCAGCGGCAGTAATCGCGCGGTGTTGCGCGCATCTTCCAGCGCGCGATGCTGCTGACCGCTGAATTGCATGCCGGCCAGTTGCAATGCGCCGTTGAGTCCCAGCGGACGCTCGAGGCGCCGGGCCTTGGCAAAGCGCTGTTTGAGGTTCATGTGCGGCACGCGGCCCAGCGCGCTGTCGATTTGCAGCCGTTGCCATTCCTGAAGTAATTGCTTGCGGTCGTAATCGCCCCAGCTGACCCAGCCTTCAAGACGGGTCTGATGCTGGCCGAGCCAGCGCTCGAACGCCGGCCACACCTCTTCCAACGGCTGTGCTGCGTCGATATTTGCCTGAGTGATGTGCGTCAGCTCACGACAGAACGGCGTCAGCAACGGCCGCCGCGTCGGTTTCACAAAACGCTGGAAGTGATCCTGCTCGCGGCCGGCGCGATCCACCAGGGTCGCACCGATCTCGATGATTTCCATCTCTGTAACCGGCCAGCCACCGTCATCGGTGGTGGCTTCCAGATCTATGACCAGCCAATGGGGCATCGCAGGGTTCCTGATTTACGCGTTCTGATGTTCAGAGCGTAGTCAAACCTTGCGGATGCGCCCGGCGACTCACTCGACCTGCAACAGAACCTGACGATTTTTTACCTGATCGCCGACTTTCACCTGCACCCGCTTGAGCACGCCGTCGATGCCGGCCTTGAGCGGGTGCTCCATTTTCATTGCTTCCAGCACCACCAGCAATTGTCCTTTGCTGACTGGGCTGCCTTCGCTGACCAACACATCAATGATCGCGCCGTCCATCGGTGCCTTGAGGGTGCCGGAACTGACGCTGGTCTGACTGTCGATTACCGCGTGAGTTCGATCCTCCAGGCGCAGGCTGCCGGGGTGGGTGAACAGCCAGAGCTGGTCGGCTTCGAGTCGATAGGCGTGGCGTTGGCGCAGGCCGTTGATCTCCAGGGTTACGGCGCGGTCGCTGTGTTCAATAAGCTTCACGGCGCAGCTATGTTCAGCAACCCGTACGGAAAAGTTGCCATTCGGGGTGGTGCGCAATTGCACATGCCAATCCTGCCCCTCCAGACCGAGGCGGTAATCCAGCGGCACACTGGCATTATTGCGCCAGCCGGCCAGTGGCGCGCGATGTCGTTGCGCCGAGAATTGATAGAACAGCAGCGCCGCGATGGCCAGTTGTTCGGTACTCGGAACATGCTTTTGCAGACACGAGTGATCGGCAAACTGCTGCGCAATAAACGCCGTGCTGAATTCGCCAGCAATGAATTGCGGATGCTGCAACAGTTCGACCAGCAGCCGCTGATTGGTCTGCACGCCCAGCAATACGCTGTCCTGCACCGCACGCAGCAATTTGCGGCGCGCCTCTTCGCGGGTAGCGCCGTGGGCGATCAGTTTTCCGAGCATCGGGTCGTAGAACGGGCTGACGCTCTGACCTTCGAGCAAGCCGTGATCAATCCGCGTGCCCGCATGCAGCGCCGGTTGCCACGCCTCGACGCGCCCGGTCTGCGGCAGAAATCCCTGCGCCGGATCTTCGGCGTACAGCCGCACTTCCATGGCATGTCCGTTGAGCTGTACTTGCTCCTGGGTCAGCGGCAGCGGCTGGCCTTCGGCGACCAGCAACTGCCACGCCACCAGATCCAGCCCGGTGATCAACTCGGTCACCGGATGCTCGACTTGCAAGCGGGTGTTCATCTCCAGAAAGTAGAATTGGCCACGGGCATCGAGCAGAAACTCCACGGTGCCGGCGCCGACATAGTTCACCGCACGCCCGGCCTTGAGCGCCGCTTGGCCCATCGCCTGACGCAGCTCGGCGGTCAGCACCGGGCAGGGCGCTTCTTCGATGACTTTCTGATGGCGGCGCTGGATCGAGCAGTCGCGCTCGCCAAGGTAAATCAGGTTGCCGTGTTGATCGCCGAACAGCTGCACTTCGACGTGGCGCGGTTCGATCAGCGCTTGTTCGAGGATCAGTTCATCGCTGCCGAAGCCGTTCAATGCCTCCGAGCGCGCCGTGCGCAACTGCGCTGGCAGATCATCGCCGCTGTGCAGCAGACGCATGCCGCGACCACCGCCGCCAGCACTGGCCTTGATCATCAGCGGATAACCGATGCGCTCGGCTTCGCGCAGCAACGTTGCGTCATCTTGCTCGGCGCCTTGATAGCCAGCGATGCACGGCACTCCGGCAGCGAGCATGGCAATTTTCGAGCGGCGTTTGCTGCCCATCAGTTCGATGGCTTCCACACTTGGGCCAATGAAGGTCAGGCCGGCCTGCTCGCAGGCGCGGGCGAATTCGGCGTTTTCCGAGAGGAAGCCGTAGCCGGGATGGATCGCGTTGGCGCCGCTGCGGCGGGCGGCGTCGAGGATTGCCGGGATGTTCAGGTACGACTGTTGCACTGGCGCCGGGCCGATGTTCACGGCTTGATCGGCGATTTGTACATGCAGGGCGTTGGCGTCGGCGTCGCTGAATACGGCGACGGTGCGATAGCCCAGGGCTTGCGCGGTGCGCTGGATGCGGCAGGCGATTTCCCCGCGGTTGGCGATCAGGATTATGTGGATGGCGGGCATGGTGGGGTTCCTGAAGATTTGCGGTGAAAGTGGCGGCCTCATCGCGGGCAAGCCCGCTCCCACAGGGGTCAGGTGGCCCACCGTGGTTTACGCTTTTGCACGAAGGCCATCGTGCCCTCAACTCCTTCGGCGCCTGTCACAGCAGCGCTGAACCACTGCGCCGCTTCATCGAGCAATGCACTCGAGGGCTGCCCGGCGCTGGCGAGCAGCAGTTTTTTGGTCGTGGCATTCGCCTCGGGCGCGCAACACAAAACATGATCCAGCACTTCGTCCAGCCGCTGCGCCAGCGCCTGCGGATCATGTTCGACAAAATGCACCAGGCCCATGCGTCTGGCCTGTGTGCCGTCGAATCGCGCGGCAGTCAGCGCCAGTCTGCGGGTTTCAGTCAGGCCGATGCGTTGCACCACAAACGGCGCAATTTGCGCCGGCAGCAAGCCAAGACTGGTTTCCGGCAAACCGAACTGCGCCTGATGATCGGCAATCGCGATATCGCTGACACACGCCAGACCGAAGCCACCGCCGAGCACCGCGCCTTGCAACACGGTGATCAGCACTTGCGGCGCATGCTGTGCCTCTTCAAGCAAGGCACCGAACGCACGGTTCAAATGACGGTAAGCATCGGCGCCCTGCGAGCGCGCGTTGGCCATGTCCTTGATGTCGCCGCCAGCGCAGAAATGCCCGCCGGCACCACTGATCACCAACGCGCGAACGCTGCGATCATCACGCACCGCCGCCAGCACCGCGCGCAATTCGGCAACCATTTGCAGGCTCATCGCATTGCGGCTGTCGGGGCGATTGAGGGTTACATGCAGCACACCGTTATGGGCCTCAAGTAACAGCGTCTGGCAATCGGGCAGGGCGCTCATTTCTTTTTCCCCGGCAGAATGCCCATCAGTTTGCAGATGATCCCGAGCATGATTTCGTCGGCGCCGCCGCCAATCGACACCAGTCGCACGTCGCGATAAGCGCGGGCCACCGGGTTGTCCCACATGAAGCCCATGCCGCCCCAGTATTGCAAGCAACTGTCACTGACTTCCCGGCCAAGCCGCCCGGCCTTGAGCTTGGCCATCGACGCCAGTCGAGTCACATCCTGGCCTTTCACATATTGCTCGGTGGCCTGATACACCAGAGCGCGCAGGCATTCGATTTCGGTCTGCAGTTCGGCCAGGCGGAAATGGATCACCTGATTGTCGATCAGCGCGTTGCCGAAGGTTTTGCGTTCCTTGCAGTATTCGATGGTGCTGTCGACGCAGTATTCCAGGCCCTTGATCATGTTCGCCGCGCCGAACAGTCGTTCTTCCTGAAACTGCAGCATCTGCATCATGAACCCCGCGCCTTCGTGCCCGATGCGATTGCGCTGCGGCACCCGCACATTGTCGAAAAACACCTGAGCGGTTTCCGAACTGCGCATACCGAGTTTGTCCAGGTGCGAACTGAGGCTGATCCCCGGCGTGGTCATCGGCACCATGATCAGCGACTTGTTGATGTGCTGCTTGTCGTCCGAAGTATTGGCCAGCAAGCAGATGAAATCGGCACTCGGCGAGTTGGTGATCCACATCTTGCTGCCGTTGATCACATAGTCGTCGCCGTCCTTGCGCGCCGTGGTTTTGAGCCCGGCGACATCGGAGCCGGCGCCGACTTCCGAGACGCCGATACACCCGACCTGCTCGCCACTGATCGCTGGCCGCAGAAATTCTTCGCGCAATTCATCGGAGCCGAAGCGGGCGAGGGCCGGGGTGCACATGTCGGTCTGCACACCGATCGACATCGGAATGCCGCCGCAATGAATGGTGCCGAACTCTTCGGCGGCGACAATCGAATAACTGTAATCGAGGCCCATGCCGCCGAATTTTTCCGGTTTGGAAATTCCCAGCAGGCCGAGGTCGCCAGCCTTGCGGAAGATCTCGTGAATCGGAAAACGCCCGGCCTTTTCCCATTCGTCGACGTGCGGATTGATCTCGTGTTCGACGAATTGGCGGACAGTGCGGCGCAGTGCTTCGTGTTCCTGGGTGAAGATCATTTTTATTGTTCTCCTGAAATCGAGGCGTTAGAAGCGGCTGACGCCGAAGCTATTGGGCTGAAGATTGCGCACGTCGGCTTCGTGACAGATGTCCAGCAGGTAACCGAGCAGGGTGCGCGTATCGCGTGGATCGATCAGGCCGTCATCCCACAGGTTGGCGCTGCCGTAGAGCGCGGTCGATTGGCTGTCGAGTTTCTGCGCGGTGACCTGCTCAAGCATGTCGAGCATTTTCGGATCCGGCACCAGACCATCCTTGAGCTGTTTGGCCTCGGTGACGATGCGCAGGACCTTGCCCGCCTGGGCGCCGCCCATCACCGCCGTGCGGCTGTTGGGCCAGGCGAAGATGAAGCGCGGATCGAGACCGCGCCCGCACATCGCATAGTTGCCGGCGCCATAGGAACCGCCGACCACAATCGTCAGTTTCGGCACCCGCGCATTGGCCACTGCTTGAATCAGTTTCGAGCCGTGTTTGATCACGCCGTTTTGTTCCGATTCGGTGCCGACCATGAAGCCTGTGGTGTTGTGGAAAAACAGCAGCGGCGTCTGGCTCTGATCGCACAGCTGAATAAACTGCGCGGCCTTGCTCGCGCCGTTGGGCGTGATCGGGCCGTTGTTGCCGATGAAGCCGCAAGCACTGCCGTGAATTTTCAGATGGCCGCAAATGGTCTGCTGATCGAACTCGCCCTTGAACTCGAGGAAGCGCGATTCATCAGCAATGCGCGCAATGATCTCGCGCACGTCGTAGGGCTTTTTCGCATCGTCCGGGATCAGGCCGAGCAATTCGTCGATGGGATACAACGGCTCTTTGTATTGCGGCTCGGGCAGCCATGGCAGTTGCTCGTTCCAGTTCAGCAGGCTGACGATCTCGCGCACCTGACGCACGCCATCGGCATCGTTTTCGACCAGGTATTCGGCGGTGCCGGCGACTTGCGCATGCATCTCGGCGCCGCCCAGTTCTTCGTCAGTCGCGACTTCACCGGTCGCCGCTTTGAGCAATGGCGGGCCAGCCAGAAACAGCTTGGCCTTGCCGCGCACCACCACCACGTAATCCGACAACCCCGGCTGATACGCGCCGCCAGCGGTGGCCGAGCCATGCACCACGGTGATCTGCGGCAGACCCATGGCCGACATCCGCGCCTGG
Organism: Pseudomonas sp. P4795; assembly: GCF_048822895.1. NCBI lineage: Bacteria > Pseudomonadati > Pseudomonadota > Gammaproteobacteria > Pseudomonadales > Pseudomonadaceae > Pseudomonas > Pseudomonas sp. P4795. The sequence goes on along the minus strand of NZ_JBMFBT010000002.1, from coordinate 45,227 downwards.
TTGGCGAAACTGCGCGCGCCTTCGACGAAAATCTCCGCCGCGTAATTGAGGTTGGCGCCGCCGCTTTCGGCGAGGGTGATCACCGGCAATTTGTTGTCTTGCGCGATCTGTTGCAGGCGCAGGGATTTTTTCAGGCCAGAAGGCGAAATGGTCCCGCCCTTGATTGCGCTGTTGTTCGCCACCACCAACGCGCGCACGCCGGACACATAACCGATGCCGGCGATCAGACCGCCTCCAGCTGAGCTGCCGTCCTTGTCGTCGTGCAATTTGTAACCGGCGAGGCTGGCCAGTTCGAGGAACGGCGAACCGGGGTCGAGCAACAAATTCAGGCGCTCACGCGGCAGCAATTGGCCGCGCTTGTCGAATTTCGGTTTAGCCTCGGCGGCTTTGTTCAACAGGTTCTGTTCGAGTTGCTGCACATGCTCGATGGCCGCGAGCATCGCCGTGCGATTGCGCGCAAAGCTTTCGCTGTGCGGGTCGAGTTCGGACTGGATCTGCGGCATGACTTATTCCTTGTCCTTGAGCACATCTGGCAAATACGCGCGGTGAAAACCGTTGAACGATTCGCTGTGGGTCGCCTTGTGCAACGGCCAGGCGCGACTGCCCAGACTCGCCGCGCCATCGATGCGCAGCGTGCTGCCACTGACGAACGCCGCTGCCGGACTGAGCAGAAACACAATCGCTGCACTGACTTCCGATTCGGTGCCGATGCGTTTCAACGGCACGTGTTCACGCAAGGTCGGGATCACTGCTTTGAACGCGCCTTCATAGGTGTCCATGCCGCTGGAAGCGATCCAGCCCGGCGCCACTGCGTTGACTCGCACCCCGGCGTAACCCCATTCGAACGCGGCAGTCTTGGTGAAGTTGTCCATGCCCGAACGCGCCGCACCGGAGTGGCCCATGCCGGGCATGCCGCCCCACATGTCGGCGAGCATGTTGACGATGCTGCCGCCGTGTTTGCTCATCGACTGATTGAACACTTCCCGCGCCATCAGAAACCCGCCGACCAGATTGGTTCGCAGCACGGTTTCAAAACCTTTCTGATTGATCGAGGCCAGTGGCGACGGGTACTGGCCGCCGGCATTGTTGACCAGTCCGTGGATCGGCCCATGTTCGTCAATCAGTTCGCGGATCAATGCCTTGACTGCTTCTTCATCGCGGATATCGCAGGCCTTCCAATGCGCAAGGCCGCCGTCCTCGGCAATTTCCGCGGCGACGCTTTGCAGCTTTTCTGGTTTGCGTCCGACCAACACCACGCTGGCGCCGAGTGCCGCCAGTTCATGCGCGGTGCATCGGCCGATGCCGCTGCCGCCCCCGGTGACGATGATGGTCTGGCCGCTGAACAGGTCAGCCCGGAAAATCGACTCGTATGCCATGGCGACATTCCTCTAATCGAGCTGTTCGGCGATGCTCTGCGGCACCGGGATCTGGATTTCCAGCAGTTGCTGGGCGAATGCCTTGCCCTGCGGATCGATGCGCAAACTCGCCACGCCACCGCCGCCGAGAGCGTTTTCCAGCAGGAAGTTCAGACTGTTCGTCCCCGGCAGATACCAGCGTTCGACGCGGCCGTGAATCGGGTCGAGGACGTGACTCATCCACTCGACCATCACCTCTGGTGTCAGCGCTTCGGCGATCCACGGCAAGTATTCCGGACGCCGTGGCAGCAGGCCGATGTTGCTGTGATTGCCCTTGTCGCCGGAACGCGCCACCGCCAGTTTGACCAGCGCGACACTGGCGTCGGCGCGGCCATCGGGTTTGGGCGGGTCGTGGGGGAGCGGCAGGTTGGCGCTGTCCAGCGTGGTTAGAACGGGAAGGGTGCAGGAGTGACGCTGCCCGGCAAAGTCGATGTGCAATGTGCAGGCGCTTTTGTCGATCAGGAACGAGAACAGCCGAATCAGCGGATACACCGTCGGCCGACCACCAACGATGCCGGTCAGCCCCGGCGCCATACCGGTAGCGGCCTGGGCGATTTCCCGCGAGAACAGCACCAGCGCCTGCTTGTTTGAATGGCGTACCGCCAGTTTGATCACCACTTCACGGCTATCCCGGCGCTGGCCGTGGGGTCCGTAAGTGGCTTCACTGCCGAGCAGTTCGATGTGCGTTTCGGTATAGGGCGCCCAGCCGCGCTGGCTGAACATCTCGCCGGTCTTGTCGATGATCGCCTGACTGACGCGGCGCGCCTTGTCTACCGCATCGATGCCGGCAATCAGGCAACTGGCGGTGCAGCGGAAGCCGTCGAGATACGTCGCACTGACCTTGTATTTGTTGCTGGGTGGCAGGCCTTTGGCACCGTGCACCTGCACAGCATTTTTGCCTTGCTGCTGAAGTTTGACCTGACTGAAATCGCAGACCACATCGGGCAGCAGATAGGCCTGCGGATCGCCGATTTCATAGAGCATCTGTTCGCCAACGGTCAGCGGCGTGACCAGTCCGCCGGAGCCTTCGGGTTTGCTGACGATGAACTGGCCGTCGGCGCTGACTTCGACGATCGGGAAACCGATGTGCTCGTAGTCCGGCACATCGCGCCAATCGGTGAAGTTGCCGCCAGTGCACTGCGCGCCACATTCAATGATGTGCCCGGCCAGCGCTGCTTGCGCGAGTTTGTCGTAGTCCTGCCACGACCAGCCGAACTCATGCACCAGTGCCGCGCTGACCACGGCGCTGTCGACCACGCGCCCGGTGATCACGATGTCGGCGCCCAGGCGCAGTGCTTCGACAATTCCCGGCGCGCCGAGATAGGCGTTGGTCGAGATGCACATCGGCGGCAGCGGTGCGCCGCTGAACATTTCGGTGATGCCTTGGGATTGCAGCTGGTTGAACTGCGGTTGCAGGTCATCACCGAGCAGCACGGCGATTTTCAGCGCGACGCCGGCCTTGTCGCACGCCGCTTGCAACGCGGCGGCGCAGGCTTGCGGATTCACCCCGCCGGCATTGCTGATCACGCGAATATTTTGTTCTGCCAGTTGCGGCAGCAGAGGCGTGAGAACTTCGATGAAATCACTGGCGAACCCGGCTTGCGGATCTTTCAGGCGTGCGCCGGCCATGATCGACATGGTGATCTCGGCCAGGTAGTCGAACACCAGATAGTCCAGTTGCCCACCTTCCACCAACTGCGCGGCGGCGGTCGAGGTGTCGCCCCAGAACGCGCTGGCACAACCGATGCGGATTGTTGTTGGCATTGTTGTCTCCGACTCAGAAACCTGCGACTGAAGTGCGACGAGGCTACCAAGCAAGCGCTTGGTTTGTAAACAGCTGAAATTATCTTCTGCCCAAGCGCTTGCTTGGTCGCGGCCGGCGGCTTAAATTGCCCGCGCCAGCCTGTGGTTTCCGGGCGGCTGCCGACTGATCGACTGTAGGAGAGAACGGGTGGACGAGCAAAAAGCCCTGCGGGTAATGCGCGAACTGGTGGACGCCGGCCAGTTGACCGACCCGGACAGCGCGCGCGGCAAATTGCTGCAAGTCGCGGCCCACCTGTTCCGCAACAAAGGCTATGAACGCACCACCGTGCGCGATCTGGCCGGTGCCGTGGGCATTCAGTCGGGAAGCATTTTTCATCACTTCAAAAGCAAGGACGAAATCCTCCGTGCGGTGATGGAAGAAACCATCCGCTACAACACTGCGCTGATGCGTGCGGCACTGGCCGACGCCGGCAGCGTGCGCGAACGGGTGCTGGCGCTGATCCGCTGTGAATTGCAGTCGATCATGGGGGGCAGCGGCGAAGCCATGGCCGTGCTGGTCTACGAATGGCGTTCGCTGTCCGAAGAAGGTCAGGCCCAGGTGCTGGCGTTGCGCGACATTTATGAGGACCTGTGGCTGCAAGTGCTCGGCGAGGCCAAGGACGCCGGGTTCATCCGTGGCGATGTGTTCGTAACCCGACGCTTTCTAACCGGGGCGTTGTCGTGGACCACCACCTGGTTCCGAGCCGGCGGCAGTTTGAGCCTCGATCAGCTGGCCGATGAGGCGTTGATTCTGGTACTCGAGGAGCGTTAGACGCTTTCTATCGTGCGGCGAAACTGGCTAACTGGGCGAAACCGCCTAGCTTGAGTAGATTGATCGGTATTTTTTCGGGGAGTGGGGTGTTTTGAAGTCTTCGCCAATTCGGACAGCCGCGGGGCTGATGCTCGCAGCGCTGGCTGCAATATGGGTACTGCCCGCTCCAGCGGCGCAAGTTGTCCGGGTGGGCGCTGCGCATTTTCCGCCGTACACCATTCGCCCGGAAAACGGCGCCGACACCGGTCTGTTGCCGGAGCTGGTCGCCGCGTTGAACGGCCTGCAGAGCGACTATCGTTTCGAGCTGGTGCCAACCTCTATTCCGCGCCGCTTCGGTGACTTCAAGGATGGTCGCACCGACATGGCAATCTTCGAGAACCCGGAGTGGGGCTGGAAAGACATTCCCCACACCACCGTCGATATGGGCCTGGAAGACGCGGAAATCTTTGTCGCGCAGAACCAGCCTGGTCGGCAGCAAGCCTACTTCGCCGACCTCAAGGGCAAACGCCTGGCGCTTTACAGCGGTTATCACTATGAGTTCGCCAACTTCAAGGCCGACCCCAAATACCTCGCCGAAACCTACAGCGCGACGCTGACCTATTCTCACGACAGCAACCTGCTGATGGTGCTGCGCGGTCGCGCCGACATTGCGCTGGTGACACGTTCATATCTGTTCGATTACCTGCTGCGTAACGAAAAGGTGCGCGACGAATTGCTGGTGTCGCAGCGCATCGATCAGATCTATCACCACTACGCGATTCTGCGTCCGGCCGCGCCGATCACCGGCGAGGCGTTTGGCGCGATGCTCAAACGCCTGCGCGACAACGGCCAGATGTTGAAGATTTTTGATCCGTACAAGATTGCCGTGGTGCCGGTGCCCGGCAATTGAAGGACGGATTTACCCCGGCGGCCTAAATTTTGCCCTGCGGATCACGTCACATCGTTGAACTGTCGACGATTATCGTGAGCCCGACCCATGTCCAATCTGAATGACCTGACTGCCCTGGCCTTGCCATCGGGTAGTCAATTGCAAGCCGATGCCACCGAGAGCCGTCTGAGCCTGAGCCTGGACGGGCAACCGTTGATCCGCCTGCGCCTTGATCGTGAGGCGCAAGGGCCGATCCAGATTGACGAACGCTATGCACTGCCGCCAGGCCAGGCGCTGTGGGCGGCATGTTATTGGTTGTTCAGCCGCGATCCGGCGCGTCAGCAATTGGTCTGGCAGCTCGATCAGCCGCCGACTGAAGCCTTGCTCAGCGGCTTGCTGGTGAGCACGGAGGTGGCTGGCGAATACCGTTGCGAGCGCACGCTGTTCTGGCAATTGCCCCAGCCATGGCTCGGCACTTCGTTGACCGGCAGCTATCCGCAGCAGATGGTCATCAGCAATGGCAAACGCCATCCCTTGCGCCCGGTCAAACCGCGCGGTGAGGTTTATCGGCGTTTCGATTCGCGTCTTGGTGCGTGGATTTCCTTGCGCACGGTAGAGATCGAAGAAGACCTGCCGCGCTTCAACCGCTGGCAGAACAGTCCGCGCGTCGCCAGTTTCTGGCAGGAAGAAGGCAGCATCGAAAAGCATCGCGAGTATCTGAGCAAGCTCGAGGCTGACCCGCACACACTGACGTTGATCGGCTGTTTCGACGATCAGCCGTTTGCCTATTTCGAAGCCTATTGGGCCAAGGAAGATCGCATCGCGCCGTTCTACGATGCCGACAATTACGACCGTGGCATCCACATGCTGGTGGGGGAGGAGAGCCATCGTGGCCCGCACAAGGTTGCGAGCTGGCTGTCGGCGTTGGTGCATTATCTGTTTCTGGACGATCCGCGTACGCAACGTGTAGTCGCCGAACCACGTGCGGACAACACGAAGATGATCGGCCACATGCACAATCAGTGTTTCCACTGCGAGAAAGAGTTCGACTTCCCGCATAAGCGCGCGGCGCTGATGATGCTCGGGCGTGAGCGGTTTTTTGATCGGTGCACGTTGGGTTGAAATACCGTTAAAACCAAAAGCTCGCAGCCTTCGGCAGCTCCTACATTGGAATGCGTTCCTTGTAGGAGCTGCCGAAGGCTGCGAGCTTTTTTTGCGGGCGATTCGGTCTTAACGACGACCCATCGCCACCGCATCCCCACGACTGCCCGACACCTTGCGGCAGTGCACCAGCGCATCGCGGATCATGAAGTTGACCAGGGTCGGCGAGACGCCAAGTTCCTTGGCGATGTCTTTTTGCGGCACACCGTGCAGGCGATACATCTCGAACGCGTAACGGGTGCGGCTCGGCAGCTCGGTGAGCGCGTCGGCGATGTGTTCCAGGGTCGAGAAGTTGATGTGCGAAGTTTCCGGCGACGCACCTTGAATGACCACGTTCAGGCCTTCCTCTTCAGGGCCGGAATACTTCATCTCCAGTGCCTGTTTGCGGTAGTGATCGATGGCGAGGTTGCGCACGATCTGGAACAGATAACTCAATTGCGCCTTGATCGACGAAGTGATCGGCGGCGCCGATTGCAGCCGGAAAAACGCATCCTGCACCACGTCTTCGGCACGTGAGCGGCAGCCGGTAATACGCGCTGCGATCTTGACCAGAATCAGTCGATTGTCGACGAATGCCTGAAGTAGCGGTGAATCGCACCTGCTTGTGGATACTTGTTCCGTCATGGAAATCACCTTGCTGCCAATAGGTTTGTGGGAGGCCTCGGGGGCGGCCGTCCTACACATCGAGCGACAAATTATGTTGAATGATAATGATTGTCAAATGAGAAAGAGAAGTAATGCTCCGGTTCGGTGCGATTTGAGAACTGCGACGCACTGCCGCACCCCGGCCCTGTTGGCGATCCAGCCTGCCGACTAATTATTTCAAGACGTCATCCGTTCTCATTGGTGAATGGTTTCGGGCGCAAACCCCGGCCATACAGCATTCCAGTGCCTTGCGCGGTCGGCGTAGACCGCGCCCTGCGCGCCCTTTGAAAGGGCGCGACGCAGCGAACCCCGATTCCACCAGCAAGCCGAATTCAGGCAGGAAACCTCATGACCGACGCGTTCGAACTCCCCAGCACTCTGGTCCAAGCCCTCCAGCGCCGCGCGGCCCTGACGCCGGATCGGCTGGCCTTGCGCTTCTTGGCTGAAAGCGCGGAGCAGGCTGTGGCGCTCAGTTACCGCGAACTCGATCAACGTGCGCGCAGCATTGCCGCCGCGTTGCAGGCCGAGGCCGAATTCGGTGATCGCGCGGTGTTGCTGTTTCCTAGCGGCCCGGACTATGTCGCGGCGTTCTTTGGCTGCCTGTACGCGGGCGTGATCGCCGTGCCGGCCTATCCGCCGGAGTCGACCAAGCGTCACCATCAGGAACGCCTGCTGTCGATCATTGCCGACGCCGAGCCACGACTGCTGCTGACCAGCGCCGACTTGCGCGACGCCCTACAGCAGATCGAAGGCGCGCCGCCGCTGTTGTGCGTCGATACCCTCGACAGCGCGCTGGCCGAATGCTGGGTCGAACCGACTTTGCCGCAGGATCACATCGCCTTTCTGCAATACACCTCAGGCTCCACCGCGCTGCCCAAAGGCGTGCAAGTCAGCCACGGCAATCTGGTGGCGAACGAACTGCTGATCCGCCACGGTTTCGGCATCGACGTGAACCCGGATGACGTGATCGTCAGCTGGCTGCCGCTGTATCACGACATGGGTCTGATCGGCGGTCTGCTGCAACCGATTTTCAGCGGCGTGCCATGCATTCTGATGTCGCCGGCGTACTTCCTCGGCCGGCCGTTGCGCTGGCTCGAAGCGATCAGCCAATACGGCGGCACCATCAGCGGCGGGCCGGATTTCGCTTACCGCTTGTGCAGCGAGCGAGTCAGCGAATCGGCGCTGGAACGACTCGATCTGAGCCGCTGGCGCGTGGCCTATTCCGGCTCCGAGCCGATCCGCCTCGACACCCTTGAGCGCTTTGCCGAGAAATTCGCCGCCAGCGGATTCAGCGACAGCAGTTTCATGGCCTCGTACGGTTTGGCCGAAGCCACGCTGTTCGTCGCCGGCACCCCGCGCGGCAAGGGCATTCCCAATCTGCGCGTTGATGATCACGCATTGGCGCAAAACCGCGCCGAGCCGGGCGCGGGCAGCCCGATCATGAGTTGCGGCATCAGCCAGCCCGGGCACGCGGTGCTGATCGTCGAACCGAACACGCTGCAAGAACTTGCTGACAATGCCGTCGGCGAAGTCTGGGCCACAGGCTCGAGCATCGCCCTCGGCTACTGGCGCAACCCTGAAGCCAGCGCCAAAACCTTCGTCGAGCACGCCGGCCGTACCTGGCTGCGCACCGGCGATCTGGGCTTCATGCGTGACGGCGAACTGTTCATCACCGGGCGCCTGAAAGACATGCTCATCGTGCGCGGGCACAACCTGTATCCGCAGGACATCGAGCAGACTGTCGAGAACGAAGTCGAGGTGGTGCGCAAGGGTCGCGTGGCGGCGTTCGCGGTCAATCAGAATGGCGAGGAAGGCATCGGCATCGCCGCAGAAATCAGCCGCAGCGTGCAGAAAATCCTCCCGCCGGAAGCGTTGATCAAAGCCATCCGCCAAGCCGTGGCCGAGGCGTATCAAGAAGCGCCGAGCGTTGTGGTGTTGCTCAATCCGGGCGCGCTGCCGAAGACTTCCAGTGGCAAGCTGCAGCGTTCGGCGTGCCGCAATCGTCTGGCTGACGGTAGCCTCGACAGCTACGCGGTATTCCCGTCGAACGAGGTTCAAACCTCGGACTTGACTGCCTCTGGCAGTGAACTGGAAATCCTCATCGGCAAGATCTGGGCAGAGCAACTCAGCGTCAAACAGGTCGCTGCGGATGATCACTTCTTCCTGCTCGGCGGCAACTCGATTGCCGCCACACAAGTGATCGCCAAGGTGCGCGAAGAGCTCGGTCTTGAGCTGAACCTGCGCCTGCTGTTCGAAGCGCCGACGCTTTCCGCGTTCGCCGCAGCAGTTGCCCGTCAGCAACAGGACGGCGGCAGCGCCCAAGGCCAGATCAGCACATTAGGGCGCAACGACGCACTGCCGCAATCGCTGGCGCAAAACCGTCTGTGGATCACCTGGCAACTTGACCCGCAAAGCAGCGCCTACAACATCCCCGGCGCTCTGCGTTTGCGCGGCGAACTCGACGAGGACGCCCTGCGCGCCAGTTTCCAGCAACTGATCGAACGCCACGAATCCCTGCGCACGCGCTTCTTCGAACGCGATGGTGTGGCGCTGCAGCAGATCGTCGCCGCTGGCGAATTCAACCTGCAACTGATCGACATCAGCGACCTGCCAATCGCCGAACGTGAAATCCGTGCGCAGCAAATCCGTGAAGACCAGGCGCGTACTCAGTTCGATCTGGAGAAAGGCCCGCTGCTGCGAGTAACGCTGATCCGCCTCGACGATGAAGATCACCAGTTGCTGGTGACCCTGCACCACATCATCGCTGACGGCTGGTCGCTCAACGTGTTGATCTACGAGTTCTCGCGCCTGTACGCCGCCGCCGCGCAAGGCCAGCGCGTCGAGCTGGCGCCACTGCCAACCCAATACGCCGACTACGGCAGTTGGCAGCGCCAATGGCTGGCGCAAGGCGAGGGCGAGCGGCAACTGGCGTACTGGAAAGCGCAGTTGGGTGACGAGCATCCGACCCTGGAACTGGCCACCGATCATCCGCGCTTGGCCAGGCAAAAACACAGTGCCGCGCGACACACTGTGCGACTGGATGTAAGCCTCAGCCAAGCAATTCGCCAGACTGCACAGGCGCACGAAGCCACGTCGTTCATGCTGTTGCTCTCGGCATTTCAAAGCCTGCTGCATCGCTACAGCGGTCAGCGCGATATCCGCATCGGCGTGCCCAATGCCAACCGTCCGCGCCTGGAAACCCAAGGCCTGATTGGCTTCTTCATCAACACCCAGGTGCTGCGCGCCGAACTCGATTCGCGTCTGCCGTTCACTGAGTTGCTGGCGCAGACGCGTCAAGCCGCACTCGGTGCGCAGGCGCATCAGGATCTGCCGTTTGAACAACTGCTCGAAGCCTTCCCGCAGGCTCGTGAGCAGGGTCTGTTTCAGGTCATGTTCAACCACCAGCAACGCGACTTGAGCGCGCTGAAACGCCTGCCGGGATTGCTCGCCGAGGAACTGCCGTGGCACAGCCGCGAAGCCAAGTTCGACCTGCAACTGCACAGCGAAGAAGACCGGAATGGGCGCCTGACGCTGTCGTTCGACTACGCCGACGAACTGTTCGACGCTGCGACCATCGCGCGTCTGGCCGAGCATTTCAGCAACCTGTTGCGCGAAGTTTGCGAACGTCCACAGCAAGCGATCGGCGACCTGCAACTGCTGACTGCCACCGAACACCAGCAGCAAAAACACTGGAGCATCGCTCCATGTGCCGCCGCGCAACAATGGCTGCCGGAACTGCTCAACGAACAAGTACGCCATACACCTGAACGCACCGCGCTGGTGTGGGACGGTGGCAGCCTCGATTTCGCTGAGCTGCACGCCCAGGCCAACCGTCTCGCGCATTACCTGCGCGACAAGGGCGTCGGCCCGGATGTGTGTGTAGCAATCGCCGCCGAGCGCTCGCCGCAATTGCTGATCGGCTTGCTGGCGATCATCAAGGCTGGCGGCGCCTACGTGCCGCTGGACCCGGATTACCCCGCCGAGCGTCTGGCCTACATGCTCAGCGACAGCGGCGTCGAATTGCTCCTGACCCAGACTTCGTTACTCGATCGTCTACCGGCCAGTGACGGCGTCAGCGTTATTGCCATGGACACTCTGCACCTGGAAAACTGGCCTAGCCACGCGCCGGGTCTGCACCTTCACGGCGACAACCTCGCCTATGTGATTTACACCTCCGGCTCCACCGGCCAACCAAAAGGCGTCGGCAACACCCACGCCGCATTGGCAGAACGTCTGCAATGGATGCAGAACACTTATCGCCTGAACGAAACCGACGTGCTGATGCAAAAGGCGCCGATCAGTTTCGACGTGTCGGTGTGGGAATGCTTCTGGCCGCTGATCACTGGCGCACGCCTGCTGATCGCAGGCCCCGGCGAACACCGCGATCCGCATCGCATCGCGCAGCTGGTTCAGCATTACGGCGTGACCACACTGCACTTTGTGCCACCGCTGCTCGCGCTGTTCATCGACGAACCTTTGAGCGCCGAATGCACCAGCCTGCGCCGGGTGTTCTCCGGTGGTGAAGCGTTGCCGGCAGAGCTGCGCAACCGCGTGTTGGCGCAACTGCCAGCGGTGCAACTGCACAACCGTTATGGTCCGACCGAAACCGCAATCAACGTCACCCACTGGCATTGCACTACTGCTGATGGCGAGCGTTCGCCGATTGGCCGGCCGCTGGGCAACGTGGTCTGCCGCGTGCTCGACAGCGATCTCAATCCGGTTCCGGCCGGGGTGCCGGGTGAGCTGTGCATCAGCGGTATCGGTCTGGCCCGTGGATATCTGGGTCGCCCGGCGCTGACCGCCGAACGTTTCGTGGTCGATCCTTTAGGCGAGCAGGGCGCGCGCTTGTACCGCACCGGCGACCGTGCATGCTGGACCAACGATGGCGTGATCGAATACCTCGGCCGTCTCGATCAGCAGGTCAAACTGCGCGGCTTCCGCGTCGAGCCGGAAGAAATTCAGGCACGTTTGCTGGCTCAGGATGGCGTCGCCCAAGCCGTGGTGCTGGTGCGCGAAACGGCTGCCGGCGCGCAACTGATCGGTTACTTCACCGCGACCGATGCCAGCGAAGATCAGGACGCACAAATCGCACGCCTGAAAACCGCACTCGCTGCCGAGCTGCCGGAATACATGGTCCCGGCGCAACTCATGCGCCTCGACCAAATGCCCCTCAGCCCAAGCGGCAAACTCGACCGTCGCGCCTTGCCCGAGCCGCAATGGCAGGTGCGCGAGCACGTCGAGCCGGTCAGCGCGCTTGAGCAGCAGATCGCCGCGATCTGGCGCCAGGTGCTGGGTCTGACGCAAGTTGGCCTGCGCGACGACTTTTTCGCCCTCGGCGGTCACTCGCTGCTGGCCACACAAATCATCTCGCGCACCCGTCAGGCCTGCGACGTCGAGCTGCCGTTGCGTGCGTTGTTCGAGCACAGTGAACTGGGCGACTTCGCCGAGCAGATCCGTCTGATTCAGGCCAGCGGTCGCACCAACAAACAGCCACCTATCGACAAGGTCGAACGCAGCCAACCGGTGCCGCTGTCCTATTCGCAGCAACGCATGTGGTTCCTCTGGCAGATGGAGCCGGACAGCCCGGCGTACAACGTCGGCGGCATGGCGCGTTTGCGCGGGGTAATGGATGTCGGGCGTTTCGAAGCGGCGTTGCAAGCGCTGATCCTGCGTCACGAGACCCTGCGCACTACATTCCCGAGTGTCGACGGCGTGGCCCGTCAGCAGGTGCATGCCGAGACTGGCGTGCGCATGGACTGGAAGGATTTCTCCAGCTTCGCGGCTGACCTGCGAGAGCAAAAAGTCCAGCAACTGGCCGACGCCGAAGCGCACCTGCCATTCGATCTGGAAGCCGGTCCGTTGCTGCGCGCCTGTCTGGTCAAGACCGCCGAGCAAGAACACTACTTCGTCCTGACCCTGCATCACATCGTCACCGAAGGCTGGGCGATGGACATCTTTGCCCGCGAACTCAGCGCGTTGTACGAAGCATTTGTCGATGATCGTGAATCGCCGCTCGAACCGCTGCCGGTGCAATACCTCGATTACAGCGTGTGGCAGCGCAACTGGCTGGAGTCCGGCGAGCGTCAACGTCAGCTCGATTACTGGACCGCGCAACTCGGTCGCGAACATCCGCTGCTGGAATTGCCCGGCGACCGTCCGCGTCCTCCCGTGCAAAGCCATCAAGGTGAACTGTTCCGTTTCGATCTGAGCGATGAACTCGCCGCCCGCGTTCGTGCGTTCAATGCGCAGAACGGTCTGACCCTGTTCATGACCATGACTGCCGCACTGTCCGTGCTGCTTTACCGCTACAGCGGCCAGACCGATCTGCGTATCGGCGCGCCGGTAGCCAACCGCATTCGCCCGGAAAGTGAAGGGCTGATCGGCGCGTTCCTCAACACTCAGGTGCTGCGTTGCCAGCTCGACGGCCAGATGTCGGTCGGCGCGTTGTTCGAGCAGGTGCGCCATACCGTCATCGAAGGCCAGTCGCATCAGGATCTGCCGTTCGATCATTTGGTCGAGGCTTTGCAGCCACCGCGCAGCGCTGCCTACAACCCGCTGTTCCAGGTGATGTGCAACGTGCAGCGTTGGGAATTCCAGCAGAGCCGCATGCTCGCCGGGATGACCGTCGAGTACCTGGCCAACGATGCGCGGGCGACCAAGTTCGACCTCAATCTGGAAGTCACCGACCTCGATCATCGCCTCGGTTGCTGCCTGACGTACAGCACCGATCTGTTCGACGAGCCGACCATTGCACGCATGGCCGGGCATTGGCGCAATCTGCTGGAAGCACTGATCGCCGATCCGCAGCAGCGCCTCAGCGAATTGCCGCTGCTCGACAAACCTGAGCAACAGCAACTGCTGGAAAGCCTCGGCGTCGAGCCGGGTGAGCATCGTCTGGACCAGTGCATTCATCATCTGTTCGCCGAGCAGGCATTGCTGCGCAAAGACGCGCCGGCCCTGACTTTCGCCGGTCACACCCTGAGCTACGCCGAACTCGACGCCCGCGCCAATCGGCTGGCCTGGGCACTGCGTGAGCGTGGAGTCGGCCCGCAAGTGCGCGTGGGTCTGGCGCTGGAGCGTTCGCTGGAAATGGTTGTCGGCCTGCTGGCGATTCTCAAGGCTGGCGGCGCCTATGTGCCGCTGGATCCGGAATACCCGCTCGACCGTCTGCATTACATGATCGAAGACAGCCGCATCGGTCTGCTGCTCAGCGACCGCGCGATGTTCAAAGCTCTCGGTGATCTGCCGCCTAGCGTGGCGCGCTGGTGCCTGGAAGACGATAGCGCCGCACTGGCCGATTACCCGGCAACCGAACTGCCATTAATCAGCCTGCCGCAACATCAGGCCTACCTGATTTACACCTCGGGCTCGACCGGCAAGCCGAAAGGCGTGGTGGTTTCCCACGGTGAAATCGCCATGCATTGCCGTGCGGTGATCGAGCGCTTCGGCATGCGCCCGGACGATTGCGAACTGCACTTTTATTCGATCAACTTCGACGCCGCCACCGAGCGTTTGCTTGTGCCGCTTCTCAGCGGCGCGCAAGTGGTGTTGCGCGCGCAGGGTCAGTGGGATGCTGAAGAAATCTGCGGTCTGATTCGCGATCATCAAATCAACATTCTCGGCTTCACCCCAAGCTACGGCAGCCAGTTGGCGCAATGGCTAGCGACGCAGAACGAGATTCTGCCGGTACGCATGATCATCACCGGTGGCGAAGCGCTGACCGGCGAACACCTGCAACGGATTCGCGCGGCGTTCAAGCCGAGCCTGTTCTTCAACGCCTACGGCCCGACTGAAACGGTGGTCATGCCTCTCGCCAGTCTGGCGCCGGAAGTGCTGGAAGAGGGCGCGGGCAGCGTGCCGATCGGCAGCGTGATCGGTGCTCGCGTGGCCTACATTCTCGACGCCGATCTGGCGTTGGTGCCGCAAGGCGCGACGGGTGAATTGTTCGTCGGCGGCGCCGGTCTGGCCCAGGGTTATCACGACCGCGCCGGCATCACTGCCGAGCGTTTTGTTGCTGACCCGTTTGCCGCTGATGGCGGACGCATGTATCGCACCGGCGACCTGGTGCGCCAACGTGCCGATGGTTTGGTTGAATACCTCGGCCGCATTGACCATCAGGTGAAAATCCGTGGTTTCCGTATCGAGTTGGGCGAAATCGAAACGCGCCTGCTCGATCATGCGTCGATCCGCGAAGCTGTGGTGTTGGCACTCGATGCGCCAAGCGGCAAGCAACTGGTCGGCTACCTGGTCACCGAAGTCGCCGAACAGAACGAGGCCAAACAAGCCGAGCTGCGCGACGCACTCAAGTCTCACCTCAAGGCGCAACTGCCGGATTACATGGTGCCGACGCACCTGATTCTGCTGGCGAGCATGCCGCTGACTGCTAACGGCAAACTCGACCGTCGCGCGCTGCCGGCGCCGGATCCTGAGCACAATCGTCAGGATTACGTGGTGCCGAGCAACGAACTCGAACAGACCCTGGCGCAGATCTGGTGCGACGTGCTCAACGTCCAGCAAGTCGGCCTCAACGACAACTTCTTCGAACTCGGCGGCGACTCGATTCTGTCGATTCAAGTGGTCAGCCGTGCGCGCCAGCAGGGCATTCATTTCAGCCCGCGTGATCTGTTCCAGCATCAGACTGTGCAGACTCTGGCTGCTGTCGCCAGTCGCAGCGAAAGCGTGACGGCCGAACAAGGTTTGGTGACCGGTGAATCGCGCCTGACGCCGATTCAGCACTGGTTCTTCGACACTGATATTCCCGAGCGTCAGCACTGGAACCAGGCCTTGCTGCTGGAGCCGACTGTCGCGCTGGAACCGCATCGTCTGGAACAAGCGCTGCTGGCGGTGATCGAGCAACATGACGCCTTGCGCCTGCGTTTCACCGAGGTTGATGGCGAGTGGCAAGCAGCGCATCAAACGGTGTCCGAGGCTCCAGTGTTGTGGCAGGTGCGAGTGGCCTCGATGGACAAGTGCGCGGCACTGTTCGCCGATGCTCAGCGCAGCCTCGATCTTGCACAAGGCCCACTGGTGCGCGCCTTGCTGGTCGATGGTCCTGAAGGGCAGCAACAGCTGTTTATCGCCATCCATCACTTGGTGGTTGACGGTGTGTCGTGGCGGGTTTTGCTCGACGATTTGCAAACCGTGTATCGCCAACTCGACAGCGAGCAATCGGTGAAACTGCCGGCGAAAACCAGTGCCTTCAAAGACTGGACGGCGCGCTTGCAGGCCTACGCTGGCAGCGAATCCCTGCGCGAAGAACTCAATTGGTGGCAAACGCAACTGGCCGGGTCGAACGCTGATCTGCCTTGCGAAAATCCGCAGGGCGGGCAACAGAATCGTCACGCGCAAACCGTCAGCGTGCGTCTGGATGCCGAGCGCACCAGACAACTGCTGCAACAGGCACCGAGCGCTTACCGCACGCAGGTCAACGACTTGTTGCTGACTGCATTGGCCCGGGTGCTGTGCCGCTGGAGCGGTCAGCCATCTGCACTGATTCAACTGGAAGGCCACGGCCGCGAAACCCTGTTCGACGAGATCGACCTGACCCGCACCGTCGGCTGGTTCACCAGCGCCTACCCGCTGCGCCTGACCCCGCACAATATCGAAGAAGCCGCCGGGCAAGACGCTTCGATCAAGGCAATCAAAGAACAACTGCGCGCGGTGCCGCATAAAGGCCTGGGTTATGGCGTGCTGCGTTATCTGGCGGATGACCTCAGCCAGCGCAGCATGGAGGCCCTGCCGAACGCGCCGATCACCTTCAACTACCTCGGCCAGTTCGACCAGAGTTTCGGCAGCGATGCGCTGTTCCGTCCACTGGATGAAGCGGTCGGCGCGGCACACGATCCGCAGGCGCCGTTACCTAACGAATTGAGCGTGGACAGTCAGGTCTACGGCGGGGAACTGCAATTGCGCTGGACCTTCAGCGCCGAGCGTTACGACGCGCAGACCATCAATGATCTGGCCGATGCTTACCTCGGTGAGTTGCACAGCCTGATCGAACATTGCCTGCAAGATGAGGCGGGTGGTCTGACACCTTCGGACTTCCCGCTGGCCAAGCTGACTCAGGCGCAACTCGATGCCTTGCCGGTTCCGGCCGCGCATATCGAAGACGTGTATCCGCTGACGCCGATGCAGGAAGGCATGCTGTTGCACACCCTGCTCGAACCGGGCACCGGTCTGTACTACATGCAGGATCGCTACCGCATAAACAGCGAACTCGACCCGCAGCGTTTTGCCCAGGCCTGGCAAGCGGTGATCGCCCGTCACGAAGCGTTGCGCGCCTCGTTCTGCTGGAACGTCGGCGAAGACATGCTGCAAGTGATTCACACGCCGGGGCGCACGCCGATCGAGTATCTCGACTGGACCGCCATCGCCGACGCCGAGCAGGAGCCGAAGCTGCAAGCGCTGCTCAAGGCCGAGCGCGAAGCCGGGTTCGATCTGCTCCATCAGGCACCGTTCCACCTGCGCCTGATCAAGGTCGGCGCGGCGCGCTACTGGTTCATGATGAGCAACCACCACATCCTGATCGACGCCTGGTGCCGTTCGCTGCTGATGAACGATTTCTTCGAGATCTACAGCGCACTGGGCGAGGGGCGCGATGCACAACTGTCGGTGCCGCCACGCTACCGCGATTACATCGGTTGGCTGCAACGCCAGAACCTCGCCGAGGCGCGGCAGTGGTGGCAACAGAATCTGCAAGGTTTCGAGCGCACCACGCCGATCCCGAGCGACCGGCCATTCCTGCGTGAACACGCGGGCGAAAGCGGCGGCATGATCGTCGGCGACCGCTACACCCGACTGAATGTCGAGGATGGCGCTCGCCTGCGCGAGTTGGCTCAGGCGCATCAACTGACCATCAACACCTTTGCCCAAGCGGCGTGGGCACTGGTGCTGCGGCGCTTGAGCGGGGATCGCGACGTGTTGTTCGGCGTGACCGTGGCCGGACGTCCGGTGGAAATGCCTGAGATGCAGCGCACCGTCGGCCTGTTCATCAACAGCATCGCACTGCGGGTGCAGATGCCTGAGGACGATCAGCGCTCCAGCGTACGTCAGTGGCTCAGCGCTTTGCTCGACAGCAACATGCAGCTGCGCGAGTACGAATACCTGCCGCTGGTGAACATCCAGGAGCAGAGCGAACTGCCCAAAGGCCAGCCGCTGTTCGACAGCCTGTTCGTGTTCGAGAACGCCCCGGTTGAAGTCTCTGTGCTGGATCGCGCGCAGAGCCTTAATGCGACCTCGGATTCGGGGCGTACGCACACTAACTTCCCGCTGACGGCGGTCTGCTATCCGGGCGATGACCTCGGCTTGCACCTGTCTTACGACCAGCGTTACTTCGACGAATCGACCATCGAGCGCATGCTCGGCGAGTTCAAGCGTTTGCTGCTGGCGCTGGTCGACGGCTTCCATGGCGACATGGCCGATCTGCCGCTGCTGGGTTCTGAAGAGCAGGATTTCCTGCTGCACGGTTGCAACCAGAGTGCGCACGACTATCCACTGGAGCAAAGCTACGTCGAGTTGTTTGAAGCACAAGTGGCGGCGCATCCACAGCGCATTGCCGCGAGTTGCATTGATCAGCAGCAAAGCTATGAGGTGCTGAACCAGCGCGCCAACCGTCTCGGCCATGCATTGGTTGCGGCCGGCGTGCAGATGGATCAACCGGTGGCGCTACTGGCCGAGCGTAATCTCGATCTGCTGGGCATGATCATCGGCAGCTTCAAGGCTGGGGCGGGTTATCTGCCGCTGGACCCGGGGCTGCCGGGTTCGCGTCTGCATCGGATCATCGACATGAGCCGCACGCCGATTCTAGTGTGCAGCGAGGCTTGCCGTGAGCAGGCGCTGGCGTTGCTGGATGAGTTCGGCTGTTCCAATCGTCCAAGGTTGCTGGTGTGGGAGGAGGTTCAGGCTGGCGTGGCCTCGTCTGAAAACCCTGGCATCTATAGCGGGCCGGACAACCTCGCTTACGTGATCTACACCTCGGGTTCCACCGGATTGCCCAAAGGCGTGATGGTTGAACAGCGGGGCATGCTCAACAACCAACTGAGCAAGGTGCCTTACCTGAACCTGAGCGAGGCTGACGTGATCGCGCAGACCGCTTCGCAAAGCTTCGACATTTCGGTCTGGCAATTCCTCGCCGCGCCGCTGTTCGGTGCGCGCGTGGACATCGTGCCGAACACCATCGCCCACGATCCGCAAGGCTTGCTGGTGCATGTGCAGCAGCAGGGCATCACTGTGCTTGAGAGCGTGCCGTCACTGATTCAGGGCATGCTCGCCTCGGAGCGTCTGAGCCTCGATGGCTTGCGCTGGATGCTGCCGACCGGTGAAGCGATGCCGCCGGAACTGGCGCATCAATGGCTGCTGCGTTATCCAGAGATTGGTCTGGTCAACGCTTACGGCCCGGCGGAATGCTCGGATGACGTGGCGTTCTTCCGCGTGGATATGCAATCGACACGCGGCAGCTATCTGCCGATCGGGACGCCGACCGACAATAACTTGCTCTATCTGCTCGATGGTGCGCTGGAACTGGTGCCGCTGGGTGCCGTGGGCGAATTGTGTGTGGCCGGGACCGGGGTTGGTCGCGGTTATGTCAGCGATCCGCTGCGCACTGCACCGGTGTTCGTGCCGAATCCGTTCGGTGCGGCGGGCGAGCGTCTGTATCGCACCGGTGATCTGGCGCGGCGTCGCAGCGACGGGGTGTTGGAATATGTCGGTCGGGTCGATCATCAAGTGAAGATTCGCGGTTACCGCATCGAACTCGGTGAAATCGAGGCACGGCTGCACGAACAACCGGAAGTGCGTGATGCGGCGGTCGGCGTGCAGGAAGGCGTCAACGGCAAACACTTGGTTGGCTATCTGGTTGCATCCGATTCCGTGCTGAATCCAAGCGAACGTCTGGAGCGCATCAAGCAGCGCCTGCGCACTGAGCTGCCGGAATACATGGTGCCGCTGCACTGGTTGTGGCTCGAGCGGATGCCGCTCAATGCCAACGGCAAACTCGACCGCAAAGCCCTGCCTGCGCTGGAGATCGGTCAGTTGCAGAGCCAGGATTACCTGGCCCCGCGCAACGAGCTGGAGCAGACCCTGGCCGACATTTGGGCCGAGGTGCTCAAGGTCGACAAGGTGGGTGTGCGCGACAACTTCTTCGAACTGGGCGGGCATTCATTGCTGGCGACGCAAATTGCTTCGCGGGTACAGAAAACCCTGCAACGCGACGTGCCGCTGCGAGCGATGTTCGAGTGCAGCACGGTGGCGGAACTGGCGGAGTACATCGACGGGTTGGCGGCGAGTGACATCACCGAGGACAAGGTGGATCGCCTGAATGATCTGATGGCGGAGCTGGAGGGTCTGTAATCTTCAGCGCCTATGCTGGCCTCATCGCTGGCAAGCCAGCTCCCACAGGGTCAGTGGCGTTCACAACATTTGTGTTCACCGCAGAAACTGTGGGAGCGGCGGTGCGACGATTCGACTTGCCCGCGATGGCGTCAGCCCCGTCACCGTGAAGCCATCGCACCCTCACGGCAGCCGATGCAACGTTGGTATTTGCCGCTTTGGTATAGTCGCGCCTGCTCGCTGTGGCCATACAGCGAAGCAAACAATCCGGGTTGCCAAATCCGGAAGTTTGGGCACTTATCAAGGGACTGATGTGGAACAATTTTTCTGGCGTGATCTTGAAGACCTTGCGGGGCATTGGGCGGGACTGAGCATTGATGTCAATCGCCCGAGGCAGGGCAAGCCTGCGCTTCATCTGCTTAGCGGGAACAATGATCGGCTGAAGTTGATGCTTAACGATACGCCGTTGCTGTGGGCAACTATTGCCACTTCGTATTACGGTGCGTGGCTGGTGCGCAACCCTCAGCTCATACAATCGGAAATGCCTACGGTGCCCGCCATCGATTCGGCAGACGTCGAACGCCATCTCCAATTACCTCCCGAACAGCGCATCAAAGCCTGGAGCCGATACTTCATCAAGCGCTTGACGGAGCACCAGCCGGACTTTCTGTATCCCGGTCACTGGGTGGCACGCCCCATGCTGCCTACCCCTGCGCGCAGAAAACGTGGAGAGGGTGTGAGCGCCTGGTATTTTTCCACGCCGCAGGACGCTTCCAGTCATTTGCCCACTTGGTCGCTGCATGGCGACGGGATTCTCGACAATTTACAGCCAGAAAAAGTTAAGTGGCTCGACTGGAGTTTGGGGCAACTGATCGGGTTGCATACGGTCGATCCATTGACGGGGCGGATGAAGTGGTGGCGCAAAAAAGCCAGAGAAGGCAGCTTGCCGCCAATTCTGCTGTGGTATGTCGGCGGAATGTGTTCGTACGTGATTATCGACGGGCACTACCGGTTGCAGGCTGCAATCACCGAGTGCATCCAACCGACATTTATTGTTTTGAGTTCAACTGAGGCGAGAGAGGTCAGATTGTGTGGCAGTGCGCAACAACGCGTGCTGAGTTCGTTAATGCTGCAAAGCGCAAAAAACCCTGATTTTGATGTACGAACTTTGAATCAGGCGTTGATTCACACCTTTGATGATCGGCCCTACCACTGGGCGGGAACTCATACATGGGCGGGCATCGCTTCAGATCGGGCGTGGAGCGATGAGGTGACGGAGTTTCTGACAGAGCAAGGCGCGACAGACGACCTGGAAGACATCATTGGTCGGTGCGAACCTTGTCAGTGGTGATTGCTCCCGCACATAGTGCGGGAGCAGCGGCAGATTATTTCGGGCCGAGAATCTTCGCCAGTTTCTCCGCCGTCGGCGCACCTTGCTGTTGTTGCAGTTCGCCTTTGTCGTCCATGTAGAAGATCGCCGGGGTGGCTTGCAGGTCGAGGTCTTCCATCAATTGCATGTTCGCCGCCAGTTTGGTCTGCACGGCGACTGGAATGTCCTTTAACGCTTTCAGCGTACTGGCCTTGCCGGCCTTCTCGTGATCTTCGAGGGCTTTGCTCGGGTCCTTGGCGGCCAGCAGGGCGGCGGATTTGGCCGGGCTGTCTTCGCGGATAATGCCGACCATGATGTGGCGCAGTTGCACCTTGCCGGACTTGACCCATGGCCGCGCCTGCTCCCAGAACATGTTGCAGTACGGGCAGTTGGGATCGCTGAACAGGTACACCGTGCGCGGTGCATCCTTATTGCCGTCCTGAATCCAGTTGCTCGCCTCGAACTTGGCCCAGACTTCCTTGGCCATCGGCGCGTAGACGAGTTTTTGCAGCGGTTCGCTGCTCAGATCCTTGCCGTCGGCGTCGTACAGATTGCCCAGCAGCACATGCTTGCCGTCTGGCGTCAGGTACAGCGCCATGCCGCGATTCTGATATTGCGCCGCATAGCCGCGCAGACCGTCCGGGGCGTCGAACTGGCCGACGATTTTTGCGCCTTTGGCTTCGATCTTCTTGATTGCTTCTGGCAGTTCTTCAGCGGCCTGCACCGCCGGCAAGTGCAGCAGAGCAGCGCCGAGGGACAGCGTCAGCAGGTGGCGGAAGCGGGGCATGGCAGTTTCCTTGAAGAAGAGGTGGCCGGATTCGGAGTGGCGGCCGGGGTATCAAAATTTTCCAGTGCGCGCGCCAGGCTGGCGTTCGACAGTTCGCCCAGATGGCTCGACAGCAAGCGACCGTCAGGGCTATAGAACAGCGTAGTCGGCAATGCCATGGAACCCACGGCTTGACCGAGATGACCGCCGCGATCAAACAGCACGTTGCTCAGGCTCAGGCCCTGGGTTTCGAGATAGGTCGCGACGCTTTGCATGCTCTCGGCCTGATTGACGAACAGGAAAGTCAGATCCGGACGTTGTTGCTGAGCGTTTTCCAGCACCGGCATTTCCCGGCGGCATGGCGGGCACCAGGTTGCCCACAGGTTGATCACCAGCGGGCCGCCCTGATAGTCGCTGAGTTTTATGGTTTCCCCGGCGGCATTGCGCAGACTGATGTCCGGAAGACGTGTGCCTTGTTCGTAGATGTTCAGTGACAAGGTCGCGAGCAGCCAGAAGGCCACGCCACTGACCACGCCAAAACCCAATGGGCGGCGCAATCCCGGGCGGCGCCAGCCGCGATACAGCGCCACCAGCAGCAGCACGATCACGCCGGGCCAGGCGAGAAAACCGCCATCGCGCAGGTCGATGATCTGCCACGGATCGCTGCGGTAATGTCCCCAGTACAGGGCGACAAACGCCACGCGCGCCGCGAGCATGCCGATCAGAAACAGACTGAACAGCGCCGACTCAGGGTTGTCGCCCCCACGCTTGGCCACCCGCCAGCCGACGAAAGTCGCCAGCGCCAACGCACTGATCAGCAGTAGATGATTGAGCGCGATGGCAAAGGTGCCGAGGGTGAACGTCAGCATTAACGGGCGTCCCGAGTGGTGGTCCAGCGTTGCAGAAAGGTATCGGCATCGACTTCGCCGGTGATGCGCTGGCTGCGGCGCTCTTCACCGTCGGTGCCGATCCACACGAAACTCGGTGGCCCCGGCACTTTGTAACGGCCGAGCAGCTCGCGGCTGGCAGCGTTGTCGGCGGTGACGTCGAGGCGCAGCAGACGTACATCGCTCAGCGCCTGCATGACCCGCGCCTGACCGAATACCTGTTTTTCCATGACCTTGCACGACACGCACCAGTCGGCGTAGTAGTCGAGCAACACCCATTGGCCCTGCGCCTTGGCCGCGTCGAGCTCGCGTTGCAGGGCGGCGGGTTCCTTGATCGTGGTGAATGCTTCATGGCCGTTCGGCGCGGCACTGGCGCTGCGGCCTGCGCTGTACACCTGCAATGGCTGATACGGATCGTCACTGCCGCCCGCCGCACCGATCACCAGCAAACTGCCCCACAGACCCAGCAGCAGCGAGAGGGCGCCAAACATCTGGGCGACGCGGCCAAAACCTTCGGCCTGTTTCCAGGCGCAGTAGGCTGCGATCAACAGCAGCGCGCCGCACAGGCCGAGCCACAAACTCGGATCGAGCACCGGGCGTAACATCAGCACCGCGGTGGCAAGGAACAGGAAACCGAACACGCCTTTGAGCAGGTTCATCCATGCGCCGGGTTTGGGCAGGAAACGATTTCCCACAGTCACCAGCAGCAACAGCGGCACACCGATGCCGATGCCCAGTGCAAACAGAATCAACCCACCGTGTACGGCGTTGCCGCTTTGCGCGATATACAGCAGCGCACCGGCCAGCGGCGCGGTCATGCACGGCCCGACCAGCAAACCGGACAACGCGCCCAGCACACCCGCGCCGATCAAACTGCCGCCACTGCGACTGCGCGAGGCGTGTTCCAGCCGATCACGCAGCGCCACCGGCAATTGCAACTCAAAGAAGCCGAACATCGGCAGCGCCAGAATCACGAACACCGCCGCGAACGAACCCAGCAGCCACGGGTTCTGCAACCACGCCTGAAGGTTGGCCCCAAGCATCGCCGCAATCACACCCATTGCCGCGTAGACCAGCGCCATGCAAATCACATAGCTGCTGGCCAGCGCGAAACCGCGACGCGGGGTAGCGCCGCTGCCGACAACCATACCTGCGAGGATCGGCAGCATCGGCAACGTGCAAGGCGTGAATGCCAGCAGCAGCCCGAGGCCGAAGAACACCAGCAGGCTCCAGCCCAGCGAGCGCTGTTGCAGATTGCTCGCCAGCGCTTGATCAGGTGCTTCAGCGCTGCCAGTTGCAGTCGCTTTGCCGCCGAGATCAATCACGCGGGTTTGCGGCGGATAGCACAGGCCGGCATCGGCGCAGCCTTGATAACCGACCTTGATCTGGCCGCTGGCGCCTGCCGGAATCTTCAGCTCCAGGCCCTGGCGATACACCGGTTGTTCGCCGAAGAATTCATCACTGTGGGATTCGCCCGCGGGCAACACTGGCGCATGCTCTGCGGCGAGTCCGTCGAATTTCAGGCGTTTCTGATACAGGTAATAGCCGTCGGCAATCTGCCAGAACAGCTGAGTTTCACCGGATTCCAGGCGTTCTGAAGTCAGTACGAATGCCTTGTCTACCGGTAGAAAGTCCGGTTTTGCTGCAAACGGATCGTTGCCTGCCTGGGCCAGGCCCGAGATCAACAGTGCAAACATCAAAAATAAATGACGCATTAAGGTGCCTTGTCCATGTGCAATTGAGGTGCACAATGTGCGGCGCCGATTAACCTTGGATTAACCGTGACGCCCTTGTCGGTGCGGTGTTGGAGGCATAATGTCGGCTTAATCGGCCAGCGGCCTAATCAGCTTTTTTATACGGGACTCACCATGCACGTACTGGTTTGTGAAGACGATGAGTTGATCGCCAGTGGCATCGTTGCCGGTCTGACGGCGCAAGGCCTGACTGTCGAGCACGTTAACACTGCCTCGAAGGCGCGGGCGATCCTCAAGGTCGCTGAATTCGACGTGATGGTACTCGACCTCGGTTTGCCCGACGAGGACGGCCTCAAGCTGTTGCAGCAACTGCGCCAGCATGGCCTGGAGATTCCGGTGCTGATCCTCACCGCGCGCGATTCGGTCACCGACCGCGTCGACGGCTTGCAGTCGGGTGCTGATGATTACCTGCTCAAACCCTTCGACCTGCGTGAACTGTTCGCCCGTCTGCAAACGCTATTGCGACGAGTGGCCGGGCGCAGCGTCAATCTGATCGAACATGGCGCGCTGACTTATGACCCGAGCAGCCGCGAAACCATGCTCGCCGGGCGCTCGATAGATTTGTCGCGCCGTGAGCAGTCGCTGTTGCAAGCCTTGCTGCATAACCGTGGCCGAGTGCTGTCCACCGAGCAGTTGAAGGACAGCGTCTACGGTTTCAACGACGAATTGGAGAGCAACGCGCTCAACGTGCACATTCATCACCTGCGCAGCAAACTCGGCAAAGGCATCGTCGAAACCGTGCGCGGTCTGGGGTATCGCCTCGGCCCGGCGGATGGCGGAGAACCACCGAAGTGATGAGTCTGCGTCTGCGTTTGAGTCTGACCCTCGGCGCCGCGTTTGCGCTGATCTGGGCGCTTGCGGCGGCCTGGATGCTCAGTGATCTGCGCAATCAGATGATGTTCTCCCTCGACCAGCGCCTGGTGGCCTCGGCGCGCATGGTGGCCGGGCTGCTCGAGCAGCTGCCAACCTTGCCGAGCAAGGGCGAGGGCACGCATTTCAGTGCCGAACAATTGAACATTCCCGGCGGTATGGCCTGTCAGGTCAGCTCGTTGCGCGGGGAAATTCTCGCCCGCAGCCACAACAACCCCGAGGAAACGCTGGAAGCCGAGAAAATGGGCTTCCACGACCAGATGATCGACGGCGCGCCGTGGCGCAGTTTTACTTTGGCGCGCGGTGATGTGCGCATCACCACAGCGGATCGGGTGATCGAGCGCGAAGCGCTGAACATGTCGATTCTGCTGGCAGCGTCGGTGCCGGTCGGCGTGGCGTTGCTCGGTTGCTTGTGTCTGCTGTGGCTGGGGATCGGTCAGGGGCTGGCGCCGCTCAATCGACTGCGCGAAGCCTTGATGCGGCGCAATGCCGATTCGCTCGAACCACTGCAGTTGCAGGCGTTTCCCAGCGAACTGAAACCGTTGCTCGACACGCAGAATCAACTGTTCCAGCGCATCGGCAAAACCATTGAGCGCGAACGCCGACTGACCGGCGACGCCGCGCATGAATTGCGCAGCCCGCTAACGGCGATCAAGACCCACCTGCAGGTCGCGCGCATGACCGAGGGCAGCGCTCGCGATCAGTCGTTGGCGCGGGCCGAGGAGGGCGCCGACCGATTGCATCGCACGCTTGAGCAATTGCTGTTGCTGGCGCGGGTCGAGGGCAGTCTTTCATTCGATGACGGCGTGCAGTGCAGCGCCGAGCAAGTGGCGCGGCTGGCAATTCAGGACTCGGCGAGCGGCGAGCGGCAACGCATCAAGCTGCACTTGCCCGATGTGCTGTCCAGTGCGCCGTTGCAAATGCCGGCGGTGCTGTCGATTGCCGCGCTGCGCAATTTGCTCGACAACGCGCTGCGTCATACTCCTACGGAAGGGGCGGTGGAGCTGAGTCTGGAAACCACCGGCAACCGCGTGCGCTTTCTGGTGCGTGATCACGGGCCGGGAATTGCCGCGGATGATCTGCAGCATCTGACCCAGCGTTTCTGGCGCAACGGTCAGAGCACCGGTTGCGGTCTGGGGCTGGCGATTGTCCAAGCGATCGTCCAGCGTTGCGCCTGCACCCTGCATTTCGACAGCCGCCCGGATGGCTTGCGGGTTGAACTGACGATGCCGTTGCAGCCGGTCTGAGTTCAGCGCCGGCCTTCGCCAATGGCCGGCACATCAAATGTAACCTCTCTCCATTAGCCATCCGCGCGCTGCGCCGTTATCTTCGGCGCAGCCATTTGACTCAATGGATTGAGGAAACAGCGCCATGGAAGCAGCCGTCTACATTCAGCCTGCGACACCCGCCGATGCGGGCATCATCAGTCGCATCGTCGAGCGCTCGATCCGCGTCGGTTGCGCGCTCGATCACCGTAATGACCCCCGCGTCGTCGAGAGCTGGATACGCCAGCAATCGACCGAACACATCAGCGTCTGGCTTGCCGATCCGCACCTTTATCTGAATCTCGCGCTGCTGCATGACAAGCCGGTCGGCGTCGGCATGGCTGCCGCCAATGGTGCTGTCATGTTCTGCCACGTGCAGCCGGAGTGGTTTCGCCGCGGTGTCGGGCGGGCGCTGATGTCAGACCTTGAAGGCTGGCTGCGAATCCGTGGCATGGCGCATTCCAGACTCAAAAGTACGCGCACCGGCGAAGCGTTTTATCGGCGTCTGGGATACCGCGAAACCGCCTCAGCGGTTTTCCAGCAAGGCGTTCATAGCCTTCCCATGTACAAACCTTTGGAGCAATCGACCTGACATCTCGATCAAGGGTGTAAATCCTCGACCCGCTGGTGCGTTTCCAGAACAGGAAAACCTGCATGTGCGCCCCGACCGGAACGCGCACCTGTGCAGTGTGCCGTTTTGGTCACTACCCATAGCGTATAGAGGGGTCGAGAGATGTCAGTCGCCACCAGCCTTATCGAACAGTCGTCGGCGCGGATCAGCCCTGCGCCAGCGGAAACCTTGTATCAGTTCAACGAATCGCCACTGCTCGCTCGGCAGAGCCAGCAGGAATCCAACGCGCGCAGTTATCCGCGACGCATTCCGCTGGCGCTTAAACGTGCCAAGGGCTTGTACGTGGAGGACGTCGAAGGTCGCACGTTCATCGATTGCCTGGCCGGTGCTGGCACGTTGGCGCTGGGACACAACCACCCGGTGGTGATCGAAGCGATTCAGCAGGTGCTGGCCGATGAGTTGCCACTGCATACCCTCGACCTGACTACACCGGTCAAGGATCAGTTCGTGCAGGACTTGTTCGGTCTGCTGCCGCCAGCCTTGGCGGCTGAGGCAAAAATCCAGTTCTGCGGCCCGACCGGTACTGACGCCGTGGAAGCTGCGCTGAAACTGGTGCGCACTGCCACCGGGCGCAGCACGGTGCTGTCGTTCTCCGGGGGTTATCACGGCATGAGCCAAGGCGCGTTAAGCCTGATGGGCAGCCTGGGGCCGAAAAAACCGCTGGGCGCGTTGCTCAGCAGCGGCGTGCAGTTCATGCCGTTCCCGTACGACTATCGCTGCCCGTTCGGCATTGGTGGCGCTGCCGGGGTGAAAGCCAACCTGAGCTATTTGGAAAACCTGCTGAACGATCCCGAGGCCGGCGTGCAATTGCCCGCAGCAGTGATCGTCGAAGCGGTGCAGGGCGAGGGCGGCGTGATTCCTGCCGATATCGAGTGGCTGCGCGGTCTGCGCCGCATTACCGAGCAGGCTGGCGTGGCGCTGATCGTCGATGAAATTCAGAGCGGCTTTGCGCGGACCGGCAAGATGTTTGCCTTCGAACACGCCGACATCATTCCGGATGTCGTGGTGCTGTCGAAAGCCATCGGCGGCAGCCTGCCGCTGGCAGTAGTGGTTTATCGCGAGTGGCTCGACACTTGGCAGCCGGGCGCGCACGCCGGTACGTTCCGTGGCAATCAGATGGCGATGGCTGCCGGTTCGGCGGTGATGCGTTATCTGGTTGAACACAAGGTCTGCGAGCATGCGTTGGCCATGGGCGATCGCTTGAGTGAGCATCTGCGCATCCTGCAACGGGACTTCCCGCAACTCGGTGACATTCGCGGCCGCGGGCTGATGCTCGGTGTCGAACTGGTCGACCCGAACGGTGCCAAGGACGCGCTGGGTCATCCGCCAGCCTTTGCACGTCTCGCACCACTGATACAGCGCGAATGCCTCAAGCGTGGCTTGATTCTAGAGCTGGGCGGTCGCCATGGCGCCGTGGTGCGCTTTCTGCCGCCGCTGGTGATCACCGCCGCTGAAATCGACCGGGTGGCCGAAATCTTCGGCCGTGCCTTGGTCGCCGCGACCGCCGCCGTGTAAATTTTTCAGCGCGCCGAACGTTCCTTCTACATACCCGGCTGCACCCCTCGTGCAGCCCACCTTACAGCGATGGAGACACAGCATGACGTCAGTATTCGACCGCGAGGACATCCTCTTTCAGGTCGTGGTCAACCACGAAGAGCAGTACTCGATCTGGCCGGATTACAAGGCTGTGCCAGAAGGCTGGCGCACCGTGGGCAAGAGCGGCATGAAGAAAGAATGCCTGGCCTACATCGAGGAAGTCTGGACTGACATGCGTCCGCTGAGTTTGCGTCAGAAGATGGAAGCGCAGGCGGCGCAGTAATTCGCCGGGCAATAAAAAACCCGCTGAACCGGTGACGGTCAGCGGGTTTTTTACATCTGGGCTTTATGCCCCTTTCAAGCCCTTGAGCAGCAAATCGACATTGCCTTCGAGTTCCGCCACCGGATCCGCCGCGTCAGTGCTCAGCACCAACAACTGACTGCCGGACTCGGCAATCGCCGCTTTCACGGCGTCTGAAGGCTGGCGATGATGCAGCACCAGCGCCACGTCATTGTCTTTGAGCGTCGCCGTGAGTTTTTTCAAATCCTCTGGCGTCCACTCCGCATCTGCCCGCGCATCCTCGCCGATCAGTTCCAGATTGAGGCTGCCGATCAGATAGCCGAAATGGTCGCTCAGGCTCAGCACACTCAGATTGTCGGCTTTGGCCAGACGCGCCTCGCTGTCGGCACTGAGTTTCAGCAGACGCTGTTTCAGCGCCGCCAGATTGGCCTCGATTTGCGGTTTGGACGTCGGCGCCAGGCGCACCAGATCTGCCGCCATCACATCGGCCATGCGTCCCATGTTGTTGCTCGACAGCCACGGCTGGCTGTTCAGGCCGTCAATCTTCAGCCCCGGTTGCACGGCAATGCCGGGCAGGGCGCCGTCGACCGGGCGCGCGGCGTCGACTTCGACGATGCGGATGTTGCTGCGGCGCGAGATCGGGTACAGCGGATCATCGGCCCACAACGAGCGCACACCGATCACGGCGTCGGCATCGGTCGCCAGTTTGCTCAGCGCCGGAGCGCCGCGACCGGTGAAGTACGCAGTCTGACGGCTGCCCGGCAGATTCGCTGGCGCCGCGCGTTCAAGGTTGATGTCGGTGCCTTTGAGCAGCACTTCACCGAGGCCGTAAGTGATCGGCAGCGAAGCCAATACTCGCAGCGGCTTTGCGCTTTCGGCGGCCAACGCAGTGGTGGATGCCACGCCGCACAGGGCGATGGCCAGGGTCAGTTGTCGCAATGAAAAAGACATTTATCCAAGGTTCCCTTTCAGGCTGGGGACGACGCCCCGGGCAATGGCGGCGAGGGCGAAGCCGATACCGGCAACCAGAATGATTGCGGCTCCGGACGGGATCGGCAGATCAAACACGATTGGCGCGAGAATCCCGCACAGCGTGCTCACCGTGGCAATCGCTACCGAACACCAGAAAAACCCCTTCAGTGACTGGCTCAGCAAGCGTGCCGCTGCGGCCGGAATCACCAGCAGTGCACCGACCAGAATCGCGCCGATGACTTTCACCGCAGCAACGGTGATCAGTGTCACCAGAATCACGAACAGGTAATCCAGCGTCTTCACCGCGACCCCGCGCACCGCCGCCAGTTGCGGGTTGAAACTGGCGAGCATGATGCGGTTGTACAGCGGCAAGGCCAGCGCCATCACCAGCGAACCGACGATGGCTAGCACCGCCAAGTCATTGCCATTGACCGTCAGCACCGAGCCGAACAGCACGTTTTCCAGAATGTGTACGTTGATCTTGCCCGCCAGAATCAACAGCAGACTCGCACCCAGCGCCAGCGACACCGAGAGGAATACGCCGATCAATGTGTCAGGCGCCAGACCCGTGCGGTTGCGCAGGTAGTTGAGCAGAATGCCGAACAGCAGGCAGTAACCGAACAGGCTGCCGTACGGCCCGGTGTAGGGTTCGCCGAGCAGAATGCCGATGGCCACGCCGGTCAGTGCCGCATGGCCGACCGCTTCGGAGAAAAATGCGAAGCGTTTGACCACCACCAGCGTGCCGAGGCCGCCGAGCACCGGGCCGATCAACAGACCGGCGAGCAGCGCGTTGACCACAAACCCGTAGGCCAGGGCTTCCGGCAAGTAACCTGACGAGGCCCAACCCTGAATCATCAAACGAAAGGCTTCGTAGCTCATCAGGCAGCGCTCCGTGGATGGGTCGAGAACAGTGTCAGCAAACGTTCCGGGGTCAGCGCCTGTTGTGGCGTGGCGTCGAACAGTACCCGGCGATTGAGGCCGGTGACGCGATTGGCGAGACGTCCGACCGCTTCCAGGTCGTGCTCGATCCACAGCACCGTAATGCCCGCCGCGCGCCAGTCGTTGAGCAGGCGTTCAAACACCTGAATCCCGGCTTCGTCGAGCGCTGACATCGGCTCGTCCAGCACCAGCAATTGCGGGGCGGGGATCAAGCCCTGCGCGAGCAATACGCGCTGACGTTCACCGCCAGACAATGCACCCATCCGGCGTTTGCGTTTGTCCTGCATGCCCACCCGCTCCAGCGCCTCGCCAATGGCCGCGGCGTAGTGCTTGCTCAGGCCGAGAAACGCCGGACGCCGCTGACACATCGCCGCCATGAAATCGTCGACGGTCATCGGCAAGCCACGGTCGAATTCCAGCGCCTGCGGCACGTAGCCGATGGTCCCCGGTTCGCCGGGCCATTGCAGGCTCAGTTGGCCTTGATGCGGCATCTGGCCGAGCAGGGTCTTGATCAGCGAACTCTTGCCGCCACCATTCGGGCCGACCAGCGCGTGCACGCTGCCGGGCTGCACTTGAAAGGTGACTTTGTCGAGAATCACCGTGCGGCCGAGGGTCAGGCTGACATCGGCAAAATCCAGAGTCGGGCCGCTGTGTTTGACTGCAATGTTTTCCTGGGCCGTCATGCACCGGACTCCTGAATCGCCCGGACCACGGTGTTGAGGTTGCCGGTCATTTCCTTTTCGTACTTGTCGGCGGTGTATTCGCCGTAGGAAATGTGCGACAGCGGATACAGCTTCACCCCGGATTCACGCTGAATGGTCTCGACATAAGTGGACGGGAAATCCATCTCGGAGAAGATCACTTTCACGTCGAGCTCGCGCAGTTGATCGATGGTCTTCTTCAACTGGCTCGGGCTCGGCTCGATACCGTGGGCAGGTTCTACCACGGCGGTCACTTCGAGGCCGAATTCGCGCAGCAGATAATCGTAAGCTGCGTGCACCGTGGCCACGCGCAGTTCGGCGTTGGGTGCCTGAGTCAGTTTTGCCAAGGCATCGGCGCGCATCTGCCGCAGGCGTTTGCCGTAAGCGCGGGCGTTCTGCGTGTAGGTCTTGGCGTTGTCCGGGTCGAGTTTGCCCAGCTCGCGAGCGATGTTGTTGACCTGGGCAATCGAAGCGCTGATCGAAAGGAACGTGTGCGGGTTGACCACTTTACCGGCGCCGCGGGCAGCAACCCCGGTGGCGGCGAGCAGCGGCACGTTTTCGTTGGCTTCGATGGTCTTGATGTCGGGTGTTTCGCTGGCGGCGATCATGCGGTCGGCAAAGTCATCATGGCCGACACCGTTGAGCACGATCACATCGAGACCGCCGATGCGTTTGATGTCTTCGGCGCGCGGCTCGTAGGCGTGCGGGTTGAAACCGGCCGGGATCAGCGGCACGACTTCGGCCTTGTCACCAACGATGTTCGCGACGTAGCTGTAATAAGGATGCAGGGTGATGCCGATGCGCAGGCGTTTGGCCTGATCGGCGCTGGCCAGCGGACTGAGCAGGCAGGCGCACAACCCGAGCAGGAGCATGCGCAACAAGGGACGGCTTTTAAATGAACTGGACATGGGCAAGCGGTCTTCTCTCGAATGAAGGCGAGGGTTCAATGACGATGCTCGCGGGTTACCCCGGCATCGAATTGCGCGACGATCTGCTTCCAGCCGGCAGCGGACAGTGCTGCATCAGACAGATCCGGCGGCGTCTGCAGGTCAGTGCTGCGATTGAGCCAGATGTCCGGCGCCGCGTTCGCCTCGGCGCTCAGGCGCATCAGAAACGAACCGGCCACCGTAGGCGCCTGGCTGTGGCCGAAGTAGGCCGAGTCGGCGAGCAGTTGCCAGGCATGCGCGCCACGGCTGACCGAGCTGGCGTCCTGCGCGAACGGGGCGAAACCTTCGTCGGCGAGCGCATTCGGCGTCGGCATCGCCTGTTGTTCTTCACGCAACAAGCGGATTTCGTCGAGGGTCACCCGCAGGTCGGCATAGATGCCTTGCTCGCTGGCGCCGAGGTCGCGACGGGCGTCGAGCTGATGGCTGGACACCGGCTCCGGCTCATGAGACACACCGCGCCACGCGACCACCGAACCGGCCACCGCGAGGATCAGCAGGCACAGCAGCAACACATACAGGGTTTCATGGCCGGCACCTGCCGGGCGCACGACTTGAGTGGTGGGCGTGGTCATGGTGCCTCGATATCCGCTTGGTCGATTTCGACCACATGGCCGGGGCCCGCGTCGAACAGCACGTAGAACTCGGCACCGGGTTTCTTGAAAGTCAGCGTCGAGTCAGCGCCGAGTTTGCCCGGCACGAGGATGGTTTCGTCGTAGCCGATCACGTCGAGGGTCACGCCAGGGGCGCCGCTGCCGTCGGAGAAACCACCCGTGCATTTGATCTGCTCGGCATCGACGGCTTTGCATTCGCACATCGGGTTGTGAGCCAGGGCGCTGGCGCTGAAAGCGGCGCACAGCATCAGCAGCACAGCGTTCAAACGCAGGCGGGACGGGCGGTAGTGAGCGTGGCTCATGGTTTGGCTCCTTGTTTATTCAGCCAGGCGATGGTGGCGGGGGAGGCCTGGCTCAGGGGAATCGAGGCCTGATGCATGCTGCCGTCCCAGCCTTCCATGGTGATCCACAGCTCGGCGTCGGCTTTGGTTTTTTCCGGCACCAGTAACTGCGTGCCCATGCGGTATGGCGTGCCGAAGAAAATCACCCCGGCGGCGCGCAGGCTGCGTGGCTTGCCGATACGCAGATACGTCGCCTTGACCTGCTCGATGCAGGCATCGCACAACGCCGCGTTGAAATCTTTCATGTAACCGGCGGGACCGCTGAGCGGTGCTTCATTGCGCATCTCGGCCAGGCGCAAGCTCCACGGACCGACCTGGACCTGGCCAATCTCGCGCTCGCCCAAACCACTGTCCCCGCGAAACAGCGCGGCATCGGCGAAGTACTTGGGCATGAATCCCAGGGGAACCAGCAACAGCAATACGTTGATGTGGAAGCGCCATTTATGCCAGAACTGGCGCAGCCGTGAAGGTTGAGGGGCAGTCATGGCTTTGCTCACTGGTCGACCTCCGACAGTTCACGCAGCGGCGTTGTTTTTGCTACCGCGCGCTGTTTCTTGTTTTCGCGTTTGAGCGCATTGGCCGTAGCCAACGCAGTGCGTTTAGTCCAGATCAACAGTCCGCTGAGCACCATCATGCTCAGCAGCAGGCCGAAGAAGAACCAGATCAGCTTGATCCACAGCCCGCCAAAGTCGCCGGTGTGCAATGGACGCATGGACTCGGTGACGAACTCCAGCGAGGTGCGGTCAGACAACAGGCGTGACGCCGCCATTTCACCGTTGTATGGATTGAGCGTGGCGGTCTGGAACATCAACGGATACCAGCCGCGACCACCGATGCTCAGGTGGCTGTAGGCATTGGCTGGCAGGCTGACGAAGCTGACTTCGAGGCCGGGAATCTGTTGTTCGGTGATTTCGATCGCGCGATCCAGGCTGATTCTGGCCGGCGGCCTCGCGTCGACCGACAGCGGTACGGCTTCGCGCGACAGCGCCGGGATGATCGGTTCGCTGGACCAGGATATCTGGTTGTCCGAGAGCAGCGCCTGGATCAGGAACCAGGTGCCGGTGACGGCAATCACCGCGATGAACCAGATCGACCAGATGCCGCTCAAGCGGTGGAAATCGCCCCAGAAAATCCGCGCGCCGTGGCGGATGCGCAGGGTCGGTTTGAAAAAGGCTTTCCAGAAGCGCTTGTACACCACCAGCCCGGTCACCAGCGATGCCAGCAGCGGCAGGCCGAGGAACGACACCAGATACCAGCCCCAGCTGTAACCGTTGGTGAACGGCACCAGCCACCAGCCATGTAGCGCGCGTGTAAAGGCCTTGAAGTCGAATTGTGGCGCGCCACCCTGGATCACGCCGGTGTAGGGATTCACATAGACCGTTTGCGAGCGTCCGTCCGGATAACTGACTTCGACATCGAGGGCGAAGTGCGACTCGTCGGGACGGCTGATACTTTCTACCAGCGTCTGCGGTTCGGCTTTTTTGATCGCGGCGAGGACTTGGTCGTAACTGAGCAGTGGTGCATCGTCCGAAGGCGCACTGGCGCGCATTTGCGGATTGGCCAGCCAGACGATTTCCTGACTGACTACTGCGAGGGTGCCGGTGACACACACGATCAGTACAAAGAACCAGATTGGTAACGCCAGCCAGCTATGTACCAGGAACCACAGTTTGGAGCGGGATTTCTTCGACATGATTGAACGTCTTGATTCAATGGGGGGAGTCGGTACTACGGGCTTCGCAGCACAGGAGTCCCTGAAAGTCCGGCCGTGGCTGTTGCCGACGCGGCCGATCCGCATCTTTATAAGACGGATGAGCGAAGCAAATCCCGATGAGGGATATGAAAGTAAATGTTTCGCGATCGCAATCTCACTACCGTGGGCGGCGTAAATGCGTAGCGGTTTGGGGCAAATCGAAACTGGCGGCAGTCGCCGCCAGAACTGAGGCAGAATAATTACCCTTGCTTGAACATCTCCTGCGCCCGCTGCTCGATCTGCTCCTGGGTCAGATCTTCCTTGCGCGTGGCGAGAAACCACAGATGGCCGTAGGGATCTTTTAAAGTGCCGCTGCGGTCGCCATAGAATTGGTCTTTCACTTGCGACACCGAGGTAGCCCCGGCATCCAGCGCTCGTTGGAAGGACTTGTCGACATCTGTCACATACAGATGCAAACCGACCGACACCGATTTATCGGGATTGCTCAGCGGACCCTGATCGCAGGGCGATCCGAGCATGATCGCGCTGTCGCCGATGCGCAGTTCGGCATGGCCGATGCCGCCGTCGGGCATCGTCAGGCGCATCACTTCAGTCGCGCCGAAGGCGGTTTTGTAGAAGTCGATGGCTTCGGCTGCCTTGTGGATGCCGAGATACGGGGTAATGCTGTGATACCCCTCGGGAATGGGTTTGACGCTCATGACGTTCCTCCCTGTGGTTATTGTGGGATGAGGGTGGAGCTGAACCGGATTTCCGGTCGGTTCACTATAGATCCAGCCTCGCACCACAATCGGGCAACCGACGAGCAACCACTTCGACCTCAGACCGGCTTGTCGAGAAAATGCGCCCCCGGGCCTTGCTCGCCGAGTACATCGCCCTGATTGCGCAGCGGACAGGCCTCCATCGACAGACAGCCGCAGCCGATGCAGCCATTCAGTCGATCACGCAGCACCATCAATTGGTTGATGCGATCATCGAGTTCCCGGCTCCATTGCTCGGACAACACCTTCCAGTCCGCCGCGGTCGGTGCGCGGTTATCTGGCAACTGCTGCAACGCCTGGCCAATCTCCGCCAGCGGAATTCCCAGCCGCTGCGCAACTTTGATCAACGCCACCCGCCGCAACACTTCCCGTGGATAGCGCCGCTGGTTACCCGCATTGCGCTGGCTCTTGATCAAACCTTTGCTTTCATAAAAGTGCAGGGCGGTGACCGCGACGCCGCTGCGCGCCGCGACTTCGCCGACGCTCAGCTGCTTGTGCAGGTTTTCCGGGGTGATCATTGGAAAATGTCTCTTGACCTTGACTTAACTAGAGGTTTTACCCTGCACGCCTTCGAGTCGCAAGATTCGTCCTACAGATTAGCGGGGGCTTTCATGCAAGCATTGGCGAAAAACAGCAGTTTTACCCAATTGATCGAGTTCGAGATCGAACCAAGGCAACAACCGGCGTTGGTGTCTGCGCTGTCGATCCAGACCGAACGCCTGGCTCAGCGCTACGCCGGTTTCGTCAGCGCCAGCGTTCAGGCGAGCGACGATGGCCGACGGGTGCTGAGTTTTCTGCAATGGCAATCGCGCGAAGCGGGGGAGGCGGCGTTCGAGAGTTTCGAAACCGGCGAGCAGGATTTCTGGCAACTGATCCGCGCGCATCACGCCAGAACCGTGACTTTCGGTTCATTTCAGGTGCTAAGCAGCATCGCGCGCAATCAGGACGACGGTCTGCATTGCCAACTGGTCGGCTAGACGAGAACTGGAGCGACGTTCCTGAATCCTGATAGCCACTATTGAGAGCGTTGATTTCTGCGCAAGCGGGCGCGGGCGTAGCCTTGCTCCATCGACTAACGCTGCTCGCCAGGACGCTCCCATGAATCATTTACTGACTGTTTCGCTAATGCTCGCTGTCTCCGTTCTCGCCGGATGTGCGAGTCACGTTTCCCCGGAATTGCGCCCTTATTCGGCGGAGGAATCCCGCGAACTGGCGCTGGAAACGCTGAATCGTCGCGGCCTCTCTTTCGAGGAATACCACGCGAAAAAAGCCGAATTGCTCGGCCAGCCGCAGAAGGTTTTTGGTTTCGACAACAACGGTGAAATGAGCGCCGAGCGTGCCGTACAGCTGCACGGTCGTCCCAGCTGATCAGTAACTGTACTGCTCGAAGTTTTCGCAACTGTCCGTGGGTTTGCGCCGTCTCGTGCGATAGGGTCATTACCTGAATGACCCCGACGGATTGCCTGCCATGACCCTCTCGCTTGATCTGCTGCTGGGCTTTGCCCTGTTTGCCCTTGTCACCTCGATCACACCGGGGCCGAACAACACCATGTTGCTGGCATCGGGCGTGAACTTCGGCTTTAACCGCACCATCCCGCACATGCTCGGCATAACCTGCGGCTTCTTCGTATTGGTGGTGGCGGTGGGCTTTGGCTTAGGTGCGGTGTTCCAGACTTATCCGCTTCTCTATACCGTGCTGCGTTATGTCGGTGCGGCGTATCTGCTGTACCTGGCGTGGAAAATCGCCCACTCGGGTCCAGTCAGCGACAGCGAAAAGGGCGATGCCAAGCCGATCAGCTATCTGAGTGCGGCGGCGTTTCAATGGGTCAATCCCAAGGCGTGGATCATGGCCATCGGTGCCATCAGCACTTACACGCCGATGCAGGGTTATTTCACTAACGTGGTGGTGATCGCCGCCGTATTCGCCATCATCAATCTGCCGAGTGTGGGCGTCTGGGCGGCGTGCGGCACGCTGCTGCGCAATGTGCTCAAGGATCGTCGCTGGTTGCGCGTGTTCAACTGGGGTATGGCGGCGTTGCTGGTGATTTCGCTGTATCCGTTACTTCTCGAAAGCTTTAGCTGACGCATTGCTTCAACCGCCGGCCCGATGCCTGTTAAAGTCGCGTTCAGGAGCGTTCCTACGCACTTTTAAATGAAGTTGTCCTTCTTTAACGGCATCCGATCAGGTATTGATGACGCTCTCGAACCCGGGCGCAGCTCACGAGGCTGTGCTTTGCCGTTTGCAGACACGAGCCTCCTGATCCCGGAACACGCTCTGCGAGTTTTTTATGAACCAACGTCCGCTGTATTTCGATTACGCCGCCACCACTCCGGTCGACGAGCGGGTCATCCAGGTGCTGATCGAGTGTCTTGGCTTCAACGCCAATTTCGGCAATCCGGCCTCCAGCTCTCACGCGTTCGGCCAGCAGGCCCGGCAGACGGTCGAGCACGCCCGCCGACAAGTCGCCGAACTGGTCGGTGCCCAGGCTGAACAGATCGTCTGGACGTCCGGTGCTACCGAATCCAACAACCTCGCCCTCAAAGGCGTAGCGCAGGCGCGCGGTGTGTCCGGTGGGCACATCATTACCAGCCAGATCGAACACAAAGCCATTCTCGATACCGCCCGGCAATTGCAGGACGCCGGTGTCGCCGTGACTTATCTGGTGCCGAATGCCGAAGGCCTGATCACTGCGCAAGCGGTCAGCGAAGCCATGCGCGAGGACACGTTTCTGGTGTCGCTGATGCTAGTCAACAATGAGCTCGGCACGCTCAACGACATTCAGTCCATCGGCGAAGTGGTTCGCGGCCGCGAAGCGTTGTTCCATGTCGATGCGGCGCAGGGTGCAGGCAAAGTTGCGATTGATCTGGCGCAGTGGCCGGTGGATCTGATGTCGTTCTCGGCGCACAAACTCTACGGTCCCAAAGGCATCGGCGCGTTATATGTCGGGCCGCGCGCGCAACAACGCTTGCAGGCGCAGATTCATGGCGGGGGGCACGAGGGCGGTTTGCGCTCCGGTACGCTGGCGACGCATCAGATCGCAGCGATGGGTGCAGCGTTTGCGCTGGCCGGTGCCGAGTTTGATCAAGAGAAGCGCGCCATCGTTGCATTGCGCGAACGTTTGCTTGAGCAACTGTTGAGTTTGCCGGGTGTGCGCCTCAACGGCAGCGCGACTCAGCGTATTCCACACACCTTGAGCCTGACCTTCAGCGAAGGTGAATTCAATTCGGCGGCGCTGAGCCATTCGATTGCGTTCTCCGCGACCTCGGCCTGCAATTCCGCGAGCAATGCGCCATCCCACGTGTTGTTGGCATTGGGACATGACGCGCATCTGGCCGGTCGCACCATCCGCCTGAGCCTCGGCCGTTTCACCACCGCCGAAGATATCGATCAGGCCATTCAACTGATTAAAACCGCCTGCACCAGTGCTCCGGCATTTTGGGCGACCGGGCTGTAACGCGCCGATTTTGCACGGCACCGAACAATAACGAAAAAGTGATTAGCAGGAGACACGATGAGTATCCAGACCCTGACCGAAGGATCGGTTCCCCAGCGCTTGGCGCAAACCCGTGAAGCGATGCATCGCGAAGGCATTCATGCACTGTTGGTGCCGTCCGCCGACCCGCATTTATCGGAATACCTGCCGGGTTATTGGCAGGGCCGCCAGTGGCTTTCGGGTTTTCATGGTTCGGTCGGTACTTTGATTGTCACCCCCGATTTCGCCGGTGTTTGGGCCGACAGTCGTTATTGGGAGCAGGCGACGAAGGAGCTCGACGGCAGCGGCATCGAACTGGTCAAGCTGCAACCGGGTCAACCAAGTCCGCTGGACTGGCTGGCTGAGCAGACCCCTGAAGGCGGTGTGGTCGCGGTCGATGGCGCGGTCATGGCCGTGGCTTCGGCGCGGACTTTGAGCGGCAAACTTGAAACCCGTGGCGCCAGCCTGCGCACTGATATCGATTTGCTCAAAGAAGTCTGGAGCGACCGGCCGAGTTTGCCGACCGCGCCGATCTATCAACATCTTCCGCCGCAAGCGACCGTCAGCCGTGGCGAGAAACTCGCGGCATTGCGCGAGACTTTGCAGGAACGCGGTGCTGACTGGCACTTCATCGCTACTCTCGATGACATTGCCTGGCTGTTTAACCTGCGCGGCGCAGATGTGTCGTTCAACCCGGTGTTCGTTTCTTTTGCACTGATCAGTCAGCAGCAAGCCACTTTGTTTGTGGCCCTGAGCAAAGTCGACGCCGAGCTGCGCGCGGTACTGGAGCAAGACGGCGTGACGCTGCGCGATTACAGCGAAGTGGCTGACGCCTTGCGCGCGGTTCCGGCCGGCGCGAGCTTGCTGGTGGACCCGGCGCGCGTCACCTCGGGGCTGCTGGAAAACCTCGATAGCGCTGTGCAACTGGTCGAAGGACTCAACCCGACTACGTTGGCCAAATCGCAAAAAAGCCAAGCCGATGCCGGCCACATCCGTCAGGCGATGGAGCAGGACGGCGCTGCGTTGTGCGAATTCTTCACCTGGCTGGATTCGGCGTTGGGCAACGAACGAATCACCGAACTGACCATCGACGAAAAACTCACTGCAGCGCGTGAGCGTCGTCCCGATTACGTGTCGCTGAGTTTCAACACCATTGCCGCGTTTAACGCCAACGGCGCAATGCCGCATTACCACGCCACCGAGCAAGAGTACGCGGTGATCGAGGGTGACGGCTTGCTGCTGATCGACTCTGGCGGCCAGTATCTGGGCGGTACCACCGATATCACGCGCATGGTGCCGGTGGGTACGCCCACCGCTGAGCAGAAACGTGATTGCACACGCGTGTTGAAAGGCGTGATCGCATTGTCCCGCGCGCAGTTTCCGAAAGGCATTCTGTCACCTCTGCTCGACGCCATTGCGCGCGCGCCGATCTGGGCCGAAAGTGTGGATTACGGTCATGGCACCGGCCACGGCGTCGGTTATTTCCTCAATGTTCACGAAGGCCCGCAGGTGATTGCCTATCAGGCGGCTGCGGCGCCGCAAACGGCGATGCAGTTGGGGATGATCACTTCGATCGAGCCGGGTACTTACCGTCCGGGTCGCTGGGGCGTGCGTATCGAGAACCTGGCAATGAACGTTGCCGCTGGCAGCAGTGAGTTCGGTGAGTTCCTCAAATTCGAAACCCTGAC
Source organism: Pseudomonas sp. P4795 (assembly GCF_048822895.1). Classification (NCBI taxonomy): domain Bacteria; kingdom Pseudomonadati; phylum Pseudomonadota; class Gammaproteobacteria; order Pseudomonadales; family Pseudomonadaceae; genus Pseudomonas; species Pseudomonas sp. P4795. The sequence goes on along the minus strand of NZ_JBMFBT010000002.1, from coordinate 3,714 downwards.
CCTGTGCCCGATTGATACTCGTTGCCTGGAACCAGCGTTGCTGACTCAGGAAGAGAAACAGTGGTTCAACGCTTATCACGCCGAAGTGCGCGAGCGCCTGAGCCCGCTGCTCAACGGTGCGGCGCTGGAGTGGTTGAACGCGCGCACGGTCGCTATCTAATAGCTTGAAGCTCGGGCGCTGCTGCCAGCACCCGAGCCTTTTGGTTTAGGGCGCCCCCCGTTCAGCGCAGGGCTTGTTCGACGAAATCCAGTCGATCCTGGCCGAAAAACATCTGATTGCCGATAAACATGCTCGGCGCCCCGAAAACACCGCGTTTAATGGCTGTTTCGGTATTTTCCTTGAGTGCGCTTTTGACGGCATCGTCGTTGCTCAGGGCCAGCACTTCTTCAGGGTTGAAGCCGTGTTCGCTCAGTACCGCTGCGACGGTCGCCGGTTCATCGAGACTACGGCCGTCGACCCAAAGCGCTTTGAACAGGCAGTCGATGAATGCGAGGAAGCGCTCTGGCTGCCGCAGTTGAATGCCGGTGACGGCGCGCATCAGCAGCAACGTATTGATTGGGAAATGCGGATTGAATCTGAGCGGCACGCCGTAGCGTTTGGCGTAACGATCCAGATCCTGAAACATGTAACGGCCCTTGGCTGGAATCATCGCCGGTGAGGCATTGCCGGTGGCTTTGAAAACGCCGCCGAGCAGCATTGGAACGTAGACCAACTGACTGTCGGTGTCGGCGCAGATCTTCGGCAATTGCGTGTAAGCCAGGTAAGTGGCGGGACTGCCGAGATCGAAATAGAACTCTACGGTTTTGCTCATGTTCGCTGCTCTTTTTGTTATGGGAAGGATTACCAGCGTTCGTTCCACGGGCGCAGATCCAGCTCGAAGGTCCAGGCGTCCCGTGGCTGGCTGTGCAGATACCAGTAGTTTTCGGCGATGTGTTCAGGGTTGAGAATGCCGTCCTCATCCTTGGTCGCGTATTTCTCGGGAAAACTGTTGCGGATGAAATCTGTATCGATGGCGCCGTCGACCACTACATGAGCGACGTGGATGTTCAGGGGTCCAAGTTCGCGGGCCATGCTTTGCGCCAAAGCGCGGATGCCATGCTTTGCGCCGGCGAACGCGGCGAATCCCGAGGCGCCGCGCAGTCCGGCGGTGGCACCGGTGAACAGGATCGTGCCGCGATTGCGCGTGACCATGCGTCTGGCCACTTCGCGCGCATTGAGGAAGCCTGAGAAGCAGGCCATTTCCCAAATCTTGAAATACTTGCGCGCGGTTTCCTCGAGGATGCTGCAAGGCACGTTGGCGCCTATGTTGAAGACGAACGCTTCGATTGGTCCGATGCGTGTTTCGATGTCTTCGATCAGCGCGATAACGTCTTCTTCCTTGCGTGCATCGCAGGCAAAGCCGTGAGCTTCACCTCCTTCAGCCTCAATCGAGTCCAACAGCGGTTGCAGCTTGTCGGCGCTGCGTCGCGTGACGCATGCCACGAAACCTTCCTTGGCAAACCGTTTGGCGATGGCACCACCCGTGGCATCCCCCGCACCTACAACCAGTACGACCTTCTTGTTATTCATGGGCAAAACCCCTTTGGTTAACGATCGTTAAGTGAACGAACGTTATGCTAGGATTCGCTCAGCGTCAAGGCAATCAAATTTGAGGTCATACGTATGCGTTACTCCGCCAGTCACAAGCTGGAAACCAGAGAAAAATTGCTGCAAAGCAGTTCCCTGTCGGCGAAGAAGGCTGGCTTCTCTACGGTAGGCGTTGATGGGCTGATGAAGGCTATCGGGTTGAGTGGTGCAGCGTTCTATAGCCACTTTTCATCGAAGGATGATTTGTTCGCGGCCATTGTCGAGCGTGAGTTGAGCCAAAGTCTTGAGCGTCTTGGCGGGCAGGGAACGCAGGATCGTGATCGGCTGCAGCGTTGTCTGAAAAAGTATCTGAGCATGGCGCATGTCGAGAGCCCTGAACTGGGCTGCGCGTTACCTGCGCTGGGAGCGGAGATCGCACGTTCGGATGAAGTGGTGCGGGAGCAGGCGGAGCTGTGGATTTGTCGGCTGCAGGAGAGCTGGGCGCAGATTCTGCAGAGTGACAGCCTGGCTTGGGCCATCCTGTCGCAGTGTGTAGGCGCCTTGGTGGTTGCGCGAATGCTCGCCACGCCGAAGATTCAGCGCCAGGTGTTGCAGGCCAGTCACGAGGAAATCGGCCGCCAGCTCGCTATTCAACGAGTACCTTAGCGGCCGCAACTTACTTGCAGATGACGATCATGCTGCGGCTGGTGTAACCGGCAGGATTGAGACCAAATGGGTAATCCCCCGGTTCTTCCACCGAGTCACCTGATTTGGCGATGACCTTGTAACCCTTCGGCGCGCAGGAGTTGGCGGCGCGGGTGTAGCACTTGTCCCAAGAGGACGAAAGGCCCGAGCAGTTGATGTGCAGGCCCTTTTTACCGTGTTTCACTTTGGGGCTGGAGGTTGCCGCGCAACTCGCAACGGCGAGCATGGCGATCAGTAGCAAAATTCGTTTCATTCCCGTCCTTATGACAGCCTCGAGTCTTGTGCTCGGGTCCGCCTGCATGCGCTCTCGCTTGAAGCGTTTCTGATATCCCTATCCGAAAAAATCCATGTCTGGCATTGGGTTGCGAGGCTAAACATGGCCTAAATGCGCGCCAATTGCCAGACCTTCGTCAAATCCTGTTTCAATCCGCCGCAATCGCAGGTTTGACGCCACTACTCATGGTCAGAGTTGCGCCGACTGAGGCCAGAATAATGCACAGAATGGCCATCCATTGTGACAAGGAAAGGTATTCCTGCAGGAACAGCAGGCCCGACAGTGCACCGAATGCCGGTTCGATACTCATCAGGGTGCCGAATGTTCGCGCGGGCATGCGGGTCAGTGCGACCATCTCCAGTGTGTAGGGCAGGGCGGTGGACAGGATCGCGACGCCAATCGCGATCGGGATCAGAGAGGGTGTCAGTAGAGCGGCGCCAGCGTGGACGATGCCGATGGGAGCAACAAACAGCGCAGCGATCATCACGCCCAGCGCGGCAGTCGTTACGCCATTGTCCGCGCCGGCCTTCTGACCGAACAGAATATACAAGGCCCAGCACACGCCTGCTCCCAGTGCATAGCCGGCGCCGACCAGATCAATACCGGCGCTCGTCGCACCCGTAGGTATGAGCAGTAGAAGTCCTACCGCTGCCAGCGCGATCCAGAGAAAGTCGATCGCTCGCCGGGATGCGTAAATAGCAACTGCCAATGGGCCAGTGAACTCCAGCGCCACGGCGATTCCCAAGGGTACTGTGCGCAATGACATATAGAAGAGGAAGTTCATGCCACCCAACGCCATTCCGTAGACGATCACCGTGCGCAGGGATTTCGCGGTGAGCTTGGCTCTCCAGGGTCTGAGCAATATCAGCATGATCACGCTGGCGAAGATCAGCCGTAGAGTAGTGGTGCCCTGGGCGCCAATGATGGGGAACATACTTTTGGCCAGAGAGGCACCGGACTGGATTGATGCCATGGCTATTAATAGCAGGCCGACCGGGAACAGAATCGAGGCAAGGCTGCGTGGGTGGTCATTCATGGAATGGCGTCATCCGAGGTGAGGCAGTGGAAAGTGTTGTTTTTGGTGTTGGGCAATATAGTGCGCATTCGGGCTGGAGACGTCTATATATAAGCAGTGTTTTACGTGCGCTGATAGAAAAACTAAATTAGG
>NZ_JBMFBT010000019.1:0-21771 GCF_048822895.1 Pseudomonas sp. P4795 | reverse complement strand
TTGCTTTTAAAGCGGCAAATACCGGCTCAACAACGCCCGCAACGCCGCCGGTTTCACCGGTTTCGGCAAATAATCCAGCCCCGCCGCATGCACCCGCGCCACGGTTTCCGGATGGCCGTCTGCACTGATGACAACCCCCGGCACCGGCTCACCGAGACAGGTGCGCAGCCATGCCATCAACTCGGTGCCGGTATCCCCGTGATCAAGGTGATAGTCCACCAGCGCCAGTTGCGGGCGCACCCCATCGGCCAGCAGCGCCGCGCACTCTTCGCGATTGCGCGCCGTCCACACCTGACAGCCCCAGCGCGTCAGCAGGCTGTTCATACCGATCAGAATGCTGTCTTCATTGTCGATGCACAGCACCCGCGCGCCGCTGTGCAACTTGCCGTTGATCTCGAGCGCAACGCTCGGCTGCGCAATCTGCGTGCGGGCCAGCGGCACGCGCACGCTGAACACGCTGCCGCGCCCCGGCCATGAGCGCACGCGCAATGTATGGCCGAGCACCCGGCACAAGCCGTCGGCAATCGCCAGCCCCAGCCCCAGACCCTTTTCGGCGCGGGTCTGATGGCTGTCGAGGCGTTTGAATTCCTCGAAAATCACTTGCTGTTTATCTTCTGGAATCCCCGGCCCGCGGTCCCACACCTCCAGACAGATTTCACCCTTGCGCCGGCGCACGCCCAACAGAATCGGGCCTTTGGCGTAGCGGAAGGCATTGGTCAGGAAGTTCTGCAAGATGCGCCGCAGCAGTTTCATATCGCTGTCGATGCGCAACTGGCTGCCGCGTACGCGGAAGCTCAGACCCTGCTCCTGCGCCAACGCCTTGAACTCCGCACCGAGAATGTCGAACAACTCGTTGATCGCGAACGGCTTGCGATCCGGATTGATCCTGCCGTTTTCCAGGCGCGAAATATCCAGCAGATCACTGATCAGATCCTCCGCCGAGCGCAACGAGCTATCCAGATGACGCACCAGTTTCTGCGCCTCGCTGCTCAAGTCGTCGTCCTGATGCGAGAGTGCGGCGGAGAACAGTCGCGCGGCGTTCAGCGGCTGCATCAAGTCATGGCTGACCGCCGCCAGAAACCGGGTTTTCGATTGGTTGGCCGCTTCGGCGGTGCCCTTGGCTTCGGTCAACGCGACGTTGAGTTGCGACAGCTCCTGCGTGCGTTCGCTCACCCGTTGTTCAAGCCCTTCATTGGCCTCGGTCAGCGCCTGTTCGGCTTCGCGGAACGCGGTGATGTCGGTGAAACTCATGACGAAACCGCCGCCGGGCATCGGGTTGCCGATCAGCTCGATCACCCGTCCGTTGGGGAACAACCGTTCCGAGGTGTGCGCACGGCCCTGGCGCATCCAGTGCAGGCGTCGCGCGACGTGCACTTCCGCTTCGCCGGGGCCGCACAAACCGCGTTCGGCGTTGTAGCGAATGATGTCGGCAATCGGTCGGCCAACGCTGATCAAACCGTCCGGATAGTTGAACAGCTCCAGATAACGCCGGTTCCACGCCACCAGTTTCAGTGACTGGTCGACCACGCTGATGCCTTGGGTGATGTTTTCAATCGCGCCTTGCAGCAACGCGCGGTTGAACTGCAGCACTTCCGAGGCTTCGTCGGCGATCCGGACTACGTCCTCCAACTGCATTTCCCGACCTTCGATGGCGGCTTTTACTACCGCTCGCGTCGAAGAAGCGCCAAGCACGCCAGCCAGCAAACGTTCGGTGTGCGCGATCCATTCGTCGTCGGCGTTCTGGTTCGGGTTGAAGCCTTTACCCTGGCGGTAAGCGAAGCGGATGAAGCTCTGCCGCGCGCGTTCTTCACCGACAAAGCGTGCTGCCAGTTGCAGCAAATCGTCGATCTGCACCGCGAGCATCGAACGCGCGCTTGGTCGGGCGCTGATTTCCTGGCCAATGAAGCGTCCTGCCTGCCAGTGCTCCGACACCCGCGTGCGCGACAACACGGAAACCCAGGCGAACAAGGTGAAGTTGCCGGCCAGGGACAGCACCACGCCTTGCGTCAGCGGGGTGATCGGCAGATTCAACGGGTTGCTGTGCAGCCATGCGAGGCCGGGGAAACTTTCCAGCGGCAAGCCAAGACTGCGCGCGGCAATCGGCAGAACCAGCGTGTAAAACCAGAGGAATGTGCCCGCCGCGAGCCCGGCAAACACGCCGCGCCGATTGGCCTGTTTCCAGTACAGCGCGCCGAGCATCGCTGGCGCCAGTTGCGTGACCGCCGCGAAGGCAATCTGGCCGATGGTTGCCAGACTCGCGGTCGAGCCGAGCAAGCGGTAACTGACATAGGCCAACAGCAGAATCACCACGATGCTCACGCGGCGCACCGACAGCATCCACTGGCGGAACACTTCAAACGGGCGCTCGGCGTTGTTCCGGCGCAGTAGCCACGGCAACAGCATGTCGTTGGAAACCATGGTCGACAGCGCCACGCTGGCCACAATGACCATGCCGGTCGCCGCCGAGGCTCCACCGATGAATGCGAGCATCGCCAGTGCCGGATGCGCCTGCGCCAGCGGCAGGCTGATCACGAAGGAGTCCGGCAGCACCGAGCTTGGCAGCAGCATCTGACCGGCCAGAGCGATCGGGACTACAAACAGCGCGGCCAAAGCCAGGTAGGCCGGAAACACCCATTTCGCCAGACGCAGATCCTGCGGGTCGATGTTCTCCACCACCGTGACGTGGAATTGTCGCGGCAGACAAATGATCGCCATCATCGCCACGCCGGTTTGCACCACCATCGACGGCCAGTTGATGGTTTCTTTCCAGTATTCCTCAAGACGCGGCGCGAGCTTCGCCTGACTGAACAGGTCATCGAAACCGTCGTACAAACCGTAAGTGACGAACGCACCCACGGCGAGAAACGCAAATAATTTGACCAGCGACTCGAACGCAATCGCCAGCACCATGCCCCGGTGGTGCTCGGTGGCGTCGAGGTTGCGCGTACCGAAGACGATGGTGAACAGCGCCAGCACCAGCGACACGATCAGCGCCGTATCTTGAGCGCGGGTGCCCATGGCGTCGGCGCCGGCACCGATCAGCAGGTTAACGCCGAGGACGATGCCCTTGAGTTGCAAAGCGATGTAGGGCAGGACGCCGACCAGACAGATCAACGCGACCACCACCGCCAGCGATTGCGATTTGCCGTAACGCGCGGCGATGAAGTCGGCGATCGAGGTGATGTTCTCCTGTTTGCTGATCATCACCATTTTTTGCAGCACCCAGGGTGCTCCAAGCAGCAGCAAAATCGGCCCGAGGTAGATCGGCAGGAATGACCACAACTGTTCGGCGGCCTGACCGACCGCGCCGAAGAAGGTCCAGCTGGTGCAATAAACTGCCAGTGACAGGCTGTATACCCACGCGCGCACTCGTGGCGGCAACGGCGTGCTGCGCCGGTCGCCGTAGAAGGCGATGGCGAACATGATGGCCATATAGGCCAGGGCGACGGCGGCGATCAGCCCGGTGGACAGCGACATGCAACACTCCCGACAGAAGACTCCCGGGACTCCCGCCCGGGCGGACAGTCTCGCACGAGCGCTGCGGATAGTCAGTGTCGACCAAGGTCGAGGCGTGGCGGGGTGTCGCAGGCGCAGAACTGCTGAGTTCTGGCAGGCGTTTAGTTCTGCTTCAACGCCAGATCAACCAGTCGATGCAGTTCTTCAACTTCCAGCGCCGCCGCTGAAAACAGAATGCGGAAAACCACAGGCGCCACCACTTGGTTTATCAGGCGATCAACACTCGGCGCCGATTCATTCGGATAACGCTCGATAATGGTCTGCAACTGCGCGCCAATGATCGCCACGCAATACCCAGGCGTGGCGCTCGCCTGCACGTCGCGCATCATGTTGCGGCCCGGTTCCGAACTCATTTCGTCCAGATACTGCTCGGCCCAGGCGAGGATATCGCTACGCAGGCTGCCGGTTTCGGCCGGCTCGCTATCAGGGCGCATGCGGGCAAGGGCGACATCCGCCAGCAGGACCGCCAGATCACCCCAGCGCCGGTAAATGGTCGACGGCGTGACGCCTGCCCGTGCAGCGATTTGCGGCACTGTCACGCTCGAACGGTCTTGTTCTTCCAGCAGCGCACGCACCGCGGAATGAATCGATTCCTGCACCCGGGCGCTGCGGCCACCTGGGCGTAAACCTTCTTTAATAGTCATGCGTCGAACCTTAACACAAAGAATTTGCTTTAAGCTCAGGCCGCGAGCACACTCCGCAAAAGCAAAAAATTAGCTTTTGCGGAGTGTGCACATGATCAGTATTGTTTCCAACCGATCCAGCCTGTGGTTTCTGGCGATCACCTTACTCAGTTTTCTCGCCGCTTCCACGGCGCCGACGCCGTTGTATCACCTGTATCAGGATCAACTGCACTTCTCTGCGGCGATGCTGACCCTGATTTTCGGCGTGTACGCATTGAGTCTGCTGGCCGCGTTGCTCACGGTCGGCTCTTTGTCGGATCACCTTGGGCGTAAACCGGTGATCTTCGCCGCGGTTGTGTTGAACGCCGTGGCGATGCTGCTGTTTATCTACGCCGATAGCGTGAGCTGGCTGATCGGTGCGCGGATACTGCAGGGTTTTGCTACGGGCATGGCCACCGCGGTTTTGAGCGCGACGCTGCTCGATACCGACCGTCAGCAGGGGCCGTTGATCAACAGCGTCGCGCCTTTGCTTGGAATGGCGCTCGGCGCAATGGGCTGTGGTTTGCTGGCCGAATTCGCCCCTGCACCGTTGCAGTTGACCTATTGGTTGCTGCTTGCGCTGTTTGTATTGCAGGCGCTGTATGTCTGGCGGCTGCCGGAAAGCGTTTCGCCGCAAGCCGGCGCCTGGGCTTCGTTGCGGCCGACATTGCATGTGCCAGAGCAAGCGCGTTCCACGCTGTGGCGGGTGTTGCCATTGAACACCGCGACGTGGGCGCTCGGTGGTTTTTACGCGTCGCTGGCACCTTCGCTGGTGCGAACCGCGACGGGATCGACTTCGAACCTGATCGGCGGCGCGACCGTGGCGGCGTTGACTGTGACCGGTGCGCTGATGATTTTCACCTTGCGAAATCGACCCGCCGTCCGAGCGCTGCAACTCGGCGCGAGCTTGCTGCCGACCGGTGTAGTGCTGATTTTGCTGGGCGTGCACAGCGCCAGTCTGCCGCTGTTTTTCCTCGGTACGCTGGTGGCCGGTTGTGGCTTTGGCTCAGGGTTTTTGGGGGCGGTGCGTAGTCTGGTGCCGTTGGCACTGCCGCATGAGCGGGCGGGATTGATGTCGGCTTACTACGCGCTGAGTTATCTGGCGTTTTGTGTGCCCGCACTGCTGGCCGGGTACTTCTCTCGCAGTTTCGGTTTGCTCGCCACCACCGATGGTTATGGTGCGATATTGGTGCTTCTTTCTGTGAGCGGAATGCTTTTGCTATGGAGTCAAAGCTTTGCTGCTCGTAGAAACTCTGAGCGTTCAATTGGCCAATAGCCCATTGATGGCGAAACGCCCGTTCACTAACATGCCCGCTTTCTTGGCTGTGTGTTGATTGAGTGAACGTAAATGGATGACAGTTCGAAATTGCTGGGACGCTTACAGGACGAGAATGGACGATTTCGTCCTGCTGAGCAGCGTTTGCTTGAGTGTTTCAAACAGGGATTTGTCGCCAAAATTGGCGAAACTCTGCCCGACGTTTCAACTGATGAAAATGTGGTTCGGGCGATTTTTTTGCGTTCTTTGATACTGACATGCTCCAAGGGAGCATTTCTTGGCGAATATCTGCAGCTGCAGGGCGCATTTATAGAGGGCTCTCTGTCTCTTGTCGGAATTACAGTGACAATGCCTGTAGTTTTTGAAAAGTGCAGATTCGAAAAAGACATCAATTTCAGAGGAGCGATTTTTGCTCACCTGCTCAAATTCAAAGATTGTTCCCTCAAGTCGTTTTTAGCTGAACGACTGATCGTCAATAACAGTTTGGTATTCTCATCTACACATACCGAGGGATTGGTCGAACTTAATTCCGCTAGAATTTCATCTGCGTTGAATTGTTCTGGTTCGCAATTTGATGCAGGCGACAAGGTATGTCTGAACGCTTCCTTCGCGGAGATTCGTACCGGTGTTTTTCTCTCCGGTGGGTTTTCGGCTAAAGGCTTTGTGCGCTTTCGATCGGCGGTAATAGGAGGGCAATTCAATTGCGAAAACGCTAGCTTCTCTGTCGAACGAGATGTGTCACTTGACCTTGATTTCGCTGTTATCAATGGCCCCGTATTTCTCAGGAATGGATTCTCGTCTACAGGCATTGTGAACCTGTTGGGCGTTAGAATTTCCGGGCAGTTATCTTGTAGGAACTCGAAATTTCAAGCGGTTGGAGGCGCTTACGCATTGGTTCTTGAGCGAGCGAGTATTAGCGGTAACGCGCTCTTCAATTCAGGTTGTGAGATTCATGGGCAACTGCTCCTAGCTGGTTTGCAGGTTGAAGGAAACATCGATTTCCAGGGAGCATCAATACAAGTAATTAGGGCCAATGGAATGAGAGTGGGAGGGCGGCTTGATTTGCGTGGCCTAAAATCTGCTCCTAGAGAAATTTCATTTTTAGGCGCCAAGGTTTCGACCATTAATGATGACGTCGCTTCTTGGGGAGAGCGCCCAATTCTCAATGGATTCGTTTACGAATCCGTAGACATCCATAATCCGATGGCTGTCAGTGAGCGCATGATTTGGCTCAAAAAGCAGAAGTCGTGCTTGAGCAAGGACGAGAAGTCTCCCCTGTCACCAGCGGAACATTTTCGCCCCCAACCCTGGCGGCAATTGCAGCAAGTGCTCGATTCCATGGGGCATACCGAAGACGCCAAGGAAGTGGGGATTGAATATGAGCATTGTTTGCGTAGATTCAAGCGTATTGGCCAGTCTCCGAAAAGCTGGAACCGCGTTTTTCGAGGGCTTTATTCATGCTCAGCCAAGTTTCTGCATTTACTCTATGGCTACCTGACAGCTTTCGGTTATCGCCCGATGCTCTTGTTACCGTGGTTTGCATTTGTGTGGTTTTTTTGTACTTGGGTTTATTGGGATGCAGCGAGGGACGGGATTTTTGCACCGAGTAACCCGCTGATCTTTCAGGATGAGGCCTATGAAACCTGTCGTCCCGATCGTGAGCGAGTGTGGCTGGACAAGCGTCATGATCGCCTCCCGATCGAATTACCACATGCGTTCAGGGGGCCGGGGAACTGGTACCTATGCGATGCTTTGCGGGAGGAATATACAGGTTTCAGCCCAGTCGCTTTCTCTCTGGATTTGCTTTTGCCTTTGGTCGACCTACATCAGGAAAATGACTGGGCTCCACTCATCGAGACACCCAAATCCAGTTGGTTGGCGGAAGTCCGCGCCTTTTTCAGTGCAAAACGGTTAGTCAGATTTGTAATGTGGTGCGAGATTCTCGCTGGATGGGGCTTTAGTCTTTTGTTTGTGGCGGTAGTTTCTGGCTTGGCTCGCCGCAAAGAATAATCAGAAATGTGCATCGGAGTTACCCTTGAAAATTATCCGCAGCAAGTCGTTCACCGCCGAACGTGCCTGGGGCGCGCTGGATATCGCCAACATGAACGGCATCACCACGCGCCTGCACTGGACCGATCAGCCGTACAAATGGCACGTCAATGACGGCGAAGAGGTGTTCGTGGTGCTCGATGGCCAAGTGCAGATGCGCTATCGCGAAAACGGCGAGGAGCAGCAAACTCTGCTCGAGGTCGGCGACATCTTTTATGCGTCGGTCGGCACGGAACATGTCGCTCACCCGCAGGGTGCGGCGCGGATCCTCGTAATTGAATCCGAGGGCAGCGTTTGACTGCTTATTGGTAAAACAGATAACAGTTAGAGAAATTACCCGTTATATAGATATTCGATTCGGTTCTACCATGAGCTCAACCTCACCCGAGGACAGGAGTTCATGATGATTTGCCCCAACGCCAACAAGTCCGGTCTGAAACCGCTTAGCCAACTTCAGCACCCGCGTGAAGTGATCCGCCAATTCACCCCGAACTGGTTCGCCGCAACCATGGGCACCGGGGTGCTGGCCTTGGCGCTGGCGCAATTGCCGGTGACCATTCCCGGCATGCACGCCTTCGCAGAAGGTTTGTGGATGTTCAACATTCTGTTGTTCGCGCTGTTTACCGTGGCCTACGCCGCGCGCTGGGTCCTGTTCTTCGACGAGGCGCGCCGAATCTTTGGCCACTCCACCGTTTCGATGTTCTTCGGCACCATTCCCATGGGCCTCGCGACCATCATCAACGGCTTTCTATTGTTCGGTTTGCCCCGTTGGGGCGACGGAGTGATTCAACTGGCGGAAGTGCTGTGGTGGCTGGACGTGGCGATGTCGCTGGCCTGCGGCGTGTTGATTCCGTACATGATGTTTACCCGCCAGGAACACAGCATCGACCAGATGACTGCGGTCTGGTTGCTGCCAGTAGTGGCGGCAGAAGTTGCGGCGGCCAGCGGTGGCTTGCTCGCGCCGCATTTGGCCGACGCGCATTCGCAACTGGTGGTGCTGGTGACCAGCTACGTACTTTGGGCATTTTCCCTACCCGTGGCGTTCAGCATTCTGACAATCCTGCTGCTGCGCATGGCCCTGCACAAACTGCCCCACGAAAACATGGCCGCGTCGAGTTGGCTGGCACTCGGCCCGATCGGCACTGGCGCTCTGGGCATGTTGCTGCTCGGTGCCGATGCACCGGCGATCTTTGCCGCTAATGGTCTGCCAGGCATCGGTGAAATCGCCTCGGGTCTCGGCTTGGTGGCCGGTATCACTTTGTGGGGTTTTGGCCTGTGGTGGATGTTGATTGCGCTGTTGATCACCGTGCGCTACCTGCGCGACGGCATCCCGTTCAACCTCGGCTGGTGGGGTTTTACCTTTCCGTTGGGCGTGTATTCGCTGGCGACCCTGAAGCTGGCGAGCACCTTGAACCTGACGTTCTTTAGCGTTTTCGGTACTGCGCTGGTGACGTTGCTGGCGGTAATGTGGCTGATCGTCGGCAAGCGCACGCTGCAGGGCGCATGGCGCGGTGAGCTGTTTGTTTCACCCTGCATTGCAGGTTTGAAGAAATAACCGGCAAAGATTAGGTAATGTGTGGCCTGAATCTCGGTTGGAGATTCCAATAACAACATCAGGCCACTCGCTACCACCATCAGGGACACACGGAAGATGAGCCACCCCTCACAGTTCAACCTGCTGCGCACCCGGCGCTTCCTGCCATTTTTCATCACGCAATCGCTTGGCGCGTTTAACGACAACGTGTTCAAGCAATCGCTGATCCTCGCCATTCTCTATCGGCTGACCATCGAAGGTGATCGCTCGATCTGGGTCAACCTGTGCGCGTTGCTATTTATCCTGCCGTTCTTTCTGTTCTCGGCATTGGCCGGGCAGTTCGGGGAAAAATTCGCCAAGGACGCGCTGATCCGCGTCATCAAGCTCGCGGAAATCGCCATCATGGCTGTGGGATCGGTCGGCTTTCTGTTCGATCACCTGTCGCTGATGCTGGTGGCGTTGTTCGCCATGGGCACCCACTCGGCGCTGTTCGGGCCAGTGAAGTATTCGATCCTGCCGCAGGCGTTGCGTGAAGATGAGCTGGTTGGCGGCAACGGCCTGGTGGAGATGGGCACGTTTCTGGCGATCCTTGCCGGGACCATTGGCGCCGGCGTAATGATGTCGTCTGCCGGTTACGCGCCGTTGGTTTCTGGCGCGATAATCGGCATTGCGGTGCTCGGTTATCTGGCCAGTCGCAGCATTCCGCGTGCAGCGGCTGCGTCACCGGAAATGCGCCTGAACTGGAATATTTTCAGCCAGTCCTGGGCCACGCTGAAACTGGGCTTGGGCCAGACCCCGGCGGTGTCGCGTTCGATCGTCGGCAACTCGTGGTTCTGGTTTGTCGGGGCGATTTATCTGACGCAGATCCCGGCCTACGCCAAGGAGTGGATGCACGGCGACGAAACCGTGGTCACGCTGATTCTCACGGTGTTTTCGGTGGGCATCGCGCTTGGCTCGATGCTCTGCGAAAAGCTCTCCGGGCGTAAAGTCGAGATCGGTCTGGTGCCGTTCGGCTCCTTCGGTCTTACCGTGTTCGGCTTGCTGCTGTGGTGGCACTCCGGTGGAATTCCCGACAGTGTTACTGGCCACAGTTGGGTTGAAGTGCTGACCTTCGGCCACACCTGGGCAGTGCTGTTCGACATTCTCGGCCTCGGGATTTTCGGCGGTTTCTACATCGTGCCGCTGTACGCGTTGATCCAGTCGCGCACCGCCGAGAAGGAGCGGGCGCGGGTGATTGCCGCTAACAACATTCTCAACGCACTGTTTATGGTGGTCTCGGCCATCGTGTCCATCGTGTTGTTGAGCGTGGTCGAACTGTCGATCCCGCAGCTGTTTCTGGTGGTCTCGCTGCTCAACATCGGCGTCAACGCCTACATCTTCAGCATCGTGCCCGAGTTCAGCATGCGCTTCATGATCTGGCTGCTGAGCCATTCCATGTACCGCGTCGAGCATCGCAATCTTGACGCAATCCCCGATGAAGGCGCGGCGTTGCTGGTGTGCAACCACGTATCGTTCGTCGATGCCTTGCTGATTGGCGGCGCGGTGCGTCGGCCCATTCGCTTTGTCATGTACTACAAGATCTACAACTTGCCGGTGCTGAACTTTATCTTTCGCACGGCGGGGACAATTCCTATCGCCGGACGCCAGGAAGACATTCAGATCTACGAAAAGGCCTTCAGCCGGATTGCGCAATATCTGAAGGACGGCGAGCTGGTGTGCATCTTCCCCGAAGGCAAATTGACCGCCGATGGCGAGATCAACGAGTTCAAGGGCGGGCTGACGCGGATTCTCGAAGAGACACCGGTGCCGGTGATTCCGCTGGCATTGCAGGGGTTGTGGGGGAGCTTCTTCAGTCGTGATCCGAACAAGGGCGTGTTTCGCCGATTGTGGTCGCGGGTGACGTTGGTGGCGGGTTCGTCGGTCGCTGTGGAAGCGGCCGAGCCGGTGAAGTTGCAGGCGCTGGTGAGTGAATTGCGCGGCACAGTCAGATAGTTGTTGGCTGTGCGGGCGCCATCGCTGGCCTGCCAGCGATGGCGTCAGTCGTTTAAGCGCTGACCTTGAGTCCAATCAACCCAGTGATAATCAACGCCACACTGGCCAACCGAATCAACGCCATTGATTCACCAAACAGAATGATCCCGGCAATCACCGTGCCTACGGCGCCGACCCCGGTCCAGATCGCATAAGCCGTGCCCAGCGGCAATTCCTTCATTGCCAAACCGAGCAAGCCCAGGCTGACAGCCATCGCGGCAATAGTCAGCGCGGTAGGCAGTGGACGGCTGAAACCATCGGTGTATTTCAGGCCGACGGCCCAGCCGACTTCGAACAGGCCGGCGAAAAACAGAATGATCCAGGACATGAGAGACCTCCATCGATTGACGGGGTCGTCCCCGGATAAAAACTCGATTGAGCCGCGAGGTCGTCCCCGCGTACGCAATAGAGTGCCCGGCATTAATCAGCGGATCAACCCGCCAAGTCAGTCCGAGCCAGCGTCTCGCGATCTTGTTTCTCGCTCATGCGCCGGAAATACGTCGAAAGCAGCGCACCGGAAATGTTGTGCCACACACTGAACAGCGCGCTCGGCACCGCCGCCAGCGGCGAGAAGTGCGCACTGGCCAGTGCGGCGCCCAGCCCCGAGTTCTGCATGCCGACTTCCAGCGCCAGCGACTTGCGCTGGGCCAATGGCAAACCGAACAGGCGCCCGGTGAAGTAGCCCAGCAGATAACCGAAGCTGTTGTGCAGCATGACCACGGCCATGATCAGCAGCCCGGATTCGGCAATCTTCGCCTGGCTCGCGGCAACCACCGCCGCGACGATGATCACGATGCTGATCACTGAAACCAGCGGCAACACTTCTACCGCGTGGCGTACCTTGTCGCCGAGCACGCGTTGCGCGACCACGCCGAGGATGATCGGCAGCAGCACCACTTGCAGAATCGACCAGAACAGCTCCATGAACGATACCGGTAACCACGCCGAAGCCAGCAGCCAGATCAACGCTGGCGTCAGCAGTGGGGCGAGGAGGGTGGTGACGGCGGCGATCGCTACCGACAAGGCCAGATCGCCCCGCGCCAGCCAGGTCATCACGTTGGACGAGGTGCCGCTTGGGCAGCAACCGACCAGAATCACGCCGACGGCGATTTCCGGTGGCAGCTGAAAGATCTGGCAGAGCAACCACGCCATGCCCGGCATGATCACGAAATGCGCGACCACGCCCAAAGCCACGCGCCAGGGTTGGCGAGCGACGGCGGCGAAGTCTTCAAGTTTGAGGGTCAGGCCCATGCCGAACATCACCAGCCCCAGCAGCGGCACGATGGCACCTTTCAGGCCGAGGAACCACGCCGGTTGCAGGAACGCGAGCACAGCGAAAATCAGAACCCAGTAAGCGAAGGTGTTGCCGACAAAACGACTCAGTGCAGCCAGTGCGCGCATGGCCTGATCCTTATTATGGGAAAGCGTAGGGCCCTAAGCATACGGTGCTTGCAAAAAGATCGCAGCCTTCGGCAGCTCCTACATTTGGAATGCATTTCCCTGTAGGAGCTGCCGAAGGCTCGGGCCGCGATCGGACGATCTTTTCGTTCAGGCACCCACCATCAAGTAGAGGGTGCCTGAAAATGGCGTTAGATCCCTTGCGGAGTCTCTTCCCCACCCAACGCTTCAACCAGCGCCGGCAGGAAATCGCCGAAGGTCAGCATCATCAGGGTGAAACTGGCGTCGAGCTGGCCGAGGGCTTCTTCGCCGCCGTCCTGTTCCGCCTGATCCTGCAACAGGTCTTCAAACTTCAAGCGCTTCACGGTCATCTTGTCGTCGAGCATGAACGACAGCTTGTCTTGCCACGCCAGCGACAACTGCGTCACCACTTTACCGGTGCTCAAGTGCAGCTGGATTTCTTCGCTGGTCAGGTCCTGACGCTTGCAGCGCACGATCCCGCCGTCTTCGTGGGTGTCGCGCAGTTCGCACTCGTCCAGTACAAAGAAATCGTCGGCAGCTTTCTGCGTGGTGACCCATTCGGTCATGGTCGCGGTAGGCGACATTTTCACCGTCAGCGGACGCACGGGCAGGGTGCCAATCACTTCGCGCAAGGTAGAGAGCAGGTCTTCGGCGCGTTTCGGGCTGGCCGAGTTGACCAGGATCAGACCCTGTTTCGGCGCGATGGCGGCGAAGGTCGACGAGCGACGGATGAACGCGCGCGGCAAGAACGCCTGGATGATTTCATCCTTGATCTGATCGCGTTCCTTTTTATAGACCTTGCGCATTTGCTCGGCTTCGATCTCTTCGACCTTTTCCTTGACCGCATCGCGTACAACGCTGCCCGGCAGAATGCGTTCTTCCTTACGCGCAGAGATCAGCAGGAAGTCACCGCTGACGTGCACCAGTGGAGCATCTTCGCCCTTGCCGAATGGCGCGACGAAACCGTAGGTGGTCAACTCCTGGCTTGCACATGGACGCGCCAGTTTGGTGGCCAGTGCAGTTTCCAGCGCCTCGGCATCGACAGGCAGGTCTTGGGTCAGGCGATAGATAAGCAGGTTTTTGAACCACATGGGGTGAGTCTCTCCTTTATACAAAGGGGGGCATTATTGTCTTCGCCGTGGCATAGGCCAACCCTTCTCTAAGCCTTTGGAAGGCCTGAGAAAATTATTTAAAAAAGTGCTTGCCAGAGGTGGGGTCGCTCCGTAGAATGCTCGCCACACCGAAGCGAAGGGTGATTAGCTCAGCTGGGAGAGCGTCTGCCTTACAAGCAGAATGTCGGCGGTTCGATCCCGTCATCACCCACCATTCGTTCAAGTGTTTAGCGCAGCGGTAGTTCAGTCGGTTAGAATACCGGCCTGTCACGCCGGGGGTCGCGGGTTCGAGTCCCGTCCGCTGCGCCATATTCGGTAACCTGGATCGCTGAACGCCAGGTCACCACGGAAAAGCCCGCTTAGGCGGGCTTTTTTCTGCCTCAAGTTTGTACCTTGTTCCAGCGGGACGTGTGGTTTCACCGGTTTTCGGATTTATTTGAAAAAATATTCAATTAAATCAACACATTACGAAAACTTGTGGCATAATGCGCCCCGTAACGAAGCGAAGGGTGATTAGCTCAGCTGGGAGAGCGTCTGCCTTACAAGCAGAATGTCGGCGGTTCGATCCCGTCATCACCCACCATTCGTTTCAAGCGTTTTGCGCAGCGGTAGTTCAGTCGGTTAGAATACCGGCCTGTCACGCCGGGGGTCGCGGGTTCGAGTCCCGTCCGCTGCGCCATATTCGGTTATCTGGACCCACTGAACGCCAGATCACCACAGAAAGCCCGCCTAGTGCGGGCTTTTTGCTGTCTGGGGTTTGGCTCTTGTCCCGCGTTTATTGCTCCGCGTTGCGACTGTGGCGGTAATCGCTCACTGCTTCGTACACAGCCTTGCGCAGACGGTTGATCCCGCCAATCGGCCGATGCGCGTCAATCCCGAACCATGGATTGAAGGAGAGGTTGTCGCATTGCAGATTCAGTGCCGGGGTATCGAAATCCTGCGCGGGCAAGGTGATCCTTGCCACGGTCTCGAACGTTGAATCCTGCTCGCGCCATTCGATGCTGGTGTCTTCGATCGGCATGAACTTGTGCGCATCCTGACGCTGGATCTGCAACACGAAGCACGCCGGCACCCGGTCGGAAGACAGCTGCTGGTTCAACGCGCTGCGCAGGAAGTTCGGTAGATCCTGATTCTGCTTGGGCAGTGTGTATGCCGGGCAGTTGTCTGGATCCGGCATTACCCGAAACTTGGCATTGGCCTCACCGAATTTGTAGGGCGAAACCGAGAAGTATGTGGTCTGCGTCGGACTGTCCGGTGGCGCGGACAAAGTCTGTAGTGCGATGAGTAGATGTCTGACCTGCCAGGTACGCGGATCCCACCCCGGAAAAAACGCCATCACCTTTTTTCCGTCAGCCTGCGCCGCCACATTCTGACGATATTCGGCGACATCGCTGACAAAGAAGTTCGGGTGGCTGAACATCACGAAATCCTGCTCCTGCCTGTCCTGACGATTACCGAGCAGTTGTTTGCCCGGCACATCGAGCAGTTTGATTGCCATGCCCCGCGCGTCGCGCATGCTGTCGAATTGCGGATAAGCGTTGCCATTGGACAGGCGCAGAGTCGCTTGCCAGATTTTCCCCGGCTCACTGAACACGCCTTGGCGCAGTCCTTCACTCAGTTGCGGCAGAACGCGTACCTCCGCTTTGACGCAGCCGTGGGCCTTGGCATGCGCATCGCGCAAGTAACGCGTGCTTTCGCGGTGTTGATCAACAATGCGCACGGCGGTCTGGATCACGTCCTGAGTCATGGCCGCTTCGCCATCAGGGATCTGCTCCACCGCGGAAACCGGGCCACGTTGTTGCCAGGCGAACCAGGCTGCCGCCACTGCCCAGCCGAGCACCCCGACGCTGAGCAAAATGAGCAGGGTTTTGCCCAGCAAGCGCCCTAACCACCACCACAAGCGCGCCAGCATCGAAGGTCTGTCAGGTGATGTATTCATGATCATGGCAATTGCGCCTCCAGCGGGCCGCCCAGTACTTTCAGGTATTCGAGCAGCGCCCAGCGCTCTTCAGGTTGCAACAGGCGGCCGATGACGCCGTTGCCACGTTGGCCGGCGCGGAATTCGTGGCCACTGTTGCGGTTGCCGGTAACGCGCGTGTCGAACAGAAAACCGTTGGTGAAGGCTTCGGTGCGATAGCCCAGATGCCGCGGGTCGTATTCGAACGTGCCTTTATAGAAGGTGGTGGCGCGCTCATCCTGCGGCGACAGCAACTGATAGAGGCTCGGCACCGAACCGTTGTGCAGAAAAGGTGGGGTGGCCCAGACTCCGGCCAGCGGACGCGCCTTGTAAGCGACTTTTTCGCGCACGCCGATGGGCAGGCCGAAACCATCGAGTCGGGGTTTCTCGGCGGCTGTGATGCCTGCCTCGCGATAGGCGCGTTGTTCGACGAATGCGGTGACGTAGGCCAAGCCTTTGGCCACCGACAATTGGCTCAGATCCAGCGGCTCTGTCGGTTCGGGATGCAGTTTCACATCCATCTGTTCCAGTTCTTGCAGATCCCATTGCAATGCCGTCAGGTCGAAGCGGTGATTGGCGATATTGTTGGCCGCGCCCGGGTCGGTGCCGATGACGTCGACGGGCAACATGTGCAGATGTTGCACCCAGCGCTGGCCTTCCAGGGTTTTGCGCGGGACGTGGCAGCCTGCGCAGTTTTCCGCAAATAACGTGCGGCCCTTGGTCGCCAACGGCTTGTCGACCGCGCCCAGAAGTTCTTCAGGCCAGGCGGGCGCTTGCAGTTTTTGCAGGGTCTCTTCGATCTTGTGCAGATCGCGCACACGCACGCTGGACGGGTAGCGCTGCTCGCCTTGCAGCGGCTGGCCATTGGTGTCGAAGAAATTAAGCGTGGCGCCGACGCCGAGCGCCTCGCCGATGTTGCGCGCCATCGGTTGCTGCGCCGAACCGTTCCATTGCACCCAGTCGAATGTCCACATGTCCCACAGTTGCGGATAATCCACCGGGGCGTTGGCCACGCGGTAGTTGGCGGGGGAGATCGCGTCGCCGAAAGTCGCATTGGCAATGCGCCCGAACGCATCGGCGCGGCCCGGGCCTTCCTCTGTCGGGTATAGGCCGCGATGGGTGTCGTTCCACGCGACTTTGAGGAAGGTGCTCAGTGAATTTTTGAAGTCTTGGCGCAGTTGTTCGTGGCGATCATCGTAATTTTCGCCGAGAACGTTGCGGGCGAAGCGTTCGAATTTCCATGGGTTGTAGTAAGTCGAGGCAAGACTGGCGACCAGAGCCTGTCCGAAACTGCCGCCGCGCAATGTAGGAACGCTGGAAGGCAGCACATGCTGAGCCGAGCCGCCGTCGATGCGCAGCGCTTGCCCGTTGAAGCGCAATTCGCCGGTGTGGCAGGCGGCACAAGTTATGTCGAGATATTGCTCCGGGCTGCCGGGATTTTGATGGCGGGCGAAACCCACGGGCAGATTTGCGGGGTTGCCGCGTGTGGCTTTCTGTTGTGGATCAAGCAGAAATCCGAAGCGCGCCAGGTACTCGGGGGCGGCAAAGCGCTCTTGTGAGAACGGCAATTCCAGCGCCTGGAACCATTCGTAGCGCAGGCCTTTGACCTGCGTGCCTTGCGGCGTGAAGTAGTAGGTCTGACGCTCCTCGTCAGTCCATTGCTTGAGGTAATGCACCTGTTGCGCGGGCGTATACAAGGGCAGTTTCGGGTTGGCGACGTAATACAGCACCACCGCCAGGACCAGTCCCAGCAGCACAATGATCAGCATCAGCACACGGAATAAGAGGCGCAAGATAAACATCCTTGTCGATTTGTTGCGCTGTTATGCCTGAGTGATGTGAGGTGCGGCAAGTGGCCATTACGACAACTGTGGGATGAACTGGCCTGGGGCGAGATGACAGAAGCTTCATCCAGGCTCGCGCCCAATGCGTTTTAATCCCTGAACTAATCGTGAGTTTCCTGCTCTCATGCCGGTAGCCATTGGTCGTGGCGGCCTGATAAGCTCGCGGCTTTACTCGATTGCCCTTTCGGCGCATGAACAAGGAAATAGCATGAAACAGCATCGGTTGGCGGCGGCGGTAGCCCTGGTTAGCCTGGTCCTCGCGGGTTGTGATTCGCAGACTAGCGCAGAGCTGAAAACCCCGGCGCAGAAAGCTTCCTACGGTATCGGCCTGAACATGGGCAAAAGCCTTGCTCAGGAAGGCATGGATGACCTGGACTCCAAAGCAGTAGCCCAGGGCATCGAAGATGCCGTTGGCAAGAAAGAACAGAAGCTGAAAGACGAAGAACTGGTTGAAGCTTTCGCCGCGCTGCAAAAGCGTGCTGAAGAGCGTATGGCCAAAATGAGCGAAGAGTCGGCCTCGGCTGGCAAGAAATTCCTCGAAGAAAACGGCAAGAAAGCCGGCGTGACCACCACCGCTTCCGGTCTGCAGTACGAAGTGGTCAAGAAAGCCGATGGCGCTCAGCCTAAGCCGACCGACGTAGTGACTGTTCACTACACCGGCAAGCTGACCAACGGCACCGTATTCGACAGCTCTGTCGAGCGCGGCAGCCCGATCGATCTGCCAGTTAGCGGCGTGATTCCGGGTTGGGTCGAAGGCCTGCAACTGATGCACGTTGGCGAGAAGTACAAGCTGTACATCCCGAGCGATCTGGCTTACGGCGCACAATCGCCAAGCCCGGCAATCCCGGCCAATTCGGTTCTGGTTTTCGACCTGGAACTGCTGGCCATCAAGGATCCAGCCAAAGAAGACGCCGCTGCCAAGTAAGTAGCGTCGGATTTGCAAACAACGCCTCGCACATGCGGGGCGTTGTTGCATCTGCGCTTCGGTGAAGGTAAACAGACCGAACCGATGCCGGTCATGGCAGTCCTAGACTGTATGGCTGCCCGCGCTAGTCGTCCTGAGCCGCCAAGTCAATGAAATATTGGGCTTTTTTATGTGAGTAAAAAACGCCCGATCTGAGCGCAGCCCTTATAAAACGGGGCTTGTAGCGTTGAAATGCAGCTCTGTTCACAAGGTTATCCACAATTTGTGTGGATAACATTTCAACGGGAGGAATAAATGAAGACTCCGTGGAATTTCGCCCGATTCTTGCCGCTGGCGGGTCGACTGCTGGCCCGTGGACGTTTGCCGACGCTATTGTTTGCCGTGGCGAGCAAAGGCGCCGCGCAAGGTAACCGTCTAGGAAAGTTGAAAGACGATCTGCGTCTGCTTCAGGCGCTGTGCCTGGCATACTGGCGCGGCGAGTACCGCGCGATCAGCGGCAAAGCGATTGTCTCGGTAGTCGCCGGTCTGATGTACTTCCTCAGTCCGGTGGATGCGATCCCGGATTTCATTCCGGTGTTCGGCATGCTCGATGACATCGCCGTGCTCGCCTGGCTGATGAAAACCCTCGATGACGAACTCAATGCGTTCCGCTTGTGGCGCAATCGGCAGAAGCCCGAGAAGCTCAGAATCGTCGAGCGCCTGCCCGATACGCCCGAGCAACTTCAGCTTCAGGGGCCGAAAAAATCCTGAATAGCGACAGCCTCATCTCCATATAGATTGCCCCCACGACCTTGGCCGCTGTTAGGATTACACTTCTAGGGAAAAGTGCCGACTCGCTAAGTGTTGTTGTCCTACGGGGTAGTCATGGATATTCAGATAATTGCACGCGATGGCGAGCCCGAATACGCGGTTCTGCCTTGGGCTCAGTATCAGGCTCTACTCAAAGCTGCAGGCATTAACGAAGCACCGTCGCGTCCGGCTCCCACGCCCGTCGCGGCCACCTCGGACCCGGTTCTTCCGGGTATCGATCAACTCCGCAATTTGCGCGAAGGGAAGGGCATCGCCATCGAGGCGCTCGCCCGCACGGTAGGCATCAGCCCGTCTTATCTGGCCATGATCGAAAGTGGTGAGCGTCTGCCCGACGCCGCGATTCGCCGCAGCCTGGCCTGGGAATTGACGGTGCCAGGCTGGAGGGATGAATCGTGAGCGTACGCATCAGCCGTCAACATTGGGATGGATTGCTCGGGGAGCTGGACCAGGCGCGCCGACAGCGCCATCTGCTGACTTACCGGGCGTTGCTCGAACGTCTGCAACTGCCGACGCCGGCCATGCAAACCCTGACCGCCGCGCTTGAACACCTGGCCGCGCTGGACGCCAAGGCCGAACAGCCATTGCGCAGTTCGCTGGTGATCAGCCAGGGCGCGAGTCGCCTGCCGCGCACCGGCTTTTTCGAATGTGTCGAACGTCTGGGGCGTTTCTCCGGGCCGTCGGACGGTGTTGCCGCCGCCTCGTGGCACGCATCGGAAGTGGTGCGAGTGTTCGAATACGAGTACCCGGAATCGGCGGAGGCCTGAGTGTTTTTACGACTCAAGGCGCAGGCCAGTTACTGGCTGGCGCGCAGGCTGTTTCACTGGTCGTGGTTCGTCCGTCAGCCGCGTGGCTGGCGCTGGCTTGAGGGCCAGTTCGCGCGTATGGCCAATCTCGGTGATGTCGGTGCGCAGAGCTTCTATGGGCACATCCTGACTTTTCGCGGTGTCGGTCTGGGCGCGCGTGAAGAGGGCGTGCGGCTGCTGCGCCTGGCGGCCCTTGCTGGCGATGGCAAAGCAGCTTATCAGGTGGGTGTGATCAGCCTCGCCGGTACGCCGAGCAAGGCACCTGATCCTGCCGAAGCGCAGCGTTGGTGGGGGATGGCGGCGAAGGCCGGGCATCCGCTGGCGGAGCTTAAATTGAAGGAACTGGCTGGGCGGGATCTTTCTTAGTCGGCCATTCCGGTTCAGTCAAAGAGCGGGGCGAGAGGGAAACCTTTCGCCCCTTTTTTGTGCCCGCATTTTGCGCTGCATGCCATTTGAAGACTTCTCCTACAACCTTCACCTACTTGCCTGACTTATTTTCTGATTGATCCCGCGCAAAGTCCCCTCGCCTAATTTTCTGTGCGAGGGAACGCTCATGTTTGACCCGGTTTTGTTTTCCATTGCGCAACATCGAGCGTGCTGATGGACGCCGTCATCCGCATCGAGCAGGAACTCGACAGCTTCCCCGACACCCTTGGTCTGTACCGCGAACAGCTCAAGCACTGGTTCAGTCGCTCGGCGGACAAGCTTAGCCACGCGACCGACATGCCCTCGCTGATGGGCATGGAGCGGATCATCCGGTTTGGTGACCGCAGTACTGCCGTTGCTATTGGCGACAAGCAATTTTCTTCCAGCGTCATCCAGTGCCCTGACGGTGGGGTGATGGAGATCGAGAGCAAGTTCGAATCGGTCTACGACATCCCGCTGGGCGGCATCGTGGTTGATGTGGTGGCGGTGGAGGGTGGGGAACTTGCTTCAGTCACGCTCGATGCCGAGGGTAAGGGTTCATTTCGCGGTGTGGCGGGCAAGTTCTATCGGGTGTTGGTGCACAGCGATGTCAACCCCGATCAAGTGGATCAACTCTTCGAATCCTACGATGGCCTGACGCTGCAACTGGATAACTGGTTGCGCAGTGAGTGGCAGGGCTACAAGCCGCAGTGGTCGCAGCAAGTGGCGACGGCAGCGGGTAACGGCATGCTGGCTGGCAGTTGGGCAGCCATCGAGGGGGTGTGGGACAGCATCGGCTTGTTGTCGGAGATTCTTCAGGATCCTGGCAAGTTTGCTCAGCGGTTGGGCAGTGGTGCGGAGCAGTTGATTAAGCTCGCGAAGAACGCGCCTGACGTGATGGAAAAACTCCAGTTGCTGGTCAGCGATGAGGCCGCGTTGTGCCTGTTGCTGCGTACTGCCAGCCTTTGGCTGGAGATGCTGCCACCCAGTGAAGTCGCGGGGAGAACCGCTGAAGCGGTGTCGATGGTGGTGGTGCAACTGCTGATCGACGTGCTGATTGGCGTGGTGCTGACCTTTGTTGGCGCTGGGGTCGCCTATCTGGCGTTGCGCCTGGTGGATCGCGGCGCGCAATTGCTGGCGGCGGTGACGCGTCTGGTCAAGGCGATGTTTGGCATCGTCGAAACCTTCATCGGCTATGTAGACCAGTACAAGTCAGTGGCTGCGCGAGGCATTGCGGCTGGGGTGAAGAAGGGCCGCATGCAATTGCGCTGGGATGCCAAGCGCAATGCCGCTCTGAAGAAAGACGAGCATCACGACGACAGTTCCGAGCAGGCGAAAAACCCCAACGGTGACAGCGCGGATTGTGCGGCGTCGACCTGCACTAATGGCTGCCCGGTGTCGATGGTCACTGGCGAGGAATTGCTGACG
>NZ_JBMFBT010000018.1:0-25608 GCF_048822895.1 Pseudomonas sp. P4795 | reverse complement strand
TTTTCGATCAGTGAAACAACTAAAAGTGCGCAAGAAGTTGCGCAGTACTGCGCAACTTCTTGCGCACTTGGCTACAGGCCTTTCGGGGTATGGCCTGTAGCGATTTTAGGGGGTGTTTTATTATGGGGTACTGCGCAACTTCTTGCGCACAGTGGCGTTGTGCTATCACTTCGGAAAGCTGAAGCAGATCTGCTTGACGAGTTGAGCGGAGTCGGTAGCTATTTAACTCGAATAGGTGCGCAATTTATTGCGCATAATAGTATTGCGACACCATGTGCGCCGCCCGAAAAGTACCAGTAGTTTAAGCAGATGGCCGCTGATATTCGTTTTTTGCTGGAAATCTAACCAGGCTATAAAAAGAAGGGGCTGACCGTCCGCAATTGGCCCAGAGTGTGTAAAAACACTTTCCGTATGTTGGATGCCTAAGCCCAGCGCTCCTGGGCGAGGCGATTTCCCGAACATTTGCCAAGATCGGCGCCGATAGCGCGTCAGAGTGTTTATGAAGCACGTTGGCACCTCCTGGAGCAGTAAAAGCTGCGGATTTTACGCCGCCATCGCCTTCAGCAAGCCTTCTGTACCGATGATTTTCATAACCCGCTTCAAGTTATAGGCGAGCACATTCAAGCTCATCTCCGCACTCACCCCGTTCAGCTTTCGGGTCAGAAAGTGTGTTGCGCCCATCCATTGCTTGAGCGTGCCGAAGGGATGCTCAACTGTCCGTTTTCGAACCTTCATCATCTCTGGTGCTTGGTTCAACCGACGCTGCATTTCCTCCAGCACAGCTTCATGTTCCCACCGCCTTACTCGACGATTTGTGCTTGGCGTGCACTGGGTTTTCAGCGTGCAACTCTGGCACTTTGAACTCCAGTAGCAGTGCATATACAAGCCTTTCTCAACGCTGGAGAATCGCCAGATCAGTGCCTCTCCCGCCGGGCAGGTGTATTCGTTTTTCGTCGCGTTATACACGAAGGCATCTTTGTTGAATCGGCCATCAGCTTTGGCGCTTGAAGTCATCGGCTTCGGCACGTAGGCGGTGATGCTTGCGTCGTGACAGGCCAGGATTTCTTCGCCTTTGAAGTAGCCTCGGTCGGCAACTACCGACAACGTTTCTACGCCGATGGCTTCACGGGCCTGCTTCGCCATTGAACTGAGTTGGTCACGGTCAGAACCTCTGTTGGTGACCTCGTGAGCAACGATTAAATGGTGCTGCGTATCGACAGCCGTCTGCACGTTGTAGCCAACGATCCCGCTGCCGCGCGTCATCATCGAACGGGCATCCGGGTCGGTCAGCGAAACCTGTTTATCTGGCGATTCGTTGAGCTGAGACTCAATCCCCTGAAGCTCTTTCATCTGTGCTTTGAGCTTGGCGATTTTATCTTCCAAACTCACCGTGTCGGGCTTGGAGGCGCTAGGGAGCTGTCGATCAGCCGCATCGAGCGAGGCCAAATAACGGCTGATGCTCGCCTCGATTTCTTCCATGCGCCGCTTCAGTTTGGCGCTGGTGAAGTTCCGGTCGCGGTTGTTCACGGCCTTGAATTTACTGCCGTCGATGGCAACCAGGTTTTCGCTAAACAGCCCCAACTGCTGGCAGAGCAAAACGAACTGGCGGCAGACACCGCGAATGGCTTTGCTGTTGTCTTTTCGGAAGTTGGCGATGGTCTTGAAGTCGGGCATCAAGCGCCCGGTTAACCACATCAGCTCGACGTTGCGCTGGGCTTCTCGCTCAAGACGTCGGCTCGATTGAATACGGTTTAGGTAACCGTAGATATAGATCTTCAGCAGGATCGCGGGGTGATAAGCAGGTCTGCCGGTTTCGGCTGGAATGACGCCATCGAAACCCAGTTTGGCCAGGTCGAGTTCATCGACGAAGACATCGACCACACGCACTGGATTGGTATCGCTGACGTAGTCGTCCAGGCTTTCGGGAAGTAAGGTGCTTTGACCTCGGTGTTCACCCTGGATAAACCGTTTCATGGGTTTCCCTTGCAATGAGATTCTCAGAAATCATAGCAAGGGTTTACCAGGGCGTTTTTACACACTCTGGGCCAGGAGCGGACGGTCAGCCCTAGACTGCTACCGCTGAATAGCAGCAAATAGATGTGTCTATGAAATCCGGAGCGATTCAACAAGGAAACATTTTTGCTGATCAGCTTGCTGGTATTTGCTGGAAGTGGGGCGTTCGGGTCTGGAGGATAGAGGCAAAATCGCGATCATGTTTGCAAACGCTCATGCCCTAGGAGCAGACACCGAGGCCGAGATTGAATCTCACAGAGCCACAGGCCTCACCTACCTGAAGAAATCCATATCCCATTACAAATGGCGTAACTACCTCCTGCTCGGAGGTCTGCTTTGCTACCTCGCCACAAAGGTATGGGCTAGCGACCATGACAGCGGGTGGATACTAGTGCACTAGACTCATCGGAACATGAGCCAACCATGGGAAAGGGGACAACATGATGGCACGGATAGCGGCGGCAGTTGCACTTGCTTGGACACTGGCGAGCGGCATAGCGGTAGCCGATGGGAATAGACTCCTTAATACGTGCCTGAGCGCTATCCGATTCGATGAAACGAAGCTGATCGGTGATGAACTTGGTACGGGATTCTGCCTCGGCATGATGCAAGGAGTCCGCAGCCTCATCTGGTTCTCCAATACCAACCTTCCAAGAGGGCATCAGACCTGCCTTCCATCCTCAGGCATCAGTAACGCTCAAGCCGCTAAAATAGTGGTCAAGTACCTAAGGACGCATCCTGATCAATTACCGGAGGACGAAGGTATTCTAACTCTCATGGCCCTGAGGCGAGCTTACCCGTGTATGTAACTGGCCGCTTTCCACCGCCAACTCCATCGCCCGCCAGAATTTTCGACCACTTGCACGAGTGACTTGGTTTCATGGCTGGAAATATAAGCTGGAGTCCGCTCACACCAAGGACTGTCATCCTGCATCGTGGTACTAAAGGTGCGAGCGGGCAGCGGCTATTGTAGCAGCAGCGAGATTTGGAAAAACCAGCCGCGCCGTTCAACAGTGTGCGATAGGGGCTTGTCTGATCGCTATAAAAGCATAAATAACAATTGCTCTCATTTGAGACGATCACTCACATAGCCCCTGCACGCCTCTCTGAGAGCTTCAGTACGTGCGATGCACTGGTCTTTCGGCGTCTACGAAAATAGGGACGATTCAGGTTCCCGGCCGGAGTTGGGATACAGAACCATCCTCCTCATCTAGTTTCCGCCTAGACTTGCCTCTTGTCCGCCGTGCGAAGCTTCCATGCATTGAAACGCACGAAAAGCTAAAACAAGAGGAACCCCACCGATGTTCAAGTCAATATGCAAAGCACTCGCCTATACCCTTGTCTTCAGTACGCTGAGCACAGCCATGGCCGCCGACCCAATAATTATCAAGTTCTCACATGTGGTCGCCGAGCAAACGCCCAAGGGCCAAGGCGCCTTGCTGTTTAAGAAGTTGGTCGAGGAGCGCCTGCCCGGCAAGGTCAAGGTCAAGGTCGAGGTCTATCCCAACTCATCCCTGTTTGGTGACGGCAAGGAGATGGAAGCCCTGTTGTTGGGAGATGTGCAGTTGATTGCCCCCTCGCTCGCAAAGTTTGAGCAGTACACGAAGTCTGTCCAGTTGTTCGATCTGCCCTTCCTGTTTGACGATATCGCCGCGGTCAACCGCTTCCAGTTGAGTCCGCAGGGCCAAGGGCTGCTCAAGTCCATGGAGAGTAAAAACATCACCGGCCTAGCCTATTGGCACAACGGCATGAAGCAACTGTCGGCCAACAAGCCACTGCGCGTCCCTGCCGATGCCCGTGGCCTGAAGTTCCGGGTGCAGGCGTCTGCCGTGCTTGAGGAGCAGTTCAAGGCTGTGCGCGCCAATCCACGTAAGATGAGTTTTGCAGAGGTTTATCAGGGACTGCAGACCGGTGTGGTCAACGGTGCGGAGAATCCCTACTCGAACATTTACAGCCAGAAGATGCATGAAGTGCAGAAGTACATCACTGAATCCAACCATGGTGTGCTGGATTATATGCTGATCACCAACACCAAGTTCTGGAACGGGTTGCCGCCGGATGTTCGCAGCGAGCTGGACAAAGTTGTCGTTGAAGTCACAGCTCAGGTGAACAAGGAAGCGGAACAACTCAATGAGGGTGACAAGCAGCGCATTCTCGCGGCCAAGACCACTGAAATCATCACCCTGACACCGGAGGAACGCGAGCAATGGCGAGAAGCGATGAAACCGGTATGGAAGAAGTTTGAGAGCGATATTGGTCCTGAACTGATCTCTGCCGCCGAAGCCGCCAACAAGGCTCAATGATCGCAAGGCAGGTGCTGTCGCGGCGGCACCTGCCGGTCATTACTCGATAGGAGATGCCATCCATGAAAGCTCTTCGGCGTATCTGGGAACACTTCGAGGAGGGTTTTATAGTCTTCCTTCTTGCCGCCATGACGCTGGTCACGTTCGTTTACGTGATCCTCAACAACCTCTACAGTTTTTTCTACTGGTTGGGCGATCATTGGGGGGGGGCGAGCACCCCGTTATTCGCAATGGGCGACGGGATCATGGGCATGGCCCAAGCGATGACCTGGAGCACCGCGCTGACCAAAGCTCTGTTTGGCTGGCTAATCTTTTTCGGACTGGCCTACGGCGTGCGCACGGCCGGGCATATCGGCGTTGACGCGCTCGTCCGACTGACCAGCAGATCGGTACAGAAGTACATAGGTATCGTGGCCTGTCTGTGCTGCCTGATCTATGCAGGATTACTCAGCGTTGCCAGCTTCGAATGGATTCAGACCCTGAGGAATGCAGGCATCGGTGCCGAGGATCTTGGCCACTTTGGCATCATGCAATGGCACATCGGATTGATCGTCCCTTTGGGTTTTGCCCTAGTCTTCATTCGCTTCGCTGAGATTCTCGTGCGCATCCTTCAGAACCGTCAAACCGGTTTGGGGCTGGCTGATGAAGCCGCCGATGCCTTGAGATTGGCCGAACACGAGGACGAAAAGCCATGACCATTGCTTTCCTTTTCGTGGCCCTGTTCGTCCTGATGTTCATCGGCGTTCCCATCGCCATTTCCCTGGGACTGGCCGGTTCCTTGACCATCATTTTTTTCAGTCCCGATTCCGTGCGCTCCCTGGCGATTAAGCTATTCGAGACTTCGGAACATTACACGCTGCTGGCCATTCCGTTTTTCCTGCTCGCCGGTGCATTCATGACCACCGGTGGCGTTGCCCGTCGGCTGATCGATTTTGCCAATGCCTGTGTCGGCCATGTTCGCGGCGGTCTGGCTATTGCGGCGGTGTTGGCCTGCATGCTATTCGCCGCTCTTTCCGGCTCCAGTCCGGCGACTGTGGCCGCCGTGGGTTCAATTGCCATTGCCGGTATGGTGCGCTCCGGTTATCCGCAGGCCTTTGGCGCAGGGATCATCTGCAATGCCGGGACCCTAGGCATCCTGATTCCTCCCTCGATCGTGATGGTGGTCTATGCCGCTGCGACCGAAACCTCCGTCGGCAAGCTGTTCATGGCGGGTGTGGTGCCAGGTTTGTTGTTGGGTACAGCGCTGATGGTGGCGATCTATATTGTCGCCGTTAAGAAAAACCTGCCCGCGCTGCCCCGCGCGACATTGCGTGAACTACTCGGCACCGCACGCAAGGCGATTTGGGGCCTGTTGCTGATGCTGATCATCCTGGGTGGCATCTACTCCGGAATGTTTACCCCGACCGAGGCGGCGGCTGTGGCGGCGGTTTACTCGGCCTTCATCGCCTTGTTCGTCTACAAGGACCTGACGTTTCGTGAAACCCCGAAAGTCCTGCTGGACTCTGCCAAGTTGAGCATCATGCTGATGTTCATCATCGCCAACGCCATGCTCTTCGCCCATGTGCTGACCACCGAGCAGCTTCCGCAACAGATTACCGCCTGGGTGATCGAGGCTGGCCTGACGCCCGTCATGTTTCTGCTGGTGGTGAACATCGTGCTACTGATTGCGGGCGCCTTTATGGAACCGTCGGCCATCATTCTGATTCTGGCGCCGATCCTCTTTCCCATTGCAATCAAACTGGGTATCGACCCAATTCACCTGGGTATCATCATGGTGGTTAATCTTGAGATCGGCCTGATCACGCCGCCGGTGGGCCTGAACCTGTTCGTCACCTCGGCGGTGACCGGTATGACATTGCCAGCCACCATAAGGGCCGCCATGCCTTGGCTGATGATCCTGCTATTGTTCTTGATCCTGATCACCTACGTACCCTGGATCTCCCTTGTGCTGCCAAACTGGCTGGGCATGAGTTGACTTTCCACCTTAGCCTCCCATTTATGAAGGCAATTGCCACGGTTTTAACGGATAGCCAGACGACAAAAAGCCCACACTTGGCGGGCTTTTTGTCGAAGGGGAACCAAATCCTTTGGTCGCGATCCAGTTTGCCAAGCAATAATCAATGTATCAAGGCAAACCATCTGGACAATTGCAGGATCCGGGTCCGCACAAAACAATATCTTGCCTTAAGGCAAACGGTACATTGACACAGATGCTTTTGCGAAGCCGGGCGACGACGGCCTGGTAAACGTACTCTTGGCTGCTAAAAAAATGGATCAGTACCTCCAAAAGACCGGAGTTACGATCACCAGCACTGTCAGTATTTCCAGCCTTCCGAGGAGCATGCCAACCGTCAGCAACCACTTCGCCGCATCCGGTAACGAAGCAAAATTGCCTGCCGGTCCAATGATTGTTCCCAGTCCAGGGCCAACATTGCACACTGCTGTAGCGGCCCCACTGAGCGCCGTCGTCCAATCTAGCCCGATCAACGCCAACCCCAAGGCGATAATGGCAATGGTGATGCTGAAGAAAAATGAAAAGGTCAGAAGCGAGCGCAAGATTTCCTCATCAATGGGATGACCGTTGTACTTCTTCTGAATCACCGCGCGAGGATGGATCAGTTGTTTCAAACTACTCACGAGTAGGGCGGCAGCAACCTGGAAGCGGAAAATTTTAAGGCTACCAGCCGTGGAGCCTGAGCATCCGCCGACGAAGGTCAGATAGAAGAACAACAGAACGGCAAAACTGCCCCATAACGTGTAATCGCCAACCGCAACTCCAGTGGTCGTGACAACCGAAGTCACGTTGACCGCCACAATACGAAATGCATCCCACCAAGCGTATTCGCTGTGAAAGCATAGCCATGTACCCACAGCCAGCCAGGTGACAATCAAGAATCCAAGAAATCCGCGTACCTGGTGATCCTTCAGTAGCGCACGCCGATGGCCGCGCAATGTTGCGACGTACAAAGTAAAGGGCAGGCTACCCAGAATCATGATTACCACAGCTACCCAGTGAATCGCTGGCTGCGTCCAATGCCCAAGTGAAGCGTCCGAAGTTGAGAATCCCCCAGTAGAGATCAATGACATTGCGTGGTTGACCGCTTCAAACGGTGTCATCCCGGCGATCCAGAGTGCCAGTGCTCCGGCGCCAGTGAGCCCTAGATAGAGAAAGAGGATGTACTTTGCTGCCACGTGGGAGCGTGGCGTCACTTTCTCCGACCAGTCTGAGGACTCTGTCTGGAAAAGACGCATGCCACCCACTCGCAACAGTGGAAGGATTGCCACCGCCATGCCGATGAAGCCGATACCACCCAGCCAGTGCAGCATCGAACGCCAGATCAACAATCCCGGTGACGCGGTATCCAAACCACTCAAAACGGTAGAGCCAGTAGTTGTGATGCCGGACATGGTTTCAAAGAAAGCATCGGTATAACTGATGTGGCTGATGAACACCATTGGCAAAGCTGCGAAGGTACACACCACAACCCAACTGCCCGTAGTCAACAGGTACATATCCCTTGGACGAAGCACCACGGTATCTGGACGTCCTCGCACGACCAACAGAAGGCCACCGAGGAAAGTGATCAAACTCGACCAAAGAAACGCAGGAAGGTCATCGCTGTACCCGTAGGCCACGAGCGCAACCATAGGAATGGCCATGCTGACAGCCAGCGTGATCAAAAACACACCGAGGATGAAACCAATAAGCCGCATTGCCGCGATGGACATAGAAATAGCCTGCCAGATTTAAGCTGCGAAGCCTTTCAATCAGGCCTTCAGAACGCTACCGACCATCCAACTCATAGCCAACGAGTGGAGAGTATCTGCAACGTAATTGAGTAATGTTTCCTACGAATAAAAAACCCGGCACAGGGCCGGGCTTACCTGTACTCCCCTACTGCACAGTTCCCAAATGAGAGGGATGGAGAACTGAATGAGGAACACAGGTCGCCGATATTGCCAAAGCACGTTTTGCAAAGCAATCCATCTATAAAAAATGCTATTACAGCTGGCTGTCGCTGCACCACTGCGATGAGCGGACATAAAAACCGCTAATTCATCACGCAAATAAATCCCAGCCCCTATTGCGCTTGCAGGTCTAGGGAGGGCGCGTATTGGGACGAATTTCAAGCAGATTTCCACGATGGCTTTGTAGACCGATCATTTTTTCCAAAAATGGGGTACTACCCCCAATTGGTCGGGGAAGACCCACCAATTCAGAGGAATATGCCCATCACTTTCTGTAAGCGCCCAGAAATATTCTGATACAACTCACTAATTCATTAGCACTTTTTCTTCCCGGCCAGATGATGGCCCAACAGTTGCACTTCCCCCACTACCGCAGCAGCTGCCGTTCCTGAACGGGGATGGCAGGTTTCGCCGATTTGGCATGACGCGAGGGGAATAAAATGAAACGTGCTACACCACAGATCCACTCAATGAGCTGTTTACGCAGGGCAGGCCTGACCTCCACGATGCTCGTGACCCTAGCCACGGCCAACGCCGTACCGCTCGACGATGTCAGTGAGCCGCCACCGACAGACCCCTCGGCCTATTACCCTCTGCCCGCCGATCCGGTGGCAGCTGCAGCCGCGTTGGAAGCCTTGAAAGGCCTGCCCGAAGCCAATCAGGGCTCAATCGCCTATCCCAACGGCGTATACGGCGACCGAAACACACCGCGCGCCGAGAACGTACTGCCGCCCAGCGCACAGACTTCGTTCAATTTCCCCACCAACGGCAAGCCCAGCCCGTTGTTCGGCGCCCAGCCTTACACCCAGCAACTGCTGCTGTTCGAAGAATTCGGCACGGAAAAACTCGACCCGACCCTGCCTGCACCACCACTGACATTCCCGGTACCCACCGTCGGCCCATTGCCGCAGCAAGACCCGAACAGTGTCGCCCGCAGCGGCCCTTCGAGTTCGGCATTAGAAGCCTTCATGCGCCAGCCCGGGCTGTACCCGTTTCCCTCGCAGTTCTCCAACGTGCTGGACCGCAATCCGTGGAAGGCGCAGATCGAAAGCTTCCTCAACCGCCATCCGGTGGGTTCGCCGGCCGAGGGCCGGCCACCGGGAAAAGGCTGGTCGCATCAACGCTGGAACGAGTTCTACCCGCAGGTCGCCTTCAAAACCGTACAAGCGGGAGCCAAGCTCAATGGCGGCATGCGTGACCGCCGGCAACTGCACAACTATGCAGTCGGTGAGTTCGGTCCCGGCGGGCTCTACTACCAGACCTCGGATATCCCGACCACGACGGGCACGACCAAAGGCATCGACACACGGTTCCACCCCAGCATGCCAGTTCAGAATCACAATGCACTGTGGACCTTCGACGGCACCTTTCCGCCCAAATTGCTTATGGTGCGTTACGGCCAACCGGTGCTGATGCGTCACTACAACGCCCTGCCGATCGACCCGGCCGCCAACATGGGCTTCGGCCTGCACACCATCAGCACCCACGAACACAACGGCCACTCCCCGGCCGAAAGCGACGGCTACACCAACGCCTTCTTCTTTCCGGGGCAGTACTACGACTATCGCTGGCCGCTGCAACTGGCCGGCTACGACACCATCAACACCGACGCCCACGACCCGCGCGCGGCTTTCCCTTGCGCGCCCGGCGAGAAGTTGTTCGTCAACGACGCCAATCCCGGCCTGAAAACCTGTGACAACGGCACCATCAGGATCCGCGGCGACTGGCGCGAAACCATGAGCACCCACTGGTTCCACGACCACATGCTCGATTTCACCGCACAGAACGTCTACAAGGGCAACGCGGTGATGATGAACTACTACAGCGCGCTGGATCGCGGCAATGAAGCGCTGGAAGACGGCGTCAACCTGCGCCTGCCCAGCGGTTCGGCGCTGCCCTGGGGTAACCGTGACTACGACGTGAACCTGGTATTGGCCGACAAGGCCTGGGATCAGAACGGTCAGCTATGGTTCAACCCGTTCAATACCGACGGCTTTCTTGGCGACCAGATGCTGGTCAACTGGCAGTACGAGCCACGCTTGAAAGTACGGGCGCGCAGCTATCGTTTCCGCATTCTCAACGGCTCGGTGTCGCGCTACTTCAGGATTGCGCTGGTGCGTGAAGTCGCCGGCAACGGGGGCGAATTTCCAGGGCCGGCCGGCTCGAACGTGTCTTACACCCGCGTGCCGTTCCACCTAATCGGCAACGACGGCAACATCATGGAACACGCCGTACCGTTCGACGGCAGCATGGACCTGGACGGCGACGGTGATAAGCAGAACCACAACGCGATCCTGCCGACCCAAGGCATTGCTGAGCGCTTCGACATCATCGTCAACTTCGCCAAAAACGGGATCAAGACTGGCGACAAGCTGTACTTCGTCAACCTGATGGAACACAAGACCGGCAAGGGTCCGGAGAAGAACGGGCTGAGCCTGGCTGACGTGCTGTCCGAGAAGTACAAAGCGGTGATCAAGCAAGGCAGCAAAGGTCCGGAGTGGGACAAAGGCGACCCGGTGGTGGGCAAGTTCATGCAAATGATCGTACAGCCCTACACGGGCACGGATGTCAGCATGAACCCCGCCGACTACGAACCCGCCAAACCGGGTAAAGCCGCCGGCAAAACCATGATTCCGCTGACCCTCAATCGTGACGATCCGCAGGTCCAGGCCAAGCTCAAACTGGCGCGGCATCGCGAGTTCATTTTCGGTCGCTCCGACGGCACTGACGAAGCACCGTGGACGATCAAGACCGACGGCGGTTTCGGCTACAGCATGGACCCTCGCCGGCTCAACGCGGCCCCGCAACTGGCCAACGGCCCGACCGATGGCGGCTACGTCGGCGACGGTACGCTAGAAGTGTGGAAAATCAAGAACGGCGGTAATGGCTGGAACCACCCGGTGCACGTGCACTTCGAAGAAGGCATTGTCCTCAGTCGCGACGGCAAGGCGCCACCGGAATGGGAAAAATGGGCACGCAAGGACGTGTATCGCATCGGCGAAGGCATCGACAGTTCGGTCGATGTGGAAATGGCGATCCACTTCCGCGAGTTCGCCGGGACCTACATGGAGCACTGCCACAACACTCAGCACGAGGACACTTCGATGTTGCTCCGTTGGGATATCGAGCATCCAGGTCAGTTTCAGTTGATGCCAACGCCGCTGCCCGGTTGGGACGGTGTCACCTACGTCAACTCCGCCGCACTGCCGACCTTCCGTAATGGCGATGGCAACGGTGATGATGACGATGACGAAGGCCAGAACAAGAAACCGATTGCCAACGCCGACAGTGCCGCCAGCAGCAATGGCGAGCCGGTGAGCGTCAACGTCCTGGCCAATGACAGCGACCCGGACGGCAACGTGCCGCTCAAAGTGGTGGGCCTGGCCCAGCCGGACTCCGGTCAGGGCACCGCCAGCACTGACGGAGTACGCGTGATCTACACGCCACCGGCCACCGTCACGGCGCCGTTCACCGCGAACTTCACCTATCAGGCCAGCGACGCCAAGAATGCGGTCTCGGAACCGGCAACGGTCTCCGTGGCGGTCACAGGAGCGGCGGTCAACGAAGACCTGGTGGTCACAAGCGCCTCCGTCACGTCCCGCAGTAATAGCCGTTACACCTGGGACTTGGCCGGGACCACATCACGCGGCACCGGTAACACACTGACGGTCACCGCGACCACCACCGCGGGCCCGCTCAACCTCGGCAACGCGATCCTCACGCCGATCGGCACCGGGGCGCGTTGGCGGGTATCGGTGACGACCACCGGCAGTGGTCCGTCGTCTAATCCGACGGTGACTATTAGTTCGGCATTCGGGAAGAGCATCACCGTCCCAATTAGTAGCCGGTAAACTTGTTTCTTGGGCTACCGGGGAATGAGTAAGAAATTGAGCGAACTGTAAATCAACACGGCGCACTGGCTAGTCAGCCAGTGCGCCGTTGATGTCCGCACAATCGGACGTTGATCCGAGAGTAAACGGTCAGAACTTTATTTTCCCCCAGATCAATCCGGTGATTGCAGCCACTGCTGAAGCCGCAAGAACACTGAGTTTTGCCGAAGAAAGGAACGCAGGATCAGAAAACGCCAACGATGAAATAAAGATGGACATCGTAAATCCGATACCGGCCAACAAACCCACCAGTCCGATACCACTCCATGTCACACCCTCAGGCAGCTTGCAGACGTTGAGCTTGACGAGGGCGACGCTCGCAAGAACGATTCCGAGCGGCTTGCCGAGCACAAGCGCTGATATCACACCAATGAAGATATTCCGCGAGACATCATCGTCCAGATTGATGCCTTCAAGGCCT
Organism: Pseudomonas sp. P4795; assembly: GCF_048822895.1. Lineage (NCBI taxonomy): Bacteria > Pseudomonadati > Pseudomonadota > Gammaproteobacteria > Pseudomonadales > Pseudomonadaceae > Pseudomonas > Pseudomonas sp. P4795. The sequence goes on along the minus strand of NZ_JBMFBT010000018.1, from coordinate 13,012 downwards.
ACACCCGCATTGGCCAAAGCGAAGAGCGGCATGACACCAAACGCTACCCATGGGTGCAGTCCTACCTGAACCCGCTGCACCGGAGGCAATATTTCTCTCTGTGCTTGCTGAAGTTGCTTCAGCGGCTTGGCGACCTCCTGCGGACTGTTGGAGGAATGGGAGAAACGATCCATCAGCTCATGGAAAGTTCGCCCGATTGTATCCAGCGGTCGCTCCGTTGCGGGCTTGGAGTTTACCGGCGTCATCAGCCCGAGAATTACGCCCGCCAGTGTGGGATGAACGCCGGTTTTCAGGAGACCAAACCATACAATGGCGCCAGGCAGTATGTACGCATAGGCCTTGCCAATGCCCATTCTCTGAAAAAGCAACACCAGAGCCAATCCGCTCATCGCAACCACTAACCCCAGGTAATCCAGGCTCGCGGTATAAAAAACGGCAATGATCAAGATGGCGACAATGTCGTCGATGATGGCGAGGGCCAGCAGCAGCACGCGAATACCACCCGGAATCGACTTTCCTAACAGTGCGAGAACCCCGACAGCAAACGCAATGTCGGTGGCGGTTGGTACAGCCCACCCGGTACTGGCTTCGGTACCCTGGTTGAACGCCATGTAAATAATCGCCGGCATCATGACGCCACCTAACGCTGCGCCAAGAGGTAACGTCGCCAGCTTGAGATTCGCAAGCGCGCCGTCATTGATTTCCTGGCGTATCTCGGCTCCGACAACGAGGAAGAAAATAGCCATCAGCCCATCATTGACCAAAAAATGCAGCGAACACGAGACCGTAAACTCGCCTAAACCTAAGGTGAGTTGGGTGTTCCAAAAGTGTTCATAAGAATCAGCAAGCGGGCTGTTGGCCCAGATAAGTGCAACCATCGCAGCGAGTAGCAAGACAATGCCGCTAACCGCTTCGATATGTGAAAACCGTTCTATTGCGGCCAGTGCGCGAGCGGTCAAAACCTGAGGACGGGGAATAAAGGAGGACGCCGAGTTTTTATCAGACACATTTACTCTCCGCTGGCGGCCCGACCAACGTTTGAGCTTAACCTGCGCTGTGCCGTATGCAGCAACGCACCCAGCCGGATGATAAGGAGCTAACAAGCACGATGTAAATGACCAAGCTGAACTACTGAGTGAAACTTCGCCTGCCAGGAATACTCCACCAAGGGTAACCACCTCGTCCTCTTTGCTGACGCAAATCCGTGACGACTGACCGATCACGTCACTAACAAGGATATTAAAAATGATCGCTCGTTGGCGCTGGGTGCTACACCAACTGACCAAACGGTTGTGGTTCAGAGCGAGTCTGTTTTCTTTGCTGGGAATTGCAACTGCGTTACTCGCTGCTGCCTTCAAGGACTACATTCCCGAATCATTGCCCACCCGAATCGGCGCCGACGCCGTCGACAAAATCTTGGGCATCATCGCCTCGAGCATGCTCGCAGTGACCACTTTTTCGCTGAGTACTATGGTGACTGCATACGGTGCAGCCAGCAGTGGCGTAACGCCTCGTGCCACCACGCTGGTGATGGAGGACACCACGACTCAAAATGCACTCGCCACCTTCATCGGATCATTTCTGTTCAGCCTGGTAGGTATAATCGCTTTGAGTACCGGAGCTTACGGCACGCAAGGAAGGGTTCTGCTATTTGCGGTGACCATTGCCGTCGTGATTCTGATTGTTTACACGCTTTTGCGCTGGATCGATCACCTGTCCAAGCTCGGCCGGGTGGGTGAAACCATTGATCGTGTCGAACAGGCAACAATCAACGCCATCAAACATAGAATCCAATGGCCTCATTTGGGCGGTGCTGCCTATCCATCCGAGTGGATGATTCCACCCGAGGCGCAAATAATCTCAAGTCATCAAACCGGGTACGTCCAGCACATTGATGTACACGCATTGGGAGCCATCGCCAAAACCTGCGAAATACAGATTTTCCTAGACGTCCTTCCGGGGAGCTTTGTACATCTGGACATGCCGATCGCTCGAACCGTGAGTTTGAACAAGGAGCACGCAGACGCTTTGCACGTCAGCAGTGAAAAAATCCTCGCTGCGCTAACCATCGGTGTTCGTCGGACGTTTGAGCATGATCCACGGTTCGGGCTCTCGGTGCTTTCCGAGATTGCCTCACGCGCATTATCGCCAGCAGTTAACGACCCTGGAACGGCAATCGACGTCATTGGGCGCGGGGTCAGAAGCCTAACCTGTTGGAGCATACCCCAAGAGCCTGCGGCAAAAATCGATGATTGCGAGCAGGTTTACTTGCGCAGCCTGATGGTCGATGACCTTTTCGATGACTTTTTCGCGCCCATAGCTCGAGACGGCGCAGGCTTGATCGAAGTGGACCTTCGCTTGATAAAGGCCCTTGTCAGTCTCGCGCACATACACCCTGATATGTTCGGCGGTGCATGTACCAGGCATGCCGATTTACTGCTCAAGCGAGCGAACCTTGCACTGACATTGGAGGAGGACAAACAGATACTCGGCGCAACGGCACGACAACTGATGCGCTAGGTCACCCAGATTTTCGCGAAGTTGCACCACTCTCCGGGGCCTGCAGAAACCCGCGGGCCAACTGCTGATACAACTCGGGCCCCATCCTTGCACTGACCGCTTTGGCAATGAGCGCGACAGCCATGAGACTGATCACCATCCCGTGGCTGTCGATCATCTCCATCACGATGATTGCGGACGTGATGGGCGACTGCGTGACCGCAGCCAGGAACCCAGCCATGCACAGGGCAATGATCGGCTGAGCAGCCAGGCCGAAAAGTTCGGCGGCATTTGCCCCAACCGCAGCGCCTACCGCCAGAGACGGGGCAAAAATGCCACCGGGAATCCCGGAAAAGTAAGTCACCACGGTCGCCAGAAAACGCGTGACCGGTGCGTGCCAAGGCAGGCTGACATCGGACACGATGACCTGGGAGGTAATACCGTAACCGCTGCCAAATGACGTCCCTGCGCTGAGCCAGCCGAGAATGGCCACGATCAATCCGCAAGCGCCAGCGAACCAGACGGGGTGCATACGTCGCCATTCCCAGACAACAAATCGATGATGTCGCTGGGGCCACAACAACATCCGGCTGAACAACCCACCCAGGAGACCGCAGCCAATACCGGTGACCAGCACCGGGGCAATGATGTCGAGATGAATGTCTTGAACATCAAAATGACCGAAATAGTTGTAGTTACCCTGCAAAGCAATCGCGACCATCCCTGACAATATGATCGTGCTGAGCAAGACCCCACTGGTGCGGGTTTCCAACTTGCGGCCTAATTCTTCGACCGCAAAGGCAACGCCGGCCAGCGGAGTGTTGAACGCTGCGGCAATGCCCGCAGCGCCGCCGGCGAGGATGAGGTCTTCGCTGCGAATGATTCGCGCATTGGGTAAATAGCGGTGAAAGAAATGCATGATCGAGGCGGCGACTTGAACCGAAGGGCCTTCGCGCCCTGCCGAAAAGCCTCCGGTCAGTGCCAAAGTGCCTAGGCCAATCTTGGCGAAGGCGATGCGCAGCGACACCAGTTTATCGACTGGCTTCCCTTGGTGAGCCAGGCGGGTGGCGGCGATCACTTGAGGGATCCCACTGCCCTGTGAGCCCACAAAAAAACGAGTAGTCATCCACACCACCAGCATGCCAATCAGCGGTGTGTAAACAAAGGGCACCCATGGCCGCTCAGCAGTCTGTTGGGCAAACTGCGTGAGAGCAAAGTCGGCCAGGCGGGCGAACATCACCACCAACAGGCCCGCAATCGTAGCGGCTGCCCAAAGCGTCACCCGCGTACGCCACCGGATCGAGGCAAAGCGATGGCGTATCAAAAGTAGCGGTTTGATCACTCGAGCGGATTCCAGTTGAAAATTTCGTCACCGAAGTGAGTCAAGACTAACCGGATTAGTTATGCGCTCCAACCGGAACCGGGCAAATGATTACAAACAATTCACCCGAAACCCCACATATCGATAGCCGATACCCCCGACCAGAGATTGACTGCCCGTTCGCCACTTCTGCGTAACTATCGACTACAGTTGGAACACTCTGCATAAAGCCATAACAAGACGGAGAGTTTCCCATGCGAGTAAAAAGCCGCTTTGCCCTCCTGGTCGCCGCCGCAACCTTGGCAATCACCACCACTACGCATGCCGCGCCAGTGTTCATCAATATACTGACTGGGGGGACCAGCGGGGTTTACTACCCGATCGGTGTCGGTCTGTCGCAGATCTACAGCGACGGCATTCCAGGGGTGAAAACGTCGGTGCAAGCCACCAAAGCCTCAGTGGAGAACTTGAACCTGTTGCAGGCCGGTCGAGGGGAACTGGCGTTGGCGCTGGGGGACTCAGTGGCCGACGCAAAAAACGGTGTTGCAGATGCAGGATTCAACGCTCCACTGACCAAGTTGCGCGCGATTGCCGGTGCTTATCCTAACTACATTCAAATCGTGGCCAGCAAGGAATCGGGCATCAAGACGCTAGCCGACCTCAAAGGCAAAACCATCTCGGTCGGAGCACCGAAATCTGGCACAGAGCTCAACGCGCGGGCGATTTTCAAAGCCGCGGGTCTGACTTACGAAGATATGGGTAAAGTGCAATACCTGCCATTTGCCGAATCGGTCGAGCTGATCAAGAATCGACAATTGGACGCCACACTGCAATCTTCCGGACTGGGCATGGCGGCAATTCGTGACCTGTCCTCTGTAATGCCGCTGAACTATGTCTCAATCCCAACAGACGTGGTCGCAAAAATCGGCAACCCGGCCTATCAAGGTGCAATGATTCCCGCCAATACCTATGACGGGCAACCTGATGCGGTGCCAACGGTGGCGATCACCAATATCCTGGTCACCCGTACTGATGTGCCAGATGAAGTGGCTTACCAGATGACCAAGTTGCTGTTCGAAAACCTTACACGCTTGGGTAACTCGCATTCGGCGGCCAAGGACATCAAGCTGGAATCTGCCGCCAAAAACCTGCCAATTGCGCTCCATCCGGGCGCCGAACGTTATTACAAGGAAAAAGGCGCGCTGTAATGCGCCAGGCGTGTCGGCCAGGATTATCACTGCGTCGACTGTTCGCCCACCTTCCATGCAGTCATGAGGCAGGCAGCACATGAGTGAAGATCATCACGGCATCTCCGCGAATCCGCGAGACTGGCCAAAAGCACTATTTTTCGTGGCATTGCTGTTCTCGATTTTTCAGATTTTCACCGCTGCGTTCTCGCCGATCTCAAGCCAGGTTCTGCGCTCGGTACACGTGGGCTTCCTACTGTGGGTAGTATTTCTGAGCTACCCGGCGTACGGCAGGAAGCGTCCCTGGCAACCTCTGGCCTGGTTGCTCAGTTTAGCGGCCATCTCCACGGCCTTGTATCAGTGGGTATTCGAGGCTGATCTGATACAGCGGTCTGGCGATCTGACACTGGCAGACACCGTGCTGGGTCTTTTGCTGATTGCACTGGTGTTCGAAGCTGCACGGCGAGTGATGGGCATTGCACTGCCAATCATTTGCGGTCTATTTCTGGCTTATGGCTTGTTTGGCGAATATCTGCCTGGCGACTTGGCCCACCGCGGATATGGCTTCGATCAGATCATCAACCAATTGTCATTTGGTACCGAAGGGCTATACGGCACACCAACCTATGTATCGGCTACCTACATTTTTCTTTTCATTCTATTCGGCGCGTTTCTTGAACAAGCCGGCATGATCAAGCTGTTCACCGATTTCGCCATGGGCCTGTTCGGTCACAAATTGGGCGGGCCAGCCAAAGTTGCGGTCGCCTCATCGGCGTTGATGGGTACCATTACCGGCTCCGGGATTGCCAACGTCGTTACAACGGGGCAATTCACCATCCCACTCATGAAACGCTTTGGCTACCGAGCTGCGTTTGCCGGCGGGGTGGAAGCCACCTCCAGCATGGGCAGCCAATTGATGCCGCCGGTGATGGGGGCCGTTGCCTTCATCATGGCCGAAACCATCAACGTACCGTTCGTGGAGATCGCCAAAGCGGCGTTGATTCCCGCCATCCTTTACTTCGGTTCGGTGTTCTGGATGGTTCATCTGGAGGCCAAGCGTTCGAATCTCAAAGGCCTATCCAAGGACCAATGCCCCAGTGCGTTGGGTGCGGTCAAGGAGAACTGGTACCTACTGATCCCACTGTTGGTACTGGTCTACTTACTGTTCTCGGGGCGCACGCCTCTGTTCTCCGGCATGGTCGGTCTGGCACTGACGGCCATCGTGATTCTAGGATCAGCGATTATTCTCAGGGTGCAAAGTTTCGGCCTACGCTGCACCTTTTGGATAGCGCTCGGCATCTTGTGTACCGGTTTTTTTCAGCTCGGGATCGGTGTGATCTTTGCGGTCATCGGCGTACTGGTGGTCGCCTGCTGGTTCATCAAGGGCGGTCACGAAACATTGACCATCTGCCTGCACGCGCTAGTCGAAGGCGCGCGCCATGCGGTACCGGTAGGGATTGCCTGCGCACTGGTGGGCATCATTATCGGTGTGGTGTCACTGACCGGCGTGGCCTCCACCTTTGCGGGTTACATTTTGGCTATAGGCCGGGACAACCTGCTGCTTTCGCTGATCCTGACGATGATCACTTGCCTGGTGCTGGGCATGGGCATCCCGACCATTCCCAATTACATCATCACCAGCTCCATCGCAGCCCCTGCCTTGCTGGAGCTGGGTGTGCCTCTGATCGTGTCGCACATGTTCGTGTTCTATTTCGGCATCCTCGCCGATCTCACCCCCCCAGTCGCTCTCGCTTGCTTTGCGGCGGCACCGATCGCCAAGGAGAGTGGATTCAAGATCAGCCTGTGGGCAGTTCGAATCGCATTGGCGGGTTTTGTCATTCCGTTCATGGCGGTCTACAACCCGGCGCTGATGCTGCAAGGCGATAATCTGTGGATGACCGCCTACATGTTGATCAAGACGACGTTGGCTGTTGGGCTCTGGGGGATGGCGTCCACCGGCTACCTTCAACGCAAGATGCCTATTTGGGAACGTTTGTTGTGCGTGGGCGCAGGCGCCTTACTTGTTGTGGCGCTGCCACTGACTGATGAGCTGGGCTTCGCTCTTGGGGCATTGATGATACTTCAACACGTTTGGCGGTCCCGTCAGGCAGGGATCGCCAACGCATGATCGGATTATGTCTGGGCCTCACCGGTGCCGTGTGGGCTCAACTGTCGATTTCGCACTTCACACTGGCGTGGAATCACACCATTGAAAAGATTCGCTGGGAGGAGGACTACCGCGTCACAGAGCAGGGCCTGGTACTGGAAGAAGCTCGCGTACGCGGCAATGGCGCGGGGATGGAGATTCCACAAGATGCTGCGACTGGAAAGCGGCAGTTGGCACTACCGGCGATCATTGCCACCTATGCAGCCACTGAATCTGGGACGAACGCCTGAGGCTGGCGATTATCAGCTTTGTTTTGACGACCAATGCCACACCATGACTAAGTGGATTGGAGCACCGACTTATAGCCAACCATCGGTGCAGATGTGGACATGCGAGGCAGGCTAAAAGTGATAGTCACCTACAAAGATAGGTCGAGATAAGAAGAGACTTTCGATCCAACGAGAGTTTTAAAATGCGCTAGTACTGCAAGCAAACGATTGAATCAGTTGTCAGTTCGAAGATCGCCGTAACCACGAGGTAACTCCATCCAGGAATCAAGCGCTGCCAGCTGCCTCGCGACAGCAGCATCCCACTCAGGACCCACGGTAATGTTTTTTCTCATCATGGCGTGGATGGTCGCTGTCGCCTGTTCGTACTCATGATGTATTTCCAACGCTTTTGCCAAAAACTCTGCTTGCCGAGTCATAGGGTTCTCCAAGAGCGGAAACCACACATTGATACCGATTGCCCATGGCGAAGGGATGCCTCCTCTCAGAATGCTCGCTGGAAAATCAAAGGTGGCATTACCTGCGTCGAATACCAACCTCCCAATCCAAGATTTTAGGGGCGTATCCGAACACTAGCGATTATGTTTCGCTCGATCAGGGAAGCGGGGCAAGTCTGCGCTGTGCGCTCCGCTCGTTGCCGATCAGCACATATGATCCGCTACAGCTACGCCGGTTTGCTTTACTCAGAAGTCCAATTCGCATAGGTACACACCACGCCGAACACCAGCAAAAAGAAAGCCAAATAAGGGGTCACATTTTTCCGCCTCTTGATACGTGTGAGCATCCGATATGGCAAATATATCCGTGCTTTGGAGGGCATCAAGGTTAAGGTGGGTTAAGAAATATTTAATTTTCGGCGGCAGCGTTGACCATTAGGGTAAGCCGTATCGGCATTAGGCAAAACGTAGGGAGAATGAAAACAGATTCATAAGGAGGAAGTTATGAGTTACGCGTTGGTTATAGAGGATGACGAGGTGACGGCGGAAGTCATCATGGCCGCGCTCCAACGCAACGGTTTCAGCTCCAAATGGGCCGAAACCGGACGAGACGGACTGGCCTTGGCGATTACTGGAGGCTACGACGCCATTACTCTGGATCGGATGCTCCCCGATTTTGATGGGCTAACGATTGTCAGTACTTTAAGAGGCCTTGGTATCCAGACACCGGTCCTGATGATCAGTGCACTTTCAGACGTAGATGAGCGTGTTAAGGGGCTTCGAGCGGGCGGCGATGACTATTTGACCAAACCATTTTCGCCCATCGAGATGCTTGCGCGTCTAGACGCGCTGCTTCGGCGCACCGGTGTCGACTCTAGCCATCCACATCTCAGTTGTGGAAATCTACGACTGGATCTGGTTGAGCACAAATTGACTCGAAACGACGAGCACATCCTGCTGCTTCCGACCGAGTTCAAATTGCTCAATTACCTGATGCGCAGTGCAGGCCAACTGGTCACGCGCACCATGCTTTTCGAAGAGGTCTGGGGTTATCACTTCGATCCGGGAACGAACATCATAGATGTTCACATCGGCCGACTGCGCAAAAAGCTTGAAGGCGATAAAGACTCTCCCGTCATCCATACGATACGTGGGGCTGGCTATGTCCTTGCTGCCAAAGACTGAGGAATGGAGCTCTTCCGGTAGTCGATTGATCGGGTTCTACGCCATATTTTTTGTGGTTTGGGGAGCACTCTTTACCGGGGTATTGTACTGGCAAATCTCCCACTACCTGGGAACCGTTGCAGAGCGAACATTATTGCAGCGTGCGCATTACTATCAAAAAGTCGATGATAAAAAACTGGCAAAAGAACTGGCTGCCAGTGAAGCCTATTCAACGCCCGGAATCGATGCGTATGGATTATTCACAGCCGATGGCCAGCACATTGCGGGAGACCTACTCAAACTGCGTTCCAGTTTGCCCGATGATGGGAAGGTCCATTACCTTGAGCGCGGATTGAGTATTGCATTACCCGATGAAGAAACCAGAAGCAGCTATGCCCTTTTGACTCGGCGCCGCGATGGGCACATTCTTATTTTGGCCCGGGACGGTGGCTCGATTTCAGCCGTCGGGGGAATTATTGAGCAAGCATTGATGTGGGGATTTTCATTAACACTCATCCCCGGATTGATTGGCTGGTATTTATTACGGCGCCTGCCGCTGCGCCGTGTCAAACGTCTGCAGCTTTGTACGGAAAGTATCGTTTCAGGCAATTTGTCGGAACGCTTACCCTTATCAGCCCGTCGCGACGAGTTGGATATGCTGGCGAACGCCGTCAATACGATGCTCGACCATATCGAGCAACTGATGCATGAGGTCAAAAGCGTCTGCGATGGTGTCGCCCATGATCTGCGTACGCCACTGACAAGGCTGCGTGCGCGGCTTTATCAGCTCCAGCAACTGCCTTTGGACAGTGAACACGAGCAAACATTAAATCAGGCTCTTGAGGAAAGCGAATCGATCATGGTGCGTTTCCAGGGATTGCTTCGTGTTGCCGAACTCGAGGACGTTCGCCGCCGTTCAGCATTTGCACCTTTCCAAATCATGGCGTTGTTACAACAAGCACATGAATTTTACGAACCCTTGGCACTCGATCGCTCTCAGACGCTTTCTCTGGAAATCACCAATGACCTACCCCAACTGTATGGCGACGCTTCGTTGCTGTTTGAGGCCCTGGTCAACTTGCTCGATAACGCGATCAAATTTACGCCAGAGGGTGGGCATATCAAACTGCAAGGAAGGATCAAGGATTCAACGGTTCTCATTGAAGTCGCCGACGATGGTACCGGCATACCCGAGACGGACCGTACACATGTCATTCGTCGACTCTATCGAGGGGATGCAAGCAGAATGCAGCCCGGGCATGGTCTTGGATTATCGTTGGTCGCTGCCATCATCAAATTGCACGGCTACTCGCTGGATATTCAACCTGCGGCTACACACCGCGGTACCCGTGTCTTGATTCACTGCCCGATGGTCTCCGACTGATTTTGGTATTCCTCACAGGCCGAACATTAAATTTAAGTTAATTGAGTTTAATTTGAGCGCCTCAGAGCGGTGGACTAGGTTTTCAGTACTTTCTGCTAAATCAAGGCTTCCTGCTTGTGAAATATTTGTTGTTCCGGCTTGTGTTGACCGTGCTTTGCGCAACAACGCCTCTTGCCTGTGTTAACCATGCTCGGGCTGAAACGACCACTCAAGGGGCAATGATCCCTGCGGCACCAAAGCTCGGGGCTAAAGCCTGGATACTAATTGACGCGGCAACGGGTAGCGTGATTACCAGTCACAATAGCGACATGCGTCTACCTCCAGCCAGCCTGACAAAAATGATGACCGCATTTGTCACCACACGTGAGATCAAGGCCGGACGCATGAAAGAAAATGACACAGCTACGGTCAGCGAAAACGCTTGGCGTACGGGTGGCTCGAGAATGTTTCTTGACCCTGGTAGCTCAATCTCGGTTCATGATTTGCTGAACGGTGTGATCGTCGTCTCCGGTAATGATGCAAGCGTTGCGCTTGCTGAACATGTAGCTGGAAGCGAAGGTACCTTCGTCGGGATGATGAATGCGACCGGTACTACCTTAGGAATGAGCAATACACACTTCATGAATGCCACCGGGCTGCCTGAGCCAGAGCATTATTCATCCGCACGCGACATAGCCACATTGGCGGTGGCAGTCATTTATGCCAAGAAACACTTCACCTGGAACGGTATTCGACAGGCTAATCGAAACCTCCTTTTATGGCGCGACCCCAATTTCGATGGATTGAAAACCGGCCATACCGAAGCGGCCGGGTATTGCATGGTGGCTTCGTCGCACCGAGCCGGGCGCCGCTTGATTAGCGTGATCCTTGGCGCAAGCAGCGCATATAAGCGCACAGCAGAAACGGAAAAGTTAATGGGCTACGGATTTCGCTTCTACGACACCAAAACCTACGAAAAAGGCGGGGAGAAACTCACTGAGTCGGAGCTCTGGAAAGGTAAGCAGCGGTCGATTGCGCTGGGATTGCTGGATGATCTGACTCTCACCCTCCCCAAAAATACAAATCGAAAATTAGAGACGCGCTTTGAGATTTTTGGACCGCTGGAGGCCCCTATTGCCGCTGGTACCATCGTCGGAAGGCTAGAACTGTACGATGACGGCCAAAAGTTGGGGAGTCGACCATTAATTACCCTTGAAGATGGAGACGCCGGCGCTAGGTGGAAACGTTGGTGGGACACAATGCATTTGTTTTTTCTCGAAACGGTTCGCAGCTGGTTCGCTGACACTGGGATTGCCTAGTCATGGACAATGTTCATGTATTACCAAGCAAAAATACCGAGACGGATCCCATTGCTGGAGAAGCTGATGAACTCGGATGACTTACGAAGAGAATTAGCGCTCTCGAAGTTTTTCAACGGCAATTCATCACTCAATGACGACGTCAAAGGGCTAAATCAGGTCGAAAGAAAACTATGCATTGAGTCCGCCTTTGAGCAAGAGGCGACGCGCTTGGGGATTGAAGTATGGGAACTAACACTTTTCATGATTTCAGAGTCCTCCGAAGAACTGAAACACCTGACGCTGGAGTTTCATCGAGAAGTGGCAGAAATGGTTGAAATGGACTGGGAAGAGTATTGCAAACTGAATGGAATTAGCGAGTAGTCTTTTGAAGTCGTTGAGGTACTAAGATGAATTATAAAGACATTTCAGCAGGTAACGACATCCCCGACGATTTTTTTACAGTGATCGAGACCCCCGCGAACAATTCACCAGTCAATTACAAGGTGGATGAGCTAACTGGGAAAACTTTCGTTGATCGTTTTCTCAGTATCTCGACTCTTTTTCCGGCCTATTATGGATTTATTCCAAATACTTTGAATAAAGATGGCGCCCCTCTAGACGTACTGGTGATCTGCCCTTTTCCAGTCTCCTCTGGCGTTGTAATTCGCAGTCGTCCGGTTGGGGTAATGCACACAAAGGGAGAAACGGGTCCTGGAGCCAAAGTAATCGCGGTACCTCACGACAGCCTTAGCCCTATTTACAGCAACGTTAAGGAATGGCAGGACCTTCCCGTACTGTTGCTCGCCCAGATTCAACACTATTTCGAAAACTACAAGACTTTAGATCCGGGCAAGTGGAGGAAGGTTGGTCGTTGGGGGGGGCGCAGATGAAGCGAGGGAGGAGATTCGAAAATCTGTATTCGCTGATGTCCAAAAATAAAAGTTCGGAGCGGGGCTGAGCCCCCCATTGTACCTAGCGCAATTGGACGTGCTGGCCAAGTCCAAAGCAAATGGTTCGCCTGCAGGATGCAATTGACTAGTCAGTGGCGATGTAAAGCTGCGCGCTTGGTCGGCGTAGTAGCGCAGGGAGTCCACTGTCTCGGCACTTCGGCGATGGAGTTGAGGATGATCATGCCGGTCTCACGGGCCAGGCGGTGCGCTTGGGCCTTAGCAGCGTTCACCTCTACACGAATGTGAAGATGACCGACAATCTGTCAATTTATCCACGACGGGGTTATGTGGAAGTCGAACGTCGTTCGAAGGATGGATTCGATCCCGTCCACTTTGAAAAAACGCTTTGATTGAGACGTTTACTCGATCATAGGCGTTGTGGCGAATGACCGCATA
>NZ_JBMFBT010000017.1:0-36273 GCF_048822895.1 Pseudomonas sp. P4795 | reverse complement strand
GGCATGCGATCCATCCTGGAAATGAGGGGTTCGCAAAGCCTAGCTCATGCGGCCGCAGTGAGGGCCGAGATCCGCACTCATAGCCCCATCTTCTGCAGCAAAATAGCGCTCCAGCCCCATCTCAGTCCCATATGGCCTTTTTTCAGATGCCAAAAACCACAAAAACATGACTTTCTCTAGGAAAATCATGGGTTTGCGTTTACTGAATGTGGAGGTGAAGGAGAGATTCGAACCCGCATCATTTTAGATGTACACCGCACCCCATTCAGCGTCCACGCAATGAGTGCTTATGGCCGTTTTCTGCCCGTCGCGAGACGGCAGAAAACGACCCACAGCGGACTTCCCGTTTGCCCGCCAAGAGCGAAACCACTATTTGGGCATTAGGACCGTATCGATCACATGGATCACACCGTTGGACTGCATTACATCGGCAATGGTAACTGCGGCCTTGCCGCCTTTTGCATCCATCACCCAGAGCTTGCCCTCGTGCAACATTACGGTCAGGGATTCACCCTGAACCGTTTTCAACATCGTTTTGCCGTTTTGCATCTTGGCCTCGGCCATTAGTTGCTTGGCGGTATGGGTACCGGACACGACGTGATAGGTCAGGATTTTGGTCAGGTCCGCTTTGTGTTCTGGTTTGACCAAGGTATCGACGGTACCGGCGGGTAGTTTGGCAAACGCTTCATTGGTTGGCGCAAATACGGTGAATGGGCCTTTGCTATTGAGCGTGTCGACCAGATCGGCGGCTTTCACCGCCGCCACCAATGTCGTGTGATCCTTCGAGTTTGCGGCGTTTTCCACAATAGTCTTGTTCGGGTACATAGGCGCTCCACCGACCATGACGGTATCGGCGGCAAAGCCGGGTGATGCGGCAAAGCAGAGGACAGTAAAGCAAGCTGCTGCGATGCGATGGGCAAAGGTGAGCATGATGAGTCTCCTAATTCTTCGGCCCTTCGGATGAAGGTAAGCAATGTACGGGGCAAGCGCCGAATCGGATGCATCACATCGAAGATATTTTGCCCTGGGCGATGACCGGCCCGGTCGGAAGCCCGGTAGGGGAACCGTTCGGGGGCTCCAGGGATACGGCAAGTACCGCTTCTGTGGTCAGCGCAGCGGCCAGATCAACGGGGAGCGTCAACATCACGCTCGCATTGGTGGGCAACAGGCCAAGCGAGCGTGGTTTGCCGTCAGCAGCGATCACCCAGGCCTGGGCGGTGTTGTTCTGCCAGTCGACGGTACGGGTGGGTATGAACAAGACGCTGCCATTGGGCTGCATCGTTACTGCGAACAGGGTATTGCCGTCGCTTTGTTCCAGGCGGGCGAGTAACGGCGGTGATGACGGCCGGGATGGCTGAAAAATAATAAAGACACTCACCAACAGAGCGGCGGCTAGGGCCCCTGCCGTCAAGCGCCAGATCCTGAGTTCACTCCTCCCCTTGGAGCGTACTGGTTGGCTGCTGACGTTCGAAAACAGTTGTTGTTCGATCTTCTTCCAGGTATCCGGTGGCGGGCTGACCTCGGGTACCTGGTCGAGCCAATGGGCGAAGTGTTGCTGCCACGCCGCGATAGCGGTCTGGTAACGAGGATCGCGAGCTGCCATTGCTTGCACGTGTTCACTCTCTTCGCGGGTCAGTACGCCTAAAACGTACTCTGCGATCAACAAGTCCGGATCATTCTCTGGAGGCAATTTGTTCTCGCTCATAGGCCAAGACATATCCGCAATCGGAGAAGCCCGCGACGTATCCAGCTTTTGATGGTGCCCAGCGGAATACTGTGGCGTTTGGCTAACTCGGCATATGAATAACCCTCAAAAAATGCCACGCGAATATAACGCTGCTGGTCTTCTTCCAGTGTCGCTAGGCAGCGTTCTATTTGAGCCCCTTGGCACTCCCGCTCGACCGTGTCAGTGAGTGTGTCCCCTACCGACGAATCCTGGTGGTATTCGATTGGCTCATGTTGATGTTGAGATCTCCGCCTGTCTATGGACTTGTGACGGGCTATAGTCGCTAGCCAGGTAATGGCGCTGGCCAGTTGCGGATTGAAGCTGGACGCCTTGAGCCACGCATTGGTATAGACCTCCTGCAGCACTTCTTCTGCCTCTGCCCGATTGCCCAAATAGTGCAGGCATATGCCAAACAGCTTGGACGACGTCGTACGGTACAGAGCCTCGAAGGCCAGACGATTCCCCGTGCCGCAGGCCTGTAATAGGACGTTTTGCGCGTTGCTACCTGTTTCGATCTCGCTGAGACAACTGGTACCCGGTCTATTTGTCACATGATTGACTCCTGCAGATCTTGCAGCAACTGTAGTCTGCTTTTTGCTCAGCGTGGAGCCCGAGATAAAGCCCCGCAGCCGCAACATCCGGTTAGGATGCGTAGCGGTCCTCTTTTGGCCGAAAGCGGACTTTCTACCAGGTCCACTGATCTGTCTTCGATAAAGAAAAAGCCCCCTTGTCGTCACTGACGATGAGGGGGCTTTTTCGATGTTTCGTAGACGCAGATCCCGTACCAATTTCCGTACCAGTAAGCGTGTATTGGTATGGAACATCAGGTTGTTCTCGGAGCTAACCCTTTGATTTTATTGCCCCTGATAACATACCGAACACCTCGACACATCGCGGTGTAATTCTGTTCCAGGGACATGAAACTACCTGTGGGGATTTTCGCAAAGGGCAAGGGTACGGTGGCGGACACAACCCTGCAAGTTCGATGTAACGACGTTATTCGTCGCGACCTTCCATCATCGTGCGTTTGAGCATCACGTAAACCGCCCCGGCGCCACCATGTTTAGCCTGGCACGAGGCAAAGCCGAGCACTTGTGCATGCTGGCGCAGCCAGGTGTTGACGTGGCTTTTTATCATCGGCCGCTTGCCGTCCAGCCGCACAGCCTTGCCGTGGGTGACGCGCACGCAGCGGATTTCGAATTTGGTTGCTTCGGCGAGGAATGCCCAGAGGGTTTCGCGAGCTTTTTCCACGCTCATGCCGTGCAGGTCGAGGCTGCCTTCGAACGGAATCTGGCCGATCTTGAGCTTGCGCATCTGGCTTTCCTGCACCCCGTCGCGCGCCCACATCAACTCGTCTTCCGGGCCGACGTCGATCACGAACTGATCGGACAAGCCGTCAATGATCGTGCTGTCGGTGCGCACGGTGGCCGACTGACGCAGTTTGGCGATCTGGGCGCGATCGGTCTTCGGTTTGCCGGTGTCGGCGCGATCGTGTTTGATCGGCTTGACGCCGCGCAGCTCGTTTTTGAACAGGGAAAAATCGTCGTCTTGCATGTCAGCCTCCGCGAAGGGCGGCCAGTTTACCCAAGTAGACACAAAACGGCCCGGCAAAAAGCCAGGCCGTTATTCAATCGTGTTTTTTCATCAGGTGTGGCGACATGTTCAGTTCGCGCGATTGCCGTGCGCGACGCCGGCAGCGACGCCAAAGCGCCACGCCGAAATACAGGAACAACAGGCCGACCGCGAGAATGATCGCCGAACCCATCGGTGTTGCGTTCAAGTCGCCAAGCGCAGGCGGGCGCCCCAGCAGGCTGGCGGCACCGGCCATCGCCAGCAGCACGCCGAACGTCGCCAGAATGGCAGCAATCGCCGCGCCAAATCGAAAACGCCAGTTGCTTTGGCCTTTGGGCCGTAAGCGGCGTGCGTCAAATCCATCGGATAACTTCATTCCGACCTTCCTCAATGGGTATCGGCCCTTCGACCGGGAGTTGACCGGGTTGTTCCTGAGGCTAAGACAATTGCGCCAAATGCGAGGCTTTTGCGGATGAGCGGCGGTTTTGCCCGCTCACCGAAGATTGGATCAGACCAGATCCTGAGTCAGCGCGAGCGTGGCGAAGTTGTCCGCCATGATCGCCATTTCCGCTTCCTGAACCTGTTCGGCACTGAGCACGCGGCCCTTGAACGGCAAGTCACGGGTAGCGCAGGCGTCTTCAACCAGGGTGCAGCGGAAACCCAGGTTCTTCGCCGCGCGCACGGTGGTGCTGACGCTGGAATGGCTCATGAAGCCGCAGACGATCAGGTCCAGCGATCCAAGATTCTGCAGTCGTTCCAGCAAGGCGGTGCCGTGGAATGCGCTCGGCAGCAGTTTATCGATGATCGCTTCATCGCCCTGCGGCTCGAGGCCGGGGATGAACTCGCCACGTTCGCCCTGCGGGTCGAACAGACCGCCGACAGTGCCGAGGTGGCGCACATGCACGATTGGCCGGCCGGCGGCGCGGGCCGCAGCGACAATCTGTTTGATGTTCGCGACCGCCGCGTCCATGCCGCTCAGGGCCAGCGGGCCGCTGAGATACTCTTTCTGGGCATCGATGATGACCACGGTGGCATGGCTCAACGTGGCCGCTGCGTAACCGCGACCGCTGAGTTGAAACATCGTTTTTGGAACGGACATTCTGGGGCTCCTTGGGGTGGGGCTTTTGCGACATTGTCCTCTGGCTGAGCGGTTCTGTGAATCGCTACCATCGTAGGCACCGTCGTTGTTGGCCTGCAGCCTTGTCAAGTTACACGTTCTGTTCAATAGCTGATGGAAAAAATCGAAGAGTCCTACGGTCGCACGGGTTTTTTCCTGCGTCGTCGTGGCGCGTTTTGGCTGGTAGAATCGCCAGTCGTTTTTTCTGGAGTTCTGCCCCGTGATCACTTCCCGACTTCGTACCCTGCGCGACCACATCCGTTGGGCCGTCAGCCGCTTCCATGGGGAGGATCTGTTTTTCGGCCATGGCACCGACAACGCCTGGGACGAAGCCCGGCAGTTGGTCCTCGGTGCGTTGCACCTGCCATGGGAAATTGCCGACAGCTACCTCGATTGCGCACTGGAAGAGGACGAACTGGTCAATCTGCAACGCATGCTCAAGCGTCGTATCGAAGAGCGCATTCCGACGGCTTATTTGCTGGGCGAGGCGTGGTTCTGCGGTATGTCATTCATCGTCGATGAGCGCGTTTTGATTCCGCGTTCGCCAATCGGCGAGCTGATCGAAAACCGTTTTGCGCCGTGGATTGGTGAAGAGCCTGCGCGGATTCTCGACCTGTGCACCGGCTCCGGGTGCATCGGTATCGCCTGCGCCTACGAGTTCCAGAATGCCGAAGTGGTGTTGGCCGATCTGTCGTTCGAAGCGCTGGAAGTGGCCAATCAGAACATCGAGCGTCACGGCGTCGATGAGCGTGTGTACACGGTGCAGGGCGATGGTTTCGATGGTTTGCCCGGTCAGCGTTTCGACCTGATCGTGTCGAACCCGCCCTACGTCGATGCGGAAGATTTCGCCGACATGCCGGACGAATATCAACACGAACCGGAACTGGGCCTGGCCTGTGGTGATGACGGTCTGAACCTGGTGCGCCGGATGCTCGCCGAAGCGGCGGATCATCTGACCGAGAAGGGTTTGCTGATTGTCGAAGTGGGCAACAGCCAGGTGCACGTTGATGCGCTGTACCCGGAAGTGGATTTTGCCTGGCTGGAATTCCAGCGCGGCGGGCATGGCGTGTTCATGCTGACGGCGGAACAGTGCCGCAATCATCAGGCGCTGTTTGCTTCCCGCGTTTAACCCTTAAAAGCATCGTCGGAACGCCGCCCGGACCAAGCCCGCTCCCACAGGTTTTGTGTGTATCGCATCATTCGGATACGACTCGAATCCTGTGGGAGCGTGGCTTGCCCGCGATAGAGGCGCCTCGGTCTCAAGCCTTCAGCGGTGCGTTGCAATCCAGATCAACAACCCCGTCTGAAACACCGAAAACGCCACCAGACACGTAATCGTAAAACGCAAACCCGCGTCTTCACGCTTGAACTTGCTGACCTTGTCTTCCTGCACTTTCAGCTTTACTTCCTGCTCTGCCAGATTCTGCTCGGCCTGCTGCAACATCTGCGCAGCTTCGAGAATCTCGACGATCTGCAGCTTTTCGCTGTTCCAGTCGCCAACTAAATCACCGACCTGCGCCTCTTTGACGCTGCCCTTCAAATGCTGCGCATCGGCATACGCCACGTCAAAACCATGC
This sequence comes from Pseudomonas sp. P4795, assembly GCF_048822895.1. Taxonomy (NCBI): domain Bacteria; kingdom Pseudomonadati; phylum Pseudomonadota; class Gammaproteobacteria; order Pseudomonadales; family Pseudomonadaceae; genus Pseudomonas; species Pseudomonas sp. P4795. The sequence goes on along the minus strand of NZ_JBMFBT010000017.1, from coordinate 30,281 downwards.
ACGCGCAGAAAGTGATCGCGGCGCAGGCGGGTGTCTTCGTTCAGCGCGTCCTTGTTGTTCAGGTCCATGCCGTCGACGGTGTAGGCGGGCCAGCGTTTCTTGGCCCAAGTGATGCCCTGAGCCGCCATGAAACGGCCGATGCCACGGTTCAGCGGTTCGATCTGCAAACCGCTGTCCGGGCCGAAATGCACGCGTTTGGTCTTGTGATCGACCCACACATCCAGAAGATTCTGCTCCTTGCGCACGCGCTGGCCGGGCAGCTTGATCGCCATGCGCATCAGGCTTTGTTCTTTGCTGTTGCGCTCGGCGTAGCCGAATTCGACGAAACGCAGCGGCCGTCCGCCGGTGTTGCGGTCGGTCTTCAGCGGCGCCAGACGGAGCATTTTGTGGTGCTCGACGTGGACGTCCGCCCACGGCAGCTCGACCGCTGGCGGCGCGTCTTTTTCAGCGGTGGTGTCGGGTGAAGTCTGGGTATCAGTCATAACGGCGAGATCCTGTCCAAGCCCTGCTTGTCGCCAGCCGGTACGCTGGCGACAAAGGCTTATCGGCCGTTTTCTGCAGGACTGGAGGGGAAACCGTGCTTAACGGGTGCGAATTCCGTCAATAAAGTCGAGGATCTGTGAACCCAGTTCCGCTGCCAGTGGCAGATTCGGGTCTTTATAGGAGGCCAATTGCCGCTTCAGATCATTGGGCACGATGCGCAGCACGTGATTCATGCCTTCGATCAGCGCCAATCTGGCGTCCGGTTTGGCGACTTTGAGCAGTTTCGCGTCATCGACCTGCACCTGAATGTCGTTGCTGCCCTGCACGATCAGCGCCGGCATTTTCAGTTGGGCGAAGGCTGCCGCCGGATCCTGACGGAACAGCGAGATCAGATACGGCTGCACGCTCGGACGGAAAATCACCTGCAATTGTGCGGGCACGTTGTCGTCAGTGCGCCCGGCCTTGAGGCTGTCGAGCAATTCGTTGCTGCGCAGCATCAGTGGCGGCGGCAGGCGCTGCGACAGTTGCTGACGGATCACTTGATCAACCGGCCGCGCGCTGCCGGACAAAGAAATGACTGCCGCTGCATCGACTTTCGGCGCGGCGAGGCTGGCAATCAACGCGCCTTCGCTGTGGCCGAGCACGATCAACGGCCCGAAACGCGGATCAGCCTTGAGCTTCTGGCCCCAGGCGACGGCGTCCGCCACATAAGCTTCGATGCTCAGATTGCGCTCGTCCGGGGTCACCGCCAGGCTCGCTGCCACGCCGCGCTTGTCGAAACGCACGCTGGCAATGTTGTGTTTGGCCAGCACCCAGGCCAGCCGTTTGAGGCTGTCATTGCGTCCGCCGTCCGGGTTGTTTCCGTCGCGATCGGTAGGACCCGAGCCAGACAGAATCAGGACAACGGGCACAGGCGTGTCGGACTTTGGCAGCAACAGCGAGCCGAAAAGTTCGCCGCCATCGGTAGGCAAAGTGATAGGTCGTTGCAGGACAGTCGCCTGAACAAAGCCGCTAAACAGGGTAAGACTCAATATCAAAACTCGCAGCATCATCACGCCATCATTCGCCAAGGTGCCGGTTGGACTCACCAACACCGCTAAGGTTCGAGGATGAACTACTCGGTTAGCCTGCGTATACTGGCGCGCATCAAGAATCAGGTTTGATTTCACGGAGCGTCCTGCATGTCCGGCAATACCTATGGCAAGTTGTTCACTGTCACCACCGCGGGCGAGAGCCATGGTCCGGCGTTGGTCGCCATTGTCGACGGCTGCCCGCCGGGCCTGGAGATTTCCCTCGAAGACCTGCAGCGCGACCTCGATCGCCGCAAGCCGGGCACCAGTCGCCACACCACCCAGCGCCAGGAAGCCGACGAAGTCGAAATCCTTTCCGGCGTGTTCGAGGGCCGCACCACCGGCTGCTCGATCGGCCTGCTGATCCGCAACACCGACCAGAAGTCCAAGGATTACTCGGCGATCAAGGATCTGTTCCGTCCGGCCCACGCCGACTACACCTACCACCACAAATACGGCGAGCGCGATTACCGCGGCGGCGGTCGCAGCTCGGCGCGGGAAACCGCCATGCGCGTAGCGGCCGGGGCGATTGCCAAGAAGTATCTGGCCAGCCAGGGCATCGTCATTCGCGGTTACATGAGCCAACTCGGCCCGATTGAAATCCCGTTCAAGTCCTGGGACTCGGTGGAGGACAACGCGTTCTTCAGCCCGGACCCGGACAAAGTGCCGGAGCTGGAAGCCTACATGGACCAGTTGCGCCGCGATCAGGACTCGGTCGGAGCGAAGATCACCGTGGTAGCCGAAGGCGTGATGCCGGGTCTTGGCGAGCCGATTTTCGATCGCCTCGACGCCGAACTGGCCCACGCGCTGATGAGCATCAACGCCGTCAAAGGCGTGGAAATCGGCGCAGGTTTCGCCTGCATTGCCCAGCGTGGCACCGAGCATCGCGATGAAATGACCCCGGAAGGTTTCCTCAGCAACAACGCTGGCGGCATTCTCGGCGGCATCTCGTCCGGTCAGCCAATCGTTGCGCATCTGGCGCTGAAGCCAACATCGAGCATCACTACGCCGGGCCGTTCGATCGACGTCCACGGCAACCCGGTGGATGTGATCACCAAAGGCCGTCACGACCCGTGCGTCGGCATCCGCGCCACACCGATTGCCGAAGCGATGATGGCCATCGTGTTGATGGATCACCTGCTGCGTCACCGTGGCCAGAACGCCGACGTGCGCGTGAGCACCCCGGTGCTGGGTCAGCTTTAATGGCTGACCCGCAAGCCGCCGCAGTCTGATCGGCGTGGCGGCGCTCCCGTACTGGCGGCTGTCCAGTTTCTATCTGTTCTATTTCGCCTTGCTCGGTTCGACAGCGCCGTTTCTGGCGCTGTACTTCGATCACCTCGGATTCAGCCCCGCACGCATTGGCGAGCTGGTGGCGATCCCGATGCTGATGCGCTGCGTGGCGCCGAACATCTGGGGCTGGCTCGGTGACTACACCGGCAAACGCCTGGCCATTGTGCGCTTCGGCGCGGTGTGCACGTTGCTGACCTTCTCGCTGATCTTCGTCAGCAAAAGCTACGCGTGGCTGGCGATGGTCATGGCGCTGCACGCGTTCTTCTGGCACGCGGTGTTGCCGCAATTCGAAGTCATCACGCTCGCGCATTTACAAGGCCAGACCTCGCGCTACAGCCAGATTCGCCTGTGGGGTTCGATCGGTTTCATCATCACCGTGGTCGCGCTCGGTCGCTTGTTCGAATGGCTGAGCCTGGATATCTACCCGGCGGCGCTGGTGCTGATCATGGCCGGCATCGTTCTCAGCAGTTTGTGGGTGCCCAACGCGCAACCGGTGCAGGGCGATCGACCGACCGGTGATGGCTTTCTCAAACAGCTGCGCACTCCCGGCGTACTGGCGTTTTACGGCTGCGTTGCGCTGATGCAAATGAGCCACGGGCCGTATTACACGTTTCTGACTTTGCACCTGGAAAAACTTGGCTACACGCGAGGCGTGATCGGCATGCTCTGGGCGGTCGGCGTCGTTGCCGAAGTGCTGATGTTCATGGCCATGAGCCGGATTCTTGCGCGCTTCTCGGTACGCCGGGTGCTGATGGCGAGTTTTCTGCTGGCAGCGTTGCGCTGGTTGCTGCTAGGTTCGTTCGCCGAATTCCTCTGGGTATTGCTGTTCGCTCAGGTATTGCACGCGGCCACGTTCGGCAGCTTTCATGCGGCTGCCATCCAGTTCGTGCAACGTAGTTTCGGCGCGCGTCAGCAAGGGCAGGGCCAAGCGTTGTACGCGGCACTGGCCGGCACCGGCGGCGCGCTCGGCGCGTTGTATTCCGGCTACAGCTGGAATGCCCTTGGCGCGACATTGACCTTTAGTATTGCCAGTCTCGCAGCGCTCGCCGCTGCCGTTATCATTGCCACCCGAATGCAAGAGGACAGGCCATGAGCCTTACGCGTGAACAGCTTGCCCGGCAAATCGTCGACGCCGGGCGTTTTCTTTATGGTCGCGGCTGGTCGCCAGCCACTAGCAGCAACTATTCGACGCGCCTGTCGCCGAGCGAAGCGCTGCTGACGGTCTCTGGCAAACACAAAGGTCAGTTGGGCCTGGATGACGTGCTGGCTACGGATATGTCCGGCAACAGTCTGGAACCGGGCAAAAAGCCGTCTGCCGAAACCCTGCTGCACACCCAGCTCTATAACTGGCGCGCGGAGATCGGTGCGGTGTTGCACACGCATTCGGTGAATGCCACGGTGCTGTCGCGCCTGACTCCGGAAGATTTCATCGAGTTCGAAGACTACGAACTGCAAAAAGCCTTCAGCGGCATTTCGACCCACGAATCGCGGGTGCGCGTGCCTATCTTCGATAACGATCAGGACATTGCGCGCCTCGCCGCCAAGGTGCAGCCTTGGCTCGACGCCCATGCGGATTGCGTCGGTTACCTGATTCGCGGCCACGGCCTCTACACCTGGGGCGCAGGCATGAACGATGCGTTACGGCAGATCGAGGCCTTTGAGTTCTTGTTTGAATGCGAGTTGAAAACCCGCAGCCTGTTGAACCGTTAACGGCAGACTTGCACCCAAGTCGCCAACCGCCTGATGCAGCGCTACGCCCGACCGGTAACCACAAACCGGACGGCGCGGCCGTTACCGAGGAATCGCCCCATGAGCAGCCTGTCCGTTTATCACATCTCCAGCCCTGAAGTGCCGAACAAGGTGCTGACCCATCACGAAGACATCGCCTCGACGCTCGCCGAGCAGGGCGTGCGCTTTGACCGCTGGCAAGCCGCGGCGAAGATTCAGCCTGGCGCCAGTCAGGAAGAAGTGATCAGCGCTTACAAAGAACAGATCGATAAACTGATGACCGAACGCGGTTACATCACCGTCGATGTCATCAGCCTGAACAGCGATCACCCGCAAAAAGCCGAACTGCGCGCCAAGTTCCTCGAAGAACACCAGCACGGCGAGGACGAAGTACGATTTTTCGTCGCCGGGCGTGGCCTGTTTACCTTGCACATCGACGATTACGTGTACGCCGTGCTCTGCGAGAAGAACGATCTGATCTCGGTTCCGGCCGGCACGAAGCACTGGTTCGACATGGGCGAGCATCCGCACTTCGTGGCGATCCGCCTGTTTAACAACCCGGACGGCTGGGTTGCCAAATTCACCGGCGAAGACATCGCCGGTCGTTTCCCGCGTCTAGAGGACTGAGTAAATGTCGATCAAAGTCATTCTCACCGATATCGAAGGCACCACCAGCGCGGTGAGTTTTGTGTTCGATGTGCTGTTTCCGTATGCGGCCAAACACCTGCCGGACTTTGTGCGCCACAACGCCGAGCGTGCCGATGTCGCCGAGCAATTGGACGCCGTGCGCCGTGACAGCAATGAGCCGCAGGCCGACGTTGAACGTGTCGTTGAAATCTTGCTGAGCTGGATCGCCGAAGATCGCAAAGCCACGCCGCTCAAGGCATTGCAAGGCATGGTCTGGAAGCAGGGTTATCAGGCCGGGCAGTTGCAGGGGCATGTTTACCCGGACGCTGTTGAAGCGTTACAGCGCTGGCATCAGGCCGGTTATCAACTGTTTGTGTATTCGTCCGGCTCGATCCAGGCGCAGAAGCTGATTTTCGGCTGCTCGGAAGCGGGCGATCTGACGCCGCTGTTCAGCGGTTACTTCGACACCACCTCCGGGCCGAAGCGCGAGGCGCAGTCTTACAGCAACATCCAGCGAGCGATTGGCGTTGAAGCGCAGGAGATTCTGTTTCTGTCGGATATCGTCGAAGAGCTGGATGCCGCTCAGTCAGCGGGTATGCAGACCTGCGGTCTGGCCCGTGAAGGCGGGGAGTTGGCAGGGCATGTGACGGTCGATAGCTTCACCGGGATCGAACCGGAAGCTTTCTAGTCCCACAGGGTTTAGCACTGCGCACAAAAAACAGGCCGTGAAGCGAAAACTTCACGGCCTGTTTGTTTACAGCGAATTGATTACAGCGAGTGATAAGTCGGCAGGGCAAAACGCTGCTGGCTTTGCAGCATGGCGATTTGCGGCAGCTCGCTGGCTTGTTCAGCCAAGTCACGACGAATCGCGCTGATCGCCCAAGACAGTTGGTCGCCGGCATGCAACTGCTGATAAGTCAGGGCACGTTTAAACGTCTTGCCGTCGGCGCTGCGCAGGGTCAACAGAATCCCGCCATCAGGACGTGGCGCGGTGGTGACGTCGAAGTTGGAGAACAGCGAGGTAAATTTTTCTTGAATCAGGCTCATGTTTTTCAGCTCCGTATGCACTTGAATGGCAAGCATGCATAGAGAGTTGCAGTGATTGTGCCAGCACCGACATTTTTAAAAAAATATATAAATCAACAAGTTAAAAATTAGTTAATTTCCAAAGCTCGTGCAATCTGCATGAATGGCCATCGTGCATCCTGCATTTTGCGTGATCGACCTCCAATTAACGGAACCAAACCGCACCCTCGCGATCTCCCACTCGCTAACGCGCCTGGCGGATACAAAACATTGCAAAAACCGCATGTACAGCCCGAGAAGCGCTGACGTACTTTCAGCCTCAACCTTCGCTCGCAAGTGCCGGTTGCCTCACTCGATTGCCCGACAATAAAAATCCGATCTGCACGCCAAGGTCGAACGGGAGCTGCCATGCGTCACGCGCCAAACGACACGATTACCTGGGGCATGATGCTCCGCAAACTGCCGACCATCGCCAAAGCCATCCCACGGCTGGTCAAAGGCATGAAGGTGGCCAACGTCAAGGATCCGACCCAAACCTGTGGCCTGGGCTTCACCTTCGAGCAAGCGACCCTGCGCAATCCCGACGGCCCTGCGTTGTTGGCCGGTGATGTGCTGCTGAGTTACGCACAGGTCAACCAGTGGGCCAATCGCATCGCGCATTACCTGACCGGGCAGGGCGTCAGCAAAGGTGACGTGGTGGCGGTGTTCATCGAGAACCGTCCGGAATTACTGGTGACGATTCTGGCACTGGCCAAGGTCGGTGCGGTCAGCGCGCTGCTGAACACCTCGCAGACCCGCGATACGTTGATTCACAGCGTGAACCTGGTTGCTCCAGTGGCCATTGTGGTCGGCGAAGAATTGTTGCCGGCCTTCGCGGCGGTTCGCGAGCAAGTGTCAATTGCACCCGCGCGCGCCTGGTTCGTAGCCGATCAGGACACGTTCGCCCATCCCGGCGTCGCGCCCGAGGGCTACATCAATCTGATCAGCGCCAGTGCCGATGCATGCAGTGACAACCTGGCCAGCAGCCGGCAGATTTTTTTCGACGATCCGTGTTTCTACATCTACACCTCCGGCACCACAGGGTTGCCCAAGGCCGGCGTGTTCAAGCACGGCCGCTGGATGCGCAGCTCGGCAAGCTTCGGCATGATCGCCCTGAACATGCGCCCGGACGATGTCGTCTACTGCACTTTGCCGCTGTATCACGCCACTGGCTTGTGCGTGTGCTGGGGTTCGGCGATCAGCGGCGCCTCGGGCTTCGCAATCCGCCGCAAGTTCAGCGCCAGTCAGTTCTGGGGCGATGTGCGGCGTTACCGTGCGACCACCATCGGCTACGTCGGCGAATTGTGTCGCTATCTGGTCGATCAACCGACCAGCGCCGATGACAATCGCCACGACGTGCGCAAGATGATCGGCAACGGTTTGCGGCCGGGCGCGTGGGCTGAGTTCAAGACGCGGTTTGCCGTTGAACACATTTGCGAGTTGTATGCGGCCAGCGACGGCAACATCGGCTTCACCAACATCCTCAATTTCGACAACACCATCGGCTTCTCCTTGATGGCGTGGGAATTGGTGGCCTACGACCATGAAACCGGCGAGCCGACGCGCGGCGGCAATGGCTTCATGCGCAAGGTCGGCAAGGGCGAGCAGGGCTTGTTGCTGGCGCGGATCGACGACAAGGCGCCGCTCGACGGCTACACCGACCCGCAGAAAACCGCCAAAGTCGTTTTGCACGACGTGTTCAGCCGTGGCGACCGTTTCTTCAACACCGGCGATCTGCTGCGCAACATTGGTTTCGGCCATGCGCAGTTTGTCGATCGTCTCGGCGACACTTACCGCTGGAAGGGTGAAAACGTCTCGACCACTGAAGTCGAAAACCTGCTGCTGCAACATCCGAATATCTGCGAAGCCGTGGCCTATGGCGTGGAAATCCACAACACCAACGGCCGCGCTGGTATGGCCGCGATCACACCGACCGAATCCCTCGCGACGCTGGATTTCGCCGAATTGCTGGCGTTCGCCCGGCAACGCATGCCGGCCTATGCGGTGCCGCTATTTCTGCGGGTGAAGGTGAAAATGGAAACCACCGGCACCTTCAAATACCAGAAAACCCGCCTGAAAAACCAAGGCTTCGACCCGGCGCTGGTCAGCGACGATCCGGTTTATGCGTGGTTGCCGGGGAGCGAAACCTACGTGCAGGTCACCGATCAGGTCATGGCCGAAATCCGCGCGGGCAAATACCGTTATTGAAATTGGCTATGCGCGCGCATGAAAAAAAGTGGGTGACAGCTTCTGTCGCGCTCGGGAAACTGTCGGCTTTCCGATTGACCGAAAGTGGAGTGACCCATGTCCGAGCAAAGCCGCCAGATGACCCCTGAAGAAGCTGCTGAATTCACCGAGCAGGTATTCGACAAGGCGCGCGCCGGTGACGCAGAGATGCTTGATCGCCTGATCACCGCCGGTCTGCCGGTGAATCTGAGCAACAGCAAGGGCGACACGCTGTTGATGCTTGCCAGCTACTACGGGCATCTGGACGCGGTGCAAGTGCTGCTTAAACACAACGCTGATCCGGAGCAACGCAATGGCAGCGGCCAGAGCCCGATTGCCGGCGCGGCGTTCAAAGGTGATCTGCCGGTGGTCAAGGCGCTGGTAGAAGGTGGTGCGCAAATCGAAGGTTCTTCGTTCGACGGCCGTACCGCGTTGATGATGGCGGCGATGTTCAACCGCGTTGAAATCGTCGACTACCTGATCAGCCAAGGCGCCGACCCGAAAGCCAAGGATGCCAATGGCATTACCGCGCTTGATGCGGCCAAGACCATGGGGGCGGTCGATACCACGGCGCAGTTGCAGAAACTGCTTGGCTGAAGATTGTTAAAAGCTCGCAGCGTGCCGCAGCTCCTACATTGATCTTGTGTAGGAGCTGCCGAAGGCTGCGAGCTTTTGCTGTTTACGCTATCCTTCGCGCCCTAAAATCTCCCTGCAGGATCCGCCCACATGAAAGCCGCACTCGTCGAACTCATCAGCAAAATCAGCTCCGGCTGCATGGGCGAGGACGAGATCCTGAAGGTCGCCGACGAAGCAGCGCAGGCCTATGCCGATGCCGACGCTTTTCTGAGCGCCAATCCGGACATCAACTACGACGATGACTTCCCGATTCCATTGGGCGAATGGGTGGTGGTCGGCAGTCTGCCGGAGACCGTGCTGTTCCAGGCCGACACTTACGTTGATCTGTTCGCGCAGATCGTCGCGTCGTTCGGCCCGGGCGTCGAGTTCAACATCAAACCTAAACAACTGGCCAAGACCGAAGCGCTGACCGCACTCAACCGCATCCAGGTGCAGATGAGCAGCCTGAACAAGGAAAACGGCGGTTACACACTGGTCAACTTCAGCCAGTTGCTCGACGACGAGCTGCAAATGGTGTTGGTGCACGGCAACGACGTGCCACGCGTGCTGGAACTGTGCGCCGAAGTCGGCATCGCCGCCGCGCCGTCGCTGGAAGCCTTGAAGATCGCAATTCACGTCTGAACGCAATAAAAGGGAACCCTCGTCAGGCCCGTCTATCCTAAAGGTGCTTGCCACTCACAACGGAGCGACACCATGGGTTCCACGTTCAATGGCCTGATCGGCCTGATCATTCTCGCCCTCGACATCTGGGCCATCATCAACGTGCTGAAAAGCGGCGCCTCGACAGGCATGAAAATCGTCTGGGTGTTGCTGATCATCCTGCTGCCGGTGCTGGGCCTGATTATCTGGGCGATCGCCGGACCACGCGGGAATGTGCGGATCTGACGCTGATCCTGAGCACACCGCAACCCCCTGTAGGAGCTGCCGAAGGCTGCGATCCTTTGATCTTGCTTTTGAAAATCAACGTCAAAAGATCGCAGCCTGCGGCAGCTCCTACAGGGATTGCGGCATGCCGATGAACTGAGGTTCGACCTGTCATGTTCGGCAACGTAGAATGCGCGCCTTTCCCGGGCAATTGTCCCCACGATTGGCGCCCGCGCATTCATCGGAGCACTTCACCATGAGCGACATCAAGACCAGCGAATACCTGGAAACCCTCTACGAAGGCTACGGCCAGCGTTTTCGCATGGAAAAACTGCTGCACGAAGTGCGCACCGAGCACCAACACCTGGTGATTTTCCAGAACCCGCGCATGGGCCGGGTGATGGCGCTGGACGGCGTGATCCAGACCACTGAAGCCGACGAATTCATCTACCACGAAATGCTCACTCACGTGCCAATCCTCGCCCACGGCGCGGCCAAGCGCGTGCTGATCATCGGCGGCGGTGACGGCGGCATGCTGCGCGAAGTGACCAAGCACGGCGGTGTCGAGCACATCACCATGGTCGAGATCGACGGCACCGTAGTAGATATGTGCAAAGAGTTCCTGCCGAACCATTCCAAAGGCGCCTACGACGATCCACGTCTGAATCTGGTAATCGACGACGGCATGCGCTTCGTTGCGACCACCACCGAAAAATTCGACGTGATCATTTCCGACTCCACCGACCCGATCGGGCCGGGCGAAGTGCTGTTCTCGGAAAACTTCTATCAGGCCTGCCACCGTTGCCTGAACGAGGGCGGCATTCTCGTGACCCAGAATGGCACGCCGTTCATGCAGATCGAAGAAGTCAAAACCACTGCTGGGCGCCTGCGCAGCCTGTTCCCGGACTGGCACTTCTATCAGGCTGCCGTGCCGACCTACATCGGCGGTTCGATGACTTTTGCCTGGGGTTCGACCAACCCGGCCTATCGCAAACTGAGCCGTGAAACCCTGCAACAGCGCTTCATCGGCAGCGGCATCGTCACCCGTTACTACAACCCGGAAATCCACATCGGCGCCTTCGCCTTGCCACAGTACGTGCTGCAAGCAGTGAACAAGCCAAGCAACGACTAAACAAATCCTTGTAGGAGCTGTCGAGTGCAACGAGGCTGCGATCTGTTGATTTTGCTTTTAATAACCAAGATCAAAAGATCGCAGCCTGCGGCAGCTCCTACAGTAGGTAGCTTCTTTTTCAGCGTCACTTTGTGTAAACCTTTTGAACGATCATTCCTGACAAAAGTCGAGATAGAGGTAAGCCCATTTGCGGGTTTGATCTAGGAGGCTCCGATGTCCAAGTGGAAAGTCACTTTCGTGGATGATCATGGTGAAGTAGTCGACGAGGTCTTCGAGTGCGAAGAGTGCCCGGATCACGAGCACGCCGCCAAACTCATCAAGGAACGGTTCCTGCCTGTCGCCGCCGAACTGGATCTGAACGATCTGGAAGGCCGCACCACCGATGCCGGCGTCAAAAGTCTCAAGACCCAGAACAGCATTGAAATCCGCAGCATTACTCCCGTCTGAAATCTTTTTGTCACTTCAATCACCAGGCCTTGGCAGCGGCTCTATCTTGGGGCTACTCTGCAGGCGAGATCAGCGAAGAATCGCTAAGGTCTGGTCTTCTCAGCTACATGCTTGTGTCCCGTTGGCAATCTGTTGCCGTCGTACTTTGGCCGTCAGGCCGCTGCAGGGAATACGGAAAGTCTATCCATCAAATGTGAGGGGGACGATTCATGAGCACAGCCTATCAAGAAGACATCAGCAGCAGCGTGCTGCGCCGAATGAAGGAAGGCGGTTTCGATTTCTCCAGGTTTCATCCGATCGAGTTCTACGCACTGTTTCCGGACGAGGAGAGCGCGCGTACTGCCGCCGATCAGTTTTGCGGTGAGTCCATCAATGCACAGATCAGCGCGCGTGATGACGGCGCATGGTGTCTGGAATTGAGCAAAGTGATGTACGCCACCTACGGCGGCATTGGCGATTTCGAGCAGTACCTTGGCGCCGTCGTTGAACCGCTTGGCGGTATCATCGAAGGCTGGGGCGTGAAGCAGGAGGTGCGAAATCGGCATCGTCTGCATTGATCCCGCAACATCGACACTGAATAACGGCTGACCTTTGGGTCGGCCGTTTTTGTTTTCGGCGGCAGGAAATCTCTCGCGGAAAAACGCTGAAACAACAGTCGCCGGGCAGTGAAATCAACTCTGACTATGCTGGTGACAGGCGATTGCACTGCGTCGCAATGAAGCGGGGGCTGACGAGTTGGGGCATTTGTCGCACAGGAATGGTGCGGCGGTTGCAGCGTGAATATCCAACCGATTGAAATCAAAGCGTTTCTGCCGATGGCACGGGCCTTGCGAAGGCTCGTAGGTCCGGGTGACAAGGAGTACGGCATGATCCGCACCTATTTTGATGAGATGTACGATGCCGGCGGCGTGGTTCGCCCGCATTATCGGGAGTTCGCCCGTTGGCTGGCCGAGACCCCTGACGAACTGTTGGCCCAGCGGCGACGCGAGGCTGATCTGTTGTTCCATCGCGCCGGAATTACCTTCACGCTGTACGGCGATGATCAGGGCACCGAGCGCCTGATTCCGTTCGATACGATTCCGCGCAGCATCCCCGCCAGCGAGTGGCGGATCGTCGAGCGCGGCTGTATTCAGCGCGTCAAGGCGCTGAACATGTTCCTCGCCGACCTGTATCACGAGCAGCGCATCATCAAGGCCGGCATCATCCCGGCCGAACAGGTGCTGGCCAACGAGCAATATCAGTTGGCGATGCAAGGGCTGGATCTGCACCGCGATATCTACTCGCACATTTCCGGCGTCGATCTGGTGCGCGACGGCGACGGCACGTATTACGTGCTTGAAGACAATCTGCGCACCCCGAGCGGCGTGAGCTACATGCTCGAAGACCGCAAGATGATGATGCGTCTGTTCCCCGAACTGTTCGCCGCGCAACGCATCGCGCCCATCGATCACTACCCGAACCTGCTGCTCGACACTTTGAAAAGCTCCAGCCCGATCGATAATCCGAGTGTGGTGGTGCTGACACCGGGCCGCTTCAACAGCGCGTTTTTCGAACATGCATTCCTCGCCCGGGAAATGGGCGTCGAACTGGTCGAAGGCGCGGATCTGTTTGTGCGTGACGACAAGGTCTTCATGCGCACCACCGACGGCCCGAAATCCGTGGACGTGATCTATCGCCGGCTCGACGACGCATTCCTCGATCCGCTGGCGTTCAATCCGGATTCGATGCTCGGTGTGCCGGGGCTGCTGTCGTCCTACCGCTCCGGCAACGTGGTGCTGGCCAATGCGATTGGCACTGGTGTCGCGGACGACAAGTCGGTGTATCCGTTTGTCACCGACATGATTCGTTTCTATCTCGACGAAGAACCGATCCTGAAGAACGTGCCGACCTGGCAATGCCGCAACCCGTCTGAACTTTCCCATGTGCTGGCCAATCTCCCGGATCTGGTCGTCAAGGAAACCCAGGGTTCCGGTGGTTACGGGATGTTGGTCGGGCCGGCCTCGACCACGGCGGAAATCGACGCCTTTCGCGAGCGGATCAAAGCCAAGCCTCACGCGTACATCGCGCAACCGACGCTGTCACTGTCGACCTGTCCGACCTTTGTCGAAAACGGTATTGCGCCACGCCATATCGACTTGCGTCCGTTCGTATTGTCCGGCCGCGAAACCCGGGTCGTACCCGGCGGTTTGACCCGGGTCGCGCTGCGCGAAGGCTCTCTGGTGGTGAATTCCTCCCAGGGTGGCGGAACCAAGGACACCTGGGTGGTCGAGGATTGAAGGAAGCCTGTCATGTTAAGTAGAACTGCCTCGGATCTGTATTGGATGTCGCGTTACCTGGAGCGGGCGGAAAACCTCGCGCGGATGCTCGACATCAGTTATTCACTGTCGCTGATGCCGCAGGACGGCCGTGGCGACGGCCTGCACGAACTCGCCATGCCGCTGCTGATCACCGGCACTCTCGACGATTACCTGGAGCGCCACGGCGAGTTGCACGCCGAACGCCTGCTGCATTTCTTCGCGCTGGATGCGGCCAATCCGGCCAGTATTTACAGCTGCCTGGGCTCGGCGCGGGCCAGTGCGCACGCGGTGCGCGGACGAATCACCGCTGACATGTGGGAAAACATCAACGCCACCTGGCTGGAGATTCGCGGGATCGCCGAACAGGGCCTCAGCCGTTATGGCATGAGCCGCTTCTGTGAATGGATCAAGGAGCGCTCGCACCTGTTTCGTGGCGCGTCCTACGGCACGATCATGCGCAACGATGCATTTCGCTTCATTCGTCTGGGGACGTTTATCGAGCGCGCGGACAACACGCTACGCCTGCTCGACGCGCGTTATGAAATGGCTGGTGATCAGGCCGAAGCGGTCAGCGATGGCACCGCGCACGCTTACTACCAATGGAGTGCGTTGTTGCGCGCGCTGTCTTCCTTTGAGGCCTACACCGAGATCTATCGCGACGCACCCGGCGCCCGGCATGTCGCCGAGCTGCTGTTGTTGCGCGCTGACGTACCGCGTTCGCTGCGCGCCTGCACCGAAGAAATCGACCAGATACTCGCGCAGTTGCCGGGTGCCAATGGCCGCCCCGCACAACGGCTGGCGGCAGAGATGGACGCGCGCCTGCGCTACACAGGCATCAACGAAATCCTCGAAGAAGGCCTGCACGCCTGGCTCACCGAATTCATCCCGCTGGTGCGCCAGTTGGGCAACGCCATTCACAGTTCCTACCTGGAGGCTGCATGAGACTTTCCATAAGCCACGAGACCACCTATCACTATGAAGATAAGGTGCGGGCGAGCATCCAGTACCTGCGACTGACACCCCACGACAGCGAGCGCCAGCACGTGCTGAGCTGGCAACTCGACCTGCCGCGCCCGGTGCGCGCGCAGCTCGATCCGTTCGGCAACATCCTGCACGTACTGACCATGGACGAGCCGCACGAAGCGATCATCATCGGCGCTCGCGGTCAGGTCGATATCGATGAGTTGCGCGAAGCCGAACATGAGAGCCAGTCTGCGCTGCCATTTTTGCGCTTCACCCGGCTGACCGAAGCTGACGACGCCCTGCGCGGGTTTGCGCAAAAATCCTGCAAACAACGCCGCGACCGCACTGCGCTGATCGACTTGATGCATGGCTTGAATCAGCACATGACTTACACGCCGGGTTCAACCGAAGTTGATACCAGCGCCTCGGAAGCGTTCGCCGGGCGTGCCGGGGTTTGTCAGGATCACACCCACGCGTTTCTCGCCTGCGCGCGTAGTCTCGGGATACCGTCGCGCTATGTCTCGGGCTACCTGTACAGCGAAGATTGCGAGCACCTGGCCAGTCACGCCTGGGCCGAGGCCTGGCTCGATGACGCGTGGTACAGCTTTGACGTGACCAACCAATTGGCACGGCCGGAGCGGCACCTGAAACTGGCGGTGGGTCTGGATTATCTCGACGCTTGCCCGGTACGTGGCATGCGTCGGGGCGGCGGGTGTGAGCAGATGCATGCCAAAGTGTTCGTATCGCCCACCCCGATCATCTCGGTTCAGCAGCAATAGCACCGATCTGTAGGAGCTGCGGCACGCTGCGATCTTTTGATCTTGTTTCTAAAAACAGATCAAAAGATCGCAGCCTCGTTTCACTCGACAGCTCCTACGCGGTTTGTGTTGAGCGAAGATGTTTTGAACAAATTCAGGGCTTAATCTTGCGCCCAGCCATATGCTGCAAATACCCCAACAACGACTGCAAATCCCCATCCGGCAAAACCTGAGCGGAAAACCCCGGCATCTTTGCCTGTGGCCACTGACGCAAACTCTGCGGATCGCGAATGTAGCGCTTGAGAAAATCCGCCCCGAAATATTCGGTCGGGTTGTACGGAATGTTCAGATCCGGCCCAAATTGCGCATCCCCTGCGCCATTCAAGCGATGGCAGGCCAGACAGTTTTTCTGGAACAACGCAAAGCCCTGATTCACCGGGTCATCAGCCTTCAACGCGGGATCCGGCAGCAGGGCAGGGAAGCGCTCGGCCAACGGCGCCATGCGTTTGATACTCGCCACTTCGAACGGCCACTGCTCCGGGCTGATATTGCCGGCCTGCGGATCGGTCCACACCAGATAGAACGGTCCGGCGCTGTGCTTGCGTTCCGACAGCGGCGGCCACGGATCGGCCGGATCTTCGATCGCCAGCCAGGCTCGCGCACCTTGCGTATTGAGCAACGGTGCGGCGGTTATCTCCGCAGCAAAACCGTCCAGTGCGACAGCTTGCAGGTGATCTTGCGGTTTGATTCCGGTCAGCAGGCTGGCCAAAGGCACGGCGCGATAAGTCATGTCCTTTTTGTAGGACACGTCATTTTTGATGGTGAGGGTTTGTACCTGAGGATGCTTGAGCAACTCCTCGGTCTGCCAGGTGCGGATGGTTGCGCCCAGCTCCAGGTTCAGCTGTGCGGCAGACAAGGGCATGCTCAGCAGCATGGCCCCAAACACAATGAGCGCTTTCAAATGATCGTCGTCGATGTCGTGGAAGTGCCCAAAGGTTGGCACAGCCATACTAGTCCGGGTAGCGGACCAGGCACATTTTCGGTGGCGATAAAATACCTGCCGCTGGAATCAGCCGATGACCTTGGTCAGATTCGGCAAAATCAACAACAGCGTCGTGGCGAAAAGAATGAGGCCTGCTTGACGAACTTTCGGTTGCTTGAACATGGCTTGACCGCCTTTTTTGTTATTTCCTGATACTTGCCTGCATATCCATGACGGCAAGTGCTGCACTTCCTGTTTAGGTGCGCCTGCCTCGGCAAAACCCGACGACAACGGCGTACATCTTCACCTTAGAGCCCACGTCACACTTGGCTTAGATCCATTTCGTATGGATCTCAAGCACAAAGCGATTAAAAACACATGAGGCCCATTGCCAGCTTCTTTGTCGCCCTTTTGCTAGACCGCTCGCTGACCTGAACCGGTTCACCAAACGGCGGATGACCGTCCGTCTGAGCGTGCGCGTCAACGTCATTGAGCGCTGTGGTCATTGAATCCGCGACGTGCAAAGCCAAGAGTGGCAGCAAGTACTTCACTCACCGCACAGGTTCGAGGCCGTCATGACCCAAGCTTTGATATTCGACGCGTTACGCACTCCCCGTGGCAGAGGCAAGGCCGATGGCGCCCTGCACAGCGTCAAACCGGTCGATCTGGTGGCCGGGTTGCTGACGGCGTTGCAGGCGCGCACGGCGCTGGACACCAGCCAGGTCGATGACGTGGTGCTCGGTTGTGTTACGCCGATTGGCGATCAAGGCTCGGACATCGCCAAAACCGCTGTGCAAGTGGCCGATTGGGACGTCAGCGTTGCTGGAGTGCAGATCAATCGTTTCTGCGCTTCGGGACTTGAGGCGGTGAACCTTGGCGCGATGAAAGTGCGCTCGGGGTTCGAGGACCTGGTGGTGGTCGGCGGCGTCGAATCGATGTCGCGCGTACCGATGGGCAGCGACGGTGGGGCGTGGGCTCTGGATCCGGCGACCAACCTGCACGGGCATTTCACCCCGCAGGGCGTGGGCGCCGACCTGATCGCCACCATTGAAGGCTTCAGTCGGCAGGACGTCGATGCCTACGCGCTGTACTCGCAACAGAAAGCTGCGCGCGCCCGCGCGGACGGCTCGTTCAGCAAGTCGCTGGTGCCGGTGCAGGATCAGAACGGCATCATCCTGCTCGATCACGATGAGTTCATCCGCGCTGAATCGACCCTCGAAGGCTTGGGCAAGCTCAAACCGAGTTTCGAAATGATCGGCCAGATGGGCTTCGATGCCACCGCGTTGCGGGTTTATAGCCATATCGAGCGGATCAACCACGTACACACACCGGGTAACAGTTCCGGGATCGTCGACGGCGCGGCGCTGATGCTGATCGGCTCCGAAGCCAAGGGCCGTGCGCTGGGGTTGCAGCCGCGGGCGCGGATCGTCGCCACGGCGGTGACCAGCACTGACCCGACCATCATGCTCACCGGCCCGGCGCCGGCCACGCGCAAGGCGCTGGCGAAAGCCGGGTTGCGCGTTGAGGATATCGACCTGTTCGAGGTCAACGAGGCGTTCGCTTCGGTGGTGTTGAAATTCATCAAGGACATGGCGGTCGACCCGGACAAGGTCAACGTCAATGGCGGCTCGATTGCCATGGGCCACCCGCTGGGCGCCACCGGTTGCGCGATCCTCGGCACCTTGCTCGATGAACTGGAAGCGCGGCGCTTGCGCTACGGCCTGGCGACGCTGTGTGTCGGCGGCGGCATGGGCATTGCCACCATTATCGAACGCCTCTGAGCCCCGGACCTTAAGGAAAACTGTCATGACCCAAGCCATTCGTTACGAAAAAGGCCAGGACGGCATCGTGGTGCTGACCATCGACATGCCGGGCCAGAGCGCCAACACCATGAACGCGGTGTACCGCGAGGCCATGGCCGAGTGCGTTGCTCGCCTGGTGGCGGAGAAGGATGCGATTGCCGGTGTGATCATCACCTCGGCCAAGAAAACTTTCTTCGCCGGCGGCGACCTCAATGAGTTGATCAAAGTCGGCAAGCCTGAAGCCAAAGCCTTCTATGACATGGTGCTGACGCTCAAGGGCCAGTTGCGCACGCTGGAAACCCTCGGTAAACCGGTGGTTGCGGCAATCAACGGTGCGGCACTGGGTGGAGGTTGGGAAATCTGTCTGGCCTGCCACCACCGGGTCGCGCTGGACAACGCAGCGGTGCAGCTCGGCTTGCCGGAAGTCACTCTTGGCCTGTTGCCGGGCGGCGGCGGGGTGGTGCGCATGGTGCGCATGCTCGGCATCGAAAAATCCCTGCCGTATTTGCTCGAAGGCAAGAAGGTGCGGCCGCAGCAGGCGTTGCAGGCTGGTTTGATCGATGAACTGGCGGCGGATCGTGATGAGCTGATGGCGAAGTCGCGGGCATGGATTCTGGCCAATCCTGCGGCGGTACAACGCTGGGATGTGAAGGGTTACCAGATTCCCGGCGGTACTCCTTCGAATCCGAAAGTCGCGCAAATGCTGGCAATCGCGCCGTCGATCCTGCGCGCGAAAACCCAGGGTACGTTGCCGGCGCCGGAGAAAATTCTCTGCGCGGCAGTGGAGGGCGCGCAGGTGGATTTCGATACCGCGCATCTGATCGAAACCCGTTACTTCACCGAGTTGACCACCGGGCAGATTTCGAAAAACCTGATCGGCACCTTCTGGTTTCAACTGAACGAGATCAACGCTGGCGGCTCGCGTCCGCAAGGTATTGCGCCTTACGTGACGCAGCGCGTGGGCGTGCTCGGCGCCGGGATGATGGGCGCGGGGATTGCCTTCGTCAGCGCTTCGGCCGGCATTGATGTAGTGCTCAAAGACGTCAATATTGCTGCTGCAGAGAAGGGCAAGGCGCATTCAGCGGCGTTGCTCGACAAAAAAGTCGCTCGCGGCCAATTGACCGCCGAACAACGTGAAGCGGTGCTGGCGCGGATTCAGGTCACTGAAAGCGATGCCGATCTGGCGGGGTGTGATCTGATCATTGAAGCGGTGTTTGAAGATCGTCAACTCAAGGCCAAGGTCTCGGCGGCCGCGCAACAGGTTGTCGGTGCTGACGCTGTGATCGCCTCCAATACCTCGACCTTGCCGATCACTGGTCTGGCGGCTGCCGTACCGGATCAGAGCAAATTCATCGGTCTGCACTTCTTCAGTCCGGTGGAAAAAATGCCGCTGGTGGAAATCATCAAGGGCGCGCAAACCAGCGACGAAACCCTGGCGCGTGGCTTCGATTTCGTCCTGCAGATCAAGAAGACGCCGATTGTGGTCAACGACAGTCGCGGCTTCTTTACCTCGCGGGTGTTCGGCACCTTTACCAACGAAGGCATCGCCATGCTCGGCGAAGGCGTCAGCGCGCCGATGATCGAGACCGAAGCGCGCAAGGCCGGCATGCCGGTCGGGCCTCTGGCAATCTCCGACGAAGTTTCCCTCAGCCTGATGAGCCATATCCGTCAGCAAACGGCCAAAGACCTGCAAGCAGAAGGGAAACCTCTGATTGAGCACCCGGCCTTCGCCGTGATTGACTTGCTGCTCAACGAATACAAGCGGCCGGGCAAAGCCGCAGGAGGCGGCTTCTATGAGTACCCGGCCGGTGGCCAGAAGCATTTGTGGTCCGAGCTGAAAGCCCGTTTCGAAAAGGCTGACGGGCAGATTTCTCCGAAGGACGTGCGTGATCGACTGCTGTTCGTGCAAGCCATCGAAACCGTGCGCTGTGTGGAGGAGGGCGTGTTGACCTCGACCGCGGATGCCAACGTCGGCTCGATCTTCGGCATCGGTTTCGCCGCATGGACTGGCGGTGCGTTGCAGTTCATCAATCAGTACGGGGTGAAGGATTTCGTCGCGCGCGCACAATATCTGGCCGAGCAGTACGGTGAACGCTTCGCCCCGCCGGCGCTGTTGCTGGAGAAAGCCGCCACGGGCGAACTGTTCTGACGGGATGAACTGTGCAGTTCGGGGCTTGCCTTGCCGGGTGGTTTCAAGGCAGGCTCTGAGGTGTGCATTATTCCCATCACGTGTCAGGAATTTTTTATGTCGCTACGTATCTGCATTCTGGAAACCGACATCCTGCGTCCGGAACTGATCGATCAATATCAGGGCTACGGGCAGATGTTCCAGCGCCTGTTCTCGCAGCAACCGATTGCCGCCGAGTTCACCGTGTACAACGTGATGCAGGGCGAGTATCCGAGCGATGATCTGACCTTCGATGCGTATCTGGTCACCGGCAGCAAGGCCGATTCGTTCGGCACGGATCCGTGGATTCAAACGCTCAAGGAATACTTGCTGACCCGCTATGAGCGTGGCGATAAGCTGCTCGGCGTGTGCTTCGGCCACCAATTGCTGGCGCTGCTGCTCGGTGGCAAAAGCGAGCGCGCGACCAAGGGTTGGGGCGTTGGCATCCACAACTATAAACTGGCAGCCAAGGCACCGTGGATGAGTCCGGTGCAGGAAGAGCTGACGCTGTTGATCAGTCATCAGGATCAGGTGACGGCGTTACCGGAGAACGCCACGGTGATTGCTTCCAGCGATTTCTGCCCATTTGCGGCGTACCACATCAACGATCAGGTGCTGTGCTTCCAGGGCCATCCGGAATTTATTCACGACTACTCACGAGCGCTGCTGGATCTGCGTCAGGAAGCGTTGGGTGAACAGGTATATTCGAAGGGCGTGGCCAGCCTTGAGCATCAGCATCATGGCGCCACGGTGGCGGAGTGGATGATGCGTTTTGTGGCGCATAAGCCAACGGCTGTTTAACAGCAGATCAAAAGATCGCAGCCTGCGGCAGCTCCTACAGGGTTTTTGTGTAGGAGCTGCCGCAGGCTGCGATCTTTTGCTTTTATGCAGGCTGTTACAGCCAACCGGACTTTTTGAAGCTCGCCCACAAACTCACGCATCCCACGGTAATAAACCCCAATACACCGAAGTATCCGTAATGCCAGCTCAGCTCCGGCATGTTCTGGAAATTCATCCCGTAGATCCCGGCCACCGCCGTCGGAAATGCCAGAATCGCCGCCCACGCCGCAAACTTGCGCTGCACCACGCTTTGCCGTGAAGCCTCGAGCAATACGCCGATTTCGATGGTCTGGCTGGCAATGTCGGCCAGCGTGGTCAGGTCTTCCATCTGCCGTGTGACGTGGATCTGCACATCGCGGAAGTAGGGGCGCATGTTCTTGTCGATAAACGGGAAGCTGAGTTTTTGCAGCTCCTCACCGATCTCGACCATCGGCGCTGCATAGCGTCTGAGGCGCAACACATCCCGACGCAAGCCGTGGAGTTTTTGAATGTCGTATTCATTCAGGGCGCTGCACAGCACGTTGCGCTCCAGCTCATCGATCTCGGCATGGATCGCTTCGCCGACCGGTTGATAGTTCTCGATGACAAAATCCAGCAGCGCGTAGAGTACGAAATCTTCCCCATGCTCCAGCAACAGCGGCCGCGCCTCACAGCGTTGGCGGACCAGCGCGTAGGACGCCGAGTGGCCGTTACGCGCAGTAATGATGTAGCCCTTGCCGGCGAAAATATGGGTTTCGATGAACTGCAACACACCGTTCTCGCGCACCGGCGAATAGGTGACGATAAACAAAGCGTCGCCAAAAGTTTCGAGCTTCGGCCGACTGTGTTTCTCCAAAGCATCTTCGATTGCCAGTTCGTGCAGATTGAACTGGCGTTGCAGATTGGCCAGTTCCTGAGCGTCCGGCTCTTCCAGACCGATCCACACAAAGTGCCCGGTTTTCGCAGCCCAGGCTGCGCCCTCATCGAGGGAAATATTGGTGACTTTCTTACCGGCGCTGTAAACCGCAGCAGCAACAACTCGACCCATGGTGGTGGTTCACTTCTTATTGGCAGATGGCAGGGGAACACGGCTTCAGCTTAGCCGTGTCGATGCTTGAGAGTCAGTGAAATCTGCGCAGTTCACCCGGCAAAAGAAAACCCGCACAAAGCGGGTTTGGTTTTTTCATGCAGCCTGCAACTGCCGGTCCATCGCGGCGATGCATTCACGCATCTGCTCGCGGCACTTTTCGATGAGCATGGGCATGTCGTCCATGGTCAATCCCACTGTAGGAATTGCCGGCAGCGAGCGTATGAGAATTTCCCCGCTGCGCCAGCGGTTCAGGCGCATGTGCTTGACGTAGCTGCTGACACACACCGGAACAATCGGCACGCCGGCAGCAATCGCCATCTGGAATGCACCTTTCTTGAACGGCAGCAGATCTTCACCCAAATTGCGCGTGCCTTCCGGGAATACCCAGATCGAGGTGTCTTCGTGCTGCAAGGTGTGGGTAGTGGTAAGCATCGACTGGCGCGCCTTCTGCGCGTTGCCACGGTCGATCAACACATTGCCGGCCAGCCAGAACAACTGCC
Organism: Pseudomonas sp. P4795; assembly: GCF_048822895.1. NCBI lineage: Bacteria > Pseudomonadati > Pseudomonadota > Gammaproteobacteria > Pseudomonadales > Pseudomonadaceae > Pseudomonas > Pseudomonas sp. P4795. The sequence continues at coordinate 7,335 of NZ_JBMFBT010000017.1, read as the reverse complement.
CGAACAACGGCACCCACTTCAGGCTTTTCTTGCCGATGCACACGGTCCGGCGCGGCACCACGTTGCCGAACACGAACAGATCGTAGTTGGACTGGTGGTTGGCGATGATCACGCAGCTGTCGGGCTTGTTCATCAGCGGCGCGACATCCGTCTTCACTCGCAGACGCAAAATGCACATGGCGGGCAGTGCATAGAGGCGGGCGCACAAACGGCTGTTGTCCGGATTGAAGGGGCGGCAAAGCCCGAGGAGCACACCGAGTACGCCAGCCAAAATAAAGTGCAGGCCCATCAACAACATACGAAACACAAACAGCATTCTCAGGCCCCACCGGCACAAAAGGTGGCGCAGTGTACGGATGTGCACTGTTTTCGGCAATTGCTGCTATAGAGTCTGGAGATAGGCGATGTTTAAGAGCATGTTTCCGACTTGAGTGTCAGACGCGTCGTAGAGCTGTTGCGGAGTTTTAAACCGGGCGCGTAAGAAAAAGCCCGACGACGGTCGGGCTTTTCTTGATCGGCTTTTACTTGGCTCAGCCGAGGTGTTCCTGATCCTGGATGATCGCGTTGTCCAGCGCTTCCAGAAGGGCTTTGCGTACCTTGAGCTTGGTGTTCTTGTGCGCGGTCATGTTGATCTTCTTCAACTGACGCGCTGCGGCCAAAGCGGCGCCTTGCAGCTCCTCGGCAGACACCACCTTGTCGAGGAAACCGGCATCCACTGCGCTCTGCGGATCAAACATCTCGCCGTTGATTACCGAGCGGTGGAAGGCCGAACGGCGCAGACGGTCACGCGCCAGCTCGATTCCAGCGTGGTGCATGGTCATACCGATCTGCACTTCGTTCAGACCAATGCTGAACGGGCCATCGACACCGATGCGGTAGTCGGCCGACAACAGAATGAACGCACCTTTGGCCACGGCGTGCCCAGGGCACGCGACAATCACCGGGAACGGGTGCGACAGCAAGCGACGGGCGAGGGTAGAGCCGGCAGTCACCAGCGCAACAGCTTCTTTAGGGCCAGTGGTCATCACCTTCAGGTCATAGCCGCCGGACAGAATTCCCGGCTGACCGGTAATGATCACGATGGCCCGATCAGTCACCGCCTGATCCAGCGCCGCGTTGAACGCTGCAATCACGTCCGGCGAAATGGCATTGACCTTGCCGTTGCTCAAGGTCAGGGTCGCGATACCGTCTTCGAGGTGGTAGGCAATCAGGTCGCTCATGACGCTATTCCTTATAAGAAAGATGAGCAGACGTTACCCACCACCGCAGGTCAGGTAAAGCGCTGTGACTGACCCGCCAGTCACCGTTTCGCGCTTCGCGCCGCACCGCTGAGGTATCGCCTTCTATATAGAAGCGTTGCGCCCACCGAAGAATGGCCGGTTTGCCATGGACCGAAGCCAGGTAAAACAGCTAAATCTCTTAAGCGCATGAAAATTCTGAAAAAAAGTTTGCCATCGCAAAAGCTTTCGACTACATTAGCGCGCCTCGACAGACGCAATGCGAATGACGAGAAACGGTGAAGTGTCCGAGTGGCTTAAGGAGCACGCCTGGAAAGTGTGTATACAGGAAACTGTATCGAGAGTTCGAATCTCTCCTTCACCGCCAAATTTGAAGCGACTAAACCCCTGAAAACGTTAAAGTTTTCAGGGGTTTTGTGTTTTCAGAGGGTCAAAAAAGACCCATATGGGAACGTCCGAGGGAATACCGTCTGCGTTCTACCCCGGAATGACCTGTACTGAAACACCCAACTTGCTTACGAAAAGGGTGAACGAAACCCAGATACCGCCTATTTGGCGCACGCCGCCCCCTTGGGAGTGGATCTGCTTTACGTGATAACTGGCGATCGAAAGCCCCGTCCGACTGACAGCGTCAGTGGCGACGTCGCTAAGTTTCTGGAGGTTTATCAGCAGGTCAGCGAAACGGATCGTGACGTGTTGTTCCGGATGGCGGCAGCCTTTGCAAAGGCTGCGAGCGTCGAAGTGTGAAGGGAAAGCAACTCACCTGATCAAACATAGTTCATGTGAGTGGAAGCAACACGCCGGCCACGATGGCCGGCTTTTTCATGGATATTGGAAGGAGCGCTACGAATGGCATTGAAACCCTGCAAGTCTTGCAAGCATCAAGTAGATACCTCTGCAAAAACCTGCCCAAACTGCGGTGTAGCAAACCCTGGCGTCACAACAGCGCAAACCCTTGGTGGCCTTGTCATTCTTGGCATCATCGTCGCAGTGGGCTTTTCGATGTGCTCGGGTGGAGGCAAAGACAAAACCGAAGAAAAAACTGCAAAGGTCGATGACGCCGTGTGCCTTAAGGATCTTCAGTGCATGGGTGACAAGTACACCGTCGCAGCAGGTGTGTATTGCAAAGACCCTATTGCACGCTTAGGTCAATATTCCGCCCGATGGACCGATGGCACCTTCGAGCCAAAGATGAGCCACTTCCGCTGGTTGAACAAGGAGAAGGGGACACTCACGTTCATTGGCGACAAGATCGAGTTTCAAAATGGCTTTGGTGCCTACCAGAAGCATATTTACGAATGCGACTTCAACCCACAGGATAATCAAGTGTTAGCCGTCCGTGCCGAGCCTGGGCAGCTTTGAAAGGACCATATTTGAAGGGGTAACCAGCACTTACATTTCTGAAGTGGTTTGATTCAGCAAGGGTGGTCGTCTGTGCGGCGATCTCATTCAAACCGGTCTCGAGAGTTTCATGAAGAGGCTGGTGGCACAGAAAAATGTGCTGAGGATGGGGGACTCCCGGGCGATGGCGGTGGTTGAGACCACCGCGCCCTTCACAAGGAAATGGAGTACGCAGGATGGAAAACCTTACCCCTTTGGAGCACCTCTTTTTGCAGCTTCTTGCCAAGCTGGATGATCAACAGCGACAGGATGTGCTGAGGATCATGGAGGCGTTTGTGCAGACATCGAAGTAAGGTGATAAGTGAAAAGTCTCGGCGATCCGCCGAGGCTTTTCGCAGTCGCGACTCACAGATTCCCCTGACAGCATCGCCCCGAGTCCTTCCGATATCCTGTCATTTGAATAGAGCGGCGTGGTCGCAACCTTTCATCGGCCTCACCCAGACAAAGAAGCGAAGTCCTACCAAGTGCGTGACGCTCGGGCTTTCCTTGAGCAAGCAGGAGTCATCCCGTGAACGTAATGAATTACAACGGCTATGCCGCGCGAATCGAATACAGCGATGAAGACGGCCTTTTCGTCGGCCACATCGCAGGTATCAAAGATATCGTGGGGTTTCACGGCGAGTCAGTTGCTGAGCTGCGAAAAGCCTTCCAGGAGGCCGTTACGGATTATCTCGATACCTGCGCCAAGCTCGGGCGCTCCCCGCAAAAACCCTATTCGGGCAATCTCAGCCTGCGCTTGGCCCCGGCGCTCCACGCGACAGTCGCTGTGAAAGCGCAGTTGGCGCAAAAAAGCATTAATCAATGGGTGGCTGATGTACTTGATCGAGAGGTGCATGCCTGAATAATCGCCAGTTTGCAGAGTGCTACCCGTCAACCACTTAGCTTTTCAAGCAAGTGGTTTACTATCGCCAACTTTTCAACTGCATAAGGATTGCCGCTCAAATGATCACCACCACAACCCACACTATCGAAGGCCGGCAGATCACCGCTTACCTCGACATCGTCAGTGCCGAATCGGTGCAGGGCGTCAACGTGATTCGTGACACGTTCGCCGGGATGCGTGATTTTTTCGGTGGGCGTTCGCAGACGTTGGAGCGTGCGCTTAAAGAAGCGCGTATTCAGGCTACGGATGAAATCAAGGAGCGTGCGCAGGCGTTGAACGCGGACGCGGTCGTCGGACTGGAGTTCGAGATCAGCATGCCGGCGGGCAAGGGCGGGATGGTGGTGGTGTTCGCTACCGGTACCGCAGTGAAGTTACGCTGATGCGCCCTCACCGAGCAGAGGTTTGCGATTGGTAGATTTCGATATTTCCATGTTTAAGTTGCTTGTAGGCTGTGTAGGGCAGGACCAGGGTGTCGGTCAGGCCGGAGAGCATGATGTCGAGCACAACCAGGCTCGCCGTCGGGGTGCCTTTCCAGCTTTTTTGCGGCAACTCCGGCGCATGCATGATGCAGAAGTCGTAACCCACGCCGCTGTAGACCCGCGAAATCGAGTCGCAGTAGGTTCGGCGTTTTTTTAGATCGTTGCCTGCCACCGAGTCGTCCTGCAACACGCTACTGACCGTGCCGCAGCCTGTTAGCGCGACTGTCATGAGTATCAAGCCAATACTTTTCGGGGTGATTGCCGTTGTCATGTTCGCGTTCCTTCGCGGGTGATGGTGTGTCACGCGGAAGTAAGGCTAGCTGAAAGAGGCCGTTGTTCCAGCGAACGGGCTGGTCGGCTCGTTTTTACCTAGGCCATTCGTCGGTCGCCAAGCAATCTGAACCACAGGTCCAGGAATGACCGACTAGTCTCAAAATTCTTGAAGGTTGATATTTTTCCAGGCAAATACGCTTGCCGGTATCGATCCGATCTTATGAAGGGGCGAAAAATGACTAATCCGTACATCGAACACGACGCGGCTGAATTTTCGGTTGATAACTGCGTGCATTGTGGTCAGACCGAATACCACGCCGGGTTTGGCGAGAATCCAGAGCAGAATGACAAGATCAAATCGGCAGTGCCCAAGGCGCAGAAAGCCAAGTTTTTGCCCAGAGTGTCGGCGCGATCCAGAAAATGAATCATCGGCGCCAGACCCCGTCATCGCACGGGGTTTTTTGTATCTAGCGTCGGGGCGTAGAAATTTCCTACAGATCGGTACACCTCGTTCGATTGTTTTCACAAACTTTTCACAGCCGTCGATCTAAGGTGAAGCCATCCGTTAGAAAGCAAGTCTCCAGCCCGTCTCCCCAGCGGGCTTTTTTTTGTCCGCGATAAAACCTTTTGCATAATCGCTGTCCAATTGGCGCCTGGTGCGCAGTGGTGTTGGACTTTGTCTGGACTTTACCGCCGTAACGGCATTCAATCCCCGCCCTTTGCTCATCCCTATTGTTGAGGTTTTCGTCATGCGTTTAACACTGCCTGCTCTGGTTCTCGGCCTTCTGGTCGCTCAAGGCGCAATGGCTGCCGGCGACGGCACGGCTGCGGTTGGCGGTGGTCTGGGCGGCGCGCTGGGTAACGTGCTCGGCCAGAAAATGGGTGGCAGCACGGGTGGTGCGATTGGTGCCGGTGTAGCAGGCGCAGCTGGCAGTGCAATGGCGGCACGCAAAGGCAGCCGGACGAAAGCGGCTATTGGCGGCGGTGTCGGCGCGGCGGGCGGTTCGGTGATTGGTAACAGCCTCGGCGGCCGTACCGGCGCGACCATTGGTGCTGGCCTGGGTGGTGCAGCCGGTGGTGCGGTCGGTAGCAATTTGTCGAAAGGCCACAAGCGTCATTAATCGAAATCGCGTACGAAAATGTCCGGCCTGATGTCTTTTTTTCATCGCTGAACGTTTGTCGAGTAAACAGCTCTAATGGCACATAGCCCACTGCGTGGGCATACCGTCCCGGTTCGGGAACTGTGAGGTTCAAATGCGTTTGACATTATCTGCACTGTTTTTCGGATTGTTTGTGGCTCAAGGCGCCATGGCCGCTGGCGATGGCACAGCCGCTGTCGGAGGCGGGCTAGGCGGTGCACTTGGCAACGTGATTGGCGGACAGCTCGGCGGCAGCACAGGCGCAGCGGTTGGCGCGGGTGTCGGCGGCGCGGCGGGTAGCGCAGTTGGCGCACGCAAAGGCAGCCGCACTGAAGCGGCGATTGGCGGCGGTTTGGGTTCGGCCGGTGGATCGGTGATTGGTAACAGCATTGGCGGCTCGACCGGCTCGACTATCGGCGCAGGTCTTGGCGGCGCTGCGGGTGGCGCTGTGGGCAGTAACCTCGGTAACGATGACGGCAAATCCCACTCTGGCAGCGGCCACAAGCACAAGCACAAGAACAAACACAAGAATCGGCATGACTGATTAATTGTCGAATCTCTGGAAACCCGGCGTGATGCCGGGTTTTCTGCATCTGCGATTCGGAGATCGGAACGTTTGGGCGCGGGGACTTTCGAACTTTATACATTCCCGAACAATGTGAGGCATGCCATGAACGCAGAGACTGAAGGCAAGGAAGAGAAGGGCCCGAGCGGAGTGCCGTTTATCAATGATCCGGAGAAGCGCGAGCTGAATGATCCTGGGAATGAAGATCCGGGGTCGCTGATGGATGATGCGACGGTGCCGCTGAATGATTCTGATGAGGCGGATATGGAGTATGACGAGGATGAGGATGAGCAGTGATTGGTGAGTGGGCGTGTTGAGTAAGGTAAATGAGTGAGCTTCGAGTCAAGGGCCTGTGAATCAGGCCCTTTGGAAGGTAACTAAAACCCAATAAACCTATCTCCCATCATTACTCTGGTAGCTATTGATTTTTCAATGAGGGAGCATTATTCGCCTGCAGCGACATGAGCCATGAATTATAGAATTTCTTTTGGTCTTCGATGTTGTTAGTTAGGTCGTGCTCTTCGTAATCAAAAATACGTACGGTGTCGCCTTCTTCGGCGGTGCATCCCATTCTGATTTCGTACGCAACTAAACCGCTTGCCATCTGCGAAGTCATGCGAGAAGGGTGCACATTTATTTTTGCGCCTTTGCACAAAAATATGACATCTGGAAAGTCTCCCCTGATCTTTCCAAAGCACACATACAGATCTTCAGCTGTGCGAGTACTTATAGAGCCGTCCTTCATTACAACGCAGAGAGTTTTTGCGTTTCTATTAATTTCTATGGTAGCGGTATCACGTTTGCGGCCTTTAATGATTTCAATTTGGATTTTTTTCATAATCATTTCCTAAACGGATTGGGTATGGAATATCCCTTGTAATTACCGTCCTCGGTGACAGGAGTGACCCCAACGATATCCCTGTTGCTGATGCCGCCAGGAATTGCTATTTCTATTTCACGCCGGTGTGGCGACATCGCTCCCAGCTCTTTGTTGACGTCGATACCACGAATATTTTTTAGGATGTAAACGTATCCGTCGTCAAATCCGTGGCCTGTTGCAAATTTAATGGCTTCTTTTTCCGAGACCGAAGTGCTAACGAACCAGCTTGCAGGACTTTTGTTATCCAAAGCATGTAAATACAAGTCTTTGCTGTCGCCCCATGGTTCAAATCCCGCCTCAAACACATCCCAAGGCTCCCGATCATCGCCACGATACAGATAATAGTTTTCAGATTGTGTAGCAGGAAGTTTCGGTTCGCCCTCCTGCACTTTGGTGCCACTTACATCCCCCGGCACCGCGCAACCCGGCTTGTTCGGCGGCGGACAGTTAGAGCTTAGCCCCAGCGGATCCACCCAA
>NZ_JBMFBT010000016.1:0-42334 GCF_048822895.1 Pseudomonas sp. P4795 | reverse complement strand
AACGCTCGGCCTCTGAGCAGTTCTAAAAGCTCGCCAAAAGCAAGAGATTTAGCGAATTTCTCGCATGCGAGAACGACGACAGGCAGTCAACTTAGATTTGACCAATAGTTGACTTGTGGTGGTGGATTTGCGATAATTTCTACGTCGAAGCAATACCGCTAAGACAGCCTGGAACGAGCGGCGGCAACCGCCCAGGCAAATCGCGAAGGAGCATTCAATGAACACTCATACCCAGTTTCAAACCACCGCCTCGATCTTCCACAATTGGCTGACCGCTGATGACTTCCTGGCTTTTGCCAAAGGTATTTCTAAGCCGATGACTTCCAATATCGACGACATGAAAGCCAAGGTCGACGCGATCTTCTCTGACGCTTGCAAGCGCGGTTCGACGTACGAAACTGTCGTGCATAACTTCTTTTGCGCGGGTGTCGAGGGCGAGTTCGGCACAGACGAAACAGCCCCCGAGTACGCGGAAGTTTTCGTGTATGCCCGCGAATATGGCTACATGAATGCAAGCGAAAATGCGGCACGCGAACAGGAGGACGCCGAGAACGGCTATTGCCAACACGGCCTTGATGAAATGACGTGCCCGTGCGGTTGCTTCGAAGGCGACGAATACTAAATCCACCACCCCACAGCCCCGGTACGCCGGGGCATCTAAAAGGAGTTTTCATCATGGCCCGTGGCGTAAACAAAGTGATTCTAGTAGGGACTTGCGGTCAGGATCCCGAGGTTCGTTACCTTCCCAACGGTAACGCCGTGACCAATTTGAGCTTGGCCACCAGTGAGCAATGGACCGATAAGCAAACCGGGCAGAAGGTCGAAAAAACCGAGTGGCACCGGGTATCTATGTTCGGAAAGGTGGCCGAGATTGCCGGCGAGTATCTGCGCAAAGGTTCACAGGTCTACATCGAAGGCAAGCTGCAAACCCGCGAATGGGAGAAGGACGGTATCAAGCGTTACACGACAGAAATTGTCGTAGACATGCAAGGCACCATGCAGCTGCTGGGGGGCAGACCGCAGAACCAGGACGGCACCAACCAGGCGCCAAGGCCGCAGCAACAGCGGCGACCACAACAACCGGCCCCACAACAAGCGGCGCCCCAACCGCAGCCCGCATATGACCCCATGGATGACGAACCGTTCATGGACCCCTATCGTTTTTCTTGCCTGCTGCAGTAGACGTGACGGTCTGCGCAACCAGAGCCCGGCCCAGCGCCGGGCTTTTTATGATCAAAATAAGTACAATTAGATTGTACTAACAGTTGACCAAGTGACGATCTTTTGCGATAATTTCTACGTCGAAGCAATACCGCTAAGACAGCCTGGAACCAGCGGCGGCAACCGCCCAGGCAAATCGCGAAGGAGATTCAAAAATGCGTCTATCCAGCAGCTTCCGCAACCCTTGCATGGTTCGCAGCAACACCCCTTTGACTAACGACGAAATCGCGCGTGTAGCGCCGTCCATTTTTGCCGTCGAAGCGCACGACAGCCGCTCCGATCGCTACCGCTACATTCCAACCGTCGACGTGCTTACCGCGCTGCGCGCAGAAGGGTTTGAACCCTTCATGGCCTGCCAAACCCGCGTGCGTAACACCGACAAGATCCAGCACACCAAACACATGATCCGCCTGCGCCATGCGTCCAACATCATGGACAAGGAAGCCAACGAAATCATCCTGCTAAACAGCCACGATGGCACCAGCAGTTATCAGATGATGGGCGGGTGCTTCCGCTTTGTCTGCGCCAACGGCCTTGTACTGGGCGAAGCCGCGATGGATCAGAAAGTCCGTCACAGCGGTCGCCAAGACGTGATCGGCGAAGTCATCGAGGGGGCATATGAGGTGCTGGATCAATTCGCACTGATCGAGGATCAGCGCGAAACCATGAAACAGGTTCAGATCCGTCCCGAGCTGCAACACGCTTTCGCCGAGGCTGCATTAGCGTACCGCTACGACCCAGCCGAAGGCCCGGCGCCGGTGACAGCTTCACAGCTGCTCATGCCTCGCCGCCGTGAAGATCGCACCGATGATCTCTGGACCACATTCAACCGCGTACAGGAAAACACCATCAAGGGAGGGCTTACAGGTCGCAACAAGCAAGGTCGCCGCACCAGTACCCGCGCCGTCACCGGCATTGACCAGGACGTGAAGCTAAATCGCGCCCTTTGGGTTCTGGCTCAGCGCATTCGCGAAGCCGCCTAACAAGTCCAGGCCGGGCGCTACACGCCCGGCCTACCTCGCAAGGAGATAGCCGCCATGTCGAAAGTTTTCTTTGTACCAGGTCAAACCACAATCATTGACTACGCCCGCGAGATTGGCCCCAACATGTGGGCCGCACGCTGCAGCTGGCTAATGTTGCCGGAGATTCGTGTGCGTCACCCCGGCGCAGTGCTGGACGATCAAACCGCTTTCCTGCAGGCGCAGGAATCGGCCAACGGCACCAAGCCTGCGCGCATCACTGAGGCGCGCTTTGATTTTGCGGTCAGTCATGGCCAGGTGCTGGACTACTTCGCCGATGACACCGGCGATTCATTCATACTGCAGGCCCCCGAGGTCGGCGATTTGGTGCGCGTGTATGCCCGTTGTTTCGGTCATTGTTGGTCGTTCCTGTGTCTGCCGATCATCACCCATAGCGAGATCCGTTCCCGGATCTGCACAGCGGTGGCCACGAATCATTGACCACTGAAAAACGGAGTTACTACATGCAGTCGATTTACACCGCCGAGGACTGGAAAAGAATATCGCCGGTATTCGCCTCGCGTCGCTTGGCGGTCTCTACGGTAGAGATCGCCAAGGCCATCTTGGTAGATGGCCAGCGACCGCAAGACGTGGCCAACGCTAGGGACATGTCTAAACAGACCGTTCACGCAGCAGTAAAGCGAGTTCGGGCAATCCTAGACGAGCACGGGGCCAGTGAGCTGGTGCCCGTTATGGTCTGGTTACCGCCCGAGCTGGCCGCGCAAGTCATGGAGATGGCCAAGCCCTACATGGATGCCAAACCGGCAACGAAAAAGGGAGGCAAGGATGCGTAAGACCGATTTTAAATCATGGCTCAAAGACAACGGCATGGCCCTGCCGGTGCTGTTTGAAGATGATCCGGTGGCGTACACGTTCGCGCCTCAAACTGTGACCCTCACGCCGGAGTTGCTGCACCAGCTCGACCGCGTGCGCCTGTTGCAAGACGCCGCCGATGATCACAACTGCCCGGATCGGCAAGCTTTGGAAAGCGAAATTGAACAGGCGCACCGCTTTGTTAGCTGGACGCTGCAAGGAATCGTTTTCCCTAACCAGTCTGAAAGAGGCTAATGCCATGGAATCGGAACCTTGGAAGTTGATCATTATGTGCATGCTGACGGCAGCTATTTATCCGTTCGCCCATGACCTGATTATCTGGCTGAACTGGATCAGTGCGCCGATTATTTGGGTAAGGGGAGCCTACAGAATTCGGAAAAAATCGTACGCTAAGGTTTTCCGAGCCTTGGTAGGCCATCCATTCACCTATCTTCGCGGGTGTGCCACAGGCGCAGCAGGTAGATAGTCGAATCCACTATCTCGTAGCGCATCTCGTAATGGCCGACCTGGATTCGGCGAACATCCCGTGGTTCAAACTCCTCCAGTCGTTCGCCAATTCGTGGGTTGGCCAGCAGCGTGGTCGGGGCAACGGTAAGCTGCTGCACGGTGCGTGCGGCAGCATGCTGATTCACCGCAGCCAGAAATTCATACAACCGGGCAATGTCGGAAAGTGCCTTGCTTGTCCACTTCAACTCCATCAGCGCGGCACCGGCAACGGAGCATCGGTACTGAGGCTATCTGCCCAGGCCTGGACAGCTTGGTGGTCAATCACACGACCTGCATCAACGTCAGCCAAGGCTTCACGAGTCAGGCGACTCCGCTCTTCCTCCTGGTCAATCCAGGCCGATAGAGCTTGTTTGACGATCCAGTTCTTAGAGCGCTCCAAGCGCTCAGCCATCAAATCAACTTTCTCCGCCAGTTGCACAGGAACGTGAGCGGTGACGGATCGGGTTTTTGCGGTGGATGCCATAACAAGGTGACTCCTGAGTTAATTCTTCTTGAATTTGATGTCGCCAGATCCGGCAACGGAATGGTCGCGGATCGGTGGGTTACCACGGATTACGATGTCGCCAGAGCCCGCGACACGGGCCTTCACGGAGTCGCTGACATAAGCGTCGATATCGCCGGAGCCAGCGACCATTAGTTTCGCGGATGTAGCCACCAGCTCACTGGCGTCCACATCGCCAGAACCGGCCACCTCAGCGTCAAGGAGATCCACTTGGCCAAAGGCCGTGATGTCTCCCGATCCCTGGACGCCGAGATCGAGGACGGTCTGTTGAAGGTCGTACAGGGTCACATCACCACTGCCTTTGATGCGGATACTTGGCGCTTCAGGCAGCGCGATCCCAACGATGCTTCGGCCCTTGAACTGCATAGTGACGCCGCCTTGGCGTCCACCGACATTGATCGATCCACCTACAAAAATGTTGCCGGTACCAGAAATATGAATGTTGCCTCCGGCGCCACTGATGGAAACGCCTTCCTGCTCGATGACCAGCTTGTCACCCTCGAAGCGGGTCTTGATGCTACGAATAGCCTCTTGATTTTCCCCGGCCACGACCAGGTGCGCCGATGACGAGCGAAAGAACACGACATCCACCGCTCCCTTGACCACAATTTTGCGCACAGGGCAGATTGTTCGCTCCTCCTTCTCGTAGCTGGCTGCGCGCTCCCACGCGGAATCCCGATGGGTGGCATCCTGGAGTGTCAATGGGCTGGAATGGTTCATCGGTCTATCCTTGGTGATTTATTCTGCACAGATCTGCGTCAATTCGATTTACAATTAATCATAGTGAATAACTAGGGGCAGTCAAGCGCTATGTCAGGTTGGGCTATACCCTAACCTGATGTCAGGCTGCCAAGACCCATAGCGTCAGGTTAGAGTTAAAAGTACATTTTATTGACACTTGCTAACGAAGATCATAGATTTCAGCCTGACACAATTGACGTGCTGAACGTCATTGACATCAAAAAGGAATGAATATGCCATCGATCAAATCAACACTTGTCGCCGGAGCCAAGCCTGAGGCTGGAACTCTATTGCAGGTGCAGGAAAAAATGAGAACACGCCCAGGACAGTCGCTGGAATTTATGGTTTTTGAGGTCGAGTACGACCGAAAAAAATATTATTGCTGCTGGGCGGGTGGAGAGATAAAGGGTGGTGAACCGCATATGACCTTGGTTGGTCAGGCAGCTGTTGAGGCACTGTCCAATCTGCCGCTGGGCCGTAATGACTCGCTGATTTTCCAGGAGCTGAAGCTCGGATCTACACCACTTCGGAACAAAGTCAAAGCAACGCTTAAACGTGCACCGGCCAATTCAAAAATCTGTTTCATCGGAGATATGCAAGGTGAGTTGGATGGACACCTGGCGCAGGTATTCAACTTACAAAAAGGGTCTATCAGCGTCTCACATTGAGAGTCCCGGTATTGCAAGCAGGCTTAGAGGCAGCGAATGCTGCCTCTGATCATTAACCATTGGCCAAGCCTACGGAGGCACCTTGCAGGGACAACGTATCGGCTATGTCCGGGTCAGCAGCTATGACCAGAACCCGGAACGCCAGTTGGAACAAACCGAGGTGAACAAACTGTTCACCGACAAAGCCTCTGGCAAGGATACCCAGCGTCCGCAACTGGAAGCCATGCTCGGCTTCGTCCGTGAAGGTGATACGGTCGTGGTGCACAGCATGGATCGCTTGGCCCGCAACCTGGATGACCTGCGCCGCCTAGTGCAAAAGCTGACCAAGCGCGGCGTGCGTATCGAGTTTTTAAAGGAGGGCCTGGTATTCACCGGTGATGATTCGCCGATGGCCAACCTGATGCTGTCGGTTATGGGAGCCTTCGCCGAGTTCGAGCGAGAGCTCATCCGTGAACGACAACGCGAGGGCATCGCCCTGGCCAAGCAACGCGGCGCTTACCGGGGCCGCAAGAAAGCTCTGTCCGACGAACAGACCGTCGCAGTCCGGCAACGGGCCGTTGCCGGCGAACCAAAGGCCCAGTTAGCCCGTGAGTTCGGTATAAGTAGGGAAACCCTCTACCAGTACCTTCGCACGGATGACTGATACATGCCGCGTCGCTCGATACTCTCGGCCTCTGAGCGCGACACTCTGCTTGCGCTGCCGGAAAACCAGGACGATCTGATCCGCTACTACACCTTCAACGAGTCCGACCTGTCGCTGATCCGTCAGCGACGGGGTGATGCCAATCGCCTCGGCTTTGCCGTGCAACTCTGCCTGCTGCGCTACCCCGGTTACGCGCTGGCCAGCGACAGCGTGCTGCCAGATCCGGTCATTGAGTGGGTGGCACGACAAATTCAGGCTGCGCCCGAAAGCTGGGCGAAGTACGGTGAGCGCGATGTCACCCGCCGTGAGCATGCTCAGGAGCTGCGAACCTACCTCGGCTTGTTGCCATTTGGGCTGTCGGACTTTCGCGCTCTGGTACGTGAGCTGACCGACTTGGCCCAGCAGACCGACAAAGGTTTATTACTGGCCGGGCAAGCTCTGGAGAGTTTGCGTCACCAACGGCGGATCTTGCCAACCCTGACAGTGATCGACCGGGCCTGCTCCGAAGCCGTGGCACGGGCTAACCGAAGGGTCTACCGTGCCCTGATTGAACCGCTGAGCCAGCAGCATCGCAACAAGCTCGACGAACTGTTGACCATCAAGGCAGGCAGCAACAGTACTTGGTTGACCTGGCTGCGTCAGTCACCGTTAAAACCGAATTCGCGGCACATGATGGAGCACATCGAGCGACTCAAGATCTTCCAACTGGTGGCTTTGCCCGAAGGACTCGACCGGCACATCCACCAGAACCGTCTGCTGAAGCTGGCCCGTGAAGGTGGACAGATGACGCCTCAGGATCTGGGCAAGTTCGAGGATGAACGGCGCTACGCCACCTTGGTGGCTGTTGTGTTGGAAAGCACCGCAACGGTGACCGATGAGCTGGTGGATCTGCACGACCGTATTCTGATTAAGCTATTCAGCAGCGCCAAGAACAAACATCAGCAGCAATTCCAGAAACAGGGCAAGGCGATCAACGACAAGGTGCGCCTGTACTCGAAGATAGGCCAGGCCCTGCTGGACGCTAAAGCGTCGGGGGACGATCCCTTCGCCGCCATCGAGGCGGTCATGCCTTGGGATGAATTCGCCCAAAGCGTCACCGATGCCGAGCTGCTGGCCCGCCCCGAGGCCTTCGACCATCTGCACCTGGTCAGCGAGAACTTCAACACGCTGCGCCGTTACACCCCGGCCTTTCTAGAGGTGCTGCAACTGTGGGCCGCACCGGCAGCGCAACGCGTGCTGGATGCCATTCAGCAGCTGCGCGAGATGAACGCAGATAATCTGCGCAAGGTGCCGTCGGATGCACCGACCGCCTTCATCAAACCGCGCTGGAAATCGCTGGTGATCACGCCGGAAGGCATTGACCGGCGCTTTTACGAGATATGCGCCTTGTCCGAGCTGAAAAACGCGCTGCGCTCCGGGGATATCTGGGTCAAGGGTTCTCGACAGTTCCGTGACTTTGAAGATTATCTCCTGCCACCCGCGAAGTTTGCCGCACTCAAGAAGGAACAGGCGCTGCCATTGGCGATCAACCCCAACAGCGACCAGTACCTGGAAGAACGCTTGCAGCTGCTGAATGAGCAACTGGCCACCGTCGCCAAGCTGGCCAAGGACAACGAACTGCCCGACGCGATCCTCACCGAGTCCGGACTGAAGATCACGCCGCTGGATGCGGCGGTACCGGACACCGCTCAAGCGCTGATCGACAAGATCAGTCAGCTACTGCCGCGCATCAAGATCACCGAACTGCTGATGGACGTGGATGAGTGGACAGGGTTCACCCGTCACTTTACCCATCTGAAGGATGGGGCCTTGGCCAAGGATAACACCCTGCTACTGTCCGCAATCCTCGGCGATGCCATCAACATCGGACTGACCAAAATGGCCGATTCGAGTCGGGCATGACCTACGCCAAGTTGTCGTGGTTACAAGCCTGGCACATCCGCGACGAAACCTACTCGGCGGCACTGGCCGAACTGGTCAACAGCCAGTTCAGCCATTCCTTTGCGGCCAACTGGGGAGACGGCACCACCTCATCGTCCGATGGCCAGCGCTTCCGCGCAGGCGGTCGAGGCGAAAGCACCGGCCACGTCAACCCGAAGTACGGCAACGAACCGGGGCGGCTGTTCTATACCCACATCTCCGATCAATACGCACCGTTCAGCACTCGCGTGGTAAATGTCGGTGTTCGGGATTCGACCTATGTGCTCGATGGGCTGCTGTATCACGAGTCAGATCTGCGGATCGAGGAGCACTACACCGATACGGCGGGCTTTACCGATCACGTTTTCGCCCTGATGCACCTGCTGGGCTTTCGTTTTGCCCCGCGCATCCGCGACCTTGGTGAAACCAAACTGTATGTGCCACAGAGCGTGCAGGACTACCCGACACTGCGGCCAATGATCGGCGGTACGTTGAACATCAAGCACGTCCGGGCTCACTGGGACGAGATTCTGCGTCTGGCTGCGTCGATCAAGCAGGGCACGGTCACCGCCTCGTTGATGCTGCGCAAGCTGGGGAGCTATCCGCGCCAGAACGGCCTGGCCGTCGCCCTGCGGGAGTTGGGCCGGATCGAGCGCACGCTGTTTATCCTGGACTGGCTGCAAAGTGTCGAGCTGCGCCGCCGTGTGCATGCGGGCCTGAACAAAGGTGAGGCACGCAACGCCTTGGCCAGGGCGGTGTTCTTCAATCGCCTCGGTGAAATCAGGGATCGCAGTTTCGAGCAGCAGCGCTATCGGGCCAGTGGATTGAACCTGGTGACCGCCGCCATCGTGCTGTGGAACACGGTTTACCTGGAGCGGGCCACCCAAGGGCTGACTGACGCCGGAAAGCCGGTGAATACAGACTTGTATCAGTACCTGTCGCCGTTGGGCTGGGAGCACATCAACCTGACCGGCGATTACGTCTGGAGGCAGAGCCGCAAGCTTGAAGACGGTAAATTCAGGCCGCTACGACAGCCCGGAAAACCTTAGCGTACGATTTTTTCCGAATTCTCTAGGCTCCCCGGTAAAGGAAGCTGCTGCCAGTTTGGCGCTATCTGTAGTTGGAGCAGCCGCAATCTATGTCTTCTTCGCATGGTTGGGCTCTATACCAGGTGAAGATCCCCGACAACCAAAATGAATGGAACTCAGAAATGAAAACCGCCACATAGCGCAATTTCTACTGATTCGTGACGAGGTGCCACATGCAACACTCAATCTCTGACCTTCGAATGATCGCCCTTGAATGGCGACAAAATAATCAGGAACAGACTGGGGGGATCGTGTGTATTTGGGCGCGGTCTGCTTACTGCTGGAAAAACGAACTGCGCGACCCGAACCATGAAAGACCAGGTGTGTACGCGGTTTTAGAAGATGGCCAAGTATTCATTGCCGAAGGTGGTGATTATCAGAACGGGGCCGAACAGTGGGCAGAGGTTGCCCCAGGAACAAACAACAATCCCGCCTAGCTTTAGCCCCTAATTTCCCTTGCTGTGCGTGCCCCCTTCGGGGGGCGGCTGTCGTGAACCAAGCCCTGGCCAAAAGCGCGCCAGGTCTTGGCCCTTCGGGCTTCCATCCTCACGCCTCCGGCCTTCGGCCTGCGCGCTCCGCTTGCTTTGTAACGTACGGCACAGGGTTTACCTTGGCCGACCTCTCGGTCGGATTTAAAACCATCCGGCCTTGCGGCCGGGCGCTGCAGCAACTCACGGCCTAGATCTGCGCACGGCTCAGGAAATCGTCCTGCAGTTGCCCACCGTCCGGGCAAACAGCACGCCCGGCCCGTGGACAACTGCACCGCTCGCTCTGGCCTTTGTTGGGCCTCGCTCGCTGGACGATTTTTCGTGCGTGAGTTCCTGCAGCGCAAAAGCTGCCTTCGGCGACCAAGAGCTGCGCCCTTGGATCCGCACCTCTTACGTCGCCTGACCGGCAGCGGCCAGCCGCAATCAACTGACGTTCATCCTGAATCGTCAGAAATTCGCGACCGGCTCAACTGGGTGATGGATCTGCAGGGACTTCCACCAGTTCTTTTGAATCCACGAACGGCACATTGCAGTCGACGCATTGCACGCGACCGCTCAAACCTGGCTTGCCCCACAAATTCAAATGACAGCTCGGGCACGTGTATTTGCGTTTGTTCTTCGGATCCTCGGGGTTTGTGGCAGGTGTCAGCAACCCCGCAGAGGTTAGCGCCAGTATGTCTATAGTCGGATCAGCCACAGGCTGTTCGACAGGTTTACCATCAGGCCCATAAAGCTGAGTCGCTGACATGGCCACCCGTTGGGTAACCACGTCAATCCAAGAAAGCATGCCGCCCTGTTCAATCAGTTCCTGGCATGCAACAGCGAATGGCCCACCATCAATGATGTAGTGCGTCATCTGCTGGCCGCATTGCTTACCACCTGGCTCACCTGTATCGGACGGCATCAGTCCGATGGACTTCATTTTGTTGGCCCACTCGCGGTTGTGATAGCCGCTTCGTGATCGCGTGCCGAAGTGGTCTTGCCACTGATGAACCTGTTCATGTGCAAGCGTGGAAAGCGTCTGATCGATCCGACGATGCGCGAAGTACGCACAGTTGAGCGCAATCTCATCGCTTTTTCCCGCGCCGTTCCGGCGCAGGAAACGCGACGGCGAGAAATACCCAAACGTATTGGCTTTTCGCTGCAGGGTGAAGATGCAGCCGGGCAGCTGCCCGCCAAACAACTTTTCATTGAACCAGTCGTAGGCCCCTTCAATTTCTTCGTAAAGCTGCTGACTTGGCGTAGCGGACATAAGGACTCCTTTCTCGCATGCGAGAAAAACCCCAAAGCCTGATTACCAGCGGCGGGGCGGGTGTAATTCGTGGGAAAGCATATCCTGTATCGTACGATACAGGATATGCCCCAAAAAAAGGGGGCGTGCCCCCTCGATCAACCGAACAGCCTGAGCTGCTGCACTACAACCATGAGAAGTGCGCCGATAACCACACCGGCGCCGATGAGCATTGCGCAAAATCCCACGGCGCGGCGCTGCGCTTGCGCCGTGATCAGATTGGCCGAACTCCGGTTAATCTCGTTACCAATCCTTGCGACCGCTTCGCGTCCGGCAAGGATCAGGGCATTGCGCTCCTTTTCCATCATGGATTCGAAGTTCATCTGCGACTGGAGCAGAGCCTTACCCGAGCCATCGCGCACCGCCTCGGAGATCTTTGCCGCCAACTCGCCGTCGACCTGTTCCAGGCGACGGACGAGCGCGTCGAAATCCTCCATCATCTGCCCGACCATCGCTTCACGCGCTGTCGTAGCGTCCTTGGCCATCGCTTACTTCCCCTTTCCAAACAGCGTGGCGTACACCTGATCGAGGTTCTGCCAGGCCGACTTTGCCAGGCGCTGCACAGAGATCATCCGTTTGGCCTGTTCCTTTGCGGCATCGTCTTGCGCGGCTCGCAGTTGCTCGCGGTAATCCGTGGTGTCCTGCACCACAGCGGCGATGCTGGTTTTCAAAGCCCGGAGGCGTTCGAACACTTCGTTCGAGTAAATCACCGCATCACGCTTGAGCGTGAATTTCTTCTCCAGCTCGTGGAAACCCATCAGCGCCGCGAAGGTGTGCGGCAAGTCGTCCGCGTCGTCGATCTCGACCTTGTTGAAGACCACCAGAATCCGGCTGCGCGGAACGCCCAGCGCGGCCAGCGTCTTGATCGTGTTGATCGTGTCCGCTTGCTGTTTTTTCTCGGATACCGTGGGCACCAGGAAGAAATCGAATTCTTCGTGTGAGCCTGCAAACTGGCCCATGTACTTGAAAAAATCCTCGACGTTGGATGCTCCAACGTCGACCACGGCGTTGTCTTCCGTCATGAGAATTTCCGACAACTCACCGAACTGGCGACCCTTGAGCCGCTCGATCTCGGCGGCATCATCCGATGCGCCGGCATTGATCGTTTCTACTGCGAAGCGTACGCCGCCCATGCGTGGCGACAGCAGCGAATCGGACAAGGTTGTCTTGCCGGTGTTACCGCTGAAATTGACTACTGCGATTTTCATTTTGGCGTCCTTTTTCGACGGCCTGCATTCTCATACATGGCCAGATCTGAGGCGTTCTGATCATCCCCAGGATTCATAATCTTGCTCAGCTCATTCGGCCCCAACGGGGCCGCTTGACTGACCTTCGTTTCTCCATCTGTATCGTACGATACACCTCCTTCTATTTCTGGCTCCCCTCGCTCAACCACTGGCTGCATGCTTGGCGCTGGATTCGTAGTTTGGTTCGATTGCGTGGGCTTCTGTCGTTGCGTTTTTCGATACCGATACAGGTAACTTTTCAGCGTCTCCATGCTCAGCTCGATCCCCTGTTGTTTCAACACATCCAGGATCACTTGGCGACGTACACCCGCGCTCAGTTGTTGCTCAATCAATGGCATCACCTGGCGTATTTTCGCTGCCTTTGACTCAGGCCCTACCGCCATCAGTGCATCCGTTAGATCTTTGTCGCCCATTTTGCACCCTATCTGCACCCCTATTGCACTCTATGTGCATCTTACTCGCCCCCTACCTGTAGTCAAGTTGCACCCCTCTTGCACTCTCTTAGCACCCTTCCTGCACCCTTTCTGCATACCATCTGTGCTACCCCCCTACGGCCTACGGCCTGACTAGTGGATACGCCCTTAACAAGAGCTTCAACTTTTCCCCTTAACAGGGTCAAAGTCTCAATACACAACACGCACCCCCCTAGCGGGAGGTGACAGCCGCGCTGTGCGCGGCCTGCAGAGCAAAAGCGGTTTATTTGTGTGCTATACACATGTATTACAAAAGTACCATCTAGCCCAGCAAAATCAAGCTTTTTGTGTATTACATTTGCTATACACCTTTCCGACAGTTATCGTAAGCCTAAATATGTCCCATTTTTGGCTCAGAGAGGACCACCGTGGCGAAGACACTTCCCATACGTTTGAACGACGACCAAGAGGCTCGCCTTGAGCAAGCGGCAGCGTTGGCAGGCTACAAACACCTGTCCACCTACGTGCGTGACAGGGCTCTGGCCAACGAAAAATCGGGGGGCCGACAGACCGATTTGGACAGCTGGGCAGATCAGCAACGCATGCTTGGTTTGCTCGAAAACGTCAGCCAGGCACAGGCGCAAAATCAAACCCTTTTGACCATTGCTGTCTACTTGCTGCGCCAAGGTTTACAGCAAGGAAAGGTCAACCAATTGCGTGCCGAACTCAGCCATTTGGCCGATGCCGATCAGCTGATCAGTACGCTGTTGCCAGAGCTGGCCAGCGATATCGAACGTCTATCAGGAGAGGACAATGCATAAAAGAGAAGTCGATTCTGCAGTGATGACAGCCGGTTTCGGTTTGCCGATCGCTGGATGGGCAGCAGGCGTTTATTTGGCACAGATGCCGCTGACGCCATTCCCTGCAGCGTTCAAGGAAACGCTTCACAACGGCTGGCACAACCCGATTGTACTAGGGGCCACAATTGCCACGTCAGCGGTCGCCGCTTCGTTGGTTTATTACCTGTACGAATATTGTGACGATGGATTCCGGGGCGAGCAGTACCAGGAATTTTTACGGGGCTCGGAGATAAAAAATTGGCATACCGTCAAGGCAAAGGTGCGCCGCCGTAACGAGAAGACCAATCGCGAGCGGAAAAAGCGGGGGTTGGCCAAGTCGGACCCGATCATGATTGGCAAGCTGCCTATGCCTCTGCACCTTGAAGATCGAAACACGATGATCTGCGCGTCTATCGGTGCCGGTAAATCGGTGACCATGGAAGGCATGATCGCCTCAGCATTGAAGCGTGGTGATCGCATGGCCGTTGTCGACCCAAACGGTACGTTCTATTCGAAATTCAGTTTCAAAGGCGATTACATTCTCAACCCATTCGACGCTCGGTCCGCTGGCTGGACGATCTTCAACGAGATCCGTGGCATCCATGACTTCAACCGGATGGCCAAGTCGATAATTCCGCCCCAGGTAGATCCGAGTGACGAGCAATGGTGCGCGTACGCACGCGACGTATTGTCCGACACCATGCGCAAGCTGAAAGAAACCAACAACCCGAACCAAGACACACTGGTGAATTTGTTGGTGCGGGAGGATGGCGACACCATCCGCGCTTTCCTGGCCAACACGGACTCCGAGGGGTACTTCCGCGACAACGCAGAGAAAGCAATCGCCAGTATCCAGTTCATGATGAACAAATACATTCGTCCGCTGCGCTATATGAGCAAGGGCGATTTTTCCATCTACCAATGGGTGAACGATCCGAATGCCGGCAATCTGTTCATCACTTGGCGGGAGGACATGCGGGACACCATGAAACCGCTGGTGGCCACGTGGATTGACACCATCTGCGCCACGATCCTCAGCTCTGAGCCGATGACAGGCAAACGGCTATGGCTGTTCCTCGATGAGCTGCAGTCCCTCGGCAAACTGGAAAGCTTTGTTCCAGCGGCGACCAAAGGCCGGAAACATGGTCTGCGTATGGTCGGCAGTCTCCAGGACTGGTCACAACTCAACGCCAGTTATGGCCGTGACGATGCGGAAACCCTGCTTTCGTGCTTCCGAAACTACGTCATTCTTGCTGCAGCGAACGCCAAAAACGCAGGCATGGCCAGCGAAATCCTCGGCTCTCACGATGTGAAGCGTTGGCGGAAATCCTACACCGCGGGCAAGTTGACCAGGACAGAGGAAGTCACGCGGGATGAGCCGGTGGTTCAGGCTTCTGAAATCTCCAACCTTCCAGATCTGGTCGCCTACGTGAAATTCGGTGAAGACTTCCCGATCACCAAGGTGAAGACGCCGTACATCGATTACAAAGAGCGCGCCCAGGCAATCATGATCACCGGTCAAGCCGCGTAACGAGGTAGCCATGTTCAACGTTACCTCTATCAAGGGGAGCAACCAGTACGCGGCAGCTGGCTACTACACAGCTGCAGACGACTACTACGCAAAAGAGTCCCCCGGCGAATGGCAGGGAATAGGCGCCGAGCTTCTAGGACTGGAAGGGCCAATCGACCAGAAGGAGCTGGCCAAGCTTTTTGACGGCAAGCTTCCGAACGGCGAGGTGATGCCCAAGACCTTTGATAAGGAAACAGGTAATCGCCGGATGGGTTTGGACCTGACCTTCTCAGCTCCAAAATCTGTCTCGATGCAGGCCCTGATCGCCGGTGACAAGGACGTGGTAGCGGCGCACGACCGCGCAGTGACCAAAGCGATGGAGCATGTCGAGAAACTGGCGCAGGCCCGCCGAAAGGAACATGGCAAGTCCATGCTCGAACGGACGGGCAACCTGATTATCGGTAAGTTTCGGCACGAACTCAGCCGCGCCAAAGATCCTCAGTTGCACACCCACGCCGTGGTCATGAACGCGACCCGGCGTGAGGATGGTAAATGGCGAGCAATACACAACGACGATATTTTCAAGATCCAACCGCAGATTGACGCCATGTACAAGGGCGAGCTGGCCAAGGAGCTGCGCGAGCTGGGTTATGAAATCCGGGTTTTGGACAAAGAAGGGAATTTCGAGCTGGCCCATATTTCGAGGGACCAGATCGAGGCATTTTCGAGCCGTGCCAAGGTGATCGAGGAAGCGTTGGCCAAGGACGGTAAAACACGAAGCAACGCCACGGCCTTGGAGAAGCAAATTATTGCGATGGCCACCAGGCCACGCAAAGACGAGCGCGACCGTCATTTGGTCAAAGAATACTGGGTCACCAAGGCGCGAGATCTAGGTATCGAGTTCGGTGGCCGCAGTCAGCTTGATAACCGCGAGTACGGTAGGCGCTCAGAGAGCATCCATGCAGAACACAACCTGCCGGAAGGCATCACCGCTGGCCAAGCAGTGGTCCAATACGCCATCAACCATCTGACCGAACGTGAGCAGGTTGTCGGCGAGTCAGATCTGCGCACAGCTGCACTACGGCGCGCTGTTGGTCTGGCTTCGCCGTCCGAAGTAGACGATGAAATTAAGCGTCTGGTGAAACAGGGATCGCTGATCGAGTCCCCACCAACCTACAGGATGGCCACCGGTAAGGAGGGGGCAGCGGCGCTGTCACCTGCAGGTTGGCGTGCATTACTGAAAGAACAAAAGGGCTGGAGTGAAAAGGAAGCCCAGCAGTACGTCAAGATGGCGATCAATCGTGGCTCTTTGGTTGAAGCCGAAAAACGGTACACCACTCAACGAGCGTTGAAGCGGGAAAAGGCAATCCTCGCCATCGAGCGCAGCGGACGTGGCCAAGTCGCGCCGCTGTTGAGCAAAGAGCAGGTAGCGAAAGCACTGGAGGGCTCAACACTTTCTGCAGGCCAGTACCAGGCCGTGGAAGTGATCGTCAGTACGAGCAACCGATTCGTTGGCATCCAGGGCGACGCAGGCACCGGCAAAACTTACTCAGTTGATCGCGCTGTTAAGTTGATCGAGTCAGTCAATAACGCCATGACCGAACGGTCCACAACGACCGATGCGGTTTTCCGTGTCGTTGCTTTGGCTCCCTACGGGAACCAAGTAACCGCACTGAAAAACGAAGGGCTGGACGCTCACACACTCGCTAGTTTTTTCCATACCAAAGACAAGAAGCTGGACGAGCGGACAATCGTGGTCCTCGATGAGGCTGGTGTAGTCGGCGCTCGCCAGATGGAGCAGCTGATGCGAATCATCGAGCAGTCCGGCGCTCGACTGGTCCAGCTGGGCGACACCAAACAAACGGAAGCTATCGAGGCTGGCAAACCATTCGCCCAGTTGCAGCAAAACGGTATGCAAACTGCGCGGATCAAGGAAATTCAGCGACAAAAGAACCAGGAGCTAAAAATCGCTGTTCAGCATGCGGCTGATGGCAACCCGGGAAAGTCGCTTGAGCATGTCAATCATGTTGAAGAATTCCGGGAACCTGGCCAACGGCACCAAGCCATCGTTCGTGACTACATGTCGTTGACACCGCAAGAACGAAAAGAAGTATTGATCGTCGCCGGTACGAACAAAGACCGCAAACAGATCAACGCAATGACAAGGGAGTCGCTTGGCCTCGTTGGCAACGGAAAAGAGCTGCCAACGCTCAACCGCGTCGACACCACACAAGCCGAACGCCGGTACGCTCCAAGCTACAAAAAGGGAATGATCGTACAGCCCGAGAAGGATTACATAAGGGCTGGTTTGTCCCGAGGGGAGCTGTACACCGTTGACCAGGCCCTGCCCGGAAATGTGCTGGTGGTGAAGGACAAGAACGGAAACCGCGTTGAATTCAATCCTCGGAAGTTGACCAAACTCAGCGTCTACAACCTTGAGAAGCCGGAATTTTCCGTTGGCGATCTGGTGCGGATCACCCGTAATGATCAAAAACTGGATCTCACCAACGGCGACCGAATGCGCGTGGTTGGAACCGCCAATGGCGTCATCGAGCTGGCATCCCTCAAGGAGAAAGACGGCACGCCTGAACGGGTAGTGGCCCTCCCAACTAACCGGCCATTGCATCTAGAACACGCCTATTCCGCTACCGTCCACAGCGCCCAAGGTCTTACAAATGATCGAGTGATGATTTCCATCAACACGAAAAGCCGGACGACTTCACAAAACCTTTGGTACGTGGCCATCAGTCGGGCAAGGCACGAAGCGCGCATCTATACGGACTCAATAGCCGGATTGCCTGCCGCCATTGCAAACCGTTACGACAAAACCACAGCCCTCTCGTTACAGCAGGCGCGTGAGCGTCAGCGTAACGAGTCGATCAAGCCGCGCACGGTGTTGGACGGCAAGGCGCTGGAACGCAAACAGCGTTCGGCACTGGATGGAGCGAGCGCAGGAAAATCAGGCGTCTAGATGATTTTTTGAATTGTGTTGAAAATATGGGTTCCGGTGTTGCCGGAACCTTTCGCATTTAGATGACGGGATTTTATGGCTGATTGGAAGAATATAGGCCAGGCCAGGTGGTATGACTGCAAGCTGGGGACCATGAGAGACGAGGACTTGGCTCAGCTTGTCGGTACGAAAAAGAACGTAATTCGTTACCGGCGTCAGCTATTCGATATCGACGCTTGGAATGTAAGAATGGCCATCGAGCCCTACCGGCATTTGTTGGGCATAGAATCAACTCGCACTGTAGCGCGCCTTTGCGGGGTTTCAGCCTACAGCGTTGATCAATACCGCAAATCTTTAGGGGTCAAGGCCAAGCCGGGACCGCCCTCACTCCCAAAGCCAAAGCGTTTCCCGGTCAACCATCCGTTGCGTCCCTACAAGCCACTCTTGGGCATCGTGCATGACCAGGACGTGGCAGATCTCGCAGGCGTTTCAAAAACAACGGTTCGAAACTGGCGTGAAACGTTGGGGCGTCCCCCTGCCAAACCATTACCCAAAGAGCCAGCAACGCCCCGGCTAAAAAACTATGTTGGTCCATGGCTTGGTTACGAATCTCTGTTCGGATCGATGTCGACAGCGAAGATTAGCCGCGCCGTGGGCGTGCCCTTCGCCGTTGTAGAACAGCGGCAGAAGTTTCTAGGGGCGACTCCATATCAGCGGGTTTCAAAACTGGTCCGGTACCAACATTTGATTGGTCTGATCCCAATTGGCCTGTTAGCGAAACTCGCCGGCGTTTCCATCAGTCGCGCCAGTGAATTCAGAAACAGGGTGTTGGCTGAGCAGAGCTAGGATCGCCGCTGGCAGCCAGGGGTGCCCCCTGGACGGCAGAACAAAGCAACACCAAGGGCGCGGCCCTTGTCAACGCGCTGGGGTCGCCCAGGCCTCGGGTGCGCGGGGTGGTGAAGCTACCCCACACACCCCGGCGCAGACTGGGGGTCACTGCGCACCGTCAAGCAGAATACGCCTGCGGCGGTCCTGCGGACGCGGAACCCACCTTCGGCGGGGCCCCCGCCATTCCACTTGACCGCGCTTCGTTCTGACAGCATGGCGCGGTATGTCATTTATCGCAGGCAGCAAAAAGGGGGCTAAGCCCCCTTTTCAAACAATCTCCCTATGTTCAGCCTCGGCCCATTCCGCCAAATCCCTTGGGTTGGTGCGAAGGCACCTTTTGTTCATGCTGCAGCTGACGATCTTTGACGATGCCCACACCGGCGAATGGGTAACGAATGGACAAGTCTTTGCCAGGGTGAACAAGGCCGGACTTTGCACTGCTCAGCGCGGAGCGATCATGCGCAACGTGCGTGACGCGATCACCGTTCACGATCTGCTGTATGACTTGGTTCTCCTTGAACCCAACCACCTTACCTTCGTAGGTTTTGCCAGCGACAGCGCGCTCGTACGCAGGCATATCCATCGGTTTTGACTTGGCAAGTTCCTGTTCTGCAGGCTTACCAACTGCAGCACCGGCATGCTCCTTTTTGCTCAGCTCAAGAGCGCCTTTGAACGACGCCTTGAACTCAGCTGCACCAGGTGCATTATCAAACGGCAAATCCTTGTATGGCTTACCTTCATGCACACCGGTGCCAGCGTACATTTTCGGACGATCACCCGGCTCTTGTACCAGGATCATCGGTTTATTAGTCAAGTCAGCCTTGAACCACGCTTCTCCAGCGGCCTTTGCGTCAGTGAATACCTGACGTTCTTTGCCTTCCTGATTGATGGTGTAGGTGGTTTGGGTAACGTCTTCTTTGGCCATGTCCTAATCCTCTTATCTGTCCTAGATCTGCAGCAATTGAACGCGGTTTAAACCCGCCCTATTCCAGCGGCGCCTTTCGGCAGGTGTTCGGGTGATCTTTGCCCATCCAGCTCCATGGCTGGCTTCGCTATGCCGACGCTTTCAGACACATAGCGGATGCTCACTGACCTGTCACTGGTGAACACATTTGCTTGCACGCTGTTGAGTGACGTGCGCTTGTGTTCAATCAAAACATCGTAACCATTGACCCGCGAAGCTTGATAAAACGACTGTGAATCGCGGTGAACGATTGGGCCATCGTAGGCCCTGCCAATGTCCGGCTGAATAGCCGGACCGTACTTTTGAAACAGTTCGAAGGATGGCTCACTACTGCGCTTGTGATCGGTTGCCCAGTCTTCGGCATTCCGTGGCGAAGCGTTGACATGCTCCGCCACGTTCTCACCAGGTCGCTTGCCTCCAGTCAGCTGATAAGCACCACGTTCACCCTGTTGCGTTCGATCCTTGTCCATTGGGTTTTCGTCTTTTTCCATTGGTAGACCCTCGCTCAATACTGCGGTTTGAAAGCTTTGCCCTGATCCCAACGGCTTTGCCAGTGGTTCAGGTATTGCTCGGCGAGATCGGCATCATTCCAAACCACCAATGCGTTCTCGCTGTTGCTCTTGGCTGCTGCAGCGGAGTAGTTGAAGCTCCCGGTTTCTACCGCTTTGCCATCCACAACGATGAACTTGTCATGATGAATCGCGTAAGTGCTGATCGTGCGCGTCGGTATGCCAGCACGTACCAGGAGTGACAGCGCGTGTTTCCCTGCCCGCGAGCCGTTGCCCTGCAGGTTGCCTTGGTAATCAGCAACCACCGCCACATCGACCCCGCGCTGTTTCGCTGTGATCAATGCTTTCGCTACATCAGGACTGGTGAACACATAGGCCGAGAGCCTGATCGAGCTGGAGGCTGAATCGATGGTTCGCAGTACCAGGTCGCGGGCAGATCCTTCCGGAGAAAACCCCACCTCGATGCGACGAGCACCGTCAACCTCGACCGTCGCCGCTGACGGCTGGGCGTCCGTGGACTGGTCCGCCCAGGCAATTGGAGACACCAAGCCAAAGAACGCGGAGAAGGCAAAAGTGCGGACGGCGTGCAACTTAGAAACCATAGCGTGAGCCTCCCCACTTATCGTTTGCTTGTTTGGCCCCGGCCTGATCGTCAACACATTGCGCCACGAAATCACCGCGAGCAGCTGCAGTGCGTGAAGGGCTGAAGTTGCCGTGCTTGAATTTCACGATGCTGAAATAACGCTTGAGATACTTGTCGCAATCACCGTCGCGGGACATGCCAAGCAGACAGAGAGTTGCCCCGCAAGCATCCTCATCACTGTTTTGCCCATACGAAAAGTCAGTAGGGGGCTGCGCGCCTGCTTGGGCAACACCGGCAAATGCCAAAGTCGCCAGGAAAGCTAAAACTTGTTTGCGCATTGGGATCTCCTTTTCTCGCATGCGAGAAATCAATTAATTATCTGTACGAACGATGGGGTGGCTTGCTGCTGTACGGGCATTGCCGCTGGCTCAGCATTGGCAGGCGACGCGTCGAAGGCTGTGAAATGACGTTTTTCCTCGGGCGCATCGCCGGTATCCAACTGAACCTGAATCTGCGGCTTTTGCTGTGCTTGGGGCTGTGCCTGTGCTACCGCCTGACCATTTGCATCCGTGAAGGTCAGCCACGGGGCTGCAGGCTGCTCAGAGGCTCCCTGAGCGCGCTTACGCGCTTTCGAGGGGGATTTTGTGCTAGTGACTACAGGAATGGCTTGCGCGGCTTCCTGAACGTCGAACGCGGGCACAATCGGATCCTCTGCCGTTGGGTTACTTGCACGGTCGACCACTTTTTCGACGTAGGACATTTCCCCAGGATGGTCTGGTTTGAAACCGCGCAGTTCGTTGCCGCTGTAATACATCGACGTTGCTTTCAACAACGCTTCTTGTTTTGTGCTGCTGGTCTTGAGGGCCTGACTGTAATACTCGATCAGCAAATTGCTGATCGCCTGCAGGTTGCGGCAGGGCTCGAAAACGTCCTGATAGCTCAGGCCCCGGGCGCGCATGTTCGTGACAAGCAGTTGCCCCAAGCCCATCGCGTAACGGTGGCCATCCCGCTCCAGCTGTTCAGCCGTCGCAACGGCTTCACTTAGGGACTGCGGTTGACGCTCAAGACGAGTACCAACCACACCAATGGCGTAGGGGTTGAAAGAGGATTCATTGCCTATCAGCGCTTTGAGCGTTGACGCGTGAACGTTCGGGGCGCACTTGGCTGCCAGTTCGGAGAAACGTTTAGGCTGTGATTCTTCGGCGGCAACGTGGCCAACAAGGCAGGCCGATGCGAGGATGGCCAGCGCGAATTTAGGCAGCTTTTGCATATTGCACCTCCGTGATGAAACGACGGCCATCAAAGCCGTATTCCCACTGGATCACTACGTCGATCAGGTGACGTGAGAATTCCACAAGTTGGTTTTTGGTCATGTCGGAGCCGCCACGCGATGCCATCGACGCAAGCCGGTCAAACATCAGGTCGGGGCTGTCCGAGTGGATAGTGCTGAATGAACCGCTATGGCCGGTGTTCAGCAATTCAAGATAGGGGTAAGCCTCAGCACCGCGAAGCTCACCCATGATTGCGCGGTCAGGCGTAAGACGGAGAATCGACTCAAGGTGATCAAACGGCGTGACTCGCGCTTTGCCTTGGCCACCTCGGGAATAGATCAAATGAACCACGTTCTCGCTTTTGAGACGGATCTCGCGTGTATCTTCGATTGTGACGATCCGCTCATTAGGGTCTACATGCTGCAACAGCATGTTGAGGAAGGTGCTTTTGCCCGCGTTTGTCCCTGCCGAAATCATGATGTTTTTGTGGGCCTTGACGCACCCAATGAAAAATTCCGACCAGCGCTTGGCGCGGTACAACTCGACCAGGTGATCATCGCTGTACTGATCTGGCGTGCGTGCCTCGTTGATCTGGTCAAACGCTCCCGAAGCGATGTATTGGTCCATCGTCAGCTGAACGCGGCCAGGTTTACGAATACAGACGATGCCGCCGATATGTTGCTCAACGGCAGGCGCAAGCACGCACTGGACCCGATAGTCGCCACGTTCCGAGTCCGCTACGTGGTCGCTCATGTCCATAGGGATGCGACCGGACAGGATCGGCGTATAAGCGTTGACCTCTTGCTCTGTATGCGCCGCAATCAACTCGGCTAGCGACTTGATCAGCGGAAGGGTGACGCCATCCACAGCGACGGGGCGCATGAAGCGGCTACCGCGATACGCGGCCCATACGTTGCCTGGACCGTTGATAGCAATCTCGGATACCGCTGGGTCATCGAGCAGAAAATCAAAACTGCGCAGCTTTTGGCGGAACGAAGCAATCTCAGACATGGAAAAACCTCAGTTAATGAATTTCACGCCGCCGTTGTCAGCCTCTTTGGCTTCCTCGGCGAACTGTTCGGTGAAGTCCAAATCACGCTGCAGGTAGATCACCACGCGTGAGCCATGAGGAACGGTGACTGTCGGTTGAATGTTTGCGTACCGGCTAAGAATGGTTTGCGAGGACTCAGCAGCAGCCTCTTGCACTTGAGTGCGGTACTGAGACGCCGAGTTGTCTTGATCGCCCGAAGAAACGCCGGAGTTGGAAGCCCCCGCACCGATGATCGAGACGGCAGCAGCAACACCGAAGATTTGCGCCCAGTGATTGTCGACGACACCACCCTGCCCAGCTGAACCCAGCTGATCAGATCCAGCGCTATCCAATGGAATTTCCATCGCTCGGCGACCTGGCAGCTTCGGCATACGCAACCAGTTCCAAACGGTGAACAGGCGCTCTTGACCAGGTGCCAGACTGGCGTTGTAGCTGCCGCACACCGAAGACCCCCAAGGGATCAATACACGGCGACCCTCAGCTGCATAAACGTCCTGCGCGACGCTCACGCAGATCTGGCCAGGCAATTGACTCTGCGCACGCGGCTGCAGAGTCGCTTCGATGACGGCACCCTGCAGAACCTTGAACTGCAGGTTTTCCAAAGCGCGTGCTTTGGCCACCGGTACACCGCTGGAATAGGTCGACGAGGCGAAATTCTCGTTGGCATTGCGGGAGACGCGCCCGGAATTACCCGAGTTACCACCCAGCAACGACCCACCGGCTGGTTGTTGAGCTAGATCTTGATCGTCACGGCCTTGCGCAAAACCATCGTCCTTTGCAGTAGCAAAGATCGCGGAGCGTTGGCGCGCAGCGAGCATCTTTTTGCGCGCCACCTCTTCTTGCAATTCCAATGCTTGACGCTGACGTTCAGCTTCGCTCAAGCCTTCCTGTTGAGTCTGACGCTCAGCTGTTGAACGCGGAGTGTCAGCAGGTGCACCGGGCTCGCCATCGTTGCTCACTGGCTTGACCTTCGCCGCTTCGCGCTTAGGTGTTGGGTCTTGGACCTTACGGCGCTCAGCCGCGACGATCTCATCGTTTTTTCCAGGGGCAGCAGGCTCGCCACTGTCATGCTTGAGCCAGTACACAAAACCACACGCCACAACAGCTGCGGCAATCATGAGAACGCCGCTGCGCTTTCCACCAGAGCCAGCCTTTAGCATCGAGTTCGATTGCGACTCGTTCCATTCGGCCATTTCTTCTTCGCGGGTTTTATCCGCTGGCTGATCAGTTGGTTTGATAGGTTCCTTCGCCATGGTTATGCCCCTCCCCCATCACGCGCACCCCGAGTAACCGTGCGCTTGTACGGATTCGCCAGGTTTTCAACACAGATATAGGAATTGCCGCTGCGCACCACGAACATGCTGGCCAGACGCTGAACGACCCAGTACTCGCCTTCGCGGCGTGCATTGACCATCGCCTCGGTGCCATCAGGCAGAACGCGATAAAACTGCGGCAGATCCGCGCCTTTTTTCATCAGAAACTTGGTGAACTGACCGTCATCCATGACGCCCTGCAGGCCGATGGCTTCTTTGTCACCCGAATAGCCGTAGTTGATGTTCGGGGAGGTCGGAGTACCGGTGCTGGTGACTGGACCAGCAGCGGAAGCCGCAGGGGTTTCCGCTGCATCGTTATACGAGGTGACACGGCTGGTTGGATAAACGAATCGGATCAAGTACGACTGGCTTGTTTTCGAGTTCGTACTGTTGAGCTGAAAGTAATACGTCCGTTTGGATGTAATCACCGTCATGTTTGTGTCTGCTTTGTCTTCCACCGGCTTCAAGAAAACCCGGTTACGGAATGGCATGCTCTGCCAGGAGATCGTGTCACCAAGTGCAACGACTTTGACCATTTCATCCGCTTCGAACTCAATGGATGTTTGGTATCCGTAAGTCCCGACCAGCTCATAAACTTGGTTTGGGTCATAGGGCACTTGTTTGACACGGTTGTCAGAGGACAGAGCCCTCGGCAACTTTGCAGCTTGTGCATTAAATGCACACAGAGCCAAACTCAGGGCAATAGCTGTCGGTAGAACGAACTGTTTTTTCATGATTAGTTTCCTTGTGGGGAATGAATTACTGGCGGCTCAGTTCTTCACTCTTACGGTATAAAGTTGCCAAGGTGCCAAACGGGTTTTCCCAACGATCACCCAAAGCCCTAGGGATCATCGTATGTGCAACCTTTATCGTTGCCAGGTAGGAAATAACCGTTGGCTCTTTGTCACCCCACTTGTGATTGGTTGAAAGGAACATCACCTGATACTCATCGCCAACCTTGTTCATGCGCTTGGGTTGGGCTTCGATCCAGTCGTTTTCCCCGAGCGATGCGTATGGATTGCGCGCGTTATCAGGGCTGATCTCCTTCTCATATTCGACAGCGACATTGCGGGTCATGTACGTGTGGCAGGTGTCGGACAGCTGTTGCTTGCGCCGAGGGTCAAAGGTGTTACAAGCACGAATGAAATCAAACAGAACGCCTTCGATGACAGCCTGCTCTTTGTCGACGTTTTCCGCCGTAACCGTGCGCTGCTTGAGCACTTCACCATCGGCGCCGATCACCGTCACCACATTGATGAACGTCTTTGTTTCAGCCAGGAACGCGATGGCTAGGGCTGACCCGACCAGGGCTAGTGCGAACGCACCATTCAGAAAGTAACTACGGTTACGTTCTTGTTTTACCTTTTTGTGTTCGAGTTGACGCTTACGGCGCGCAATCTCATCTTTCTTCAATGTATTGTCCATTGCTTATTTCCCCAATCCTACGGTTCGCAATGCCATCATCGCCAACGATGAACCACCGACTGTTGCGCTGGTAGCAATCGCAGCTGCCCACCCACGAACTTGCAATAAGCAGATGATCAACACGCCTTCAACGATGATAAGAGTTCCCCATTGTTGAGCGGTGATCAATGCAGCATCCGAAATGGTGGCTGTATTGGCGATCTCATCAATTGCTTGGCCGAAAATCGCATAACCAAAACGAACAATTGCGATGGACAATATGTAGATCAGAGAGAAGTTCAGCATTTTGCTAAACCAGCTCATTGTCCATTGCCGCGTTTGTTCGAAAAATATGAAACCGAGCAGTATTGGCAATATGCACATAATGATTGCTGCGCCAAACTTGGCAATCAGCATATTCAGGATTGCAGCGATAAACAGAATGCAGTTCACCATAAACAAACCGGAACCCATGATGATCATGCCAAACTGACGCCAGCTAACGTTCATCAGCGTGCTTGCAACCTGACCGACATTCACATAAAGCGCGTCAAGCATTGAAGTGCTATCAACACCTCTGCTCATGATTTGTGCCGCAATGGTTTCAGTCCAAGTACCCCAAATCTGATAGAGCGCCGACCCACCCGTTGACCAATTAAGCGTCAGGAAGACCATAAACGTGAGCATTGCCCGTTTAACAATGTCCCACGGCGCAACAGAGATTTTGCCGTTATAGGTCTGAATACCCAGGACTGCCCAATAAGCGACGGCGATTGTCCAGACCAGGGGCTCTACCAAGCCAGCGAGATTTGGGAAGACCTCGGCGACAAAGCTAGTTGTCACCTCATCGGTCGCCCCTATCAGGCCCTTGAGGGTTAGGTCCGCCATGGATTCGATGCCCCGTACACAGACTTGAAGTGCGTGATGACCTCGGATGAACGGAAGTCATCAGCACCAAGTGTCATGCCCGTTTCGGCTTTGATCTCTTTCGACGTTTTGTCGATACAGCCAGCGACCAGGCCCCCTTTGTACGATGGGTTCTTCATGTAGATCTCGGCGAAGCATGTCCCCGGAAACCACCTGGCCACATCAGCTTTAGTGGCTTTCAACAACGGGTTGCCCGAGGACGTTTCGATCTGTACCGGAGCATCGCCATTGGCAGGAGCCTCACTACCGAACTGAAAGGTGGTGGTGTTGACGTAGATGATGGTCCCCATGACAAACCCGGCGATTACCACGCACACGGTATTCGTTACGGTGAAGAACTTAGACATTGCGGGCCTCCTTGGCCTGAATAACGAAAGGCTTGAACTCACAGGCGCATGGCGACTTGTCGATCTTGCCGGTGTTGGTTACACAGCCCGACGCGGCAGACACGATGACGAGCAGCAGCATGAACTTGCCAAACCGGTAGAACAGCCACAGAGGCCCCCAGGCCGGTACGGTGAGGATCTTGAGAATCAGCCAAAGAGTTTTCATGTGATCTCCTTTTTCTCGCACGCGAGAATTAGTCTTTTTTCCAACGGAAGAACTGTTCGTTCTGCGACGTTGCTTGGTTTTCCTGATTAGCCAGGTTCGCCTGCAGGTTCATGTTCAACGCCTGCAGCTTGGACTGGGCCGAAGTCAGCATCCCGTTTTCAGTGGCGATCCGGTTTTGCAGATCGGCGGCGTCCTTCGCGTTGGTGGTGTTATCCACTTGCATTGAAAGCGTGGTCAGGTTGTTCAGGTGAACCTGTACCTCGCTGTACAGCGCTTCACCGGCAGACATGGCGGCTACGACAGAGTTAGAACTGAGCTGGTAGCCCCGTGCGCGGTTGCTGTCAGGATTGGCGAACAGCTCTTGCGGCAAGGTGTTGACCAATTCCTCGTAATACGACTGCTTACTGCCGTATGCACCAGAGTTCTGACGCGAAACTACTTCTTGCCAGGAACCGGGCACCACCGATGCAGAGTTGATCGAATCGCTCAGACCGATAGCACCACGGCCATAGGAACCGCGCATGTTGTTCATAATGTCGGTCTGCGTTTCGTACTGCTGTTTCAACACCTTGTATTGCTCGCGCAGCTCTGCGAGGTTTTGAGCCAGTGCAGCCCAGGTGCCCGCATCGCCAGTTGGCACGCCTGTAGCGCCTGCCTGACCGGTAATCGCCATGGTCATGGCAATAGCCAAACTCAGTTTCTTTATCGTCTTCATCATCGAATAGCCTTCAAGTTGTGGGTGTTATTGGCCTTGGCCTCTGCCATGAAAACTGGCACCCAGACCTCGGGGTCATTGGTGCCCAGGCGCTCAATGATTGAGTACATCAAGGCCACACCAACATCGTTTGAAGACAGGACCGGAATGAAATCGGACAGGTCTTCGTCAGGGTTATCGGAGGACAGGTCGAAGCACGCACGAATCGATTCCTGACCGCGACGAATCAAGAACTTGCGGTCCTTTGGATTCAGCTCGCGCAACCACTTCTTTTCTTCCTCCGTCAGGTTCTTGTGGTCTTCGTCTTTCACCGAGTCGCTGGCCAGGTAGATCTTGGTTACGGTCTGCTTGTCGATGGAGTCGGTTTCACTGTGGAAGTACTTCGCGTCCGGGGTGATGAAGATCAAAATCCCGTTTTTACGGCGGATCTGCATGATGAAATTGTCAATTCGATTGCGCCAAAAATCGTTTTTGACCAGGTTCTGCCCTTCATCCAAAACCAGAATGAAGGGTCTGCCATTCATGGCCTGCTCAATGCAGTGCAATGGGTAGCTCATCACTACCGGCAGTTCCGGGCGTGCTTCGCCGCCTTTCATCAGCTCTGACATTTCAAAGCAGTAGTGCCGGGATTTACTGAGATCGAAAGTATCGGTTTCGTTATCAAATACGCCGGCGTTTGCACCTTCAATGCCTTTGGCCCCGTGCCAGATGGCCATGATGTCGGCTAATGCACCGTGCCCGTAGGTCCAAACGACATTGCGCAACCGGCGATTTTCGTAGGGCAGCTCGTAGTTCTCGTTTACTGCATCCTTGAACCGCTTGATATCGTCGGACTCAGTGGCGGTGCTTGCGTAGCACTCCCGCATCTGGATCTGCAGATCGATCAAGTAGGCACGGTTCTCAGCCGTGTCAGGCAGCTTGAAGGGGTTCCAACCCATGCTGTTGTGCGGGGAAAGGATGGAGTGGACGCCGCCCATGGCCATCATGAAAACGGTGGCCCCGTAGCGCATGTCAAACCAGTACACAACCGGCAAAGCTTTGTCCGCCTCACTGACTGTTTCAGCGATCAATGCCGTTTTACCCGAACCGGTGCCTGCAGCTACACCAGTGTGGCCAGCGACCATCCCTTCCAGTTCACGGTGGTAGTTGAAGTTGTATTGAGTACCGCTTTCCGTTTCGAAAGCAGTGATTGCAGGGCCCCAAAGGTTGCCGTCACGACGCCCGCGAGCAAAGTTGTGCAACGATGCGAAGCCCGCAAAGTTGGTTGACTTGATCTTTCCCCGACGACCGATAAGAGCTTCTTGTTGACCAGGTAGCTGCGACCAGAAGAACGTCTCAAGGGCCAACCACTCACGAACCGACTTGACGTTCAGGTCGACAAAGCACCCTTCGATCAAACCAACCGCATCATCCAGTCGCTTCACATTCGCTTTGCGACTCTCGGCGGTGGTGTTTGCGTCTGATGGAACGTGAATGAAAATGGTCAGGTGATGTTTACCATTGACCGTATCGCCACGGCGCAAAGCACGGATACCCTCGGCCAGTTCCTTGGCATCGTCCTCGGAGATTTTGTGTGGATCCGCAACCTTGAGACGGCGAGTTTCATCCATCATTGCCGACTCAGCTTCAATACGGTTTTCAAAGAAAAACGATTGAGTGATGATGAATTCCACAGGCTGTTGCAGGAATTTGTTCATCATGCGAGACGGTGTACGACGCGGCCATTCGGCCATGCTCAACATGGAACCGATGCGCGCTGACGTACTGCCGCGAATCTCACACATGTTTGCCAGGATGCGGAAGTTCAACCGGGCGTAGGGCAAAGCCTCCTTGATTTTCAGTTCTGTGACCGGAATCTTGCGGTACTCAAGATTGATCAGGTAGTTGAAGAAGCTGCTCAGCTCGCAGTATTCCTCGCCCAGGTAATCGTAAACAGCTTCAGCGTCGTACTCGGCGTGATCGCCCAGCTGGACCTTGAAGTCGTCCCATTTCCACTGGAAGCGGGCCACTGCTTGATACGCAGCTTCGCGATCAACTACACCGTTGGTTGCGGTCGGATGACGCTGGATGCGCAGACGGGTAGCGCCGTAGTCGGACAAGCCCCGCAGTACAAGGTTTGCGGCCTTGTAGAGTGAGTCGGCCATCGCTTCATGTGTCTCGCCTGCTTCATCTGCAGCTGAGTTACCAGTGACCAGCGCAATTGCCCGATCCATCAGTCCTGGCACGCCAGAGCGAAAGCGATTCCGAACCAGCGAGATATAGATCTCGTTGACGTAGAAACCTCTGTTCTCATAGCGCTTGCGCAACCGGGCATTGAAATACTTGGAGAACCAAGTACCGCCCTGCCCTTCTGGAAAGTCGATCACCTTACGGCGGATGACATGAACGTAAATGGCAAAATCACTGCTTGCCACTGTGCGTAGCACGGTATTGCGGCGTTCTTCGAACAGCTTGATTTGCGTGCTAGTGAGCGAGTCGAACATCAGGCCATCAATCTTGATGACCTGCACCAGCGAATCCTCGCCGGTGATGACTGTTTGATCGTCATAATGCACGTCATACGGCACCATCTCGCTGACCACCAACTCATCGAGATCCTGATCGGACCCTTCTGGATGTTGGACACCAAGCGAAAGATCCATATTTCGCACTAGCTTATTAAAAGCTTTATCAACGAGGCGCATAACTTCTATATCCCCACAGTTTACGTAGCCGTGATGCTCTCAACTTGAATGCCGCTCTAAGCACACCAAACAAGTACACGTCTTTGCTACAGATCCAGTACGCAGCGGCAAACAGTATTGGCATCGTAGCGAGCACATAAAGTGATCGAAGTAACAGTGCTGCCAACACTGGGGTTATGAGGCTGATCAAAATACTCGATAAGGTAAACGGCCCCACCATTGATGGCCGGGCCATCGCCACTACGAGCACTTCACCTTCATCAGGATCTTGCTCGGCCATGGTTTACCTCAAGCTTGATTGAGCGCCTTCTTTGATCGTGTCGACAAAGTTCGGGGCAAAGAACACCAGGAAGATACCGAATACCGCCCAGCCAAACTGGCCCCACGACATACGACCGGACTTCGCCTGGAAGCCGCAGAACGCAATGGCTGCGATACCCAGGTAGTAACCAACGTCAAAGATGAGGAAGGACACGAAGTCCTTGGCCATGCTTTTCAATCCACTGAAATCCAGTGCCGCATTGGCGAATTCAGGGATCAGGGCCAGCGAGAGAATCGACCCCAGCGTCGCTAACTTGGTGGCCTTGGCCATCCAGTCATTACGCATCAGCGCTTTGTGCGACGGGGTCTTTTGCGAGAGAACGCTTTGCAGGGTTTGTGATGCCTTGGCCTTGAGCCAAGTACGCCAACT
This sequence comes from Pseudomonas sp. P4795, assembly GCF_048822895.1. NCBI lineage: Bacteria > Pseudomonadati > Pseudomonadota > Gammaproteobacteria > Pseudomonadales > Pseudomonadaceae > Pseudomonas > Pseudomonas sp. P4795. The sequence goes on along the minus strand of NZ_JBMFBT010000016.1, from coordinate 10,901 downwards.
TTCTTTGTGCAGTCCTTCTACGGTGCGTCCAACTTTGGAAGTTTGAGATTGCATACCATTGCCTCTTTCATCATGACGGGGAACCCCCGTACGTTACTGTTATTACTCTAAAAGGGTTGTTAGGGCAGGTTTCCTTTATGAAGTCGATAGCAGTATCGGCATTCTTGAATAACCTGGTTTTCCCTAACGCGGTTACAACGTTGTAAACCTGTCCCGTCGAAGGACTTTCAATAATTAATGCCCACTTTCGTCCGTCGCTGTCGATTCGTTCCTCAAGAACGACCCGGTAGTCAGGCTGTGCGACGGCGAAAACCGCCAACTCTCTTTTGTCTAGGCTCTGCATCATTTCCCCAGGGCAACCGTTCACTAGATACAGGGGCGATACTGGAGTCCTACACGTCTTTGATCTAGATCCCACCTCTCATTTCTTCCCTCTATCGGGTTTTATTCCATGAAATCGCCTTTTCGTGACACAGAATAAGCATTTCATTTAACTAAATCAAGGTTTCATTTGTAAAAAATTGGATCCATGCAGATAAAAAACGAAAGGCCTAGCCCCAGGCATTAGCCCGGCTACGGTTAAGGTTCTATAAGTGTTTGAAAGGGTTGCGAATTTCCATATTCACGTCATCGAGTGGTGCAAGGCATCGCCTCGCCTAAGAGCGGTAGTGGCACCAAGACAGTGCTTCACGCGCTAATGACAACGGAAATGACATTTTGTTACGAACAGGAGACGAACGGTCAGAATGCCCGGTCTAGAGAGGTCGGGCGGCGGACAGGAGCCGCCCTGATCCGCCACCCTTGATCAGTGCCCTATAGATGCGCAAGGAAACGCCCCGCTCTATAGACCCCCGACCCGGTGCCGATTTTAGCAGGCTGCCTTTTTCTCGCATGCGAGAAAGAATGCAAAGTAAACCCTATCAAGGTGTTGACCAAGGGGTTTACCCATGCAAGGATGTGCCTACACAAATCAACGCTCACCGGAGAATACCCATGGCGATGAAAGTCACAACCGTGGCGAACCAGAAAGGCGGCGTCGGCAAAACGACTATTGAAGTCCATCTTGTCAGTCTCGCAGCCGAGCAAGGTAAACGCGTTCTTGTCGTCGACCTCGATGAAGGCGATCTGTCGCAGTTCTACCCGCCTCTCGAAGACGGGGACGACACAACCTATGTCCAATCAAGCATGCTATTCAGCGACGAATATAAGGGCTTGTACCCTCGCCAGGTCGCGGCAAACATCTGGCTAATCGAGGCCGATGTTCCATTGCTGGATGTTGACGACATGGATCTCAGCATCGTGACCAGGTTGAAAGAAGCGCTCGATCACTTCTCCGCTGATTTTGACCTCTGCATGATTGACACACCGCCCAACCTACAACGCCGGATGATCGCCGCGCTCGCAGCATCTGACGCGGTGGTGTCGCCCTTCAATATCAGCGGTTTCACACTCGCTCGCATGCCCAAGCTTCTGTCCACTATCGAAGCTGTGCGTGAGCAGTACAACCCGAACTTGCAGTTCCTCGGTTTTCTTCCAAACCAGATCAACAGCCGATCAACCAATGAAATTGACCTGTTGCCAAGCCTTCAGGAGAGCTATGGCGATGCCATGTTTCCGGTCCATATCGTTCACCGGCCATGCATCAACTCGGCACTCGCTAGCGGCAATCCGGTTTGGTGGAAAGCGAAATCCGGTAGTCAGCGTGCTGCAGGACGGGAAATGAAATCTGCCTGTGCGGCTGTTCTTGAGAAGGTCTGGTCAATCTGAGGTAGATCACATGACGACGACACCAAATCCTTTTGGCAGGGCCGTTTCTGCGACTGCCAAAAAACTTTCGGATTTTCAGAAGAAACCGGCGCTCAATGATGGTGAAACCATCATCGGCGTCAGCACCGGTGAAATCCAATGCATCAAGCAGATTCGAAACCGTAATAACCCCGGCTTTTCCAAGGAGTCGCTTGAGGAGCTGGGCGACGACATAGAACAGAACGGACAGATCGAGCCTGCAATTCTCCGTCCCCACCCCAACCCCGAATCAGGTTTCAAATACCTGATGGTTGCAGGTGAACGCCGTTACCTGGCTTGCGAGCTGAAAGGGATATTGCTGAAAGCGGTTGTGCGAGAACTTACAGACGCACAGGCCAAGCGGATCCAGCGTTCCGAGAACGTACATAGCGAAAACCTCAGTCAGCTGGACATTGCACTCGCTCTGAAAGCCGACAAAGACGAGCTGGGTACGCTGCAGGCAGTTGCTGACGAATGGAACAAGAGCCTCAATTGGGTAGCGGAACGGATCGCGTATCTGGAAAACGTAACCAGTGAAGGGGCCAGCCGTGAGGCTGTTACCAAGGGCATCACTGCGGATATATCGACCGTCAATGATCTTGGTCGCCTTGACCGCTTGGACAGCAATGCAGCTGCTGACCTGCTACAGCGTGCAGACGCAAATCCAGATATGAACTTGCGGACAGAGGTAAGAACTGCGCTGCGCACCACCAAAGCACTGCGCGTCCACGGCGGGTCTAAGACAAAAGCGAAACCGGTTGGCCCTGCCCTTCTGGATGATGCACTCGACAAGCTCCGCGAGGCCAATACCGTCCTGTCCGCACAGGTTGAAACCCTGCAATCCGAAATCGACTATCTCAAAACCGAGCTGGATAAAACGCGAGCCGCCCAGGCCGAGAACTGGAAAGCACCGGAATGAGTAGCCGAGTTGCTGACCAGGACCTACGGATCCCGCCCGATGAATTCGAGCGGATCCGTTCAACTTCAAAGATGCATGCCCGCAACCTCGATGTTGCCTATGAGCTGCTGGTTGAAGGCAAGGGCCTTGTAGCCGTTGCAAATGCACATGGGCTCACCAAGCAACGGGCACTTGCCATTCGCGACAAAATTTATTCGGCCTACCTGATGAAGACCCCCGAAGGCTGGAAGTGCGCGCAGATCTGCGCACCCACCGACATGATCGATCGCTTCGTCAAGGAAGCAGATGCAGAGCGATTGCTCTATTGGCAAACGCACTCAAGTACCAAAAAGGAATTGAACCGATGAAAACCGCTCTATTTGCAGCCCTGCTTGGTTTGACAGTTATGCAGGCCCAAGCGGGAAACGAGCCAACCCTGTTAGAAGTCTATCCAGGCGCATCGTCGCAACTGAAAGGGGATGGCTCCAGTTGGGAAATGACAGTTTCTACTGTGTACAAAGACAATACCGGCAAGCTCGTTACGAAACCCGCTTACACGCTCACAACAACGTCGGGCCAATGCGCTTTTGGGCGGGACCAGGTTCTGGACATGAAGGGCGACTTCAAAGTCAAAGTCGTTGACCAGTTTTGTGTGGGTTCTGAAAAGGGCGATCAGACCTACGTGGGTGCATGGATGACGTCCCCATATCCGAAAGATGCCGCAGACTGGCCAACGCAGGATGAAGCCCACTTTGTCTACGGAGAACGCATCGACGTACGTATGGACAAGGTAAACACATCGTTGAAGTCAAAATCTGGAGTGTTCGAATACAGTGTTCGACGGCTGTAAATCAACCCTTCCGTAAATACATACGAGCCCGACCATGAACAGTGACAAACCAGTAACCATGAAAGAGCTGTCCGAAATCCTACGCCCTGTATCCGAAGCTGTGAGCAGAATCGACCAATCCTTGTGGCTGATGGCTCAGCTTCAACTTGCCGCTGAATTCGAACCCGACCAAGCCCAGCGGCAGAAGCACTATCAAAAACTGGCAGATGCAGATCTCGCTCACAAGAAAGCACGGGAAGCACTGACCGAAGCGCAGAACAACAAATCATTGCCTTTACCTGATGTTGGCCACACCGAGCTGGTGAAGCAGTACGGTAAGGAGAAGGCTGACGAACAGTACAAACCCGTAGTTGATGCTATGGCGCTGATATCAGCAGCATCTGATCACCGCACGGCAATTGAAAATGCTGTGCCGGTACTGACAAGGCTTCGTGAAGCTTGGAAGCGCTGAAAACGGCAACGATGTGTCCCTGTATCGTACGGCACAGGGGCCTTACCCTCCCCGCCTGGCGACATCCTCACCCACCGCAGCGCCTGCACGAAAAAGCGAGTAATCAATGTGACGGGGTGCCCCTCCGAGGTGTGACCACCCTGTCATATTTGGGTATATCTTAAGTAAGACGCGGCCGCGTTCTCAATCGGCCCGAGCAATTCAAATTAAGTGACAACCTTTCTGATACACTTTGACGAACACACCCAAAATGATACAGAGAGGATCCCATGTTCGTCCGTGCCTACCTCCGAGCATCCACCGAGGACCAGGACGCAAGTCGCGCCCGTGATCAACTGGAGGAATTTGTGGCCAGCCATGGGAAGGTTATCGCTGCCAGCTACATGGAGAACATCAGCGGCACTCTAGCTGATCGGCCAGAGCTACAACGACTTCTAAACGATGCGCGCCGGGGTGACGTCATTCTGGTTGAAGCTATTGACCGGCTGTCTCGTATGAATGACCAAGATTGGCGGTCATTGCGAACAGCTATAGACAGCCGAGGCTTGAGGATCGTAGCTGTCGACCTTCCCACAAGTTACCAGGGACTCACGTTGCCATCTGGTGACGAGTTCACTGATCGGATGTTGGCTGCGATCAATTCAATGATGACCGATATGATGGCGGCAATCGCACGGAAAGATTATCTGCAGCGTCGGCAACGGCAGTCTCAGGGAATTACCAAAGCAAAAGCCGCAGGGGTCTACAAGGGCAGACCGGCAGATCTGGAGCTTCGCAAGCGTGTCCGTGAGCTTCTGGCTGCTGGCTTGGGTATCCGAGCGATAGCCCGTCATGCAACTTGTTCAACCACGACTGTGATGCGTATCCGGGACGAACTCGTTGAAGGTTTTTCCAGTTGAGCCGGTCGGGAATGAGTGACTAGCGAAGGCGTAGCCGGAGTCTGTCATTCATTCCCGACTGGCCGCCGCCGGCAGGCGACTTTGAGTACCTAACAGCCACTGCATAAATTGGAGTCGTTAGAGATCATAAGAACCAGGAGATAGAAGCCCTTGAATTACGGGGCTTCCAGAGCATTACCTAGCTCACGTCTTGCACCAACCTCAGTTCACCTACTATGCACCACCATCGCTCACTATCCATGAGCTAACCCCCGCTCACTATCTGTGAGCTAGGTTAGCTCACTATATGAGCTACCCCCCCCCATGAGCTACCCTTCGCTCATCCTTGAACGATATCCCCCATTTTGTGAGAGATAACGTGCATGGATGCACTACATATCGCTCACGGCATGAGCTAAGATAGACCTAACTTGTACGATATCTTCCAAATTTGCACGATATCTAACACGCAAACACAGCTTGCCGGAGGCACAATGATTGATGACGAAGGGGAAGTCCGCGCACTGGTCCAACCGACACAACGCGGCACATGGGTTCAGACCGAACGAGCGGGGCATGAAGCATGGGCAGCTCTCATTGCTCAAGCGCCGAGGGCCGGGCAATTGATGCACATCATCGTTCAGCATATGGATAAGTCCGGCGCATTGATCGTCAGCCAGTCGACCTTGGCCAAGATGATGGACACATCCATTGCGACTACAAAGCGTGCTATCAGCGTCCTATCCAAGCACAACTGGATTCAAACCATCAGTGTTGGTGGCCAACGTGGTGGAACCCTTGCGTACGTGGTGAATAGCCGAATCGCATGGGCAGATAAGCGCGAAAACCTACAGTACGCCCGCTTCAATGCCAGGGTGCTTATATCGTCCGAAGACCAAGCCGATCTCGGCAGTGACAAGCTAAAGCAACTGCCGACCATGAGCGATGGGGAAATCCAATTGCCAGCTGGCCCAGGTATGGAACCACCGGCCCAAGAACCGCTGGATGGTGTCTATCTGCCTGATATGCCCTCGATACCGCATCACGGAAAAAACGATGTTTGAACCCTTGACCCACTAACGGCAATTAGGCGGAAACGAATCATGGCAGATAAGCGCGATGAGCTGACGAAGGCAAAAGGCATTACAGCTGATGTTGTAATGGAGATAAGCACTTATTACAGCGCCAAAGACATGCGCGGCGTACAGACTGGGCTTAGCAGCGCTGCCCGCGAACTACGTGCCTTTACACAGAACAATTCACTGCGTGGACGGCTGGGCGCCAAGCTTTCCCTAGAGCAGCATGAATTGCTGAAAAACGCTGCTGCACTCCTGGACTCAATTAAGTACAACGTGGAGCACGTCAAAGAGAGCAAGGACCGCACTGAGAAAGCGACGGCCAAAAAACGTCAGTTGTGGGAACGAGAAGCCGAACAATTGGTTAAAACCCATTTCAAGCTGCCCATGGACACTGTAACCGAGCAAATCCGGGTGCTTGAACTATCCCTGATCGCTCAGGAAGTTTTGGGGCAATCAATCTATTTCAAGGATCATTTGCAACTTCGCAAATTGATGCAAGACGAACCCCCAAAGTGGGGCAACCATTCTGTAGCGCAATGGCGTCGTAGTGAGGTTTCAAGCCTCTTGGCAGATTTGCATTATGCCTTTCGTTCCTATCTAAGCTGGGATCTGAACATAACCCCCGGCGAGCAGTTGAAGGAGCTGGATCGCAGCCTAGAAGCAGCCCGCGCCGAAATTCTGGCCAGACCTGTGTCCGTAGAAACTCTGCGCATTTGGAACGATGAGCTAAAGAGCGCCGCATTCATGACCAGCGCGATGCCTTCTACCGATAACTCTAGGCCCTGAAATGACGAAACCCGCAGCACGGCAATGCTTGCGGGTTTCTAGGTTTTTTGCGAAGGAGCAAAAATCCACGGCCTGAGTATACACCGGGTACGTGGGGTTTTACAGCGAACGGATATGCGTTCCCAACCGGAAAGGTACTTACCATGACCATCATCAGATTCCACGAAAACCCCGCAGAGTATGCGCCGAGCTTCTTTTTCAATCATTGCGGCTCGATGCCTTGGAGCGGACGCCATGAATCAGAATTCAGCGGGCTTGAACTGATCGAGCTGTTCCAGTTCTGCGAAGAAGAAGGCCACCGTCAGGGCTTGAATGACGCCAACCAGGACCGTATTGGCAGCCGGGAACACGCCCCGTTCCACCAAGACTTTATGGGTGGCTACCCGAAAAGTCTTTGGGAAAACGCCTATTGGATCGGGGTTCAAGCCCATGGCGACACCTCACCGGCAGCGATAGAGCTGGAAATCCAGAAGGTCTTGAGCGCACCGGATACCAGTCGCTGGCTTTGCGATGCGCTAAACAGCGCATTGGATCGTGATTCGACCGACGCAACGAATGACGCCGAGTACCTGTGTGACTTGCTAACGCGGCGCACTAACGCGCTCTCACTGGCCAGTGATGCAAATTGGGACGATCAGTAGGAGGCTTCTATGTCTGATCAACGATACGCCGTGTCCATAGCACACGGCGATTCAGTCAAGCAGTACAGTGAGCAGTTCCAGACCCAGGCCAGCTATGCAGCACCATGGAAAGCGGTACTGCAGAAAGCACACAAGCAGGCAACTGTCAGTTGCCAATGCTCTGGCACTGGTTGCCGCCTCCTTGCTGTACGGCATATGTCGGATAGCGATTCATTCCACCTTTCGCGTTATCCACGCACCGGCGCCGAACACGCCTTGGATTGCGTTTACTACTCGCCAGATCCCGATAAATCGGGCCTTGGCTCGTACAGTAAAGGCGTGGTTGAAGAAACGTCCGAGGGTGATCTCAAGATCAAGCTCACCCTCTCGTTACGCAAGAAAGAGCCCGCAGACACTGGACACGCACCCGAAGCCACCGGCAGCAGCTCGGGCAGCGGCAAAGCCACCAAACCGGCCATGACCCTCTTGGGCTTGTTGCACCTGCTTTGGAATGAAGCCGGGCTCAATACATGGTCGCCGGGCATGGCAGGTAAACGCGGGTTGGGCCTCGTTCATAGCAGGCTGCAGGACGCAGCAGATCGAATGCTTGCGTCGAGAATGCGGATCGGTGATGCGCTTGTCATTGCGGCAGGGTCGAAGGGGTTTCAATCCGAGGCCAACGAGCGGAAGGTCAAGAGCGCGATCAAGAACAACCGTCGCTTATTGGTGATCGCTCCGCTTGCAGGCCATACCGAAGACAGAGAAATGACCGCAGCTCGCTACCTGACAATCACAGGTTTCAATGGCGTACCTCGCATGTTCCTCGATGACGAGATCTGGTCGACCGTTGCTCGCCGATTCAAGCGTGAGCTGTCGGCCTGGAGGCAAGGACGGCGGGTTATAGCGATTGTTCAGACAGATCAACCCACAGAACCGGGTAAAGCACAGGCGCTCAATGTCGCGTTGATGGTGGTCAGTGACGAGTGGATCCCGGTGGAATCGTCCTATGAAGCGGTGATCGAGGCGAGGTTGCGTGAGGAATCACGCAGGTTCGTCAAACCCTTGCGGTTCGACTCAAGCGAAGACCAGGTATTCCCCGACTTCTGGTTGATGGACGCCAGTGCCGGCACTGAGTATCCGATGGAAGTCTATGGCCGTGCTGATCCCAAGTATCTGGCACGAAAAGAGGTAAAGGCTGATTACTACCGGACCCACTACGGGACCAGGTGGTGGGCATGGGACGCAAGCACCGACCCGAAGGGAGAGGCGATTCCTGCATTTCCCCCAGCCAGAAACTAAGACAATTCTCGCACGCGAGAATGCCCTGAATAGGAGGCTGCGCATGAGCGAAGTCCTTGTTAGCACCGTCCATCCAACGCTTGGCGCGTTGTATTGGGTGTATACGTCAAACGCCGGTTGCAACTACCCCGACCACTACACCATCACCGACTGGAGCGAGGTGGCCACACGGTTTCCGCACTACTGGCGGGAACACGAACACCTCCGCTGGGTTCACGGCAAGCACATTGGCCAGGTCTTCAATTCTGATGACCCCTACGGTAGTTACGCAGAGGTTGAAGACGAGGAAACCTTTGAAACGTCTTATGGGAAGCTGTCGGGAATGCTTGCGGATCTTCACGCCAAAAGCGGGCAGTCCGTTGATGAATTCGTGCAATGGATGAAAAAGGCTGACTGGGTTGATGTTCCAGCCCCGGCCAAAGAATTCTTAGACGACTAGCATTGCACCGTCCACATCTGATCCCAACTGGTCATGTAACTAGGGCTCAACAGAGCCCTACGCATGCCCCAGTCCGGCGACAGGGGCACAGCTGCAGTGCGTAAGCAGTCATGTCCCCACCGTCTGTTGATCTTGTCCATAACGCTCATGAGCGCGTCAGTACGCGCCGGTTGACTCGGGGTGAACAGATCTTGCGTGTACTCACCTCGCTTTCGCAGATCCATCAACATGACCTCTGCTTTGCTGTACGCAAAGCCCGGCCTATAGATGCCTTCCAATGCACGCAGCGCGTGCTTTGTCAGCACGCGCACGTCATCTGTTGGGTAGTCGGGAATGACCGTGGCTGCATTGGCGTACTTCGGACCGTCTCCATGGAACGAGGTCTGTATGCCGATCCGCAGGCCACCGCACAAAGATCGCTGCTTGCGCAGCTTCTCAGCGGCCTTGTGGATATAGGTGGCCAACGCCTGGCCAAGCCCCTCGATTGTGTGGACGCGCTGACCAAACATCTTGCTTGAGCAAATGGTCTGTTTGTCCGGTGGGCTTTGTTCCATGTCGATGCAGGACTCGCCGCGAAGCTCCCTGATCGTTCGTTCCAAGACCACTGAGTATTTGCGGCCCATTGTTCGCGGCTCTGCGTGGGATAGCTCCCACGCTGTTTTAATGCCTTCACCGGCCAGGTTATCGCGCATACGCCTGCCAATGCCCCACACTTCTTCGACAGGCATCCGGCGCAACAACCACTCAACAGCCTCCGGCTTGCGCAGGTCTACAACACCACCGGTTTTCTCTCGCCAGATCTTCGAGGCATGTTGTGCTGCCTTGGCGAGCGTTTTGGTGTGGCCGATGCCCACACCTACCGGCAACGCGACCCACTGCAGCACGCGCGCCTGAATAGCTCGGCCCACGTCCACCAATGGTTCGCGCTGGTCCTCTAAGCGTACGAAGGATTCGTCAATTGAATACTGTTCCACGGCACTGACCAGGGACGCTGTAGCCATGGCCATCCGGTGAGATAACTCGCCGTAGAGCGTGTAATTGCTGCTGAACGCTGCAACACCGTTGCGCTCCAGAAATGCCCGGATCTTGAAATATGGATCTCCCATCTTCAAACCAAGCGCCTTGGCCTCATTGGTGCAAGCCACGATGCAGCCATCCGAGTTCGAAAGTACCACCACTGGTTTACCCCTCAGCTCGGGCCGGAAGATGCGCTCGCAGCTGCAGTAAAACTTGTTGGCGTCGACCAGGCCGAACACAGGTCGCCGGGGTTCAAAGTTCATGAGGCGACAGACTCCAAGTCACGACGCCAAACACTTCGACGGTGCTGTATTCGTCGGGAGTGACGGCCTTGTATGTCGGGTTTGCTGATTCGAGTGTCCACCCTGCAGCTGACTTGGCCAGCCGCTTTACCACGGGTTGGTTGTCGACATACGCCATTACGATGTGTCCGGAACACGCCGTCACTGTCCGGTCGATGATCAACCGGGTTCCGGTGAAAATTCCGGCATCGCGCATGCTCTCGCCTTCGACTTTCACGATCCAGATATGAGGTGCGCGAATGTTCAACAGTTCGTCGAGCGAAATGGGCGGTTCGTAATAATCAGCCGCTGGACTGGGAAAGCCACCGGCAGCGGTGCAGGACAACAGTTGAAGCGGGATGCCAGATCCCAAGAGAGGCTGGATTGCTACGACTTTCATAAATCACCGGAATACTGTTTGCATGTACAGTAATCCAGCCTTTACGCGACAGCCAGCGGGAAGTGATAGAAGGAACGACAACCTGCAGGCGTGCCCCCTTCGGGGGACGGCTCTCGTA
>NZ_JBMFBT010000015.1:0-45281 GCF_048822895.1 Pseudomonas sp. P4795 | reverse complement strand
CGTTCAACCACGACGTCATCATCCCGCGTGACCCGCAGTCCGGCCAACCTACCGGTCAGCGCGTTCACAAGCCAGTTGTGATCACCAAGGTCTACGACAAGGCTTCGCCACTGCTGCAAGCTGCTCTGACCTCCGGCGAGCGCATGAGCGAAATCGTTATCCAGTGGTACCGTACTTCTGCTCAGGGTACCCAAGAGCACTACTACACCACCAAACTGGAAGATGCGATCATCGTCGCCATCAACAACAAAATGCACAACTGCCAGGATCCGTCGAACTCCCACTTCACGCACCTGGAAGAAGTACAGTTCACCTACCGCAAAATCACCTGGACCCACGAAGTATCCGGTACTTCGGGTTCCGATGACTGGCGTCAGCCAGTCGCTTAATCGCGGCTGACCGCTTCAAGCATCGGCCAGCTCTGCTGGTCGATGTTGTTTACGCCCCTCCAGAATTTCGCGTCCGTTGACCCGGTTTCCGGGTGTCGACGAGCGCAGTAAGCACTGCACAAGGAACAAGGGATGTTCGCGCCGGCCAATCAGACTCACTTTGCCCTGACTATCGAAGGCCTTTCCAACGATCTGCAGGTTCTTGCCCTGCAAGGCCGGGAAGGCATCAGCCAGCCGTTTGTGTTTGAGGTGGATCTGGTCAGTGAGCAGCCGTCGCTGGACCTCGAAACCCTGCTGCACAAACCCGCTTTCCTGCAGCTTTCGCCCGATGGCAGCGGCATCCACGGCCAGATCTATCGCGCCGCGCAAGGTGACTCGGGCAAACGCCTGACCCGTTATTCGGTGACCCTGCGCCCTCAACTGTCCTACCTCGCGCACCGCATCAACCAACGCATCTTCCAGAACCTCACCGTCCCGAAAATCGTCGGCATGGTCCTCGAAGAGCACGGCATCCAAAGCAACGCCTACGAATTCAAAGTCGGGGCGATTTATCCCGAGCGCATCTACTGCGTTCAATACGACGAATCGGATCTGCACTTCATTCAGCGCCTGTGCGAGGAAGAAGGTATCCACTACCACTTCCAGCACAGCGCCACGGCCCACAAACTGGTATTCGGCGATGACCAAACGGTGTTCCCGAAACTCGCGCCAGTGGCCTACCAGCAAGACTCCGGCATGGTCGCCACCAACCCAGTGATCAAGCGCTTCGACCTGCGCCTGGAAACCCGCACCAGCCGCACCACGCGCCGCGATTACGACTTCGAAAAACCGCGCATCACCCTTGAAAGCGAAAACCGTGGCGACGCCCTGCCCGACCTCGAAGACTACGATTACCCGGGGCGTTTCATCGACCGCGAGCGCGGCAAACACTTGGCCAAGCGCGCCCTCGAACGCCATCGCAGCGACTTCCAGTTGGCCGAAGGCAAAAGCGATCAGCCGTTGCTGGTCAGCGGGCATTTTCTGGCGTTGACCGAGCATCCGAAAGCCAAGTGGAACGACCTGTGGCTGCTGACTGAAGTCCTGCACGAAGGCAAACAGCCGCAAGTGCTCGAAGAGTCGGTGACCAGCGACACCACTGCACTCAAAGACGATTTCCATCAGGGCTACCGCAACCGCTTCCAGGCCACGCCGTGGGACGTGCCCAATCGTCCGCCGCTGAATCACCGCAAACCGCGCATCCTCGGCAGCCAGAGCGCCGTGGTCACCGGTCCCAAAGGTGAAGAAATCCACTGCGACCAGTACGGCCGCGTCAAAGTGCAATTCCACTGGGACCGCGAAGGCCAGGCCGACGACAAAACCAGCTGCTGGCTGCGGGTTTCCTCAGCCTGGGCCGGCGCGCACTACGGCGGCATCGCCATCCCGCGCATCGGCATGGAAGTGCTGGTCAGCTTCCTTGAAGGCGACCCCGATCAACCCCTGATCAGCGGCTGCCTGTACCACAAGGAAAACGTCGTCCCCTACGACCTGCCGGCGAACAAAACCCGCAGCACCTTAAAAACCCTGAGCTCAAAGGGTGGTGGCGGCTACAACGAACTGCGCATCGAAGACAAAAAAGGCCAGGAACAAATCTTCCTGCATGCCGAGCGCGACTGGGACGAAAACGTCGAGCACGACCAGAAAATCCGCGTCGGCAACGAGCGCCACGACACCGTCGAGCAAAACAGCTACAGCGAATTCAAGGCCGAAGAACACCACACCGTCTACGCCGACCGCAAAGTCGAAACCCGCGCCAACGACCACCTCACCGTGGGTGTGAACCAACACATCAAAATCGGCACTGGGCAGTTCATTGAAGCGGGCCAGGAGATTCATCTAGATAGCGGCATCAAGGTTGTACTGGAGGCCGGCAGCGAACTGACTCTTATCGGCGGTGGCAGCTTTATCAAGATCGATGCCGGGGGTGTGACGCTAAGCGGGCCGGTGATCAATATGAACTCCGGGGGCAGCGCAGGGACTGGGACTGGCGCTGCACCGATGCTACCGGTGCCACCTAAACCTGCAGACACCGCGCCTGTCGGGCAGACGCTTGGCAATGCACCGGTAAACAATGCCGCACCGAGAAAAACCCCTGGAGAGAAAGGCCCAGAGGCCCTCATCGTCGACGTCTGGGGCGACCCTGAATTGGGCAGCCAATTGCAACTACTGGGCCCGGAGGGTAAGGCATGAGCAGTTTTAACGACAAGCCCATCAGCGAAGGAACGCGCAAGAAAACCGAATACGAAAATGAGCAAAAGTCGAGATTGGCGCTGAACATAGGACGTACCGATGGTGGCAAGCTACTGATTCCGATCATGGTCGATGCCAAGACCACCCAAGAGGAAGAAAAGTACCAGCACAACACGTTGCTGGCGGTCACTCCGCTAGCGCGGCTGCCGGGGTATGACAAACTCAATGAAACGTTACAGGGAGCATTACCGCGTCCTGGCCGCATCTATGTGTTCCTGAAAAACAAGCTGTGGCGAGAGCTGGAAACCGACGGTAAAGGTCAGCTGTCCGACGTCGACGTGGCCCACTGGCGCAAGATTGCGGAGAAAAAAGGCGACGCAGACAAACGCGAACCAGTGGGCGTCAAACAATATCTGATTCTGGTTCCGATGTTTCTACAGGGTCGATTCGTTGGCGACCAACTAAGCATGGCCTATAGCGAATTGCCGTGGACCTGGGAATACATCGAGTGGCTCGAAAAGGACTCGGGACGGATCAAGGCACGCAGTCAAAACATGGCGCCTACCTGGGCAGCGACTGCGGGCGAAACGAAGCATTGGAAGGCTTCGTTGATTTATCCGGCGACACCTGTAAAGGGCCTAGTCAAAGGGCTGCGGGCTCGCGACTTCAACATCGAAAGCGCTCTGGAAGATCCTGCGGATTTCACCCCGGCGCTTGCTGCATTCAAACCAGATGCGTTGATACTGAAACTGCAACAACGCAAGCAGGATCTGGCGGTAAAACTCAAGCTCCCGCCACCGACGGCGCTTCCCAATCTAGAAGCCGGTGAGGACGTGCTGGCCCAGAACAAATTGCGTGATTACCCGCACTTGGTTGGCATGATTCTCGATGACCCGCTATTCGCCTTGCGTCACACAACCGCGCAAATTCGCGATTGCGTCGATTATTTGCAAACCCTTAATGCTCTAGTACCCCACGAGCCTCATGGACGTTATGCACAGGTGCTTTACAGCATGCTCGCCGGTCCACTCGCCAAACTCAGCGACGAGGTAGACCTGCCTAAACTGCAGAAAGCTGTCTTCGAAGAAGCTCGTGAGAATAGTCGTGAAAAACTGGCGAAACTGTTATCAACCCTTGTAGACCTTCTGGACAAAAAACTGCAGCCGGTGCTGCTCGACTGGAGCTACAGTCGCAACGAAGCACTGTTGGAACCTTACAGCCTGCTGAACGAGGCACTCGATGCGCTGAATCAGGTTCCTAACCGCAGTGACGCCATGTATACCGGTAAGGGCTATCCAGAACTCACCGGCGCTATCAATCGCCTCGTACAAGGCCTGCTTCAGGGCAAGCACCCACTAGGCGCCCTGTTGCTGGCAAAAACCGCCGACCAGTTGCCCGACCTGGTTAAACGTTTAAAAACCCTGGCCGACAGCGGTCAAGAGCCAAAACCGGAGGCCATGGGCTTAAGCACGTTGATGCTGACAGCATCGCTGACGGGTGAAGTGGATAATCCCAGTGCCGGCAAAGGCTTTGCGTATTTTCTTGCCGATTTACTCGATAACTTTGGTGCCAGTGTCGTGGCCCAGATCGGCCGTCTGTCGCAGGACGCGTCGAAAATCCAGCTTGACCGATTGTTCTCCCCCACATTTGTGACCCTGGCAGCACTCTCGCCGAAAATGGCCGAAATCAAGTTAATGCCTCAGGGCCAGGCGCTGGCCCAAAATTACGTGGTTATCGGGGTACAAGGCGCAGGACTTCGCGGCGGACTCACCGACGTTGAACGGCAAGCCCTGACCCGTAAAAGCTATCGTTACGCCACGCTGCATGATCAGTCTGGCACAACTGTGGGCAGCACCAGCCCGCGTGACTCGAGCGCAAGACACCCTACGCTGCGCGATGTCACGGTCATTGCCATTCCCAAAGGGAATGCAGACCTTGCCAAATACAGCACATTTCGGGTTCGTTTCGGGGCTGTTACCGAGACGATGGAGAAGAACAAAGCTGTGCCTACTTTGATGGTCGCGTTTGCGGCCTATAACTTGTGGGTACAAATAAAAGCGTTTAATGATCTTAGGGCTGGGGGCGAATGGGCGCGCGGTATAGTCGGTGAGATAAGCGCTTCGTTGGACTTGCTGGCAGCCCTCGGTAGTCATAGCAAACTACTGTTCGGCGTAACCTTTGAACACCAACTCACAAAACCTCGCTTTAACGTAGAGAAAATTTCAACTCGTTGGGCGAAAAACCTCAAAGTGCAGACTGGCAGCCCTAATCTGCCCTTACTTCGAACGCTTGGAGGGGTCGCCACTCTTGGTGGAGCAATATTGAGCGGTTGGGACAGTTACCGATCGCTGAATCAAGGAGATACGGACGCAGCCGCTGCTTATGGCGTTGCCGCTGTTGGCAGTGGCCTATGGGCTGCCTATGGATTTGGACTAATTATTAATCCCTATGCCCTAGTAGCAGGTGTAGTGCTAACTATCGGTGGTACCATCGCAGCAAATCTATTCACCGACAGCGACATAGAAATCGTAGTGAAAAAAGGTCCATTCGGCCTCCAGTTTGCCGAAGCAGGAATGTTGGATCAGGCTTTGGGCAATGGTCAGCGTTTCGCTCATTTGAAGAACCCGCAGATTGCCTATCAACAACTTATCGGTAGTATTGGAAAACCGCAAATATTCGTACAGCGGTTGGCCGACTGGCGAAAAAAAGCATTACCTGCCCATCTCGAGGCATTGCAAAAAGCTGATATCGCTCGTGCGCCACTGCAAGATTCGAGAATGCAATGCAATATTCCGGGAAAACAACCTCTAGTCGATTACGATTGGGCTATCGTTCTAAGTTCTCCACTGCTGTCGATGTTTGAGAATGACCGGCAATTTCAGTTGATCGCCGAGGAGTTCCAAAGCAGACTGCGTACAGACGTTGCCTTCGATATCAAGCGTTATGAGCCGGTCCCCGTTGCGGACCCAAAACTATCAGCGCTCTCATTGGACGCCACTAGCGTGCTCTATGTTCTTCCCTCCAGCCTTCGCGTCGCCCAACGCAGTCCTCTTGAACGCCAAAGTATGCGCATGACCCAAGGATTGAAAGTTAGTGCTCAGTTTGTACTTAGTGCAGATGAAGCAAACGATCTGTTGGTGTTGCCTCAACCTAGCCCTAAAAGCTGGTCAGCCTTCACCCCGGCTAACCGTCGCCTCCCGCCAATCCATCAGTCACCAAATGACGCACCACCTTATTGGCAAATCGAAATCACTGAGTTTTTCGTATGACTGTGCAAATGGATAATCCTTACGCTGTCGGTGCCTACCGCAGCAACAGCCATGAACCTCTGCCACCGCCAAAATGGACGGAAGATGCCAATCGTTCAGGGAGCTTTGATACCCATCTCGTCTTTGGTCATTACGCCAATTTGGAACCGGCGATGGAAATTACGATCCAGCTGCAAGGCGAAGAACAATCGATTTACCAGCGGCAGCAGAAGCAAGGAAAAAAGGAAGAGGTACATTGCGATGCCAGACACTGGCGCTTTCAAAATTCGAGCAAAATCCCTCACTTACTATTCGTACTTAGAATAGTATGCATTTCTTTTATATGGGCACCCTGGTCTACTTGGATCTTCGGATCAATTAAACCAGAGCTCGGGTATGGTCCCCCTGACACAGGGCTTGCACTTCTAATTTCATTTTTTGCCGTCACTTTAATCCTAACTTCTTTAACTTTATATATGACAGGAAAAAAGATAGTTCATCATCTACAAATCGCAGGCTTAATTATCTGCGCCATTACTGTATTTTGGATTAAGGGTTCGTTATGGGGCAATAGCAGTATGCAGATTGCTCTATGGGCGGGTGCTTTCCTTTATTTCATGGCGACCATAGGTTCAGATGCTCTACTCTGGCTCCACAGCAAAATAAGTACGTATGACGGCAGCGAGTTCAACCGCATAGACGGCATGCTTCGCTTCAAACGTCGCTTCCGCCGCCTGTTCGTTGCACCGTTTGAAGAGTTCGACCCAGTGCTGCAAGTGCTGCCCAGCGGTTATGGCTCCCATGACTATGCCATCTGGTTGCACCACCGCTATACCGACAACAAAATTTGTCTGGCCACCAAAGTCCACGCCTTAGGTCTCGACCAGGCGAATGCACTGGCCTTCTGGGATTGCCTGCAACGCTACATGGACGTCACACAACCGCTGCCGGACCTGCCAGTGCTCGAGCAAAGTCGCCACCTCGACCCGATAACTGTCGCCTACGACGCCAAAACTGGCCGTAACCCACGACGCTGGCGCGACCAGTCGGAAAAGGGCTGGCTTGCATCAGGCCTCAAGCAGTTGACCGAACAGTTACAGCATTACCCTTGGCAAAAACAGCCTTGCATCATCAAGGCTCGTATTGATGCATCTCTAAGCATCGAAGCCTACTATCGTGCTCAAGAAGCCAAAGGCATCCAGGCCACGCCGAAGGCTGATGATTTTGATGAAGTACATCGCGGTTGAACATAAAAGCTTAAGGGGGACAATTTTATTTTCTTGGCAAATAGTCAGGGTGAATCGCCCCCCCCCTGTTTCGTAGACGCCTCCGAATGATCGCTATTGGCCGACTCCCGCCTCTCGTCACCGGCAGAGGACGGCCAGAAGCAGACCATGGACACGCAGCTAATACGTCAGTAATGTGCAAAGTAATATGTCGCTTTCCCTCTTCTTGATGCCGCGTTTACAATCTCGATTTTTTGATTGCTCAAGGGATTAAGCATGAACATGGAATGTTATGCCAAAAGCCGTTCGGCACCTCAAAGTTTAATTTAAGGAGCAATAAAGTGGAAATCAAGATTGATATATTGGGTTCTCCAACAGAAAAGGATAAAGGAGTTCTGAATAATAGGTTTTCAGAATATCTTCGAACTCAATATCCAAATCTTCCGCCAGAATCGGAAGATAAAATATTTATGGTGGTTGCACACGATGAAGTAGGCGACTACATCGGTGCAATAAGCTGTAATTGTTACTGGGATGGCTTAGAAATTGACACCTTTTGGGTTAAGGAATCTCATCGCGGTAAAAAAGTAGGATCTATGCTTTTGGAAAAAGCAGAAGCGATTGGTGCCAACAACGGGGCAGTAGTTGCATTCTTAAAAACCGTTGATGCTAAAAAGTTCTATGAGCGGCATGGGTATGAGATTTATGGTGTTCTTGAGGATCGCCCAATCGGGACTAATCTGTATCATTTAAAGAAACGGCTAGTAAAACATGCATAACAACTGGTTCAAATCGTTCACTTCGCTCAATGGGACGGGCTAAAGCCCCCCTTAACCAAATGCTGGTCAGAGTCCGCTATGGGTCGTTTTCAGCCGGTCATGACAGGCTAAAATCGGCCATTAGCAGCCATTACTGGAGTACGATCGCAGGCTTAGCAACATCTTGCTCTGAAAACTCTGATTGTTAACGCCAACGCTGAATTGACCCACGTGCTGACGTGGGATTAACCCACCCTCAAGTCAACACAAATCCAGTAAAAGTAGTGGTTCGCGAGGAGTCTGCCTGGGTCAGTGATATCTCGGCAACTGGGTCAATTCGGCGCCGGCGCGAACACCAATGTTTTCCAAGGATACCTACCGCGCCTCTCGTTCGGCTGCAAACCCTCCTCCAACTCCGACAGACGCCTCAGACCAAGAAACTCACGAACTAATTGAGGAGATCAACAGGAACAAGTCAAAAGATAGTAATTCAGGAGCCCTTGATTTTATTCTTTAAATCGTCTAGCTCTGATTTTAATTTAAAATTTTCCTCAACTAGTTTTTTTATGAGCTGGCTCTTTTCCTGATGTAGCTTATTCACAAGCATTTGTTGGGTGCGAGCGACATATGGTTTTAAGGAGTCAGGATGGCTTTGGCCAAGCTCCATTGATACGGAAGCAGCAACCGAGGCATCCGAAGTGTCCAACTTCAGTTCTGCACGCTGTTCAAAGTTAATTTGAATCCTGTCTTGAGCAAACTTTCTTCTTAAGGCATGAGTGGATGTCCTAGCTTGAGTAGTACCAATTGCTTTGAACGCTTTTCCGAAAATGTCAGAAACACTTGCGTCGTTCAAAGGGTGCCCGTCGCGAGCGGATAAAAAAATCCTGTCAAGCGTAATTACTTCGCTGAAGCCTTTTATTGTAAGCATGTCTTTACGTACAGTAGTTATAAATTCACTAATTCTGTAAGCGAGCAAAATAGGGATTTTGTAGTTAAGATTTGCGTCGAATTTTTGCTTATCAGGATTGACAATAATGCAATCATCCAGAGTTTTTTTTAGTTCCTCATCGGAAAACTGTGCGCAGCGAAGAGAGTTTAAAGATCCTCTACGAAAGCCTACCGAACTGGCGATGGCCATCATGAGACTGTTACGCTCTGAAATGTATTCGGTCGTTTCTTTGCGAAAGTGATCCTCAAGATCATTGACGTCTTTTTCGGTAGCTGAGTATTCAGTAGCGTGTTTGCTAGATCGTCCAATTCGCCTATAAAGCAATGGGTACATAAGATAATACTCATTCGACGATTTGTTTCTTTTAGACTTTAGAGTGAAGTCAGAAGTTATTGCACACTCATACGGCCCGATCAGATTGCAAAGCTTATGGTGGTTTTGATACCAATGATAAAAACAATAAATCCTAGTAAGCCGGCTATTAATTACCCTTTTTAGTTTTTTCTCCGCCACTCTGCTTTTTACCGCGAGTCGATTGAGATCTGCGTTTCTAAAGCTCTTTAGTATTCCATTTGTGGCGCTGACTATTGAGATTTTTTTGGATTTTATGTGATTAAAATAAAGGATAAGATGGTACATTTCATTTTTTACATACGTAAATGACGAAAATTCATGCTGCTGCAAGTAGATCGCATAATCCATAATATCGTCAATAATTAAAAGATTTTCTGAATCAAATGGAATTGGTACTTTAAGATCTACCTCGCCACTCCAACTAATTTGAATTGGCATCTTTCAATTTCCTTTTTAATTCCGTGATCGCACTATTTAAGCTATGAACCTTATCTTCAAAAAGCTCATTCATTCGAACAAGCTCAATTTTTTGGTTCGCCGTATATAACTCAAGGACATTGATATATTTTTTTAGACTTCTAATATCCTCTTTAAGCTTTCCGATTCTGTCTATACGGTTGCTTGAGGGGCTTTTAGAGTAGGCTAGTATTGACGCATGGATAGCGGCGACCACTTCACTCTTTAAACCTTGATACTTATTGAGCGTATCGTTTGCATTGCGTTTAATAGGGGCAGTTTTTTTTCTGTATTCCAAGGTATTCTGAGAAAGATTCCAATTATTAAACTGCCGCAGGGTTCTCGGGCAATATTCCCCAGTTGGAAAATCCGAGCTACTGGATATTTCCTTGAGTAGAGAGATCTTTAGCCGAATATTTCGAATTGCTTCATTTCTATTAATCTCAGAGATTTTCATAGGCGCCTCTCAAGATAAGACTTGTGATAGCGCAAAGTATCTTCTAGATCTTCAATATCATACTCCAAGTTAATCCTTGCAATCGAAGATTCTGGTACTTTTGCAGCCTCCAATTTCAAACTGATGAGATCTAACTCCATACCATAGACGTGTTCCTCAGAAGTCCAAGAAAACAAGCAACCTCGACAAAGTTTCGGAGATGCGTTTTCCTTGTGAAGTTGGTTATCACTTCGTTGCCAGCACTTTGATTTAGATTTGATTCGATTAGCGCCCGCTAAACACTGTGCATGCTTAAACGCTCGCGGGCTATGCCCTCTACTCCTGAGTCGTTCGATCAGAATTTTCATCTTTTCTGTATCGGGTTTAGCATAACCAACAGATGAAAACATTTTCTTATAAAGAGCACGCGTGAGCTTAGTGTATCCGCCCGAGGTATTCTCGGCCGATATGCTGCGGTATATAATTTCGCTAAACTTCTCCTTGGTAACCTCTGCCATACTCGTCATTATTTCATCATTGTGAAGAATCAGAGCTTCGGACTGTGTTTGTAAGTTCCAATCGTAGAGCTTGCTAAGCTCGGCAGACTCCGCTTGAGTTTGAGGATTAGACACATATATCTGCGTTGTAGCAATATCCTCATGTTGAAGCTGATACGATAAAAAAGGGAGCATGAAGTATTCGTATCTATTGATAAACACTTTACAGTACAACCGTCTAAACATATGCGGAGTAAGCCTCATTGGCTTGCCGATTGCAGAATTTATAAAATTGCCTGACATCGCCGGTTCAAAGCATTCAAAGTTGAACTGTGAGTATACGCTTGCGAACCCCGTAGCGTTCACTGCCTTGTAGCGAAATAGTGTTAAATTACGATCTGTTATTTTTGAATAGTTATGATTTTTGAATGGCTTTCCTAAAAACACCAGCTGAAGTTTTTCTAAAATTGTAATTGCTAGCTTTGTAGCTGAGGCAATATAAAATTTTACATAATCCTTTACCGTCTTTTCGACATAAAACTCTTGAAGAAATATCCCCGCTTTCTCATTTATAACAATGCCACTACCCAAAGAAAGTCCGTATTTTTTATGAGTGAGTTCCCCTTTTCTCCTTGCATTGAAAATCGCTATGACTATGAAGCACGAATTTAGAAGATCTTTCGTGGAGGAGTTTAAAAACTTGAGCCCATCATTAATACTCACCGGTTCAATTGCATCAGACTTGATAAGCCCTATTCGGCGTGCAAAACGCATCACCCTAGAAAAACTCTCTTTCAGGTTACCAAGCTGCGCTAATTGTTTTGCCGCGAAAGCCAGAAGACGAAGCGTTCGGTTACTTTTAGAGTTGAGGTAATCTAGAGAGTACTCCAAAAGCATACCGGCATCGTAGCTATTAATGTCTTCAGTCGTACCCGGATTTTCTGTTAGTTTTTTTGCAAGCCGAACATAGTGTTCATATGGGACAACGTTTACTCTATACCCATCAACAGAGTGATAAAGTAGATTGATAGACTCTAGAGTTTGACGCAATAGGCTATATTGCATCCCACAGGGAGCCTTATCATTCATTCGAAAAGAAGTTCGCCAGCCTTTTGTAACTTGAAGCTGCCGCACCTTATTAAAATAGACTGCCACTTCCATTCCGCTAATATTTGTAGCAATAGCAGATTGAAACCCGACAGAACTCAGACTTACGCTTGAGTTCGTAGACTTAAATATTGGGTGAGAGGGATCTATTGCTTTATCTAAAAACTCGTTTACCCGGCAATCTATATCCAGCGCTTCATGCCAGCCATTTCTGGCTAGAATCTTTGCCAGATTTAGAGTGAAAGGAGCTGAAATGGCACCTAAGTCGAATATATTATTTAGCCAGCAATATTCTAAAAATTTAATTATGCTAGAGAGCATGAAACATATGCGATTGCATTTGGAGTTACTGGATGTATTCGAAACAGCAAAATAGTCTAATGAATATATCAACGCGGCAAGGTAATGCGTACAATCAATAAGCCTAGAAGGGGTTTCGTACACAGCATTAGCAGGCAACCAATGTCTTTTAAGATCTATCGGCTTCGCTTTTCTTTCATCTGAGCGCGCATCATGCTCTTTAATAAGCAAGACAAAATTTGAATCGAGAAACAAATCATCTGAAAGCGGGTTGCAGTTGATAATATCAAATATGTCTTTGCTCATGGGTTGCGTCCTCAACATCTAAGAATGCGCTTTCAATTTTGTTCATTACATATCCAAACCTAGAGTTTTTCACGTAATTGTACAGCGCCTCATTAAATGCAATTTTGGGGGCAATAACTATATTGAAGCGTTCTTGATTTTCACT
Source organism: Pseudomonas sp. P4795 (assembly GCF_048822895.1). Classification (NCBI taxonomy): domain Bacteria; kingdom Pseudomonadati; phylum Pseudomonadota; class Gammaproteobacteria; order Pseudomonadales; family Pseudomonadaceae; genus Pseudomonas; species Pseudomonas sp. P4795. Next base: position 32,884 of record NZ_JBMFBT010000015.1, on the reverse strand, counting down.
ACGTAATCGCTGCCAGTTTTTAAAGTAATACTCACGCGTCCTAACAATGTTTAAAATCTCCTCCTGATCAATAATAATTTTTCTTTGAGGACAACCGCCGTTTGCGTGGCAGCGTTGAGCAGAGCAAATTAAGTCTGCACTCCTATCGCTATACAGTCCCGCGCGAGGATCAGTACATATAGAGCCATCACCAATGCTCTCCCACGTACATACTCTCGTCTTCCTTGAGTTTATATTGAAGGTTACTTTATTCTCGAGATCAACCTGAAATTGCAGATTAATCGACGATGAGATATTTCTTGTTATAATTTGATCTAGATATCTACCAGTGGTGCCAATACTACTGTGTCCACCTCGTTGCCTGGCTGTTTCGAAGCTTTTCGATTTATAGGCATCAAGGCATAGCACCGTTCGGCGAATTTGGTTTAAAGTAAAATAAAATAGGTTATTTCGTTCAATAAACTGTAAAGGCGTCATCTGAATAGTTGTAGATTGCCTCTCGGGGAATTGATCATTAGTACTCCAGGAATGCCAAATCCGTTTATTACTTAATGAGAGCAATTCATAGGAGCGTAGCTGTTCGAAGTTCCAAAGCAACAACTCTATGGCGTAGATCACATCACTTTCAGTTTTGTCTATAAAAATGGGAGGTGTATCATCGTCAGTTTTTTCTTTGAACCCTTGCAATACATACGCAAAACCATCCTTATTGCGGGTTATCCCATCACGATCCATGCCGGCGAGCGCATCTTGATTCCATCCCGTCCTGCACAGCAACAATATAAAAATTGCCTGCAACTCAATAGTTGTCAAGCGCTCAGGCGAAAAAAAAGTTTGGCGAGGGCTATACCCCTTGTAATTCAATAATCCTATGCCCATGCAGTTTTTAGCTAAGTCATGTATTTTAAAAGTACCATCTTTTTTCATTGGCTTGTCATGCTGTAAGACCCCTTTTCGAAAAATCGCTAGAATATTCCCTGATGAATGTTTTTCTAATATTCTCTTCGTTAGCGAGGATGTGTGTTTAAACAGCGTGCTCAGGATCTCTTTTTTTTGTAAATTATTTATTTTTTTACATTTTAGATTTTTTATTTTGAGTCTGTTCTGCTGCGCAACAAATAGATCCTGATTACACGCATCGACTATCTTGGATAAATCACCTTGTAAAATAGCGGCCGATCTTTCTATTAAATCTAAATAGTTCTTATGCGGGACCGCGCCAAGTGGGGACTCGCCTTCCAAGACATTTAAGTGATCCTCCATATTCAATATAGGTTGAAGGGCATGTTGAATACTCCCCAATCTTGATTTGTACTTTACAGAGTCTACAGTGATCACTTCGTTAGTTTTGAACTTCGTATTAAATACCGCCTTCCTAAATTTGCTTGAAAACTGTCGAATTGACTCAGATGTGTGATCGGTTTCCTTAAGTCTATCTTCTAGAATTCTGAATAATGTATGCGCTATTTTCGGTGTTAGATCTTGTTCTTGAGTCTGGCAAATTCCCCACCCTTCGGAATCTGACTTTAAGCACTTGATAGCCATTTTAATGAAATAAACCACGTTTGAACTCATGCGATTTTCTGATGAATACTCAGACATTCTCCGCAAGACTATGACCAACCATGACTCGTCCCTTAGTTCTAGTTCATCAAGATCGAAAAACCTCTCACTGTGATAGACATGGTGGAAGCTCTTGTACTGAACAAGAATTTTTATAATTCGACTATTTTGTGTATACAAGGTTGGCCCCTCCCCACAAAACCAAGCGTAGCAGGGCTTCCAGCACCTTGCTCATGGAGTCAAACTACATTGACTTCCGAACCGAAGGTCATGCTCGCCAACGCCAACAGACCGAACAGCATGCCCGCCAAGGACATTCCGGCCAGACCGATCCCTTGGTAAACCACCATGATCAAACCGGCCAACCCCAATGCCAGGCCAAAAATCCGGCTCGCCGAGCGCTGCCGCTCCATGATCACCACGGTCAGAATCGGCTGCACGCCCATGATGGTTGCCATCACGCCAGGGGTGACCTTCAGGTCTAGCGCCAACAGATAGAAGATCTGATAGGCCCCCAACAGCACCACCCCGGTGGCCATCGCATACAGCATCGGCTTGCCGCCCTTGGGTAGCTTCAGCTTGAGCAACGGCACCAGCAACACCAGCCCACACAAGGCAATCACAAAGCGGATCAGCAGGAAGGCAAAGGGCGAAGCGTGGGCAAGCCCCCACTTGGAGAAAATCGCCCCGCTGCTCCACAGCAGGACGAACAGGCTCGTGGATGCCGCCGCGAGCGCGGATTTTTTCGAAAGGACAAACATGAATACCACCTGTAGTCAGGCACATAGCCAACTCAGCCGAAGCTGAAATTCAGTAGGTTTTTCCGGCGGGCACAGGGGGTCAGCAAAAAGCTGATCAGCCCGAAATGCCAACGCCCGGTGGGCTACTGACAGGTGGGGGGTAATGACTGATCTGCGCAGGCTGCTGATTCCCGCACGGCACGACGCCAGCGTTGACCGCTGAATCGACTACCGCGTTGATGAGGGATGCAGGCATTGGGCTGATCTTTATGGAGGTGACAGTGAAATTCGAGCGCCGACTATAACCAGCGCCGGACATGGATTGCAATGACTTGGACAAATAGCCAGTAGCGACAGGCTGGCGGGCGACGCTTAGGCTCGTTTGCAACTGCTGCGCCCACCGACGGGGGACATGGAATGTATGAGATCGTATGCCAAGGGAACGGAAACATCTGCGGTATCAACTGTACAAATCGCAGTCAAGGAAACTGGCGGCGCAAAGCGTCGCCCACTTACAGCGGCAACTTAAGCTGTTCGATGCCCAGACGATCGATTTATCACGTGTGCGCTTCGACCCCATAAACACGCAAGCGCTGGATGCTTTTGAGCTTTGGGACGACCCGTACTTTTCTTGGAATGAAGTCATTGGCTGGAAAGCGCGCGAGCCATTGGCTTTAGACATAGCGATCTGGTTTGAAGAAGAGCTTTGTGGACTGTGCTTCGCGGACCCGAACAACAGTCGGCGCAGATTACGAATTGTGAGACTGGAGGGGCGCCCTGGAGGCACTCATCCATTGAAGAATCGTATCGGAATGTTGGCATTGATCGTGATTGAACAGTACGCGCAATTTATCGGCTGCACGGTTCTCAAAATCCAAGAGCCCCTGAGCGGTGCAGTTTCCGTTTATCAAAAACTTGGTTTTGGCTTTGATAATGAAGGCCGACTTGTCAAATCACTGGAGAATCAAGTACCGTGAAAACTGTTCAATTAATGATCAATGCCGGAGGTAATATGAGCAAAATCAAGAAAACACCTCGCGTTACCAAGAACCGGCTGCTGGATGGGAAAAAGCTACCCAAAGGTGAACTGACGGCCAGTCAGCAGCGCCTGTTGCAATTATTGATTACAGGCATCGAGAACGAGCCCAGTGTTGTCGCCGGACGGCGCTGATTCGCAAGAAAAAAACCGCTCAAAAGAGCGGTTTTTTATTTCATAAATTTACCTCAACCAAACAACCAATACCCCAACAACGTCAACACTACCACCGCCAGCACTGGCCGCATCACGCGGTAGGCCTTGGGATTACGGCGTTTCCATTGCTTGACCACACCACTGAACCTGTCGCTGAAGCTCTTGCTCCAGGCGTAGGCGCGGTTGATGCCGCCGACCTGTTCATCATCAAGATTCTGCGGCGCAGTGGCGCGACCGAGCCAAGCGCTGATAAAGCGGTTGATGCGGGTCATGAAGCGGTTGCTCAGCGGACGTTCGATGTCGCAGAACAGGATCACTCGAGTCTGGTTGGTTTCGTTCTTGACCCAGTGCACGTAGGTCTCATCGAACATCACGTCTTCGCCGTCGCGCCAAGCGTAAACCTGGCCGTCCACGAAGATGCGGCAGTCGTCAGAGTTCGGCGTCGACAAACCCAAGTGATACCGCAGAGAGCCGGCGAACGGATCGCGATGCGGGTTCAGATGGCTGCCACCCGGCAACAACGCAAACATCGCGCCCTTGACGTTGGGGATGGCACTCACCAGCGCCACGGTTTTCGGACACAGGGATTCGGCCGATGGCAGCGGTTTGTCGTACCACTTGAGGTAGAACCGCTTCCAACCCTTCTTGAAGAACGAGCCAAACCCGGCGTCATTGTTCTTCTCGGCAGCGCGAATGTAACCCTCGTCGAACAGGTGCATGGCTTCGTCGCGGATCACTTCCCAGTTGTCGCGCAGTACATCCAGTTCCGGAAACTTGCTGCGATCCAGATAAGGCTTGGACGGCACGCCCGAGAACAGGTACATCAACGCGTTGTACGGGGCGAACAGCGCCGAGTGGTTGACGAACTGACGCAGCACCGGCAAGCGTGCCTTGCCACGCAAATGCACATAGAGAGTGCTGCCCAGAAAGAGCAGCAACACCAACGCCTTGGCGGCAAACGGAAAGGTCATCAACAACTCCTTGAAAAAAGACGACGCTGCGCAATGCCATTTACCCGGCATGGCAGCCGGCCATGATAAACACTACCGGCTTTGGGAAAAACCCGTTCAACTCAAGATTCAGTGTTAACAATTGCGCAACAAAGCATTAGTTAACACAGCGACCCTGAACCTTGGCTGACTTGAATCAACGCGTTTGTTATTGCTGGGTCTCCTGATCAGTGAACAAATCGCTGAACAACATGCTCGACAGATAGCGTTCACCCGAATCCGGCAGGATCACCACGATAGTCTTGCCCTGCATTTCCGGAGTCTCTGCCAGGCGCACGGCAACCGCCATGGCCGCGCCGCAGGAAATCCCGCACAGAATCCCCTCTTCCTGCATCAGGCGCAGGGCCATGGCCTTGGACTCTTCATCGGTGACCAGCTCGACACGGTCGACCATCGACAGATCAAGGTTTTTTGGCACGAAACCAGCGCCAATCCCCTGAATCTTGTGCGGGCTCGGCTTGATTTCCTGACCGGCCAAAGCCTGAGTGATCACTGGAGAAGACACAGGCTCCACGGCGATCGAGATAATCGGTTTGCCTGCGGTGTTCTTGATATACCGCGACACACCGGTGATGGTTCCGCCGGTGCCAACGCCCGCCACCAGCACATCGACCGCACCGTCAGTGTCGTTCCAGATTTCCGGGCCGGTGGTCTTTTCATGAATCGCCGGGTTGGCCGGATTATCGAATTGCGAAGGCATGAAGTATTTGTCGGTATCGCTGGCAACAATTTCGGCGGCTTTTTCAATCGCGCCTTTCATGCCCTTGGCCGGTTCGGTCAGCACCAGTTCCGCGCCCAACGCCTTGAGGACTTTGCGCCGTTCGATACTCATTGAGGCCGGCATAGTCAGCATCAGTTTATAACCGCGCGCCGCCGCGACGAACGCCAGACCGATACCGGTGTTGCCCGAAGTCGGCTCGACGATGGTCATGCCCGGCTTGAGTTTGCCGCTGCCTTCGGCATCCCAGATCATGTTCGCGCCGATCCGGCACTTGACCGAGTAACCGGGGTTGCGGCCTTCAATCTTGGCCAGAATGGTCACGCCACGCGGCGCAATGCGGTTGATCTGCACCAGCGGCGTGTTGCCGATGGAGTGGGCGTTGTCAGCGAAGATACGGCTCATGGCTGGGTCCTTGTGCAGCATTGAATTCAGCGCTCCAAGGTAAGCCTGTTGCCCGTGTCAGTCCAGTCGGTCGAACGTCTGCGAGCGTCAGCAGTCAATCGAATTATATCGTTCGGGAATCTTCACCATGAAACGTCGCTACAGCTGGCCGTTGTGGGCTTTTGCCACCGTCATCGTGTTATTGGTCGCGTTACACATCGCCCTGCCTTATCTGGTGCGCGACTATCTGAATGACAAACTGGCGAACATGGGCGATTACCGCGGTCAGGTGACAGACGTCGATCTGGCGCTTTGGCGCGGCGCTTACAAGATCAATGGGCTGAAAATCGTCAAGGTCGACGGCAAGGTACCGGTGCCGTTCGTGGATGCGCCGGTGGTAGACCTCGCAGTGAGTTGGCACTCGCTGTGGTACGACCATGCTGTCGTCGCTCAGGCGAGGTTCATCAGTCCGCAAGTCAACTTCGTCGACGGCGGTAACAAGCAGAACTCACAAACGGGTAAAGGTACCGACTGGCGTGAGCAGTTAAGCAAGCTGTTACCGATCACCCTGGATGAAGTCCAAATTCAGGACGGTCGCATCAGTTTCCGCAACTTCAACTCCAAACCTCCAGTAAACATGAATGCCACCAACGTTGATGCCAGCATTTACAACCTGACCAACGTAGTCGACAAGGAAGGTAAACGCGACGCCCGCTTCGAAGGTAAAGCCTTGTTACTGGGCCACGCCCCGCTGGAAACCACCGCCACGTTTGACCCGCTGAGCAACTTCGAAGAGTTCGAATTCCGCCTGCGCGCCCGCGACATCGAACTGAAAAAAATGAACGACTTCGCCTCGGCCTACGGCAAGTTCGACTTCAGTGCAGGTCACGGTGACGTGGTCATCGAAGCTGCGGCGAAAAAGGGCCAGGTCAAAGGCTACATCAAGCCGCTGTTGCGCGATGTCGAAGTGTTCAACTGGCGGCAAGACGTCGAAAACAAGGACAAAAGCATCTTCCGCTCAGTCTGGGAGGCGCTGGTCGGTGGCACCGAAACCGTGTTGAAAAACCAGGCGAAGAACCAGTTCGCCACCAAGGTCGAGCTACGCGGTAACGTGCACCAGCAAAATATCAGCGCGTTCGAAGCGTTTTTGCAGATTTTGCGCAATGGATTCGTCCAGGCATTCAATGCCCGGTATGAACGGCCGAAGCCGGATGCGGGCTAGGTTTTACGATTGACGACATAGCGGCCGGTGTCCTCGGCCGCGATCAGTGTCGACTTATCCTGCAATGAATCCCAACCAAGGCAGGCCAACGCCAGCGAACGGGGTACAGCTTCTCGGCCATTGCTGTAGCGAGTGATGCTGCGGGGGCTGACGCCTAACGCTTCTGCCGCCTGATTCAGTGGCAAACCGGTTCGAGCACGCCACGCCATAAATATACGTGTGTTTTCGTCCGGCGCGTTTTGCGCCAACGCATCCCGATACAAGGTATCGGCACCGATCTGGATGTCGGGTTCCTGCCATTCGACGCTCCAGCCGTCATCACCGAGTTCGGCTGTGTCGAATACATCAGCATCCAGCAATGGCCGTAGACCGGGATACGCCAGAAAATCCTGGCTCAGATCCAGGGTCAATTGTTGGCCGTCGATAAAGGTCAGCGCCAGCCGACCATTCGGCAAAGCCTGCACTGCCGACAAACGTGGCCGCTTCATGGATAACATCGTTTCCAATCCTCCAGCAGTTGGGCCTGATGGGCTACGACCCATGTCAGCGCTTCCTTGATGATCAGCTGTGGTGCCCGGCCCATCATGACTTCGACGGGTTCCAGGCTGAGTATCACATCCACTCCACCACCTGTCAGGTGCACATGGGGCGGGGGATGATCCTTCTCACGCAACTGAATGCGGTACTTTTCTCTGAATCGGTATTTAGTAGACATGCTGGAAATGCTATCGCCAAATCGGCGATACATGAATACTGGCCATCCGCCGAGACTGAGTCAACATGTGACGCCCCATTCAGAGACTGAATAAGCCGTCTGCGTTCACAGTCGACCGGGCTGCGCGTTATAGTCGGGCATCCGATTATTTCGCCCCCGCCCTGCCCGTTCAGGTCGGCGTTACCGTTCGAGGATTAGCAGATGAAGTTCGAAGGCACCCAGGCCTACGTCGCCACCGATGACCTGAAGCTGGCGGTCAACGCCGCCATCACCCTGGAGCGGCCGCTGCTGGTCAAGGGCGAGCCGGGCACCGGCAAGACCATGCTCGCCGAGCAACTGGCCGAATCGTTCGGCGCCAAGTTGATCACCTGGCACATCAAGTCCACCACCAAGGCGCATCAGGGCCTGTACGAGTACGACGCGGTCAGCCGTTTGCGTGACTCGCAGTTGGGCACGGAAAAAGTCCACGACGTGCGTAACTACCTGAAGAAAGGCAAGCTTTGGGAGGCGTTCGAGTCTGAAGAGCGCGTCATTCTGCTGATCGACGAGATCGACAAGGCCGACATCGAGTTTCCCAACGACCTGCTGCAAGAACTCGACAAGATGGAGTTCTACGTTTACGAGATCGACGAAACGATCAAGGCGAAGAAGCGCCCGATCATCATCATTACTTCTAACAACGAGAAAGAGCTGCCAGACGCGTTCCTGCGCCGTTGCTTCTTCCATTACATCGCGTTCCCGGATCGCACCACGCTGCAAAAAATCGTCGATGTGCATTATCCGGACATCAAGAAGGATCTGGTCAGCGAAGCGCTGGACGTATTCTTCGACGTGCGCAAAGTGCCGGGCCTGAAGAAGAAGCCTTCGACTTCGGAACTGGTCGACTGGCTGAAGCTGTTGATGGCCGACAACATCGGCGAAGCGGTACTGCGCGAACGTGATCCGACCAAAGCCATTCCGCCGCTGGCAGGCGCCTTGGTGAAGAACGAACAGGACGTGCAACTGCTTGAGCGCCTGGCGTTCATGAGCCGTCGCGGCACCCGCTAAGAGGCTGATGCCATGTTGCTCAACCTGTTCAATGAAATGCGTGCAGCCAAGGTGCCGGTGTCGGTGCGCGAGCTGCTCGACCTGATTAACGCGCTGAAACAGCGCGTGACCTTCGCCGACATGGACGATTTTTATTACTTGTCGCGGGCGATTCTGGTGAAGGACGAACGGCATTTCGACAAGTTCGACCGTGCGTTCGGCGCCTACTTCAATGGCCTGGAAAAACTCGATGACCATTTGCAGGCACTGATTCCCGAAGACTGGCTGCGCAAGGAATTCGAACGTTCACTGAGCGACGAAGAACGCGCGCAGATCCAGTCGCTCGGCGGCCTCGACAAGCTCATCGAAGAATTCAAGAAGCGTCTGGAAGAACAGAAGGAACGCCACGCCGGCGGCAACAAATGGATCGGCACCGGCGGCACCAGTCCGTTTGGTTCCGGCGGTTTCAACCCGGAAGGCATCCGCGTGGGCGACGCGGGGAAGCGCCAAGGCAAAGCGGTGAAAGTCTGGGATCAGCGCGAGTACAAGAACCTCGACGATTCGGTGGAACTAGGCACGCGCAATATCAAAGTCGCGCTGCGTCGTTTGCGCAAGTTTGCCCGTCAGGGTGCAGCGGAAGAGCTGGATATCGATGGCACCATCGACTACACCGCCCGCGATGCCGGCCTGCTGAACATCCAGATGCGCCCGGAACGGCGTAACACCGTGAAGTTGCTGCTGCTGTTCGACATCGGCGGTTCGATGGATGCGCACGTGAAGATCTGCGAGGAGTTGTTCTCGGCCTGCAAGACCGAGTTCAAGCATCTGGAGTACTTCTACTTCCACAACTTAGTTTATGAATCGGTGTGGAAGAACAACATGCGCCGCACGTCCGAGCGCACTTCGACTCAGGACTTGCTGCACAAGTATGGCGCCGACTACAAAGTGATCTTCATTGGTGATGCTGCGATGGCGCCTTATGAAATCACCCAGGCTGGCGGCAGCGTCGAGCACTGGAACGAAGAGCCGGGTTATGTGTGGATGCAGCGGTTCATGGAGAAGTACAAGAAGCTTATCTGGATCAATCCGTATCCGAAGGACACTTGGGGATATACATCTTCGACCAACATTGTTCGGGATCTGATTGAAGATCAGATGTATCCGTTGACGTTGCGTGGGTTGGAAGAAGGGATGCGGTTTTTGTCCAAATAGAAGCAAAAGATCGCAGCCTTCGGCAGCTCCTACGGGGAGGCTGCGATCTTTTGATCTTCAACCAAAGCGTTGCAAATACTCGATGTGTTCGCGGTGTGCGACGTCTTGCACCACAGGCCGCAGCCGCACTTTTGCCCCAGGCAGACACTGCGCCAGCCGCGCCAGCGCCAAGGGCGTCAACGCGCCCAATCGCGGATACCCGCCGATGGTCTGCCGATCATTGAGCAACACAATCGGCTGACCGTCCGGCGGCACCTGCACCGCGCCCAGCGGAATGCCTTCGGAAATCATCGGCGCGCCCTGATATTGCAACGCTGTGCCCAGCAAGCGAATACCCATGCGATCCGCGCGACTGTCCAGCGTCCACGCACTGTTGAACACGTCGAACAGACTCTGCCCGCTGAACTGACCGATCTGTGCGCCCAGCACCAGATCCAGCGGCGCTGCATTCCGCAGATCCGGGCGCTGCGCCAGCGGCACTTCGCGCACCAACAAGGTTTCTCCGTGATAGCTCAGCATCGCGCTTTTGGCCAACGGCAACCCCATGCCATCGAGTCCGCCGAGTTCTTCGCGGACCACCGTGGCGCTGCTGCCCAGCACTTTCGGCGCAGCGAAACCGCCGGGCGCCGCCAGATATGCGCGGGCACCAAGCAATGGTTGGGTGAACTTCAACGTCTGACCTTTACGCAATTTGAAACTGCGCCACGGCGCGAGCGGCTCGCTATCAATCTGTGCGCCCAAATCTGCCCCGGCCAGCGCCAGCACGCAGTCTTCTTCAGCCACCACGGCAAACCCGCCGAGGGTGATTTCGACCACCGGTAGATCCAGTCCAGTCCCCAGCAACCAGTTGGCCCACGCCATCGAACACCAGTCGGCCGCGCCACCCTGGGTCACGCCCAAATGCCGAACGCCAAAGCGTCCGGCGTCCTGCAACAGACACAACGGCGTACTTGCTGCAATCGTCAGACGGCTCATGCCAAGACCTCCAATGGCGTGTCGTCACCGCCCAGATTGATGAACTCCGCATGGCTCACTGCTTCGAAGCGCACGGTGTCGCCGGGTTGCATCAGGCTGTAGCCGTCGCGATTGCGGTCGAACAATTTAGCGGGGGTGCGACCGATCAGATTCCAGCCGCCAGGGGATACCACCGGGTACGCAGCGGTCTGCCGTTCGGCGATACCCACGCTGCCGGCAGCGACTTTTTTGCGCGGGGTGCTTAAGCGTGGGGCCGCGAGGATTTCTTCAACCAGCCCCATAAAGGCAAAACCTGGAGCGAAGCCCAGTGCGAACACCTGATATTCCCGACCACTGTGGCGGCGGATCACCTCGTCAACCGCCAGACCACTGCGCTCTGCAAGCAGACTCAGCTCCGGACCGACACTCAAGTCATACCAGACCGGCAGCACATGGCACTGGCCGCCGGCTCTTGCGTTCGGCGACAGGTCGATCAAGGCTTCGGCAATCAATTCCCGCGCCTGATTCGGGCTTAGAGCGGTGAGGTCGTAATGCACCATCAACGTGGTGTAGGACGGCACCAGATCGATCAGTTGCGCGCCGAATACAGCGCGCAAACGCTCACTGGCGGCAAGCATCCACGGCATATTGGCTTCGGCAATTTCATCGAACAGACGCAGCATCAGGCAATCCAGTGCCACTACTTCAATCCGTGCTTTCATGACGCGCTCTGCTCGTCCAAAGCCTGGCGAATGCGCTGCACGGCGGCCACCGAACTGACGTTGTCGCCATGCACGCACAACGTGTTGGCTTGCAGGTGCAATGCGCTGCCATCGCAGGCGATGAGATGGTCGCCACGGGCGATGGTCAGTGCTTGCTCGATGATGGTTTGCGCATCGTGATGCACCGCCCCCGCCAGTTGTCGCGAGACCAGTCGGCCGGCGCTGTCGTAGGCGCGGTCGGCGAAAGCTTCGAACCACAACGTCACGCCGTAGTCATCGCCCAGTTGCTGCGCAGCCGTGTTGTCGCGGGTCGCCATGAGCATCAGCGGCAACGTGCAGTCGTAAGCCGCGACCGCCTCAAGCACCGCACGCAACTGAGCCGGGTTGGCCATCATGTCGTTGTACATCGCACCATGGGGTTTGACGTAACTGACGCGCCCACCCTGAGCGCGGCAGATGCCGTCGAGGGCGCCGATCTGGTAGTGCAGGATGTCTTGCAGTTCTTGCGCGGAATACGCCATCGAGCGCCGACCAAATCCCACCAGATCCTGATAGGCCGGATGCGCGCCGATCTGCACGCCGTGACTCAATGCGAGGCTGACGGTTTTGCGCATGATGCCCGGGTCGCCGGCGTGGAAGCCGCAGGCAATGTTGGCGCAATCGATGAAGGGCATGATCTCTGCGTCCAGACCCATGGTCCAGTTGCCGAAACTCTCGCCAATGTCGCAGTTCAATAGCAGGCGGCTCACGGTGAACACTCCTGTAGTTCTTTTCTTTTTGTGCCGTGGGACAAACAGTGCCCCGCAGATTATCAGTTACTGCGAATCGAGTTCTTTGCCACGGGTTTCCGGCAGGCTCAACGCCGCGATAATCACCACGCCGTAGGACACCGCCGCGAACGCTCCAATCCCCATACTCAACGGTACGCTCTGGCTAAGCAGGCCGATCAGCAGTGGAAACAATGCCGCCAGCGCCCGACCGATGTTGTAGCAAAAGCCCTGTCCCGAACCGCGAATCCGTGTCGGAAACAGCTCGGTGAGAAATGCGCCCATGCCGCTGAAAATCCCCGACGCGAAGAAGCCCAGCGGGAAACCCAGCCACAGCATTACGCCGTTACTGACCGGCAATTGCGTGTAGAGCAGCACGATGGTGAACGAGCCAACCGCGAACAGGATGAAGTTCTTCTTACGCCCCAGCAGGTCAGTCAAATAGGCGCTGATCACATAACCGACGTAAGAACCGACGATCACCATCGCCAGATATCCGCCGGTGCCGAGCACACTCAGGCCGCGTTCATTTTTCAAAAAAGTCGGCAGCCAAGAGGTGATGGCGTAATAACCGCCGAGCGCGCCAGTGGTCAGCAATGAAGCGCGGAATGTGGTGAAGAGCATGCCCGGCGCGAAAATCTCGTAAAACTTCGCCGTGTTCTCCGGTGTTTGCTGCGCCTTGGCTTCGCGGTAGATTTCCGGATCTTTCACCAGCCGCCGAACGAAGATCACGAAAATCGCCGGTACGATGCCGAGGATGAACAGCGCGCGCCAGGCGTCTTCCGGTGGCAGCAGCGAGAACAGCAGCGCATACAGAATTGCCGTCAGCCCCCAACCCAGCGCCCAGCCGGATTGCACCATGCCCACGGCTTTGCCGCGATCCTTGGCGCGGATCACTTCACCGATCAAAACCGCGCCGGCCGTCCATTCGCCGCCAAAACCGAAACCCATCAAGGTGCGGGCGATCAGCAGTTGTTCGTAGTTCTGGGCGAAGCCGCAGAGAAAGGTGAAGAAGGCGAACCACAGCACCGTCAGTTGCAGAGTGCGCACGCGGCCGATGCGGTCGGAGAGAATCCCCGCGACCCAACCGCCGATGGCCGAGGCGATCAGGGTGCTGGTGTGGATCAGCCCGGCTTCGCCAGTGGTGATGCCCCACATGGCGATCAGGGTCGGCACCACGAAGCTGAGCATCTGCGTGTCCATGCCGTCCAGGCCGTAGCCGATCTTGCAGCTCCAGAAGGTGCGGCGTTCCTGTTGATTGATATTGCGATACCAATCGAACGGGCCGGGACGCGTCGCGGGCTTGGATAAAGAGACGGTGTCGGGAGCACTCATGGCAAATCTCCGCAATTATTATTGGTCTTGTTCGTAGTCCCGACGACGCCTATCGTGGGAACCGGATGCGGCGATTTTTGGCTGCGTCAGGCCGTCGCGTCCAACGAGTAAAAACCCGCCTTAGGCATAAGATTTTTTTGTCACCCGAGCCGACCGCATGAATCTGAAGTTTCTCGAGACCTTTGTCTGGGTCGCCCGGCTGAAAAGTTTTCGTCTGACCGCCGACAAGCTGTTCACCACCCAGGCGTCGATTTCCAGCCGCATCGCGGCGCTGGAAAGCGAACTTGAGGTGAAGTTGTTTCTGCGCGATTCGCGCGGGGTCAGCCTGACGCCGGAAGGTTTGAAAGTGCTGGAATACGCCGAGCAGATGCTCGACACCATGCAGGCGCTGAAGCAGTCGATCAAGACTCGCTCATGCAAGGTCGGCCGGGTGCGCATCGGGGTGATGGACACGGTGATCCACACCTGGCTCAGCCCGTTGGTGGCGCAGATGACCGATCTGTATCCGATGGTGGAAATCGAGCTGGTGGCAGATACCTCGCTGAACCTCTGCGATCAGTTGCAAAAAGGCTTTCTTGATCTGATCCTGCAAACCGATCTGGTGCGCCACGAAAGCGTGCGCAGCCTGGAACTGGCCAGCCATCCGCTGGGCTGGATCGTCGCCAGCAATTCGATCTACAACCGCGACTACGCGAGCCTCGCCGATCTGGCTCAGGAACGGATCATCACCTACTCGAAAAACTCTCGGCCGCATCAGGACATTCTGGCGTTGATGCAGGCCCACGGCGTGCTCGCGCCACGTTTGAATTGCGTGAATTCGGTGTCGGCGATTACCCGGTTGTTGCGTGATGGATTCGGTATCGGCGCATTGCCGCCAGTGCTGGTAGCCGAAGAGTTGGCGCGCGGGGAGTTGATCCTGCTCGACATTGAGCAGCGTCCGCAGAATTTGCAGGTGGTGGTGTCGTGGCGGATCGGGGTGGAATGGGTCGAGGAGGTCGTGACGTTGTGTCAGCAGGTGCTGGAGGGCTATGCGCAGAAAATGGGCGACAGCTACGTCACCCTGTCTGACTGACGCAATCTGTGGCGAGGGGATTTATCCCCGTTCGGCTGCGAAGCAGTCGCTAAACCTGCAATCACGGTGTGACTGGACTACTCTGGGGCGGCTTCGCCACCCAACGGGGATAAATCCCCTCGCCACAGAAGCTCCCCGCTGCAAATTCAGAGACCGCGCACATCCCGGTCTTCAATCGGCCGGCTCTGGCGCAGACGCTTGCCGCCGAGCACCACCCAGTCGATCAGACGGAACAGGCATTCGATGCCGAACGACAGCAGCAACGCGCCGCTCATGCCCCAGATCATCGCTTCCGGAGTCAGCAGAATCTGGTAGCTGTAGCCGTTCCAGGTTTCCTTGCGGATGTCCGGGTCGGCGGCCAGTACCACTTGCAGGAAGCGGATGTACCACGGGCCTTGCATGGCCTGGAACTGTTTATCCAGTGCCAATTGACGGTCAAGCATAGTGCTCAGACTGTCGGCATCGCTGCGAAAAACCGGGTCTTCGCTGGCGCGGTAATGCGCGACCAGTGCCTGAATGTCACCCTTGAAAAACTGCTCGGCAGTGCCCTGAAAGCCGCGCAGACCGGTCTGCGCCTCGATCAGATGCGCCTCGACACGTTTTGCGTAATCGTTGATGAAACCCGGCACCTGGACACCGATCAACAGGCCCGCCGCAAACAACACCAGCCGTAGATAACTGAGCAACATCGGGGTAGATCCTTATGCAGTCTTGCCCTGGCTGACGCATTCGCCGCGTCGCCACAGGCTCCATTGGCCCGGTTCGTAGCGGGTCCAGGTTTCGTTTTCGGTCAGTGGTTCGGTGGCGATCACCGTCACTACGTCGTTGGGTGTGGTTTCGGCCTGGAAGTCGACGATCACATCGACATCCTTCAAGCGGGCCGGGCCAAACGGTGCACGCCGGGTAATCTGCGCCAGTTTGGTCGAGCAATAGCAGAACAGCCAGTCGCCGTCGCTGAGCAGGCAGTTGAACACGCCTTTACTGCGGTATTCGGCGCAGGCGGCAACCAGATCCGGCAGCAACGCTTCTATATCGACCGGTTCCGGAAATGCGCCACGCACGCGGTTGAGCAAATCGCAGAACGCCGCTTCGCTGTCGGTATCGCCGACCGGACGGTAAAAACTCTTGATCGGGGTGAAATCGGCGAGCTGGCCGTTGTGCGCGAAGCACCAGTTGCGCCCCCACAGTTCGCGGACGAACGGGTGGGTGTTGGACAGGCAGACCTTGCCGACGTTGGCCTGACGGATATGGCCGATGACCACTTCACTCTTGATCGGATAGCGCTGCACCAGATTCGCCACTTCCGATTCGCAGCTCGCGGCCGGATCCTGAAACAGACGCAAGCCGCGACCTTCATAGAAGGCGATGCCCCAGCCGTCGCGGTGCGGCCCGGTGCGGCCGCCGCGCTGCATCAGCCCGGTGAAGCTGAACACGATATCGGTCGGCACGTTGGCACTCATGCCCAGTAGTTCACACATGTGCTGACTCTCGTGATTACAGACGCGGCTCGACGCGCATGCGCTGCGGATTGTTCGGCAACGGCGGGCGACCATAACGATCATCGCCGGCACCGCCGAACGGTTGATCGTCGTTACGCTCATCATCAGCACGGGCGGCGACTTTGGCTGCTTCGGCCTGTTCCTTGCGCGCCTTCGACGCTCGCTCTATCGGCAAACGGATCAGCACGAAAATCAGGTAAATGCCGAAAGCGATCATCCCGTACATGAACAGATCGGAGACCGCGCGCCAGGCGTTGTTGCCAACCTTGAATGCCAGATCCAACGCGGTAATGGCGACGGCTGGCGCCACTTTATCCTTCACCTGATCGACAATGGTCGGGCTCAACAGCAACACGGCCATCAGCAGACGCAGTGGCTCGCGCAGCCAGCGCCACATCCAGCGGGTCATGCGCATCCATACCAGCAGGCAGCCTAAAGCGGCAAAGGCGTAGAGGCCCCAGGCGATCAGATAGTCGTTCTCGGTCATGGTGTCCATGGCAAGGCAGGCAAAGAGGCGCTTATAGTAACGACTTTTCGCACGCCCGGCTTGTCCACCGTCCGTGCCAACCCTATTTGTCATGTCCGAGAGCCTTCCATGCCCGAATCCGCCAACGTCATCCGTGCCCCGATTGCCCACAAGGCGGCCGGTGTCGACCCGTACGCCTGGCTGCAGGAGCGCGACACCGCTGCGGTGCTCGATTACCTCAAGGCTGAAAACGCTTACCAGGAGGCGCAGACCGCCGATCAGGCCGAACTGCGTGAGAGTCTGTTTGAAGAGATCAAAGGCCGAATCCTTGAGACCGACCTGTCCCTGCCCTCCCCGTGGGGCCCGTATCTGTATTACACGCGCACAACGGCTGGCGATGAATACGCCCGCCACTACCGCTGCCCGCGTCCGGCCGACGACAGCCTGACCCTCGACGAAAGTCAGGAACAACTGCTGCTCGATCCAAATGCGTTGGCCAACGGCGGTTTCTTCTCCCTCGGCGCGTTCAGCATCAGCCCCGATCACCAGCGTCTGGCCTACAGCGTCGACTCTTCGGGCGATGAGATTTACACGTTATTCGTGAAGGAATTATCCAGCGAGCGCGTCAGCGAACTGGAATTCGAAGACTCCGATGGCAGCATGACCTGGGCCAACGACAGCCTGACGCTGTTCTTCGCCACCCTCGACGAGACGCATCGCCCGTACAAACTGTTCCGCTATCGTCTGGACGGCACGGCCGCTGAAGAGGTTTTCCATGAGCCGGACGGGCGCTTCTTCCTGCATTGCTATCGCGCCAGCTCCGAGCAGCAACTGCTGCTGTCGCTGGGCAGCAAGACCACCAGCGAAGTCTGGGTGCTCGACGCCAATCAGCCGCAGTTGCCGTTCACCTGCCTGGCGCCACGGGTCGAAGATCACGAGTACGACGTTGATCACGGCAAGCTCGACGGCGAATGGACCTGGTTCATCCGCACCAATCGCGACGGCATCAACTTCGCCTTGTATCAGGCGGCCGACACCGGGATCGCGCCGACCGAGGCCGACTGGCACAACCTGATCCCGCACAGCGACACGGTGATGCTCGATGGCGTGAGCCTGAACGCCGAAGCCATGACCCTGAGCCTGCGCGAGGGCGGCCTGCCGATCATCGAAGTTCACCCACACGGCGCAGCGCCTTATCGCGTGCAATTGCCGGACGCGGCCTACAGCCTGTATGTGCAAAACACCCTTGAATTCGACAGCGACCGGATTCGCCTGCGCTATGAGGCGTTGAACCGGCCGGCACAGGTTCGCCAATTGCTGCTGGCGGATGGCGAGCAAAAAGTGCTCAAGGAAACCCCGGTGCTCGGCACGTTCGATGCCGACGCCTACGTCAGCCAACGCCTGTGGGCCACCGCGCCGGACGGGACGCTGGTGCCGATCAGCCTGGTGATGAAACGCGAAATGGTCGGCAAAGCCGTGCCGCTGTATCTGTACGGATACGGTGCTTACGGTTCGAGCCTCGATCCATGGTTCTCCCATGCACGCCTGAGTCTGCTGGATCGCGGCATGGCGTTTGCGATTGCGCACGTGCGCGGCGGCGGTGAGTTGGGCGAAGCCTGGTATCGCGCTGGCAAGCAGGAACACAAGCACAACACCTTTAGCGATTTCATTGCCTGCGCCGAGTTCTTGATCCTCAACGGCATCACCACTGCGCCGCAACTGGCGATCAGCGGCGGCAGCGCCGGCGGTTTGCTGATCGGCGCGGTGCTCAATCAGCGTCCGGATCTGTTCGGCGTGGCGATTGCCGAAGTGCCGTTCGTCGACGTGCTCAACACCATGCTCGACCCGGAACTGCCGCTGACCGTCACCGAATATGACGAGTGGGGCAATCCTGAAGAACCAGACGTCTACGAGCGGATAAAGGCGTACGCGCCGTACGAAAACGTCACTGCGCAGGCTTATCCGGCAACGCTGGTAATCGCCGGCTACAACGACAGCCGCGTGCAGTACTGGGAAGCGGCCAAGTGGGTGGCGAAATTACGCGCGACCAAAACCGACGACAATCTGTTGCTGCTGAAGACCGAACTGGGTGCCGGGCATGGCGGTATGAGCGGGCGTTATCAGGGATTACGTGACGTAGCCCTCGAATACGCATTTGTTTTCAAGGTTTTGCGCATCGCCTGAGGAACTCCACCGGTCGGTTGGGTCTTAACTCAAGCCCCAACCGGCCG
The DNA here is from genome assembly GCF_048822895.1 of Pseudomonas sp. P4795. NCBI lineage: Bacteria > Pseudomonadati > Pseudomonadota > Gammaproteobacteria > Pseudomonadales > Pseudomonadaceae > Pseudomonas > Pseudomonas sp. P4795. Next base: position 14,056 of record NZ_JBMFBT010000015.1, on the reverse strand, counting down.
ATTCATCCATGATCCCCTGTGTAACGCCTGAAACCGTGACAATAAAAAAGACTGTAACGACATGTCAGAACCGACTTTACTGAACAACGAAATTCGCGACTGGCTGATGGACTGTGGCCTGTTCGATCAATTGGTGCTGGCCGACTTCGCCGCCGCTTCGGGTTATTTCAGCATCAGCACCGTGGCTGAAGGCGAGGCGATTTTCCGTGAGGGCGATGCCGGCAGTTTCATGTGCATACTGCACACCGGTCAGGTCGCCGTGCAGAAAACCGGCAGTGACGGCCAGGTCATCACCATGGCCACCCTGCGCAGCGGTCGGGCGTTCGGCGAAATGGCCGTGCTCGATGGCGAACGGCGTTCTGCCACTTGCATCGCTGCCAGCAATTGCCAGTTACTCAATCTGGGCAAGGATTCGCTGGAAAAAATGCTCAACGACGCGCCGAAGATCGCCGCCAAGATTATCCGCGCCCTCGCCGTCTCGTTGTCGAAACGTCTGCGCATGGCTGACGGCCAACTGGCGGCGCAACAGATCTAGCCTCCGGGCGATTTGCTCTTGATGTCGTTCTGCTCAAGGCCCGGTAACGGCTGATCCTTGACCGGTGGGCTGGGCATTTCAATTGGCACCAACGCTGGACCGCCGCCGTTGCCGGCGCCGGACTTGGGAATACCCACCGGGCCGACCTGCGGATACGGGGTCGGCGTCGCGGTGCCGGGCGAACCGGATGCCGGCGGCGGGCTGACGGGAATGCTCTGTTGGGCCTGCGCTGCAGTGATCGATGCAGTTATCGAGAGCGCGGCCAAGGCAATGACCGTTAGAATGGTGCGCTTCATCAATGGCTCCGTTGGCCTTAAAGTCTGGGCTCAGGCTACTCCCAACCGCGCCTGCGCGCCTTCCCCTTGTAGAGATTTCCATGAAACGTTTCGTTCTGCTCGACACCACGCCAATCCCTGACAATGGCGGCGCCCTGTGCCTGTTCGAGTATGGCGAGGATTTCGTCATCAAGATCCAGGGCGGCGACGGCGGGCAGTTGATGAACACGCGTATGCACGGTTCCGAAGATGCGCTGGCGGAAATTCCTTGCCGCAAAGTCGCTGGCCGCCCGGATTCGCGAGTGCTGATCGGCGGGCTGGGCATGGGTTTCACCCTCGCCTCGGCGCTCAAGCATCTGGGGAAAACCGCCGAAGTGGTGGTCGCTGAACTGGTGCCCGGCGTGGTCGAGTGGAATCGCGGCCCGCTCGGTGAAAAGTCTGGCCGGCCGTTGCTCGACCCACGCACGGTGATCCGGCAGGACGACGTGGCCAAGGTGCTGCAAAGCGAGCCGAACGGCTTCGACGCGATCATGCTCGACGTCGACAACGGCCCCGAAGGCCTGACCCAGAAGGCCAACAGCTGGCTGTATTCCGCCGGCGGCCTGAGTGCCTGCGCCAAAGCCCTGCGCCCGAAAGGCGTGCTGGCAGTCTGGTCGGCCAGCGCCGACAAGCAGTTTTCCGACAAGTTGAAGAAGGCCGGTTTCAAGGCCGAGGAAGTCCAGGTCTTCGCCCACGGCAACAAGGGCACACGTCACACGATCTGGATTGCCGAGAAGCTCAAGGGCTGAGCTAAACTTCACGCATAACCGTCATTAGTCTTCTACAAAGGTGAACCCATGAGTTCGTCCACCCCGACCAATACTTCGAAGCTGGACCGCATTCTCGCCGACAACCAGCGCGACAAGGAAATGGGCTACCGCGATAAAGCCCTGAAGATGTACCCGCATGTGTGCGGACGCTGCACCCGTGAATTTTCCGGCAAGCGCCTCAGCGAACTGACTGTGCACCACCGCGACCACAACCACGACAACAACCCGCAGGACGGCTCGAACTGGGAGCTGCTGTGCTTGTACTGCCACGACAACGAACACTCGCGTTATACCGATCAGCAGTATTTCAGCGAAGGCTCGCTGAGCACGCCGAAGATTGCCAAGGCGACGCATAACCCGTTTGCGGCGTTGGCCGGGTTGATGAAGAAAGAAGATTAAAAGCAAAAGATCGCAGCCTTCGGCAGCTCCTACAGATGGCAACGCAATCCAACTGTAGGAGCTGTCGAAGGCTGCGATCTTTTGATCTTGCTATTCCCAATCCCCGTATAATCGCGCTCTTTTTTCCCCGAAGGCACCCCGCTCGTGGCAGACAAACGGTACAGCTGCATTGGTTTGTATAACCCCAAATCACCCGAGAACGTCGGTTCGGTGATGCGCGCCGCAGGCTGTTACGGCGTGGCCTCGGTGTTCTACACCGGCAAGCGCTATGAGCGCGCCGCCGACTTCGTGACTGACACCAAGCGTGTGCACTACGACATCCCGCTGATCGGCATCGACGACCTGAAAAAGATTCTGCCGCTCAACTGTGTACCCGTCGCCGTGGAACTGGTCGAAGGCGCGCGCCCGTTGCCGCAATACACCCACCCGGACCGAGCGCTGTACATCTTCGGCCCGGAAGACGGCTCGCTCGATCAAGAAATCCGCGACTGGTGCGAAGACGTGGTGTACATCCCGACCACCGGCTGCATGAACCTCGCCGCCACGGTCAACGTCGTGCTCTACGACCGCATGGCCAAGGGCCTGAACACCCGCTCCGGGCCGAAATTCCGCTGAAGCGTTGCACATCCGATGGAACAAGCGGGCAGTCTCGGCAGTCAGCTTGATTATCGATCACTGAATGCCCGGAGACAGACATGAACGAACTCAAACGCGTCGAACGTATCGCATCCACCCCGTTCCAGAGCCGATCGGACCAGAACGTTGAAGGTTGGGAGCGTATCGGCTCGCTGGCCGGTGGCGTGCTGATGGTGGGCAAGGGCCTGCGCCGTGGCGGCGTGTTCGGGCTGATTCAGGTGGCAATTGGCGGCGTGGCCATGGCCCGCGGGATCACTGGGCACAGCTCTGTGAAGAGTCTGATCGAAAAGAGCCGTCAGGACATGAACAGTGTGCGCGCCAAGATCGAACGTGCCGGGGAAGAGCTGAGCCAGCTCAAGGCGAGTGCCGAGGCGGCGACCAGCACCGCGACGGTGACCGGCAATGATTCGGTGAAATCCCCGAAAACCTAAAAGCAAAGCTCGCAGCCTGCGGCAGCTCCTACATGGAAAATGCATTCCAACTGTAGGAGCTGCCGCAGGCTGCGATCTTTTGATCTTTACCGTAGCAGCTCGGTATCCAGGACCTTTGAAGACTCGCCGATTATGCTTTCGGCAAGCTGCACAAACTCCTTGGTATCCACCTGCCCCATATGCATCGCCCCCCGCAACACGTCATCCAGCGAACGCTTGTTGCGCGTCTTCAAGCGGATCTCGCGATCCAGTTCCTGCAACAGCAAAACCGCTTTCGAAACCTGCGCCGGGCTGATCTGCTCGCCGCGCAAGGTCGTGACTTTGTGGCTGTCCTTGGCCAGTTTCGCCTGCAAACTCGCGTAGCGCTCATCGCTCATGCCGCCCGCACGGCGCACCAGTTCGATGGCGTAATACTCGGCAAAACCCTCACTGATCCAGTCACTGCGATGCTCATCGTTGATGCGCCCGAACACCTGCGCCAACTCTCGCACCAGCGCGCTGCTGCCGCTCTCGCTGACCAGCGGCAAGCGTGTGTTAAGGAAGATCGACTCGCGCGCCGCCAGACTGCCGCGCCACATCGGATCGTTGGCACCGACGATCAACAGCTTCGTTGGATGCCGCGGGAATACTGCCTGCACCTGCGGCCAGACAAAGGTCAGCAGCGTCAACACATCCATGCGGCGCATGCCCTGCCCTTGCGGCGAGGCCACGGTGACTTCGGTTTCCCCCAGCCGCGTGCGCCGGCTGCCGAGATGGCCGGCGAGCATCCAGCCGGTCGGCCGGTCGAACAGGCGTGAAGGGTTGTCGATGCGGAATTTGTTCTTGCCGATGCGCGGCCAAGCGGTTTCGACGCTTTTCCAGCCGTCGGGCAATTCGAATTGCAGGCGCGAGACCAGTTCAACGCCGTCTTGCTGATCGAGCCTGGCAGCGGGCACTAGATCATCGCCGCGCATCAACGCCCATTTCGCAGTCATGCGCGTGTCAAAGCTGCCGTTCTTGCGCCCGTGGCTGATGCGCACGCGGTAGGTCAGGCTAGCCTTGTCCGCCGCCGGGCGCCACATACCGCGCGCCTGCTTGCCCGGTGTCAGCAGCCATTGGCCGTCAGCCTTGAAGTCGCTGTAGTGACTGCCGTCGCCGAGGTCGAAATCGAGGCTGCGCACCGCCGAGCCTTGCGCCAGCGTCAGGCGCACTTCGGCCTGATCGCTCTGCGGCAGCAGGCGCACGTGGTAATCCAGATCGACTTTCTTTGCCGCCCACACCGGGGCGCTGAATGCCAACAACGCAAACATCAGCGCCCGGCGTAATCCCGTCGCCATACCCACTCCTTGTGAATCATTAGCCTGCGCGGAAAATCAGGTGATCTTCCCAGTCATCTTCCGCCACGCTGCCTTCGGCGAGCATCCGTCCGGACTGGGAAATCCGCTCATGGTGCACCGCGTCGCGGTCTCCGCACACCAAGTGGTGCCACAGCGGCAGATCCTTGCCCTCGCTGACCAGACGATAACCGCAGGTCGGCGGCAACCAGCGAAACTCTTCAGCCTTGCCCGGCGTGAGCTGGATACAGTCCGGGACGAACTCCAGACGCTTTGGATAATTGCTGCACTGGCAGGTTTTCAGGTCCAGCAGTTTGCAGGCGATGCGCGTGTAATAGACGCTGTTGTCTTCTTCGTCTTCAAGCTTTTGCAGGCAGCACAGGCCACAGCCGTCGCACAGCGATTCCCATTCCTGCGGATCGAGTTGATCGAGGGTTTTGCGTATCCAGAACGGTTCGACTTTGGCGGCCATGGCTCAAGCATCAACATCAGGTGGTGAAAAGGCCGCCAGTCTAGTGCCCCAGACCTTGCGGGCCAAGCGCTGGCGACTGCCGGTTGCACGGGGCTTGTGAGTTTTTCTGCCGACGGGTAGTTTTGCCAGCACCCAAACGTCGCCAGGAATCTCTTGATGAGCGCCAACTCCCGCGTTGCCGATTACGCCATTCACCCGCAGTTCACCGAGCGCTGGTCACCGCGCGCCTTCACCGGCGAAACGATCCCGCAAGAAACCTTGCTGAGCTTTTTCGAAGCCGCACGCTGGGCGCCGTCGGCCTACAACTCGCAGCCGTGGCGCTTCCTCTACGCGCGTCGCGATACGCCGAACTGGGAGCGTTATCTGGGCCTGCTCAACGAGTTCAACCGGAGCTGGGCGCAGCACGCGTCGGCACTGGTGATCGTGATCTCGAAAACCACTTTCACCGCACCGGGCGCGAGCGAAGAAACGCCGGCGCTGTGGCACACCTTCGACACCGGTTCGGCGTGGGGCCATCTGGCGCTGCAAGCAAGCCTGAGCGGCTGGCACACCCACGGCATGGCCGGGTTCGATCAGGAATTGACGCGCAAGGAGCTGAATATTCCAGATGGTTATGCGCTGCACGCGGCGGTTGCCGTGGGCAAGTTGGGTGATAAGGCGACGCTGGCGGAATATCTGCAAGCGCGCGAAGAGCCGAGCCCGCGTCGGCCGTTGAGTGAGTTGGCTGCTGAGGGCGACTTTACTCTTTAAAAGCAAAAGCTCGCAGCCTTCGGCAGCTCCTACATGGGTCATGTGTAGGAGCTGCCGCAGGCTGCGAGCTTTTCGGCTCAGCCTTAATATCCGCGATTGAAATCCACTTCCCCACGCAACGCCTCGCCCGCCTGATACGCGCGCAAGTTATCCCGAAACAGCTGCGCCATCAGCGACGGTGAAGTCGGCGCTGAGCTATGCCCGGTGAGCAGCAAGCCCCATGCAGTCCAGAACGGATGTCGTTGCGGCAAGGGTTCCTGACGGCAAACGTCAATCACCGCGCCGGCCAGATGCCCTTCTTTCAAGGCTTCGACCAGATCCGCATCGACCACCGCCACGCCGCGCCCGGCATTAATGAACAACCCGGTTGGCTTGAATTGCTTGAACAGCGCCGCGTCGTAGATATCGTGGGTGTGCTCGGTGTTCGGCAGCAGGTTGACCACGTAATCGACCTCGCCGACCAGCCGTGGCAAGTCCGCCATCGAACCGACTTCGACAAACGGCGCCTGCTCACGGGCGCTGCTGGCAATGCCGTACAGTTCAACGCCGAACGGCAGCAGAAACTGCGCCACGCTCTGGCCGATATCACCGGTACCGACGATCAGCACCTTGCGCCCGACCAGACTCTGGCCAGTGCGGCTGTCCCACTTGCGCTCGACCTGGCTGACCAGTCGCGCCAACACTTCACGCTCGTGACCGAGCATGTAGGTCAGGACGTATTCGGCCATCACCTGGCCAAAAATCCCTACCGCCCGGGTCAGCCGATAATCGCGGCGCAAGCCGTCGGCCAACAACGGCGTGATACCGGCCCAGGTCGATTGCAGCCATTGTGGCTGGTGGCCCTGACGCAACAGCGTCGCGAGCAGATCCGGCTGGCCCAGCCACACCGGGCAATCAGCCGCCAGACGGGCCAGTTCGGCGGAGTCGCCGCTGGTCAGTACTTCAAGATCGGGGGCCGCCTGTTGCAGCAGTCGGGCGTACACCGCGTGGTCGTGTTCAGCAATCAGAACGCGCATCTTCAAACCTTTCGCAAACCGTGCAGACGCCCGCCCACTGAGGGGCGGTCATCGCCGTAAAACAGTTTCAGGGATTACCCGAGGCCCAGGACCGGGCCTCGCAGATCACATCGGGTCGTTGCGTCGCAGCAACTCTTCGGGCAAGTGCTCAATGTACTCGTCCTCGGCCGGCGGCATTTGCAGGTGATAGCCCTGCTTCTCGAGGTTTTCCAGCACCACGGCGATGTCTTCGCTGGCCAGTTTGCGCTCCGGCGTCAGCACCAGATTGAAGGCAAGTTTCGGTTTGCCGAACGCCAGCATCAGCCCTTCGGGCACACGCTCGAGCTCATCGCTCTTGAGCACGTAAAGGTACATGCCCGCGCGCTTGGAGCTTTGGTAGATGGAACAAATACGTTTCAAGGCTGTTCTCCGGCGGTGGCCAGGCTGTCGAGCAGCGCCTGGCCCATCAATTCGCGGCGCCAGCCACGCAGCGAATCTGGTAATTGGTAAGGACCCTCGGGGTAGCCACTTTTGACCAGCGCTTCGAGGGTTTTCTTGCGTAGCATCAGTTCCGGTGCGATGCCCAAGCGTTCGGCTTCGGCCTGACCGAGCGCGCGCAGTTGCTTGATCAGCGCGGCGGCGTCGATCGGCAATGGCTCGGCCACGGCTGGCGGCCATTGATCAGGCCCCACACTGCCAGAGCGCTTGATCAGATCAAGCAGAAACTGGCCGTCCTGACGCACAGTACGCGGATGCATGTCTTCGATTTTGCCCAGCGCCACGAGATTGTCCGGTTGCGTGCGGGCCAGCGGCCACAGCGAGTGCTCACGGATTATACGGTTGCGCGGCAGATCGCGGGCGCGGGCTTCAAGCTCACGCCAGGCACATAGCTCGCGCAAAACGGCCAGTTGCGCACGGGACAGCTTCCACGCCAGTTTGGCGTCGCGGTAGGCTTCGTACGGATCGGTTTCGCGGCGCAGGTTGGCGACCAGCTCGGCGCCGTCCTCCAGCACCCAGGCGAACTTGTCGTCAGACAGTTTCGGCCGCAGTTGTACGAAAACCTCCGCCAGATGCACGGCATCTTCGGCGGCGTAGCTGATTTGCGTGTCGGACAGTGGACGCTGCAGCCAGTCGGAACGGGTCTCGCCCTTGGGCAGTTCGATGCCGAGCACTTCCTGTACCAGTCGCGAATAGCCCATCGAGAACCCGAGGTTCAGATAAGCGGCACCCAATTGGGTATCAAACATCGGCGCTGGCAGGCTGCCAGTCAGGCGCAGCAGGACTTCGAGGTCTTCGCTGCACGCATGCAGGACTTTGAGCACTGCCGGGTTTTCCAGCAACGCCGCCAGCGGTTGCCAGGCGTTGATGCTCAGCGGATCGATCAGGTAGGCGCGCTTGCCGTCGCCGACCTGCAACAGGCCGGCAATCGGATAAAAGGTGTCGACACGCATGAATTCGGTGTCGAGGGCGATGAAAGGCAGCTGCTGCCATTCGGCGCAAAACTGCGCGAGGCTATCGTTGTCGCGAATCCAGTGAATATCGATGGCCACACGGCTCTCCCTTGAAGAATGGCGCGCAGTATATATCGCCGCCGGCGATTTACGCGCCTGCACAAGCCAGGAGCTTGATGAAATCTCCTGCCTGAGGGAAAGAATAGTCTTACAGAGTGCGTCTGCCGACTCAGTCCTTGGCCAGCACTCCGTCGATCACCGCGCCACGGCAACCGGCGAACATGTCCAGATCCTGCTGATACACCGAGCTATGCACCTCCAGCAGGCCGAGCATCGAGTGAAACAAATTGTCTTGGCTCAACGGTTTGTCGCGGCTCATTTGCAGGCAATGGGTGTCGACCGAGTAAGACTTCTGATAGCTGTCGGAGAACCATGCCAGCATGGCCACATGCTTTTGCTGATCCGGCGCGAGCATGTACGGCGTGCCGTGCAGGAACAGGTTGTACTCGCCCAGCGACTCGCCGTGATCGGACAGGTACAACATCGCGGTATCAACTTTGTCCTGATTATTGCGCAGCACATCGATCAGGCTCGACAGCACATGGTCGGTGTACACCAACGTGTTGTCGTAACCGTTGACGATGCTTTCACGGCTGCAATTGTTCAACGCGTTGCTCTCACACACCGGGGTGAAGTGCTCGTATTCCTTAGGATAGCGCTTGAAGTATTCCGGGCCGTGGCTGCCCATCTGGTGCAGAACCAGCACGGTGTCTTTGTCCAGGTGATCGATAAAACTTTGCAGGCCTTGCAGGAGAATTTCGTCGCGGCACTCGCTGTTGGCGCATAACGCCGGGTCCTTCAAGTTGCTCACGTCTTGCAGCGTGACGCGATCGCAAGTGTCTTTGCAGCCAGACTGGTTGTCGCGCCAGATAACATCGATCCCGGCGCGCTTGAGTACGTCGAGAAGCCCTTCTTCATTCTTGGCCTTGCTGGCATCGTAGTTCTTGCGGCCCATGTTGGAGAACATGCATGGCACGGAAACAGCGGTTTCGGTGCCGCAGGAGTGCACATCGGTAAACGCAATCAGCCCTGCTTCTTTATCGAGTTTCGGTGTGGTGTCGCGGTTGTAGCCAAGAATCCCGAAGTTCTCCGCCCGTGCACTTTCACCGACGACCAACACGGTCAGGGATTTGCGCGGATGGATTTGGGCGGCCGGGTCGCGCCGGGCGTCTTCACCAATCTTGACGAATGGCTGCTGCGCGGAAGCCACCTGCTCGCGCAGATAGCCGGCCGAAGCGCCGATGTAGTTGCTTGGCACCAGCATCAGGCGTAGTTCATGGTGATTGCGGAACAAGGAAGACAAGCCTTGATAGTTGGCGAGCGCCACACCACCGATGACCGCTACCGAAGCGACGCTGACGATAACTTTGCTGAACAGCTCATGATGCCAGCGGCGGTAGTTGACCGGAACTTGCCACAACAACCAGGACGGCAAAACACCCAGCAACACTATATAAGCGATCAACTTCAACGAGAGCAGATCACGAACTTCAGTCATGTTGGTTTCAGCGAAGTTGCGAAACATTCCCGCATCAATCAACACGCCGTATTGGCTCATGAAATAAGTCACGCCAGCGCTGATCAAAAACATCAACGTCAAAACAGGTTTCAATACTCTGCGGAACGCCAGAAAAGTCAGCACGATGTTGAAAGCCGCGAAGATCATCACCCCGAACGCAACGCGCATGGCAATGCCTTTGCCGTCCGCAGCAGTGATCTCGAAGAGATGCTGCCAGAGCACGAAATTGAAACCGGCCAAAAGAAAGGCACTGGCACACAACGTCACCCATTCCGGGCGCACGGCTTTTATCTTCAACATAGTTAGGGTGATTCCTGAAAAGAAGCGTCGTGGCCAATTGTGAAAACTTCATTGGCTCAGACGACTCAAACTTTAAGCAGCTAACCATCAATTTTTTGTGAAAAAGAAGCCAACGATTAGTTGGCTGATGGCAATAAGCCAAAACTTCTGAAGTATTTGAGAATGATTCAGGTGTGGTTCAGTTACTCATTCAACGCAGGGATTATCGAATTTTTAAATAGGCCTTTGGATTTTCTGGTTTGCCCACGCGGGCGGCCTCGCGCCTAATCGACAGCCTCTTGCTCGAAGGCCTGAAAATGGAAAACGTCCGTGCCACCGCCCGCCCCGCTGCCTGGCTGATGCTCGGCATCGTTCTGGTCGCGCTGAATCTGCGTCCGTCGATGGCAGCGGTAGGGCCGTTGCTGTCGGCGGTTCGCGGCGATATCCCGCTTAGTTTCAGCGTCGCCGCGCTGCTGACCATGCTCCCCGTGATGGCCATGGGTTTGGCGATGTTTTTCGGGATTGGCATTAGCCAGCGCCTGGGTGAGCGGCGCGCAGTGCTGTTGTCGCTGCTGATCATTGGCCTGGCGAGCGTGTCACGGCTGTTTGTCGATTCGGCGGCGGAGTTGATTGTCAGCGCGATGCTCGCCGGATTCGGTATTGCGTTGATTCAGGCGCTGATGCCGGCGCTGATCAAGTCGCGGTTTCCCGACAATGTGGCGTTATGCATGGGACTGTATGTGACGTCGATCATGGGCGGCGCAGCCATTGCCGCCTCGTTTGCGCCGCTGGTGATGGCGTGCACCGGCAGTTGGCGCGCTGGTCTGGCGATCTGGGCGGGATTGGCGCTGCTCGCGTTGTTGTTCTGGCAGCATTCGAATGCTTCAACGGTGGCAGCGGCAACCGTGAGAAAAAAGTCATTCTTCTGCAATTCTCGCGCATGGCTGCTCGCGGTCTTCTTCGGTCTGGGCACTGCTTCTTACACCTGTGTACTCGCGTGGCTGGCGCCGTACTACGTGGAAAAGGGCTGGAGCGAACAGGATGCTGGTCTGCTGTTGGGTTTTCTGACAGCGATGGAGGTGATTTCCGGTCTGCTGGTTCCGGCCATTGCCAACCGCAGTCGCGACCGTCGGCGGGTGCTGGCCGGATTGCTGGGATTGATCATCGCTGGCTTCTGCGGCTTGATCCTCAGCCCGCAACATCTGAGCCTGCTCTGGCCGGGCCTCCTGGGACTGGGTATCGGCGGACTGTTCCCGATGAGCCTGATCGTTTCCCTCGATCATCTCGACAACCCGCAAAGCGCCGGAGGCCTGACCGCGTTTGTGCAAGGCATCGGCTATTTGATCGCCGGTCTCTCGCCGCTGCTGGCCGGGATGATCCGCGATCAATTGGGCAGCTTCGAATGGGCCTGGTGGGCACTGACGGGAGTCATCGTGCTGATGTTGCTGATCGTGCGGCGTTTCGATCCAAGGCATTACGCCCGGCACATTCACTGAGAAGTGTCTGGCTAAAGGCTTCTGGCCATCTTCTGCCGAATCAATCAGTCGCGTCGTGTTGTTAAAACTTTCTGTCCCACAACTGTCCGTGAAATGTCCTACAGGGCTTTCTAGTGGCACCATCGTTCCGTTAGGATCGTACGCACACGTTTGCGCGGATTCAGCGCAAGGAGCACAGCGGGACGGAACGGATGCTGAACAGTAACTTGCTAAGAAAGCTCGATATGCAGGATTTAATGGTGTTTGTCGCCGTATACGAGCAAAGCAGCGTCACCGACGTGTCGGAGGCGCTGTTCGTCAGCCAGTCCACCGTCAGTTACTGCCTTAAGAAATTGCGCACCAGCTTCGAGGATGAACTGTTCGTCAACACCCGCACGGGCATGCGGCCTACCTACAAAGCCAGCAGCATGTACGGTCATGTGCAGAAGATTCTGGAAAGCATCAACCTGTGCCATGCCGGTGCCACAGCCTTTGACCCGACCGCACAACCGGCAACTTTCAACATCTGCGCCCCGGAGTATTTTGAGCAGTTGGTTCTGCCACGGCTGTTGAAGCGTTTCGATTTCGCCGACCTGCCGGTAATGATCAACATGCACAAATTCGAAACCGATGTCCCGGCGCAAGAGTTGCGCGATGGCAGTCTCGATCTGGTGATCTGCTTCGGCCCAAACTTCCACCGTCACCACACCGATCTCAAGTCCCGGACGCTGCTGGAAGATGATCTGGTCTGTGTCTTCGATAAACGCGCCACGCCACTGGAACCGCGCCTGAGTCTGCAAGCGTTTACTGAACGCAGGCACGTCTTCCCGACGCCGTGGACATCAAGCACGAACATGGTCGATGGCTGGCTGGCGCGTCAGGCGCAGAAACGCCAGATCGTCGCCCGCTCCAACAGTTACAGCGCCGCGTTGAAGATGATCACCGGCACCGACTTCATCCTTACCCTGCCCCGCCGGATCCAGCGACTGCTGACCAACGAGGCGGTGTTCAATCATTGCGAGGCGCCCAACGGATTGCCTGGGTTTACCCTCGACATGCAATGGAGCCAGAGCGCCGATCAAGACAGCGCGAACCTCTGGCTGCGCGAGCAGGTGATCGAGACCTGTCTCGAGATGCAACATGGATAAACGCACGCCTTAAAACAGCGCTGCCCTGCTCACCCCACAGCTGGCTGCAGCGATCTTTCGCTCATGAATGCCTCGAGCCGCGAGCGCAACCAGCGTTCGGCTGGATCGGTGTCGACATGGCTGAGCCAGACCATCGACAGGTCGAGTGTCGGGGTCTTGAACGGGAATGGTTCCTTGAAGAGATGCCCAGAGGCGGCCATGGCCTCGGCGGTGTAGTCCGGCAGACTGGCGATCAGATCGGTGCCAGCGAGCAATGCCGGTAGCGAGCTGTACTGCGGCACCGACAACACCACCTGACGGCGGCGGCCGATTTCTGCCAGCCATTCATCGGCGTAACCACTGACGTTGGCCGTATGGGAAACCAGTACGTGCGGGCGTGAGCAATATTCATCGAGGGTCAGCGGTGTATCAGACGCATCGGCGCGCAGGATGCTCGGCTGAATATGTCGTAGCAGTTTGCGCTTGGCATTCGCCGGCAGGCCGCGAGTCTGGCTGATGCCCACGGTAATGTCCCCGGATGCCAGCAAATCAGGGATGCGCCAGTAATCGACGTGTTGCACCACGAACACGACTTTCGGCGCCTCTTGGCGCAGGGCGCGCAACAGCGGTGGCAGCAGGCCGAACTCGACGTCATCCGACAGCCCGATGCGAAAAGTCATGGTGCTGATGGCGGGATCAAAATCGTGAGTCAGGCTCAGGGCGACCGACAGTGAGTCCAACGCCGGAGATAGATGCTTGAAGATCTCTTCGGCACGGGCCGTCGGCTCCATGCGATGGCCAACGCGGATGAACAGCGGATCGTTGAATAGCGTACGTAAGCGGTTGAGCGCCGAGCTGATGGTCGGCTGGCCGAGAAAAAGCTTTTCGGCGACCCGGGTCACATTGCGCTCAAGCATCAAGGTCTCGAACACCACCATCAGGTTGATGTCGGCCTTGCGCAGTTCATTTCGATTCATCCATTGCCCCCGATCTCCAAACTGCGGGCAGTGTAGAAAGTTGGAGGGCCTGCCGTCCATAAACATCCACGTTGCCATATGGATCAGCACTGCGGAAACATCCGCCTACGATTGGAAACAAATCCTGGATGGCCAAAAACGCACACTCCGCTAGGCTTGCGAGCATGCGTCACACAGGTTGTCGCAGTTAACCAATCGCATGGAGCGAGCTGAATGTATTTCGAGATTTACAGGCAATCCAAAGGAAGCCCGAGTACGGGTCAGGGACAATGGCGCTGGAGGTTGCGCGCGGGGAATCACGAGACGGTCGCCAGCGGCGAGTCATATGTGAATAAGGCGGATTGCTTACATGTGATCGAGTTGATCAAAGGTGTACAGAGCGAGACGCCGGTTAAAGAGATCTAGGCATCTAAAGGCCAAAAGCCTGGTCATGAAAAAGCCCCGCAGATTTTCATCTGCGGGGCTTTTCGTTTGTTCACTTTCCAGCGGGCAAAACAAAACCCCCACTGCTTTCGCAATTGGGGTTTCGGAATTTAATCTTGACGATGACCTA
>NZ_JBMFBT010000014.1:0-62853 GCF_048822895.1 Pseudomonas sp. P4795 | reverse complement strand
TTCTGGAAGGCACTATGGACGTGCAGCGCAGCCCGTTACAGATTCACCTGAAACGATAAAAACCGTATCAGAGCGCGGCAGATGGCCGCAGGCAGTGCTCCGATCTGATCCGCATAAATCGAATATTCCTGAGCCTGTTTTGTTTCCGACGGTGTTTCTACAGTGCAGTCCATGCCAGACCGGGTGGCCTGGCAAGACTTTGCAACCGTGGATGAACTGACCATGAGCACAGCAACAATCGGACAGGCTTATAACTACAAGGTCGTCCGCCAATTCGTCATCGCCACTATTTTCTGGGGCGTCGTGGGCATGGCGATGGGGGTATGGATCGCCTCGCAACTGGTATGGCCGGAAATGAATCTGGACTTGCCGTGGACCACCTTCGGCCGCTTGCGACCGTTGCACACCAGCCTGGTGATCTTCGGCTTCGCCGGCAGCGCACAATTCGCCGCCAGCTACTACGCGGTGCAGCGTACCTGCCAGGTGCGGCTGTACTCGGACAAGCTCGCCGCGTTCACGTTCTGGGGCTGGCAATCGGTGATCGTGGTGATGTTTATCACCTTGCCGCTGGGCTACACCACCACCAAGGAATACGCCGAAATCGAATTCTCCGGCGCGGTGTGGATGGCCGTGGTCTGGGTCGCGTACGCCGTGGTGTTCTTCACCACCGTGGTGCAGCGCAAGACCAAGCACATCTATGTCGGCAACTGGTTTTTCGGCGCGTTCATCCTGGTGATCGCCATGCTGCACATCGTCAATCACCTGGCGATTCCGGTGGACTGGTTCAAATCGTATCCGGTGTATTCCGGCGCCACCGACGCCATGGTGCAGTGGTGGTACGGACACAACGCGGTGGGGTTCTTCCTGACCACTGGGTTCCTCGGGATGATGTATTACTTCGTGCCCAAGCAGGTCAATCGCCCGGTGTATTCGTACCGGTTGTCGATCGTGCATTTCTGGGCGCTGATCACCCTGTACATCTGGGCCGGCCCGCACCATTTGCATTACACCGCACTGCCGGACTGGGCACAGTCGCTGGGCATGGCGATGTCGCTGATCCTGCTCGCGCCGAGCTGGGGCGGGATGATCAACGGCATGATGACCTTGTCCGGCGCCTGGCATAAGTTGCGCACCGACCCGATCCTGCGCTTCCTGGTGCTGTCGCTGGCGTTCTATGGCATGTCGACATTCGAAGGCCCGATGATGGCGATCAAAACCGTCAACGCCCTCTCGCACTACACCGACTGGACCATCGGCCACGTCCACGCCGGCGCGCTCGGTTGGGTGGCAATGATCACCTTCGGCGCGACCTACCACATGGTGCCGAAAATCTTCGGCCGCGAGCAGATGTACAGCACGCCGCTGATCAACCTGCACTTCTGGCTGGCGACCATCGGCACGGTGTTGTACATCGCCTCGATGTGGGTCAACGGCATCACCCAGGGCCTGATGTGGCGGGCGATCAACGAGGACGGCACTTTGACTTACTCGTTTGTCGAAGCGCTGCAAGCCAGTCATCCGGGGTTCATCGTGCGCTTTGCCGGCGGGGTGTTCTTCCTCAGCGGCATGCTGCTGATGGCTTACAACGTGTGGCGCACCGTGCGGGTTGCCGACGTGGCACTGGCCCACCGTGAAGCGCAGATCGCCTGATCAAGGGAGCAGGTCATGTTCGAGATTTTTTTGAATGTACTGGGCGTGATGTTTTTGTGGCTGGCGGTGGAGTACTGCTTGCGCAATGAGACTGCGCAGAGTCTGGAGGATGCGAGCCTGACGCCGTTTGCGGATGATCCGGAGGTGGCGCGGCGGGTTGAATTGGCGACGGGCAAGACAGTGAACGCGGTGGCGCCGGAGGTGGCGAAGCCGGGGTGGGGGAATGTTGATATGTGAGGGGTGTCAGCGGTAGCCCCTCACCCTAGCCCTCTCCCAAGGGAGAGGGAACTGATCGAGTTGTCTGGCCTTACGACACCGACCTGAAATGTCCCGCCGAACTCAGGACTTGAAAAAAACGCAGATCTGCCCCCTTTCCCCCTCGCCCCCTTGGGGGAGAGGGTTGGGGTGAGGGGGTAAGCTCTTGATCTTAGCCGCGTTCGCGCGGAATCAGGCTTTGCAGTTGCTGCGCCAGAAAGTTCGCATCAAACGCAAACGTATCCGGATCCTTCAACCCGTTAGTCTTGCGCCACTGCCACTCCCCACCCGGCAACCCGACCAGCGAAATACTGCCGTAACGCGCCGCCGTCAGCCCCATCACCGCCAGCGAAATCTGCCCGCCATTGCCCATCACATCCGGCACAAACTCCACCGGTTTGCCAGCGATCACAATGGTCAGTTTTTCAGTCTTGAAGGTCGAGGTCTCAACCGGAATACTCGGCCCGGACGCGACATACGCCTCCCGTCCAACCACCAGCAAACCCGGCGCCTGCACCGGTTCCAGCCATTGCTGAATCTTGTCGAACAGTTCGGTGATACGTGTGGCCCACGTCACCGATTGCGTCTCGAACTGCTGCTTCTTGTGCGCTTCGCTGTCGGCATAGTGGCGGAGCATTTCGCCCAGTTGCTGTACGTCGTCCATTGCGGTGTTCCTTTGAGAAGCGGTGCTGCGGACTTTGAGCATGGCAGATGCCGATGACCGCCGTGCAAGTGATTTGCCTGCACGGCCGCTTCATCGGCTATTGACTGACAAAAGGTCAGACCTTGCGCAGGCGCGCCATGCTCAGGGCGTCGACCCATTGCCCGTCGCGCACCGCATAGTCGCGAAACAGGCCTTCATCCTCGAAACCGAACTTGCGATACAGGCCGATAGCGGCTTCATTGTCGGCATACACCGTCAGTTCGACGCGGTGCAGATTCATCCAGTTGTCGGCCACATCCAGCGCCGCCGCCAACAGCTTGGAACCGACACCCTTGCCCTGCCACGCCGTCGCGACACCCATGCCGAAACTGCCTGCATGACTGCGGCGAATCCGCGAATAAGCTTCCAGCCCGATCTGCCCGATCACCACGCCCTGATGCACCGCGACCAGTTTCAGCGCCCGGTCATTGTCCGCCAGCAGCCGCTGACGCCAGACTTCCACCGACTGGAACGGCATCTGCAACACCTGCCGCGCGACCGCCGGGTCGTTGTAGAGCGCAGTAACGCCATCGAGGTGCTGCTCGCTGAAGCGTTCGAGGTGAATGGCGGGGTTGTGGTCTGGCATGGCGATTCGTCCGTGATCGTTGTGTGGCCGAGCACTCTAAACCGGACAGACGCTCATCTGCCAGATCCTGTACATATCCCCTTCAACGTATCCGCATCAATATTCGCCAACCACAGCGGATCAATCAGCGTGCCCCAATACTTCGGTTCCATACGGACCGGATCACCGGCGATCACGCCCTTGTGATTGAAATACACCCGATAACGGCTGAACCCTTCGGGATAGCTTTTCTCGTAATAAAGCGTCGTGCCACGCGGCAGAACGTAGACGTTGTCATCGTCGTTGTTCGCTTCAATCACCAAGGGTTCTGTGGTTTTAAGCATGTCCGTGCGCTGGCCAAATACCTTGAGCGCAACGACCGTCACAAAACCTGCGTTGATCAGCAATGACACGGCCAGGCAGACCGCCATTTTCCGGGACTTGCGTGGTGGCTTGCCTGCCATGAATTGCTCCATTCGAATCTTCAGAGTCGCGGATGGTACAGGACGGGCGTTTAACGCTGCACGCCGGAAACGACCTACAGGCAAACCAGCGCTTTCCGGCGCTCCGGCGATTGACTGCCCTGCCCTCACTCCCTATCCTCGCGCCTGTCACGACTCATTCGTGATCGGGTTTGACGGCTCGGATCTTTCTCACGACGCGCATAGCCTTTCTCTGCTCGAGCCTTCTTGTGCCCGCAGCAATCTTTATGGCGACTGTGTGCGGGGCATCTTCGGGTGCGCCGGTGCCCGTGAGAGCCGGTCCGTCAACCCACACACAGTTGCCACCCAATTCGTTTGACGGCGTTTTCGTGGCAGCTCTTATGAATCTCACGGAGCTACACCCATGAATACGCATATCGCAATGACCCACAACGAAGACGCAATCCCCGTCCTTCTGGTCTCCACCCAAGCACCACTCGACGTCCTCCACGCCAGCGCCGCCAGCCGCTTTCTCGCAGTGACACAGATGATGGAAAGCCTTGCCAGCCTCGACATCACCGGAGCCAAAGGCGCAGACATGCAGCAACTCGCGCACGCAGCAGCAATGTTGTTGCGTGACGGCTGTGATGTGATGGATGTGCTGGGCCGGCAGATCCAATCGCAGGCCTGACCCAGCAAAATCAAAAGATCGCAGCCTGTTCGCGAACGTACGCAGCCTTTGTAGGAGCTGCCGAAGGCTGCGATCTTTTGATCCTGATGTCCACAATCACACACCGACTCCGACCATTCGTCGCCACCTGTCACATCTGACAGGTGACGCATCACTTCTTTTGCGATGTGATGAGGCTCGATCCCAATATGGCCTGAGTGCACGGGTCTGGAGAGCAAGATGAGCATCAACGTCAATTCACAAGAAGCCGACGACGCATTAATAACAAGGCTGGCTCCTTTCTTCATACCCGGCGCGAGTACGACGGTGCTTCCGCCGGGAACCGCGGATTACGGCGTACCCGAACCCCTGTATTCGCCGACTCAACCCTTGGCCTTCGTGATTGACCCCTTGCAGATGTTGGCTCAACTCGCACAAGGTCCACTGGGCGGCGTGCTGGCTGCTTTCGATACCGTGACCCTGTATATCAAAGGCCAAAAGACTTCTGTGATCCATATCGTTCAGCCAGGCGATGAAAACAAACGAATGTTGCTGTGGATGCCGTGGGGATTGCTGATTAACGGTGTCGCTGCGATTTTCTACCGGGTGGATCGGCTGGGCGGCAATTTCGAGGACTCCCCGCCACTGGATGTGCTGTTCAACCATCCGGTTTCCGACCTCACGCTCAGCCACCCGCCCATCGTCACCCCGGGACAAGTGACCACGTTCACTTGCACTCGCAACTACCCGCGCGCATATGACGAGGTCAAGGTGTACGTTGGGACGTGGAACAAGACAATTCCGTACGTCCATCCTGCCAACCCGATCTCTTACACCATGACGGCCGCTGATCTTCTGCAGATTGGGGACGGTATCCATCAGGTGAGCGGAAGGGTAGAAAATCAATTACACGATTTCCGTTTGTCGTCGACAACGTCTATCGAAATCCGTGCTCAACAACAGCTCATAGTCCCAAAACTTATCCACGTACTGGATTCAAAAAATACCGAAGTGCTTGAAGGTGGTAGCAGCAACAGCGCCACGCTAAGATTAAAGGGCGAAGCAAGTAGTGGAGAATACGTTGAAATCTTCTCTGATGATGGCACTGGGGAAGTATCCGAAGGCAAGGCCATTGCCGATGCAACGACAACGGCTTGGGAGTTGACTTTCAATACAAAACCGGGCGCATACCGATTGTTTGCCAAAGCGCTTTACCCAAGCACTCCCCCGAATTCGAATGCACGAAATCTAATAATCACGGAGCCTTTGTCAATAGACGAGAGCGCCATGATTCTCTCTGGATTTTCTATCAAACTTTCCTACCCGAGGTCCGGGGAAGAATCAATTGGCAATTCCGAAATACGCCTCGCAAAGGGTGGCGACCCACCTTATCGATACTTATCAGATAATCCTCAGATTGCACCGGTCGGCATTTCAGACGGCAAAGTCATTGGAGAGAAAAATGGCACTGCCATAATTACTGTTATAGACAGCCGCGGAGCTACTGCTTCTTACAGGGTCAAAGTCACCAATATTTGGAGAACCATAGTTCACGAAGGCGAATTCAACCGTGCTCAAGCAACTACCTGGATTAGTTCGATGGGCGGAACTCACCTCATCGAACCCATGGTCAATATAATGCATCTAGACCTGGCAAGAGTGTACAGAACAGCCATCAATAAGGCGTATTTTCTGGGACTGGAAGTCTCTCCGAATTATCAAATAGCAGTCTGGAGTGCGCCGCCCTCTACGTATTTAACCGTGTCACAGATTGCTGACAATGGCCTTCCGTTAATTCCTCGCGGCGCCTGGTGCATCAAGCCATTTGATTAACCATGCGTACAATCAAATGTAACAACCCGAAAGGGTGTTTTTCGCAGTAACAAGATAAACACCGGGGACGGATTTATTTAATTAATTTATCCGTCCCGTTTCGTTAGCCGTCTGAAGCCTCGCAGACCACGCCAACAACGACCACTCGTCGCCACCTGTCAGATCTGACAGTAGGCACGACGCGCACCCGATGCTCTGATGATGCAGGCCTCCATCCGTCCCAGAGCGAGCATCCGTCATGACTACTCCCCCCTCGTCACCCGTCAATATTCTTGCCCTCACACCTCCGCAAATTCTGCTTAAGACCGCGCCCGTCATCGGAGCGACCATCGGTGTGTCGATAGTCCATCACCACCAGAACCCTCAGGGTATGGTTGTGCTGTTCGGGCCTTGGCAAGGCCAGGCTCTTTATGAAATTGTCCACCTGTTCCTGAACGGCGATCCAAATCCGATCAGCAGTGATGTCGTCATGAACATCGGCGCGGCTGTTGAATTGCGCTTGCCTACCAGTCTCCTGCAGGAGGGTGTCAACTTGTTGCACTGCGGGGTTGAACGCCCGTCGGGCAATACCGAACTGTCACCGCCGCTTGATGTGCTATATCACATCTACGCACCTGCTGGGGACGAAGCGTTTCCTGGCGGTGGACACTCGAAATTGCTCCTCAGCATCAGCCACCTCATTATCGATGCGACGCAGGCGGCGATAGGTGTGGAGCTGATTCTCGATTTCGTGGACAAGCACCTTTACGATTTGATCACTGTCGATTGCGGTGGCGTCATTCTTACTCACAAGATCGAACCGACAATCACCGACCCCAACCCGGATCTGACCAAACCCATCAAAATCATCCTGACCACACCAGATTTCGCCAACGGACGGAACAATCCCTCTTTTAAAATCAAATACAACGTTGTCAGTCAATTAAATAACCGTTCGGGCACAACGCATGATGGGCAATTCAATGCACTGGATAACTGGTCTAAGGAACTTGAGGTCGTGACCCGCTTAGATCAGGTCTTGCTTGAGCAGCCGATACTCCGGGAAGTCCTTAGCGACAACAACGACAAACCCGAAGAAGTTGATCTGGACAAAATGAATGGCGGGCCGTTGTGGGCGTTGATTCATTTGATTCAGGCCATATGGAAACCGGGGGATCAGATTCATCTCATCGTCGAGGCATGGGTAAATGGTGCGGTAGTTGGCAGTTACGATGTAACGATTACGGTCGGCCAAGTGCCGGGGCAGATATCAATCGACATTCCAAATGTGAACGTCATTGCAGGTAGTCAGTTAAAGGTTTGGTACGAGCAGATAAGTGGAGGAAAAGTTATCGGTATTTCCAAAGAGGCCTTAGCTCAGGTCGTGGGGATCGGTTTACCTGGCCCAGATATGGATGTGAGTCCGGTGCATTTGTCAGCCACCCGGTACTACGCTTACGGTTTTCCAGCTCAGTATCATGAATATTTTTGGCCGTCCAATCCGATAAGCGGGAGCTATATAGATCGAAAGGCCACAAGTGTGGTTGGTGGAATTACCTATAGTTCCAGCGATACGGATATCGTATCTGTCGATCAAAACGGTAGGTCTTATGCTCGCGCGAACGGGGTTGCTATTGTTACCGCCACCGACGCGGCGAGTCGGAGTAAAAGCTATACCGTCACGACATCTGGGGTCGTATATAGGGTGGTTTTCCGCTTCTGGATTGTTGGGGATGACCTTACCTGGCGGGGCGCTACGCGTTTAGCCGCCGCAGATGGCGGAAGACTTTTTTCCTTATCCGAGCTCCAGACTCACAGCCGAAGCTTTACGCCCGCGATATATCAGGATCTAGGTTGTTCGCATGGAACATGGACATCGACATCGGGCACGCTGAGTACTGGAGAGCTGGGGTATTGGTTTTGTAGGTGGAGTAACCAAAGCCACTTGCATGCAGACCATCCAAACTTTCAAGCCATATATGTCTATGTCAAGTAAAAACCTAGACGGATTGATTTAATTAATCTACCCGTCCCGTTTCGTTAGCAGTCTGAAGCCTCGCAGACCACGCCAACAAAGACCACTCGTCGCCACCTGTCAGATCTGACAGTAGCCGAAAGAATCGCACCGGGTTTTCATGGCACATCATTCATCAAGGAGTTGCGTGCCATGAACAATCCCGCATCGAGCGGCGGCCCCATCGTCGCCCTGGCACTGACAAAGCCCGATATTCCAAGCAAGACCTACCCAATCTCTTACCCGGGCGCCGAGGTCGGGGTCTCCCGGCTCAACTATTACGCGGATCCACGGGGGCTGTTGGTGTTGTGTGGGCCTTATTGGGGTCAACTGCCCAATGAGACCGGACGGATTTTCATCAATGGCTCACCTGCGCCGGTCCCGGTCCAGATCACCAAAGATACGACCTCACCGTTTGAGTTTTTCCTGCCGCCGAGCATGTTCCCGGACGGAGTCACCACATTGAAGGTCAGCGTCCAGCGCCAGTCGAGCAATGAGGATTCGTCAGAGCTGTCCGTGTTGCACTACCTCGAAGACCCCGCCGGCAATGATACGGATCAGAACCCCGGCAATTCGTTACTGAGCATTGATGTCACCCCGAAGAGCATCGGCCCCAACGAAGCGGTGGCGGGTGTAAAGGCGAGAATAAGTTATCCAGGCATGGCGCCGTATGACCTGTTGACCGTTAACTACGGTGGTAAAACCCTGACCCATCAGCTCGTGCCAACACTACAGGATCCCAACCCCGAAAGCAGGCCAGTGGAATTGACCTTTTACGCTGCCGATTTTGCCCACGACCCTAACAATCGGCAGTTCGTATTCAAGTGTAACGTCATCAATCAGGTCGGCGACTTTTCCGGTACGTCATCGATGGGAGTATTCAACTCGCAGAAATTCTGGTCGAAGGCGTGTGAGGTTGATGTGCATCTCGATTGGGCGGAACTGCTGGAGGCCATCCTTCAGGAAATCCTCGGAGACAACGGTGACAATCCGGCCATCGTTGATCTGGGCAAGATGAATGGCGGGCCGTTGTGGGCGCTGGTTCATCTGATTCCCTCGATCTGGCAGGCGGGGGATGAGATTCATCTAATCTTCGAGGCGTTGCTGAACGGCGCTGTGGTCGCAACCCATGACGAGACTTTGCCAATCACCAACGTTCCAGGGCTGTTTTCCTGGCAAATACCCAATGCAAAGGTGATTGCCAATAGTCAGGTGCGGATCAAGTACGAGCGGCTCAGGGCCGGGACGGGTAACGCCCCATCAAAAACCGCTACAGCCAACGTAATTGGTGGCTCTCCTACAACTCTCAAAGAGGATTTCTCGCTTATTCCAACCACTGTTTTGGCGGTTGGGCAAAGTGCGAACATCGGACAACTGACGATCACCAATATTCGTCATGACCGGATTTCCGGAGACTTCACTGGTGTGGGGCCCGTTATACACACGGGGAAAAGCCAATGTCTGAAAATCAATGACATTGTTCGAGTCTCCTTGAATGGGTTGAGCGGGATGGAGATCAAATACTCCGTTAGGAATACGCAGACTGCCAACTCGATCGAGTTTTTTGACGCCTCAGGCAACTCGATTATTACAGTACCGGACCTGACCCAAACCCCTCTCCGCATGCCGATTGGGAAGCCATTTTCTTCGTTTGCAATCTACGCTCAAATCGTACCCGGGAGCGGTAATCTTCGAGACTACATAGAGCTAGATGATATTGAGGTAAAACTTACCTAGCGTTCGGCAACAACGGGGACGGATTTATTTAATTAAATAAGTCCGTCCTTTTACGCAGTTATTCAAACCACTCCCCCCGCTCACTAAACGTGCGCTGAATCAACTCCACAAGGGTTTGCACTTCAGCGACGTCCCGCGAATGCTCATTCACCGCCAACCAAACCCGCAACCGCATCGCCTCTTCAAACAACCCAGGCAACGCAACCAACCCACGATCAAAGCGGCTCATGTACATCGGCAACAACCCAATACATGCGCTACAGCGAATCATCTCCAGCATCAGCTCATACGACTGCATCTGCACCACCCCAGCCAACCGCTGCTCGACCAGTTCATTCCACGGCCGAAAGCTGTCGATCTGGCGGTCATGCTGCCACTGCACCAGCATGAAATCGGCGAGGTCTTCGGGGCTTTCCGGGCGCGCGGTGACGCGGGAGTAGCGTTTGGCGATGTGTGGCAGGTAGTCGAGTTGTGCGAGGCGTTGTGGTTGGCTGGTGGCGAAGGTCGGGCCCGGGGTTGGGGTGTCGCCGGGGGCGAGCCAGAGGACGATGTCGGCGCTGATGCTTTGCAGGGCCAGTTCGCTGTCGAGGGCGATGATTTCCAGACGGACACTGGCGTTGCGTCGCAGTAATGCGATGAGGTCGCGGCCGAGGATGTCGTGCAGGATCGATTCGGCGACGGCGAGGCGGATCAGTGGCTGTTCGATCACCGGCAGTTTGCGTTCGTGTGCGAGGGCGATCAGTTGCGCCTGCAATTGTTGGCCCTCGCGGGTCAGGCTGAGGGCGCTGCCCTGGAAGCTGAACAGTGAGCGTTGCAGGGTTTGTTCAAGCAGCGCGAGTTGTTTGCGCAGCAGGGTCGAGCGCACGTTGAGGCTGCGCGCGGCTTGCATGAAGCAGCCGCAACGGGCGCTGACCAGAAAGTATTGTGCGATCTCGCCCTCGATGCTCGCGGCCTCGGCCAGCCAGGGTTCGGCTTTGTCCTGCGGCCAGCGAAAATCGGGGTTGCCCGGTCGTCCTGCGGGTTCGGTGAATGACATCGATGACTCCCTGTCGATCTTTGTTGTTGGTCGTTACACACATCCACTGTGGGAGCTGCGGTGCGACGATTCGACTTGCCAGCGATGGCGGAGTGTCAGGCGCCAATGATGCTGGATTTACCGGCCTCATCGCTGGCAAGCCAGCTCCCACAGGGTTCGGAGGTGAATCTGGGGTTCGGCGCTGTCCTGCGGCCAGCGAAAATCGGGGTTGCCCGGTCGTCCTGCGGGTTCGGTGAATGACATCGATGACTCCCTGTCGATCTTTGTTGTTGGTCGTTACACACATCCACCGCAGCTCCCACAGGGATTTCGGTGAAGCGAAAATCAGTTTTTTTGCTCCAGGATCTTGTTGAGTTCGGCGCCGTCGATGCTCAGGGTCGCGGTGTTAAGCATGCCGTCCAGGTAGGCCTGGGCGATTTGTTCCTGACGTTGCGCACGCAGGGCTTGGGTCAGTTGGTCGCGCAGTTCAACCAACGTCGCGGTGCGCGCCGGTTGTTGTTCGGTGAGTTTGATGATGTGCAACCCGGCGCTGCTTTGTACCGGATCGGAGACTGCGCCGACCTTGAGCCGCGCGACTGCGCTGCGCACTTCCGGCACCAATTGCTGCAAGGGTTGCAGGCCGGTGTCGCCGCCGCGTTCGGCGGTGATCCGATCCTGAGAAAATTCCTTGGCAAGCACGGCAAACTCGGAGGGTGCGGTCTGCGCTTTCTTGCTCAACTCCCCCGCCTGCTTGCGCACCGCATCCAGATTTTGCGCGTCACTCACACCGAGAAAAATCTGACTGACCCGATACAACGCCGGCGTTTGCCAATTGGCTTTGCCCGCGTCATACGCTTGCTGCAGTTCAGCCGCGCTCGGGTAATCCGCTGGCACCTGACTTACCGACTGCAAGTAATCACGGAACACAATCTGCTCGGTGGCCGCACGCGTCTGCCGTGCAACCTCGGGACGCTGCGCCCAGCCCTGCGCATCCGCCTGTTCCAGCACGGCTTTCTCCGCCAGGCGCGCACGAATCCAGCGTTCCAGCGCCTCGCGGTTGCCGCGCAGTTGCTCGCGCGTCGCCTCAGGCACGGTCGCGAGCAGCGTCTGCAATTCCTCCGGCGAAACCTGCTGATTGCCCAGCCGTGCAACCGCCGGCCCGCTCGCAACCGCCGCCACTGGCGACGGTTGTTGAGCGGCAACCGGGTCACTGCCCGGTCGCACCACCAGCGCCACGGCGACCACCAACAGCGCTACAGCCGCAGCGCTGATTACCATGGCCGGTTTCTTCACAGCGCGACTTCCTCTTGCTCGGCGACCGCGACTTTCGCAGTCTGCGCAGCCGCTCCGTTCTGCGCGAAATCACGCAGGTACACGATGAATTCCTGCAGCAAGCGATCCCACAATTCCAGGTTGCCGCGCAGGTGTTCATTGCTGACGCCCGCCGCAACTACCACGTCCATTTCCATCACCAGAAACTCGCCCTGCAACGACAACCGAGCGAAGCGGCGCGAGGCGTTCCATTGCTCGGCCACACCGACCGGCAACTCACCCTGCACACGCAAGGCGCAGCTGAACGTGAAGTCAACGAAACTGCCCTGCTCCACCGCCGGATTGCCGAAACGCACCGCGTAGCCAATGCCCTGACTGGCGCTGAGCAACTGGACGATGCCGTTCTGTTCGGTCTGATTGACGCGATAACCGGCGGCTTGCAGCACGTCGGTCAGCGATTGCGGGGAAACGTGGGTGATCAATTGAGTCATGGGGTTCTTCCTTGTTGATCCGTCTAATAACAATCAGTGTGCGAGCGCCGCTTGTGGCGCGTCGAATTGGGTCTTGTACAGATCGTCGCCAAAGCCTTGCGTCAGTTCTTCGAACTTGACCCGGGCCGTGCCGGCGAAGGGCTGGCGGATCTTCATCACCTCGGCCACATCGATGTTTTCGTAGGCGGTGAGGATCTGCTTGGCCACGCCGTACATTTGCTGATTCTTGACTGAACATTGCTGCACTTGTGTGTCACGTTCAGTCAATTGCGCCTGAAGCTTAGACCTTTCCGCCTCTTTGGCACGGGCCATGACCAGCAACTCGTCATAGGCCTTTTTGAACTTGCCGGTCTGCTCGTTGCTCGCCGCCACTTGCGCCTGCGCCTGGCTGTGCAGGTTTTGCTGTTGCCCGGCCAGTTGCTCGGCGACGCCCTTGGCCTTGGCCAGTTCGGCGCTCAATTGCTTGATCTGCGCCTGCGCAGCCTTGGCCTCGTTCTGCGCCGCCAGTTGCGCGGCGCTGGCCTGAGCCTGCTGACTTTGCAGGGCTTGCAGCTGTTGCGTGGTGCTGCGCAACTGGGTGCGCAGGCGTTCTTCCATGCCTTCGGCGCTGGCCCCGCTGGCGACCAGAAAACCCAAACCGAACAACAAAATCCGCATGTGCATTAGCCTCTCCCGGCGCCTTAGAAGCGCGTGTTGATCTCAAGCTGCATGACGTCGATGTCGTACGGCGCGCCGTACACCGCTTCGGAACTCAACCAGCGGCCCGTGGCGTAGACGTTTTTCGCCAGACCGTAGTTGGCGCCGAGGAAGTAACCCTTGGCGTTGGTGCCGCCGAGGTGGAACGAGGAATCGTTGAAGCCGTCCGGCAAGGCATCCGGCTGGATGTATTTGTAGCCCGCGAACAGGTTCCAGTCGCCCTGCTTCTTCAGCTCCAGCGCGGTGCCGAGCGTGAACTGCACCATCCACGCATTGGCGCCACTTTCGACGTTGCCGTTGCTGTCGAGGTTGTTGACGATCTGCCCGGCCGAGCGCTTGCGCATGTCGCCTTCGTCGTAGCTGAGGTTGTGGATGTAGTTGCCCTGGCTGCGCAGTTTGAAGTCTTCTGGCAGATCGGCGTCCCACACCACGTTCAGATCAAGCAGGTTGAACTCCGAAGCCAGGCCAACGAATTGCGGCTGCGGCGTGGTCGACGGGTTGAGCGGGTTCGGCGTGATGTCGCGCAGCAGGAACACGCTGTTGCCCTTCTGCATGAACGCGCTGCGGCTGCCATCGGTGTCGCAACCCGGCGCGCCGGCCCACGGTTCGCAAGGGCTGGAGCGCTGTCCTTCGATGTCGTCGAAACGGTAATAAGCCAACGCACCCTTGATGCGGTTGTTGCTGTTGATCGCCCATTTCGCGCCAAGCTGCGCGCCGTACAGCCACTTGTTGTCGCTGTCTTCCTTGTCGAAGCCGTTGCTCGATGCGGTGTCGTTGGTGTACTCGACCGGGAACGCGCCGACGGTGCCGAACACGCCCCAGTCGCGGCTGAGTTTGTGGTCGAAAATCGCTGCCACGCCGTCGAAGTTCAAGTCGTTGGAATAGAGCATGTCGGTGGACATGAACGGGTTGGCAAATCGGCCACCGGTCAGGGTCAACTCATCCGAAGGCTTCCAGCTCAGATAACCCTGATCGAGCCAGATGTCTTTTTTGGCGAACCCGCCGCCGAGGCTTTGCGTGGTGGAAACCGGATTGTTGTCCGAGCCGGTGCCGATGCGGATGCCAGCGGTCCATTCCGGCGAGATCACGGCTTTCATGCCCAGACGCGCGCGCAGGCGGAACAGGTTTTCGCGGTCTTCGCGGGTGTTGAGCAGCGGCGGCAGGTTGGTGCTGCTATTGGGGTTTACGTCGTACGGGCCGTTGTTGTTGAGCTTGGCGAAGTCGACGATTTCGTTGCTGTTGCTGCCCGAGTAATAGCGCGATTCGTCACGCAAACGAATGTCGCCGTCGAAACTCACGCGGGAAATCCAGTCCGGGAAGGTGTTGGGTGCGGCCCAGTTTTCCTGTTTGGCGGTGGCCATGACTTCGGCTTTGACCTGGTCGCGGATCTGGTCACGCACCGCTGTCGGCACATATTGCACGCGCACATCGCCCGGCGCTGCGACCGGCCCGGCGGCAACTACGGCGGTGGATGCGGCGGCCTGTTTGGCTTGCGCGGCTTCGTTCTGCGCCTGAGCGATCAGCGCGTCAGCCTTGTCCTGTTTCAGAATGCCCTGCTCGACCAGCAAGCGGATCAGATTGATCGTGGCGTTCTCCGAGGGCGCAGGCGCTGCCACGGCCTGACCGACCAGGGTCGCGATGACCATGCCGACCGCCAGGGACAATCGATTCACGTTGGAAATCATCTGCACACAACTCCTTATGGCAAAACTTTAAAAGTTCGGTTAACCCGGACGCCGCCCTTGCAGGGACATGCGCACAGGCAAAGTGATGGAGGCCGGTGGCCGCTCGCTAAGGTGCGGCGCGTTACGCAAGGCAGCGAGCACCTGAGTGTCGATTTCCGGGTTGCCGCTGGACTTGATCAGCTCGACGCGGGTGATTTCGCCGACGCTGCTCAGCCACACATCGGCCTGCAACGAAAACGCGAGGTTGCGCAGGTCGGGGTTTTCGCGCAGCAGCTTCTGGAACGTGAACGCGAGGAACTGGCTGTAAGTGCCGTTGCCCAACCGCCCGCCGCCCGCCCCGGCCATGCCGCCGCCCTTGCCCGCGCCGATGTTGAACGCGTCGCTGCCGCTCTGGGCGTCGCCGTCCATTTGCATCGGGTTGGCCAGATCGTCTGCTGGTGATGGCGGTGCTTCTTCCTCGGGCTTGACCTCTTGCGGCTCGGGCGTTGGCTCGGGCTCGACGATTTTTTCTTCGACCGGGGTTTCCGGCTCCGGCGGTTTTTCCGGCGGCGGAGGTGGCGGTGGCGGCAACGGAATGATCGTTGGCACCTTCGGCGCTTCACGGCGGATGCCGCTCATGTCGTTGGCCCACTGCCACAGCAAATACGCGGCAATCACGCCGAGCAGCAAGCCAGCGCCCCACTTCACAAAGCGCAGCGGCGACTTCTTCACCGGCGGCAGTGGTTCGATTGGCAGTTGTGCGGTCATGGTCAGCCCTGGCTCGGTTTGCCGGTGACGAGACCGACCTGCGACAGTTCGAGCCGGCGCAGCAGGTCGAGCACTTCAATGACCTTCTGGTACTGCACCGTGGCGTCGCCGCGCACGATCACCGGGAAGTCCGGGTTCTGCGCCTTCTCGATGCGCAGGCGTTCCTCCAGCTCCGGCAAAGTCACCGGGTAAGCGTCGAGGAACACCTGACCGCCATCGTTGACCGAAATCGCCTTGGTCTTGGCTTCCGACAGCGACACCGAGGCGCTGGCCTTCGGCAGGTTGATCTGAATCCCCGAGACCTGCGCGGTGGCGGTGAGAATGAACATCACCAGCACCACCATCAGCACGTCCACCAGTGGCGTGATGTTGATGCTGTCCACCGGTGCATCGTCATCGTCGTCGTGGGAGGTATTTACGGACGCCATGTCAGTGCTCCTCAGGCCGGTACGGATGCGTTGGCGTGATGGCCGCGCTGATGCGCCGCTTCACTGAACTGGCTCTCGCCATGCATCTCCGCCAGACGGGTGATGAACTCGTCGACGAACACGCGCATGTCGGCGCTGACCTCTTTGTTGCGGGTGATCAGCCGGTTGTAGCCAAACAGCGCGGGGATCGCGACGAACAGGCCCATGGCGGTGGCGAGCAAGGCGGCGGCCATGCCCGGTGCAATGGCGTTGATGTTGACGTCACCGGCCATGGCCGTGCCGAGGAACACCACCATGATCCCCATCACCGTACCGAGCAGGCCGATGTACGGACCGCCGGCGATGGCGTTGGACAGGGTCGAAAGTTTCGAGCCGAGCGCCTGATTTTCACGGGTACGCACGCCGTCCATCGAGCAGCGGATGGCTTCGATGGTGGCTGCGGAAACTGAAGACGTATCAGCGCCCTGCTCGCGGCGAGTGCGGATCTCTTTTACCGCCACCAGATACAAACGCCACAGCGACGAGTGCTGCAAACGCTGGGCGAGTTGCGCGTCGTCGGCGAACATTTCCAGACGCGTGCCGACCTTGGCGAATTGCTCGCGGAACAGTTCGTTGGCGGCGGTGACGCGGCCGAGGGTGCGGTTCTTGCGCAGCATGATCACCCACGACTGGAACATCATCAGCACCAGCACCGCGATGATCACCCAGGCGTCGATTGGCACCGCGTTTAGCAGGAAACCGAGACTGCCGAAACCAAAACCGGACTGTTCTTCATCGACGCCGTAAGCGACCAGTTTCGACTCCGCGCCTTGCGAGGTGGCGTCTGCCAGCAACAGTGGTACCGGACGTGAGACTTTCGACAGCCGCAGTTCGTCGATGGCCCCGGCGAATGGCTGGAAAGCGCTGGCCGAAAGATCCCCGCCGATCGCCATGACCGAGTTGAACGCGGGCATCGCCACAGCCAACGTCGCGCCTTCGCGACCGTTGATGAACAGCGTGACTTTGGAGCCTTCAGCCGTCAGCGCAACATGCTGCCACTGGCCCGGATTCAGCGGTTGCGTGGCGACGGCGCGTTGGCCATCGATTTCCACAAACGGCACGCCTTGGTTGACGCCAATCAGCAGACTGTTGGCGCCCTCGCGACGGGCCAGAATCAACTGCTCGCCACTGGCTTGATCGAGGCGCAACCAGGCGCTGAAGGTGAACGAGCTGCCCGCGTTGTGTTGCAGCGAAGGGCTGGCCGGCAGCAGCAACGGTTGGCCGCTGAACTGCAAGGCCCGCCCTACTACGCCGTCGATGCTCGCGCCGGTCGCACTTTGCGCGGTGTTGCCATAGGCGGTGGTGTCTTTGGCCGGGGTGCCGGTGGCGCCGTCGAAGTGATAGAGCGCGGTGTAATTCGGGTCGAACGTCAGTTGACCGTTGCCAGTGGCCGGGGCCTTCTGATTGCCGTAGTACATCCAGATGTCCTGACGCTGACTGCCCTCGACATTCGGCACATCGACCCAGATCAGCGCCATGCCCATCAGCGCGTCGAAGCTTTCGATCTGGTGGTTGAGCACGGTTTTATCGTCGGCGCTGACGAAGCGCAGATCCGAGCCGTCCTCCTTCACGCCGTCGAAGGTGAAGTTGCCGGTGTGCAGGCGCACCAGCAGCGCGGTGCGGCCCAGCGCCTGATTGATCGCCGCACCTTGTGGCGTGGTGTCGAGGGCGATCTGTTTGCGGTAATGCCAGTCGTCCTGCCACCAGGCCTGAGCCGTGGCCGGGAGCACGAAGCCCAGGCAGATCAACAACGAAAGGAAGAGGCGCTGCATGAAAAGTGCTCCTTGTTAGAAAGTGGCCTGAAGGTTGAAGTGCAGGCGCGATTCCTGTTTCGAGGTGTTCGGCCCTTCGAGTAGCGGGTAGCCCCAGTCGAGGCTGCCGGACAGCCATTTGCTCAGGCTGGCGCGGGTGCCGAGGCCGACGCTGGCCAGGGCGTAATTGGCGTCCTGATCAGGCAGTTCGTCGCGCAGATACAGCTGCGCGCCTTCGGCGAAGGCGTAGAAGCGCCAGTCCTGCACCCAGGTGCCGGCGTACTTGGCCAGCGATGGAGTGCGCAGTTCCTGGCTGAGCAAGTAGCCGTCATCAGCGGTGCGTTCGGCGGCCAGATAGCCGCGTACCGAAGTCGCGCCGCCGGCAGAGAACTGTTCGTTGGAAACCAATGGACCGGATGCCAGTTGAAACGCGGCTTTGCTCGCGCTCTGCCAGTCGTTGTTGAAGGTCCAGGTGAAGTTGGTATCGCCCTTGAGCACGGCAAAGCTCGGGTTGGCGCGGTAGCGTTTGTAGTCGAAATCTTCGTCGGAGCTGCCGTAACCGAAGATGCTGCGCGTGGCCGCAACCAGACTCAGGCCGAGGCCGAGCTGGCTCTTTTCGGTGTAGCGATAGCCGTTGTAGGCGAAGGTGAATGGCGCGTATTGCAGCGGGACTTTGTCGCTCTCGCCGGACAGGGTCAGGCGCTCGTCGAAATCCTTGAAGTCGATGCCGGCCGACAGCGAGTTTGACCAGTTGCCACTGGACGGCAGCGTGTAGATCGCCGACACCCCGTAGGAATGGCCCTTGCCGAGCACGTTGCTGCCGCCGATGGTGGCGACGTTGCTGTCGGACTGATAACCGGAGAACTGCACGCTCCAGCGATCGGTCAGCGGCGCGGTGTAGGAACCGGACCAGACTTTGGCATTGCTGGTGTCTTCGGGCGCAGTGAAGTAGGTCAGGGAAATGCTGTGACCGAGCTGCCAGAGGTTGTTGTAGCCGAGGCTGGTGACGGCACGGAGCTTTTCGGTGTCGGCGCTGTAGTCGTTGTTGAGGCCGACGCTGGCGGTCCAGGGGTTCTGGTCTTCGACCTGCAAATCCACGTCCATGGTGCCGGGGCGCTGACCTTCGCGCACCAGCGGCATGACTTGCCGGCCCGGGGTTTTGTTCAATTGCGCGAGTTCGCCCTGGACCTTGGCGAAGTCCGGCACCTCGCCTTCTTTCAGCGCCGGTACGTTGTCGCGGATGTCCAGCGGCGAATAGTGTTTGGCGCCGACCACGCGCACCCGGCCGACCTTGGTTTCGCTGACTTGCAGATAGACGATGCCGTCAGCGACCGCTTGCTCCGGCAATTCGACGAACACCGATTGATAGCCGCGTTCCTGATAGACCTTCTGCAACGCATCACGCGCGCCTTCGATATCGGTCAGGGCTTTTTGCGGGCCGAGAAACGGGTACACCGCCTCTTCAATCGCCCGCGCATCGAGCACGGTGTTGCCGCGTACGAAGTATTCGTTGACGTCGACCAGACGCTGCGCGGCCGCGCTTTCGGCGACCTCTTCGGCGAGCGCCGGCTGCGCGCCCGCCGTCACCAGCAACCAGCCCCACAGCGCCAGCCGTGACGTGAAAATCTGTTCCACACTACCCCCTGAAATTCCCTTGGATCTGTTGGCGCTCAAGCGCCGCGTCATCAATTGCTGGCTGTCGAGGCGCAGACATGCTTGCCGAGCCAGGTGTGCAACAGCGCGAAGTTCAAGGAGAACTCGGGCATTTGCAGCAAGGCACCGCAGAACACTTCGCCGATGATTTTCTGGATGAGCTGCACCGCACGCGGGTTGTTGAGTAGCGTGGCGATGTCGCGACTGAGGACGTTGAAGCTCCAGACTTTCTGGTTCAGGCCGAGGCCGACGAACCAGCGGAACAGCAGGTTGTAGTTCAGCTGTTCGTAGAGCTGCTGTTCGCTGGGCACCGAATACAGCAGTTGCAGGAGCAGGATGTGCATGACCGTTTGCGCGGGGATGAGCATGCCGGGTTGGGCATTGAGGTCGTGCAGGAGCTCGCGATGGGCGTCGAGCAAATCGTCGATCTGCGGGCGCAGCAGCACCAGCGAATGGCCGGGCGGAATGTAGCTGGAGACCTCTTTCAAGGCGCCCTGCCAGTCATCCTGCGACACGATCCAGACCCACGGCGCGCCGTAGCGATACACCGAAACCGGCTTCTTGCGCGCGGCTTCGACGATCTTCGACAAGCGTTGATCGAGTTCCTGCATGCCCACTTTCGAGTAGCGTTCCATAGTCCCCATTGCCTCACTCCCGGCGTCCCGCCTCGGCTTGTGAAAAGCGCCCCGAAAGGCCCCTCAAGCGCGTTACATAGGCATGACCGGACTGGCTATGTGCTACCGAACTTTTGTCATGAAAGCTTCATGTGGGGATTTTTTGGGAGGGGACAGCAAGATCAAAAGATCGCAGCCTTCGGCAGCTCCTACATGGGCTGGTGTACACCCTGTAGGAGCTGCCGCAGGCTGCGATCTTTTGATCTTCAGGAATATACGGGCCAGGTATCGACGATCTTGCCGCCGCGCACGGCCAGTAAGTCCCCGAACTGCAGGAGGACAGCTTCGGTCTGGGTCGGGCGCAGGAACACTTGATCTTCGATGCTCAGGCCCACGGCATTCGAGCCGTTGACCATTTCCTGATTCGAGCTGCGGCCATACACGCCGTTGCTCTGCAATCCGCGCGGCGATTCGAACTCGGCCATCCAGTTGCCGCCATAGATGAAAAAGGTCTGGCGCTGGTTGGCGTCCCACCACGAGAACAGTTTCGACTTGTCATCCAGTGCTGGGATGTTCACCGCGCCGGTGCTTTTCAGCACGGGTGTGGCGATATAGGCGGCGGGCACGTGATCGACCAGCGACGGCAGGTCATAGTGAGTCGGTTTGAGCATCGCAGTGCCGACCGAAACTTCGGTGCTCAGACGTTCATTTTCATGCATGCGATAGCTGGGGCTGCCGGCCGTATTCAGAGTCAAACCGTCATGCCACAACGCGGGGAATTGCTGGCGGGTGAAGTCGACGCAGCGCTGGTAAATCACCATCACCTTGGCGAACAACTCTTCAGGCGAACCGAGAATCCCCGGCACACCCATGCCCACGAACGGGTCGTAGCCCATGAACCCGGCGAACTGCAGGTGCTGCGGATTGGCGGCGATCAAGGTAAGCATCTGCCCGAGCACATTCAAGTCACTGACGCCGCCGCGATGCAAGCCAACGTCCAGTTCGATGTTGATGCGCATCCGCGTGCCCAAGCCTCGCGCCAAGTCGAGGTATTGTTGCAGGCGCTCAGGGCCGTCGAGCAGCCATTGCAGCTGTTTGGCCGGATCGAACTGACCTTTGTGCGTCTGATAGAACAGCTCGGCCGAACGCACCGGCAGCGGTTTGCCGAGCAGAATATCGGACTGCGGAAACGTCAAAGCATCGTGATTGAGAAACGGCTGATGAAACGACATCAGCCGCTGCGTGCCGACGCGCTGAGCGATGTAACTCAGCAGCCCCGGCGCCGGCAGGGATTTCTCCACCAGCCGCAGATGTTTGCCGCTGCGTTTGACCGACTCCACCACCACGTCAACGTTGTGATCGAGGCGATCAAGATCAATCAGTAACACCGGGCGCATCGGGCCGTTGGCCTTGAGCTCGCGATTCAGCGCGCGGAAATATTCGCTGTATGGTGCGCCGCGATCCCCCGGCCGCAGCCACGCGCCAACTCCCATCAGCAACGCGCTAACACCCAATGTGCCGAGCAGAAAATTGCGTCGATTGACCGCCATCAGCTCACCCCCAGAATCGACGACAGATGTGCATTAAGAAATTTGCCGCTCGGGTCCAGCGCTTGTCGAACCTGAATGAATTCCTGCCAGCGCGGATACAGCGTCTGCAACGTCCGCGCATTGAGCGTGTGCAACTTGCCCCAGTGCGGGCGGCCGTTGTATTTCCAGAAAATCGGCTCGACGGCGGCGAAGAAGTTGTGGTGATCCATCTGGTAGTGCTGGTGCACCGAGATCGAACAGCTGTCGCGGCCCTCGAACATGCTCAGCGGAATATCGTCGGCCGCGACGTAGCGGTACTCGATGGGAAACCAGGTGCGCAGATCCTTGTCCTGAATCAGCTTGAGGATTTCGCGCAGACAGGCCGGACCGTATTCGGCCGGCACCGAATATTCCATCTCGTTGAAGCGCACGGTGCGCACGTTGGCGTAGATGTCGAACGAGTCACCAACCCGGTCATCGAAACTGGCGAGATGGCGCAGGTTATTGAGCAGCGTGCGGCGCAGATCCGGGAAATCACTGGCGTACTTGTCGATCTTTTCGATCAGCGTTACGAACGCGTTGCCGCCCTCCTCCTCGGGACTGATCGGCGATGTGGGCGGATCACTGGTTTCGTTGAGGGCGATGGACAGCGCGTAGTCGGAATGGGTGACGACGAGCATTTCCCAGTGCTGATTTTCGCGGGTGTGCTTGTCGAGGTCTTCGAGGAGTTCTTCGGTCTTGGCGATCCACTGGGTTTCGCGCAGGCGATAGGCCGGGCGGTTTTGCAGGCGGATTTTCGTTGCTACGCCCAGCGCGCCGAGGGAGACGCGAGCAGCAGTGAACACTTCGGGATGGCGTTGGCTGTCGCAGTCGAGCACTTCGCCGCTGGCGGTCACCAGTTGCATGCCGCAGACGTGGGCCGAGTAGGACTGGAAGGTTTTGCCGGTACCGTGGGTTGAGGTGGCAATCGCTCCGGCGAGGGTTTGATAGTCAATGTCCGCCATATTTTGCAGGGCCTGGCCGGCCTCTTTCAGCGGCACGCCCATGCGCGACATCGGGGTGCCGGCGGCGAATTCGGCTTGCAGGGTTTTCGGATCGTGATCAAGCAAGCCGTTGAAGTAACTCAGCGACAGCAACGTGCCGTCGGTGGGCACCAGCGCGCTGAAGGAATGCGCCGAGCCGACCGGGCGGATCTTGCCCGGCGCCTGCTGGATAACCGAGGTCAATTCGTCAAGATTCTTCGGCGCCAGGCGCGCGGCTGGCTGACAGCTCTGCCCGCCCGACCAGTTGCGCCACGGAATCAACCGAGGCGCGCGCAGCAACTGGCCCAACGCCGGGCTCGATGCCAGCGCACTGAACGCACCGACAATGCTTGCCCGTTGCAACAACTGACGCCGTGTCAGATCCATCGTCATGCGCGCCCCCTTAGCGTGGCAGCGGCTGATCGGCCATGAAGCCGATCAACTGCAGAAACTGATCTTCCGAACACTCGACGCACTGGCCCATCGGCGGCATGCCGTTGTAGCCGTTGATGGCGTGGTCGAGCAGCGTGTCGGCGCCTTGCTGCACGCGTGGTTCCCAGGCTTTGCGATCGCCGGTGAGTGGCGCGTTGGCGGCAGGGTTGGCGTGGCACAGTTGGCAGCTGTTGGCGTAAATCTGTGCCAGGACTGGATCGGCCGGCATGCCATTGCTGGCGGTGGCTGGTGGTTTGGGGTCGTCGCCACAACCGGCCAGCGCCATGCACAGCGCTATCAATAAAGTCAGTCGGGGTGCCCGCATCGTGATCCTCGCGTGGAATGCCTTTTATTGTTGTGATTCCTGCGAGTTCAACCATAAGCCAGACGCTGCGGGCATTGCGGGCCATTGATGGGGACTTCCGGGGCCAGCCAATCGCCTCTGTTCTGCGCCTTTGCGTGACATTCGCGTGACATTTGCGGGTTTAAATTTCCGCGCATTCAGGCGTATAACCTGTACAGACTTTTCCGATCGGCACGCCGACAAACTCTATGGGGTAGCGACATGGCCACAGCACACATCCTTGAGAACCTGTTCCCTGCTGTCAGCGACATCCCGGAAAAATACCGCCTCGAGGGGCAAGTCGAGCAACGCGAATACCTGGTCGACGGCCAGTTGCGCCGCTGGGACGGCCCGCTCGCGACGGTGCGCAGCCCGGTTTATTTGAAGGGCGAAAACGGCGACGAACAAGTGATCCTCGGCAGTACGCCGCTGCTCGATGCCGAGACCGCCCTCACCGCCCTCGATGCCGCCGTGCGCGCCTATGACCGTGGCCAGGGCCTGTGGCCGACCATGCGCGTGGCCGAGCGCATCCAGCACGTTGAAGCCTTCTTGCGCCGCATGCGTGAACAGCGCGACGCCGTGGTGAAGTTGCTGATGTGGGAAATCGGCAAGAACCTCAAGGACTCGGAAAAAGAGTTCGACCGCACCTGCGATTACATCGTCGACACCATCAATGCGCTGAAAGAACTCGACCGCCGCTCCAGCCGTTTCGAACTGGAACAGGACACGCTCGGGCAGATCCGCCGCGTGCCGCTCGGCGTGGCGCTGTGCATGGGGCCTTACAACTATCCGCTGAACGAAACCTTCACCACGCTGATTCCGGCGCTGATCATGGGCAACACCGTGGTGTTCAAACCGGCCAAGCTCGGCGTGTTGCTGATTCGTCCGTTGCTCGAAGCCTTTCGCGACAGCTTCCCCACCGGCGTGATCAACGTGATCTACGGCAGCGGCCGCGAGACAGTCAGCGCGCTGATGGCCAGCGGCAAGATCGACATCTTCGCCTTCATCGGCACCAACAAAGCCGCCAGCGACCTGAAAAAACTGCATCCGAAACCACACCGCTTGCGTGCTGCTCTGGGCCTGGACGCGAAGAATCCCGGCATCGTTCTGCCTGAGGTTGATCTGGACAACGCAGTCAGCGAAGCAGTCACCGGTTCGCTGTCGTTCAATGGCCAGCGCTGCACCGCGTTGAAAATCCTGTTTGTGCATGAAGACGTGGTCGACAGCTTCATCGAGAAATTCAACGCCAAACTCGCCACCCTGAAACCGGGTATGCCGTGGGACAGCGGTGTGTCGCTGACGCCATTGCCGGAAGCGAGCAAGGTCGATTATCTGCACGGTCTGGTGGCTGACGCGCAAAGCAAGGGCGCGCAGGTGGTCAACCCGAATGGCGGCGAATCCCGGGAGTCGTTTTTCTACCCGGCAGTGCTGTACCCGGTGACGCCGCAGATGCGCGTGTATCAGGAAGAACAGTTCGGCCCGGTCGTACCGATCGTGCCGTACCGTCACCTCGATACCGTGATCGATTACGTGCTCGAATCGGACTTCGGCCAGCAACTGAGCATCTTCGGTACCAACCCGGTGGCGGTCGGCCGACTGGTCGATACGTTTGCCAATCAGGTTGGACGGATCAACCTCAATGCCCAATGCCAGCGTGGCCCGGACACTTATCCGTTCAATGGTCGCAAGAACTCCGCCGAAGGCACGCTGTCGGTACACGATGCATTGCGGGTGTTTTCGATCCGCACGCTGGTGGCGACCAAGTTCCAGGACAGCAACAAGGATCTGATCAGCGAGATCATTCGCGGCCGTGATTCAAGCTTCCTGACCACCGACTACATCTTCTGAGGAGACCGACACTGAGCACGTTCAGCCCGCACCGTTGGCCGCCGTTTCTGCGGCGGATTCTGCGTCCTGTACTGGACCCGTATCGCCGCTATCGACATGCGCGGCTGATCCACGCGGTGCGGGTGGCGTTGGGGTTGCTGGCGACGATCCTGCTGACCACCGGCATCAACCTGCCCCACGGCGAGTGGGCGTCGGTGACGATGCTGGTGGTGATCGGCGGTTTGCAGCATCACGGCAACATCGGCAAAAAAGCTGCAGAACGCGCCATTGGCACGTTGATCGGTGCTGGTGTCGGGTTGTTGCTGGTTGCGCAGGAAGCGTGGCTGGGCATGCCGTGGCTGACCTATTTTGCGATGGCGGTGGTCTGCGGTTTCTTCTCCTATCACGCCATCGGCAAGGGTGGTTACACGGCCCTGTTGTCGGCGATTACCGTATTCATCGTCGCGGGCCACGGCGACAACCCGATCACCGACGGACTATGGCGCGGGGTCGACATCCTGATCGGCATCGCCTTGGCGCTGGCATTTTCCTTCGCCCTGCCGCTGTACGCCGTGTATTCGTGGCGTTACAACCTGGCTGACGCATTGCGCGACTGCGCCACCGTCTACGGACGGATCATCAGCGGCCAACCGGTGACGGCCGATGAACACCTGAAACTGATGGGCAAACTCAACACGGTGATGGTGCAACTGCGTTCGCTGATGCCGTCGGTGTCCAAGGAAGTGAAGGTTTCCATGACCGAACTGGATGCGATCCAGCGCAACTTGCGCATGTGCATCAGTACCTTGGAGATCCTCGGCAATACTCGGCCGGATGCGAGTGACCCCGAGGCGATGGCGCATCTGCAATCGGCGCTGAAGGCTGAACATCGACAGATTCGTGTGCAACTGATCGGTATGGCCCGGTCGCTGAAAACCGGCTCGGCCCAGCGTCTGGCACGTCCCGTAGAGTTGCCGGACGCCAGCCTTGATGCACCGGTCTACAGCGCGCTTGACGGCTACCGTCTGTTGACCCGACAACTGGCGGCGAATATCGGCGAGATGCGCCAACGTCTGGCGAAGACGGCGCCGCGCTGGAATATCTGAGGGGGATTTTTCGGTGTAACAAACTCGACATCATCTCTACAATGCGTCCCCCCATGGATGTGACACGGACGCCAAATGCAATTCAGGACGAACATCAACGCCTCGCGCGCACTCGCCGTACTCTCGGTGGTGCTTTACCACTTCGGCATCACCGGGTTCGGCGGCGGATTTGCCGGTGTTGACGTGTTCTTTGTGATCTCCGGTTTCCTGATGACCGGCATCATCTGCAAGGGACTGGAGCAGCAGCGTTTTTCGATTCTGGGGTTCTATGCCTCCAGAGCGCGGCGAATCATTCCCGCACTGCTGGTGCTGTGTGTGGCCTTGTTGCTGTTTGGTTTCGTGTTCCTGCCGCTGGATGATTTTCGCGAAGTCATTAGGTCGATCAAAAGCAGCCTGCTGTTCAGCTCCAACTTCATGTTCGCCGAGGGTGGCAGCTACTTCGACGCGCCGTTGCAGGAAAACTGGTTGTTGCATACGTGGTCGTTGTCGGTGGAGTGGCAGTTCTATGTGCTGTATCCCCTGCTGCTGATGATGCTGTACAAACTGTTTAGCCCGCAAAAGACCCGCTACGTTCTGCTGGTGCTGGCGGTGGTGTCTCTTGCTGCGTCAGTTGTCGTCACCCGTTCAGATCCGGTTTTTGCCTTCTATATGCTGCCGACCCGGGCCTGGGAATTGCTTGCGGGCGGACTGGTGTTTTTGTTCCCGCTGCATATCAGCAAGCGCAACGGCTCGATCTGTGAAGGTTTGGGGCTGCTGGCGATTCTGGCGAGTGTGCTGTGTTTTTCAGAGCAGGATCTGTGGCCGGGTTACCTTGCCCTGTTGCCGGTACTCGGCACGGTGCTGGTGATCTACGCAAATACGCAGTCGGTCTTCAGTAATAACAAGGCGCTGCAATTCACCGGCACTATTTCCTATTCGGTGTATCTGTGGCATTGGCCGCTGGTGGTGTTTCTCTATACCTGTGGCCTGCTCGATAGCTGGCCGCACTTGCTCGGCGCGCTGATCATTTCCTTCGCGCTGGGTGGCGTGTCGTATTACCTGGTTGAATCCAGAGTAAAGCCAATCAGTTCGGCACGCGGCACGCTGTTCAAGTTTGCAGGGGCCGTGGTCGGGGTGGTTGTGCTGTCGGCCACGACGGCCTCGCTGGTCAAGGCGCATCCGGATCTGCGCTTTGCCTTTGTTGACCTCGGGCAACCGGAGTACACCAGCAAGCTCTATACGCAAGAGTGCTACCCCAACGCCTACGCCGCAGCCGATTGCAAGCTCGGTGCGGGCGAGGTATCGGTGATTCTGTTTGGCGACAGCCATGCGCAATCCACCGCCGCCGCCGTGCAGCTGGATAACCCGAACGCAGCGTTGTCCTGGGCCCGTGGCGGTTGCCCGACGTTGCAGAACTTTCAAATGCGCGACAAACAGCTCGAAGGCCAATGCCGTGCGTTCAATCACGAAAAACTGCAAATCCTCAAGGATTCATACGCGGGTGTTCCAGTGGTGCTGTTCAGCCGGGCGGCGTTGTATGCAGATCCAAGCCGCGGCAATAGCTACCGGATTCGCTTCCCGGATCAGCACGCTTCCTTCAGTGAGGCGTACGTCGCCGAGTACGCCGCAACCGTTTGTGCGATTGCCGAAAATCACCCGGTGTATATCGTCAGGCCGATTCCGGAGATGCCGTTCAGCGTCTTCAAGGGGCTGAATCTGCATCAGCGCATCTTTGGCGATGCTTCGGACATTTCGGTCCCGTTGCTCGACTATGAACGGCGCAACAGCATTGCCAACAACGCCATCGCCGTAGCGGCGAAACGCTGCAACGCTCAGGTGCTGGACCCGACTGCGAATCTTTGCCCTGAGGGCAATTGCATGGGATCGAAGGATGGCGTGCCTTTGTACTTTGACGACAACCATCTGGTGGATGCCGGCAATCTGCAGCTCAAAGGCTTGTTTAAATCGGTGTTCAAGGACATATGAGGTCACTGCGCCGCCAAGCGCCGCGCTCTCAATCCCCAGCCCTGTTGCATGCCGGCCGCGGCCAGCAGAATCGCCGCCACGCCGAGCCATTGCAGCGGTTGCAGGCGATGGCCGAA
Organism: Pseudomonas sp. P4795; assembly: GCF_048822895.1. NCBI lineage: Bacteria > Pseudomonadati > Pseudomonadota > Gammaproteobacteria > Pseudomonadales > Pseudomonadaceae > Pseudomonas > Pseudomonas sp. P4795. The sequence continues at coordinate 34,294 of NZ_JBMFBT010000014.1, read as the reverse complement.
GGCGAACCAGTCGACGAAAATCGCCGCAATCGGATAGATGAAAGACAGTGCGCCGGTCAATGCGGTCGGCAACTTCTGAATTGCGCCGTACAACAGCACATACATCAAACCGGTGTGAACGATGCCCAGTGTCAGCAGACTGGCCCAGGCACTGGGTGCTTGTGGCAGCGCAGAAAAGTGTGCGAACGGCGCGAGCAACAAGATCCCGGTGCACACCTGAATCAGCGCGATCAGATGCGGCGGCGTGCCGGTCAAGCGCTTGATGATCAACGCGGCGATGGCGTAGAGCAACGCAGCGCCGAGCGCCAGCGCGATTCCGATCAGGTAATCGCTGCCGCTTTCGCCCTGCCCGCCATGGGCGCTGACAATCGCCAACATGCCGAGGAACGAAACCGCCAGCCACAACAGTTTCTGCACGGTGATTTTCTCGCCGAGAAACAGCGCCGCCAATCCCACCAACATGAACGGCTGCACGTTGTACACCGCCGTTCCGATGGCAATCGACGCCCGCGAATACGAGGCGAACAGCAGCACCCAGTTGCCGACAATCGCCACGCCGCTGATGACTGCCAGCAGGAACGTGGTGCGGGTCAGAATGCCTGGTTTTAGAAAGCCGAACGCGGCGCAGATCAACAGCAAAGTGCCGGCGCCGAACACGCAGCGCCAGAACACTACGTCCAGAACCGGTTGCCCGGACATCAGCACGAACCAGCCAATGGTGCCGGAAATCAGCATGGCGGCGGTCATCTCGAACGAGCCGCGCCGGAGGGTTTTGTCCATCATCAGTCTCCTGTGGTTATGGCAAAAGTATGCCAAGCGGCCACGGGGCTGCTCCAGCGCATAAAGCAGGCTAAACTCGGTTTTTGCCTTTTTTATCGCGGGTGATTTTCCGTGATTGCCTAATGCTGGAGTTTTGTATGACTGACGATATAGATCAGCTTCTTATCGGCGCCCTGATGGAAGACTCGCGACGCTCACTCAAGGCACTGGCGCAGATCAGCGGATTGTCTTCGCCAAGCGTGGCCGAGCGCCTGCGCCGGCTGGAGGAGCGCGGCGTGCTCAAGGGCTACACCGTTGAGATCGACCCGAAGTGCTTCGGTTATCAGTTGCAGGCCATCGTTCGGGTGCGACCGCTGCCGGGGCAATTGCAGGAAGTCGAGCGGCAGATCCAGTCGATTCCCGAGTTCACCGAGTGCGACAAGGTGACCGGAGAAGACTGCTTCATCGCGCGCCTGCATGTGCGCTCGATGGAACAACTGGATACTCTGCTGGATCGCCTTAACACGCTGGCTGAAACCAACACTGCGATCGTCAAGAAGACCCCGGTCAAACGCCGGTTGCCACCGATGGCATAGATGCTTTTTCGGCTCGCTCGGCGTAGATTGAGACTTTTCCGGCGAAGGATTGGCGGCATGAGAATTCAGGCAGTGACGCTGGCGGCGATGATGCTTGCCGGTTGCGGGACCGTGCAGACCGTGGTGCGCAGCGATCAAACTGCGGTCGACGATCTGAAAGAGAAAAAAACCTACTGCGGCGCAGTGCCCCGGATCTACAGCGGTCTGACCTACGACTTCTGCCTGCTGCACGCCGAGCGCCCCCAACCCGTGGATACGTTCAACTTCAACAACGCCACCCCCGCCGTGTTCTTCGACGCAGCAGCGTCCGGGGTGCTCGACACGTTGCTGCTGCCTTACACGATCTACAAACAGAATGCCGATGGCAGCATCATCATCAATTAGCCTTTATCGCAGGCAACAAAAAACCCGCCGAGGCGGGTTTTTCGTTATTACGAGTCTTGCTATCAGTCGTCGCGGCTCATGATGCCGAAGATCTGCAACAGGCTGACAAACAGGTTGTAGATCGATACATACAGGCTGATGGTCGCCATGATGTAGTTGCGCTCGCCACCGTGGATGATCGCGCTGGTCTGGAACAGAATGCACACCGACGAGAACAGCACGAAACCGGCGCTGATCGCCAGTTGCAGACCGCTGACCTGGAAGAAGAAGCTCGCCAGGGTTGCGCCCAGCAGGACGAAGAAACCGGCGGTGATGAAGCCACCGAGGAAGCTCATATCCTTGCGGGTAATCAGCACGTACGCCGACAGACCACCGAATACCAGTGCGGTCATCGCGAACGCGGAGCTGACCACTTCAGCGCCGCCCTGCATGCCCAGGTAACGGTTGAGGATCGGGCCGAGCAGGAAACCCATGAAACCGGTCAGGGCAAACGCCGACACCAGGCCCCACGCGGAATCGCGGAGTTTGTTAGTGAGGAAGAACAGCCCGTAGAAGCCGATCAGCACCACGAAAATGTTCGGGTAGCCAACACGCATCTGCTGAGCCACGAAAGCCATCACGCCGCTGAATGCAAGCGTCAGCGCCAGAAGGCCATAAGTGTTGCGCAGGACGCGGCTAACCTCTAGCTGCTCAGCCTGCACGCTGTTATTAACTGCGTAATCCTGTTCGCGCATGGCGACACTCCTGTTGGTTTGAAACGTTCAGTCGCAAAGATCATAACAGACGCTCTGTAACAAGCCATGCAGAGAGTTTGACAGTGTGTTTCATTCAGGTATTATGGCGCCCGCAACGCAACGGAGGTGTGGCCGAGTGGTTTAAGGCAACGGTCTTGAAAACCGTCGACTGTAACAGGTCCATGAGTTCGAATCCCATCGCCTCCGCCATATTTGTACCGACAAAGCCCTGATTATTCAGGGCTTTGTCGTTTCTGGGGTTTGCCCGGAATTCATCAATCGCGAGCTCCGCGGGGAGCTCGATGTAGCGTTACAAGCGCCAGCCCTGCAAATCAACGGAACTCGAAAGCTTCGAAGTGCAGATTGGCTTTCGGGATCCGGTTGGTATCCATCAGCTCGTGCACCTTGGTCAGCAAGCCTTTGGGACCGCAAAAACTGATGTGGATTTTGCGCGGTTCGGTTTGAGTCACCGCCTGACCGATGGTTTCAGCTAGCTGTTCGATACCACCGACGTTGCGCACGAATTGCGCCCCACGCCTCTCGGTCATGACTTGCAGCTCCTCGGGCGCAGGGAAGGCGCGCGCGGGTGCGAAGCAATAGACCAGCGTCGCTTTTTCGAAGTCTTTGCCGTCTGGGTCCTGCAACCAGGAAATGAAAGGCGAAATACCCACACCTGCGCCGACCCAGATTTCCCGCTCGGCCTGAGAGGCTCGCTTAAAACGTCCGTAAGGGGCATAGACGGTGGCGCGCATTCCGACCGTGGCGCATTCGCAGAGCTTTTTCGTGTAATCCCCCAGCCCTCTGATGATGAACGCAATCTGCCCATCCGCACCGTTGGCGCTCGCTATCGTGAAGGGGTGCGGCTCGCGTAGGCCCTTTTCCTGCATTGCCAGAAAAGCGAACTGCCCGGCTTTGAATTCGAAACCTTTATGAGTCGGCTGCAGTGTCAAATGCAGCGCATCTTTTTCTCTATGCACGGCTGTCACTCGATACTCGCCCGCACGGGCAACAAATGGATAGAGCACCAGCTTGTAGAGGGCGGCGAGCACACCCAGTGCGCAGAACAGCGTCAACCAGATGCCCGAAGGACTGAGTAAGGTGATCGGCGATCTGAAACTGAGCCAATGCAAGATCACGAGCAGGAACAATGGGCCGGAGAGTTTGTGCCACCATCGCCACAGGCTGTAAGGAATATGACGGTTCAGCGCCAGTAGCACTATCAGACCCAATGCGACATAGCTTAATTGGCGGACCAGTCGCGTCCAGTATCGGGGAAATTCCAGGATAGAGGCGCTGTGCCAGACATCCAGATCCGCCTTGAATACAAAATGATACGTGGCGAATACCAGAGCCCATATACCTAGCCACTTGTGTGCCTCATAGACGCGATCCAGGCCGCCGAACAGGCTTTCGATAACACCCCAGCGACTGGCTAGCAGACAGGAAGCTGCCATGTAAACCAGTGCGCTGGCCCCAAGTGTCAGGCTCAGGGTTGCCGACGTCAGCCAAGTGTCGATCGGTATTTCAATCAACAGCAATAGCGTCGTAATCAGCAAGATTCCGATTATGCAATGCGAGGTTTTCAACCAAAATACTCCAACCAATAATTCCGGCTTACAAGACCGACGCCTTGCAAGTATCAGAGACGATCACTATAAGTATTTAACCGTTATTCTAAGCGAGGCATTCGCTGGTCCAATCGAAACGCTCTTGCCTACTTGATAATAAGATGCTGAAAAGCTGTACCGGTTACTGCCCATTTGCGGCTTGATAAAATCGGTAAGCCACGCCCCCAATGAAACGGGATGGCCGTCACGCTTGATTTGCACGCCTACACCGGAAACACTTTGCGGATCCAGTTTTATAATACCTTGATCAGCAGAATAATTTCCGTCAGCGCCATCCAGCATGTAGGTAACTTTGTTGATACCTGAGCCACAGCGTACCAAGTCGATATAGAAATCTCTTGCAGCTACGGTCACGCCAATGCCGGTAAAATCGGACGCCAGCTGATTACCCATCTGCACTGTCACGTCGGGTACTTCGCAGCTGCTCTGATTGATATAAACATCACTGGCGAGACTCGCGGTATACATTTTCACCGAATCACCATAGAAGCTCGCGAACGCCCCTGCGGGAATTATAGAGCCTTTGATCGGGCCAATCTTGTAGATTTCGAGAATAAAAGGATTCTTGGTTCCCAAATCCTCACCAACAGTTCGCTCGGGATAAACGCCATCATTATTCCCACTCGCCGGAATTACAGCGGAATAAAGTTTATACCCAAGCCCTGACTCGCCGAAAGGGAGTATTCCGTTATTTGCCACTGCACCTCGCTCCCCTTTCAAACCTTTATTATAAGCACCCGTACATTTAACTCTCACATGAGCTGATGTTGAAGATTCCGTTGTATGGAGAAGAGTCCCAACTGGCGTATCAGCGGGTATCGCAATAGTTTGGGGTATAAAATAGCTTATTTGCGCCGCGGAACCGATAGAAAGAACGCAACCCGCATTGGCCTGACCAGCTATGATTGAAAAATTTAAAGCCACCAACAACTTTATGATTGTTTGATACGACCCCCTACACTTATTTACAGACACAATGCTTTTCATATACACAACACCTCCGGCCTTTTACCCACATTACATACGAACAATTGGCCAGAGCTATAAGACGATTCCTAAATGAACTGGCTCCAGCACTTTAGGAATCGTCTGATACACATCCAAACCTACCCTCATTAGGGTAGCCAGATGAAACTGAAGAACTACCTTCACCAGATCAATCCCCTCCTCTCTACACCAAACGCTGCGCGACGATTGTTGCGGATCTTCGGTGTGGTTTTGCTTGTCGGCATTCTGAGCGGTGTCTACAGTTTTTTGCTGCTGACGTTCAACGCCGAAGTGTCGCGCAGGCGCAGCCTTATGAGCAGTGCGATCGCTGAAGCCCACACGTTTTTCACCACGCGCGAGGCGCTGCTCGAGAGCCTGAGCCTATCGGCCATCCGCCAGTCCGATGGTTTGAAACAGCACGTCTCGCCGGAAGAAGTCCGTTTGCTGCTCGGCACCACGAGCGGTAAGCAATGGAGCATCTGGCTTACCGAGCGGATCCGGCAATACCTGACCAGCAAGCAGGTCAATCTGCTGTACGTCAGCAGTGGCAACGACCTTCAGGTGAAAAGGCTTTATACGGCCACACCGATACGCGCTGATTTCCCTCAGGCGATGCTCGATCGCTTGCAGGCGTTGAAACGCGACAACAGCAATGCAATGGACGAACTGTGGTTGACCGAACAATCGCCCAGCCATTCGCAGCTTTACATGTTCATCCGGCTCGATGCGCAGGACCTCGACTCCGGCTGGCTGGGCCTTGAGATGGATGGCCGCGAAGTCTCGCACGCGCTGGATGATCAAAGCGCCGGGCAGTTCATGATGTTTCACCCCAACGGAATGTTGGTGTTCAGCAACAGCCAACCTGTACAGCTGTGTCGCAATCTCATGCAAATGCAGCGGCAGAATTTCTTTGGCTTTGTCGGCAGAAACTGGCTGCCCGAAAATCTGGTGATGCGCAAACAACTGAAGTTTTCCGACTGGCAGTTGGTTTACTCGATCGATTTACAGGATGTGCTGATCGCGCTGTGGCCGCGAGTGGGTGGCGCCCTGCTGTTTTGCCTGTTCAGCATCAGCATGATGTGGGTTGTGATTCGACGCCTTGAATACCGCTTTATTACGCCCACCATCAGTCGCATTCAGGCGCTGGTCGAAAGCGAACTGTTCAGCAGCGACGTGATCCAGACCGCACCGGTTGCGCTGTGCGTATTGCGTCGGGCCAACGGCCAGGTGGTGCTGGAAAATACCTTGTCACAGCAATGGCTGGGCCCAAGTGGTGAGGATGAGCGTGAGCGTCTTAGCCGGCGCTGGATCTACCAGGCGTTCGACGAGATGAATCCGCAAGTCACCGATTACTTCGAAGCCGCCGACGGACGCCACCTGTACCTGAGCTGCGCGCCCACTCGTTACAAGGGCGAAGACGTGTTGCTCTGCGCCTTCAGCGACATCAGCACGCGCACTCAGATTGAAGAAGCGCTGGATCAGGCGCGGCAAATAGCCGATGCCGCAAATGAAGCGAAAACCCTGTTCCTGGCCACCATGAGCCATGAAATACGCACGCCGCTGTATGGCGTGCTGGGCACCCTGGAGTTACTCGCCCGAACCGAACTGAATGCGCAGCAGACCGACTATCTGCGCACCATTGAAGGGTCTTCCGCAACGCTGTTGCAATTGATTTGCGATGTGCTCGACGTGTCGAAAATCGAAGCCGGACAACTGGCGCTGGAACTGACGGAGTTCAGCGTGCTTGAGCTCGTCCATGAGGTGATTCAGGGATACGCCGCAGCTGCTCATGGCAAAGGTCTGGATTTGTACGCCGTGATTGATGCGAAGTCGCCGGAGCGGGTGATCGGCGATGTGTCGCGCATCCGGCAGATTCTCTACAACCTGCTGAACAATGCGCTGAAATTCACCGATGCCGGTCGCATCGTCCTGCGTGTGAGCGTGCTGGGTCGGGATGGTGAACGCACCAACCTGTTGTGGCAGGTTTCGGATACCGGCAAAGGCATTACCGAGGAAGACCAGGCGCAAATCTTCGAACCCTTCTATCAGTCGCGTGGCCACACTAACGTGATCGCTGGAACTGGACTGGGGTTGCCGATCTGCCAGCGTCTGACCCACTTGATGAACGGAAGCATCCGCGTGGTCAGCGAACCCGGACTCGGCAGCAGTTTTTCTCTGGATCTTTCGCTGGAACAACCCGCGCAGCCGGCCCTGCCGAACGGTTTGCCTGCATTGCCGTCGAAGGTGATTTTCGTCGTCTCGCCCATTCGCGAACTGGCCGAAGCCATCAGCGGCTGGCTACGCCGCTGGGGTGCTCGCCCTCAGTTGGAACGGCCATCACCCGGCATGAAAAACCAGCAAGCCGTATTGCTCGAACTGCATCCCGGTCGCTTTGACAAGCGTCTGGTCCCTGAATGGTCAGGACCGTTGGTGTTGGCCACCGGTGATGGCTTGAACGAACCGCAACCCGGCTCGGGCGGTTGGGCAGTCAACATCAATCACTTGAATGCCATTCGGCAAGCGCTCGGCCGCGCCCTAGGGTTGCCTGCCATCGAACCGGACACGGTCAATCCCCAACTGCATATGAAAAAACTGCATCTGCATGTGCTGGTGGCAGAGGACAACGTGATCAACCAATTGATCCTGCATGACCAACTGCACGAATTGGGGTGCACGGCGGAGCTGGCCGGCAACGGCGAGGAAGCCTTGGCGATGTGGCACGCGGGACGCTTCGATGTTGTGTTGAGCGACGTCAACATGCCGAAAAAAAACGGCTACGAATTGGCTCGCGAGTTACGTCGTCTGGGCTGCAAGGTGCCGATCATTGGTGCAACTGCCAACGCCATGCGCGGCGAGGAAGCCCTCTGCCTGGCGGCTGGGATGGACGATTGTCTGGTTAAACCTTTCACGTTGCAGGCTCTGCACAACCAACTGGCGCCCTACGAAAGAATCCCCAATGAAACCACTTAGCATCCTGATCGTTGAAGATCATCCATTCCAGCAACTGTATCTGCAAAATCTGTTCAGTGAACTCGGCGACTTCGACCTGGCATTTGCTGAGGAAGGCAGCGCGGCACTGGACTGTCTGAAACGCCGTGACTTCGATCTGGTGTTGACGGATTTACTCATGCCGGGCATGGACGGCGTGCAGTTCATTCAGGGGCTGGCAGCTTCGGGCTCACGGCCCGCGCTGGCAATCATGAGTGTCGCGTCACGTCGGATGTTGACCAGCGCCAGCCTCGCCGCGCGCAATCTGGGCGTGCGCGTCATCGGTCTGATTTCCAAACCGGTCAAGAGCCACGCCTTGCGCACCCTCACGGACCAATTGGGCAATCTGCGCCAGGCTATCGCGCCCCGGCCTCAGGCCGGTCCGAAAATCGATCGCCCGGGCATTCTCGCCGCACTGGACAATGGTCAATTGCAGGCATGGTTTCAGCCAAAAAAGTCGCTTGCCAATGGCCGGATCGTTGCCGCTGAGGCATTGGTGCGCTGGATACATCACGAGCACGGCGTACTGTTACCCGGAACTTTTCTGCCGGCGGTCAAGGCGTTCGACCTGGAAGAATCCCTGCTCTGGCAAATCCTCTCGCAAACGATCAAGGCACAAAAGTTGTGGGGCGCGAAAGGCTATGCGATTCCCGTATCCATCAACCTGCCTACGCACCTGCTGAACAGCCCGGATCTGGCTGACCGCATTCTCGATTTTGTCATTGCGCAGCACGGCGTTCCGGCGATGATCTGCTTTGAGCTGATGGAATGTTCGATGCCCGATGAGATCAGCAATTTCTACGCGGGTGCATGCCGGTTGCGGATGAAGGGGTTCGGTCTGTCGCAGGACGACTTCGGTCAGGGCTACAGTTCGTACATGAACCTGGTCTCGACGCCGCTTACCGAACTGAAAATCGATCGGGCGCTGGTGCACGGCTGCAGCGAAAACGAGGAACTGGCCCAAGCGCTCACCAGTATCGTCGCACTCGGCCTTCAGCTTGGCCTGACGGTGGTGGCAGAAGGCGTCGAAACCGCACGAGAACTGGCCCTGTTGCGTAAAATCAACTGCACTCAGGTACAGGGATTCCTTATTTCGCACGCGGTGTCGTCTTCCGTGTTTCAGCAGTTGCTGATTCAGGACGGCCCGGCTGTTGCTGACTGACCCCTTGCGTACAATGGTGTTTTCATCGGAGGTGATGGTGCCCACAGTCTATAGACGCAGTTCCAGCAGACCTGCCCAATGACGCACGCCAACGCGCTTTTGCAGAAACTGACCAGCAGCTCACTACGGATGAACAAGGGTCTGGTGGTTCTGTGCGGCCTCGCATCGATACTGGTCGGCCTGACTGCCTGGGGCCTCAATCGCATGATTGAGGAACAGCGAGACACGGTGCGCTTTCACTTTGCGCGTCTGATGGAAAACATCGAGGAACAGGAAGTCTTTCTCAGTGCGCTCGCCACTCAAAGTGCCAAAGGCTTGCCGCTTGATACTTATCAGTTGCGCATGACTGTGGAACAAGCGCTACCCGCAGAAGGACAGGAAATCTTCAAAGGTCAGGAGCTGCCACTCTCCCTGCCCTTCAGCGTGAACATCAATCCGCTATCGATTCATCGCAGTGAACGACACAAGGTCTTTGCATTGGGTGCGCACCTGGCCAGTTACTACAGCGCATTCTGGTCGGCATCGCATTATCAGTCGCCTCAGGTATTCCTGTTCAACATGCCGAACAACTTTGATATCACCGTACCAGCGGTGGGCCAGTTGCGCGGTGCCGGTCAGATCCAGGGCGGCGAGTTCCAGCCTGTGATGAAGCAGGTGCGGGAACGACTGCATGCCTCCAACTCCAGTCCGCTGGACAGTCAAGTCCACTGGATACGTTATGGCTCTGCATCGAATGACGCCCAACCGCCTACGGTTCTGGGTTACGTCAACATCGCATTACCGGCGGCGCAATTGGCCATCGACGGCGCCAGTGCATGGGTGGTCGTGGCGTCGCTGATGAACCTGAACCAGATTAACGACATCGAGCGCATCATGAAGTGGTCGATTTACGACAGCTTCAGCCTGACCGCGCCCAACGGCAGCCTGTTGATCGGCAGCGGGCAGCTCGACCGTGCGTTGAGCGAGGGGCTGCACGTGCGCCTCGATGGTCTGGTGTTCAAGATTTCCAGTGCCGGCCCGCAACGCTGGACCGCCGTGTACGTCATCGGCTTCAAGAGCTTCATTGACTACGCGTGGCGGCCGTTGCTCGGCGTCTTGACGTTGATGCTTGCCAGTATCGCCGGCGGCCTGGCCTTCAACCGCTGGTACAAAATCCGCGTGGTGCTGCCAGCCCATCAAGCGCACCGGAGCATTGCCGAAAGCCAGGCATTCAGCCGCGCGGTGATCGACGCTGCGCCCACCGGGCTGTGTGTGGTGCGTTGCAGTGATCATCAGGTACTGCTGGAAAACCAGCGCATTCAAGAGTGGCAACCAAGCGACCAACTGATCGCCGCTCTCGACCAGAAACACCCATTGACCAGCCCCGGCCAGACCGACCTGGAAATTGACGGTCGGCATCTGCATGTGGGAGTGGTCGGCGCTCGCTACCATGGCGAAGATGTGTGGATCTGCGCATTTCATGACGTCACCCGGCACATCGATGATGCCGCAGCACTGGAGCAAGCCTTGCGTGCAGCCGACTCGGCGAACGAGGCGAAAACGCGCTTTCTCGCGACCATGAGCCATGAAATCCGTACGCCGCTTTACGGTGTACTGGGCACGCTCGAACTGCTGGGTCTGACCGATCTGGGGCCGCGTCAACAGGAATACTTGCGCACCATTCAGCGCTCTTCTGCCACCCTTTTTCAACTGATCAGCGACGTGCTCGACGTGTCGAAAATCGAATCCGGTCAGATGACCATCGAGGCTCAGGACTTCTGTCCGCTGGAGCTGACCGAAGACACGTTGCGCACCTACAGTGCGTTCGCCGAGGCCAAAGGTTTACAGCTTTATGCGTGCATTGATTCGTCGATACCGGACCGGGTGCAGGGCGATCCGCTGCGCATCCGGCAGATTCTGAATAATCTGCTGAGCAATGCCATTAAGTTCACCGACAACGGCCGCGTGGTCTTGCGACTGCGGCTACTGGACCTCCACGCCGGTGGCGCCAATCTGCAATGGCAGGTCAGCGATTCAGGCATCGGTATTTCCCAGGCCCAGCAAAGCCAATTGTTCGACCCGTTCTATCAGGTCCGCGATGCCTCAAGCGAAGGCGGTGCCGGCCTCGGCCTGGCCATTTGCTGGTGGCTGTGCGAGCTGATGTCCGGGCAATTCAAAGTGGTCAGCGAACCCGGACTGGGCAGCAGCTTCTCGCTGCAATTGCATCTCGCTTGCGCACAAGGTCAGTTGAGCGATTGCCCCGAATTCGCACCTGATGCGCCGCCGCTTTACGTACAGGCACCGGCACCGGAACTGGCGCAACATGTGTGCAACTGGTTCAGCCGATTGGGGCAGGAAGCACGCATCCTCGGCCCGGACGCAAAACCACTGCCCGGCACTTCAGCGCTGTTGCTGGATGTGCTGCCGTCCGCGCAAACCGCATGGAGCGGCGCACGCGTGATTGCCACTAGCGCCGGGGCCAACCCGGCGGAGTACACCGCCGAGGGCTGGTCGGTCGATGCGCACGATATCCGGGCGATGGCTTGGGCGGTCAGCTTCGCGCAACAAGGCGTGGGCGAGCACAGCCGCACTGCGCTCACGGAGCAAGCCCGGCGGCTGGATCTGAATATCCTGATTGCCGAAGACAACCCGATCAATCGGGCGATCATCAAAGAACAACTGGAAGCGCTCGGTTGCACGGTAGTCGCCACCGCCGATGGCGAACAAGCCCTGCACCAATGGCTGCCAGGCTTGTTCGACATGGTGCTGACGGACGTAAACATGCCGGTGATGAATGGCTATGAACTCGCCATAGCGCTGCGCGAGAACGACGCCGATCTGCCGATTATCGGCATCACCGCCAATGCCCTGCGCGATGAAGGCGAACGTTGTGCGACGGTCGGCATGAATGCGTGGCTGGTCAAGCCATTGAACCTGCAGACACTGCGAACGCAACTGCTCAAACATTGCAAAGTCGCCGAAACTTCGCCGGCGGCCGATCCTCACAGGCCCACGCACGTCAAGCCAGGCTTTGATCAGCCGCAGTTGTCAGCAAAAATGCGTGTCTTGTTTTTCAGCACCATGCAGCAGGACATCGACAAGGTCACGGCAGCACTTCAAGAGAACGACGCGGCGGCACTTGGCCAACATCTGCATGGCATGGCCGGAGCTTTGGGCGCCGTGCAGGCCGGCAGCCTGGCAGACGCGTGCATCAACCTTGAGAGCCGCCTCGATGGTCACCCTCTCACTCCGGCCTTGGCTACAGAGATCAGCGCTATGCTGGAGCGACTGGCAGCAATGCTCGACGCGTTGGCGTAATCCGTATGCATTCAACAATAAACAGGGAACGCCGAACATGGCAAAACTCAACGTCGTGATCGCCGATGATCACCCCATCGTATTACTGGGCGTACGTGAGCTGATAGAGCGCGATGAGCGATTTCGCGTCGTGGGTGAAGCGGTTTGCTCGAACGAGCTGATCGAGCTGCTCAAGCGTCAAGCGGTCGACCTGGTTATCACCGACTTCAACATGCCCGCCGACTCGCCTTACGGTGATGGATTGAAACTGGTGGAATACCTGCTCAGGCATTTCTCTGATGTGAAAGTCCTGGTACTGACCATGATCTCCAGCCCGTTGATCCTGACGCGCCTGTATGAGTTGGGCGTCGTAGGAGTCATTCAAAAAAGCCAGTTGCATGACGAAATTCAATTAGCGTTGATGGCTGTGGCGCAAGGTCGCCCGTTCAACAGCGCCAAGCCGACGCCGACGTGCGTGATGGAACCGAATGTCGCGCTGGATGAAAGACTGTCGCGGCTGTCGCCCAAGGAATTCGAAATCTTGCGCATGTTTGTCGCCGGGCAGAGCGTCACCACGATTGCCCGCAGCCTTAATAGAAGTACCAAAACCATCAGCACCCAGAAGATTGCGGCCATGCGCAAGCTGGATGTTTGCAGTGACCAGGATCTGCTGACGTATTGCCTGGAAACCAATGTTTTCAACTAATGGTTCTGCGAAATACACCCAGTAGCGTGATCGGCCTCTTGAGATTACGCAACTATCCGAATCCAGCCTGGACTCTAAGAATCGTCTGATGGGCACTCCATCACACCCGTTTTATATTCTCGGTCGTGTTTTAGAACACAACTTATCTCCGACCTGATGGATATCGAAATGAAAAAGCTTTCGCTGACTCTGCTGACACTTTCCATGCTCGCTGTGGCGGGTCAATCTTTTGCCGCTGAAACCCCGACCAAAGCGGGCAGCGGCACTATCAACTTCACAGGCACTATCAATAATGACGCCTGCTCGATCGAAGACGCGGGCCCGGGTAAAACCATCTCGGTAGCGATGGGCGACGTTTCCATCAAAGACATGGGCACCGCGGCTGCACCGAAAGGCAGCGGCAAGTTGAGTGTCGAAAACTTTGATATGAAAATCAACTGCAACGCCGGTACAAAAGTAGCGATGATCTTCGAACCGACCAAGAGCGGTGGTTCGGGCATTTTCCCCGGCACTAAAGTGCTTAATTTGATCCCGGGTGTAGGTGCAGCGAAAAACATCGGTATCGCCTTGCTCGACGCCCAGGGCGAGCTGATCGACCTGAGCTCCCCGACCGCCGCCAGAATTGAAAACAACCTGCAGGATGGCGACACCACGCTGAAATTCTCTGCCGCTTACGTGACCACTGCCGATCCTAAAACGGCTGTGGCCGGCCGTGGCGACGCCACCCTGCCGTTTACTCTGCAATACGAGTAATCGAGGCTCCGGGCTGACATTGTGCGGGACGTGATCGTCCCGCCTTTTTTGAATATCAGGCGGTTTACCCATGTTAATTCGTCATTTCCTTTGCGTATGTCTGGGCTTGCACTGCGCGTTGATCACGCCGCAAGCGGGTGCCGGGATCTCATTAAGCGCGACCCGACTGGTGTTCGATGGTGAACACAAGGAAGCCAGCATCAAAGTCAGCAACAATGGCGACGACCTGTTGATTCAGTCATGGATTGATAACGACGCCGGCGACGCTGTGCCTTTCGCCGTGACCCCGCCGCTGGCAAGAATCCAGTCCAGGGAGCAGCAACTGCTGCGGGTGATTTATGAAGGCACGGGCATGCCCACCGACAGAGAATCAGTGGTATGGCTCAACGTGCAGGAAATCCCGCAAACAGCCAAGAAGGAAAACACCCTGCAGTTGGCTGTACGCCAGCGTATCAAAGTGTTTTTCCGGCCTGCCGGCCTTGCAGCGAAAGCTTATCTCGCTCCGACACAACTGCGGTGGCAAATACATGAGCAAGGACGTCACGCGACATTGACGATCAGCAATCCAGGCCTCTATCACGTGTCCATGTCAGACGTGACTGTTCGCTCAGGTTCCACAAATGAACTTCTGGTCGACTCAATGATGATTGCGCCGGGTCAAAGCAAAACCCTAAAACTTAAACTTGCAAGCGCTTCGCACTATTCATTGTTGAACTTCTCCAGCATCAACGACTACGGTGCGCAAGATCGCTACACGGCGATGCTCAATCACGATAGCGCAATCAGCGCCAAACCAGCGCAATCAACTGGCGAAGAGTAACTCGCGCGTCGCGACACTACCTGATTCTAATAACTAATTAATCTTTTTGTCCTCTGTAGCAATATAGGGCTGGGCATGTATTTATTCCCACGCGGCATTTTCAACTTTAATCCTCCACATTGCCTTGCAATCAATCCGGGATTAAACGCGCTGTATCTGGCGATAATCGTTGGCGTGCCCCAACTTGCGAATGCAAGCGAGTCGGTCGTTCTAACGAACCAGGGACAAGATAACCAATTCAACACCTCGTTCCTGCAGGGCGTCGGGTCGTCTGTCGACCTGGATTTGTTGTTGTCGGCCAACCGCGTATTACCCGGCAATTACCGAGTTGACGTTTACAGCAACGAAGTCTTGGTCGGTCGCCGCGATATCGATTTTCGTCGCGTTGAAAAAAACGGCCGGGTTGAAGCCTGTCTGACCCTGGATATGTTGCAACAACTGGGCATCAATCTGAGCCGACTGGAAGCAGCCGGCCAGTTGCAACCCGGCGTGCCTGAGGCCTGTTACGACCTGCCGAGCCTGATCGATCAGGCCAAGGTCAATTACGACCCTGCGCGGCTGCGACTGTCGATCAGCGTGCCGCAGGTTGCCATGCAACGCGGGATGCGCGGTTACGTGGATCCTGCGCTGTGGGATGCCGGCGTGTCTGCCGCGTTCATCAACTATCAGTTAAGCAGCAACCGCAGAAACACCGACAACGGCACGACGATTTCGAACAATCTCGGGCTGCGTAACGGCGTCAACCTGGGCGCCTGGCGCCTTCGTAATGAATCGAACTTCAGCAGCCGCACCGGCCAGCCCAATACCTTCCACAGCAACCGCACTTATCTGCAGCATGACGTGACCGCGTTGAAGAGTCAGTTCAGCGCCGGCGATATTTTCTCCGACTCGCAACTGTTCGACAGCGTGCGTTATCGCGGCCTCAAGTTGAGCTCCGATGAAGGCATGCGCGCCGACAGCGAGCGCGGCTATGCGCCGGTGATTCGTGGCGTGGCCGAGAGCAATGCGACGGTCGAGATTCGGCAGAACGATTACATCCTTTACACCACCTACGTGCCGCCCGGCCCGTTCGAGATCAACGATATTTATCCCAGCGGCTCCAACGGTGATCTGCAGGTGACAATCATCGAGGCCGATGGCCGTCGGCGCGAAACCGTACAGGCGTTTTCCAGCCTGCCGATCATGGTGCGTCAGGGCCAGATCAATTACAGCGTTTCGGCCGGCAAGTACAAAAGCAACAGCGAGGGGCTGGCCTCGCCGCAATTTATCAGCAGCACCCTGGCCTACGGCATGAGCAGCAACATGACCGGTATTCTCGGCGTGCAGACCAGCGACAACTTCAATGCGATGTCGCTGGGCATGGGCCGTAACACCTCGTTCGGCGCGGTGTCGTTCGATGTCACCCACTCTTCCAGCCAGGCACGTGGCCAGACCACCCAGGGCAACAGCCTGCGGATGCTCTACGCAAAAACGTTCACCGGCACCGACACCAACTTCACCCTCGCCGCCTACCGCTACTCCACCGAGGGTTACCGGACGTTGACCGATCACATTGAAGATGAAAGTGCCACAGAGCAACGGCGCGGCAACTCGAAGACGCGTACCGACCTGACCGTGAGCCAGAGCCTTGGCCGCGACCAGCGATTCGGCAACGTGTACCTCAATGCCACCGACCAGCGCTATTGGGGGCGTGGCGGATCGCAAAGTCTGTCCGCCGGTTACAGCAACAACTGGCGCGATATGACTTACAACCTCGGCGTGATGCACACCAAAGATGTCGGTAATTCCGGGCCGTCGAACAACGACACTCAGCTAAGCCTTTCGCTGTCATTCCCGCTGGGCTCGACGCCTCGCGCACCGCGCGCATTCCTCTCGACCACCAGCCAGAAATCCGGCGACAACACCCAATTGGGCGTGAATGGCTACCTGTCGGAGAACAGCGACACCTATTACTCGGTTCAAGCGGGCAACAACAGCAACAGCGGCAATTCGGGATCGGCGAGCATCAGCACGCGTAATTCGTTTGTCGACGTCAACGCCGGCTACAGCCAGGGAAGCGGCTACACCTCGCAAAACCTCAGCCTGGCGGGTTCGGTCGTCGCGCATGCCGGCGGTATCAACCTGGGCCAGACCCTCGGCGAAACCTTCGCCCTGGCCGAAGTGCCGGACGTACCGGCTGGCGTCAAGATCGGCAGTTACAGCGGCACCGAAACCGGCCGCAACGGTTTTGCCGTGATCCCCAACACGCAACCCTACCGGGTCAACTGGATCAGCCTGGACACCCGCGACCTGGGCGCCAATGTCGAGATCGAAAACGCCACCCAACAAGTCGTACCGCGCCGTGGCGCAGCGGTTCTGGTGCGCTACCTTTCGCAGACCGGGCGCCGGGTACAATTCGAGCTGTTCGACACCGCGCACAATCGCTTGCCATTTGGTGCAGCGCTGGAGGATGCGGCGGGGAAACAGATCGCAATTACCGACCCTTCCGGCAAAGCTCTGGCCCTGGTGCAAGACCAGAGTGCAACGCTGACGATTAAATGGGCCGGCAAGCAATGTCAGGCGACCTACTCGCTGCCTCCGCGCGATGAGGCACTTAACTATGAGCGAGTCGCGCTGACCTGCATGCAGTAGTGCTGACTCCGGGGGCGATCAGATAGACCCCGGAGGCATGGAGCGGGGCTGGCTACACGCAATTTCTTCGAGATGTCTTCGTTCAATGGCAGAATCCCCTCAACCTGACCATTACGGAGACCACAATGCTTCGCGTGTTTGAACGAAGACTCGACCCATTCCCCCCCGACGAAACGCCGCCACCGCCCGACGGCCTGATGCGCTTTCTGTGGGCCTGCACACGCGGTGCGCGCGGTTATGTGCTGCTGCTGGCGCTGTTGAGTGCCAGTGTGTCGATCTACGAAGCCTGGCTGTTTTCCTTCCTCGGGCAAGTGGTGGATCTGCTCTCGACCTGGAAGGCCGGCGGCGATATCAACGGGCAGGAAGAACGTCGAGTACTGTGGGGCATCGGCATTGTGTTGCTGACCAGCATCGGGCTGGTGGCGCTGCGCACCATGGTTCAGCACCAGATTCTTGCGATCAATCTGCCGCTGCGGCTGCGCTGGGATTTCCATCGGCTGATGCTGCGGCAAAGCCTTTCGTTTTTCTCGGATGAGTTCTCCGGCCGGGTGACGACCAAAGTGATGCAGACCGCACTGTCGGTGCGCGAAGTGCTCTTCACCCTGATCGAAATCGCCCCGGGCATCGGCGTTTACTTCATTGCGATCATCGCGCTGGCCGGCGCCTTTGACCTGAAACTGATGCTGCCGTTTCTTGGCTGGATCGTCTTGTTCGGGCTGGCCATGCTGTATTTCGTGCCTCGCCTGGGCAAAGTCGGCCAAGAACAGGCGCACGCGCGATCGTCGATGACCGGGCGTATTTCCGACGCCTATACCAACATCACCACTGTGAAACTGTTCTCGCACTCCAAACGTGAGGCGCACTTTGCGCGCGCGGCGATGGAGGATTTCAAACAGACCGGTTTCAAGCAGATGCGTCTGGTCAGTCAGTTCGAGATCGTCAATCAGGCGCTGGTGGTCGCGTTGATCATGGGCGCCGGCGGCTACGCGTTGTGGCTGTGGCATCAGGGCGAAGTCGGCACCGGAGCGGTGGCGGCGATTACTGCCATGGCGCTGCGCATCAACGGCATGTCGCACTGGATCATGTGGCAGATGACGTCACTGTTCGAAAACATCGGCACCGTACAGGATGGCATGGCCACCCTGACCCGCGGCCCGAAGGTGCAGGATGCGCCGAACGCCGGCGTGCTGGTGCCCGCGGGCGGCGCGGTGACTTTCGACAATGTGAGCTTCAACTACAACGGTGAACGCCAGGTACTCGACGGCCTCAACCTGAATATCCGTGCGGGTGAAAAAATCGGTCTGGTCGGCCGCTCCGGTGCCGGTAAATCCACGCTGATCAATTTGCTGCTGCGTTTCTATGACGTAAACAGCGGTGAGATTCGTATCGACGGGCAGAACATCGCGCAAGTGACTCAAGACAGCCTGCGCAGCACTATCGGCATGGTCACTCAGGACACGTCGCTGCTGCACCGGTCCATTCGCGACAACATCGCCTATGGTCGTCCGGATGCAACCGACGCCCAGGTGCGTGCCGCTGCGGCCAATGCGCAGGCCGCCGGTTTCATCGAGCAACTGAGCGACCAGAATGGCCATACCGGCTATGACACGCTTGTTGGCGAGCGCGGCATCAAGCTTTCCGGTGGCCAGCGCCAACGGATCGCCATCGCGCGAGTGATGCTCAAGAACGCGCCGATCCTGTTGCTCGATGAGGCCACCAGCGCGCTGGATTCCGAGGTCGAAGTGGCGATTCAGGAAAGCCTCGATGAAATGATGCAGGGCAAGACCGTCATCGCCATCGCCCATCGGCTGTCGACCATCGCGGCCATGGATCGGCTGATTGTCATGGATGAGGGCTGCATCATCGAACAAGGCACCCACGCTGAATTGCTGGCGAAGAACGGCACCTACGCGCGGCTGTGGCAGCATCAAAGCGGTGGTTTTCTGGGTGAGGAGCAAGGCGTGGCGGAGACGCTGGATCAGGCGTAGGCGCTCCACCGACGTAAATACCCTCAAAGCTTTCGCTTGAGTTCATCAGGCGAAAGCGCCAGTTCCCGCTTCCAGTTCACATTTTTTTCACGAATGCCTTTGTCACTGTAAAAAACCCTGACACAATTAATGGTAATGATTCGCAACAGCTCCATTACTCTTAGTTAGAAGTCAGGAAGTAATCATGTCGCGCCCCGCCTCGCATTACCGTTTCAATCCGTCACGCAATCTCCTTTCCATGGCCGTCTGCATGGCGATCATCACTCCGGCACTGGCCGAAGAAGGCAGTTCGGTCCAGGACAGCGCCCCGCCAGCCGTCCTCGAACTCGGCGCGACCGCAATCACCTCGAATCAATTGGGCAGCACCACCGAAGGCTCCAATTCCTACACCACCGGCACCATGGCCACCGCGACCAAGTTGCCGCTGACCCTGCGTGAAACACCGCAAGCCGTGACGGTCATTACCCGCCAGCGCATGGACGATCAGGCGATGACCAGCATCAACGACGTGGTCAAATACACGCCGGGGCTGTTCCTGAATTTCTCCAGCGGTCCCGGTCGCCAGTCGTACACCGCGCGCGGTTTCGACATCGACAACATCATGTACGACGGCATTCCCAGCGGCTACAACGGGGTAACCGTGGGCGCCCAGCCGAATCTGGCGATGTTTGATCGGGTAGAAGTTGTGCGCGGGGCCACCGGCCTGGTGACTGGCGCGGGCAACCCTTCGGCGGCGATCAACATGGTGCGCAAACGCCCACTGGCCGAGCAGAAAGTCACCCTGACGGGCGCAGCCGGGACCTGGGACAACTATCGCGGCGAAATCGACGCTTCCAGCCCGCTGAATGACAGCGGCACCCTGCGCGGTCGAGTAGTCACGTCTTATCAGGACACCAACAGCTTCATCGATGACGTCGAGGAACAACACGATCTGTTCTACGCCATCACTGAAGCCGACCTGAGCGAAGACACCACGCTGACCCTGGGTTTCTCGCACCAGAAAGACAAGACCAACTACTTCTGGGGCTCATCGATGATCGGCCAGGACGGCCATCACCTCGACCTGCCGCGTTCGTACAACCCGGGGACTAAGTGGGAGAACAAGGATCAGGAGATCAACACGCTGTTCGCCGAGGTCCGCCAACAACTGGCCAATGACTGGAAGCTGCAGGTCAACGCAAATTACTCCGAACAGAACGCGCTGTTCTCCGGTTCGTACCAGTCGCGCTGGGTCAACAACACGCTGGCACGCACTGTGTACCAGTCGGCCCACGATGAAAATCAGGCGGGTCTGGACGCGTTCTTCAGCGGTCCGTTCGAAGCATTCGGGCGTAGCCATGAACTGGTGGTCGGCGCAAGCAAGCGCATCTACGACATGACCACCCACAACTACGACCCATACGACACCAACTGGCCGATCAACGCCGGCAAGCCGAACTTCACCCACACCGACAACACGCGCGAAGTTACCACTCAGGATGGCGTGTATATGACCACCCGCCTGAGCCTGGCCGATCCGCTCAAACTGATTCTCGGCGGGCGTCTGGACTGGTATGACTACGACAACCGTGATGGCGACGGCGATTACAAAGTCACGCGCAACGTCACGCGCTACGCCGGTCTGATCTACGAACTGGACGAGCATCACTCGCTCTACACCAGCTACAGCGACATCTTTACTCCACAGAGCAACAAGGACACTTCGGGCACACCGGTCAAACCGATTGCCGGCAAAAACTACGAAGTCGGCATCAAGGGCGAGTATTTTGACGGCGCGCTGAATGCCAGTTTCGCCGTGTTCCGCGTAGATCAGGAAAACCGCGCGGTGCAAGTGTTCGTGCCAAATTGCCCGCAGTCTGCCTGCTATGAAGGCTCCGGCGAGATCCGCAGCCAGGGTATCGACTTCGAACTGCAAGGCGCGCTCACCGACAATTGGCAGGTCGGCGCTGGCTACACCTACGCCCGCACGCACACCATCAAGGACCAGGAAAATCCGCAGAAGATCAACAAACAGTTCGACACCGATACCCCGGAGCACCTGTTCAAACTGACCACCACCTACCACCTTCAGGGCCCACTGGAAAAACTGCGCGTGGGCGGCAACATCTTGTGGCAGAGCCGCATGTACAACGACATCGAACTGGCTGATGGCAGCAGCTACCGTCTCAAACAAGGCGCCTACGCGGTTACCGATCTGATGGCCGGCTACCGCGTCAACCAGCACCTGGATCTGCAACTGAACGCCAATAACATTTTCGACCGCAGCTACTACTCGTCGATTGCCACCACGGCGGATTACGGCGGCGACAGTTATGGCTCCCCGCGTAACATGATGCTGACTGCCAAGTACAGCTTCTAAACAGCTTCAGCGCAGGGACGCGCTCGCACCAGGCAGTTCGCGTTGTAAGCTTGCGGCATCAGCCCGAGAGTTACCGAAATGCCGAAGAAGCCACCGCAAAGCCAGCCCCCCACCGCCGCCGAAATAGAGCGCTCGATCCAGGCGCTGAACAAAATGGCCGAGCGCTTGTGGGGGGATGGCCGCGAAGCCGAAGCCAAAGCCCTTCTCGATGCGCTGGATGCTTTGAACCGCGCACTTGACCGCATCAGAATCGGCGAGAGCCGCAGAGTCCTGCATTGATAGCCGAGAACAAGTCTCGCCTCGATCCAAACTTTTCCGCTCGCGAAACGGTCTGTGTCTTTAAGACTGCCGACATGGCTTTTCAAAAGCGGACAGCTGATTTCAGCTAAGGACTGGTGATGACTTTCTTTATTTTCCTTCTGGCCTGCGCTGCTGCGGCAACCACCGGCGTGATGTTCAAACCGGGCGACTGGTATGAAGCGCTGGCCAAACCGAGCTTCACGCCACCCAATTGGTTGTTCCCGGTCGCGTGGACGACGATCTACCTGCTGCTCGCTTGGGCCGGTTACCGGTTGAGCTTGATCCCCGGCAGCCAGACAGTTCTGGCGTTATGGGCCGCACAGATTGCGCTGAATACGCTGTGGACACCGGTGTTCTTCGGCGCCCACAAGATTTTCGCCGCGATGGTGATTTTGGCCGTGCTTTGGCTGGTGGTCGCGGCGATGGTGGTGTTGGCGTTGCAACTGGACGTGATCACCGGTTTGATCCTGTTTCCTTATCTTGTCTGGCTGTGTGTCGCGGCTGCGTTGAATTTTTCGATCCTGATCAAAAACCCCTGAAGACAGGTTTCGGGCGGGGGGCTCAAGCGCCCCGCCCCGTTTACGCGCTGTAAACCCGCCGAGCAAATTCGCGCTTGCTCATTACATATGGATATCCGTATATTCGGCCATCCACATGTAATGAGCCGTCTACATGATCACCCCTCCCGAACTCTTCAAAAGCCTGGCTGACGAGACCCGCGTGCGTGCCACGTTGCTGATCGCCAGTCAGGGTGAACTGTGCGTGTGCGAGCTAATGTGTGCCCTCGACGACAGTCAGCCAAAGATCAGCCGTCACCTCGCGCAACTGCGCAGCAGCGGTCTGCTGCTGGATCGGCGTCAGGGCCAATGGGTTTATTACCGCCTCAACCCGGCGCTGCCGCAGTGGGTGCAGCAGATATTGCAAGTAACGGCGCAGGCCAATGCCGAATGGCTGAAGAGCAATGCTGCGCGCCTGCAAAACATGGACAGCCGTCCTGTCCGCGACGCAGCCTGCTGCTGAATCCCTAACCTGCGCTCACGCGCGAGGAGCATTTATGCGAGTCCTGTTCATGTGCACGGCCAACAGTTGCCGCAGCATCCTTTCAGAAGCCATGTTCAATCACCTAGCACCCCACGGTTTCGAGGCAGTCAGTGCAGGAAGTTTCCCCAAGGGCCAAGTCCTGCCGCGCAGCCTCACCACATTGCAGCAGGCGGGTATCTCCATCGACGGTTTGCACAGCAAGGGCAATGACGCTTTCGCGGACAATCCGCCAGATGTGGTGATCACTGTCTGCGACAAGGCTGCGGGCGAAACCTGCCCGGTCTATTTCGGCCCGGCGCTGAAAGCCCATTGGGGGCTGGAAGATCCGTCCGACGTGATCGGTGACGAAGCGCAAATCGACGCGGCTTTCCGCGCCACATTGGCGCGTATCGAGCAGCGCTGCACAGCCTTCCTCGCGCTTCCCTTCGATACGCTAAGCCGCGAGCAACTCTCGCTAGAGCTGGCCCGAATCGGCACACTTTAAGGAACACTTTTCATGTCAGAGCACCTGCCCAATCTCGATCTGAGCCTGTTCGAAGAGCCACGAACGCCGAATCCTGGCGAGCACAAACCGCGCATGCTGTTGCTGTACGGATCGACTCGTGAGCGCTCGTTCAGCCGCCTGCTGGTCGAAGAAGCGGCGCGCCTGCTGGAACACTTCGGCGCTGAAGTGCGCATCTTCAATCCGTCCGGTCTGCCGCTACCGGATGACGCCCCGAATACGCATCCGAAAGTGCAGGAACTGCGCGAGCTGGTGCTGTGGTCGGAAGGTCAGGTCTGGTGTTCGCCGGAACGCCATGGCGCGATGTCCGGCGTGTTCAAGGCGCAGATCGACTGGATACCGCTGGAACTCGGCGCCGTTCGCCCGACACAGGGCAAGACGCTGGCGGTGATGCAGGTGTGTGGCGGCTCGCAGTCGTTCAACGTGGTCAATCAGTTGCGGGTGCTGGGCCGCTGGATGCGCATGTTCACCATCCCCAATCAGTCCTCGGTGCCCAAGGCTTTCATGGAGTTCGACGACGCAGGCCGGATGAAGCCTTCAGCCTATTACGACCGGGTGGTCGACGTGATGGAAGAGCTGGTGAAGTTCACGTTACTGCTGCGCGATCGTCAGGAGTTTCTGGTGGATCGCTATTCCGAACGCAAAGAAAGCGCCGAGCAACTGACTGCGCGGGTCAATCAACGCTCGATCTGAAGGCGATCGACTTGCCGCTCGTCCCGTGCGCTGCAACTCAAAAATCCCTCAACGAAAAAGGCCTGTCACACGAACAGGCCTTTTTCGTTGATGCGGCCAATGTTTACGGCTTGAGAATCAGCAACGGCTGACCTTTCTCGACGATATACGTCGCCAGCTCCGATGCTTTCTCGTTGCCGACGTTCTTGGCGATGTGCGCCACACCGGCCGGGATGAACAGCGAATCCCCGGCCTTCAGCGTGACCGGCGCCCGACCTTCGAGACGATACTCGAACGTGCCGCTGATCACGTAAGCGACTTCCACGCCAGGATGCGCATGATTGGGTGAAGTCACGCCCGGTTCGAAGTCGACCCGCGCCTGAATCACTTCGCGATCCGCCGCGCCCAAGTCCTGGCGCACGAGATCGGTACGGCTCAGGCCTTGTTGCCAGTTCTTCGGTTGCGTATCGGCTGCGTGTGCAATGGCGGTCAGCGAAACGAGTATCGCAGCGGCGGTCATAAACAGTGTGCGGCGCATGGTGTTGCCCTCTTGAAGCAGTGATGGGGTGATCGCTACTTTGAGTCGGGCATGTATGGGTGATGTGTCGGAATTTCGCGGCTGCTCAGTGGTTTTGTATCCGCCACGGATGCTGATACACGCTCATACAAACGGTCGCTGCGGCAAACCTTTCAACCAGTTTCTGAACGCAACGATTTTCTTCGAATCGGCGGTTGCATGTGGCGCGACCAGGTAAAACCCCGAGTCTGACTTCAAGCGCAGATCAAACGGCACCACCAGCCGGCCCGCACGCAAGTCGTCTTCCACATAGGTGGAACGACCAATGCACACGCCCTGCCCGTCCACCGCCGCTTGCACCGCCATCAGCGCCAGATCGAACGTCAGACGCGCATCCTTCGCCGCGAGATGCGGCTGACCGGCAGCGCTTAGCCAATTGCTCCAGTCATTGCCGGTCACACCGTTGACTTGCAGCAGCGTGTGATTAGCCAGGTCAGCCGGGGCTTGCAGCGCATTCGGCCCGGCGAGCAAGCGCGGGCTGCACACCGGGAAAATCTCGTCGGACATCAACCAGTCGGCGCGCAGCCCTGGCCAATTGCCGTCGCCGTAACGAATCGCCGCGTCAATGCCGCCCTTGCGGAAATCTGCGAGCTCGGTGAACGCGCTGATGCGCACATCAATCTCCGGATGCGCCTCGCGAAATGACGGCAACCGCGGCAACAGCCACTTCGACCCCACCGACACCAGCGTGCTGATGGTCAACACACTGGTGTTGCTCGATTCCAACAACTGCTCGGTGGCATGGCGCAATTCATGGAACGCCGCGCGCACACCGGGCAGATAAACCTGGCCCTCATCGGTCAGCGCCAGCCCGTCCTTCAAACGCATGAACAGGCGCACGCCGAGCTCATCTTCCAGTCGCCGAATCTGGTGGCTGATCGCAGTTTGCGTGACGTTCAGCTCTTCGCCGGCCTTGGTAAAGCTCATGTGTCGGCCGGCGCATTCGAACGCGCGTAATCCATTGAGTGAGGGTAGTCGGGTGAGCATATACAGGCTTCGATCCATGAGATTTTGTCATACGCTAGCACTCTAGATGTCCTTTGCGAAGCGCCGCAGCGTTGGTGGATGCTGCTCGACAACTTACAAAGGAAATCTCATGAAACTGTACTTCGCGCCCATGACCTGCTCGCTGTCGCCGCACATTGTCCTGCGTGAACTTGGCTTGCCGTTTGAACTGATAAGGGTCAACAACCAGACCAAGCGCACTGCCGACGGCCGCGATTTTCGCCAGATCAATCCGAAGGGCTACGTGGCGGCGCTGGAATTGGAGAATGGCCAAGTGCTGACCGAAGGCCCGGCGATTTTGCAGTTCCTTGCCGACCTTATGCCCAGCCGAGCTTTGGCGCCGACCGCTGGTACCTGGGCGCGCTCGCGGTTGCAGGAGCATCTGAATTTCATCAGCTCGGAAATTCATGGCGGCTGCGCGCCGTTGTTCAGCACTGATCTGCCGGAAGCAACCAGGAAAATTTTTCAGCAGAAACTGTTCAAGCGCCTGGATTATCTCAATCGAATTCTCAGCACTCAGGCGTACCTGATGGAAAGCTTCAGTGTGGCCGACGCTTATCTTTTCACCGTCCTCACTTGGTTGCCGGCCTTCAATATCGAGATCAACGACTGGCCAGCGCTGGCGCTGTACATGAAGAGAATCGGCGCCCGACCGAGCGTACTGGCCGCCATCGCCGCAGAAGCTGCAACACAGCCGGTTTGAATCACCCGGCTGCGGCTTGCCGATAAAGCGGCCATCCGGCAGACCAAAGGCACGCGCGGGTTGCCGAATGCCGCAGCGCTTCTATATTGAAGGCAGCCTTTGCCCTTCACCTTCGAGCGCCCCATGGCCACGACTGATCAATTGATCATCTGCGAGCACTGCGACTGCGTGTACGAAAAAGTCCCACTCGCCAAACATCAGAAGACTATATGCGTGCGTTGCGGCGGCGTGCTCCAGCGCTACAGCGGTCTGACGGTGCAACAGCGGCTGGCGTTGACCTTCACCGCGAGCATGTTGTGGCTGTTCGCCAATTTCTACCCGGTGATGAGCATCAGCCTGCAAGGCATCAAGAACAGCGCGACGTTGTGGGATTCGGTGCTGGCGCTGAGTCAGGGGCCGATCACCTTTATCGCGATGGTCGCGGCGATTTCCATCATTATCGCCCCGGCCTTTCAACTGGTGCTGCTGACCTGGGTGCTGGGCTTCGCCCTCGCCTCACAGCGCTCGCCGGGATTCAAGACCTGCATGCGCTGGCTGGAGACGCTGCGCCCGTGGAGCATGCTCGAAGTGTGCCTGCTCGGCGCGATGGTCGCAGTGTTCAAATTGGCCGGGATGCTCGACGTATTGCCAGGCATCGGCTTGTTCGCGCTGGCGGCGCTCAGTCTGTTGCTGATCCGCATTGCCGGGCGCGATGTGCGCGACCTGTGGGAGATTGTATGAGCCGGCCACCAACCGCCCCCGAACTCAATCTATGCCTGTGCCACAGCTGCGGACTCGCCTGCGACATGACCGGAGAACCGCAGCAGTGCCCGCGCTGCGACGCTGATTTGCATCGTTACAAAACCAATTCACTGGCCAGAACCTGGGCTTACATGTTCACGGCGCTGGCGTTTTATGTGCCGGCCAATCTGCTGCCGGTGATGAACACCGTGATGCTCGGCAACGGCGCCGACAGCACGATCATGAGCGGCGTGATCGAGTTCTGGCAGCACGGCGCGTGGGACATCGCGCTGATCATTTTCATCGCCAGTATTGCGGTGCCGGGCATCAAGTTTGTGGCGCTGACGCTGTTGCTGGTGACCGTGCAGCGCAACAGCAACTGGGCACGGCGCGAGCGCTCGAAGATGTTCCGCTTCGTCGAGCTGATCGGCTATTGGTCGATGCTCGATGTGATCGTGGTAGCACTGGTGGCGGCGCTGGTAAAGTTTCAGGCGCTGGGTGACATCGAGCCGCGCGTGGGCATTCTGTTTTTTGGCTTGGTGGTGGTGTTCACCATGCTCGCGGCGATGAGTTTTGATCCCCGATTGATCTGGCAGGATGCGCCGGATGAGCTTGGCGAGCCGCAACCGTCAACCTGAAGCCACGCAATAAACCGTGACAAAGCCACCTCGGTGAAACCACCTCAAGACGTATACTCTCGCCCGCTTCGTCTAACCTGACTTTGCCGCCGCTGTGATTTGCAATCGCGGCGCATCCATCTCGACGCTTATGAAACGGAGAATATTCATGCTCAAGCGCACCCTGGCACTGACCGCAGGCCTGGCCCTGTCCTTATCCGCCGTGCTGGCGCAAGCCGCCGACGTTTTGAAAGTCAGCGCCATTCCCGACGAAGCACCGACCGAACTGCTGCGCAAATTCGAGCCGTTGGGCGCCTATCTGGAGCAGAAGCTGGGCATGAAAGTCGAGTTTGTGCCGGTCGCCGACTATCCGGCAGTGGTCGAAGCCTTGGCCACCAATCGTCTCGACATGGCCTGGCTCGGCGGCTTTACCTTCGTTCAGGCGCAGCTGAAAAGCGATCCGAAAGTCATTCCATTGGTGCAGCGTGAGCAAGATGCGCAGTTCACCAGCAAATTCATCAGCGCCGACCCGAACGTCAAAAGCCTCGCCGATCTGAAGGGCAAGACCTTTGCATTCGGCTCGGTGTCATCGACTTCCGGCAGCCTGATGCCGCGCTACTTCATGCTCAAGGACGGCATCAAGCCAGAATCGTATTTCAGCCGCGTCGGCTACTCCGGCGCGCACGACGCCACCGTCGCCTGGGTGCAGGCCGGCAAAGTCGATGCAGGTGTGCTCAACGCCAGCGTCTGGCAAAAACTGGTGGACGCCGGCAAGGTCGACACCAACAAGGTCAAAGTCTTCGCCACCACCCCGACCTACTTCGATTACAACTGGACCGTGCGCGGCACCCTCGACCCGGCGCTGGCGGCGAAGATCAAGCAAGCCTTCCTCGACCTCGACCCGGCCAATCCTGAGCAGAAGAAGATCCTCGATCTGCAAGCCGCCAGCCGTTTCATCGAAACCAGCCCGAGCAACTACAAAGGCATCGAGGAAGCCGCCCGCGCTGCCGACCTGTTGAAATGACGCTACGCCTCGAGCAAGGGTTTCTGCGCCACGCCAATGGGGTCGAAGCCTTGCGTGGTGTGGATTTGCAGATTGGTGCGGGCGAGCAAGTGGCGATCATCGGCCCGTCCGGCGCTGGCAAATCGAGCCTGCTCAACTTGCTGGCCACCGCAGTGCGACCAAGCAGCGGCGAAATCGAAGTGCTGGGCCAACGGGCTTGGCGCCTGTCTGCCCGTCAACGGCAACGCCTGCGCGCACGTATCGGTCTGGTGCATCAGGCACCGCCGCTGCCGCCACGGCAACGGGTAGTGACAGCGGTGCTGGCCGGCAAACTCGGGCAATGGAGCCTCGGCAAAAGTCTGCTTAATCTGCTGCATCCTCTGGATGTGCCCGGCGCCCGCGCCGCGCTGGCGCGACTCGATCTGGGCGACAAACTCTTTGCGCAATGCCAGCAACTGTCCGGCGGGCAATTGCAGCGCGTCGGCATTGCGCGAGTGCTGTATCAGGCGCCGGAAATCTTGCTGGCCGATGAGCCGGTTTCGGCGATGGATCCGGTGCTGGCCGGGCACACGCTGTCGATCCTTTCGCGGCACGCGCGCGAACATAACGTCACGCTGGTAGCCAGCCTGCATGCGGTGGAACTGGCGCTGGCGCACTTCCCGCGCATCATCGGTTTGCGCGATGGGCAGATCCTGTTTGATAGCCCTTCTGCAGAAGTCAGCCGCGAAATGCTCGATGCGTTGTACGCCAACGAGCAACTGCAATCGCCGGTGACCCCTGCCGCGTCTCTGACTGTGCAGATTCCTCGATGCTGAGTGCTGATTCACGCGATCCCGCTGCTTGGCCCCGCTTGTTGCTGACCTTGCTGGCGGTTGCGTTGCTGTGGCCGGGAATTCAGCTCAGTGAGCTGGATTTGGGCGTGCTGTTTAATGCCGACAGCCAAAATGAAATGGGCCGCTTTGTCTCGGCATTCTGGCCGCCCGCGCATGATCGGGATTTTCTGCAATTACTCCTGAAAGCCACCCTGCAAACCCTGGCCATCGCCACGGCCGGCATGGCTTTGGCGCTGCTTTTGGCGGTGCCGGCCAGCCTGCTCGCCAGCCGCGCGCTGTCGCTGTCTGCGGCTTCGCGTAGCGGCCGACCTAGCCGTCTCGGCCGACTGCTGCGCTGGCCGGTGCGCGGCTTGCTGATCTTCCTGCGCAGCGTGCCGGAAATCGTCTGGGCGCTGCTGTTCGTGCGCGCCGTCGGCCTCGGCCCGGCGGCGGGCGTGCTGGCCATCGCCATCACCTACAGCGGCATGCTCGGCAAGGTCTACGCCGAAATCTATGAATCCACCGACCAACGCCCGGCCCACGCCTTGTTGCAGGCCGGCAGCGGACGGCTGGCGAGTTTCGCCTACGGCGTTCTGCCCAATGTCGCGGCGGAATTGCTCTCGTACACGGTGTATCGCTGGGAATGCGCGATTCGCGCGTCAGTCGTAATGGGCTTCGTCGGCGCCGGAGGCTTGGGACAACAGATCGACCTATCGATCCGCATGTTCGCCGGCGGTGAAGTCGCAAGCATGTTGCTGACCTTCCTGCTGCTGGTACTCGGCGCCGACCAACTCAGCCGCCTGCTGCGCTGGAGGCTGGCATGAAGCGCCTGATCAACCTGCTGCTGATCGCCGGCATCCTCGGCGCAGTCATCGCCTCATTCGCCTACCTCGGCCTCGACCTCGAAGCACTCGCCAGCGCCGACAGCCTGAAACACATGGGCAGCTACGTGCAGCGCTTCCTCAGCCCCGATCTGAGCGCGGGATACCTGACAGCCGTGCTGCGCGGCTCAATGGAAACCCTGGCCATGTCCGCCCTCGGCACCCTGCTCGCCGCCATCCTCGGACTCACCCTCGCCCTCCCCGCCGCCGGCCGCTTCGGCTGGCCCCTGCAAAGCGCCTCACGCCTGCTGCTCAACGCCCTGCGCGCCATCCCCGAACTGGTCTGGGCCGCTCTCATGGTCCTCGCCGCCGGCCTCGGCCCCAACGCCGGCACCCTCGCCCTCGCCCTGCACACCACCGGCGTACTCGGCCGACTGTTCGCCGAAGCGCTGGAGAACACACCGCCAGAACCTGCAGAGGCGATTCGTTTGCAAGGCGGCAATCCGGTTCTGGCGTTTTGCTACGGCACGCTGCCGAACCTTGCGCCGCAGTTGCTGGCTTATTGTTTGTACCGCTGGGAGAACAATATCCGGATGGCCAGCGTACTTGGGTTTGTTGGCGCGGGTGGGTTGGGGCAGATGTTGTATGTGAGCTTGAGTCTGTTTCAGGAGGCGCAGGCTAGTACGGTGATTTTGGCTATGTTGGTGTTGGTTTTGGGGGTGGATATGTTGAGTGCGTGGAGTCGGGGGCGGTGGGTTAAGGCGTAGATTTTCGCATCTCAAGCCTGCATATCGTGATCAGTGAGCAAGTAGCTCCCTCACCGCTTCTTAAGCAACTTGTTCACGTAATACTTCAAACTCCACCGATCCTTCGGTCGCGGCTTGTAGTGAGTTTTATTGCGCTGCGACGGATCTGCTGCTTGCGTACTCGCTGTGTAGTAATAAAGCGCAATCGATCGCCGGGTGATGCCCTCAGGCGTAGTCAACGGCTCCGGATGTCCGTGATTGCTGTCCTTGTCCGTGTTGAAGATCACGCACCGGTTATAGATCGGTAAAACCTTTTTCAGGCATTTCTTCATCCCTATATCCCAAAGCTCCAGGTTCCCGCCGTACTCCTCCTGCCAATCCTCCGTGAGGTAAATGATCACGTTCAGCCGCCGCTCAACGTTGAGCTTTTTGTTGAGGCGAAAGTCCGAATGTACGCCGAGGAAACCGCCACTTCTCGTTTCGTGCAGGCCACCACCGGTGAAATAGGGATCGGGGATCAGCCCGTTAATGCCGGTCAGCTTTTCCAGGAATTGCAGCATCGGCGCGGAGTTGAAGGTGTTGAACACGCTCTTCAAGAAGGGGCTGCATTCGTTCGGGCTGATCTGGCGCTTGAGTTGGCCTTTGTAGCCGCGCTCGTAAAGCATTTCGTTGTTGGTCGGTTCAACCGGGAAGTTTTCGCGGATGCTGGCGATGACGTCTGTCTGCAGGAAGTTGTCGATGACGATGTGCGGGAATGGGGTCGCCTGGCTATATTCACTGGTCAGCGACTCGCCGAAAACGCTGGCGGCGTTTTGGTCGAAATCGAGTTGCGGGTTCAGGCTGATGGGGAGTGTTTGCGTGTTGGCTGACATTGACGCTCCAATGGTCTTTAAAACTTTCAGGGTTCGTCAAACAGGGCCTGGGGCTCGGCACAGTGCCGCTGTTGGCTCGCGGAGAAGAGGAACAGCAGGTTGCCACGTCGGTAATGGCCTGCCGAGTGTCCTTTTCCAAAACGAGGTGGGACGCTGTTACGGCATGTTTCTGGCTGCC
The DNA here is from genome assembly GCF_048822895.1 of Pseudomonas sp. P4795. Taxonomy (NCBI): domain Bacteria; kingdom Pseudomonadati; phylum Pseudomonadota; class Gammaproteobacteria; order Pseudomonadales; family Pseudomonadaceae; genus Pseudomonas; species Pseudomonas sp. P4795. The sequence goes on along the minus strand of NZ_JBMFBT010000014.1, from coordinate 1,954 downwards.
ACAAACACGTCGATATGAAATAGTCCCCTTTTCGTACTTTTCGCAGGGAGTAACGCAATGACCCGATTTCTGTTGTTACTGACATTGGTACTCAGCGTCGCGAGCTGCGGCAGCGTGGATGTCGCCCGTTATGCGGATGAAAAACCGGCATTGAGTCTGGAGGATTTTTTTAGCCGGCCCGTCAAAGCCTGGGGGATGTTTCAGAAGAGCAACGGTGAGGTAACCAAGCGTTTCGAGGTCGACATCGTCAGCCGTCGTGAGGACGGCAACCTGATTCTCGACGAGCGCTTCCTGTACAGCGACGGCACCCGCCAGCGCCGTGTCTGGACTCTGACGCCTGAGGGCCAAGGCCGCTGGAGCGGGCGCGCGGACGATGTAGTGGGTGTCGCCAAGGGCCAGATCGCTGGCAACACGTTGCACTGGCGTTATCGCCTGAACCTGCCGGTCGACGACTCGACCTACGAAATGAGCATGGACGACTGGATGTACTTGATGGACGAAGACACCTTGATCAACCGCACCAGTATGTCCAAGTTCGGAGTAGAGGTCGGCCAGGTAACGTTGTTCTTCCGTCGCCAGAGCGCCGGAGCGAGTCAATGAATCGCCCCAAACAGGATCCGCGCTGTGCCGAGGAAAACTCACATCACCAAAGGCGACACATGCCTGCAATTATCCGCCTTGCTCTACCGGAAGATGCCCAACTCCTGCCCGCCATTGAAACCTCCGCTGCTCAAGCATTTCGCATGATTGATGAGTTGAGTTGGCTGGCTGAATCGCCTCCGATGTCCATAGAGCGTCATAGCCAACTAATTGCGCTATCGACCTGTTGGGTTGCACTTGATGCCGAAAATCGGCCACAAGGATTTCTCAGTGCTGAGCGCCACGGCAGTGATCTTCACATCTACGAATTATCTGTTATGCAATCGATGCAAGGACAAGGTACAGGGCGGCGTCTGATCGAGGCAGCGAAGGATTATGCACGCTCAAACAGACTGGGTTTCGTGACGCTTACGACATTCAAAAACGTGCCATGGAACGCACCGTTTTACTCCCGCACAGGATTTCAGATTAGAGCCACCACAGACTTGGACCAGAGGCTCGCGGGGATATTGCGCGAGGAGTACAAGCACGGATTCGCTCCGCAAAGTCGGTGTGCCATGGCATGGTCGGTGACTTAAGTGCAAAACCTTCAGGCCTCTAGGCCCCTGGGGAAGAAACGCAGAAAAGTAGACAGATTTATTTTAGCTGGATAACGAATCCGTCCCCTTCTTCCACAAGATGTCTGCTTGTTGTTGACGAAGTCGGGCGCTGACGTAAAATCGCCACCCCAAAAAACAGCGTGCATATCGAGAAGGTGCTTCGATGCAACGGGTGATGATTGTTGGTCAGCCTGGGTCGGGCAAAAGCACCTTGGCGCGTGAGCTTGGGCTGCGCACGGGCTTGCCAGTCGTTCATATAGACACTATCCACTGGCAGCCAGGGTGGGTCGAACGGAGCTGGGACGAGAAGACGCGCCTTTGCCACGAGGTCGAGACCTGTGATCGCTGGATATTCGAAGGTGGCCATTCAGCCACTTGGGACAATCGGATGGACCGCGCAGATCTTTTGATACGGATTGATCGTTCGGCGACGCTTCGATTCTGGCGCGTGCTGCTCAGAACGTTGCTCCAGCGCGGCCGGTCTCGGCCTGATTTGCCGGAGAACTGCCCCGAACTGCTGGCGAATCTGCCAGAGTTTTTTAGATTCATGTGGCGGACAAAAAAATCAGCGCGGGTGAAGATGCAGCAACTCGTGGCGACTGCACCATCGGCTTGCCGGGTCGTTCATCTGCGGTGTAATCGCGATATCAGAGTTTTTCTCACGAGCATTGGATATTTGGCTGGCCAGAATCCGCGAGATTGATCGACGGTTGACTGCTTTAGTACGGAAACTGCCGGTTGCGAGCGGCTGGTAT
>NZ_JBMFBT010000013.1:0-66573 GCF_048822895.1 Pseudomonas sp. P4795 | reverse complement strand
GGGTTACGGCAATTCGCGGCAAGCGTAGAACGCGCTCAGCACTTTGACCAGATGTGCCAGGTCATGGCTGCCGCACAGTTCGCGGATCGAGTGCATGGCGAACGTCGGCAGGCCGATATCCACGGTGCGGACGCCCAGGTGACTGGCGGTGATCGGCCCGATGGTCGAGCCGCAGCCCATGTCGCTGCGCACCACGAAGCTTTGCACCGGTACTTCTTCGGCCATGCACAGATGGCGGAAGAAACCGGCAGTTTCGCTGTTGGTGGCGTAGCGCTGGTTGCTGTTGACCTTGATCACCGGGCCGGCGTTGAGTTTCGGGCCATGGTTGGCGTCGTGCTTTTCCGCGTAGTTCGGGTGCACGCCGTGGGCGTTGTCGGCCGAGACCAGCAGCGATTTCTGAATGGTGCGGACGAATTCGTCACCTTCCGGCAGCAGGCGGCGCAGGGTCTGTTCGAGCATCGGGCCATCGGCGCCGCAGGCGGAGCAGGAGCCGACTTCTTCGTGGTCATTGGCGACCAGCACGCAGGTTTCTTCGGTGTCGGCGGTGAGCAAGGCTTGCAGGCCTGCGTAGCACGACAGCAGGTTATCCAGGCGCGCGCCGGCAATGAAATCGCCGTTCAGGCCGATGACCGCAGCGCTTTGCGTGTCGTAGAAACTCAGCTCGTAATCCAGCACCACGTCGGCATTCAGGCCGTGCTCGCGCGCCAGTTGATCGGTGAGTACCGCACGGAAATCCACGCGCTCGTCACCGGCAAATTGCGCGAGGATCGGCGGCAGTTCGGTCTGCGCGTTGATCGCCCAACCCATGTTGGCTTCACGATTGAGGTGAATCGCCAGGTTGGGAATGATCGCAATCGGCGCTTTGAAGTCGATCAGCTGACTTTCGACCTTGCCGTCGCGACGGAAGGTGACGCGGCCGGCCAGCGACAGGTCGCGGTCGAACCACGGCGCGAGCAGTGCGCCGCCGTAGACTTCTACGCCTAGCTGCCAGAAGCCCTGACGTTGCAACTCTGGTTGCGGTTTGACGCGCAGGCACGGGCTGTCGGTATGCGCGCCGACCAGACGGATGCCGTCATGCAGCGGCGAGTTGCGGCCCATTTTGATCGCGACAATCGAGGAGTCGTTGCGGGTGACGTAATAGCGGCCGTTGGCCTCGGTGTTCCATGGCTCGCGCTCGTCGAGGCGCATGTAACCGGCGGCCTCCAGACGTTGCACAAGGCTGGCGGTGGCGTGGAACGGGGTAGGGGAGGCCTTGAGGAAGTCGATCAGGCCTTGGTTCAACTCTTCGCGCATAAGAAGCTCCAGACAGCGATGGGCGGGAGTTTAACGCATCGGCCGGAGCTTGGGACATTGTGCAGAGTCAGAACGGCGCCGGGCATTCGAAGCGCAAGCGCTCGCCGGTCTGTGGATGGGTGAAGCTGAGCATGCTCGCGTGCAGGCACAGACGCGGCCAGGCTGCGAGGGCTTGTTCGTGGGCGTAGAGACCGTCACCCAGCAGCGGATGACCAATCGACAGCATGTGTACGCGCAATTGGTGCGAGCGCCCGGTGATCGGCGTCAGTTCGACGCGGCACCAGTCGCCACAACGTTCCAGCACGCGCCAGAAAGTCAGAGCGTTTTTGCCGAATTCGTGATCGACCACATGCCGGGGTTTGGTCGGCGGATCGTAGCGCAGTGGCAAGTCGATGCTGCCGCTGTCGAGTTCCGGCTGGCCCCACGCCAGAGCGGTGTAGGCTTTTTCGGTTTCACGGTCGTGAAACTGGCGCGACAGTTCGCGATGGGTGTCAGGGTCGCGCGCCAGCAAAATGATGCCGGAAGTTTCCCAGTCCAGACGATGCACGATGCGTGCTTCCGGGTAGCCGTTTTCTTGCAGGCGGGTGATCAGGCAGTCCTTGTTGTCATCGGCCCGGCCGGGCACGGAGAGCAACAGGGTCGGTTTGTTCACCACCAATACGGCGGCGTCCTGATAAATGATGTGGACGTTGGACAACGGCATTAAAACAGCCTCGTAACAAATGCCAACGGCGGCTCAGGGCCATTCCGTTGCGGGAATGGCCCTGAGCCGCCGTCGTTCCTGCTGGATCGACTCAGCGATCTGGCAGGGTGATATTGAGTTCCAGAATCGAGCAGCTGCCCTGGTTTTCCAGAGCAACGTGCACGTCATCGGACCCGATATTGACGTACTTGCGGATGACTTCCACCAGTTCCTTCTGCAAGGCTGGCAGGTAATCCGGGGTACTGCGCTGGCCGCGTTCGTGCGCCACGATGATCTGCAGACGCTCTTTCGCTACCGATGCGGTACTTGGCTTCTTGTTGGCACGAAAGAAGTCAAAAATGTTCATTACCGACCTCCAAACAGGCGCTCGAAGAAGCCCTTCTTAGTGACGTCGAGGAAACGATGCTCAACGGTTTTGCCCAGCAGGCGATCTACCGCATCGCTGTACGCCTGACCGGCGTCGCTCTGGTCATCGAGAATCACCGGCACACCGGAGTTGGAAGCCTTGAGGACTGCCTGGGATTCCGGGATGACACCCAGCAGGGTCACCGCGAGAATTTCTTTGACGTCTTCGACCCCGAGCATTTCGCCGTCGCTCACACGCTGCGGGTTGTAGCGGGTCAGCAGCAGGTGTTCCTTGATCGGGTCTTCGCCTTTTTCGGCGCGGCGCGATTTGCTCGCCAGCAGGCCGAGCATGCGGTCCGAATCGCGTACCGAGGACACTTCCGGGTTGGTCACGACGATCGCTTCATCAGCGAAGTACATGGCCAGGTGAGCGCCTTTCTCGATGCCCGCCGGGGAGTCGCAGACCACGAACTCGAATTGTTCCTTGAGCTCCATCAGGACTTTTTCCACGCCTTCCTGAGTCAGCGCGTCTTTGTCGCGGGTCTGACTGGCGGCCAGCACATAGAGGTTTTCCAGGCGCTTGTCTTTGATCAGCGCCTGTTGCAGGTTGGCTTCGCCGTTGACCACGTTGACGAAGTCATACACCACGCGACGCTCGCAACCCATGATCAGGTCGAGGTTACGCAGGCCCACGTCGAAGTCGACGATAACTGTTTTGTGACCGCGCAGAGCGAGGCCGGTACCGATAGCGGCGCTGGTGGTGGTCTTACCCACACCACCCTTGCCGGATGTAACCACGAGAATCTTGGCCAAGGTGTTTCACCCCTAAGGAAGAAGGACTTTCTAGCCCTTGAAAAACATCTCTTGAAAACTACTGCAGTCGGACAGCCTTGGCTGGAATTTGGCTTTAGGCCTTTTTCCTACTTCGTTTGAGCCGTTTTCGCTACGTTTTAGAGATGCTTGGAAAATGCGGCAGTATCCGTTAAAGCCGAATGATGTTCAACACGTCGCCCGACAGGCTGACCTGTACGGCCGAACCCCACATCGGATCACGACGCAGGTCTTCGGAGACCTTGTAATGGCCGGCGATGGAGATCAGTTCAGCGCTCAATTGCTGACAGAAAATCCGTGCCTTGGTGTCACCCTTGACCCCGGCCAGTGCGCGACCGCGCATCGGGCCGTATACATGGATGTTGCCATCGGCAAGAAGTTCCGCCCCCGGGCTGACCGAAGACACCACCACCAAATCGCCACCCTGTGCGTATATCTGTTGGCCACCACGTACTGGTGTGGTGATTACGCGGGTCGCTTTGATCGTCGGCTCGGGCGGTTTTTCCGGCTTTTTCTTCACCTCCGGCTCGGGTGCTTCTAACGGTCGCTCACGGGCGCCGGACGGCGGCAGCACCGGAATGTCGATGGCGATGGCGGCGGCGATGTCTTCGATGCGGCTGGCGCGGATCGCCAGTGTGCGCAGGCCGTGCTGGCGGCATACGCGCATCAGACCCGGCAGATCGACCGCGCCTTCGCCCGGCGGCAGTTTGTCGAGGGCCAGCACCAGCGGCGCATTGCTGAAGAAGTTCGGCGCTTGCGCGACTTTGGCGGCCAATTGCCGATCGAGGCTGTCGAGGTCGTTGCGGGTCAGCTCCAGCACCGTAATGGCGAGCATGCTGCCCTTCAACTGAAAGACGGAAACTTGGTCTGGCGGTGCGGTTTGGCTCATGTCGGCATACAACGGCTTGTCACGGAAAGTGCCGAGACTTATAACGAGAACGCCGGCCAGCCGCAAGCCGGGTCGAACGATGTAGAATGCGCGGCCACTGCATTTACGGAAGCTTTAATGGATCGCCCGCGTTTTCGAACAGCATTTCTTGCTCCACGCTTCTGGCCGCTCTGGTGCGGCCTTGGGCTGTTGTGGCTGATCGTGCAGTTGCCGTATCCGGCATTACTGACGATCGGTCGTGCCTTGGGCGCGTTGATGTATCGCTTTGCCGGCGACCGACGGCGCATCGCCAAGCGCAATCTTGAATTGTGCTTCCCGGAAAAATCCGCCGCCGAGCGCAAACGCCTGCTCAAGGAGAATTTCGCGTCCACCGGTATCGCGTTCTTCGAAATGGCCATGAGCTGGTGGTGGTCGCGTGAGCGTCTGGCCAAACTGGCTCACGTCGAAGGTCTGGAACATCTGCAAAACGCTCAGCGTGAAGGCAAAGGCGTGATTCTGATGGCGGTGCATTTCACCACGCTGGAAATCGGCGCGGCGCTGCTTGGCCAGCAGCACACCATCGACGGCATGTACCGCGAACACAAAAACCCGTTGTTCGACTTCGTCCAGCGCCAGGGCCGCGAGCGCCACAACCTCGATTCGCTGGCGGTTGAACGCGACGACGTGCGCGGCATGCTCAAGTTGCTGCGCAGCGGCCGGGCGATCTGGTACGCACCGGATCAGGACTACGGCGCCAAGCAAAGCATCTTCGTCCCGCTGTTCGGCATTCAAGCAGCGACCGTCACCGCCACGAGTAAATTTGCGCGGCTGGGCAAAGCGCTGGTGGTGCCGTTCACCCAGGAACGTCTGGCCGATGGCAGCGGTTACCGTCTGGTGATCCATCCGCCGCTGGAAGGTTTCCCCGGCGAGAGCGAAGAGGCTGATTGCCTGCGCATCAACCAATGGGTCGAAGGCGTGTTGCGTGATTGCCCCGAGCAATACCTGTGGGCGCATCGCCGATTCAAGAGCCGGCCGCCGGGCGAGCCGAAGTTGTACGCCAAACGCCGTTGATTGACCTTTCCCCTTGAGCACCATGGAGCGTTGCGATGAGCCCGACTGAACCGGTCACAGGTTTGATTCTTTCCGGCGGCGGGGCTCGGGCGGCTTATCAGGTGGGCGTATTGGCGGCGATTGCAGAATTGTTGCCGCTGGGCGCGGACAATCCGTTTCCGGTGATAGTCGGCACTTCGGCCGGGGCGATCAACGCGGTGAGTCTGGCCAGCGGCGCCACGGATTTTCGCGCCGCCATCGAACGCCTGACCTTGTTCTGGCAGGGCTTTCGCAGCCATCGCGTGCTGCGCAGCGACTGGCCCGGCGTGATCCGTCAGGCCAGCCGTTTTGTCAGCCACAGCCTGCTCGGCATTGGCCGGCAGTTGCCGGTGGCGCTGCTCAACAGTTCGCCGCTGCGCGATCTGCTCCACGACAAACTGCACATGCCCGGGATTGCCGAATCGATCGCGCAAAAGCAATTGCGCGCGGTGGCAGTGACCGCGTTCGGCTACGAGTCGGGTCAGGCCGTGACGTTTTATCAGGGCGGCAGGACGATTGATGCGTGGTTGCGTCATCGACGGATTGGCGTGCCGACGCAGTTGTCGGTTGAGCACTTGCTGGCGAGTTCGGCGATTCCGCTGTTGTTTGCGCCGGTGAAGATAGGCGAGGAATATTTCGGTGACGGCGCGGTGCGCCAGTCGGCGCCGATCAGTCCGGCGCTGCATCTGGGCGCGACTCGGGTGTTGGTGGTGGGCGTCAGCGGCAACCCGCGCGGTGTCGATCCGCAGCCGGTGCAACGCAACTACACCGGTCAGCAACCGACGCTGGCGCAAATTGGCGGGCACATGCTCAACAGTACGTTCATTGACAGTCTGGAGAGCGATATCGAGCTGCTGCAGCGTCTGAATCAGTTCAGCCATCTGATGCCTGACGGCACGCCGACGCGGGCGCTGGGTGTGGCGCCGGTTGAAGTGCTGGTGATTTCGCCAAGTCAGCCGATTGATGAAATCGCGGCACGCCATCGCCAGGAATTACCGGCGGCGTTGCGCTTGTTTTTGCGCGGGCCGGGAGCGACCAAGACCAGTGGCGCGGGGGTATTGAGTTATCTGCTATTCGAGGCGGGGTATTGCAGCGAATTGATCGATCTGGGGCGGCGCGATGCGTTGGCCAAACGCGAGGAGTTGTGCCGGTTTTTGGGGTTGCCTTTTTAAAGCAAAAGATCGTCCGATCGCGGCCCGAGCCTTCGGCAGCTCCTACAGAGGAATGCGTTCCAATGTAGGAGCTGGCGCAGCCTGCGATCTTTTGATCTTTATCAGAAGTGGAACTTCACCAGGAAGCTTGTGGTGCTCTGATTGGTCTTGAACGCGCCGGTATCGTCGATCCCGTACTTGTCTTTCCAGTAGTCGTATTCAACACCGACATACAACTGCTTCTCGCCGAAACTCAGCGCCTTGCCCAAGTCGTATTTGACCTGCGGGTTGAAGTGCAGGTTGGCGTGGTAGTCGCCCTTGGAGTTGGAATCGTTGTCGACGACCCAGTCCATGAACCCGTCGATCAGGATGTTCGAATTGCCCACCGGGATGGTGTAAGACCAGGCCGGAGTGATCTGCCAGACGTTGTCACCGGCGCGCGGGCCTTCGGTGTGACGCTGGTAGAAGTTCAGCTGGAAGTAGTCGAAACCAGGAATCGCCAGGTCGAAGCCCGGACCGATCAGGTAGGACTCGGTGTCACCCTCGCCGAACTCGTAAGTCATCGCCAGCAGCACGTCTTTGATCGGACCGAATTCGATCTTCTGATCGAGCACCTTGCCCAGCGAGATGCGCGGGCTGAACTCGCCGTAGTAAGTGTTCGGGCCGTTGCTGAAGTCCTTGCCACCGTTGTAGAAGATCTTGTCGAGGAAGAAGAAGTTATCCCCATACTTCCAGCCATCGGCGTGCTCGAAGGTCACGGTTTGCTGAATGCGCGGGTTGACTTGAAAGTCCTTGCCATAGAGGTAGGTCAGGCTGTTGTTCTGCCATTGCAGCAGGCCCTCGGCCATGGCCTGACCCCCGGCCAGCATCGATCCCGCCAACATCAGGCTGGTGCACATACGTTTCATTCGGTTGCTCCCAAAGTAGGTGTTGCACGTTTATTTTTTTTAGATCGGCGCTCTGGTGTGGCGCCTTTTTTCGTTGCTGCAAAAATCATCCAACCGGTCAGCTTCTTTGCTGTTAGCAAGAGCTGCGCCAAGGCTTTTCGAAAAACAAAAAAACGCCCATCGGCGGCTCGAAAACCGTCGATTGTGCGTGATTCGGGTAGGCCTTGTTACTGACCCAAGCCTGGATAAGTTGGCTTTTCGGTCAGGAATTAAGTTCGGGCTTTTTTTTAGACCGAATTCGGATGGCGGCGGAGAATACTGACTCCTTGGCCAGGTCTCAAGTGCCCCGCAACAGAGCACTGACGACAGGCATGGGGCACGGTTGCGGGTCATGTTAGAAGTGCACCTTTACCAGCAGGCTGGCGGTGTTCTGATTGGTGTCGAGGTTGGGGCTGCTTTCGATGCCGTATTTATTTTTCCAATAGCTGTATTCAGTGCCGACATACACCTGTTTCTGACCCCAGCCGAGCGCTTTGCCCAGGTCATACTTGATCTGCGGATTGATGTGCAGGTTGGCGTGGTAAGTGCCGCGCGCGTTCTGGTCGTTGTCGACCACCCAGTCCAGATAACCGTCGATCAACAGATCGGAATTACCGACGGGAATGCTGTAAGACCAGGCGGGCGAGATCTGCCACACGCCGTCGCCGGGACGCGGACCTTCGGTCTGGCGGCGGAAGATGTTCAGGGTGACGTAGTTGAAGCCCGGCACGTTCAAGTCGAAGCCCGGGCCGATCAGATAGGCCTCGCTCTCGCCTTCGCCGTACTCGTAAGTCATCGCCAACAGCACGTCTTTGATCGGGCCGAACTCGAGTTTTTTATCGAAGATCTTGCCGAACGAGAAACGCGGGGTGAATTCGCCGTAGAAAGTGTGCGGGCCTTTGTTACGGTCTTCCTCGCCGTTATAGAAGATCTTGTCGACGAACAGAAAGTTGTCACCGTACTTCCATTTGTCGGCGTGCTCGAACGTCACCGTCTGCTGAATCGACGGATTGATCGCGAAGTTCTTGCCGTACAAGTAGCTGAGGCTGTTGGTCTGCCACAGCAATAAATCGCCGGCCATGGCCTGGGTTGCGGCGAGCAAGCCGCCGCTCAATAGCAAACTCGATTGCGTGCGAATCATCTGTTGCTCCCTCTTGTTTTTATTTTTGAGGCACAGCTGTGGAGAGGGGGCCAGCCGTGGCTGGCCCCTTGGGTAAACGCTCGGATCAGTGCGGGTGGGCGTGACAGTCGTTGATGGCTGCGCGTTCGGCTCCACCGAGGATGTTGAACAGCAGGTTCAGCGTCAGCGCACTCAGGGTCGCCATGGCGATGCCGCTGTGGGTAATCGGGCTCATCCACAATGGCAGATGGGCGAAGAATTCCGGACGTACCACCGGGATCAGGCCCATGCCGATGCTCACGGCCACCAGCAGTTGGTTGCGGCGGTCGCCGATGTCGGCTTCTTGCAGAATCTTGATCCCGGTCGCGGCGACCATGCCGAACATCGCAATCGCTGCGCCACCCAAGACTGCCGGCGGAATCGATGCCACCAGATACGCGGCTTTGGGCAGCAGACTCAACACGATCAACAAACCGCCAGCGACGATGGTCACTGAACGGCAACGCACGCCAGTCATCTGCACCAGGCCGATGTTCTGCGCGAAAGACGAGTGAGTGAAGGTGTTGAAGAACCCGGCGACGAACGAAGCGCCGGCATCGCACAGCAAGCCGCGCCGCAACATGCGTGGGCAGACTTCCTGACCGGTGATCTTGCCCAGCGCGAGAAACATCCCCGTGGATTCGACAAAGATGATCACCACCACCAGACACATCGACAGGATCGGCGCGAGTTCGAATTTCGGCATGCCGAAATGCAGCGGCGTGACGAATTGCACCCACGGCGCGTTGGCCATGCCACTCAGGTCAACCATGCCGATCGCGCCGCACAATACGTAGCCGAAGCACATGCCGATCAACACCGAGATGTTGACCCAGAAGCCACGCATGAAGCGGTGGACCAGCAAGATTGTGCCCAGCACCAGCGCGGCGATGGCCAGATAAATCGGTGAGCCGAACTCTGCAGCGGCGGCACCGCCACCGGCCCAGTTCACGGCGACGGGGAACAGCGATAAACCGATCGAGGTGATGACCGTGCCGGTCACCAGCGGCGGGAAGAAACGCACAACCCTGGACATGAACGGCGCGATGATCATGCCGAAGAACCCGGCGGCAATAGTCGCGCCGAAGATTCCTTGCAGACCGATACCCGGCATGCCGGCCATCGCGACCATACTGCCGACCGCAGCAAAACTTGCGCCCATCATTACCGGCATGCGGATGCCCATCGGACCGATGCCCATAGATTGCACGATGGTGGCGATGCCGGCGACCAGCAGGTCGGCGTTGATCAGGAAGGCGATTTCTTCACGACTCAGGCCAGCGGCCTGTCCGATGATCAACGGCACCGCGATGGCACCGCCGTACATCAGCAGAACATGTTGCAAACCGACCAGAATCAGTTGCAAAAGGGGCAATCGCTGAATGGCGGGTGCGTCGGGGATGCGCGCTTTGGACAGCTCGGACATGCAACACCTCGGATCTTTTTATTCTTGTGATTGAACAGCTGCCGGGTGGCTCACAGCTGTTTCATTGCATCGGGTAAACCGCGTTGCGGCCAATCGCTGGCAAGCCAGCTCCCACACAGGCAGTGCAAAACCCTGTGGGAGCTGGCTTGCCAGCGATGCTTTTATTGCTTAGTTGGTCTGGGCCCCCTGCACAATCCATGCACCGATCAGCTCACGTTCCTGCTGGGTCATCTGGGTGATGTTGCCCAGTGGCATGATCTGCGTGGTGACCGCTTGTGCCTGAATCCGCGCGGCGTTCTGGCGGATCTGGTCAGGGGTGTCGAGCATCACACCGGCTGGCGCTGCGCTGAACAACGGGCTGGTCGGTTTGGCCGAATGGCAGACCGTGCAGCGTTCCTGAATCACCGTGTGCACCTTGTCGAACCCCGGGCCGGCGTTCGACGCTTGTGCCGGTGCAGCGGCCGGCGCTGCAGCAGCAGGTTGCGCCGCTTCAGCCGGTTTCAGGCCACCGCCCACTGCGGTTTCCGGCAATGGCTGGTATTCGATTTTCGCTGGCGCCTTGGCCACTTCCGGAGCAGTTGCCATCGGCGTCGGGCCGGTGACGTAGGCCAGAGTGATCATGCCCACCGCTGCCACTGGCAGGGTCCAGGCGAACTTGTGGCTGTCGTGACGGGTGTTGAAGTAGTGACGCACCAACACCGCCAACACGGCGATCCCGGCCAGGATCAACCAGTTGTACTGGCTGCCATAAGTGCTCGGGAAGTGGTTGCTGATCATGATGAACAGCACCGGCAGGGTGAAGTAGTTGTTGTGCCGCGAACGCAGCAAGCCTTTGGCCGGCAGGGCCGGATCCGGCGTGCGGTTCTCGGCAATCGCCGCTACCAACGCACGTTGCGCAGGCATGATGATGCGGAACACGTTACCGACCATGATGGTGCCGATGATCGCGCCGACGTGCAGGTACGCACCCCGACCGCTGAACACCTTGCTGAAGCCGTAAGCGGCGCCAATGATCAGCACGAACAGAATGAAACCCAGCAGAGCAGGGCGCTTGCCCAGAGCTGAGTCGCACAGAAACGAGTAGATGAACCAGCCGATGAACAGCGAGCCGATACCGATGGCCACGCCCTCAGGGCCGCTCAGAGAACTGCCGGGAGCCAGCAGATAGAGCGTCGGATTGGAGTAGAACACCACGCACAGCAGCGCGATCCCCGACAACCAGGTGAAATAGGCTTCCCATTTGAACCAGTGCAGGTTGTCCGGCATGGTCGGTGGGGCCAGTTTGTATTTTTCCAGGTGGTAGATACCGCCACCGTGGATCGCCCACAGATCACCGGCCAGACCGGTTTTCGGGTTGACGCGGTTGAGGTTGTTCTCCAGCCAGACGAAATAGAACGACGCGCCGATCCAGGCCACGCCAGTAATCATGTGCACCCAGCGCACGCTCAGGTTCAGCCATTCAAACAGATGTGCTTCCACAGTCTTTACCTCTCGCCTGTCACTCTGTTGTCGAGTGATCAGACCTTCTCTTATTGGTGGGGGGCGAGGATCAAACGCTCATCCTCTTTGAAAAAATGCTCATCGCAGTTATTGCCTGTGCCACTGCGATCAACCACCAGGAAGTCATCCCGCTTTTCGATCGTCAGCACCGGATGGTGCCAAACGCCGCGATGGTAATTGATGCCCTGCCTGCCGTTGGTGACGAAGGCGCGGACCAAGCCTGATACAGGTGCATCGCCAACTGGCGCGACCACGATCAGAAAGGGGTTGCCGAGCAGCGGAATGAACGCCTGGCTGCCCAGCGGATGTCGTTCCAGCATGCAAACGGTCAGCGGCATGTCCTGCGCGTCGGCGCGGAAGATGCTGATGATCGCGTTGTCCTCAGGCGTAGCGGTTTCGACCGTCGCCAGTTTGTGGAAGCGCATGGTCGAACCGTTGTTGATCATGAAGTGATCGCTGCCGTCGGTTTCGATCACGTCACCGAAAGGGGCGAAGGCTTCTTTGCTCAGCGGTTCAATCGTCAATGTGCGCATGCTGTTCTTCTTATCCGGATTCTGTGTTGTTGATTCTGTTTTTGTGGCGAGGGAGCTTGCTCCCGCTGGACTGCGCAGCAGGCCCAAGTTTTTGGGGCCGCTTCGCGACCCAGCGGGAGCAAGCTCCCTCGCCACAGGGGTTCCACCTTATTTAGCGACCTTGCCCAGTACGCGTAGGCGACTTACACCACCATCCGGGAACACGTTGAGGCGGATGTGGGTGATCGGGCCCAGTGCCTTGATCTGCTCGGCGAAGGTGTGTTCGGCGTGCATCTCCAGTTTCTGCGCCGGCAACAGCTCACGCCAGAACAGCGACTGGGTTTCGATCTGGCTGTCGGTGCCGCCCTTGACGAATGCGCCCTGAATCGAGCAGGTGTCCGGGTAGTTGCCCTTGAAGTGCAGGGTGTCGACGATGATTTTTTCGATCTCGCCCGGATGGCCAAGCGCGACGATCACCCAGTCATTGCCCGGCGTACGCCGCCGTGCAGTTTCCCAGCCGTCGCCCATGTTGATGCCACGACCCGGATTGAGGATGTTGCTCATGCGGCCGAAGTGTTCGTCGGAGCAGGCGAGGGCGCGGCCACCATTCAGGGCTGCTGCCAGATCGACTTGCTCGTTGTCACCGACGGACGACCAGTCGCGGAACGGAATGCCGTACACACGAAGACGGGCGACGCCGCCGTCCGGGTAGATGTTGAAACGCAGGTGGCTGAACGCCTGGTCGTTGCTGATTTCGTGGTAGTGGTGGCTGTTGCCCTGCAGCTCGACGGCCGACAGCACTTCAGTCCACTGGGTGTTGGCGTCCGGCTCACCGGAGGCCAGGAAGCATGCTTCCAGCGAAGCCGACGGCGGATAGTTGCCGGTGAAGAATGAAGTGTCGATGTCCACGCCTTTGATCGAACCCGGCACGCCGAGGCGGATCACTGCGCTGTCGTAGCCTTCGAAGCGCTTGCGGCGCGACTCCCAGCCGTCCATCCACTTGCCGTTGTCATCGAACACGCCCTCCTTCCATACGGCCGGGGTCGGTTGGAACAGACGATTGGCGTCTGCGAACCAGTCATCGGTGACCGAGATGATTTTGGTGCCCAGACGGGCATCGGCCAGGTTGACGAACTTCTCGAAAGGTACGGCGTAAGCTTTCATTCTTCTTGTCTGCCTTTAAATAAGTGGCTTGGGATGCTTGCGAGACCCTGGGTGCTTTCCGCGTCTAAGACACTCGGGTCAGGCTCGCTAAAGAGTCAGTAATCGGAACAGGGCAATCTTGTTGATCTCCGCCAGCGCGCATTTGAACTCGGTGTCTTGCGGGTTGTGAATGCGCGTTTCGAACGCCGCGAGGATCTGATGCCGGTTGCTGCCTTTTACCGCCATGATGAAGGGAAACTTGAACTTGGCTTTGTAGGCGTCGTTCAGCTCGGTGAAGCGCGAAAACTCTTCGGCCGTGCATTGGTGAATACCGGCGCCAGCCTGTTCATTGGTGCTGGCTTCGGTCAACTGGCCCTGGACGGCAGCTTTGCCGGCCAGGTCCGGGTGAGCGTTGATCAGAGCCAACTGGGTGGCGTGATCGGCGCTCAACAGGATGTCGCTCATGCGTTGGTGCAGGGTTTCGATCTCGTCGATCGAGGCGTCCTGACCCAGGTCGTAGGCCTTCTCGGCCACCCATGGCGAATGTTCGTAGATGTCGGCGAAGGCGCTGACGAAAGCGTCGCGGCTCAGGGTCGACGGTTGCACAGTTTGAAAGCGGCTCATTGGGCGGCCTCTTGGTACGGGTGGGTTGCGTGCCAGTGACGTGCGATGTCGACGCGACGGCTGAACCACACCTGCTCATGACTTTTGGCGTATTCGATAAAGCGTTTCAGCGAAGCGATGCGTCCCGGACGGCCGATCAAGCGGCAGTGCAGACCAATCGAAAGCATCTTCGGCGCTTCGGCACCTTCGGCGTACAGCACGTCGAATGCGTCTTTCAGGTATTCGAAGAAATCGTCGCCCTTGTTGAAACCCTGGACCTGGGTGAAGCGCATGTCATTGGTGTCCAGCGTGTACGGGATCACCAGATGTGGTTTGCCAGTCGGGTTGTTCGGTTCCCAGTAGGGCAGGTCGTCGTCGTAGGTGTCGCAGTCGTAGAGGAAACCGCCTTCTTCCATCACCAGCTTACGCGTGTGCGGGCCGGTGCGACCGGTGTACCAGCCCAGCGGGCGTTCGCCGGTGAGTTCGGTAAGGATGCGGATCGCTTCGAGCATGTGCTCGCGTTCCTGCGCCTCGTCCATGTACTGGTAGTCGATCCAGCGATAGCCGTGGCTGCAGATCTCGTGACCGGCATCGACCATGGCGCGGATCACATCCGGATGACGCTGCGCGGCCATCGCGACGGCGAAGATGGTCAGCGGAATGTCGAATTCCTTGAACAGTTTCAAGATCCGCCACACGCCGGCACGGCTGCCATACTCGTAAAGCGATTCCATGCTCATGTTGCGCACGCCTTGCAGAGGCTGGGCCGCGACCATTTCCGAGAGGAAGGCTTCCGATTCTTTATCGCCATGCAGGATGTTGCGTTCGCCACCTTCCTCATAGTTGAGCACGAAGGACAGGGCGATCCGGGCATTGCCCGGCCAGTGTGGGTGAGGAGGGTTACTGCCGTAACCGATCAGGTCGCGTGGGTAGTCAGCGCTCACTGCATGCTTCCTTCTTATTCGTGACGACGTGTTGAATGTCGGTGTAGGTGACGACCTGGCGTCACAGTGATGGGCTGATTGTATACAACTTTATTCGCACTTTGTAAGTCTGAATTTTCGCATTTTTCACCGGCTGTCATCTTTTGCTGGTATTGACGCTAACCTGCAAGAAACCTGCCTGACCAGTCAGCTAATGGATGCAAGGTTCAACAGATGCATGGTTCGCGGGCAGATCCCCGGAAAATCGGTGGATGGCGGCGGTGAATGGAAAAATGTCGTTTTTATTGTGTACAATTTTTTTGGAAAGTGTCTTAATCAGTCGCTCGCCGCAGCTTTTCGTGCTCCGAAACGGTGCGGTCTCCTTTTCAACTGACTTCGGGAGGCGCGAAGTCTGACTGCTCATTGCAGGCAGGCGCGCAGAATCAATGGGACGTTTGACAACACACGTTTTGGACGCTGCACACGGTTGCCCGGGCAGCTCGATCAAGGTCGAGCTGTACCGCGTTGAAGGTTCGCAACTGGAATTGGTCGCCAGTGCGGTCACCAACAGCGATGGTCGGGTCGATGCGCCGTTGCTGCAAGGCGACGCGTACCGCACCGGGGTCTATCAGGTGCAGTTCCACGCCGGCGATTACTACCGCGCCCGTGGCGTGCAACTGCCGGAACCGGCATTCCTCGACGTGGTGGTGCTGCGCTTCGGCATCTCTGCCGAACAGGAGCACTACCACGTCCCGCTGCTGATTTCGCCTTACAGCTATTCCACGTATCGGGGCAGCTGACCCCCAAGCAGCTGCCCCTACCGGGAAGCGACTGCGCATAGAGCTTCTTTGGTCTTTCGCCCGCCCACACTGCGGGCTTTTTTTCGTCGGTCAAAAAGCTCGCGCGGTGTGCGCGAGCCTGTTCAGCTCGAGACGGTTATCAGAGCCTCGAGTGGCCGTCGCGAATGATAAAGACTGTGTCCGGGGCAGAGGCCAGCAATTGCGAGCCGCCCCGCAGCCAGATCAGTTTGTTGGCGGCGTGCGCGTCCACCACGACCTGTGCTGCCCGTGTGCCCACCTGGATATGCAGGCGCAGGCTGGCACTGTTCGGGTCGGTATTCAGCGTCTGGTTGATTTTTCGACCGCGGATGCGATGCAGGCTGAGGAAATACACGTAATCGTGCCCGGTTCGCTGAAACACCACGGCCGGATAGGCATTGGACATGCTCGGGTCGAATACGGTGTAGCCGTTGCGGGTCAGGAGCGTTGCCATGAAACGCTTCAGGTCCACGGCGGTCTGGGTTGCCTGCGCATACTGCCATTCCTGTCGGAACAGCTGCGGATTGAAATCCAGTCGTTGCAGCGCACCGTTCGCCGACGCACTCGGTAATTCAGTGATCCGCACGGTGCCGCCACCCGTGGACGGCAAGATCGGCAGCATCAACAGCGGGTCAGCCAGTTGCGGTCGCGGATGGTTGTTGCCGACCTTCCAGTCATTGAACGTCTGGCGCAGCAGGGTCAAGCCTGAACCGGTGGCGATGCTGGAGCCGTTCGCCAGCACAAACTGCTGAAACGCTACATTCTCCAGCGATACCGCCGACAGCTCTGGAAAGTAGCTGGCGACGTATTCGGTCATGGGGCTCTGGAACGGCAATGTCGGGTCGACGACCCAGTGATAGGTCGGCGGAACCTGAATTGCAGCCCGCGGTTGTTCGAGCGGATTGGTCCTCAGCGTCTGATCCAGCAGATCGAAGTCGTAAACCATGTGCATCGGGTTTTTGATGTAGACGATCGGATCATTCACTGCACCGCGTGGTACGACCTTGTACTGAATACCATCGACGCGGATGTCATCCGCTGAAGCATGTTGGCTGTCAATTCCCCAGCCCTTCCACGGGTCACGCAGTGCAGCATGGGGATCATCCGGCACACGTTGGCGAGTGACGACCAATTCGGAGTGATCAGGCTGGACAGTCGGTCGAACCGGGCGCCAGTGATTGGTGCCTTCAACCCGTTCAAGCAACGGACCGGACGCCAGCAATTCATTCGATAACCTGGCGCGAAATTGATTCTGTGCGTCGCTGCCGATCAACACTGTTCCGCCATCGACAAGGTCTGCGTAGAGGTAACGGCCCGCCAGGCGAAATCCGGATTGCGCATCGGCAAGTGGCAAACGGTTGACCAGCACCGGCGGCAGAAAATAGCTCCCAATAGGCCGGTCGAGGGGCGTCTGGCGGATTTGCGTATCGGCCGGCAGGTCGATGATTTCCACGGTCGAGTCAGGCAAGTCCGGCTGCCGTGGCACTTGTCCGGTCGGGTGACCGAATGCCGAGTCGATGGCTGGCAATCCTGTGCTGAAGCGTGTTCCGGGCACAACGTCCGGTGCCGTGTCACGGACTGCAGGGGTATTGTCTGTTGAAGAGGGTTTGGGTCTTATCGGGCGTTTGGGGCTCATTGACGTCAGCCTTCTCGAAGTACGAACAGGGAAGGGGTTTGCGGATTCAGTGGATCAATCCCGCCAACCAGATAGATGACGTTGTCCTGCGCCAGCAGTGCGCTCAGCCTTTGGCGTCCCGCGTCATCGAGTTGCATCAGCGCCGCCGAACTGTTCAATTCGGAACCCGGTTTGGTATAGCGAGGAATAAAGTCTGCGGAAACCATCGGCAGTTTCAGTACGAACAGGACATCAAGTCCCGGTCGGTGAAAGACCAGAGCGTTTTCCATCAGGGAATAGTTCGGTGGACTGACCCTGTATCCGTGCCTTTCCAGAATGCTCTTGAACAGATTCTGCAGATTCATATCGCCGGGTGCCGCCGCATATCCACGCCATAGCTCAGGGAATTGCGTTGACTCAAAGTCGATGCGCTGCAGACCCGCTGCAGATGCCGCGGGCAGTTCGATTCTGCCGCCAGAGGTCCCATCGTGCATGGTTGGCTGTACAGGCAACAGCATCAACGGGTCGGCGAGACTGCGCCGGGGCGCCGGAATGGCTCGGTTTTCCCAGTGGCGCAGGGTCTGACCGAGAACCTGCAAACCTTCACCATTAATCACTTCAGCGCCGCGGGATTGGTAGAACAGGGTCTTGGCCACGGCTCTGGAGGACTGCCCGGACAAATACTCGAAAGACTCGGCGACCGATCGCGTCAGCGATCTCTCGAACGGCAGACGAGTGTCCGCAACTGCCCAGCGGTTATCCGCGCTTCGGGTGGCCCAACGCGGCTGCAGCGCTGGTTCGTCTACAAGCATCTGCTCGAATGCGTCAAATCGCTCGGGGTTGAAACGTGGGTGCTTGATGCAGACAACCGGCGTATTGGAGCGAACGATCTGCGACACGATCGGATAATGCAGCCCGTCGATCTCCACCGATTGCCCGGACGTCGGCCGGGTCGATTGACCCCAGTTGCGCCACTGGCGGCTGGACAGATCAAGTACTCCAGAAAGTGCCTCGGCCGGGGCGCTTTGATCATCCTCCACACGCGCACGCTTGCTTGGGCCAGCCACAGAATCGGCTGCATCTGCCGCCGGTCGACGCGTTGCGCCCGGTTGCAGTTTTTGCCACAGGTGCGTTCCGCGAATCGGTTCCACCAGATAACCGGACGGGACCAACTCGTTGGCGGAGGTCAGCTGATAGTGCCCGTCCGGATTTTTCGACACCATGGCGGTACCTTCGCGCATATCCACGTAGATTCGGTCTCGCCCGTCATAACGGATACCTTCCGGGGAATCAGTGGCGGGCGTCAGCCTGATGGCCAGATGTGCGGGAAGAAATGTCGGTGTTGTGGGGCGGGCGGACAGGTTCAGTGCGTCAGGCGCAGTGCTCGATTCGCCTGGCTGCTGTCGCGTCAGCATCTCGCTGACTTCGACTGCGGGCTGTCGAGTGCCGCCCTCGGTTTCGGGCGGGCGCTGCGAGGAATGCCCGGCAGAAGGTATATCGCCGGCTTGCGAGTGCAAGCCTGGGCGCAGGATATGGATGTCATCGCCGCTGACCCGCGCAGTTTCCGTTGCGGGTCTGGGGGGCGATGAATGGGCAGCAGGAATCTGCTTGGGTGGCTTGGCCATTTGAAGTGCTCCGCTATCGATCATTCAGTTGTGTAAAGCCTGGAATCTGGTGGTGGCTTAAGGGGGCTGAATGATCGTCAAGCCGGGCGTCTGGCGTGTGGTACATATATCAATCGGCGTGAGCAACTGATGCAAAGCGTGTCCAGCGCCGCCGTCACGTGAAGTGCGATTGTCCGGACAGCAGCCAGGCCAGGTTCTTCGCTCTGGACAATTTTGCGGCGTAATCAAGCGACAGATCGCCCATGAGTTTCACGCACTGCTCACGCAAGGCTTTCATGGCTTGCTCGCCAAGGGGAGGAGAGTAACCGAGGCCAATCTTCGCGACTTCCTCGAACAGCTTCAGTTGGTGAGTGCAGTGATGGGTGGTCTGCAGATCTTCTGCGGTAATGCTGCGGGACGTGTCCGTATCCAGTATCCAGCGGCGCTGCGTCAGGTGATAAGACAACGCGCCGCTGCTGCCATCCTTCATGGCAATGTTACGCACGGGTATCTGCGGCATCGTCATCGGGTCGAGTTCGGCGGGGAGGGTGGCTGTGAGGCCGCTGGCAGGTACATGGAAGCGGGCGTCGAGCGCTTCGATGTACACCGCGTCGAAAATCAGGTCGACAGCGTAGACGATACCTTTGGCCGTGATCACTCGCACCTGATCAACAAGGTCTGCAGGACTTTTATACTCAGGCAAATGAATGACCGTTTGCCCAAGCAGCAATTGGCCGTCGGCAAGTTTGATTTCGACGTTGCCGAGGGCTGTAGCGTCAAATTCCCAGGTCGAGGCATAGGCCAATTGTTTGCTCGCGCCGGCCAGTGCATCCGGCGTCGCGATGCGTAACGACATCCCCGAGCCAAGATGAACCAGATACTTTGATCCTTCACCGGTCAGGGACTCGACGGCGGTCGGTGCAGTGGCCGGGTTGAGTTTGACGCACTTCTCGCGGTTACCCAGCGCATGCGCTTCGTTGTCCAGTGGTTGCAGGTATTGATGGTTGCCGACTCTGGCTGATAACGGCAACCGGACAGTGCTGTTCCATTGCAAGGGGCCACTAATTTCAAAGTGACTGTTAACGAACACGTTGTCGGCTGCATCGGGCAAGGTGAGACGGTAAGAGACTCCGTCGTTCATGATCAAGATGAACGGGTGCTTTATTTCCAGTACGGGCCTGGTAAGTCGCCCATTGATCTTCGTATGCCCGGCCATACGTGACGCTGCCAGATTTTTTAGCGTGATCTGCTTCTCACCGAAATGCAGAGTCAGATCGCATTGTTTGTACATGATGTGATTTGCGCTGGTTGCGTGTATCAGGTCAGCGTTGTAATAAGCCTCAGCGTGAGTCAGTTCATTGCTGGCGTAGTCCAGGTGCAGCGTGGTGGCGAAATGTTTGTTGTATTCGTTTGCCTTGAAGACGGTCAGAAGATTGTTGCGCGAAACCCAGTAGCTGGAACTTTTGTTGTGAGGAACGATGCACTCTGATGCGTAGACAATCACCGGTAAGTGGCGGGTGCCCTGCTGAATGATGACCACCGGTACATCAGTTAGCTGCGAGGTATCGATGCTCGGTGGCAACTCGGGCACCAGGTTAAAACCATCTTTGGTGATGAATGAAAGTTTGGCATTTTGCAGCAAGCGTTGGTCTTGAACTTGTTTGTAGACGTTCTTGATCCTTACAATTTTTTTGCTGATGTCGTCGATTTCAAATCGCGAAGTAATCACCAGTTCGGTCTTTTCTACCTGCCAGCTTTCGATCAGATCCGATCGCCAGTCGAGTGCAATGATGCTCTCGTCCACCGCGTCCTCAATGATCGACACCATCCCCGGGATATAGGCGATAGCGAAAGCATCCTTGCCGGCTCCACCGCGAGCCGAACTGTAGCTGCCGAGCAAGTAGACCTGGTCATCGCCGGCACCGGCATCGATGTCATCACGGCCGCGCGACTTGATGATGTTCGGGCCATCGTTACCGATAACTTCATTGGTGGCGCCGGCCAGGGTTTCGACGTTTTCAATACTGCGCAGGGTGCTGTGCGGTTTATAGGCCTGTTCTTTGCGAGTTGGCGGCTTGACCAATACCGACATCTCGCCTTTATCGAGATCGATCCTGAAGCCGTAACGTTCGTCGTTGGTTTCAGGGAAGTGGCCGGCCAGTTTCAGAGTGTCGCTGCCGGGGCCTCCTTTCAATTCGGAAATCGACCCTTCGTGAGCGCCGCTCTGCAAAAGGGCGGCGGCGCCTTCATAGATGAACTCATCGTCTTTTCTACCGCCGCTCAGGTGTTTTTTGCCGGCGGCATAGTAATAGCTGTTGGGTTTGTTCTTCACGCCCTGAATAGTGTCGTGACCGCCGCCGATGAACCACAACACGCCTTTGTAATCTGCTGTCGTCCCCAATACAGCGCCGGGCGTGTCCGCGGTGATGCCGTCGCGCGCGTCTATGGTGTCGGCGTCGTCATTGATCCGCGCACGTTTGACGGTTCTGTACTGCGGGTTTTCTGGCGTCCAGTCGTAGGTCGCAACCTGGATCGGCTGTAGATCGACATGGAAACTGCCATTGATGATGGCTTCGGTCTGTTCTTTCAGATCCCCGTCCAGCAACTTTCTGGCCGTGGCTTGCAGTTGTTGCGAATGTTGTGCGGTGGCTTTGGCAATCGCGTGGCGATCTTCGATCGTTTCATCCGGGCTGATACCCCAGAACGCAAACCAGCCGGTGCGCAGGCGTTCGTCGGTCGTCAGGGTGATGTAATCGTCAATGTCATCGACCACATTGATGGCGGCCCAGACCCGCGACCCTGCCACCAGCAACAAACCGGCGATCAGACCAATCGGACCTGCGAAGGAAAAACCGGCCAGTGCTGCCGCCCCGAGCAGCACGGTCATGGTTGCGCTGGCGACACTCAAGCCAGCATTGACGTAGTGATTGATGGCTTCTTTGCCGGTTGCCTTGGCTGCAGCGTTGAAACCGTCTACGGCGGCAATGATGTCGAACGGCAACGTCAAGGCGCCGCCAATCAAACCGCCGCTGCGACCCAACTTCAAGGCGAAGCTGGTTTTGGCAAATCCCTGATAAGCGCTCTGGCTGGCTTTGATCATTTGCGTGGCTTTGCGCGCGACCGCCAGATCAATCGCTATCGAGGCAACATCTGCGGTGAATGCGGAGCTGTTGAAGACGATGCCATACGAATCCTTGTTCCTGAGCGCATCTTGCAGGCCGCGCAGTCCGCTGTAGATACCGAACGCCTGAAGTCCGATGCCGGTGCCGGCCATCGTGCGACTGGATGAACGCTTGATCCAGTGCGGCAGAGGCTCGGCAAGGTGTGCATGGCGGATGTTGAGCTTGTGCGCCGAGTTCAGCAGTTGTTTCAGTTTGGCCTGGTAAACGCCTGGATCAGCCTCAGTATCCAGATTAGTGTGCAACATCGCCGGGGCGGTCAACGGCCGTCGGCTGGCAATTTCAAAGAGCAGGGCCGGCAGCAAATAATCATCCGCGCCCGAAGTTTGTTTCATGCGCGCTTCTATGGCTGCAGGATCAAATTGCAGAGCATTGATGAACGTCTTTTTCGGTGTCTGGAAGAATGTGTTATTGCCATTTAACGGCTGTCCGTCAACGGTGGCGCCCAATGCGTCCAGAGCCGAACGGGTAATCGAATATTCGCCAATGTGCAATGGACCAAATAGCTGGTCGACGGTTTTCAATTGCGCTCTTTTATGTTTGCCCTCGACTGAGGGCTGAACAGATTCAAGTTCATCGAAATCAATTGTCGAAGCCGAGCGTTGATTCGAGACAAGTTCCACGTCTGTAACGAGTACCGTGTCTTTTTCTATCGAAGCATCAAGTATCAGAGTTGCCATTTGAACGTCCTTGTCCTGGAATTGATGTTGCGCTGCGGCGCCATCTTAGGGGGACGTTTCAAATGAAGTACATCGACGGGGTGTTGCGGTGTGTTGCGTTTATGCTCCAACTACCAAGGTCGCAGGATAGTTGGCTGCCATCTTCGATGCATAACTTGGATATCGAGGATGGCAGTATCAAATCAGAACACTATATTTCAATGACCGCTGAGCAGTGAAGCGGCACCGGCACCGCCGAACAATCCGGCACTGATCCGGTTAAACCAACTCTGGCCCTTGCCGCTACGCAAATACCGCGCCGCACCATGGGCGCCCAATCCGTAGGTCAACTTGCACAGCAGATCCAGCACGGTCCAGGTCGCAATCATCACCAGCAGTTGTGGCAGAAACGGTTGTTCGGCATTGAGGAACTGCGGCAGAAACGCGGCGAAAAACAGAATGTCCTTGGGATTACTCGCCCCCAGCACGAACGCTCGGCTGAACAACGCGCGAAAACGCGGCACCGGCGCCGCTTGAGGTACTTCGGCGCCGACCGATGGCTGGCGCGATTGCTGCCAGCTCTGCCAGGCGAGGTAGAACAGGTAGATCGCGCCGACGATTTTCAGCGCGCTGAACAACTGTTCGGAAGCCAGCAGCAGGGCGCCCAACCCGAGTGCCGAAGCGCTGAGCAGGCAGATCGAAGCGAACACGCCACCAAGAAACGCCGGGTAGGAACGGCGCAACCCGTAATTCAGACTGTTGCTGATCATCAGCAACGATAGTGGCCCTGGAATGAGGATCACCACCAGCGCAGCGCCGCTGAACAGCAGCCAGGTTTCCAGACTCATCACTTTGCTCCTTTTTTGTTGTAATCAAGAATGTGCAAAAGCCCCACCCGCAAGGGTGAGGCTGATGTAAAGCGTGAACCGCGTGCGGTTTACAAGAAGATGAACTTGGCGATGAAGATCGCGCAGAGCACCCACAGGCTGACCGAAATTTCCTTGTACTTGCCAGTGCCGGCCTTCAGCGCCACATAGGTGATGAAGCCCAGCGCGATGCCGTCGGCGACCGAAAAGGTCAGCGGCATCATGATCGCAGTGACGATGGCCGGAATGCTGTCGGTGGCCTCGTCCCATTCGATGTGGGCCATGCCGCCCATCATCAGCATTGCAACGTAAATCAGTGCACCGGCGGTGGCGTAAGCCGGAATCATGCCGGCCAGCGGTGCGAAAAACATTGCCGCTATAAATAGCACACCCACTGTGACTGCGGTAAGACCAGTCCGACCACCCGCAGCGACACCCGCAGCACTTTCCACGTAGCTGGTGACTGGCGGAACACCGACCACAGCGCCGAATACGCTGGAGGCACTGTCGGCTTTCATGGCGCGCGAGAGGTTTTCGATGCGCCCGTCAGCGTTGACCAGATTGGCGCGCTGAGCCACGCCCATCAGGGTGCCGGCGGTGTCGAACATGTGTACAAAAAGGAAGGCGAGGACCACGCTGATCATGCTGACGTTGAACACGCCGGCGACATTCATCGCCATCCAGGTCGGCGCGAGGCTCGGCGGGGCCGACATGATTCCTTCGTAATGCACCAGACCCAGGCCCCAACCGGCGAGGGTCACGGTGATGATGCTGATGAGGATCGCACCGAACACGCGGTGATAGCTGAGGATCGCGATCATCAGGAAGCAGATCGCAGCGAGCAGCGGGCCGGGCTCGCGCAGGGAGCCGAGTTTGATCAGTGTCGCCGGGCTATCGACGACGATGCCCGCAGTTTTCAGACCGATCAGGCCAAGGAACAGGCCAACACCCGCCCCCATCGCATAGCGCAGGCTGACCGGAATGCTGTTGAGCAACCATTCACGAATGCGCGAGAAAGTCAGGATCATGAACAACACACCGGAAACAAACACCGCACCGAGCGCGGTTTCCCAGTTGTAGCCCATGGTGCCGACCACGGTGTAAGTGAAGAATGCGTTGAGGCCCATGCCTGGCGCCAAGCCCACTGGCCAGTTGGCGTACAGGCCCATCAACAAGCAGCCCAGGGCGGCGGCGATGCAGGTGGCGACGAAGGCTGCACCGTGATCGATCCCGGCGTCGGCCATGATGTTCGGGTTGACGAAGATGATGTAGGCCATGGTGATGAAGGTTGTCAGACCGGCAATCAGCTCGGTCTTCACCGTGGTGCCATGCAAGGTGAGTTTGAAGATGCGCTCAAGCAAGCCATTGCGTAACGGCGGCGAGAGATCCAGCGGCGATGCTTCGGATTTGCGGCTTTCCACAGCGAGTACTCCTCAAGAGTTTTATTGTTATTTCCAGGGCCGGACCCATGAGGGGTGGCAGCGGCCCTTTGAGGCATACGCGAATTTGTTGACCGCTTGGTCAGGAACTCGCACGCTGTGGATTATGCTTTTGTGTACAAATAAAGCAAATATTGTTTTATGTTTTGTCGACGAAAGTTTTGTCGATAGGGATATATGCGCAGGACTCGAGTGTCTGGCAGCGGTGGTGCGTCAGGCGCAGGCCGCCAAAGCGGCCTGAAAACGAATAAACCGGCCTTGGGCCGGTTTATTTTTGTCTGGATATTGTGTTATTTCAGCGGGCCTGATCGCTGGCTTGCCAGCGATAGGGTCACCAGCAACACAGAGCACCATCAGACCGCGGCAAACCGCGTATTCAGATAATCGATGATCGCGTTGGATTCGTACAGCCAGGTGGTCTGGCCATTCTCTTCGATGCGCAGGCAAGGGACTTTGATCTTGCCGCCCTGTTCCAGCAAGGTCTGGCGATCCTGCTCGTTGTTCTTTGCGTCCTTGAGTGCCACCGGCACGTTCAGGCGACGCAGGCTGCGGCGGGTTTTCACGCAGAACGGGCAGGCGTGGAACTGATACAGAGTCAGGTCCTTGGCCGCGGCGTCTACTTGGGCTTGAGCAGCGGCGGGGCGTTGCTTCTTGCCCGGACGGGTCAGGAAGTCAACGAAGATGATCAGTTGGCCGAGGCCGACACGAAGCGCTTTGACGAACACGTTACAAGCCTCACAGGGACATTGAAGAAGGCGCGCAGCTTACCCGATTTTTCACGGACGAAAAAAAACCGGCGATCAACGCCGGTTTTTTCGGTCACGCATTACTTGATCAGGCTGAGAAACTCGCTGCGGGTCGCTGCGTTTTCACGGAACTCACCGAGCATCACCGAAGTGATCATCGACGAATTCTGCTTCTCCACACCGCGCATCATCATGCACATGTGCTTGGCCTCGATCACCACGGCCACGCCCAGCGCGCCGGTGACTTGCTGCACCGCGTCGGCGATCTGGCGGCTGAGGTTTTCCTGAATCTGCAGACGGCGCGCGTACATGTCGACGATCCGCGCGACCTTCGACAGGCCCAGCACCTTGCCGCTCGGGATGTACGCGACGTGCGCCTTGCCGATGAACGGCAGCAGGTGGTGTTCGCACAACGAGTACAACTCGATGTCCTTGACCAGCACCATTTCGCTGTTATCAGAGCTGAACAGGGCACCGTTGGTGACCTCTTCCAGAGTCTGTTCATAACCGCGGCAGAGGTACTGCATGGCTTTGGCGGCACGCTTTGGCGTGTCGAGCAGGCCCTCGCGGGAAACGTCCTCGCCCAATTGGCCGAGAATCGCGGTGTAGTTCTGTTCCAATGTCACAGAGGCTGATTCCATAAGGGTTTCAGAGGGGTACTGTTTCTGTCTGTACCAATTTTGTACCAATCAAGCTGTTTTCGAGCTTTCCGAGTTCACCCCAGTCGGTGCTGGAGTTGATCCATCGGGCGTAGGTCGATAGCAACATCTGAACGCTATGACCGAGCTGAGTGGCAATAAACGCAGGGTTCATACCCGCCATGAGGCACATGGTAGCGTAAGTGTGTCGGCAGTTGTATTGCCGGCGGGCGCGAATCCCCAATTCAGTCAGTGCAGCCTGGAAGTGTTTGTCGGTGACGCTCGACTGTTGAATGAACTCGAAGTTCTTCGTTGGTGGGAATACGTAGCCTGATTCGGTGCGTTTGCGCCGGCTCTGCAAGGCACGTTGTTGCGCTACCAGCTCGGCTTGCTCGATGGCGTGCAGTGCGCGACTGTTGAGCATGACCTGGCGCCCGTTACGGGTTTTGGTACGCTCCTCGATCTTATAGTCCGCGACGATTCGACACACATTGACTAGCCGCTTTTCCTTGTCGACCTCTTCCCAGCGCAGCGCAGCGATCTCGCTGGGGCGCATGCCGGTATAAAAGGCGAACTCGAAGTACGCGGCGTAGATCCGCATCGAATGGGTCAGCGTCTTATATAGGTGATCGATGATTTGGTTCGCCTCGCCAACCGTGAACGGATCGATGGGCTTTTTGGCCTTCACCGGCAGTTCGATGGATTCCACTGGGTTGCGGTTGATCAGGCCATCTTTTACTGCGGTACCGAACACTGTGGTCAGGCGCTGGATCGCCGCGCGCTTTACGCCCGGCGTCGGCCATTCGGTGTTGGCTACTACCTTGCGCAGCATCACCGACGTGATGCTGTCGATAGGCAGCATCGCCAGATAAGGCATCCAGTACAGATTGAGCGAGCCGAGGTAGTTCTTGCGTGTCCCGGCCACGATTTCGCGACTGTTGAGCCACTCCTGGGCGTACTCCCCGAAACGGGGAGTCGCCGAGTAGTTGGCATAGGTAGAGTTGGGGAACAGTTCGGCGTAGCGCTGATCATCCAGCACGCCGTGCTTGATCAGGCTGGTTACGTTAGCGCGTAGGTCGGCGGCAGCCTTAATCCCCTTCGGCGTTTGGGGATAGGGGAGGGTTTCGCAACGGCGTTGCCCGTTCCAGGTGAAGCGAATGCGGACGGACTGTCCAGCAAATTCAACTCCGGTGGGCAATCCCATTGGCTCTCGAGCCATGCTTCGTATCTCCTTAGGCTGTAGTAAATGCGGCTATCGATGGTGTTCCAGACTCCTTTCGGAATGACCCCTCTGGCGCGCTTACCTTGCAATGCCCGGCGGCTAGTACCGACCAGTTCGGCCATCTTGTCCTCTGGAATTTTGTCCAGGTGATAGGTCGGCAGCGAGGGTTCAGCAGTGTCATCGCAACGCTTGATTTCCTCGGCAAGCTTCGCGGGCGAACGTTTCTTAGCGGTCGAAATTTGGTCGTTCAAATGGACACGCATGCTGCTTTCTTCCGACATGCGATAGGGGGTTGGTCCGAAGTAGGAGAACGAGTTGTTCATGCGTCATCTCTCTGCACTACTACCTGCAACAAGTCGGCCATGGTCAGCGCCTGCTCGCGAAGGAGGAGAGTGTCTCGCTCTAGTTTCTTGCCTGTGCGAAATGCACTGAATGTCTCAGCCGCTATTCGGAGTTTGTCAGCGATATCCAGCAGCGCTTTCCGTTCTGCGTCACCAAATTTGGATGCAGCGAGTGCTCGCTCATAATGTGCGTAGAGTTGCTTGTAATGAGCCTTTGATTGATCAATTGAGTGCTGCAGGCTGCGGCTGGTCTCTGAACTATCCGATTGTTGAATAGCCTTGCCTTCGTCAATGCCTTCACTTCGGCCGTCAATTAGGCCAGTGCGATAGCCCGTCCAATAGGTGAGTCCAACAAGTACGATCAGAACGATCAGTGCGCAAATCTGAATTGCTGTCATGTGCTGTGTACCTCGGTAGAACCCGCCGTCAGGATTTTTGGTGAGAGGCCGGCGGCGGGTTGTTATTTGGGGATTAGTTACAGGGTGGCTTCGTACAGCGGTACTTCGCCGATTGCGCTCTGGATCTTCTGGCGAACGGCGTTGTACGCCTCTTCAAGCACTTTGTCGGGGCGCACCAGTTCGAACCACATTTGCAGGCGACCTTCCAGAATCCGGTAGCGGAAGCGGGCTGGAACGCAGAAGGCGTCACCGCCGAGGAATGGTTTCACCGCAATGAAGAACTGTTCCGGGATGCGCAACTGACCCGCTTCGCCGGCACGTCCGTCGATTTCTTCGTTGTAGGTCAGTTGAACCTGGCCGTTGTCGAGGCGAGTGCCTTGGCGGAAGGTGATGTTTTTCTTGGCTTCCAGGGTGCGGCTGATTTCCAGCATGTCGGCCGGGCTTGGGTCGTTCGCTTCGTTTGCACGCTGGGTGATGTCCCGGACGTTTTCTTCGATGAACTCGGCGAACGTTGCCTGATCCATGCGCTTGCGGTCGTTCTCTTTCCAGCGGCCCCACTCGATGCTGGTAGGGCAACGGTACGTGGCCACGTGGTCGCGCCAGGCGGGGGCGGTAGGCTGGTGGTAGTCGATAACCGCCAAGAAGGTACGGCCTTCGGGGCCGTTGCAGAACACTGCGGTCGCGGCATCGGCGAAGCGGTTCACGTACGCAATGAAGGACTCGGCATCAAGCACAGTGAGTTTCTGGCGCGTGCGGGTCGGGTTCGGTAGCAGGTGCTCAAGGGAGTGAACACCCACGCCGTCGGGAAGCAGGGAGATGGGTGCTGCCAGCCCTTGATGATCAATCGGTTTACCGATCGCCTGTGCGAGGGTGATCAGCTGTTGAATGGCTTGTTGCATTGGATGTGCTCCGTTGGGTGATGCTGTGGTGAGAGGTTTTCGAATCAAGCGTTACGGGCTTACGTGTCGCAATTTTTCCAGTGCCGGGTCTTCGCTGACTGTGCGCAATGGCAGGTCCTGTTGCCGTGGGTCGCGGCGGGTCAAGTTGCCCTCGGGAGTCAGGAAGAACAGCGATGTGCCGCGAGACAGGATCGGTTCCTTCGCTTTGACGTCGGCTTTGATGGTCATCTGGCCACTGCCGTCTGGCTTGTAGGTGAGCTTGATGGTCAGTTCACCACCCTTGCCCGTCTGGCGGATGGCGTCGATCAGGCTGTGTTGGGTATCGCTCAATTCATCGAGCAGACCGCCGGCCTCGATGTCCCGTAGCGTGTCGATGAAGGGGCGTGCTTTGCTCATGTGCTGTGCCTCATTGAGTGGATGTTGTTGCCCCTGGACGGCAGGGGCACCGTTGAATCAGGCCGCATCCTTCGGCGCATGGGCGTCGAGGAAGGCAGCCAGGTTGTGCAGGTAAACCACCGGTTTGGTACGGGCCGAGTTGTGCAGGTTCGTCACGACGAGAGCAATGCGGCCAGCCTTAATCTCACTCAGCAGGTAGCGATCGGTGCGGATGTGCGGGAAGTACTGCTCCCGCACTGCCGTCAGAGACGGGCAGGGTGTTGCGAACTGCTTACGAAGCTGGTCGAGGGTACTGCTCATGCAGCGACCTCCCCGAACCCCTCCGATGGGGGCAGCAACTTGAGGCGTATCAGTTCAGCGAGACTTTCTTTGCTTTTGCCCATGCCGGCGGCGCAAACGTTACCGTCGGCATCAGCGACAACGGCGCCGAATGGATGCTCGGGCGAGTTGGTCGGAGTGGCATAGGCCACCTGGCCGTCTTGGATCACGTTGTTCACGCAACGGAAAACTTCGGCCAGTTCCACTGTCCGGCAAGGCACGCTGTCCAGCAGATCAATGGCTTCGCTTGCGGCGCCGATCAGTGTGGCGCGGCTGACTACGCCCGGGCTGTCCAGGTAGATGGGGATCAGTCTCAGGGCGCCAAGGGCTTGGGTGTAGGCATTGAAGTAGTTGGTTTTCATGCTGCGGCGTCCTTGTGCGTGATGGTGATGCCCAGCTTCTTGGCCAGCCATTGCACGCCGGTCTCGGTGACCATCACCACGGCGTAATGCTTGTAATGGTTGGTGGTCCCGATCTGGACGCTGCGCGGGTCTGAAAACAGATTACCGCCACCACGGTGGTGGCTGGCTAGGTCGCCGCTTTGCGTCAGCACGTGGAGCGCGCGCAGTTGCTCGCGAAATTTCCGGGGTTTGAGTCCGAGCACTGCGGCTGTTTCGTCGAGGGTGCGGTTCATGGCGCTGTCCTCAGGCGACCGCTGCACGGGCGTGCAGCGTGTCCACGATGTCGTTGACGTTCGTGAACAATTCATCAAGGGAGCCATCGTTTTTCAGCCGCAAGTCGCCAGGAGCAATCTGGATTCCGTTTTCGCTGCTGTGCGGTTTTACGGGTGATGCCACCACGCGATCCATGTGAAGTACTACGCCGCCGCGCTTACGGATGAAGTCCGCTTCGTTGTTGAACCGAATGTCACTGACGACGAAACCGCGTGCGGTGTCGTGGGTGCGTGCCAGTAGGTCTAGGTTCTGCGCGGCCAGTAGCAGCCACAGTTCGGGATGCACGTTGTCGCGGCCCCACTCTGTGCCTAGGGACTGCATCAGTTCGCGGGGTGAGCGCCCCAACCATGGCAACGCTTGTTCCTTTTGCTCGCCTTCGAAGTCGCACGGGCTGAGATTGAGGATGTGCATCAGGCCGTCACGCAACGGATCAGCGAATGCGTAGCACTGGAATCCGTGATTATTCACCAGGTGTTGTGCCGCAGTGTCTTTGCCCGAGCGTGCGCGCCCCGCAAGGCCGATTAGAAGTGGCTTCATGCTGCGTCACCCCCGAACGGCGAATGGCTGTCATCTGCGGCAGGGGGCTTGATGGCCTCGGTGCGACCTTTAGGGGTGGTGATCACCAGCAGGCCTGTGCGGCGCTGAATGGCTTCAACGGCGGCGCGGCTACTGCATGCCGCTGGGTGCAGGTAGATAGGGCAGCGGGTGTTGCTGTGCTGTGAGATTTGCATGTCTCGTACTCGTGGTGAGAGGGGTACGAGCTAAAATTAGCAACAGCTAAATAATTTAGCAATAGCAGATGCTAATTTACTTTTGTTTGGCCAAAAAAAACCCGCCAAATGCGGGTTTCAATCAAAGGGGAGGGGGGATCAGTATTTAATTTTGCTCGGCGGCACGATCCCGCCAACATAATGAATCTGTTCAATCTCACTGCGGGGGATCGTCAAGCGTCCATAGCCGTCGTTAACGGCCATAAGGCTGACCTCCTCGTGATTCTCGTACAAAAGCTCCTTCACCATGCACTCGCCGTTCACGCGTCGAACCATCACATATTCACCAGGTATAAGGCTGTGATTCGGTTCGCACCAAACGACCCAACCATTCCGGATCGCCGGTGCCATTGACTCGCCTTTGACTCTCAATGAGTAAGCGCCAGGATCTGCAGTAGGGACGTCAATCCAGCCATCTGTAGCTTCTAAAGCTTCCCAATATCCATTTGGACCCAACTGCGCTGTACCTCGGATGGTGGCTCGACGAAAGGGTCTAGTGAATTCAGGGCCCGGGTGCAAATTGGTTTGTACTGATGCGTCAATGGATACCGGTGGCATGACAAGCGTGCCGGCTGCTAGGCCAATTTTCTGCTCCAGAGTCTTCGCTGCTTTTTCACCCATAGGCCTGTGGCCATTCAAAAGTTGGGATATGTAAGAGGCATCCAGATCATGCTTATCGGCGAATTCTTTCGCTTTCAAATTGCCGATCAGGCGCCTCAAAGCTTCAACGCGGAGTTCATTGATATTCATCCCTGAATTTTTACGCCCATTTAGCATTTAGTAAATTACAGATTGCTATTGCTCTGTTCTTTAGCAATTGCTAATCTTGTCTCATGACAGGAGACGGCTATGACCTTGCACGATTACATCAAAGCTTTAGATAAGAGTGCGCTTGATGCGTTTGCTGCCCGCTGTCTCACATCCGCAGGGCAGCTGAGACAAGTCGCATATGGAAACCGAAGGGCTAGCGTCGCGTTGGCTGTATGTATCGAGCGTGAGAGTCAGGGGGTTGTTAGCTGTGAACAGCTTCGACCGGACGTAGATTGGGCTTATTTGCGAGGCTCAAAGGGTGCATAAAAATGCAGAGCTGGGGCCTCTCACCATAAGAATCCCCCAGCCCAGCGGTGGCGATACGCAGCACATACCGTACCGCCACTTGAAACACCGGCCTGCAACCTCTCACCAAAGAAACTACAGGCCGGAAGTAACGAGCTACACAAGGTACATGCAAGTCGCTACATAGCGCGTCGGCCCAGGACCTCTCACCATAAGAATCCCCTGGGCCGACTGGAACGATGAGCCGTGCTGCACAGCACGATTCGCACAGCACATCGGTCGTGGTCGTAGGATAGAGCGTGTTTGGCTCTACGGCCACACCGTAAACAGGGGATTTACGGTTATGAGTCGCACAGATCTTTTGCCGGACGCTGGTCCGGTCCTTTCTCTGCGTCATGCGCTTTATCGCGCTGGGCGTGATTATCGGGGTGGCATCACAGCCCTGGCTTTCGACATGGTCATGGATAACGACTCGCTTCAGAAGAAACTGAAGCTCGACGAGGAGCGCCGCTGGCTTACGCCGGACGAGCTGGAAGATGTTGTCCGGCTGACGGCCAATCCGTTGCTACTGGATGCGCTGATGCGTCCTGCCGGAGTGGTTTGGTACAAGCCAGTTCCAGTGCCTGCAACTTCGGAAGCGCTGAAGGCAGTTGGTAAAGTTTTGGGTGAAACCGCAGAGTTCGTATCGAGCATGCATGACGCAGCCAAGGACAACGTCTGGGAGCTTCATGAGGTCCTCGCGTTAGAGAAGCACGGGGCTGATGTAATCCGCGAAATTCTCGGCATCATGGCAGGTGCGCGTCAGGCGATGGAGGATCGCAAAGATGGCTGACGATATCGATCGCGCTAACGACCAAGCTCAATATCTGCTCGACGTTGCTTTGCACCGTAGTCGCCGTATCCCCTCAAGTCGTGTCAGCGCTCAATTTTGCGAAGACTGCGATGATCCTATTCCGTTGCTTCGACAGCAGACGATTCAAGGTTGTCAGACCTGCGTCACTTGTCAGGGGTTGCGGGAGCGGCGCAGATGACGGATCACAACAACCGGTTGCCTACTGCTGATTGGGCACAGTTTTACGTTGATACGTTTGGTCTGGCGTTGGTTCCGATTGAGCCAGGTCAGAAAGGCCCGAAGGGGATGGGCTGGAATAAGCCGGGTGGGTACTTCACCGATTCGGCGAAGGCTGCGGCATTCTGGACAAAAAAACCTGAGCACAACCTTGGTGTTGTGCTGGGGCCGAGCCGTATCTGCTCCCTGGACGTCGATGACGTGCAGTGGACGCGGCATGTTCTCTACGACTTGCTGGAAATAGATCTTGATGCGATGGCGTTGGTGTTTCCGACAGTGGTGGGCAACCCAGCGCGTTTTCGTATTATGTTCCGCGTCCCTGACGGTCTTG
Organism: Pseudomonas sp. P4795; assembly: GCF_048822895.1. Taxonomy (NCBI): domain Bacteria; kingdom Pseudomonadati; phylum Pseudomonadota; class Gammaproteobacteria; order Pseudomonadales; family Pseudomonadaceae; genus Pseudomonas; species Pseudomonas sp. P4795. The sequence goes on along the minus strand of NZ_JBMFBT010000013.1, from coordinate 33,063 downwards.
AACTGAGCCGTCATTCGCTGGCATGGCCCAACGAGAAAGACCCTGACGGATCGATACACAAGGCGCTGATCGCCAAGGCAAAAGCCGCGAAGGAAGCAGGTGATGCAGCGGGTGAATCCGAGGCGCGGGCTGAGGCGGACGAATACCAGCGCATCACGGTGTTCGAGCTGCGCGGCGGGTTGGTTCAGGATGTATTGCCACCATCGATCCACCCTGGCACGGGTAAACCTTACACCTGGCGCACGCCGCCGAGTGTGAGTGATGGCTTGCCGATGCTGACTCCGGAGTTGCTGTCCATCTGGAACAACTGGGACATCTTCAAGCGAGATGCCGAGGCGGCGTGTCCATGGGCGCCAAAGCCGATAAAACCGCCGGCCAAGGTCATCAAGCGTGCGCCACCGGCAGCCGGTAAGCCCTCGGTGATCGACGAGTTCAATCGCAGTCACGACGTTGAAGAGCTGCTGCGTGCCCACGACTACATCAAGCGCGGCAGTAAATGGCTGTATCCACACAGCAGCACCGGGCTGCCGGGTGTGACGGTCAGTGATGATGGCAAGGTCTATTCGCACCACGGCGCCGATCCGCTCGCGAACGGTCATCAGAACGACGCGTTCGAGGTGTTCTGCTTGTTGCAACACGGTGGCGATCAGTCGCGAGCGGTGAAGGATGCTGCGCGGACGCTTGGAATGCAGCACTCGGCGCGTCCCGATCCGAGCGATCTTCCCCCGCCCCCATCCGGTGATGCCATCGGGCCGATCCAGGCCGAGACGGACATCCCGGGCGAGGCTGCTCCTGCACCTGACGGGGGGGCGGGGGAGGTCATGACACTCGACCACATTCTTCGTCGTTTCGCCTTGGTCGAGGGCACCACTCACGTGTGGGACTGCGACCAGTCGAAGGTAATGAAGAAGTCCGCCTTCGAAGCTCGGGTGGGCAAGCCGCTCGCCAAAGCATGGTTGGAAGACACTGGTAAGAGGCTGATTTCTGACGACCATGTTCGCGAAATCGAGCAGGCGCGCCGAATGGCTGGAAAGAAAGGTGGCGCATTCGGCATGTCTCCTACCGATCGCTATGTGTACATCGATGGCACCAAAGACGTATGGGACCGCGAGAAGAAGCGGCGAATTGCCGAGGGCGCGGTGAAGATGGCGTTGGGTGACACTTACCCGCTGTGGCTGAACAGCAGCGAACGGCGCACCGTCGACGTTGAACACATCGTGTTTGATCCGACCATGACGAAAGATCCTGCGGTGTATATCAATACCTTCGACGGGTTGCCGCTTGAGCCAGTGAGGGATGATGCAGCCTGTGCCAACCTGCGTTGGCTGATCTCATTTCTTTGTAACCATGATGAAGCGGCTACCGGTTGGCTAACTCGTTGGTTGGCTTATCCGCTGCAGCACTTGGGCGCCAAGATGGATACGGCTGTGTTGATGCATTCGATTATGGAAGGTTCGGGTAAGAGCCTCCTGTTTGCTGACGCGCTTGGCATGCTCTACGGCCAATACGCGGCGACTGTTGGTCAGACGCAGTTGGAGAGCAGTTTCAACGCATGGCAGAGCCGCAAGCTGTGGTCAGTTTTCGAAGAGGTTGTCAGTCGCGATCAGCGTTACAACCAAGTGGGCAAGATCAAGCATCTGATCACCGGCAAAACAGTACGTATGGAATCGAAGTTCATCAATGGCTGGGAAGAAGCCAACCACATGAACGCGGTGTTTCTAAGCAACGAGATTCTTCCGTGGCCCATCAGCGACAGTGATCGGCGAATGCTGGTCATGTGGCCAATGGAAACGCTACCAGTGCCCCGGCAAAAGGCTATTGGTCGTGAGCTAGAGCAGGGTGGTGTTGCGGCGCTCTACGGTTGGTTGCTATCGGTCGATCTAGGCGACTTCAACCAGCGCACTCGGCCACCATCGACCGACGCGCGAGAGCGTTTGGTGGCATTGAGTCGCGCAGGTTGGCAAACCTTTTTGCACCTTTGGAAGTACAGCGAGTTGGGCCATGGTCTTTGGGGGCCGTGTCTGTCGACTGACCTCTATTCGCTTTTCCTCGAATGGTGCCAGCGCAACAAAGAGCATGTGATGAGTCAGACGAAGTTCTCGCTGTTCATCAGTTCCGAAGTGGATAAGACGCGGGCGATACCCTGGACTGACGGCAATAACCGTCGCTTTGGCGCGTTTTTCTTTCCTGTTGATTTGGATGCTTCCCCGCCCCCATCACTCAAGGCGGCAGAGCTGGGCAAGCAGGTGGAAAACTGGCGGGCCAAGGCCAAGCTGGCGGGCTGGCATGTGGACAGCTGGGATCACATCAAGGCGCTTGCAGCATGACTGTTTTCAAAAGTGTGTTGGGTGTGTCGAGTGTGTGTCGGGTTGTTTTTGAATACCCCACACAGTTTAAGTGCCCGAATTACGTGGCTTCGCGGGTGTTGTGTGGGGTGTGTTGGGTTTCGTGTCGCGCACGCGCATGCATGACGTTCTTTGCATCGAATTCAACAGAAGGATTTTTTTCTTATGCGAAGACTAATAAACCCAACAAACCCAACACACTCAACTCAGATTCGATTGAAGCATTGAATTTAAAGGGATTTATCTGTGTTGGGTTTGTGTCGGGTTGTGGGTTTTCTGTGTTGGGTTCGGTTTTTCGGAGGAAAGGTCGATGATCGATGACATCGAAAGCCTGATGCGGCATTGGGGGGAGCAGCAAGCCCGGTTCGGCCATGAGGCCAGCTTGGGCAGTCAAATGGGCGCCATCATGGATTGGAAGGGATGCGCGCCGCGCGGGACACCTGGCTCCCGTCCGCTTCTCGGTGGCGGTACCGGCATGGACTACGCCGCCGCCGAGGTCGACGCGGCTATTGCTGAGATGGAGAGTGGTGCAGGGCGTGGGCCAGCCTTGGCGAAGTTAGCTCGGTTTCGATACCACTACGGGGTTCCAGTGCGTGAGCAGATGCGTGAAATTGGTTTGGCCGAAGGCGCTGACCGGACTTACCGAAACTGGGTGCAGGCACTGCACCAGCAGGTGATGGTGATCCTGATGGCGCGTATGGGCGTTGCTCATGGCTATACCGTTCGTCGGCGTGATTTACCTCAAAGTTGCGTCAAGGTTGCGTCAAAGTCGCGTCGAGGTGAATGACCGAAAATAGCCTCTTTTCGGTTTTTCCGGAGACAGGTAAAAAGTCCCCACGATATGGATTCTGCGCGTTGGCGCTTCCCCCGAGCACGTGCTGTGCACTTCGTCCTGGCGTTCGCCGCGACATTGAAAACCCTGCCCTCCGGCGGGGTTTTCTTTTTTGTGTTCGGCGTGCTCTTTCACTTGAGGCACAACATGACAAATGAGCAGCAAGCGCTGGCAGAGATGCCGATCTGGTTGGTGATCGTCCTGGCTCTGGTCGGCGGCGTATCGGGTGAGATGTGGCGAGCAGACAAGGATGGTGCGCGTGGCTGGGCTTTGATGCGCCGGCTTGCACTTCGATCCGGCGCCTGCATTGTCTGTGGGGTCTCGGCGATGATGCTGATGATCGCGGCGGGCATGTCGCTTTGGACGGCGGGCGCCTTGGGTTGCCTGACAGCCATGGCCGGTGCAGATGTTGCCATCGGCTTGTACGAACGCTGGGCTGCCAAGCGCTTGGGTGTTTGCGAGGTCCCGCCGAATGGTGGCGGGCCAGCCTGAAACCGCCGGGGACCCTGGGGTTTTTCGGAGGGTACGGGGTCGGAAACCCGCGGGAAACTGTTAGCGGCAGGCTTCCCAGCTTACTGAAATTTCAAGCATTGAAATCTTGAAAGGATTCATTGAAATACTTTGAAAAAGGAGGGCTCATGACAGAACCAACCTACCTGTCGAAGAGCGCCTTCGCGGCCCGGCTCGGCAGGTCGCCGAGCTACATCACCTGGCTTAAAGACAACAACCGGCTCGTGCTTTCGCCCAACGGCAAACAGGTTGATGTGCATGCCACCGAAGCGCTGATTCGCGACACTGCTGACCCCAGCAAGGCCGCCGTCGCCGAGCGTCACCAGCAAGACCGGATTCAGCGTGACGTTTACAGCCAACTGTCCCCCTTGACCGAGCCGACTTCCATGGCTGCGCCGCCGCAAGTGATTACCGGTGACGGAAAACTCCCCGACTACCAGAAAGCCCGTGCCCTGCGTGAACACAGCATGGCCAGGCTGGCAGAGATCGAACTGGGAAAAGCCCAAGGTTCACTGGTGGACAAGAAAGCGGTCGAAACTGGTGCTTACGACGCCGGCCGGCTGCTGCGCGATCAGTTGTTCGGGCCGCTGCCTCAGCTATCCCAAGACCTTGCCACCATGACCGATCCTTGGCTGATCGAAAAACATCTTGCGGCTACTTTTCGAAAAACGCTGGAAGAGGCAGAGCGCCTTTCTTCAGCAGATCTTGAACATGCCCTGACACCGGATTGAACCTATGCACACGGAGTTTTCTGACGGTGCAAAGGTGTACCGTGAGAACTACTTCCGTGGACTGCGCCCCGATCCAGACCTTTGGATCGACGAGTGGGCCGATGAGTACATGCGAATCCCACGAGACACCGGCGCCCCTGAACCCGGCCAGTACCGCACGTCGCGAACACCTTATGCCCGCGAGCCGATGCGTTGCCTGTCGCCGGCTCACCCTTGCAGGCGCGTGATCACCATGGTGGCCTCGCAGTTGATGAAAACCCAGATCGCCTTGAACTGGATGGGCGGCCTGATCCACATGGCGCCGTCGAACATCCTGGCCTTGCTGCCCAGCCTTGGATTGTCCAAGCGGGTTTCGGGGCGGATCAGCAAGACCATCAAGGCCACCCCGGTGCTGCGCGAACGCGTGGCGACCAGTCGCTCGCGGGATGCGCGCAATACGATGGACACCAAGGAATTCGAAGGTGGTTCGCTGTACGTCACCACCGCCGGTTCTGCGGCCAACCTCTCGGAGCTGTCGGCACGTTACATCTACGGCGACGAAGTTGACCGCTGGGAAAACGATGTGGGGCAGGAGGGTGATCCCATCCGGCTGGCCGAAACGCGAGCGACCAACTTCGGCCGCAACGCCAAGATCTATTTTTCCAGCTCGCCGACGATCAAGGGCGCCTCGCGGATCGCCGATCTGTTCGAGTCCAGCGACCAGCGTCACTACTATGTGCCATGCCCCACCTGCGGTCATATGCAGGTGCTGGAGTGGGAGCGGCTGCACTACAGCGCGGATTACGCCACCGTACATTACGAGTGCGCCGCCCCGGAGTGCGACGTGCTGATCGAGGAGCACCACAAAAGCGACATGCTCGCCCGAGGTGAGTGGCGCGCGCATGGTCGTGGCGATGGCAAGACCGTGGGGTTTCACCTCAGTGCCTTATATTCGCCGACCGGTTGGATGGATTGGGCATCGCTCGCCGTCGAGTTTGAAGACGCAAAAAAAGCGCAGTCGCAAGGTGATACCAGCTTGATGCAGGTGTTCTACAACACCCGTCTGGCCAAGGTATGGGACAGCGCGCTCGAGCAAACCAAGGCGGAAGTGCTGATCGCCAGGGCGCGTCTCGAAACCTACACCCTTGGCGCGATGCCGCTGGGCGTGCTGATGCTGACCGGCGCTGTCGACGTTCAGGCCAACCGCTTGGAGCTGATGGTGATGGGCTTCGGCGTCGGCATGGAACGCTGGGTGGTGGATCACCAGATCATCTGGGGTGACCCAGCCGACGAGCGCACCTGGGCCGTACTGGACGAGAAACTGAAGGCGCGATATCGGCATCCCTGCGGCGTCGGCTTGGGGATTCTCGCCACCGGTGTCGACTCCGGCGGTCACCACACCGACGAGGTTTATCAGTTCTGCCGCGTCCGTCGTTGGCGCAACGTCTTCGCCATCAAGGGGGCGAGCAAGCCGGGTAGACCGGTGATCGCTCAGCGCCCGTCCATGGTCGACGTGACCTGGAAGGGCCAGACCGAACGCAACGGCGCCGAGCTGTGGTTCGTCGGTACCGACACCGCCAAAGACTGGATCTACAACCGTTACCCGTTCCCGGATGGGCCGGGATCGCTGCACTTTGCCAACGATCTGCCGGACGAATTCTTCGCCCAGTGCGTAGCGGAACGCAAGGTCGCTCGCTACGTGCGCGGTCACAAGCGCATCGAGTGGGTCAAGGGCAAGGCCGAGCGCAACGAAGCGCTCGACCTGATGGTGTATTGCTTGGCCATGGCCCATTACTTGGGCATCAACCGGTATCAGGAACACGATTGGGAGCGAGTTCGACAGTCGCTGGCACAGGCCGGTTTGTTTGATGACGCCACAGCTACCAAGCCCGTTCAGGGCGAACGTTTCGCCATTGCATTACAACCGACATCTGTTGCCGTCACCGCGCCATCCGCAACGCCACCTGCTGCACTGGTCGCAACACCCCGACCGGCTGCTGCATCCCCTCAACGCCGCAGCTCTGCCAGCGGTTACCTGAAGAGACGCTGATATGTCCTTTACGAAAAAGCACCTCGACGCGGTTGAGGCGGCCATTGCTCGCGGTGAAAAAACTGTGCGCTACACCGACCGTACCGTGGAATACCGTACGGTCGATGAGCTGCTCAAGGCGCGCGAGGAAATACGCTCGTCACTGGCCAGCGCCGCCGGGCCGCGTTCACGCGTGGTCCGGCTGTACCACGCAGGGAAGGGGGTCTGATGGCTCGCCATTTTCCGACGCTGACCCGGAACGGCTTCGTGCTGCCGTCCAACATCAAGGCCAGTTACGAGGGCGCAGGGGAAGGACGCCGATCCGCCGGCTGGGACGCGCCCGACAACGGGATCAACAGCATCAACACCCCGGCACTGCGCAATCTGCGGTCGCGTTCTCGGGCAGCGGTTCGCAACGACCCGTATGCCTTCAACGTCATCGACAAGCGCGTCAGCAACCTGATCGGCACCGGCATCACCCCTCGGCCTACGACCGACGATGATGCCTTGCGCAAACTGCTGCAGGAGCTGTGGGGCGATTGGGTCGATGAGTCTGATGCGGATGACCGCACCGACTTTTACGGCCAGCAGGCGCTGGTGGCGCGCACGGTGGAAACCTCGGGCGAATGCTTTGTGCGGTTGCGTCCTCGCAGCCTGGACGAAGGTTTGGCGGTTCCGTTGCAGTTGCAGATCCTGGCGCCGGAGTTCGTGCCGCACGACAAATTCGAGAGCGCCAAAAACGGCAACGTCATCCGCGCCGGCATCGAGTTCACCCCCGGCGGCAAGCGAGTGGCGTACCACATGTACCTGTCGCATCCGCGTGATGCGGCCTCGCTGAACGCTGGCTACAACCAACTGGTGCGCGTGCCGGCGACACAGGTGCTGCACATCTTCGAACCGGTCGAACCTGGTCAGTTGCGCGGTGTGCCGCGATTGTCGCCGGTGCTAAAGCGCCTGCGCAGTCTAGACAACTACGACGACGCGGTGCTGTTTCGCCAAGAAGTGGCCAACCTGTTCGCCGGCTTCATCAAGCGGCCGGCGCCAGAGTCGGGGCAGACGCCACGCGATCCCGTCACCGGCGCCTTGCTGGATCTGGATCGCGACGGCTTCACCCCAATGGTCGCGCTCGAACCCGGCACCATGCAGGAACTTGGGGCAGGCGAGGAGGTTGAGTTCTCCAAACCGCCGGACGCGGGCAACAACTACCCGGACTTCATGCGTCAGCAACTCATGGCTGCTGCAGCGGGATCGGGCACTCCTTATGAAATCCTCACCGGCGACATGCGCGGCATCAACGACCGCGCGTTACGCGTAGTGCTCAACGAGTTTCGGCGGCGCCTGGAACAACTGCAATTCAGCGTGTACGTCCACCAACTCTGCCGCCCGGTACGTGCCGCGTGGATGGATATGGCGGTGCTGTCCGGGGTCCTGGTACTGGACGATTACGCGCAGAAGCGTCGCCAGTACCTGCGCACTCGCTGGGTGCCGCAAGGCTGGGCCTACATCCAGCCGGTGCAGGATGTGCAGGCGCGGCGGATGGAAGTGCAGGCCGGGTTTTCGTCGCGCAGCGAGATGGTCCTGCGCACCGGCTACGACGCCGAAACGGTCGATCTGGAAAACGCTGCCGATCTGGCACGGGCCACCGCATTGGGCCTCAACTACAACACCCTGGATGCCGTCGAAGACAACGACGACAAGGAGCAACCATGAGCAAAACCGCGAAACCGCGTATTTACAACCGCGCCGGCAAACGCGTCGAGGTACAGGACAAGACCTGGTACGCCGTTCATGCCAGCGGCGAGGCCACCGAGCGAGTGATCGAAGTGTTTGTCTATGGCGAGATCGGCGCGTGGGGCATCACTGCCAATCAGTTCGTGCAGGATCTGCGCGCCATGGATGACGGTGTGTCGCCGGTGGTGGCTGCGTTCAACAGCATCGGCGGCGATCTGTTCGACGGTCTGGCCATGCACAACGCGCTGTCGCGGCTGGGCGAGCGCTGCACCGGGCGGATCGATGCACTGGCCGCGAGTGCGGCCAGTGTCGCTGTGTGCGGTGCCCACCGCGTGGTGATCGCTTCCAACGCGATGTTGATGATCCATAACCCATGGACTTATGCCGCCGGTGATGCGGAGGACTTCCGCAAGGTGGCCGACGTTCTCGACCAGACCATGGAAGCGATCATCGCGGCCTACAAGGCCAAAGCACCGGACATCGACGAGGTCGAGCTGCGGCGTCTGGTGGCGGCTGAAACCTGGCTGACCGCCAATGAAGCGGTGGCATTGGGGCTGGCCGATGAGGTCGGCGACGGCGTCAAGGTCAAAGCGTGCCTCGGTCAAGGCGCGGTGCTGCAACGATTCCAGAACGCGCCGGCTGATTTGCTGGCCCAGCTCGACGAGCCACCTGAAGCGGATCCGGATCTTGAGCCTGTCGATCCGCCGCAGGTACCGCCCGTAGTCGACTCGGCCAAGTTGGCGCTGCTGATCACTCCGCGCTGCACGGCGGCGGGCATTAGCAACCTGATCGAGCCGCTGCTCAAGTCGACCCAGCTCGAAAGCGAAGAGATCGTTCTGGCCGGTCTGGCAAGCGCCAAGGCGGTGAACGACCTCTGCGTGGCCGCGCGACTGCCGGAATTCAGCGCAGAGTATGTCGCGGCCGGTCTGGATGCGGCGGCGGTGCGGGCGCGTCTGTTCGACAAGATTGTCACCAGCGGTAAGGGCTTCGAAATCGACAGCACTCTGCCACTCGATGATGACCCGGCACCGAAGGTGCTGGCCAAACAACCTGACCCCAACTCGATTTGGGCTGCTCGCCAAGCGGCCCAGACTGGAACCGCGCAAAGCGCGAAAGGAGCACGACCATGACCATCAAACAGGAACCGATGCACGCAGGTGAATTCCTGCTGTCCGAGGGCGCCGGCACCATTTCGCGTGAGGCGATCAACGTCGCCGCCGGTCCAGCGTTGTGGCCGGGACAAATCCTCGGGCTGGTGACCGCCACCGGTGAATTCGCCCCCTACGAACCTACTGCTGAGGACGGCACTGAAAACGCAGTCGCCATTCTTTACGGCCCGCTAGGCGAATCCGACGTGGTGCGTCGCGGTCGCGCCGTGGTGCGACTGGCCGAGGTCAGTGAGGCGCATTTGACCGGTCTCGATCCGGCTGCCGAGAAAGCACTCGCCACTCATTTCGTGATCGTCCGCTAAGTCGATCCTTCTTTTGTATGCATCCCGCCGCGTGCGGGATTTTTCGTTTCTGGAGAGTACCCATGGCCGATATCGCCATTTTTGACGACGAAGCATTCACCGTCACCTCGCTGACCGCTGCACTCAACGATCAACCCTACCTGCCGGGCCGCATCAGCGCCTTGGGCCTGTTCCGCGAGGAGGGCATTACCACCCTGACCGTGCAGATTGAAAAGGACGGCGACACCCTGGCACTGGTGCCTGCCGGTGAGCGCGGTGGTTCAGGCCTGGTGGTTGCTGCGAGCAAGCGCAACCTGATCCCGTTCAACACCGTGCATCTGCCGGAGCGTTTCACCATCAAGGCGGATGAGATCCAAGGCATCCGCGCCTTCGGCACTCGCACGGAGCTGCAGGCGGTGCAAGACGTAGTCAACGCACGTCTGGCAAAAGCGCGTCGTCAGTTGGACGCCACGCATGAGTTCCAGCGCATGGGCGCACTCAACGGCCAGATCCTCGACGCTGACGGTTCGACGGTGCTGCTGGATTTGTATGAGCGCTTCGGTGTGCAGCGTCAGAAGTTGTCCATGGGGCTGACTGAGGCCGGTACCGAGCTGCGGGTTAAGTGCGGTGAGGCGCTGGACATGCAGGAGGATGCGCTGGGCAGCGTGACCAGTACCGGCTCGCGCGCTTTCTGCGGCAAGAACTTCTGGAACAAGTTGATTGTTCACAAGTCGGTCAAAGAGACCTACCTTAACAGCCAGCAGGCGGCGGCCCTGCGCGGTGATGCTCGTGAAAGCTTCGAGTTCGGCGGCATCATCTGGGAGCGCTACCGTGGCAAGGTCGCCGGCGTATCTTTCGTCCACGACGACAAGGCGCTGCTGGTGCCTGAAGGCGTGCCCGATCTGTACATCTCGGTGTTCGCGCCGGCCGACTACATGGAAACGGTCAACACCCAGGGCATTCCGTACTACAGCATGATCGAGCCGCTGCCCTTCAACAAAGGCATGGCCGGTGAAGCCCAGTCCAACCCGTTGCACCTGTGCACGCGACCGCGTGCCCAAGTCTTGCTGGAACTCTGACCGTGGGTTTTCGCGATCTGATCGCCGAGGTCGACGCGGTGGTGTTCGAAACGCTGGGCGATACGGCGCGGATTGAAGGTCGCGAAGAACCCGTGTTCGGCATGTTCGCCGCGCCCTGGCTGCAACCCAAGTTCGGCAAGCTCAACACCGGGTTGCGCGAGCCGCGCTTCGAGATCCGCGTCAGCGATTCGCAAGGTCTGGAACAGGGCATGCTGGTCAGCGTCGACTTGCCTGCCTTGGATGGCGGCGGTGATTACGACCTGATTCAGCTCGAGCCGAGCGGTGACGGTCTGGTCGCCTTGATTCTGAGGTTGCGCCCATGAGTGTCGGCAGCTATTTCAAACCCTCGGCCAGCGGCGGGATGATTTCTATCCAGTCCTCGGCCCCAGATTTTCAGGCGTTCCAGGACTTCGCCAAGGTGGTGCCCAAAGCTGCAGCAGCGGCGCACCGGCGAGCGATCAACAAAACGTTGGGAAGGTTGCGCACGCACATCGCCCGAGCCGTCAGCCGGTCAGAGCGCATTGCCGTTGCGGCGGTGCGTCAGCGGTTACGCAGTTATCCGGTTTCTGGCGGTGCCGCCAGCGGCAAACTGTGGTTCGGTTTGAACGCCATCGAATCCAGCCGGATCGGTCGGGCGCGACAAACCGGCAGCGGTGTGTCGGTGGCGGGGCGGCGTTACCAAGGGGCTTTCCTCAAGAAGGTCTACGGCAACAAGCCCGACATCTGGATCCGCACGGCCAGCAAGCATTTCAACGCGGATGACTACCCGGACAGCACGGTGTCACCCGGTCGCGGGCCGAGTTCGGGTTGGGTCGCCGAAAACGGTAGTCGTTTCCCGCTGGCCAAAGCCAAGGTGTCGCTGGAGCAAGCCCGGCCGCACTTCGACAGCTGGGTTAAAAAGGCAGATGAGATCCTGCTGGCGATTCTCAAACAGGAACTCAACTTTGAGCTGCAGAAATACCTCAAGAGGATCGGCAATGTCTGACGAACCGTTCAGCCTCGACCAGCTTTATCGGGCGGTAGAACAGCATTTACGTGCTCATCTTCCTGGCGTGCAGGCCGTCACAGCCTGGCCAGACATTAAGGATCGCGTGTTGCTGCCAGCGGTGTTTCTGGAGGTGGCCGAGATCGAGCCGGGTACCGATATCGGCACCGGCGAAACCTCGCTGGTCTGCAAGTTCGAGGCCCGGATCATTGTTGATCCGATCAAGCCGCACCACCATCAGCAGGCCGTGCAATTGGCGACGCAGTTGGCGGTGCTGCTGCGTGCGCAGACGTGGGGGTTGGCCGTTGAACCCGCCGAATTTGTGCAGGCGCTGCAGGACTGGACCCAGCCGCACCTGGATGGATACACCGTCTGGCTGGTGGAATGGACTCAGCAGATCTACCTGGGTACCGAACAATGGCCGTGGCCAGATGATCCACCCGGTGAACTGCAATTGGATGACTACGCCGTTGAGGTGGTGGTGGATCCGGAGCCTGCGCCATGAGTTACGCGACCGCGCAACATGACCGCATGATTGCGGGGGCGGTCAAGGCTTGCTACGTGGTCGCGGTGGATCTGTCTGCATCGCCGCCAGTGTGTCGGGTCTCGGATGGTAGTGACTGGGTCAGCGCTTGGGTGCGCTGGCACAGCATTGCCGCCGGCAAGGCCCGGCACTGGCGGGCGCCGTCCATGGGCGAGCAGGGCAGCTTGATCAGTCCCAGCGGTGACGTGTCGCAAGGCACGTTCGTGCCGGGCCTGTACGGGAACGCCGGGCCGCCGCCGGACAATCGCGACCACGTCGAGGTCTGGCGTTTTGATGACGGCGGCTCGTTGGTCTACGACTGGCAGGCCAAGAGCTACACCATCACCGTGCCGAGTGGGACGGTGGCGGTCAAGGTTGGCGGTACTGATGTCGCCGTTACGGATAACGCGGTGACGGTGAAGTCAGGAACGATCGATCTTGAAGCGACCGTGAATATCAAAGGCCCGGTCAATATCGACGGCCCGTTATCCGTAACGGGCAACATAGACGGTGCCCAAAACATCATGGCTGCCGGTAACAGCGACAACCACCACAAGCACTAACCCTTCATTCATCCAGCCCGCCGCGCGCGGGCTTTTTTATGTCCGGAGAAACCCCCATGGCCAAGATCAATGACCAGTCTGTCGACGAGCAACTGCCGTCGCCGAATCGCCTGCCCATTACAACCCAGCAGCGAACGCCTGATCTGCTGCTGAAGTTTCGCGACACGCTCTACACCTCGCGCACCCTGTGCATTCCCGGGACGGATCGCACGCTGGCGGTGGAAAAGGCCGCCGTCGCGGTGTCGGCGTCCGATGAGCAGGCTGTCAGTTTCCTGAAGTCCCATCCCGAACTTGAAGCCTTGGAGTGATTTAGATGATCGGAATGGATCGCCACACCGGCCACCCCATTTCGGGCATCGAGCATTTGCGGCAATCCATTGGCGACATCTTGGGCACGCCGCTGGGCAGTCGCCGGCACCGCATGGAGTACGGCAGCAAGCTGCGCAGGTTTGTCGACTTGCCCGTTAACGAGGGCTGGAAAAGCGCCGTACAGGCTGAGGTTGCCCGCGCCCTTGGGCGTTGGGAGCCGCGTTTGAAGCTCGATCAGGTGCGTGCCCTTTCTGTCATTGGCGGGCAAATCAATCTGCAAATCGTCGGGAAGTACCTGGGCGACAGCGTCACGTTGGAGGTGGCCGCATGAGTACCGTGGATCTGTCGTCGTTGCCGGCACCGACCGTGTTGGAGCCTTTGGACTTCGAAGAGGTTTATCAGGACGGGTTGAGTGTGTTTCGCGGTTACATGGGCGGCAACTGGACGGCCGCGCTGGAAAGCGATCCGGTGGTCAAGGTGCTGGAGGTCGGGGCTTACAACAAAGTCAGCAACCGCGCCCGGGTCAACGACGGCTGCAAGGCGCTCTTGCTGGCGTACGCAAGGGGCGGCGACCTCGATCACCTCGGGGCCAACGTCAATCTGAAACGCCTGGTGATTCAGGCGGCGGATCTGCAAGTGGTGCCGCCGGTGCCCGAGGTCAAGGAAGAAGACGACCCGTTTCGCGAGCGTATCCAGTTGGCCTATGAAGGGCTGACCACGGCCGGGCCACGTAACAGTTACATCCTGCATGCGCGCAGTGCCTCGGGACTGGTCGCGGACGCATCCGCCGAAAGCCCGGCGCCTTGTCACGTTACGGTAACGGTGCTGAGTTCCGAGGGGGATGGGCGCGGCGAGGCCGGCCCGGAGTTGTTGGCCATCGTTCGGACGGCACTGAATGACGACGATGTGCGGCCGGTCGGTGATCGCGTCACGGTACAGAGTGCCGAGATCATTGATTACCGGATTGACGCCATCCTGCACATGAGCGGTGCCGGGCCGGAAAATGATGCCAGTTTGGCCGAAGCGAAAAGTCGACTCGCGGCGTGGATCAATCCGCGTAAACGGCTGGGCGTTGAGGTGGCGCGATCCGCTGTGGATGCTCAGCTACACGTTGCCGGCGTATCTCGGGTGGAGCTGCCCGGTTGGGTGGACTTGGCTCCGACCAAAGCGCAAGCGGCTTTCTGCGTGGGTTACACCGTGACGATGGCGGGCTGATATGAAAAGCCTGCTTCCGCTCAATAGCACGCAACTGGAACGGGCCATGGAAGCCGCGTTCTTCGAGAAAACCATTGTCCCGCTGCGCGACCTCTACAACGCCGATACCTGTCCGGTGCATCTGCTACCGCATCTGGCATGGGCGTGGTCGGTGGATCGCTGGGATTACCGGTGGACTGAAGCCACCAAACGGGCCGCCATCAAGGCGTCGTATTACATCCACAAGCACAAGGGCACCATCGGCGCGCTGCGTCGGGTGGTCGAGCCGCTGGGCTATCTGATCGAGATTGTCGAGTGGTTCCAGACCGTGCCCGAGGGCGTGCCGGGCACCTTCGCGTTAAAGGTCGGCGTCCTCGATACCGGCATCACCGAGGAAATGTATCAGGAGCTAGTGCGCCTGATTGACGACGCCAAGCCCGTCACGCGGCACCTGTCCGAACTGGCGATCAGCCTCGAAACCCAAGGCGATTTGAACATTGCCGTGTGCCTCTACGAAGGCGACGAAATCGACGTTTACCCGCCGGTGATGCGTGACATCGAGGTCACGGGCCGCTTCGGTGTGGTCGGTCGCGAACACTCCATAGACACCCTGGACGTTTATTATGATTGATGCGAATTCGCAGTTTTTCGCGATCCTCACGAACGTGGGGATGGCCAAGCAGGCGAACGCCGACGCGCTCGGCATTCCCTGGCTGATCACCCAAATGGGCGTCGGGGATGCCAACCCGACCGGACTGGCTGATCCGCCCAATCCGGTGCCGTCGGCCGGTCAAACCAAGCTGATCAACGAATGGCGCCGCAAGCCGCTGAACCAACTCAAGATCGACCCGGTCAACCCGGCAGTGATCATTGCCGAGCAGATCATTCCGGCCGACGAGGGCGGTAAGTGGATCCGCGAAATCGGCTTGTACGATGCGGACGGCGATCTGGTGGCGGTGGCCAACTGTGCGCCGAGCTTCAAGCCGCTGCTGTCGCAAGGCTCGGGCCGCACGCAAATCGTGCGGATTAACTTCGTTGTCACCAGCACTGGCAACATCACGCTGAAGATCGATCCGGCGATTGTGCTGGCCTCGCGGGCCTACGTCGACGCGGCCATTCTGGAAGTGCTGCCGAAGAACAAGATCCCGGGTGAATACACGCGGGTGAAGGTCAATGATCGCGGTGTGGTGGTATCTGGCGACAACCCGGATACGCTGGCCAAAATGGGTATCAAGGACAGTTACACCAAGGCCGAAATCGAGGCGATGATTGCGCAGGCTTCGGCCTTGCCAGTCGGTACCGGCGTTTGGTTCCCACTGGACAAGGTGGCGCCCGGATTTCTGGAGCTGGACGGCAGTGTTAAGAGCATTGCGGTCTATCCCGACCTGGCGACGTTCCTTGGCACGGCCTTCAACAAGGGCGATGAGGGGGCTGGCAATTTTCGCTTGCCTGAGTCGCGTGGCGATTTTCTGCGTGGTTGGGACCACGGGCGCGGTATTGATGCGGGCCGTGCGATTGGTAGTTGGCAAAAGGCATCCGAACACGTCTTTGATATAGGCAGTGCGATATCGACAGTCTCGGACAGGAACGCTGCGACGTCGCCGGCCACAGCTTTGTCTGACATGGGATACGACGCCGTCAATGCTGCGGACTATCCTGGTGCCCAGTACACCGTGTCGACTATCAATGCCAGCTCGCCAGTTATTAACAGCGATCAATTAGCCTTTGGCGGAACACGTCCGCGCAACTTGGCGGTGATGTGGTGCATCAAGGCCTGGAACGCACCCATCAATCAGGGAAATATTGACATTGCCGCGCTCGCGGCTTTGGCGACTCAGGCGACTGAAATCAAGTTGGGCACGGCCAAGATTGCCACGCAAGCGCTGACCGATGCCGGCGCCGATGACGCGACGATCGTCACGCCGAAAAAGCTGCGATGGGGCTTCTCGTCTTTTTTTGCGAATAACGGGTTTATCGTTTTCCCCTCTTGGCTGGGTGGGTTGATTATTCAGTGGGTCGGGACGACCAACTTGGGTTCGCAGGGCGCTTATTCCACGTGGACAATGGCATTTCCGAATGCGTGTTACGGCGTCTGGGTGACCGCCGCTAACGGATCTTCCCCTGGCAGCATTTCGCTGGGAGACAAGCAGCTAAACAGGTTTGCCGCCTATTCTTCCATTTTGCCGTTCAGCTTCGGCGCTATTTCTATCGGGCGTTAAGGGGGATTAATGAAGACTTTCTACAGCCAATCCCAGGGCTGCACGTACCTGGAGGGGCTGCACGCAGTCATGCCCGCCGACGCGGTACCGATTGATATGGATCGCATGCTTTTGGTTATCGGTAATCCTGAGCCGGGAAAGGTGCGCGCTCATGATGAATCGGGCTTGCCGGTTCTGGTCGACCCGCCTGTCGAATATCTGGCCGAAGCTGAGCGCAGTTGGCGCGACGAAGAAATTCAGCGGGTGCTGTGGCTGCGCGAGCGGCACCGTGACGAAATGGACAGAGGGCGTGACACAACGTTGTCGGTCGATCAGTTCGGCGAGCTGCTCGATTACATCCAGCTTTTGCGCGACTGGCCCGCCCGTGCTGAGTTTCCTGACAAGGAATCTCGCCCTGTGACCCCTGAATGGGTAGCTAACCAAGCCGAATAAACGCCCCGCACTGACGGGGCGTTTTTCATTGCGTTACGCGTAACACCAACACCCTCACAGCCTCGCTTATGCGGGGCTTTTTCGTTTCTGGAGATTGGACTTTATGAGTTTCTTTCACGGCGTCACCACCACTGATGTCAAAACGGGGGCACGCACCATCTCGCTGCCGTCGTCGTCGATCATCGGCCTGTGCGACACCTTCACCCCGGGCGTTCTCGGCGGCGGTACGGCCAAGGCCGGCGAACTGAAGTTGATCACCACCGAGCGCGAAGCCATTGCCGCGTTCGGCCCCGACTCGGCGATCACCAAGGCCTGTCAGGCGATCTATGTCAAAGCCAAGGCGGTGATCGTTGCCATCGGCGTGCCCAAGCTGGAGGACGCGGCGCTGCAAACCTCAGCAATTATCGGCGGTGAACTCGTCTCGGGCCAGCGCACCGGCTTGCAGGCGTTGCTCGATGGCAAAAGTATGTTCAACGCGCAGCCGCGTCTGCTGATTGCGCCGGGTCATACGGCCACACAGGCGGTGGCTACCGCGCTCGACAGCCTGGCGCAGAAGCTGCGCGCCATCGGCATCATCGACGGCCCGGGCACCACCGACGAGGCCGCCATGGCCTACGCCGATAACTTCGGCAGTCGCAACCTGTTCATGGTCGACCCGGGCGTCAAGTATTGGGACACCGTCACCAGCACGACGGTCGATGCGCCCGGCTCGGCCTGGGCGGCGGGCTTGTTCGCGTGGACGGATGCTGAGTACGGTTTCTGGGCCTCGCCGTCCAACAAGGAATTGACCGGCATCACCGGCACCGGCCGCGCGGTCGAGTACCTGGACGGCGACGCCACTTGCCGGGCCAACCTGCTCAATAACGCCAATATCACCACGATCATTCGCGACGACGGTTATCGCCTGTGGGGCAACCGCACGCTGTCGAGCGATCCGAAGTGGGCATTCGTTACACGAGTGCGCACGCTGTTCATCCTCATGGACGCGGTGCAGGCCGGGCACAAGTGGGCGGTCGACCGCTCGATCACCAAGACCTACGTGACCGATGTCACCAACGGTCTGAACGCGTTCATGGCCGACCTGAAAGCCCAGGGCGCGATTATCAATTTCGAAGTGTTCGCCGACACCGAGCTGAACACGGCGAGCCAGATCGCCCAAGGCAAGGTGTATTGGCGCATCCGTTTCACCGACGTGCCGCCGGCAGAAAACCCGAATTTCCTTTTCGAAGTCACCGATCAGTGGATGACCGAAGTGCTTGAAGCAGCCTAAGGGGGCGTAGCAAATGATTCCTCAGACTTTGTACAACACCAACCTGTTCGTCGACGGCGTGAGTTTCGCCGGCGACGTGCCGAGCCTGACGCTGCCCAAGGTCACCATCAAGACTGATGAGTATCGCGGCGGCGGCATGGCCGGCCCCATCGAAATGAATCAGGGCGTTGAGAAAATGGAGGCAAATTTTGTCACCAAAGGCGTGCGCCGTGAGTCGCTGAAGTATTGCGGTCTGGCCGATGGCACGGCCTTCAACTCGACGTTCCGGGGTGCCTTCCGTGGCCATAAGGGCGCGGTGACGGCGGTGGTTGCCACCTTGCGCGGCCTCCTCAAAGAGGTTGATCTGGGCGACTGGAAGGCCGGTGATGCGGCCGAGATCAAACACGCCATCGCGGTCAGCTACTACAAGCTCGAAATTGACGGGCGCCTGATGTACGAAATCGACATGGTCGCCGGCGTTCAAGTCGTCGACGGCAAAGACCAACTGCTGGAAGTGCGCGCCGCACTCGGCCTGTAAGGAATAGATCCAGATGACTCAAACAATCGCAAAAAACCTGCCGGCCTGGCTGTCGATGAGCGCGCTCGGTGCGGTGGTCACCCTGACCCGTCCAAGCCAAGCCAACAGCGTCGATGTCGAGACGTTGACCCTGCGTGCGCCGACGGTGCGCGCGGTGCGCGCGGCTGACCGCGCCGCCAATGGTGACGACGAGCAGCGCGAACTGATGCTGTTCGCCGGTCTGGCCGAGGTCGGGCTGAAGGATCTTGAAGGCCTCAAGCTGACCGACTATCGCCGCGTGCAGACGGCGTACTCGCACCTGGTGCCGTCCACCGATTATTCGAAGTCGATGCCGGAGTGGTTGTCGCTGTCCACCGATCAGGTGCTGGTGACGCTGTCGTGCCCGAGCGAAATCAACGGTGTGACCGTCGACAAGCTGGCCTTGCGTTCGCCGACTGTGGGCGACGTGCGCGCGGCCAACCGCGAAGTGGGCAGCGACGACGAGCAGCGCGAGCTGGTGTTGTTTGCGGCGTTGTCCGGTGCGTCGGTGGCGGATCTGGAGGGGCTGAAGCTGGTGGATTTTAACCGCTTGCAGGCCGGCTATTTTCGCATGGACAACGACGACGGGCTTTAACCCGAGCGTGATCAAGTCGGCGGCGAAACGTCTGGCGGCGGAAACCGGATTTTCCGCCGCCGAGATTCAGGCGATGCCGTTCGCGGACATGGTGTGGTGGCTCACGGATTGAGCCGCTTTGGGTAGTGTTGGGCACATGGGGGCCATCACATGGCAAACAAAATCGCCCTCGGGCTGGTGATCGGTGGGGCCGTCAGTTCCACGGTCGGCACCGCGTTCAAGGATGTGACCGGGCGCATCAAGCGCCTCGAGGCAGAAGGCAACAAAGCGCGCGTGCTGCAGCGCACGATTGGCGACACCATCCGCCTGCGCGAAGAATGGAAGAAGGCTCACGACACCGGCGCCGCCGGCGCGTCGAAATTACTCAGCCGATTGAACTCGAATCTCGACAGCTTGAAAAAGCAGGGGATCGAAGTCGGTCGGCTGGAAAAAGCCTATCGCTCCATGGGGCAGACGGCCAACAAAGCCGAGCTGAAAGCCAAGGGGCATCAGCAGATCGATTCCGGCGCCAAGGGCATGAAGGGCGCGGTCGGCGCGGCGGTGGTCGGCATCGGCGCCCTGGCGGTACCGACCAAGGTTAGCGCTGATTTTGGCGCTATTGTGCGCGACATCGCGATCAAGGCCGGCATTGCCAACAAGCCGCAAGAACAGGAGATGTCGCGCAAGATCATCGACACCTCGCGCGACACCGGCATGGCGCGCAACGATGTGGCCGACGTGGTCAACCAGTTGGTCGGCGGTGGCATGGAGCTGAGCAAGGCGCTGGAGTACGCGCCGGTCGCGGCCAAGTTTGCCGTGGGGCAGGGATCCAGCGGAGTCGACACGGCGAAGATGATCGGTGCCCTGGGGCAGAACGCCAAGATCACCGACCCCAAACAGATGCAGCAGGCACTGGAGGCGATCGCCTACCAAGGGCAGGCGGGCAGTTTTGAAGCGGCCGACATGGCCAAGTGGTTCCCCGAGTTGCTGGCGGAAATGGGCAAGAATGGGATCACCGGCATGGATGCGGTGACGCAATTGGGCGCTATGCTGCAGGTGCAGATGAAGCAGGCCGGCAGTTCGGACGAAGCGGCCAACAACCTGAAAAACTGGATGGGAAAAATCGGCTCGACCGACACGGTCAAGGCCTACGGAAAAGCCGGCATTGACTATGAAGGCTCAATGCAGACTGGTTTGCAGAACGGTATGTCCACGCTGGAAACCAGCATGGAGCTGGCTCAGAAGTACATTAAAGCGACCGATCCGAAGCGGGCGGCGGCCATGGCCGAAGCCACCTCAAAAATCAGCAAGGAAGCCGATCCGGAAAAGGCCAAGGCCATGATGGCCTCTCTGCAGGAGTCGTTGCTCACTGGCGACCTGTTCGCCGACATGCAGGTCAAGGCCGCGCTGTCGGCCTACATGCAGAACAAGGCGCTGTACAGCCAGCTCAAAAACGATTCGCGCGAAGCCGGCGGGATCCTCGATAAAAACCTCGCCGAACGGCGCGAGTCGTCGTCGCAAAAGTGGGCCGAGGTCGCCCAGTCGATGGATGACGCCATGCGCAGCGTGGGGGACGCGCTGCGTCCGGTCACCGACACCGTGGCCGAGACGCTGACCAAGCTCACGCGGGGCATCACCTCGCTGTCTGACAGCTCGCCCGGGGTGGTCACCGGCATTGTCGCGGTCGGTGGTGGGTTGATCGCGCTCAAGGGGATTGTCAGCTCGTTCAAGATCGGCAAAGGCCTGTTCAATCTCGCGCGCGGTTCCTTGGGTAAGGGCAAGTCGGGCGAGGTGCAAAAGGTCTTTGTGACCAACGCCAAAGACGGCGACGGTGATGGCGACGGCAAGGATGCAGAACCCAAGGGCAAGGCCGGTAAAGCGCTGTCGCTGGTCGAAACCGGCCTCAAGGCTGTCGCCGCCTTCAAGGGCACGCCGGTGGATGGCGATGATGACGCCGAGGAGGGCGGCGACAAGGCGCCCGGGAAATTCGATCTGGTGAGCACTGGCCTCAAAGTCGTTTCGCTGGCCAAGGAAGCCGTCTCGGGCGGCGATGATGAGGGTGAGGCGGGCGGCGATGACGATGGGGTCAAGAAGGTGTTCGTCGTCAACGCCAACGCCAACGCCATGGGCGGTGCGGGTGGCGCAGATGCCCCGGGCGAAACTCGCCGCCGTGGACGCGGATCGCGGCGCAGTGCTTCGCGGCGGCGGTCGTTGCCGCGTCCCGGGTCGCCGCGACCATTGGGGCAGCGCCCGCCGGCTCCAGTACCGCGACCACCAGTTCCCGTGCCGCGTCCACCGGTTCCGATCCCCCGGCCACCGATTCCTCCGGTTCCGCCACTTCCGGCCGGGGCGATGTCCAAGCTGACAGGGGTGGTGCAGGTTGTCGGCAAGGTCGGCAAAGTCGCTAAGGGGATTCCCGGCGCCTCGGTGATGGAGGCAGGCGCCATGGCGTTCGACACCTTCGAAAATGCCAAGACCAAGGACGAAAAGGCCGAAGGCTACGGCGCGGCCGCCGGCAATCTGGCCGGAACCATGGCGGGTGCAGCGGCCGGCGCGGCCATCGGTTCGGTGGTGCCGGTAATCGGCACGGTTGTCGGCGGCTTGATTGGTGCCTATCTCGGCAGTCAGGGCGGCACGGTGCTGGGCGGTTCCCTGGGTAAAGCGCTGTTCGGTGGCGAGGATGAAAAGCCCGAGGAAATCGCAAAGGCGCCGGTGCCGACCACGCCGCTCATGATGGCGTCAGCGGCGCAGCAAGGCCCAGTGCTGGGGGATGTCGCGCGCTCGATGGCGGTGGCGGCACCGCTCAAGTCGGCGGCGCTGGCGATCCAGCCCAAGGAGGCAGAGAAGCCGGTGCCAGCCAAGGTGGATCAGCAGTTTCAGTACTCGCTGAACATGCCGGTCACGGTGCAGGGTGATGTCAAAGACCCGCAGGTCTTGGCGCAACAGATGATGCCGCACATGCAGCGCATGATGGCAGACGCGGCAAAACAGAACGCGTCGAAACTCTACGACGAACCCCATGTGTAAGGAGGCTATATGGCTTACATGGAGAGCATGCAATCGAGCCTCAAGTATCTGGTGGAAGCGGCGGAAACCGGGCGGCGCAGTGCGGATGGCATGTTGACCCCGGTCAACGGGGCTATCCGCGAACTGACCGGTGCCGCGTCCGAGCTGGAGAACATCCCGTTTGTCGGGCCGGCCATTGGCGCCAAGCTTCAGCGGGTGATGCGTGGCGTCGACGCGGCTCAGGCCAAGGTCGGTCAGGTGGTGGCGGTGTACGGCCGTGCTACCCGGGCGGCGGCCGAAGTACAGGAACGACTGGGCACGTTGAAGGAGCAGGCAGGCAAGGCAGCCACGGCGATCAACAACGTCGCCGGCAAGGTCAGTCCCTCGCTGGCCAACATCGTGCCCACCAGTTCCTTTGCAGTGGATGCCACGCCGGCGCCGGAGGCGGTGAAGCCGTTCCCGCACCTGATGATCATACAGCCGCGTGACCCGAAGATTGAGCCGTACTACTTCAACCTGGACACGGCGGCTTTCGACGAACTGAGTCGTTCCACCGAATTCCGCTGGGCTTCGCAGGAGCGGCTGACGCGCCGGCCAGCGCAGCAGGCCGTGGGCATCGGTGAAGAAAAATTGATGCTCAAGGGCACGATCTACCCGGGTTTCAAGGGTGGTTTGAAGCAACTCGACACCCTGCGTTCCATCGGCGCAAGGCTGCAGCCGCTGACCCTGACCACGGGTTATGGCGAAGTGATCGGCACCTGGTGCCTGAAGAACATCAACGAAGAACAGGGCGCGTTGCTGCACGGCGGCATCCCCCGTAAACAAGGCTTCACTCTGGAGTTTGTGCGCTATGGCGACGACATGCAGAACGTCTGACGGCGACATGCTCGATGTCATTTGCAACAACGTGTATGGCCATCTGAATGGCAGCGTCGAGGCCGTGCTCGATGCCAATCAGGGGCTGGCCGATGAGCCGCAGCCCTACCGGGGCGGGGTGTTGATCACGCTGCCGGATCTGCCAAGACCGACTGAAGAAAACTTCTCGCTGTGGGATTGATGGTCTAGAGTCAATTTGCTCGTTTCTAGTTCTTGCAGCTTCATCCCTTTAAAACCCGCCCTGTGCGGGTTTTTTTTGGAAACAATTCATGACTCCCATGTTTCGCGTCGTCGCCGATGGCGCCGATATCACGACCAAGATCAATGACCGGCTGTTGCTGCTGCGCACCTCTGACAAACCGGGCATGGAGTCCGATGAGTTTGAGCTGCGTATTGATGACCGTGACGGCCAGGTGCAACTGCCACGGCGTGGCAGCTCGATTGAAATCTACCTTGGCTATGCCGAAACGTCCCTGACGCGCATGGGCCGTTACACGGTGGACACGGTCGAGGTCTCCGGCCCGCCGGATTCCATCGTCATCAAGGGCAAGGCCAGCGACATGCGTGGCAGTGGCAAGACCATCCGTAGCGGAAGCTGGGAGGACGTGCCGTTGTCGAAGATCGTGGCCGACATCGCCGCGCGCAATGGCTGGGAGGCGGTGTGCCCGGTGTCGACCAAAGTCGCGCGGGTCGATCAGCTCAACGAGTCCGATTTCAATTTCATCACCCGGCTGGCCAAGCAGTACGACTGCACGGCCAAGGTGGCTGACGGCAAGCTGTTGGTGATGCCGCGCCAAGGTGGCCAGACCGCGAGCGGCAAGACGTTCGGCGCGATCACGCTGACCCGCAGCGACCTCAGCCGCTGGCAATTTAGTCTAGGTGATCGCAACTCGCATAAGGCGGTGGCGACCAAGCATCAGGACAAAAAGAATGGCAAGTTGGCGGTGGTCACCATCGACAACGACGACGCCCCGGACGGTCTGCCGGCGGTGCATACCGACCGCCATATCTACCCAAACAAGACCGCCGCCGAAGCGGCTGCCAAGGCGCGGCTGTCAGCGTTCAATCGTTCGACCGCCGACGTGAGGCTTGAGATGCCCGGCCGCACCGACATCTTTGCCGAGCGGCCGATTCTCGCCCAGGGCTTCAAGGTCGGGCTGGATGGCGAGTATCTGGCCGACTCAGTCGAGCAGGTATTCACCCAATCCGGCTGGTCGACCACCGTCGAATGCAATGCCGGCAAGGAAGGTAAATCCAAGGACAAGAAAAAGAAAAAGGTCAAAGCCCCGCTCAAGGTCGTGAACATCGAGCAGCAATAAACGCATCCCATCGCCGCCTGAGTGCGGTTTTTTTATGTCTGGAGTTTTGTATGTCCGTCACCGAACAACAGCTGCAAAGCATCATGCCCAACGCCCGCCGCCAAGCGGGCGTTTTTGTATCCGCGTTAAACACGGCGATGGCTCACCGGCAGATCAGCACGCCGAAACGCCAAGCCGCGTTCCTGGCGCAAGTGGGTCACGAGTCGGGTCAACTGCAGTACGTCCGAGAACTGGGCGGCGATCAGTACCTGAGCAAATACGACACCGGCAACCTGGCCGCAAGACTGGGCAACACGCCGGCAGCGGATGGCGATGGCCAACGCTATCGCGGTCGCGGTCTGATCCAGGTCACCGGCCACGACAATTACCTGCGCTGCAGCTTGGCGCTGTTTGGCGATGAACGATTGCTGCGCACGCCTGAACTGCTGGAGTTGCCGCAGTGGGCCTCCGAGTCGGCCGCATGGTTCTGGTCCGTGAATGGGCTGAATGCGCTGGCCGATCAAAACGAATTCAACGCGATCACCCGCAAGATCAACGGTGGCCTCAATGGTCTGCAGGATCGGCTGGAGCTGTGGGAGCGGGCGAGGGCGGTGTTATGCGTCTCGGCGAACTGATCCCAATACCGTATCGGCTTCTGGCAAAAGGCGTGCTGCTGGCCGTGTTGGCCGGTGGTTCTGCAGGCATCACCTGGCAAGTGCAGGACTGGCGATACGATAGCCAGCTCGCCGAACAGAGCCGCCTGCACACCGAAGCTTTCAATCAGATAACCCTCGCCTCGGCCGCGCAGCAGCGTGCCAATCAGGACCAACGTCTCGCGCTCGAGCAGCGCCTGGCCACCAGCGAACTAACCCATTACCGAGCTTTGAGCGATGTTCAACGAGATCAAGGTCGCCTGCGCGACCGCCTTGCCACTGCTGATCTGCGCCTGTCAGTCCTACTCGACGCCACCACCGGCGCCGGCAATGGATCGATGCCAGCCACCACCTCTACCGGCGGCGTGGTTCATGGCCCCGCAAGAGCCGAACTTGACCCAGCGCATGCTCAACGAATTATCGGAGTCACCGATGACGGCGACCGGGGGTTGATTGCCCTCGCAGCCTGTCAGGCATACGCCAAAGAAGTCTCAACACCGAAGTGAAAAAGAGCGGCCGGTCCGGATGCGTCAACATCCGGACCAGCCGCCGTCCCTGCAGATTGTCCCTGCAAGTCCAGCCAAGGCTCTTGCTCCGTGCACAAAGCGCGGCGAGCCTAGCACCTGTTTATCCATACAGTAAAGGTCTTGCTATTTATGTCTACACACATCATCCCTTGGATGGGCGGCAAACGCCGCCTGGCCGACCGCCTCATTCCGCTTTTTCCGCCACACGAATGCTATGTTGAAGTCTTTGCCGGCGGTGCCGCGCTCTACTTCATGAAGCCCCAACCGTCACCGGTCGAAGTCCTGAACGACATCAACGGCGACCTGGTCACGCTTTACCGCGTCGTGCAGAACCACCTCGAAGAATTCGTGCGCCAGTTCAAATGGGCGCTCAGTTCCCGACAGGTGTTCGAATGGCAGAAAATGACCCGCCCCGAAACTCTCACCGACATCCAGCGCGCCGCCCGATTCTTTTACCTGCAGCACCATGCCTTCGCCGGCAAGGTCTCGGGTCAGACGTTCGGCACGGCGACGACTGCTCCGGCCATCAACCTGCTGCGCATCGAGGAAAACCTCTCGGCCGCCTGGCAGCGCCTGTCGGGCACCTACGTTGAAAATCTCCCCTGGCTGGAATGCGCCGAACGCTACGACCGTGCTCACACCTTCCACTACATGGACCCGCCTTACTGGCAGACCGCTGGCTATGGGGTGGATTTTCCGTTCGAAAACTACGAGCGGATGGCCAACTTCATGCGCCGCTGCAAAGGCAAGGTGATGGTCAGCATCAACGACCACCCGGACATCCGCCGCGTGTTCGAGGGTTTCCATTTCGAGACGTTGGACATTCGGTATACCAGCGCGAACCAGCGTCAAGGCAAAGCCGAAATCAGCGGCGAGCTGGTCATCATGAATTGGGAACCCGCCGAGTTGGGAGGGTTGTTTTAGGCAACTGATCCAGAGGGAGTAGGCGCCGGCATCATTGTGCTACTCCTCCCCAGACCAATACCAAATCGTATCGCCCCATTTTGAATCACTGAAGCTTGGCATGATTTCACCTTGTTGGAAGTGCCGTCTTGAGTTGGCTTGTGCCGGGGTGAACCAGAAACCTGTTTTTTTGCACGGTTGCCCCGCATCTACGCGATCAACCTGAGATCCATTGGATGGTTGATAATTTCGGGCGAATTCGACCAAGTCCTTTGGATAAACCATATGATCTATTTTGCTGTCGTCTATGTCGTATAAAAATGCAATGGCTCCTGCTTCTATAGCCCAGTATCCGACGTAATTTCCATTTTCTCCCTGCAAGTGCAAATCATGCCAAGGTGCTTGGCTGAAGGCGGAATACCATTGGCTGCAGTATTTTTTTAAAAGCTGGGCTGCTTCCTCCTTACTTTCCGCGTAGATGGCTTGCACCAAGGGTGAATAGACGTCGTGAAACCACTCATCTACATCGTATCTGTTAGGTAGTAGTTTAGTTAGCAGATCCTCATATAAGGTGTCATCGCCCGCATAACCTGCACGGTCTATTAATTTGACGAAGCGTTTCAGGAGATCGACGCAATGTAGCAGTATGCAGAATCCTATCACCTGGACGCATTCCTCATACTGATAGGGCCAATCATCAATTGCTAGCGGAGATATATTTGGAGTGTTTTCATATTTCTCGAGTGTTGACTGTCTAAGTTCGTATTTTTTAATCAGATCTTCAAGCAGTGGGGTTAATGAGGCAATCTCTTCTCCGGCCGTATAAGCTGCTAATAATCGATCCAATGCAAGCTTTTGCAAGTGCCTTGACCGAAGTGCTGCTTCTTCTTCGGGGGAGTCAGATTCGAAAGTGTTTTTCTTTAAAAAATCAATTACTTCGTCATGTTCTCTTTGAAAATTCAAATAATGATTTTCACTATAAAACTTCTGTCTCTTGTTCATTTTTTTCACGCCTCGATTTTCAAGGAACTCAATGCGCCGTATTTTTTGGCCAAGGATTTTTTTCGTTTATTTACGAAATTTTTTACTTCTTGCTCACGGTAATGAAAGGCTTTGTGATTTTGATGAACACTTTCGTCCAAACCACCCAACTGTGCATTGGCGTGATCCTTCGGGCTCAAGCTGGCGTGGAATAGCGGCGCGTAAAATAGATGTCGGCTATGAGAACTCATAACCTGGATGCCTAACGTTCTTCCTGCGACGGCCCGATCAATGTTTTCCTCAATCCATTCACGACTCATTTGAACCAATAGCGGCTTTTTTCTTTGTGTGGTTTTTTTTTCTTGCGTCAATGCGTTCGTTTTCCTTTTCCCGCTACTTACCTTTCTTTTGTTTTCGCTTGTGGAAGAGATTTCAGTCTGCTCTATCGGCTCTATAAGCTCGCTTGGGTCTCCGATCCCAGACACGCCTAACTTCGAGCTTATGCCTGGTTTTCTAGTATTGTTAAGCTTGCGCATGAATTTAGGAGCATCTTCATCGCGGCTTGCTTTCGCTTCGACTATCGCAAATTTTTTGCCTTCGTTATTGGCCGGATTCGCTCGCCACACGGCGTCGATGCCTGTTCCATTTGCTCCATCGGTCAGCTTGTACAACACATGACTTGCCTTAGGATTCCCGCCCGCCGAAAGCTTCCCCATCTTGCTCGCACTCGGCACGCCCTCAAGCCACTTGCCATCGGCACCTTTGTCATGTCCATCCCAATCCGTGCCCCAGCCAAACTCCACCGCGCAGATGTAGTCCGCAATATGCTCCCCACTTACCCCCAATCCTTCGTTCAAAATACTGGAAGGCGCCTGAAGGCCTAGTGTGGAGGATTCAACTTGGTTTGAATGTGTGCCGCTCGCGCCATCGGTTCCCTTCGCGGCAACGGCTGGATCTTTGCTGGCGGGCTTTTCGGCTTTTTTCGGAAGGCTGGAACCGGAGGAGGCAGCTGAGCTGTTGCGCTGCATCCCTTTCCATTTCACCAACCGCTTCTCGACAATTCCTACCATAGCCGGCATGTTGTCGCGGGAGGCGGCAAGGACGGTGACCACCGAGGTTTTCGCCCAGTTTGGCAGGCTTTGGAACGTCGACGAGCCTTTTACGCCAGTGATGATTTCGTCCAGTTCGACGGTCAACTTTCCAGCATCAAATACTTGTTTGAGCAGTTCTTCCGGGCTGGTTTTAATCCCGCACTCTTGCAAGACGAAGCGAAGCAGGTCGAACAACACTGGCGCATAGCGTTGTGGGTCTTTGTTGACGATCCGCAAGCTCTTTTTCAGGCCGTCACCCGGTCCTGGAACCCAGCCGATGACCGCCATCAGAAGGTCGAACTGTGCATCTTCCTTGCCCGAGGTCGACTCCGCATTATACAGAGTGATGGCGGATTCGATGGTGTCATAGGCGTCGATGGCTTGGCCCAGAAACGGCACTGCACCGAGTGCGATGCCCGTTGCCAGTTCTACCGCTGCCTCTTTGTAGGCGGCGCTACGGTCTTCGCCATCGTTGTCTGCGCTCTCAGCTACTGTCTCGCTCATGTCAGCCTCCCTGCGGCTTTCTCCACTAATGCTTGTAAGTCAATCTGATTCGGATCCAGGCCAAGCTTGCGTAAGTCGGCATTAACCTTCTCGTCCGAGTTCTGCACGACCGCTACGTTTTCGCGGCTGAACGGTCTTGGGTCCTCGCCGTAGTACACTTTTGCCGGTCCTTTCGGTACATCCTCCAGCCTGGCGAACCCGTCATCATCCAGCACGCCTTCACGTGTCGAGCCGTCTGCAAAGTCAACGCGATACGATGCTCCAGGTATTGGTTCAAGGTTGTCGTCGTGCAGGTTCAGCTCAAGCCAAGTCGGATTGGCTTTGGCTTGTTCCAGCAGCTTTCCGGCGATGTCGACAGCCGCCAAGCCCGGAATCAGCGGCATCAAAATCCCGATCCCGGTTCCCGCGCCTGGCGCACCACCGGTATTCACTTTCACCTCTGCACCACTGATGGTTACACCACCCGCATCGACCTTGACGAAACTCCCGCCAGCCTTGGCCGTCAGTTCCATCCCGCCTTCGATCACGACTTTATCGCCAGCGTGATAGTGAATCTCTGTCCCGGCCTCGACGAACTGCGCCGTACCCACTTTCACATGCTGAGTCACGCCGACCGTCAGGTGATCATCCGCGCGCATTTCGCTCTTGCGATCCAGATGGGTGATGCGGTGTTCTTCGACTTTGAATTCGCTTAGAACATTGGCCTCGACCGTGTCATGCCGTTCATTGCCGACGTGAATCTTCTGGTCGTGCTCGATGTTCTCGTCCCAATCGCGCTGGGCGTGGATGTAAATTTGCTCCACGCCTTTTTTGTCTTCAATGCGGAATTCGTTGTAGCCCTTGCCACTCGGCGAGCTGAGGGTCTTGAAAGTGCTGCGGGTCTTGTTGGCCGGCAGGTCGTAGGGGACGACGTTTTCCTTATGGTAGAGACAGCCGGTCACCAGCGGCTGGTCGGGATCACCTTCGAGGAAGGTGACGAGCACTTCCATGCCGATACGCGGGATGGTGATGCCACCATAGGCTGCGCCGGCCCAGCCGCTGGCGACGCGCATCCAGCAGGTGGTCTGGTCGTTAGACTGGCCGTCGCGGTCCCAGAAGAACTGGACTTTGATGCGGCCGTATTGGTCAGAGTGGATTTCTTCGCCCGGCGGGCCGGTGACGATGGCGGTCTGGCTCCCGAGGACTTTAGATTTCGGGTGTTCGAGGGCAGGGCGGAAGTGTGCGTCCCACGGCGTGGCGAGGAAGCTGTTGCGGTAGCCCTGATGGAAATCGCTTTTATTGTCGGTGACGTCGCTGGTGACGTTTTCACCCAATACTTGCGGCTGTTTACCTTCGTGGACGATTTCCAGCAGCAGCCACATGTCATTCCACTCGGCGCGCGGATGTTCGGCGAGGGTCAGGAAGTGGCCGCTGGTGAGCGTCGGTTCGTCACCTTTGCCCTCGGCAAGTTTGTAGTCACTGCGATGACGTTCCAGGGCGCGGGTCGAGAGGAATTTGCCACGCTCGCGGGTAGTGAAACGACCGGGGTAGTCGTAGTCTTCAAGATCCGGGGCGAACTCGGATTTGGCTGCGCCTTCGGGCAGGATCTTCGGTTTCTCGAAATCATAATCGCGGCGGCTGACGCGGGTGGTGCGGGTTTCCAGGCGCAGGTTGAAGCGCTTGATCACCGGTTTGTCGGCGGTCATGCCCGAGTCTTGCTGGTAGTTGACCGCTTTCAGCTTGCGGAACACCGTCTGGTCATCGCCGAACACCAGTTTGTGTCCGCTGCTGCTGTGCTGGAAGTGGAAGTGAATGCCTTCTTCTTCACACAGACGCTGGATGAAATGCAGGTCGGATTCGTCGTACTGCACGCAGTACTCACGTTGCGGGTATTCGGCGCTGAGCTGGAAGCTGTAGGCATCGGCGAGAATCCCGCGATCTTCCAGAACCTTGGCAATGATCTTCGGCACGGTTAACTGCTGGAAAATCTGCTGATCATGGTTGTGGCGCAGATAGGCGAGTTGCGGCACCAGACTGATGCTGTAGCGAGTCAGGGTCTTGCCGGAATCACCTTGCTCGATGCGGTACACCAGACCGTGAATCTTGCCCTCGCCAGTAGCGCCGAACGTCAGGCAGCCAGGCTTGTGCAGGAGTTCTTCGAGTTTGAGGTCGGGACGTGCGCTGACCAGTTCAATGTCGAAACGGAAGGGCTGGTTGAGGGCTTCGCGACCGGTGAAACTGAGGACTTGCAGGTCGGCCGAGGCGCCTTCGAGCGTGAGGGTGATGTGGGTTGCGTTGGCGTCCAGCATGCCTTTAATTCCGTCCATTGAATAAGCAGGGGAGGAATGGTGCAGGAATACTGCGAGGCCTTCAAGATGAGATGGGTTGCGGGACTTCGTGGTACGGAAAGTAGCCGCGGCTCGTCGTCAATTACGACAGGCACGAGTTGGCCGATAACCGCCTTACTGACGGGCTGCAATCGGCCAAAAGGAGACCTTGGATGTATCTGGGAACCCGGGGCGATTCAGAGCGATGTAAACGGGGTTAGAATATGGTTGAATTTGAGGAGTGGATATGAAAGTCGAATGGAAGGCCAACAAAAAACTGAAGCCGCAAATCATCCTAGATCGCCTAAAGGCATGCTCATCTATCGACGCCGAAGGCAAAGTTTCTTTCAATGGCTTCGAAATGCATGAACTTGATTCCGTTCTTTTTACGATGATTGATTTTCATAAAACATTTAGTTATCACACCGCTAAGCGATTTTATAATCGAGCCTTGAACTCCTGGGTGAAATCCGGGAGCAAATTAGCTGATGATTTTTTGAAGGTATTAAAGGCAGAGGTGTTAGCTTATAACAAGCTGGCGCCGAAGGAGTACGTGCTAGTAACTTCGATATCGATAGGCGCGGGCTTTCCACTGCGAAGGATAGTGCTCGGTGATACGACTCTGGAATGTTACCCAGGCGGGCTTCCAAAAAAATATAAAACTCGAGAAACATATGATGCTCGGTGGAAATTTGAATCTCCATCTCTACCAGATAGCTATTGCCCTGTTATTGTAAGATTCAAGTCGAAAAACCCCATGGATGGCGTAGAACATGCGCTACATGAACTGGATTTCATAAGGGGAGTATTTTGTCTAGATATAAACCCTGTGTTTGAGTTTGCCTTTTCGATGCAGGCAATTCGAAGAGCGCCTATCAACAAGCTGACTTTAGGGGGAATGCACACGCTGCACAACAAGGATGGCAGTCTAAGTGATAGCAATATTTTTTGGTATGACTCTAACTATACTGAGCGAAGATCATTAAATCTGACAGCTGGAAAAAAAACTCAATCGATCAAATTCTTCGAGTTCGTAACAGATAAGCTCAAGCGTCATAAGGATGCGCACATCATCAAGGACGCCATCGTAAGATTTGTGCGTGCCTTTGACGAGACTGATAAAAACTCCTCTGTTCAACGGGGGTGGGCTGCCTTGGAGTCAGTAATGGCTCCAGGTGAAAATAATACGGATTTAGTCGTTGCGCGTTGCTCTTACCTTTATGGAGAGCGCGAGTATCATCGACAAATATTAGAGCATGTAAAAGACTACCGTAATCGAAATGTACATATGGGGCAGTCTATCGATGATCCATCCCCTCATTGCTTCCAGATACAAAAATTCTTTCGGCAGGCGGTTGTTTTTCACTTGGCTGAAGTGGGCAATTTTTCTGGATTGCAAGATGCCAATAAATTCTTAGACTCGTCAGCTTCGATAGAGGAGCTGATGCGACAGCGAGATCTTATTGATAAAGCTATTTTGTTCATTAGCCCTGAATAAGCTAAATATGAATCGCATCATTCGGTCGAGATGATTCATCCATTACTCGACTAATCTTAAGCTATATATCAAACTTATGAGCATGGTGAATCGCCCCTAATCTTCTAGACGCCTTCAACTGGCTCCTTTT
>NZ_JBMFBT010000012.1:0-78085 GCF_048822895.1 Pseudomonas sp. P4795 | reverse complement strand
GCGCGCGGGAAAGTTTTTGCTGGTAATAGCGAACAAAATTGCACAGTTATTTTCGAAGCAGAACACTAGAATAGACCCCATCTTTTTCGGAGCCTGAGCCCTTATGTCAGATTCGGTTGACGCCCCCGGGCTGTCAGATTTACCGCTGGATGACTTGGTGGCCTGCCATGAGTGCGACTTGCTGATGCGCAAGCCCGAGCTTGCTCGCGGCGAGAAAGCCCTCTGCCCTCGCTGCGGCTATGAGCTATACGCCCATCGCCACAACGTGGTGCAACGCAGTCTGGCACTGGTCATCGCGGCACTGCTGCTGTACGTGCCGGCGAACTTTTTACCCATCATGCAACTCAATCTACTCGGACAATCGTCGCAAGACACCGTGTGGAGCGGCGTAGTCGGGCTGTTCAATACCGGCATGCAAGGTGTGTCAGTAATCGTGTTCTTGTGCAGCATGGCGATCCCGCTGCTCAAGCTTTTATGCCAATTGATGGTCCTGCTGACGATTCGTTTCAACGTCGGCCGCAGTTACGGTTTGCTGCTCTACCGCATTTATCACCACATGAAAGACTGGGGAATGCTTGAGGTTTACCTAATGGGCGTGCTGGTAGCGATCGTCAAACTGGCAGATATGGCAGCCATCACTGTCGGCCTCGGCCTGGCATGTTTTATCGGCTTGTTGTTGGTTCAGGTCTGGCTCGAAGTGGTGATGTCACCGCATCAGATCTGGCAGGCGTTATCAGGAGAAGATGCCCATGCGGGCGATTGATGCAGGCATTCTGATTTGTACCGAATGCCACGAATTGAACAAACAGGACGCCGGCACCGAAGAGCAGACCTGCACCCGCTGTGGTGCTTTGGTTCACGCCCGTCGCCCGAACAGTCTCGTTCGCACCTGGGCGCTGCTGATCACCGCCGCGATTCTATACATCCCGGCCAACGTGCTGCCGATCATGACTGTCAGCTCGTTGGGGCAAGGTGATCCAAGCACCATCATGTCCGGCGTGATCCAGTTGGTGCAGCACGGCATGATCCCGATCGCCGCCGTGGTATTCATCGCCAGTATTGTGGTGCCGACCTTCAAACTGGTGGGGATTGCGCTGCTGCTGTTTTCGGTGCAGCGCCGTCAGCCATTGTCAGCACGCCAGCGCATCTGGATGTACCGTTTCATCGAGTTCATCGGCCGCTGGTCGATGCTCGATATTTTTGTGATCGCCATTCTGGTGGCGGTCGTCAACTTCGGCCGGCTTGCCAGCGTCGAAGCCAATCTTGGCGCCATCGCCTTCGCCAGTGTGGTGATTCTGACGATGCTCGCCGCAGTAACTTTTGATCCCCGGCTGATTTGGGATAACACGGAGTCGGATGCCGACCATGACTGATTTGCCTGTAGCGAAAACCCGACCGGCCTCGAACTGGTCGGCCATTTGGGTCCTGCCCCTGATTGCGCTGATCATCGGCGGCTGGCTCGGCTGGCGTGCCTATAACGAAACCGGCATCGAGATTCAGGTGCGGTTCGAAAGCGGTGAAGGCATCCAGGCCAACAAGACCGAAGTGGTCTACAAAGGCATGTCGGTCGGCAAGGTCAAAACGCTCAAGCTCGATGACGAAGGCAACTCCAAAGGAGTGATCGCCACGGTCGAGATGAACAAGGACGTCGAGCAATACCTGAAGACCAGCACGCGTTTCTGGCTGGTCAAACCGAGCGTGACGCTCGCGGGTATCACCGGTCTGGAAACCCTTGTCTCCGGTAACTACGTGGCGATCAGCCCCGGCGAAGGCGAGCCGAGCCGCAAGTTCAAGGCGCTGGCCGAAGAGCCACCGCTGTCTGATTCCAAGCCCGGCCTGCACCTGACCATCAAGGCTGATCGCCTGGGTTCGCTGAACCGTGGCAGCCCGGTGTTCTACAAGCAGATCAAAGTCGGCCAGGTGAAAAGTTATCTGCTGTCGGAAGACCAGAGCACTGTCGAACTCAAAGTCTTCATCGAGCCGACCTACGCCAAACTGGTGCGCAAACACACGCGTTTCTGGAACGCCAGCGGCATCAGCATCGACGCCAACCTGTCCGGCGTCAAAGTCCGTAGCGAATCGCTGGCCAGCATCGTCGCCGGCGGTATTGCTTTCGCCACGCCGGAGAATCGCAAGGACAGTCCACCGACCGATCCGAGCCTGCCGTTCCGTCTCTACGAAGACTTCGACGCTGCCGCCGCCGGTATCCGGATCAAGGTCAAACTCAGCGACTTCGAAGGTCTGCAAGCTGGCCGCACACCGGTCATGTACAAAGGCATCCAGGTCGGCAATCTGAAAGCGCTGAAGGTCGATCCGGACCTGAACAGCGCGACTGCCGAGCTTACCCTCGATCCATTGGCTGAAGACTACCTGGTCGACGGTACTCAGTTCTGGGTAGTCAAGCCGTCGATTTCCCTGGCTGGTATCACCGGTCTCGAAGCTCTGGTGAAAGGCAACTACATCGCCGTGCGCCCGGGCGACAAAGGTGCTGCCCCGAAGCGTGAGTTCGAGGCACGGCCGAAAGCGCCGCCGCTGGATCTGCGTTCGCCCGGTCTGCACCTGGTGCTGTTCACGGAAAATCTCGGCTCGTTGGAGGTCGGCAGCCCGATCCTCTACAAGCAGGTCAAGGTCGGTTCGGTGCAGAGCTACCAATTCTCGCGGACCAAAAAGCAGTTGGTCATCGGTGTGCACATCGAGAAAGAATACGAAGGTCTGGTCAACGCCTCGACGCGGTTCTGGAATGCCAGCGGCATTACGCTGACCGGCGGCTTGACCGGCGGCATTCAGGTCAAGAGTGAATCCCTGCAAAGCCTGATGGCCGGCGGCATCGCTTTTGAGACGCCGGAAGCCAAGGCGCCATTGCAGAAGCGTATTCCTCGCTTCCGCCTGTTCGCCAATCATGACGAAGCCAATCAAAAGGGTGCCGTGGTCACGATCAAGGTCGATCGTGCTGACGGTCTGCGCAGTGGCACGCCGGTGCGCTTCAAGGGGCTCGACGTAGGCAAGATCGAAAGCGTAGATCTGACCGACGATCTGCAATCGGTGATCCTCACTGCACGCATCACCGAAGTGCCGGAGCGCATTGCCCGGGTCGGCAGTCAATTCTGGGTGGTCAAACCGGAGCTGGGTCTGATCAAGACTTCGAATCTGGAAACCCTGGTCACGGGGCAATATCTGGAAGTGCAGCCAGCCGCGAAGAACCTCGGGCCGCAGAGGAACTTCGTCGCACTGGCCAGTCCGCCGGAAGTCATCAAACAGGAAGCCGGTTTGAGTCTGGTATTGAGCGCCGCGCGTCGAGGTTCGCTGAAGCCGGGCGTGCCGGTTACTTACCGCGAAATCACTGTGGGCAAAGTCACTGGTTATGAACTCGGGCAGACTGCCGACCGCGTATTGGTGCACATTTTGATTGAGCCGAAATACGCGCCACTGGTGCGGGGCGGTACGCGGTTCTGGAACACCAGCGGTGTCGGTTTCGATATCGGCCTGTTCCAGGGCTTGACGGTTCGTACGGAGTCTCTGGAAACCGCGATTCAGGGCGGCATCGCATTTGCCACACCGGACGGCGAGCGGATGGGGAATCCAGCTCGCGCAGAGCAGACGTTCCCGTTGTTCGACAAGTTTGAAGATGAATGGCTGACCTGGGCGCCAAAGATCTCCCTCGGTAAGTAACCTCAAGGTTATTCGGCGTCTGGAAGGACGCCATCGCTGGCAAGCCAGCTCCCACAGTTCTTTGTGGTGTACAAAAAACCTGTGCTCGACACGAAACCTGTGGGAGCTGGCTTGCCAGCGATGAGGGCCTGAAACTCAGCACAAATCCCAAGCCATAAAAAAGGGCCGCGATCCCATCAGATCGCGGCCCTTTTTTTGCGCGTGTCAGTTAAACCGCATCCAGCTCCGGTTCATCCGCAGCAACATTCACCGTAGCCTTCACCACATCATGCCGGCGGATGTACTTCCAGTCCGACTCATCAATGTAGATCCCGGCCGGACCGCTGCCACCTTCAAGGTCAATCGCAACACTGGCACAAACCTGCGGCTTCACGCTCGCCAGAATCGGCACGAAGCCCAGTTGCAGGCTGGTTTCCAGCAAGGCTGCCTGGTTCTTCTCATCGATGTCCGCCGCTTCGTCGAGGTAGTACGGCAGGCGCACGCGGCCGGCGAGGTCGCGATCCATCAAGTGCAGCAACAAGTACATGTTGGTCAGCGCCTTGATGGTCATGGTGGTGCCGTTGGACGCCGCGCCATCGATGTCGGTGTGGATAACCGGCTGACCATTGACCTTGGTGATCTCGAACGCGAGTTCGAACAAGTCTTTGAGACCGAGCTGGTTGTGGTTAGCCGCAACCAGTCGTGCCAGATACTCCTTGGCCTCTTCGTTCTTGTTGTCCTGCTCCGCGCTCTGGCTCAGGTCGAACACCGACAGGGTTTCGCCTTCTTCATACTGACCGGCGCTGTGGATGATCTGGTCAATGTGCTTGAGCGCTTCCTTGTTCGGCGCCAGCACAATGCGGAAGCTTTGCAAGTTCGAGACCTGACGCTTGTTGATCTCGCGGTTGAACAGCGCCAGTTGATGCTCGAGGCTGTCGTAGTCGCTGCGGATGTTGCGCAGCGTGCGCGCGATATCGGTGACCGCTGCACGCCGCGCCTTGCCCAAGGTCAGGGCTTCGTCGGTGCGGTGCGCGTAAGCGTTGATCAGCAGCGACAGACGGCGCTCCATGTCGTCTTCACTGTCGAACTTGGCCACGCCTTTAAGGCGTACTTGCGCATACAGCGCTTCAATCTGGCCATCGGCGCGCAGCAGGCCTTGCCAACTGTCCTGATAGTCGTTGAGCAGCGGCAGCAGGTTGTCCATCGAATCGTCGACCGGATCCATGAACGGCGTACCGAACGGCAGATCCGCCGGCAGCAACTGACGACGACGTAGCGCATCGTCGAGGGTCCGTTGCTTGGCTTCCATGTCGGCGATCTGGCGGCCGACCAGTTGCAGCTTGGCCGACAGCTGCTGGACGCGCTCGGTGAACGCATCGCTGGAGCGCTTGAGTTCGTCTTGCGCGGCTTCCATCTGCGCCAGTTGCTCGAGTTTGTCGCCTTCTTCGGCGCTCAGCGTCTGCGCACGACGGAAGTCTTCCAGGGCTTTCTGCGCATCCAGCACTTGCTGATACAGCGCTTCGGTCTGGGTCTTGCTCGCGGCGCGGTCAGCAGCCACGGCTTGCTGGGTTTTCAGTTGCTTGAGTTCTTTGTCCAGACGCTCCTTCTGATCGCGCAGTGCGGCACGGTCGGCCAGCGCTTGCAGAGCGGGCGGCTCGATATTCGACAGGTCGATCGACAGGCCCGGCACTTCGAAGCGCTCGCCTTTGAACGCGTCGAGAATCAGCTCCATGGATTTCACCCACTCGCCGTTCTCGTCGAGGGTGATCCCGTGTTCGCCCAGCGGCAGGCTGAACAGTGCGCTGTTGAACAGACGCATCAGGCGCTCGACGTCTTGCTGCGAAAACTCTTCACGCAGACGCGCATAGCTGTTGTTGTCGGCGTGATCAAGTTGCTGCTTGACCGACTTCAGGCGTTTTTCCAGATCGCGCAGGCGCTCTTCCAGATCCTCGGCGCTGAACTGGCGGGACTGCGCGAGCGCACCGGCCAGTTCATCGTGAGCATCCTTGGCCGCCAACAGTTGCTGCTCCAGCACTTTGACGTCATCGACCAGCGCGAAGCGATTCTTCAGCACCGACAGTTCGCCGAGCCAGCGCTGGATGCCGGAAATCTCCCGTTCCAGACGCATCAATTCCTGGGTACCGCCACGCTGATCGTTTTGCAGACTGTCCTGCTCGCCACGGTAGTGCTCGGCCTGGATCGTCAGCTCTTCCTTGCGCGCACCGGCGTAATCCGACCAGGTGCCGAGCAGCGAGTCGAGCAGTGGCGACAGGCGATGCAGTTTGCCGCGCAGCAGATCGCGCTGTTTCACGCCGTTGCCCAAGGCTTCGACCAACGGGCCGGCGGCGACCAGCGAGTTGTAGTCCTGCTCCATGCGGCGTACGTCGCGGAAGGCTTCTTCGCACGCGGCAATATAATCCACGCTACCGGAACGCAGGCTGTGCTCGAAGGCGTCGAGGAACAATTGCTTGAGTTTGGCCGCGGTGATTTCACGCATGTGCAGCAGGTTGATGAACAGCGCGCGGAAGGTCTTCAGGCTCTGCTCGCTGGTGGAGCGCAGCGGGATCAGGGTCAGGTCGAGCGGAATCGAAGTGTGGCCGCCAACCAGCAAACGGCGCAGTTCATCAGGCTTGAGTTCGTAAGCCTTCAGGCCTTCGCGCTCAAGGTTGGTGAACAGCTCTTTCTGGCGCAGGCAGGTGTCATCTTTCTGGTAATGCGCGAGATCCAGTTTGCCGGCGTAGGCGAAGAACTGGTGACCGAAACCGCCGCCCGGGCCACGACCGACCACGCCGATCACGTGCGGGCCGTGCGGCAGGTTCACTTCAACCAGGATGTAACTGGTATCCGAGGCAAAGTAGAAGCGCCGTGATTGTTCGAGGCTGTACTTGCCGAAACTCATGTCCGACATGCGCGCCAGAATCGGGAACTGCAAGGCGTTGATCGAGGCGGATTTACCGAGGTTGTTCGCGCCGTAAACCGACAGCGGTTCTTCCAGCGGGAACAAACCGAGGCTGTAACCGGCGGTGTTCAAAAGGGCAAAGCGGCGGATGCCGTAGCGTTCCTGGCTCATGCGTCGGTCTCCTGTTCTTCGGCAATGGCGCGGGCCAGTGCGTCTTCTTCGCTCTCTTCGGAAAACTCGCTCAAATCGAGCGGATCGTCAGTTTCCAGCAATCGGGCATCAGCTTCATCGTCGATCAGCACCGGAACCGGCAGCGGCAGAACGCTGTGCACGCTGGCCGCCAGATTGCGGTCTTGCTGCACCGACAGGCACACGTCGAGGAAACGGTGCATCGGCGGCAGGAAGCGATAAACGCCGTTCTCTTCACCAGCGAAACCGAGCTGAGTCATGCGGCGCATGATTTTTTCTTCCAGCTCTTCAACCGTTTGCACTTCGGCCTGAATAAACAGGTCGCGGTACTTTTCCAGCAGCGATGGCAGTTCCTCGCGGCCGAGGCTGCCGCCATCGAGCACGGCAATCGGATCGCGGCCCTGGTCGGCCAGGTGCTCGACCACGATAAAGGTGAACAGCGCCAGACGCTGCGCAGTCTTGTTCACCGCTGCAGCGGCCAGATCCGGCACGAAGTAGTAGAAACCACGGGTGTCACAGACCAGTTCAAACCCCAGCGCCTTGAACAGCGTGCGGTACTGATCCTGGAAGTTCGACAGTTGCGCGTACAGCTCCGGGTCGCGGCGGCTGACGTGGTAGCCCTTGAACAGCTCGCGGAAGATCGGCGCGAGTTGGGACAGTTCGGATAGATCAAGATGCATTGGGGATGCTCGCAGAATCCTCGGCGGCGGGGTCGCGGGCCGAGAGCAGGGCGAAGGAGCGCAGGCTGACCTGGTGCTCATGAGTGTGGTAATCGCGGCGTTCCAGACGCTCGCGCTTGAAGCGTTTTTCCCGCGACAGGCGCGAGAACCAATAAAGCAATTCGTCGGTGGCGCCGTCCGGTTCCTGCTCCAGCAGCCAGACCATCAAGTCCGGCATCGGCAGGGCATCTTCACAGCGCTCGAGCATCTCGCGCACGGTGCGCGGCGCGCGTGGCGCTTCACCTTTGTGGGTCTTGTGCGCCTTGGGGAAACGCGCCGGTTTCGGCTCGAAACGGGCGAGGGCGTAGACATAGGCTTCGACCTGACTGGCGCTGCCGAGGAAGGTGCTTTGCGGTCGGGTGAACAGCGGCATCGCGGCCTGGGGCACGGCGTCGATGCCTTTACGGCGGATCGCCGCGAGTGCCAGTGCGGCGCCACGGGTCACGGCGTTGTGCCGGCGCGCTTCTTCACGCAGCGGCAGCAGCAGTTCGCGGGCGTGGCGCAGGGTCAACTGGGCGCTGGTCTGCATTTCGAGGATGCGCGCGTGGGTGCGCAGCAGCATGTCGTCATCCACCAGATGGCCCAGGCGCTGCTGTTCGCTGAGCATTTTCAGCAGCACGTTTTCGACCTTACGCACGCCTTGCTCGAAGGCGCCGTCGGCATTCACCAGATCGATCATCGGTTCGACGTATTCGTCCCAAGTCGCGAGTACCTCGGCATAACGCTGACGCAGCGGGATCTGCCGGTCGCTGGTCTTGGCCCGTTCCGCCACGGCCACCAGCGCCTGTTCGTCGTTGTCGAGTTTCTTCAATACATCGCGCACGCGCATGTCGAGCAAGCGCAACTGACGAGCGAGGTCGTTGCCGTCGCGGATGTCGAACGCGTCCTGGATGTAACCGGCCAGACGCTCGAGATGGCGCAGGTAGGCTTCAATCTCCAGACACAGGCCGAGGCGGTGCTCGCGGCGCAGGTAGGCGAGGAAGTCGTGAATCTGCGCATTCAGCTCGAAACGGTTCGGGCTTTTCGCCACGGGTACCAGAATGTCGAGACGAATCCACACGTCGAGCAGGCTGGTGATGTCCTGCGGCGTGCTGTCGAGTTGTTGGGCGGCCAGTTGCGTGCGCAGTTCGTTGAGGCTCAGTGTGCCTTGGTCGAAGTGCTCGCACAGTGGCTCCAGAAGTGCCCAGTGTTCAGCGAGGGCGCGCAAGACGCGCTTGGGTTCGATCATCGGAATGGCCGGCTGGTTGGCGATTAAAAGCCGCGATTGTACTGCATCGCGGGCGATGCGATTCACTCTCGGGACGGGCTGTAATTTTTATTCAGGTCAAGACTATCGATCAACCGCAAGCGATCTTGAGCGAAGGGCGGTAGAATCGGCGCACTTCAGTTATCCACAAGTGGCCGACCCTTGCTTATCGAGTCCCGCCGCCGCGCCTATTTGAACGCCATGCAGGTGGTCAACTGGCTGCCGCGCACCGAATTGCCCTTCGCCGCACCGTCGCGGCCCGAGCTGCTGGAAATCATCGAACCTGAGGTTGTGGCGCCGCCGATTCCGGCTGCGCAGGCCGAAGCTCCGGTGCAGCCGGTCGCGCGCCCGGCGGAGCGGGCGAAGATCGAAGTGCCGCGTCCGACGCCGTCCACCGCTCGTCCGACGAAAGCGGTCGAGTCTGTGGACGACGCGCCCGTGGTCGCCAAACCGGCGCCGGTGCCGCCGCCACGTTTTGCCCTGCAGTTGCTGCGCGCCGGTAAATGTCTGCTGTTGGTGGAGTTACCCACAGGCGATTCGTTCCAGACCCGCGATCCTGCCTATCTGTTGCTCAAAGACATGCTACGCGCCGCCGGTCTGCCGGATGCACCGCAGATTGTCGGTGAGCCGGTGCGCTGGCCATTATTGGTGCGCGGCAACATGGATCAAGGTCCGGAAGCGGCGCGGGATTTCGTGCAAGGCTTCCTTTCAGTACAAATGGAAACCGCACCTTGCGCCTGCCTGTGGTTGATCGGCCTGCCCGCAGTACGTTTTGCTGGCGAGGTAGACGCCGAAGCGTTCAACAATGAATTGCAGATCGAAGGCCTGGGTACGGCATGGGCCGTTCCGGGGCTGGAATTATTGATGGAAGAGCCACAGCGCAAAGCCGCCGTGTGGCAAGCCATGCGTCGGCTGATGGCGCGCTGGAAAGAATCGAATGAGTGACGCTGTAACGTTCCGCCCTATGACCGAAGCCGACCTCGACGCTGTGTTGAAGATCGAGTTCGCGGCCTACAGCCATCCCTGGACGCGTGGGATTTTTCTCGATGGCTTGGGCAAATACCAGATCTGGCTGATGTTCGAAGGCCAGCAGCAGGTTGGCCACGGCGTGGTGCAGATCATCCTTGATGAGGCGCATCTGCTGAACATCACGGTCAAACCGGAGAATCAGGGGCGCGGTCTGGGGCTGACGTTGCTCGAACATCTGATGTCGCGTGCTTATGCCGCACAAGCGCGTGAGTGTTTTCTGGAAGTTCGCGACAGCAATCGCTCGGCGTTCCGCTTGTATGAGCGTTATGGCTTCAACGAGATCGGCCGGCGTCGCGATTACTATCCGGCGGTCGGTGGACGCGAAGATGCCGTGGTCATGGCCTGCACCCTCGT
Source organism: Pseudomonas sp. P4795 (assembly GCF_048822895.1). Taxonomy (NCBI): domain Bacteria; kingdom Pseudomonadati; phylum Pseudomonadota; class Gammaproteobacteria; order Pseudomonadales; family Pseudomonadaceae; genus Pseudomonas; species Pseudomonas sp. P4795. The sequence goes on along the minus strand of NZ_JBMFBT010000012.1, from coordinate 68,001 downwards.
TGACTGAACACCTGTAGGAGCTGCCGCAGGCTGCGATCTTTTGATCTTATAAAGCAACATCAAAAGATCGCAGCCTTCGGCAGCTCCTACACGGGAAATGCGCAAATCGGTTAGCGGTTACCATCCAAAGGTTCACGCCGCGCGAGCTCTGCTTCATCCAGGCCATTGCCGCCGCCGATGTCATCTTCGTCGACCAGGCTCAAATCCCAATCTGCCGGATTGTCTTCTCCGGATTCATGCGCATCCCTGGCGCCATCCTCGCGAATCAGCGTTTCCGGACTCAGATCATCGTCGGTGTTTTCATGGTCAGAAGTTGATGCGCCAGTGAGTCCCGCTTCGCGTACACGTTCGGCCGGCATCAACCGCTCGCGTTCACCTTCCGGTAACTCATCGCCGATCTTCGCACCCGGCTCATCGCCGTCGTCAAAATCCAGCTCCCGCACCGAGCCCATGCGGTCTTCGTTATCATCGATCGGTTCCGGTTGCACCGCATCGTACGGACGTCGTGAATCAGTCATGGCAATTCCTCATACTGTGGGCCTTACTAGGTGGACTCACCGGGCTCACGAGAAATTCCAACGAAATCACAGACAATCCTTGCGTGACCCCAAAGGGTGGTCGTCTGTCATACCTGCGCATCTTTCTTGAGGCCTTACAGCATGAACGAATTACAAGACCTGATTGATAACAACGAACGTTGGGCCGAGGCGATCAAGCAGGAAGATCCGGATTTTTTCTCCAAGCTGGCTCGCCAACAGACCCCTGAGTATCTGTGGATCGGCTGCTCCGATGCGCGAGTGCCGGCCAACGAAATCGTCGGCATGCTGCCGGGCGATCTGTTCGTGCACCGTAACGTGGCCAACGTGGTGCTGCACACCGACCTCAATTGCCTGTCGGTGATTCAGTACGCAGTCGACGTGCTCAAGGTCAAACACATCCTGGTCACCGGCCACTACGGCTGCGGCGGCGTGCGTGCATCGATGCAGGATCGTCAGCTCGGGCTGATCGACGGCTGGCTGCGTTCGATCCGCGATCTGTATTACGAGAAGCGTGAAGAGCTGGCCAAGCTGCCTACCGAAGAAGAGCAAGTTGATCGCCTGTGCGAACTCAACGTGATCCAGCAAGTGGCCAACGTTGGCCACACCAGCATTGTGCAGAACGCCTGGCATCGCGGGCAGAGCCTGTCGATCCACGGCTGCATCTACGGGATCAAGGACGGGCGCTGGAAAAGCCTGAACGCGACGATCAGTGGTCCTGAGCAACTGCCGCCGCAGTATCGTTTGCGTCCGGTTGGCGCGCCGTAACCAGGCGGCTCAGCGAAAACCCTGTTTACGCCAGTCTTGCAAAAAACGCTGGCCCTCGGCGTTGGGTGTTTCATCAAAGCCATAGATCCAGCCGCGACAACATGATGCGCCGCAACCGCAGGCGAACTGGCATCGCAGTTTGCCCTCGGTTGCGGCGTAGTCCATGGTCAGCGAGTCGCCCGGGTGAATGTCGATCAGCGCCCACAGCCACAATTCGCTCAAGTCGAGGAACACGTTCGGATAGCAGGAGTGCCTGAACAGCCCGAAAAAGCGCGGATCGTAAATGTGGATGCCCGTCGCCATTTGTCGGGAGTGTTGGCAGGGGTAGGGCACCAGTTGTCCGGAAACCCTGCACATGCGGCTGATGCGCAAAAAATTCCGACACGCGACGACGTCCGTAGCGATACCTTGGCCATCGCGGACGATGTTGAAATCCTTGGCCGATGGAAATCCCAGGCGAACGGGAAGCCTGGCGGATAGGTAGATCCCTTCCGAAGGCGGGGGTGGGTGACCTTGCAACGCGGCAGTGTTCATAACGATCCCTGTCCTGGGAGTGTTGCGACTTCCGTAGGCTGACGTCCTGTCAGTCCTGCAACACAGTTATTGGATCCAAGAATCCCCTATACGGAACCAACGGTCTACTGTCAGATCTGACAGGCGTGAAAGACGCTTTCCCGCGTCAGCCTGAGCTGACACGGGAAGGCAGCGTCACGTATCAGATATGCGGTGCCGGAACTGCCGACTCCGGCAGTGGCGATGTGAGTTGTTGCAACTGCGCCTTGATTGGCGGGGTCGCACACGTAGCCGCCGCCTGTACGTCCGTCGAATGCCGTATCGAGGTGTAGAACAGCTCGCAGGTTTTGACCTTTTGCGTCACTTGCCAGGTCTGCGTGCAGCTGTTCAGCAGGGTTTTCGGATCGCTGCCCGGTTTACTGCCCATCCCCGCTTGCCAGCAGGCAGCGCTCAGATCCTGGCCCATCACTTTCAAACCGGCTGCGTCAGCCTTGGCCTGGGCATCGTCGCCGGTATAGCTCTCAGGATCAGCGACGTACCAGATGTAACTCGGGTGGTTCGAACCGAGCACCGGCACTTTCACTCCTGCGCTCGGACTGATGGTCGCCAGACCGAGCACGCTCACGGTCGGCCCGTATTGTTGCTTGATCCAGTTACGCACCGGCGCACCAAACGCAACCATCGGCAGCACGGTACCGCTGGCGTTCTGGCTGACCTGCTTGACCATCGTGGTCTGATAATCCTTGAAGTAGTCGTAGGTGCCTTCCAGATTCTTGCCCGCGGTGGCAGGCGCAGCAATCGGCGCGATATCGATGATGGTTTGATAGGCCGGGGTCTGGTCGGCCGGGATGCCGTTGTCGGTCAGCAGATCGGCCCAGCGGTCGGTGGTATTCGAGCGCAGATAATCCTGTGCTTGAGTCAGCGAGTAATCCGGCGGGAAGTGCAGCAATTCGACACTCTTGCGGTTTTCCAGCGCCATGCCCAGCGGCAGGAACAGATACCAGTTGAAGGCCCATTTGCCATCGGTATTCAGTTTACTGGCGCCGGTGTAGGCCAGATCCCCGGCGTCAAGCAGTGCGGCCAAGGGTTTTTCGTAGCCCTTGGGCACGCCGGTGATTTCGGCATAGAGCTGGTCGTTATCGGTTTTCACCAGCACTTTCGCGTCGGGGTAACCGTCGCGCTGCACGCTCTGACTCAAGTAATGCGTGACAGTCTGCTCCAGCGTCCAGTTACGGAAGCAGATCACGCTGCAATTGTTTGGATACGCGAAGAGGCGGGTAACGCGCTCGGTGCTGCCCAGTTTCAGGTCGACATCGGCGTGGGCGGCGGCGCTCAGTGTGAGCGCGGCCAAGGAGAGTCCTGCGAGTTTGAACATGCTCAGATCCTTTTCAGCGTGAGTCCCGATTGCGGGGCGGGTACATACTGAAACCATGGATATGGAGCGGTCTAGTGGGCAGAGTCGAAAAGAATCGTCAGCCATGGCTGGCGCCTGTTGCTGAACAGGCGGCATTCTCTTGCTTAAGGCATCACCGGCGGCGTATACGCCAACGTCGTGCCTAGCGCCCACAACAGCAGCAGCACCAGCGGCGTGTGCACCAGCAACTGCACGAACGAGAAGCCGATCAGATCCCGCGCCTTCAACCCGAGCACGCCAAGCAGCGGCAGCATGTAGAACGGGTTGATCAGGTTCGGCAGGGCTTCGGCGGCGTTATAAATCTGCACAGCCCAGCCGAGGTGATAGTTGAGGTCGTTGGCGACCTGCATCACGTACGGCGCTTCGATGATCCACTTGCCGCCGCCGGACGGAATGAAAAAGCCGAGAATCGCCGAGTAAACACCCATCAGCAGCGCATAGGTGTCGTGCGACGCAATGCTGACGAAGAAGGTCGAGATGTGATGCGCCAGCGTCTGCGCGTCAGTGCCTTTGACCGTGGTCATCAGCGCGGCAATCGAACCGTACAGCGGGAACTGGATCAGCACGCCCGTGGTGGTCGGCACCGCGCGCGACACCGCATCGAGGAAGCTGCGCGGGCGCCAATGCAACAGTGCGCCGAGCATGATGAACAGGAAATTGTAGGTATTCAGCCCGGAAATCGCAGAGATCGCCGGTTTGGTCGAGAACTCATGAAACAGCCATCCGGCCGCGAGTAGCACCAGCAGAATGATCAGCAGCGGGCTGTGTTCCAGCCACTCACCCGGACGCGTGCGCGGTTGCAGCGGCGGCAGGTTGAACGCCGGGTCGATGCCACAGGCCTTGGCATCGCGCGCCGAGTTCGGGCCGGGCGCGGTGGCGTAAGCGATGATGATCGACACGACCACCAGCGCCAGCAGCATCACCCCGGACTGCCAGAGGAAAATTGTCTGGGTGAACGGAATCACCCCGGTGATCGACAGAATCGATGGCGGCAGACTGGCCGGGTTGGCCTGCAACTGCGCGGCGGAGGACGACAAACCCAGCGCCCACACCGCGCCAAGCCCCAGATAGGCAGCGGCACCGGCGGCGCGATAATCCATTTTCAGATCGGTGCGGCGGGCAAGGGCGCGCACCAGCAAGCCGCCGAAGACCAGCGACAAGCCCCAGTTCAACAGCGACGCGACCATCGAAATCAACGCGACCCAAGCCACGGCGGAACGGCCGTTTTTCGGGATGCGCGCCAGGCGGTCGATGAGTTTCACGGCCGGTGGCGAGCTGGCGACCACGTAACCGCCGATCACCACGAAGGCCATTTGCATGGTGAACGGGATCAGGCTCCAGAAGCCGTCACCGAAGGCCATCGCGGCAGCGGTCGGTTTGGCGCCCATGGCCAAGGTGGCCAGCGCCACGATGATCACCGCCAGCGCGGCGAATACCCACGAATCGGGAAACCAGCGTTCGGCAAAACTTGAACAGCGCAAGGCAAAGCGCGCAGAGCGGCTATCTTCGATATCAACGGCCACGGGAGTACCTCGGATTTTTATGTTTATTGTGGTCTTGAGGGCGCAACAGGCCCGTCAGACAGGCGCCAACAGTAAATCAACCGAGGTTTTTTTGTGACTGCGTTTTGCCGATTCGTGACTATGGTCTAACGGGTTGTCCGCCGGCGCATTTGCGTAGACCATGTGCGCCTTGGTTTTTTGCCTGTGCCAGAGTTCTTTGCCATGACTGCCCATGCTTCTGCCCGCCCGGCGCCGTTCAGCCGTTCCGACTACAAGACCCTCGGCCTTGCGGCCCTTGGCGGTGCGCTGGAGATCTACGATTTCATCATTTTCGTGTTCTTCGCCCTGACCCTGAGCCAGCTGTTCTTCCCGCCGGAAATGCCCGAATGGCTGCGCTTGCTGCAAAGCTTCGGGATCTTTGTCACCGGTTATCTGGCGCGGCCGCTGGGCGGGATTCTGATGGCGCATTTCGCCGATCGCCTCGGGCGCAAGAAAGTCTTCAGCCTGAGCATCCTGATGATGGCGCTGCCGTGCCTGCTGATCGGGATCATGCCGACTTATGCCCAGATCGGTTACTTCGCCCCGCTGTTGCTGCTGGCCCTGCGGATCCTGCAAGGCGCGGCAGTGGGCGGTGAAGTGCCGAGCGCCTGGGTGTTCGTCGCCGAACACGCACCGACCGGGCATCGCGGTTATGCCTTGGGCTTTTTGCAGGCCGGTCTGACCTTTGGTTACCTGATCGGCGCGTTGACCGCGACCTTCCTCGCCCAGATGTTCACGCCGACGGAAATCCTCGATTACGCCTGGCGCTATCCATTCCTGCTCGGCGGCGTGTTCGGCGTGATCGGAGTCTGGCTGCGCCGCTGGCTTAGTGAGACACCAGTGTTCATCGCCATGGAAGCCCAGCGCGAGGCGCGGGTCGAACTGCCGCTGCGCACGGTGCTGCGCGAACATCGTCTGGCGATGCTCCCGGCGATGCTACTGACCTGCGTGCTGACCTCGGCGGTGGTGGTCTTCGTGGTGATCACCCCGACCATGATGCAGAAAACCTTCGGCATGACAGCCAGCCATACTTTTGGCCTGAGCGCGCTGGGCATCGTGTTTCTGAATATCGGCTGCGTGATTGCCGGTTGGCTGGTTGACCGCATCGGTGCCTGGCGCACGGTGATGCTTTACAGCCTGTTGCTCCCATTGGGCATTGGCGTGCTTTACAGCTGCCTGATCAGCGGTGGCGATTGGGTAGGTCTGGCCTATGCGCTGGCCGGTCTTTGCTGCGGCGTGGTCGGCGCGGTGCCATCGGTGATGGTCGGTCTGTTCCCTGCGCGTATTCGCGTGTCGGGCATTTCCTTCACCTACAACATTGCCTACGCCGCATGGGCAAGTGTCTCTCCACTACTGCTGATTGGTCTGATGCCGTGGAGCCCATGGATCTGCGTGATGTTCTGCGCGGTGATGGGCGTGGTCGGTTTCGCCAGCGCGGCATATTTCGGCGCGCGCATGCCGCGCACCGGCCAATGCCAAGTAGCCGGAACTGTCTGAACCGGCGACGCGCAAGTATTTTTGTAGGACAAAGCTTCAGCGCACTTCAGAAAACACCTGCAAGGCCGATGGTTAGGCTGTATCCCCGCTTTCTATCTGGTCAATCGGTGCTTTCCCATGTTCAACAAACGCCTGAAGCAAGAGTTGGCGGCTCTTCGTGAAGAACTCTCCAGCCTTGTGCAAGTGAAGGAAAGCCTGGAAAGCGAGATGCTGGTGCTGACTCTCGAGCCTGACGGGCGGATTCAGTCGGCCAATCAGAATTTTCTCAGCGAGATGCTCTACAAGGGCCACGACTTGATCGGCCGCGCCATCGACGACATCGTGCCGGCGCATGTGAAGTCCGACGAATTCCACCATCGCTTCAAGGCTGCCCTGACCCGTGGCGAGCATTTCGCCGGTGCAGTGCGCCTGTCGCGCGGCAATGGCGAAGAAGCGTGGCTGCGTTCGATTGTGCAGCCAGTGCGTTCCTCGGATGGCCGGATCAAGCATTTCTCGATTTTCTCCAGCGACCTGACCCGCACCATCGAAGCCTCGCGCGAACATGAAAACCTGATCGGCGCGCTGGTGCGTTCGACCGCGGTGATCGAGTTCGACCTCAACGGTAACGTTCTGACCGCCAACGACCGCTTCCTGCAGGGCATGGGTTACAGTCTCGCGCAGATCAAGGGCAAACATCACCGCCAGTTCTGCGAACCGCAGGAATTCAACAGTGCGGAGTATCAAAACTTCTGGCGTCGTCTGAACAACGGTGAGTTTGTTGCCGGTCGTTTCAAACGGGTCGACAGCCATGGTCGTACGGTGTGGTTGGAGGCTTCCTACAACCCGGTGCTGGCTGCCAACGAAAAGCTCTACAAAGTGGTCAAGTTCGCCACGGTCATCACCGATCAGGTCAATCAGGAACAAGCGGTCGCCGAAGCCGCCAATATCGCCTACAGCACCTCGCTGCAGACCGACAGCACCGCCCAGCGCGGGACCACTGTGGTCACCGAAGCCGTCAAAGTGATGCGCGACCTGTCGCGCCATATGCAGACTGCCGGCGACGGTATCGAAGCATTGAACGAGCAATCGCAGGTGATCGGTTCCATCGTCAAAACCATCAGCGGAATTGCCGAACAGACCAATCTGCTGGCGCTCAACGCCGCGATTGAAGCAGCGCGTGCCGGTGAGCAGGGCCGCGGTTTTGCGGTAGTGGCCGACGAAGTACGGCAACTGGCTTCGCGCACCAGCCAGGCCACCGAAGAGATCGTCAGCGTGGTGCGGCAGAACCAGGACATGGCGCGCAACGCCGTGGCCCTGATGACCGACGGCAAGCTCCAGGCCGAGCAAGGGTTGGCGCTGGCGGCAGAGGCGGGCACGGTGATCGTCGAGATTCAGGACGGCGCGCAGAAAGTGGTGAACGCGGTAGGGCAGTTCGCCAACCAATTGTCCAACTGATTGCGCTGAAGGAAAGGATCGTCAATGACGATCCTTTCTTCGTTTTGATCCCGTTACAATCGGCTCTTTTCCCCGGAGCAGATCCCCATGAGCGATTCCCACCGCCGCCCGGTTCCCCTGAACAAAGCCTATCGCCTGCTCAACCACGGCCCGACGGTGCTCGTGAGTGCGGCCCACGACGGCCAGCGCAACATCATGGCCGCTGCCTGGGCGATGCCGCTGGATTTCGAACCGCCGAAAGTCGCCGTGGTGCTCGACAAATCCACCTGGACGCGCCAGTTGCTCGAAGCCTCCGGCACCTTCGTGCTCAACGTGCCGTGCGTGAGTCAGGCCGACATCGTGCAAACCGTTGGCTCGACCTCTGGTCTTGAGATCAATCGCGAGCAGAGTCAGGACAAGTTTCAGGCCTATGGCTTGGAAACCTTCGCCGGCGATCTGGTAGAAGCGCCGCTGCTCGACGGTTGTGTCGCGTGGCTGGAATGCCGTTTGCTGCCGGAGCCGCGCAATCATGAACAGTACGACCTGTTCCTCGCCGAGGTGATTGCGGCGCACGCTGATGAACGGGTCTTCAGTGACGGGCGTTGGCATTTCGAGGGGCATGATGAGTTGCGCACCTTGCACCATGTTGCCGGCGGGCACTTTCTGAAGATTGGTGATCCGGTGGACGGCAAAACGCTGCAGAACTGACATGAAAAAGGCTTGCCCACCGGCAAGCCTTTTTCATTGCTGCGAACTCATCAATCCCCCAACGCAACCCCTTCACGCCGCGGATCCGCGCCACCTTCCAGCGAAGCATTCCCCTGCGCATTCTTGACCCGCACGATGGCCTGGGTGCCGCTGGTCATGTCTATTTCGTTCACCGTGTGCCCTTTGTCCTTGAGCGCCTGGATCAGCGCCGTGCTGAACTGGCCTTGTTCAAGTTCAGTCGGGCCGTTGCGGCTGCCGAAGTTGGGCAGGTTGATGGCTTGTTGCGGGTCCAGGTTCCAGTCCAGCAGGCCGACGGTGGATTTGGCCACGTATTCGATGATCTGCGAGCCGCCGGGAGAGCCGACCGTGGCGACGAATTCACCGCTGTGGCGATCAAAGATCAGCGTCGGCGCCATCGACGAGCGCGGGCGCTTGCCGGGTTCGACGCGGTTGGCGACTTTCTGGCCGTTCTCCTCGGGTATGAACGAGAAGTCGGTCATCTGGTTGTTGAGCAAGAAGCCCTGGACCATCAGGTGCGAGCCGAACGCAGCTTCGATGGTGGTGGTCATCGACACGGCGCCGCCCAAGTCATCCACAGCCACAACTTGCGAGGTGGAAATGCGCAGCGGCGAGCGATCCGGTGCGTAGGCGACTTGGATGCCCGGCGGGGTTCCCGGTTTGGCCGTGCCCATGCTGCGTTCGCCGATCAGGCTGGCGCGGCTGGCCAGATAACCCGGATCGACCAGGCCTTTGACCGGCACTGGCACGAGGTCAGTATCGGCCACGTATTGCGCGCGGTCGGCGTAGGCCAGGCGTTCGGCTTCGGCGATCAGGTGCACGGCTTCGTGCGTGGGTTCGATACCGGCCGGTTTATCGGTCTTCACAGGTTTGAGCGGCGCCAGCGCCAGACGCGGGTCGCGGGTTTCCAGCGCCTGCAAGGTGCCGAGAATCTGCGCCACTGCGATACCACCGGACGACGGCGGCGGCATGCCGCAGACCTGCCAGCGTTTGTAGTCGGTGCACAGCGGCGCACGCTCCTTGGCCTGATAGTGCTGAAGATCATTCAACGACAGGCTGCCTGGGTTGGCGTGGCGCTGAACCTTGGCGACGATCTCCTCGGCAATCGGGCCTTTGTACAGCGCGTCCGGCCCTTCCTTGGCGATGCGTTTGAGCACGGCAGCCAAGGCAGGATTCTTCAAGCGAGTGCCGACCGCTTTGACGCTGCCATCGTTGTTGAGGAAGTAAGCGGCCATGTCCGGCGAGCGCTGCACATTTGGGTCGGAGGCCAGTGACTGATACAACCGCGGGGAGATTTCGAAGCCTTGCTCGGCGAGTTTGATCGCCGGCTCGAATAACTTGGCCCACGGCAAACGCCCGTGCTCTCTGTGCGCCAGTTCCAGTGCGCGCATTGCTCCTGGCGTACCGACCGAGCGGCCACCGATCTGCGCTTGCTGGAACGACATCGGTTTACCGTCTGCTTGCAGAAACAGCTTCTCGGTGGCCCCGGCCGGCGCGGTTTCGCGACCGTCGTAAGTGCGCACCTGCTTGCCATCCCACAACACGATCATCGCGCCACCGCCGATCCCGGAGGATTGCGGCTCGACCAGCGTCAGCACCGCCTGCATCGCAATCGCCGCATCAATTGCCGAACCACCCTGACGCAACATCTCGCGCCCAGCTTCGGCAGCCAGAGGATTGGCAGCGGCGGCCATGTGTTTGCTGGCGTGCTGTGCCTGCAGGTCGGAGCGATAACCAGAAGCAATTTCCGGGGCCAGCGGCAGGCTGGAGGAGGGCGGGGCGTTGCAGGCAGTGAGAGTGATGGCGCTGACAATCAGAGTCAGGGCTGGCAGGCGAAAACGTTGCAGCGACAGGGCTGAAAACACGCGGGGCTCTCCGTCCGTGGGGTGAAAGATCTGACGGACTGTATCGATCGACCGTGTAGGACGCAAACAGCGTGAGGTGCGGGAGACGCACTTTTCTCCAGGCATAAAAAAACGGCCTACCTTTCGGTAAGCCGTTTTTATTTGTCGACGCTTGAAAAACTTGCGCTTGAGTATTTCGGTTGGGCCAAGGGTGGTCGGATTTCTCCTACGAACTTATAGGGTCGACAGTCCCGTAATTGAGCGTGAAGATGCTGCGCATAGAGGTACTGGGTTGGGTTTTCAAGTTGCTGCACGCCCATCGAATCAACCCGCTCGATGAACATTATCAATTAGTAATTTGTCCCTTTAAAGGTACAGTGCATGTATGAAGTGAAGCACGCCCACACTGACAACGATGTCGATCTGTACCAGTGCTGGCTTGACGCACTTCGAGACTCCAGGGCAAAAGCGCGCATCACCACTAGAGTTGAGCGGGCTGCCCTCGGGAATTTTGGTGATCACGCTCCCGTAGGCGATTCGGTATTTGAGCTGCGTATCGATTACGGTCCCGGATATCGGGTGTATTACGTCATTTCCGGCACGTTGGTTTTACTTTTGCTGGGTGGTGGAACGAAACAAAGACAGCAAAATGACATTGATCAATCAATAGAAATTTGGAAGGCGCTGAAGGGGTAGCACAATGAAAAGCGTAAGCAATCACGAGGACAGTGTTCTCGAAATGCTGCGCACAGACGAGGACTTTGCTCTTGAGTATCTCGTTGCGGCATTGGAGGAAATTGATGAAGAGGGCGGTGAGTCTGTTTTTCTTACCGCGGTACGACGTGTGGTAGAGGCAAGGGGCGGTTTTGCTGCTGTTTCCAACACAACTGGGCTGAATAGAGGAAACCTCTACAGACAATTTTCAGCAGATGGAAACCCAGGTCTGTCTACGTTACTGAAGGTTTTGGCTGCTGTAGGCCTTGGACTGTCGAAAGTGGTAACTCACAGTCAGGATGGCCAAGAAAACGCAGCAGTCTGATCAGCAGTTGCAAATAGATGCCCGGCTCAGTGCCGGGTTTTCTGTTTACGACTGAAGCTGGTCCTCAGTGTACAGGGAACTGTCACCAAGACTCGACGCCACAGCAGCACTTTTCTCCAGGCATAAAAAAACGGCCTACCTTTCGGTAAGCCGTTTTTAGTACTTGGTGGCTACACAGGGACTTGAACCCCGGACCCCAGCATTATGAATGCTATGCTCTAACCAACTGAGCTATGTAGCCAAGTGGCGCGCATTATTCCCCTGAAATGGAAAAGCGTCAAGCGTAAATCTAAAATATTTCTTCTTATTTTCAACCGCTTAACCGCCAGCACCGAAAAACCGTGGCGCGGAGGCTGTCAGCGCAGTTGGAATCTCCCGGTATTGGCGCTCAAAGCCTGGCTGCCCTGACTCAAAGAGTCGGCCGCAAGGTTCACTGCTCGTGCGCCTTCGAGCAAACGCACCGCCGCCTGATCGACCTGTTGGATATTGCTGCTGACCTCATCGGCGGTGCTCGCCTGTTCTTCGACGGCGGTGGCGATCTGGGCCAGGGTGTCGGTGACGCTCTGCACGGCGCTGGCGATTTCTCCCAGACGTTCGCCCAGCCCGGTCACCGCATCGGCGTCGGTTTGCGCCTGGCCGCAGGCGGCTTCCATCAGGCTCACCGCTTCGTTGACCGTGCTGCGCAGGCTGTCGACGGTACCGGCGATCTGCGCGGTGGACGATTGCGTGCGTTGCGACAGGCTGCGTACCTCGTCGGCGACTACGGCGAAACCGCGACCCTGCTCGCCTGCGCGCGCAGCTTCGATGGCCGCGTTGAGCGCCAACAGGTTGGTCTGCTCGGCGACGCCGCGAATGGTGTCGACCACTAGTTGAATTTGCTGGCCTTGCTCGCTGACCCGACCCAATGCCGCCGCTGTTTCGTTCAGGCGCTGATTGAGCTGTTGAATGCTCGCCGTGGTGCGCTGGCTGTCGCGGCTGCTGTCGGCGGCGATACGCTGAGTGTGCTGGGCGCTGCCGGACGCCTGTTCGCAACTCTGGGCCACACCTTGCGACGTGGCGGCCAGTTGCGTGGCAGCGGCGGCGATCTGGCTGATCTGCAATTGCTGCGCTTCGACTTCGTTGAGCGCGCCGCTGGAGTGATCGTTGAGGCTGCGCACCGCGCTGCTCAGTTGCGAAGTCTCGTGATCGACCCCGAGCAAACTGGTGCGCAATTGCACCACTGCAACGTTGAGCGAAGTGCTGATCGCCGCCAGTTCATCGCGGCCCTGCACCGGCACTTGCAGACTCAGATTGCCGTCACGCAGCGCTTCGGCGAGCAGGGTAATGCCGCTGGCGCTGCGGCGGATCGAGGCTTGCAGGCAGACGAACAGATACAGCGCCGCCAGCAGCAGACAACCGAAGACTGCGGCCGCGACGACGAACTGACGAATCGCCGAAGCGTGGTAATCATCCAGCCGTTGATCGAGCGAGGTCAGCGATTGCTGGCGCAGCGCTGCGAGGTTACCGAGCAAGCCATCAAGGCTGCGCTCGAAGTCTTCCGGCTTGAGATTGATGCTGCCACCGAACACGCCGTCATCCAGCACTTTCAGGCCCGCATCCAGTTGTTTGAGGCTGTCGTGATATTGCCCGGCCCAACCTTGCAGTGCTGGCGGGAGTCGAGCTTCGAGCAGGCCGGCGGTTTTCACCAGTTGCTCACGCGCATCGCCGATCCGGCTGCGCAGGTCGCGCAACTGCAAACGACTTTGCAGAGTGAATTGGCCGGACACCACTGAAGCCTGGCCGACTGCGGCCAAGCGTCCGACCCGTTCGATCAGGTCCGGCGCATGCTGGGTGGAAATCTGCGTCAGCAAATAGGTTTCCAGCCATGGCGCGAGAATCAGGCGAGTGTCCATGGCGATCTGCTCGCGCAACGCTTGCAGCGCGCTGAGCGCATTGGTGAATCGGTCATAACCGTCCGGCCACCAACCGACGCCAGCGAGGCTTTTCGAATCCAGCCCGTTCAGCGCGGTTTGCAGCGCCTGATAGCGGCTGAGGGTTTCGCTCTCGGCGCCTTCGGCCTGCAAGGCATTGCCCAGATTCAGCGTGGCTTGTGCGACCGTCGGTTGCACCGCGTCGAACGCAGCCATCGCGGCGAGGGTAGCGGGCGTTGGTTGACGGTTGGTTTCCGTGGCGCGCCAGCGGGCGGCGCGGTCGCGTTGCGCGGCGAGCAGATTGTCCAGCGCATCCAGTGCAAGCAACTGACGCACTCCGGCACGCTCGCCGGAAATCAGCTCGAGTTTGTTGCGGTAGTCCTGACCGATCATCAGCAGGCTACCGGCCAATGGCAGGATGAACAGTAGAAACAACAGCTGGAATTTACGCGCGAAACCAAAACGGCCCAGTAACTGGATCCCCGGTGATAAAAAAGCCTGCATGCCTCATGACTCCTCTGGACACCACGCACCATTGGCGTGCGCCGCGCTTGTTGAATGCGCGATCTGTGCCCTGCTAAAAGGCTTCGAAAGTCCACTCTCGCCCGCTCTGTAGGCCGGCTCTGTAGCGGAACTTCCCATTCTCGATCCCCTTTGTAAGGAGGCCGCGTTCAAGCGGATAAGGAAGGCAAGATTCAGACCATGGCGTTGCGCTATCACCTGGCAGCCGATGAGTGAATCGTTCGTTAGCTGGCTAAGGGGATGGCGCGCCCGCACCGAAAAATGGCACATTGACGCACCTGCCTGCGTGCACCCATCCGTTGTCCGGAAATTCCCATGGCTATCAGCAACGTTCAGGCCGCCGCTGCGGCGGCGCCCGCTTCCTCACAAAGCAGTCCACTGGTGATGCGGATCATTGGCGCGGTGGCGCTGGCGCATTTGATCAACGATCTGATCCAGTCGGTGTTGCCGTCGATCTATCCAATGCTCAAGGCCAGTTATGGCCTGACTTTCACCCAGATCGGCCTGATCACCCTGACCTTTCAATTGACTGCATCGTTGTTGCAGCCATGGGTGGGTTATCACACTGACCGTCATCCCAAGCCGTGGCTGTTGCCGGCGGGCACGGTGTGCACCTTGATCGGCATTCTGATGATGTCGGTGGTCGGCAGCTTCCCGCTGATCCTGCTGGCGGCGGGGTTGATCGGTATCGGCTCGTCGACTTTCCACCCGGAAGCTTCGCGAATTGCGCGGCTGGCCTCGGGCGGGCGTTTCGGGCTGGCGCAATCGACCTTTCAGGTGGGCGGCAACGCGGGTTCGGCACTCGGTCCGTTGCTGGCGGCGGCGATTATCATTCCTTACGGTCAGGATCACGTGGCGTGGTTCGGTCTGTTCGCGGTGTTTGCGCTGTTCGTGCTGTACCGCATCAGTCGCTGGTATGCGCATCACCTCAACCTGTTCAAGCTCAAGGCCGGCCAGGCTGCCACCCACGGATTGTCGAAGGGCAGGGTAACCAGCGCGCTGGTGGTGCTCGGGCTGCTGGTGTTCTCCAAGTATTTCTACATGGCCAGCCTCACCAGCTACTTCACCTTCTACCTGATCGAGAAGTTCGACCTGTCGGTAGCCAGTTCGCAGCTGCACCTGTTCCTGTTCCTCGGCGCGGTGGCGGCGGGCACGTTCTTTGGCGGGCCGATTGGCGACAAGGTCGGGCGTAAAGCGGTGATCTGGTTCTCGATCTTCGGCGTGGCGCCGTTCACCTTGCTGATGCCGCATGTCGATCTGTTCTGGACCAGCGTGCTCAGCGTGGTCATTGGCTTCATCCTCGCTTCGGCGTTCTCGGCAATCGTGGTTTACGCGCAAGAGCTGGTGCCGGGCAATGTCGGAATGATTGCCGGGATATTCTTCGGTCTGATGTTCGGTTTTGGCGGGATTGGCGCAGCGCTGCTCGGGCATTTGGCGGATGTGCACGGGATTGAGTACGTGTACTTCCTGTGTTCGTTCTTGCCGTTGTTTGGGGTGTTGGCGATTTTTTTGCCGAGGACGAAGAAAGCATAAGATCAAAAGATCGCAGCCTTCGGCAGCTCCTACAAAGGCTGCGATCTTTTGGCGGATTGTCAGGCACAAAAAAGCCGCGTATCAAACGCGGCTTTTTCATGGGTGCAGCTTTTAGACGTTGAAACGGAAGTGCATCACGTCGCCGTCTTTGACGATGTAGTCCTTGCCTTCCAGACGCCATTTACCGGCTTCTTTGGTGCCGGCTTCGCCCTTGTACTGGATGAAGTCGTCATACGCGATTACTTCAGCGCGGATGAAGCCTTTCTCGAAGTCGGTGTGGATCACGCCGGCAGCCTGAGGTGCGGTGGCACCGACTTTGACGGTCCAGGCGCGGACTTCTTCGACACCGGCGGTGAAGTAGGTCTGCAGGTGCAGCATTTCGTAGCCGGCGCGGATCACGCGGTTCAGGCCAGGCTCTTCCAGGCCCAGAGCCTCGAGGAACATGTCTTTCTCTTCGCCGTCATCCAGCTCGGCGATTTCCGCTTCGATCTTGTTGCAGACCGGCACAACGATCGCGCCTTCTTCTTCGGCGATGGCCTTGACCACGTCGAGCAGCGGGTTGTTCTCGAAGCCGTCTTCAGCCACGTTGGCGATGTACATGACCGGTTTGGTGGTCAGCAGGTGGAAGCCCTTGATCACCGCTTTTTCGTCGGTGCTCATGTTCTTCATCAGGCTGCGTGCCGGCTTGCCTTCGGTGAAATGCGCGATCAGTTGCTCGAGCAGCGCTTTCTGAACCACGGCGTCCTTGTCGCCACCCTTGGCGTTGCGCGCGACTTTCTGCAGTTGCTTCTCGCAGCTGTCGAGGTCGGCGAAGATCAGTTCCAGGTCGATGATTTCGATGTCGCGTTTCGGGTCGACGCTGTTCGAAACGTGGATCACGTTCTCGTCTTCGAAGCAGCGCACGACGTGAGCGATAGCGTCGGTTTCGCGGATGTTGGCGAGGAACTTGTTGCCCAGGCCTTCACCTTTCGAGGCGCCGGCAACCAGGCCCGCGATGTCGACGAATTCCATGGTGGTCGGCAGGATGCGCTTCGGATTGACGATGGCAGCCAAGGCTTCCAGACGCGAATCCGGCATCGGCACGATACCGCTGTTCGGCTCGATGGTGCAGAAGGGGAAGTTCTCGGCCGCGATCCCGGATTTGGTCAGGGCGTTGAACAGGGTGGACTTGCCGACGTTAGGCAGGCCGACGATGCCGCAATTGAATCCCATGGTGCTTCCCCTTCGGGTAAAAGTCAGGCCTTCTGGCTGTGCAGGTTTTTCATCGCGCGGTTCCATTCACCGGCGAGGATATCCGGCAGCACGCCGAGGGCAAAGTCGATGCTGGCATCGAGTTTTTCCTGTTCGGCGCGTGGCGCACGACCCAGGACGAAATTTGAAACCATACTGGCGACGCCCGGGTGGCCGATGCCAAGCCGCAGGCGGTAAAACGTATTCTGATTGCCCAGTTGCGCAATGATGTCGCGCAACCCGTTGTGACCGCCATGACCGCCGCCCTGCTTGAGCTTGGCAACGCCCGGAGGCAGATCGAGTTCGTCGTGCGCCACGAGGATTTCTTCAGGCGTGATGCGGAAGAAACCGGCAAGCGCCGCCACGGCCTGGCCGCTACGGTTCATGTACGTGGTGGGAATCAGCAGACGAACATCCTGACCCTGATGCGAATAGCGTCCGGTCAGGCCGAAATATTTGCGATCGGCCACAAGGTTCACACCTTGCGCGTGGGCGATGCGCTCAACAAAAAGGGCCCCTGCGTTATGCCGGGTCTGTTCGTATTCAGCGCCTGGATTTCCCAGGCCAACGATCAGTTTGATGGCAGTCACGATAGGGGCCCTTCCTTTGGAGTTGTGGATAACATCGCCGTCAGCGAGTGCGGCGAAAGTGGACGAAAAACTTCATTTACTCAAGAGTAAACGCCGCGTTATCGCCCGCTTTCTCGCTACGTTTCGGTCCGCGATGTTTCCTCAAGCTCCGGCAATACAGAGTGAATTACTCTGCAGCGCCTTCTTCAGCTTCTGGAGCAACGCGTGGAGCGTGTACGTTTGCAACAGCTTTGTCGTCACCGTGAGCCAGTGCAACGAACTCAACGCCTTTAGGGGCTTTGAGGTCGGACAGGTGAACGATCGCGCCGATTTCCAGAGCCGACAGGTCGACTTCGATGAACTCAGGCAGATCTTTCGGCAGGCAGGTCACTTCGATTTCGTTCAGAACGTGCGAGATTTCGCCGCCTTTCTTGATCGGAGCTTCTTCACCAACGAAGTGAACTGGCACGATAGCGGTCAGTTTCTGACCCGCTACAACGCGTACGAAGTCAGCGTGCAGCACGTGGCCTTTAGCTGGGTGACGTTGCAGAGCTTTGATGATGACGTTCTGCTTGGTGCCGCCAACGTTCAGTTCGATAACGTGGCTGTAAGCAGCATCGTTTTCGAGCAGTTTGGCAACTTCTTTGGCCAGCATGCTGATGGATTCAGGGGCTTTGTCGCCACCGTAAACTACAGCTGGAACCAGGCTTGCGAGACGACGCAGGCGGCGGCTCGCACCTTTCCCCAGGTCGGAACGCAGTTCAGCATTCAGAGTAAAATCGTTCATGTTGTATCTCCAAAATAGCCATGACCGAGCGGCGTTTGCGACCAGCGCCAAACACGGTATGGGCAAAAAAGCCCCGCCCCGGCAGAAATGCCGGGGCGGGGCGCTTTTCGTCAACGAGACATTTCGAGAAGGGCAGGGCCCTTAGCGGAACATCGCGCTGATCGATTCTTCATTGCTGATGCGGCGAACCGCTTCGGCAACTACCGGTGCGATATCCAGTTGACGGATACGCGCACAGGCTTGTGCTGCAGCGGACAGCGGGATGGTGTTAGTCACCACCAGCTCGTCCAGCACGGAATTTTCGATATTCTCGATGGCCCGACCCGACAGCACAGGGTGTGTGCAATAGGCAAAGACCTTGGCTGCGCCATGCTCTTTCAGGGCCTTCGCCGCGTGGCACAGAGTGCCGGCGGTATCGACCATGTCATCAACCAGAATGCAGGTACGCCCTTCGACATCACCAATGATATGCATCACTTCAGAGTGATTGGCTTTTTCACGGCGTTTGTCGATGATTCCGAGATCCACGCCCAGGGATTTGGCAACAGCACGTGCACGCACGACGCCACCAATGTCCGGGGAAACGATCATCAGGTTTTCGAAGCGCTGATCTTCAATGTCATCCACCAGAACCGGGGAGCCGTAGATGTTATCTACCGGAATATCGAAGAAACCCTGAATCTGGTCAGCATGCAGATCAACCGTGAGAACACGGTCGATGCCGACTACGGTAAGCATGTCAGCAACGACTTTCGCGCTGATAGCCACACGTGCGGAACGCGGACGGCGATCCTGACGGGCATAACCAAAATAAGGAATAACAGCAGTAATACGAGTAGCCGAGGAGCGGCGGAAGGCATCAGCCATCACTACCAGTTCCATCAGGTTATCGTTGGTCGGAGCGCAAGTCGGCTGAATAATGAAAACGTCTTTACCGCGAACGTTTTCATTGATCTCGGCAGTAATTTCGCCGTCGGAAAACTTGCCGACAGAGATGTCACCGAGAGGGATATGCAGCTGACGTACGACACGTCGAGCCAGATCGGGGTTAGCGTTCCCCGTAAAGACCATCATCTTGGACACGCGCAGTACCTAGAGGCTGAGGGTAACCTGGATGAGTATGGAAAATGGCAGGGGCGGCTGGATTCGAACCAACGCATGGCAGGATCAAAACCTGCTGCCTTACCGCTTGGCGACGCCCCTGTATCTGTTGCTTGCAAGTGCCGAGCACTTGGTTCCTTTAGAGCAGACTTTGCAGCTTGCGATGCAACATCGAAATGTTGCTTCCCTTTGCTACAAACCCTGTAAGGGTCTCTGTCAGAAGGGCCGAGACTTTATCAGCTTCAGCTTTGCTTGGGAAGCCCCCAAACACACAACTTCCAGTTCCGGTGAGTTTCGCTTCGGTAAAATTACCTAACAAATTCAACGCGTTACGTACTTCTGGGTAACGCCTCGATACCACCGGCAAGCAGTCATTACGACTGTTTCCCTCGGGAACGGGGCGCACTTTAATGGGCGGCGTGTTACGTGTCAACAATGGATCTGAAAAAATTTCTGCCGTACTTACAGAGACTTGCGGAACGAGCACGACATACCACGGTTCTGCGGGTTCGACCGGGGTGAGTTTTTCGCCCACGCCTTCGGCAAATGCCGCGTGGCCGCGCACGAACACCGGGACGTCTGCGCCGAGCGAAAGGCCCAGTGTCGCCAGCCGATCCTCATCCCAACCGAGTTGCCACAAATGGTTGAGGCCGAGCAAAGTGGTCGCCGCATTCGAGCTGCCACCACCAATGCCGCCGCCCATGGGCAGGATCTTGTCGATCCAGATATCAATCCCGAGTGCACAGCCGGATTGTTCCTGAAGTTTTTTCGCTGCACACACGATCAGGTTGCTGTCGTGCGGCACGCCGGCAAATTCGGTGTGCAGCCGAATCACGCCGTCATCGCGCACGGCGAAGGTGATTTCATCGCCGTAATCGAGGAACTGAAAAATTGTCTGCAACTCGTGATAACCGTCTTCACGGCGACCGAGAATATGCAGCATCAGGTTGAGTTTGGCCGGCGAAGGCAGCGTCAGGCGTGGAGCGGTCATGGGTTATTGCCCCAGTTTGCGCGGTTGCCAGTTCTTGATCACCAGCGTCACGTCCAGATCCGAACCATGCAGTTTGATCCGCTCGGGCAGCCAGTAGCCGTTCTGTTCGGCATAGCTGAGGTATTCAACCTGCCAGCCATCCTGATCCAGATTGGCCAGACGGCTGTCAGCATCCAGGGTCAGACGGCTTTTGCTCTCGGGTGCTGGCAAGCCGCGCACCCACCAGGCCAGGTGCGACACCGGCAGTTTCCAGCCAAGTTGTTCTTCGAGCAGGACTTCCGGAGTCGGCGCTTCGTAGCGACCCTGATTGGCCACTTCCAGCGAGACGGCGCCCGGGCGCCCGGTCAAGCGTGCCGCGCCACGACCCAGCGGGCCGGACAGGCGGATGTCGTAATAGTCCTGACGTTGCAGCCAGAACAGCGTGCCGCTGCCGGAATCTTTCGGTGCGCGGATGCCGATCTTGCCGTCGATCTGCCAGCCATCAAGGCTGCTCAGTTGCTGTTTGTGCACGTTCCACTGCGCCGGGTTGCCGTGGCCCTCGACCGATTCGCGTGCGCCGAAACCCGCACAACCGGCGAGCAGGGCGATGAAGCTGAAAACAATAACGTGGCGCAAAAACATGAGTTATAGAGTCTCGGATCCGGTCAGGCGCTTGATGGTGCTGCGCAGAATGGTGCTGTCGGGCTGGTCCTTGAGGAACTTGCCCCAGATTTGCTTGGCTTCGCGCTGCTTACCCTTGGTCCACAGCACTTCACCGAGGTGAGCGGCGACTTCGTGGTCAGGGAAACGCTCGAGCGCCTGACGCAGGTATTTCTCGGCGTCTTCCAGATTGCCCAAGCGGTAATTCACCCAGCCAAGGCTGTCGAGAACCGCCGGGTCTTCAGGATTGATCTGGTGGGCCTGTTCGATCAGGGCCTTGGCTTCAGCGTAGCGTGTGGTGCGGTCGGACAGGGTGTAGCCCAAAGCGTTGAGCGCCATGGCGTTGTCCGGGTCACGCTTGATGATCAGGCGCAGATCTTTTTCCATCTGCGCCAGGTCATTGCGTTTTTCCGCCAGCATTGCGCGGGTGTAAAGCAGGTTCAGGTCGTCCGGATATTGCAGCAACGCTTGCTGCAGGACTTTCCAGGCCTTGTCGCCTTGATTATTGGCGGACAGGCTTTCGGCTTCGATCAGATACAACTGAATCGCGTAATCCGGCTGCTCGTCGCGTTCGGCAGCCAGTTTGCTCTGGGCTTCGGCGGCTTTGCCGTTGCTCATCAGAATGTCCGCCTGACGCAATTGCGCCGGCAGATAGTCGTTGCCGGGGCCGACCTGGGCGTACTCGATCAGTGCGCCCTGCGGGTCGTTGCGTTCTTCGGCGATGCGACCGAGGTTCAAGTGAGCAGAATCGACGTGGCTTTCGCGGGCGATCAGATCTTCCAGATAACCCTTGGCCTCGTCCCAGGCCTTGCCTTCCAGGCACACCAGCGCCAGCGAGTAACGCAGTTCGTCGTCTTCCGGGTATTGCTGCACCAGCGTGGAGAACTCGACTTTGGCGTCGTCCATGCGGTCCTGTTCGACCAGCATCCGCGCGTAAGTCAGGCGCAGACGTTTGTCGTCCGGGTATTTTTTGATGCTTTTCTGCAACAGCGGCAGCGCTTCGTCGCCTCGGTTCAGACCTTGCAGCAGACGCGCGCGTAGCAGGATCGGGGCGATTTCGCCGTCTTCCGGAGGGTTGTCTTCAAGCAGGGACAGCGCACCTTTGGTGTCGCCATTCTGTTGCAACAGCAAGGCTTTACCGAAAATCAGCTGATTATTGTTCGGGTGGCGCTGCAACAAACGGTCAAAACTTTTCATCAGACCGTCGCGGGTTTCCTGATCGGTGTCGGCAGCCGACAGCGCAAGGAAATCGAAATGCGTGTCGCCCTTGCCCTGCAGGACTTTCTCCATGTAGACCATCGAGTCGTCGTAACGCCCGGCGCGTGCCAGTTGCACGGCGGCGGCGCGTTGCGCTTCGAGGTCGTCAGGCGCATTTCTCGCCCAGATCAAGGCGGTATCCAGCGCTGGCTGATCCGCGCCGAGGTACTCGGCAATGCGGAACGCGCGCTCGGAGACGCCCGGATCCTGGGTATTGATGGCCTGGGTCACGTAGTTATCCAGGGCAATGTCGAAACGATTGCGCTGGCCGGCCAGTTCAGCGCTCAACAGGCTAAAGACTGTTTCCTCGCTGAACGAACTGTAAACCTTGGGCTTTTCGGGGGCTGGCGTAGTGTCTTCGGCCGGTGAGGCACTGTCCTGCGACACGGGAGCCAAGGCCTGGCAGCCGCTGAGGAAGACAAAAGCAAGGAGCAACGCGGAGGATCTATTCATATAGGAAGAGGACGACTAACCTGCGGTCGGATCATCATGACACAAGCCTTCGGCCAAACATAACCGAGACTCGATTGTGCCCTTTATAGGGGTAAGCAATTGGGACAATAGTCAGCGGTGGTTGTTCTGAATCTGGCGAAGTAGGACAATTGCCGGCTTCACGTCACCATCAGCGACCTTGAATGGCCTTCCTCGCACTCGGTATCAACCACAAGACTGCTTCTGTAGACGTCCGCGAGCGCGTGGCGTTTACCCCTGAGCAGCTGGTGGAGGCGTTGCAGCAACTCTGCCGACTCACCGACAGCCGCGAAGCTGCGATCCTTTCCACCTGCAATCGCAGCGAGCTTTATATAGAACAGGATCACCTGTCCTCGGACGTGGTGCTGCGCTGGCTCGCCGATTATCATCATTTAAGCCTCGAAGAGCTGCGCGCGAGTGCTTATGTGCATGAAGAGGATGCGGCAGTTCGTCACATGATGCGCGTCGCCTCCGGGCTCGACTCGCTGGTGCTCGGCGAACCGCAGATCCTCGGCCAGATGAAATCCGCCTACGCCGTAGCACGCGAGGCCGGCACCATCGGCCCGTTGCTCGGGCGCCTGTTTCAAGCGACGTTCAACGCCGCCAAGCAAGTGCGCACCGACACCGCCATCGGCGAAAACCCGGTATCGGTGGCGTTTGCCGCTGTCAGCCTGGCCAAGCAGATTTTCAGCGACCTGCAACGCAGTCAGGCCTTGTTGATCGGCGCTGGCGAGACCATCACTCTGGTCGCCCGCCATCTGCATGAGCTGGGGGTCAAACGCATCGTCGTCGCCAACCGCACGCTGGAGCGCGCCAGTCTGCTCGCCGAGCAGTTCGGCGCGCACGCCGTGTTGCTCTCGGACATCCCCGCTGAGCTGGTGCGCAGCGACATCGTCATCAGCTCCACCGCCAGCCAGTTGCCGATTCTCGGCAAGGGCGCGGTGGAGAGTGCGCTGAAGCTGCGCAAGCACAAGCCGATCTTCATGGTCGACATCGCCGTGCCTCGGGATATCGAGCCGGAAGTCGGCGAACTCGACGACGTTTACCTGTATAGCGTCGATGATCTGCACGAAGTGGTCGCCGAGAACCTCAAAAGCCGTCAGGGCGCTGCCCAGGCCGCCGAAGAAATGGTCGCCACCGGCGCCGATGATTTCATGGTGCGCCTGCGCGAGTTGGCGGCGGTCGATGTGCTCAAGGCTTATCGTCAGCAAAGCGAACGCCTGCGTGACGAAGAATTGCAAAAAGCCCTGCGCCTGCTGGCCAACGGCGGCAACGCCGAAGATGTGCTGGTGCAACTGGCGCGTGGCCTGACCAATAAACTCCTGCACGCCCCGAGCGTGCAGTTGAAAAAGCTTTCTGCCGAAGGCCGCCTCGATGCGCTGGCCATGGCCCAGGAACTCTTTGCCCTCGAGGGCTCACCGGATAGCTTTTCGGATAAAAAACCGCAATGAAAGCGTCACTGCTCAATAAGCTGGACATCCTCCAGGACCGTTTCGAGGAACTGACCGCGCTGCTTGGCGACGGCGAAGTCATTTCCGATCAGACCAAGTTCCGCGCCTATTCCAAGGAATACGCCGAACTCGAGCCGGTCGTCGCAGCCTATAAACAGCTGCTCCGGGTCCAGACCGATCTGGAAGGTGCCCAGGCGCTGCTCAAGGACGGCGACCCGGACATGCGTGAAATGGCCGTGGAAGAAGTCCGCGAGACCAAAGAACAACTGATCGAAATCGAAGCCAGTCTGCAACGCATGCTGCTGCCCAAGGACCCCAACGACGGGCGCAACGTGTTCCTCGAAATCCGCGCCGGCACCGGTGGCGACGAGGCGGCGATCTTCTCCGGCGATTTGTTCCGCATGTACTCGCGTTACGCCGAGCGGCGTGGCTGGCGCGTCGAGATCCTGTCGGCAAACGAAGGCGAACACGGCGGCTACAAAGAAGTCATCGCCCGCGTTGAAGGCGACAACGTTTACGGCAAGCTGAAGTTCGAATCCGGCGCGCATCGCGTGCAGCGTGTGCCCGCGACCGAATCCCAAGGCCGCATCCACACCTCCGCGTGCACCGTGGCGGTGTTGCCCGAGCCGGACGAGCGGGAAACCATCGAGATCAACCCGGCGGATTTGCGCGTCGACACTTACCGCTCCTCCGGGTCTGGTGGTCAGCACGTCAACACGACCGACTCGGCGATCCGCATCACGCACTTGCCGACCGGCACCGTCGTCGAGTGCCAGGAAGAACGTTCCCAGCACAAGAACCGTGCACGGGCGATGGCGTGGCTGTCGGCCAAGCTCAACGATCAACAGACCGCAGCCGCGGCTAACGCGATCGCCAGCGAGCGTAAGTTGCTGGTGGGTTCCGGCGACCGTTCCGAGCGTATCCGCACCTACAATTTTGCTCAGGGCCGGGTCACTGACCACCGCGTCAATCTGACCCTGTACTCCCTCGACGAAATCCTCGCCGGTGGCATCGACGCAGTGATCGAGCCGTTGCTCGCCGAATACCAGGCCGATCAACTCGCAGCGATAGGTGAGTAAATGACCATCATCGCCAGCCTGTTGCGCGCCGCCGAACTGCCGGATTCGCCGACCGCGCGTCTGGATGCTGAGTTGCTCCTCGCTGCTGCGTTGGGCAAGTCACGCAGTTTTCTGCACACCTGGCCCGAGCGCATCGTGCCGTCCGAGGCCGCGCTGATCTTTGCTCAGTACCTGCAACGCCGTCGCGCTGGCGAGCCGGTGGCTTACATTCTCGGTCAGCAGGGTTTCTGGAAGCTGGATCTGGACGTCGCGCCGCACACCTTGATCCCGCGTCCGGACACCGAATTACTGGTGGAAGCTGCGCTGGAATTGCTCCCGGCAACCCCGGCCAAAGTGCTCGATCTGGGCACCGGCAGCGGCGCGATTGCTCTGGCGTTGGCCAGCGAGCGTCCGGCCTGGCAAGTGACTGCGGTGGATCGCGTGCTTGAAGCCGTGGCCCTCGCCGAACGTAATCGTCAGCGTCTGCACTTGAACAACGTCAAAGTGTTGAGCAGTCACTGGTTCAGCGCCGTCGAAGGCCAGCGTTTTCAACTGATCATCAGCAACCCGCCATACATTCGTTCCAGCGATCCGCATCTGGTCGAAGGCGATGTGCGTTTCGAACCCGAAAGTGCGCTGGTCGCCGGTATCGACGGGCTCGACGATCTGCGTCTGATCGTCGCCCAGGCGCCGGCACATCTTGAGGCCGGCGGCTGGCTGATGCTTGAACACGGCTATGATCAAGCCGAGGCCGTGCGCGATCTGTTGCAGGCCCACGGTTTCGCAGATATCCACAGCCGCACCGATCTGGGCGGCCATCAACGGATCAGCCTGGGGCGCCTGCCGTGCTGAGTGATCAGGAATTATTGCGCTACAGCCGGCAGATTCTGCTGCAACACGTCGACATCGACGGCCAGTTACAGCTCAAGGCCAGCCGAGTATTGATCGTCGGCCTCGGCGGGCTCGGCGCGCCAGTCGCGTTGTATCTGGCGGCGGCGGGTGTCGGTGAATTGCATCTGGCGGATTTCGACACGGTCGATCTGACCAATCTGCAACGCCAGATCATCCACGACACCGACAGCGTCGGCATGAGCAAGGTCGATTCGGCGCTCAAACGCCTCAGCGCGACCAATCCGGAAATTCTGCTGGTGCCGCATCGTCAGGCGCTGGACGAGGACTCCCTCGCCGCGGCCGTGGCGGCGGTGGATCTGGTGCTCGACTGTTCGGACAATTTCTCAACGCGCGAAGCGGTCAATGCGGCTTGCGTCGCGGCGGTCAAACCTCTGGTCAG
The DNA here is from genome assembly GCF_048822895.1 of Pseudomonas sp. P4795. Classification (NCBI taxonomy): domain Bacteria; kingdom Pseudomonadati; phylum Pseudomonadota; class Gammaproteobacteria; order Pseudomonadales; family Pseudomonadaceae; genus Pseudomonas; species Pseudomonas sp. P4795. Next base: position 41,900 of record NZ_JBMFBT010000012.1, on the reverse strand, counting down.
CGGCGCGGCGATTCGCCTCGAAGGCCAGTTGTCGGTGTTCGATCCGCGTCGCCCCGAAAGCCCGTGCTACCACTGTCTGTACGGGCATGGCAGCGAAGCCGAACTGACGTGCAGCGAAGCCGGCGTGGTCGGGCCGCTCGTTGGTCTGGTCGGCAGTCTGCAAGCACTGGAAGCTTTAAAGATGCTGGTCGGTTTCGGTGAGCCATTGGTCGGCCGCTTGTTGCTGATCGATGCGCTGGGTTCGCGTTTCCGCGAGCTGCGGGTCAAGCGCGATCCGGGCTGCGCAGTCTGTGGCTCGCGCCATGCGTGAGGCGCCGATCGGCGTATTCGACTCCGGCGTCGGCGGCTTGTCGGTATTGGCCGAAATCCAGCGCCTGTTACCCAACGAGTCGCTGCTGTACTTCGGCGATTGCGGGCATATTCCTTACGGCGAGAAAACGCCAGAGTTCATCCGCCAGCGTTGCAGCGTGATGGCCGGGTTTTTCCGCGAGCAGGGCGCCAAGGCGTTGGTGCTGGCCTGCAACACTGCGACCGTCGCAGGCGTTGCCGATCTGCGCCGCGATTATCCCGAATGGCCGATTGTCGGCATGGAGCCTGCGGTCAAACCGGCGGCGGCTGCCACGCGCAGTGGTGTGGTTGGCGTGCTCGCCACCACAGGTACATTGCAGAGCGCCAAGTTCGCCGCGCTACTCGATCGTTTTGCCACCGATGTGCGGGTGATCACCCAGCCGTGCCCGGGGCTGGTCGAGCTGATCGAAAGCGGCGATCTGCACAGCGCCGAGTTGCGCCAGTTGCTGCACGGTTACGTCGCACCGCTGCTGGCTGCCGGTTGCGACACGATCATTCTCGGCTGCACGCACTATCCGTTTCTCAAGCCGATGCTCAGAAGCATGATCGCCGATGACATCAGTCTGATCGACACCGGCGCCGCTGTAGCGCGGCAACTTCAGCGTCTTCTGGCGGAACGAAATCTGCTGGCTGAAGGACCGAACCGATCGGTCAGATTCTGGACCAGTGCCGATCCCCAGTACTTGAAAAATGTCCTGCCGCTGTTGGGCCAAACCGCAAACGAAGTGCAACGCTTCGATTTGTAAAAAAAATGTGAAATAACTGAAAACTCATCTGAACTTCTAAACAGGCGCGGGCTTCTATAGCGCAGTTATCCAGAAAACCAAACGATCGTTCCGGAAAAGGAAGTTTTGAAGTGAAGCGACTATTTTGCTTGGCCGCGATTGCGGCCGCATTATTGGGGCACAGCTATACCGCACAAGCTGCAGGCGTTGAATTCGGAGTTGGCGCGACCAGCGATTCGACCATGACCTATCGCCTGGGCATGCAATTCGACTGGGACAAGAGCTGGCTGCAGAGCGACGTCGGCCGTGTGACCGGTTACTGGAGTGGCGCTTACACCTATTGGGAAGGTGACAAGACTTCGAGCAACAACAGCCTGTCGTTCTCCCCGGTGTTTGTTTACGAGTTTGCCGGTGAGTCGGTCAAACCGTACGTCGAGGCGGGTATCGGCGCGGCGTTCTTTTCCAACACCAAATACGAGAGCAACAACATCGGCGGCTCTTTCCAGTTTGAAGATCGCCTGGGCTTTGGTCTGCGATTCGCTGGCGGGCATGAAGTCGGGATTCGTGCGACGCACTATTCCAACGCCGGTCTGAGTAGCAGTAACGACGGCGTGGAAAGTTACGCACTGCATTACACGATGCCGTTGTAAGCCAGATCAAACGATCGCAGCCTGCGGCAGCTCCTACATGGGATTGATGTACAACCTGTAGGAGCTGCCGAAGGCTCGGGCCGCGATCGGACGATCTTTTGCTTTTAATCAGCGGTAAGCGGTGGCGATACCCTGGCGTTCTTCGATACATTCCGGTGCGCCCATCTCGAACTCGCGACAGATCAGCGGACGTTTCTCGTAGATCGTGCACATCATCGTGTCGCGATCCAGCGCCGCGCACCAGCCGTCGTCCAGCCGCAACATCACCTCACCCCCCCAGTCGTCGGTGTCGATAAAACGCTCGGGCACGCCGGTGTCGGTGATCAACATCACTTCAAGCTGACAGCAGCAGGCTGCGCAAGTCGAGCAGGTGACTGCCGGTTCGGCGATTTGCCGGAGGGGAATGGTCTTCATGGGCGGCAGTGTAAGGCAGTCGTCGATAACTGTGTGAAAGGCCTGACAGGCGTTCAGCTTGCTGCGTCGTCATTCAGGCGCCGAGCCAAGCTGTGCAACAACGGAAACAGCAACGCCCAGAGCAAACCGATGCCGATCAGCGTCGGCACTTCGCCGTAGGGAAACTGCACTCCCGCCAAGCGTCCGCCAGCGTAATACGACAAAGCGCCACCCAGCGCACCAAGCAAACTCGCCAGCCACCATGGCCGCGCGCTCCATTGCAGACAATGGCGCAGCGTGGTCGCCAGCAAGGCCCAGAGCAACATCAGCCACAACGGAATCAGCGGCGACAGATCCGTGAACTCGAACACCCCGAGACTACGCAAAACACTGTCCACCGCTATGCCAATGATGACCACGCTGAGAATCAGCCGACCTTCCGCCGCCCAACTGCCAATCCAGCGCAGATGAATCACCAGCACCGCCAACGCCACCAGCAACCACAGACTATTGCCGCCGAGCACGCAGGCGAACCAGCCAACCTGGAACAGTGCAGCATTCGCTAGCCGCTCAAGCATCGAAGCGTCCGAGCAGCGGCGCCGGCATCGCCGCCGGTTTCGCCAACAGCAGTTGCGCAGTGCCGATCGTGCGTTCGAGGAATCCACCCTCGCAATAGCACAGGTAAAACTCCCACAGCCGCAGGAAATAATCGTCGTAACCCAATTCGCTCAAACGCCCATGTGCTTGCCGAAAGTTTTCGCGCCATAAGCGCAGGGTCTTGGCGTAATGCAGGCCGAAGTCTTCCATGTGCAGCAGGTTCATGTCGGTGTCGCGGCTGACGATCTCGAGCATCTTCTGCACGCAGGGCAGGGCGCCGCCGGGAAAGATGTAACGCTGGATGAAATCCACGCCGCGCCGCGCCTGCTCGTAGCGTTGATCGCGGATGGTGATCGCTTGCAGCAGCATCAAGCCGTTGCTTTTGAGCAGGTGCGCGCACTGTTTGAAGTAGGTCGGCAGGAAGCGATGGCCGACTGCTTCGATCATCTCGATCGACACCAGTTTGTCGTACTGGCCGGTGAGGTCGCGATAGTCGGTCAGCAGCAACGTCACTTGATCCTGCAAACCCAGGCGCTCGATGCGTTCGGCGGTGAAGGCGAACTGCTCTTTCGACAATGTGGTGGTGGTGACTTTGCAGCCGTAATTCTGCGCGGCATACAGCGCCATGCTGCCCCAACCGGTGCCGATTTCCAGCAGGTGATCGCCGGGCTTGAGCGCGAGTTTCTGGCAGATTCGTTCGAGTTTGTTCAGTTGCGCCTGTTCCAGAGTGTCTTCCGGGCTGAGGAACTGCGCGGCGGAATACATCATGGTCGGGTCGAGAAACTGCTCGAACAGATCGTTGCCGAGGTCGTAATGCGCGGCGATGTTTTTCTGTGAGCCTTTGCGTGTATTGCGATTCAACCAATGCAGACTGCGCACCAGCGGCCGACCGATTTTCGCCAGTCCGCCCTCCATGCCGTCGAGCACTTCCAGATTGCTCACGAACACGCGCACCACGGCGGTCAGGTCCGGCGAGCTCCAGTAACCGTGGATAAACGCCTCGCCGGCGCCGATCGAACCGCTGGCGGCGACCATGCCCCAGACGGCTGCATCGTGTACCTGAATTTCGCCAACCAACGCGCTGCCCGCTGCACCGAAGACTTGCCGTTCGCCGTCTTCGATCAATACCAGTTGTCCATGTTTGAGTTGCTCCAGTTGGCGTAACACGCCGCGGCGCAATAGCGATCCGCTCAGGCCGTTGGCACTGAACAGGCTGGCTTTGACCGAAACGCTAGGAGTTTTCATGGTGGCGTTCCTTGGGAAGCACGGTTGCAGTTTGAAAGGTGCCGTCGGCAGCCTGATGAGAAAAAATCGGTGTGCGTTTGAGCAGCAAGCGCAGCGCCTGCCAATAGATCGCCAGCGCAGTCTTCGCGGTCATCCACGGAAAGCGCCGGATGTAGCGGTGCAGATGCGCTCGATCCAGCGGTTCGCGTTGCAGCTTCAGCGTGGCGTCGAACAGTTTGAATTCGCCCTGCCAGTCGGCCATGTGTACGCCGAGGTTTTGCGCTGCGGGACTGAAGCTCATGCGGTATTCCAGATCGCGTGGCAGGAACGGCGAAACATGAAACGCCTTGGCCACTGCGAAATGCTGATGCATATCCCCCAGTTCAGTCGCCTGCCGCGCGGGGAGCACATAGTGATAACGCTCGCGCCACGGCGTGTTGCTGACTTCGCAGAGGATCGCCGCCAGTTGCCCGTCGGCCTCGTGGCAGTAGAAGAAACTCACCGGGTTGAACGCCAGGCCCCAACTGCGCGCCTGGGTCAGCAGGCAGATCGAGCCTTGCGGTTCGTGGCCGATAGCCGCCGCGACCTGCTGGCGCACCGCGTCGATCAGGCGCACGCCTTGTCCGGTGAAGGTCTTCAGGTAGTCGCTTTCGCGAAACGAGAACGGCGCGAAACGGCTGTGTCCGGCCAGCGGCGACAAACCGAACACGGCGTCCTGCTCGGCCAGATCCAGATACAGCAGACCAATCCGGTAGCGGAACTCATGTCGCCGCGGAGCGAAGCGCCGATGGGCGATCCAGCCACTGTAGAGGGCGCTGTTCACAGGCTCTCCCCGAACGCAGCGGCGACGCGCAACGCGCTGACCACGCCATCCTCATGAAAGCCGTTGGCCCAATAAGCGCCGCAATAATGCGTGTGCTGCGCACCGTCGATTTCGGCCCAGCGGTTTTGCGCCACGACGGCACGCAAGCTGAACTGCGGATGCGCGTACGTGAAGCGCGCGAGGACTTTCGACGACTCGATGCCGGCACTCTGGTTGAGGCTGACGCAGAACGTAGTGTCGCTGTGAATGCCCTGCAAAATGTTCATGTCATAAGTGACAGCGGCGTGGGTGTGGCCGGCGCCGTTGAGGCGGTAATTCCAGCTGGCCCAGGCCAGTTTGCGTTTGGGCAGCAGGTTGGTGTCGGTGTGCAGCACCACTTCGTTGTCGGCGTAGGGCAGGGCGCCGAGCACTTCGCGCTCGGCATCGCTTGGCACGCCGAGCAGTTTCAAGGCCTGGTCGCTGTGGCAGGCGAACACCACTTTGTCAAAACGCTCGATGCCGGCCGGGCTGTGGATACCCACGCCATGCTCGTCGCGATCGACGCGGCTGACCGGACAATTCAGGCGAATTCTTTCACTGAAGGAGGCAGTCAGCGGCGCGATGTAGGCGCTGGAGCCGCCCTCGACCACGCGCCACTGCGGACGGTTATTCACCGAGAGCAAGCCGTGGTTTTCGAAGAAACGCACGAAGAACTGCAGCGGGAAATTGAGCATCTCGGCCATCGGCATCGACCAGATCGCCGCGCCCATCGGCACGATGTAATGCAGGATAAACCGCTCGCCGTAGCCGCCAGCTTTCAGGTAATCATCAAGAGTGGTGTCGGCAGCGATGCGCTGTTCGGCGAGGTCACGCTTCGCCTCTTTGTTGAAACGCAGAATGTCGCGCAACATGCCCCAGAAACCTGGCGAAAACACATTGCTGCGCTGGGCGAACAGGCTGTTGAGGTTGTTGCCGTTGTACTCCAGACCGCTGTCCGGATCGTTCACCGAAAAACTCATTTCGGTGGCTTTGAACGGCACGCCCAATTGCCCGAGCAGGCGAATGAAGTTCGGGTACGTCCAGTCGTTGAACACGATGAAACCGGTGTCCACCGCATACTGGCGACCTGCGACCGTCACGTCGACCGTGTGGGTGTGGCCGCCGACCCAGTCGCCAGCCTCGAACACCGTGACTTCATGTCGGCGATTGAGCAGGTAGGCGCTGGTCAACCCGGCGATCCCGCTGCCGACGATGGCGATCTTCACGCTGGATCCCTCATCGGCGGATTTTTGCGCACCATGCGCTTGCCGATCGCCAGTTGCACGCGCGACGGCATTTTCGACAGCGGCCAGAGCATTGCCATGAACATCGCGGGGAAGGCGATTTCCAGCGGTCGATCTTTGAGCCTGGCGTAGATGTGCCGCGCGGCTTTATCCACAGGCCAACTGAGCGGCATCGGAAAATCGTTCTTGGCGGTCAGCGGCGTATCGACGAAACCCGGGCTGATCACCGTGACTTCGATGCCCTCGTCCGCCAGATCAATGCGCAACGATTCGAACAAATAGCGCAGCCCGGCTTTCGACGCGCCGTAGGCCTCCGCCCTCGGCAACGGCACGTAAGTCACGGAGCTGGCCATGCCCACCAGATGTGGCGCAGTACCCTTGCGCAACAACGGCAGAGCGGCTTCGATGCAGTAACTGCTGGCGAGCAGATTGGTGCGCACCACGTGTTCGATGATCGAAGCGTCGAACTGCTTGGCATCGACGTATTCGCAAGTGCCGGCGTTGAGGATCACGCTGTCCAGCGAGCCCCAGTCTTCGGCGATCTGTTGACCGATTTCGCGCACCGTCTGACTGTTGGTCAGATCGCCCGCCACCACCAGCACTTGCCCCGGATAGCGTTGCGATAACACTTTGAGCGGTGCGACCTGACGCGAACTCACCGCCAGGTGCGCGCCGCTCTTGAGGATTTCTTCAGCCAGTGCCGCGCCGATGCCACTGCTGGCACCGGTCAACCAATAACGCCGTGGAGGTATACGACTCATCCCATTCTCCTTTTCAGCCAGGCGATCACCCGGCCCAATACTGGTAGATGTTCATAGAGCAGTGCCCCGGCATCAAAGTAATCCCGGTGCCGATAAACCTTGTCGCGCCAGAGCAGGTGCGAGCAGCCTGCAACGCGAATCGACTGACCACCCGCCAATCGCGGATGACGGTAACTCATGACCCAGCGCAGGTAGCCTTCGCCCTCACTGATCTGGTCGAAGCCGTGGTAATCGAAATGCAGCTCGCTGACGTTGGCGTACAACTCGGCGAAATAAGTGCGCAGATGCGCCAGTCCCTGCACTTCATGCAGTGGATCGGTGAAATGAATGTCTTCGCTGTACAGCTCGCCCAGACGATGCAAGTTGTCTTTGTTCAACTCGGCAAACTGGCGGGCGAAGCGCTGCAGGAATTCACTCATCATGACCTCCGGCTGGCTGTCGGCTTGGCAGGTTCTTGAACGCGGTCAGCGCGCGTTGTCGTGAGCTGCTCAGATCGACGATCGGCTTGGGGTAATCGGCAATGCCGAACAAACCGCCGAGGCTGGCCGGATTATGCACATCCTTTTTGTTCAGCCCGGCGAGTTGCGGCAGCCAGTGCTTGATGAACAGGCCTTCGCTGTCGAATTTTTCCGACTGGCTTAGCGGATTGAAAATGCGGAAGTACGGCGCCGAATCGGTGCCGGTCGAAGAACTCCACTGCCAGCCGCCATTGTTTGCAGCGAGGTCGCCATCGATCAGGTGACGCATGAAAAAACGTTCGCCTTCACGCCAGTCGATCAGCAGGTTCTTGGTCAGGAACATCGCCACCACCATCCGCAGACGGTTGTGCATCCAGCCGGTTTCAAGCAACTGACGCATGGCGGCGTCGATGATCGGCAGGCCGGTGCGCGCTTCTTGCCATGCGGCCAGCTCCTTCGGTGCATCTCGCCAGGCGAGGGCTTCGGTTTCCGGGCGAAACGCTCGGTGACGCGAGACCCGTGGATAGCCCACCAGAATGTGTTTGTAGAACTCGCGCCACAGCAGTTCATTGATCCAGGTGACCGCGCCAACCTTGCCGCTTTCGAACTCCCCCTGATTGCTTTGCAACGCGGTGTGCAGGCATTGGCGCGGCGAAACCACACCGGCGGCGAGATACGCCGAGAGCTGACTGGTGCCCGGTTTGGCGGGGAAATCGCGCTCGTTTTTGTAATAGTCGATTTGCACGTCGGCGAACGTATCGAGCCGGCGCCGCGCTTCGGCTTCGCCTGCCGGCCACAGCGCTTGCAGCGATTCGCTTGGCGTTGGGAAACCTTCGACAGAGGCGGGCACCGGGTCGCTTTTGATATCCAGGGCCGATTGCTTGAACGGTGCCTTGATCAGCCCCGGCATCGAGCGATGCAAGCGCTCGTAGCAGACCTTGCGGAACTGGCTGAAGACCTGAAAGTAAGTGCCAGTTTTGGTCAGGACGCTGCCGGGCTTGAACAGCAATTGGTCGAGATAGCTGAAGAACGCGATGCCCTCGGCTTGCAGCGCTTCGGCCACCGCAGCGTCACGACGGCTTTCGTGGATACCGTATTCCTCGTTGACGTGCACGGCCTCGATCTTCAACTGCTGACAGAGTTCGAGCAGCACCGCTGGCGCCTGATCCCAGTGCGAAGCAGTGCGGATCAGCAGCGGAATATTCAGCTCGCCGAGGCTTTTGCTCAGCTCTTTCAGGTTGCGCAGCCAGAAGTCGACTTTGCATGGGGCATCGTCATGTTCTTGCCATTGCTTCGGGCTCAACAGGTACACAGCCACGCTCGGGCCACGCTCGGCGGCGGCCGCGAGGGCAGTGTTGTCATGTTGGCGCAGGTCGCTGCGCAGCCAGATCAATTGCATGCTGTTCTCTGCACGATTCATCAAATCAGCCCACGCTGAACCAGCACCTGATGCGCCGACAATGGATCTTCGGCCAGGTACACATCAGCGATCTCGGAAGTTCTTGCGGACAACTCGGCGTGGTGGATGCACACCGTTGGTCCGGCAATGATTTTTGGGCAACTGACGCCGTTGAATAGTTTCGGCAATTGCGCCAGGTTCATGGCTTTACTGGAATACAGCAGTACGCCACGGGCTTGCAGGTGATCGGTGGCCAACGCCAGCTCGCCGGCCGGCAGCGGCCAGTCGAACACTTGCACCGGGCAGTCGGCGCTGCTGATCAGCCACGCCGTCAGCCACAGTTGCGGCTCCAGCGGCAGGTCGGAATGATTGATCAACAGCAGCGACGCGGAACGCAACTGACGGTTGTTATGGTAGATGCGTGCGCCGAACTTGCTGCGCAGCCAGGAATAAAAAAACACTTGCTCCATGCGCCCGCCGAACTGGCCTTGCCAGCGCTGTTCGAGCTCGGCCAGCAATGGCAGCAAAAGCTGCTCGCACAAAGTGCGCGGTGGATACAGCGCCATCGCCTGATTGATGCTGTCATCGAGGCCGCGTTCATTGAGCTGGGTGACCGCGACCAGTGCAGTCTGGCGCAGCGGCTGCCAGTCGTTTTCCAGCGGTTCGCTGACGGCTTGCGGAGTGTCGAGCAATGGCTTGACCAGACTCACCGCCACGCCACGGTTGAGCCAGGTGAGAATCGCCTGAATGCGCTGCACATGTTCGGCCGAATACAAGCGGTGGCCCTTGGGCGTGCGCTGCGGCACGATCAGGCCATAACGGCGCTCCCAGGCGCGCAGGGTCACGGCGTTGACGCCGGTCTGCCGCGCGACTTCGCGGATCGGCAGCCAGCCCTCGTCGAGGGCTTTCTTGAAGTCGGCGCCGAGGTCTTCGCTGGCGCTGGTGTCGGGTTTCACGTTCATTAAATGGCGTTTCGCAGGCTGAGGTTTTCCGGGTGCGGTTGCAGGTAAACCTGTTGCGCGATGTACGGATCCGGGTGTTGGCGAAAGTGATGTTTGAGCAGCGTCAGCGGCACCACCAGCGGCACGATGCCGAGGCGGTACTGGCCAATCACGTGCTGCACCTCTTCCTTGTCTTCGGCGCTGATCGCCTGTTTCAGGTAGCCGCTGATGTGCTGCAACACATTGCTGTGAGTGCCGCGCGTGGCGCATTTTTTCAATGCCGCCATCAGTTCGCTGAAGTAGCGCGGGCCGAGTTCTTGCGGATCGCTCAGCGCCATGTTGCCGAGCAATTTGCCCAGCGCCTTGTACTGCAGCGGGTTGTTGGCCATCAGCAGGTATTTGTAGCGCGAGTGGAATTCGATCAGTGCGCGGCGCGTCAGGCCCTGCGTCAGCACCTGCTGCCAGTCGCTGTAGGCGAGGACGCGGGTGATGAAGTTCTCGCGCAGCACGGGATCGTTGAGGCGCCCGGCCTCTTCCACCGGCAAGTCGGGATGCTGCGCACAGAACGCCTGAGCGTAAATGCCCCGCCCGCCGCCGTTCACCGGAGCGCCATTTGCGTGGTAGACCTTGACCCGCTCCAGCCCGCAGGAGGGCGATTGCTGCATGAAGATGTAGCCGCAGATGTCGTTCAACTCGACGGCCATCTTCTGGCCATAGTCGGCAAGCGGTTGGGTGACGTTGATTTCTCGATCGACAGTGCCAACCGCTTGCGGATTCTGCGGGTCACCAATCAAGCGGATCGGCTCACGGGGCGTGCCCAGGCCAATGGCTACTTCCGGGCACACGGGGGCGAAATCGAAATATTCAGTCAGCGTGCGTGAGCACAGCCGCGATTCCTTGTGCCCGCCGTTGAAGCGCACTTCGGCGCCCATCAGGCAGGCGCTGATGGCGATTTTCGGTTTGGCTGTTTGCTCGGACATCGGGGCACCTCGAATCTGAACCTGTACAGAGCGTGCGCGCTGTACAACATGGCTTTAGCATAGATTCAAGGCTGTACAAGTCAAATCATTTGTACAAGTTTTGCAGAGGATTTTACAGCCAACCCATTTTCCACCGGGAAATGTCCTGCAGCGCTTGCCATTCGAAGCGCTCACTGCGCTTGGTCAGCACCGCCTGCAACTCAATCTCCAACACCGTGCCTTCCTCATCCCGGAACAACTCGGTCACCAGAAAATGTTTTTCGCGGTTTTTCGGGAGGGCTGCTGTCCATTTCGACAGCAGCAATTTACGCGGATTGATCTGATTCACTGCAAATGCTCATGCAAGCGTCGCGCGGCTTCCTGGCCACTCAGCCACGCACCTTCGACACGGCCAGACAAGCACCAGTCGCCGCAGGCGTACAGGCCCAGATCGGCATCGGCCAAGGTGCCCCATTCATGGCTGCTGGCCGGGCGGGCGTAGAGCCAGCGATGGGCGAGGCTGAAGCTCGGCGCAGGCATGGCGCTGTGCAGCAGTTCGGCGAATGCGCCGTGCAATTGCTCGATCACCGCTTCCTTGGACAGGTCGATATGTTGCCGACTCCAGGCGCTGGTAGCGTGCAGCACCCAAGTGTCGAGGGTGTGGTCGCGCCCGGGTTTACTGCGGTTGCGCGCCAGCCAGTCGAGCGGGCTGTCCTGCACGAAGCAGCCTTCGATCGGCGTATCCAGCGGGGTGTCGAAGGCAAGGGCGACCGCCCAGGTCGGCTCCATTTTCACCCCGGCGGCGGCCCCGGCGAGTTTCGGTGCGGCGGCCAGCAAAGCGGTGGCTTGCGGCGCTGGTGTGGCGATCACAACGTGGCTGAACGGGCCATGGGTGAACCCTTCGGCGTCTTGCAGATGCCAGTGTTGTTCGCCGCGATAGACTTCGGTGATCCGGCAAGCGAAGTGCACTTCCAGGCCCTCAAGCAAACCACGGGTGATGGCACTCATGCGCGGCGAGCCGACCCAGCGCGTCTGCTCGTCCGGCGACAAATTCAGTTGCCCGCCCTGACAGGTGTAGAGCTGCGGAGTCCACTCGGCGACCCAGCCCTGACTTTGCCAGCGCTGCACCTCGGTGACGAAGCGCCGGTCGCGCGCGGTGAAGTACTGCGCGCCCATGTCCAGCGAGCCGGCGTCACTGCGCTTGCTCGCCATGCGTCCGCCGCTGCCGCGACTTTTGTCGAACAGCTGCACGATGTGCCCGGCGTCAGTCAGCGCCTGGGCGGCGGAGAGTCCGGCGATGCCGGTGCCGATGATTGCGATAGGTACAGTCATAGGGGCCTCGTTTACCTTTCTCTGTACAGACTACGCCGTGGATGAAACCTGTACAATTTTGTTTTTTGGTATAACTTCCAGCATTCTCGTTCTGACAGCTTGGCCTATGGTTAAACAATAGAGCCTGCCCGATAGAAAAGATCCCTGCTTATAAAAATAGACTAGGGATCGACGGAAAACGCCACGCGAGGAACAAGCCATGCACATATTGCTGACCGGCGGTACTGGATTGATCGGACGTCAGCTCTGCCGACACTGGCTGGGGCAGGGCCATCGGCTGACGGTGTGGAGTCGTCGCCCGGAAAAAGTCGCGCAGATCTGTGGCGCGCAGGTGCGTGGTATTGCGCGCCTGGAGGACCTCGGCGAAGAGCCGCTGGATGCGATCGTCAACCTCGCCGGCGCACCGATTGCCGACCGGCCGTGGACGCATCGGCGCAAGGCGTTGTTGTGGAGCAGCCGCATCAAGCTCACGGAAACTCTTCTGGCGTGGCTGGAAACACGCGCGCAGAAACCCGCGCTGTTGATCTCCGGTTCGGCAGTTGGTTGGTACGGCGACGGCGGCGAGCGCGAGTTGACCGAAGAATCGCCGCCAGTGATTGACGACTTCGCCAGTCAGTTGTGCATCGCCTGGGAGGAGACCGCCCAGCGTGCCGAAGCCTTGGGCATGCGCGTGGTGCTCGTGCGAACCGGGCTGGTGCTATCGGCCGAGGGCGGCTTTTTGTCGCGGTTGTTGCTGCCATTCAAACTCGCGCTGGGCGGGCCTTTGGGTAACGGGCGGCAATGGATGCCGTGGATTCATATCGATGATCAAATCGCCTTGATTGATTTTCTTCTGCACCGCGATCAGGCGATCGGTCCTTATAATGCGTGCGCGCCGACACCTGTGCGCAATCGCGAATTTGCCAAGACGCTGGGTAGCGTGCTGCACCGCCCGGCGTTCATGCCGATGCCGGCCCTGGCCCTGAAGGTCGGGCTCGGTGAAATGTCTTTGTTGTTGCTCGGCGGTCAAAAGGCCTTGCCGGCACGTTTGCTGGAAGCCGGATTCCGCTTCCGCTTCACGGAATTACGCGCGGCTCTGGACGACCTCTCCAGCCGCCTCTGAAATAGGACGTTGCATGACCGATCACGCCTTGCTACTGGTCAACCTGGGTTCGCCGGCCTCCACCTCGGTGGCCGATGTGCGCAGCTACCTCAATCAGTTTCTGATGGACCCGTATGTCATCGACCTGCCATGGCCGGTGCGACGGTTGCTGGTATCGCTGATTCTGATCAAGCGCCCCGAGCAATCGGCGCATGCCTACGCTTCGATCTGGTGGGAGGAGGGTTCGCCACTGGTGGTGCTCAGCCGCCGCTTGCAAGAGCAAGTGAAGGCGCAGTGGAAGCACGGCCCGGTAGAATTGGCGATGCGTTACGGCGAGCCATCGATTGAAACGCGCCTGCTGCAACTGGTCGCGGCGGGGCACAAGAAAATCACCCTCGCACCGCTTTATCCACAGTTCGCCGACAGCACCACGACCACGGTGATCGAAGAAGCCAAACGCGTGCTGCGCGAGAAAAAACTCGACGTGCAGCTGTCGATCCTGCAGCCGTTCTACGATCAGCCGGAATACCTCGACGCATTGGTCGCCAGCGCCAAGCCGCATTTGCAGCAGGATTACGATCACCTGTTGCTGAGTTTTCATGGCTTGCCCGAGCGGCATCTGACCATGCTTGATCCCACCGGGCAGCATTGCTTCAAGAATGAAGATTGCTGCAAGAACGCTTCGCCGGCGGTGTTGGCCACCTGTTATCGCGCGCAGTGTCTGCGCACAGCCGCGTTGTTCGCCGAGCGCATGGGGCTGGCGGACGGCAAATGGTCGGTGTCATTTCAGTCGCGATTGGGCCGGGCGAAGTGGATCGAACCGTACACCGAAGCGCGGCTGGATGAGTTGGCGAAAAGCGGCGTGAAGAAGATTCTGGTGATGTGCCCGGCGTTCGTTGCCGATTGCATCGAAACGCTGGAGGAGATTGGTGATCGCGGTAAAGAGCAGTTCCGCGAAGCCGGGGGCGAGGAGTTGCTGCTGGTGCCATGCCTGAACGATGACCGGCAATGGGCCAAGGCGTTGGCGACCCTGTGCGAACGAGCGCCGTTGGCGCTGTAAGACATTCTGGAAACACACAGCTCTCACTGTGTAGAACAAATTGTGGCGAGGGGATTTATCCCCGTTGGGCTGCGAAGCAGCCCTAAATCCTGCGGATGCGGTGTGACAGGAATACCGCGTTCGCCAGATCTGCGACTGCTTCGCAGCCGAACGGGGATAAATCCCCTCGCCACAGGTATCGTGTCAGCCTTTAGAGCAGTGGCTCATCCGCCTTCTTGTGCTTCCAGCTGTCATTGCCCGGCAGCAGCAGATTCAGCGCAATCGCCACCACCGCGCACAGCGCGATGCCTTTGAGGCCGAAGTCGTCTGGCCCGGTGCCGGTGCCGACCAGCACACCGCCAATCCCGAACACCAACGTCACCGAAACAATCACCAGATTGCGCGCTTCGCCCAGATCGATCTTGTGGCGGATCAGGGTGTTCATGCCCACTGCCGCAATCGAGCCGAACAACAGGCACAGAATCCCGCCCATCACCGGCACCGGAATGCTTTGCAGCAGCGCGCCGAACTTGCCGACGAACGCCAGACTGATGGCGAAGATCGCCGCCCAGGTCATGATTTTCGGGTTGTAGTTCTTGGTCAGCATCACCGCGCCCGTCACTTCCGCGTAGGTCGTGTTGGGCGGGCCACCGAACAGCCCGGCTGCTGTGGTGGCGATGCCGTCACCGAGCAGAGTGCGGTGCAGGCCTGGCTTCTTCAGATAGTCACGACCAGTCACGCTACCCACTGCAATCACACCGCCGATGTGTTCGATGGCCGGGGCCAGCGCCACCGGAACGATGAACAGAATCGCCTGCCAGTTGAATTCCGGCGCGGTGAAATGCGGGATCGCAAACCACGGTGCAGCGGCTATCTTCGCGGTGTCGACCACGCCGAAATAGAACGCCATGCCAAACCCGACCAGCACGCCGGAGATGATCGGCACCAGACGGAAAATGCCTTTGCCGAACACCGCCACGATCAACGTGGTCAGCAGCGCCGGCATCGAGATCAGCATTGCGGTCTGATAAGGAATCAGCTCGGAACCGTCGCCAGCCTTGCCCATCGCCATGTTTGCGGCAATCGGTGCCATGGCCAGACCGATCGAGATGATCACCGGGCCGATGACTACCGGCGGCAGCAGACGGTCAATGAAACCGGTGCCTTTGATCTTTACGGCCAGGCCGAGGAAGGTGTAGACGAAACCGGCCGCCATCACGCCGCCCATGGTCGCCGCGAGGCCGAACTGGCCCTTGGCGAGAATGATCGGCGTGATGAAGGCGAAGCTCGACGCAAGGAACACCGGCACCTGACGCCCGGTGACGATCTGGAACAGAATCGTGCCCAGACCTGCGGTAAACAGTGCCACGTTCGGGTCCAGGCCCGTGATCAGCGGCATCAGCACCAAAGCGCCGAAAGCCACGAACAGCATCTGCGCGCCGGACAGCACCGTACGCCAGAGCGGATCGTTGAACTCTTGTTGCATGCTTACGCGTCCTTCTGCTTGGTGCCGAAAATCTTGTCACCGGCATCGCCAAGCCCAGGGATGATGTAGCCGTGCTCGTTCAACTTCTCGTCGATGGACGCGGTGTAGATTTTCACGTCCGGGTGCGCCTTCTCGACAGCAGCAATGCCTTCCGGCGCGGCAACCAGCACCATCGCGCGGATTTCCTTGCAGCCAGCCTTTTTCAGCAGGTCGATGGTCGCAACCATCGAGCTGCCGGTGGCGAGCATCGGGTCGATGATCATTGCCAGACGCTCGTCGATCTCTGGAACCAGTTTTTCCAGATAGGTGTGCGCCTGCAGAGTTTCCTCGTTGCGGGCCACGCCCACAGCGCTGACTTTGGCACCCGGGATCAGGCTGAGCACGCCTTCGAGCATGCCGATACCGGCGCGCAGGATTGGCACGACAGTGATCTTCTTGCCGGCGATTTTTTCGACTGACACGGTGCCGCACCAACCTTCGATATCGTAGGTTTCCAGCGGCAAATCTTTGGTAGCTTCATAGGTCAACAGCGCACCGACTTCCTGAGCAAGCTCACGGAAATTCTTGGTGCTGATGTCTGCACGGCGCATAAGGCCAAGTTTGTGACGGATCAGCGGATGGCGGATCTCTTGGATGGACATGGGGAAAGGCTCCGGCGGCGGGCAAAAAAACCGGCCTAGATTAATCTATCCGAGGGTGATGTCCTATAGGACATACAGTACGTTAGTCCATAAAGGCTTGATTCAGCCGTGCGAGGTGCGTACCTTTGCCCGCTTTTCGCGACTATACCCCCTGCCAACCACCCCCCGGAGAGCGCCATGTCCGCTGATCTCGAGCATATCCGTCAAATCATGCGAGAGGCTGACTGCCTGTACACCGAGTCTGAAGTCGAGGCCGCCATTGCCCGCGTCGGTGCGCAAATCAACGAAACACTGGCCGATACCAACCCGGTGGTGTTCTGCGTGATGAACGGCGGGCTGATTTTCTCTGGCAAGCTGCTGACTCATCTGCACTTCCCGCTGGAAGCGTCCTACCTGCACGCGACCCGTTATCGCAACGAAACCAGCGGCGGCGACCTGTTCTGGAAAGCCAAGCCGGAAGTCTCGTTCCTCGACCGTGACGTGCTGATCATCGACGACATCCTCGACGAAGGTCACACCCTGGGCGCGATCATCGACTACTGCAAACACGCCGGCGCGCGCAAAGTGCACACTGCCGTGTTGATCGACAAAGATCACGACCGCAAGGCGCGTCCTGACCTGAAAGCCGATTTCGTTGGCCTGCCGTGCGTTGACCGCTACATCTTCGGTTACGGCATGGACTACAAAGGCTACTGGCGCAATGCCAACGGGATTTTTGCCGTCAAAGGCATGTAATCCCGCCATCGCGACTGACTGCAAGATCGCCCCGGTGACGCCTGCGTTGAGCGATGCAGGCGCACGGGGGTAAACTGCCTGCCCCGTGAAATGTCTGCGAGCTGGAGTCGGCAATGCGTAAAGATAAGAAGCAAGTGATTGGTGACGAGATCGGCGATGAGCAGATCAAGCTGTTCCTCGATTTTGAACCGGTCGACGCCACCTCGCCGTCGCTGCACAAACTGGTCAAGGCCTACCGTGGCCTGCGCATCGATGACTTCGAGCGTTTTCTGACGTTCTTCGTCGAGGCGGGTTACGACGTTGACGGCAAAGACGAGCAGGGCCAGACCTTTGTGGATCAGATCCGTGATCAGCGTAATGCTGCGGAATACATCGAACTGATCGACAAGGCGCGCGGTTAAGGTCAAAGGACAAGATCAAAAGATCGCAGCCTTCGGCAGCTCCTACAGGGGATTGGTGTTCACCCTGTAGGAGCTGCCGAAGGCTGCGATCTTTTGCTTTTTAGAAGACCAAAAAAAACGCCCCGCACTCACTGAGTGCGGGGCGTTTTTTGTGCGGCCGAATCAAGCGTAGCTTTCGGTCTCGTTGCTGGCTGCAACCAGTTCCAGAGCGACGTTGTTGTGCGCGTTGATCTTGCGATACAGCGCTGCGTCGGTTTCCAGAACCTTTTCCCGAGCCGGGAAGATTTCTGCCAGTTTGGCTGCCCACTCACCGGACGCCTTGGCCGGGAAGCACTTCTCGATCAGTTCAAGCATGATCGAAACCGTCACCGAAGCGCCCGGCGAAGCACCGAGCAGAGCGGCGAGGGAACCGTCCTTGGCCGCGACCAGTTCGGTACCGAATTGCAGGATGCCGCCCTTTTTCGGGTCTTTCTTGATGATCTGCACCCGTTGGCCGGCCACTTCCAGGCGCCAGTCTTCGGCCTTCGCCTCCGGGTAGAAACGGCGCAGGGAATCCAGGCGCTGTTCCATCGACTGCATCACTTCGCTGACCAGGTACTTGGTCAGGTCCATGTTGTTTTTCGCCACGGCGAGCATCGGGCCTATGTTGCCGGCGCGCACCGACAGCGGCAGGTCCATGAAGGATCCGTGCTTGAGGAACTTGGTGGTGAAACCGGCGTATGGCCCGAACAGCAGGGATTTCTTGCCATCGACCACACGGGTGTCCAAGTGCGGCACCGACATCGGCGGCGAACCCACGGCGGCCTGACTGTAAACCTTGGCCTGGTGGTGTTTGACCACTTCCGGGTTGTCGCAACGCAGCCACTGGCCGCTGATCGGGAAGCCGCCGAAGCCTTTGCTTTCCTCGATACCCGAAGCTTGCAGCAACGGCAGGGCCGCGCCACCCGCGCCGAGGAAGACGAACTTGGCGTCGACTTCACGGCTGTTGCCGCTGTTGACGTCTTTGATGCTGACGGTCCAGCCGCTGCCATTACGCTTGAGGCCGGTCACGCGCTTGCAGTATTTGATTTGGGTATCGGGAGCGCTGCTCAAGTGTTTGAGCAACTGATTGGTCAGCGCGCCGAAGTTGACGTCGGTGCCGTTCATCACGCGGGTCGCGGCGAGCACTTCATCACTCGCACGGCCCGGCATCATCAGCGGCATCCACTCGGCCATTTTCGCCTTGTCTTCGGTGTACTCCATGTCGGAGAACGCGTGGTGCTTGCTCAGCACATCGAAGCGCGATTTGAGGAAGGACACGCCGCTGTCGCCCTGCACGAAGCTCAAGTGTGGCACCGGGCTGATGAACGATTTGCACGAGCCGAAGGTGCCTTTCTTGGTCAGGTACGACCAGAACTGCTTCGACACCTCGAACTGGGTGTTGATGTGCACGGCTTTCTTGATGTCGACACTGCCGTCGGCAGCCTGCGGCGTGTAATTCAGCTCGCACAGGCCGGCGTGGCCGGTACCGGCGTTGTTCCACGGGTTGGAACTCTCCGCCGCACCGGAATCCATCAACTCGACAACTTCCAGCTTGATCGCCGGGTCGAGCTCTTTGAGCAGCACTGCCAGGGTGGCACTCATGATGCCGGCCCCAACCAGAACTACGTCGACTGCTTCGTTATGCGCCATTTAACGCGTCTCCAAAATCTGCAGCACCAAATTGTCGGCATGGCTGCCAGGCGTTCCGGGGCAGGTCAGTTGCGCCCCAGGAATGCTTGGTCAGGATTGCCATGTCCGAATCTTCGCAATTTTTTGCAACTTCAGCGGATGCATGCGGCCGGGCTTCAAGAGTTGCATGAACTCATTTCAGCACGCGGCTGGCAATTCGACTTATGGTCGAGACATCCGTTTGTGCAACCAAATCCGTAGCGGACAGGCTTCAGGCTCCGGTATTCGAGGCGTACCCGTTCCTGTGTCGTTGGGCTGTTTCAGACGCTAATGGTGCATGTTCAGACGCAAAACTATTCATTTGCTCGCCACACTCTTGTGAAGTTGTGAAAACCCGTTTTTTTCACGCTCTTTTGAAGACGTGAACCTCAAAAAAGGGCTGTCCAGGCCTGGCACCGTGCCCGTGGGGGCAAAACAACTCAGTGGCCGAGCGTCATGACAGCTCTGCAGATTCGCGAAAAGCGGGTTTTTTGCCGGATAAACAGCAAGCACGCCAGCTTCACTCGATCTGTGTGGGCGGCTCTCTGTGGGCGATTTGGATGCCAATGCATGCGCATTGACGCTGTTGCGGGGCCCGATCAGGAGACGTCCTTATAATCGGGGGGAGATTGTATCGAAGAAATGCGCGGAGTTGGTCGGGTTTAATGACTTTTATTAGGTATCTGGTCAGATGCTCAACATTGCCTGGGCGCGTGCGCGTGGTCGGTGCTGTGCGACGCGGGCACTGGCGGGCAGTGGCTGGTGCAGCCAGTTGAGGCGGATTTCATCGATTTCGACCCAACCATCGCCCATTGGCTGCAGGCTGCACTGCTTGAAAGCCTTGCAGTGGCCGTTGTGGTCGAGCAGGGCGAAGCTGCGGTGCAACGGACGCGGGGCGAACAACGAGATCAGATAACGCATGGCTGAGTTCCTTGTTGGGGGACTGAGGACAAGGTTGCCCGCGAGCCGTGACGTCAACATGTATGGGCCGTGACGAATGCGTGACAGGAACCGCTTTCTCAAGGGTTTGTCAGACATTTGAGTATTCACTGTGCGGCGCTGGTTACCCGCAGTGGCCCACCGCTATACTGCCGGCCTGTTTGTGCCTGATTCTGGAGAAAAAAGCATGTTGCAACGCCTGTTGTTCGGTTTGATCACTGTGACCAGTTTGACCCTGGTTGGCTGCGCCCACAGCCCGCAACAACTGAGCCCGGAACCGAAGCTGACCACTCAGCTCGCCGCCGTTGGCCGTGGCCAGCCGGTTGTCGTACGCGTGGTCGATGGTCGTCCGTCGCCAACCCTCGGCACCCGTGGCGGTCTGTACCCTGAGACCAGCGCCATCACCGTGCAGAAAGACCAGATCCTGCCGAAATTGCAGGCCCAGGCTGAAGCCGCCGTGCGTCTGCTCGGCTTCACCCCGAGCAACAACGCGCTGAACGCGCCGCAGTTGACCGTGACCCTGACCGAGCTGAAGTACCAGTCGCCGAAAGAAGGCATGTACGTGACCGAAGCGACCATTGGCGCGACTTTCCGCTCCGACGTGCAGAACGCCAACCGTCGCTACAGTGGCCGTTACGGTGCGTCGCTGGATCAGCGCTTCGGCATGGCGCCGAATCAGGAAACCAACACCAAGTTGGTGAGCGATGTGTTGAGCGATGCGCTGACGCGGTTGTTCAAGGATCCGACTGTGGGTCAGGTGCTTGGCGAATAAGGCTTTCGCCAGACACAAAAAAGCCCGGTGCCAGCAATGGCCCCGGGCTTTTTCATGCCCACAAATATCGTTCAACCAACGCGATTCAAGGTGTCATGCGGCTTGCGAATAGAAATCGAGAACGCTGACGCCGGTCAGCAAATCCGTCTCCGGCAAATCCGCATGCTGATGCCCGCCCAGCGCGCAATACACTAGCCAATGCCGATCCTGAACATTGAACGCCAGACTGCCGACCAGCGTCTGCTGTTCGTCGGAGGGCGAGATGAGGTACAGCCGATCCTGGTTTTCCGCGTGCAACATGTGGCAATCCGTTTATGTTTCGAGGCGCGCAGGGTGGACTAGCCACATGACGCTGGCGTGACACAGGACAGCCATCGGTCGATTGGCAGGTAATTTGTCGCAAAGGCTGGGGCTGGCGGGGAGGGTTCCGGTAGACTCCGGCGCGCGGTCGTCCTCTGGCGTTCGCCGTACCGGTTTAGTTTGAGGTCTGTGATGTCGCTGCATTTGATGACGCTGTTTACCGCCCATCCCGCCAAATTGATCAACCTGCTGGCCTTATTGTTGGCCTTTCCCGGCAGTTGGCTGCTGCACGCTACCCGTCGCCGTGAACAGCGCGCCCAGGCCAGTCTCGCGGCCCAGCGCCAGAGTTCGCCGAATCAGGAGCCGATCCTCGATTGGGCGACACTGCGCATGAACCGCTTTTTCTATCGTTTCGGGTTCGCCTGCCTCGGCCTGGCGCTGGTCGTTTCGTGGATCAGCACGCGCTTTTAAAAGCAAAAGATCGCAGTCTGCGGCAGCTCCTACAGGGTGTACATCAATCCCGTGTAGGAGCTGCCGCAGGCTGCGATCTTTTGATCTTGCTTCTGTCTTATAGCGGCAACCCAGCCTTGACCCGGTACTGATTACGCACCGGCGTCGCATATTGCAGCACTAGAAACGGACGATGCTCCTCAGGGCAGGCGTTCAGCCGGTCCTGCCACTCTTCCTCGGCTTTGGCCAACTCATCGACGCCAAACACCTCGGCAGCCTCTGGCACTTTCAACTGCGGATCGGCATCAGCCCACTGTGCGTACGCCAGGTAATGCACCGGGAACAAGCGGTAGCCGCCAAGAATCTGCTTGTCCATCTCGACCGCCAGTTGCTTGGTGTCTTCGAACAACTCGCTGATCGGCGCGGCGAAGTTCACATGCACCCGGCCCTTGTAGCCGGTGATGCCCTTGGCGATGCTCGCATCATCCTCGCCCGGTGCTTTCGCGTAGGTGCCGGTGGTGGCGCGGATGTACAGCTCGCGCGCCTTGGCCTGGTCGCACGGGTCGTATTCGTAGCTGATCGACACGGGAGTCACGTTGAGCGACTTGATGACCTCGCCGAACGGCTCGTCCTTGCGGCTCATGTGGAACATCTTGAGAATCGCCGACTCGGTGCGGTCGTCGCCGTCCTTGGCCCGACCTTCGGCCTGCGCGATCCAGATCGACGCGCAGTCGTTGCGGATCGAGTGGTTGATGTAGGCGGACAGCAGTTGATAAGCGGCCATCTTCTCGCGGCGGCCGGTGATCGAGCGATGCACGATGAAGCTCTTGTTCAGGCGCATCAGATCGCTGACAAACGGCTTTTGCAGCAGGTTGTCGCCAATGGCGATGCGCGGCGTCGGCAGGCCGGCGTGGTACACCGCGTAGTTGACGAAGGCCGGGTCCATCACGATGTCGCGGTGGTTGGCGATGAACAGATAGGCGCTTCCGGACTTGAATTGCTCGACCCCGGTATAGGTCACGCCGTCGGTGGCACGCTCGATGGTGTGGTCGACGTAAGCCTCGACCTTGTCCTGTAAAGTTGCCACCGAAGTCACGTCGGCAAACTCACGACGCAGCCGATGGGCTATAAGTGGTTTGAGCATCCAGCCGAAGGCACCGGCAAAACGCGGGAAGCGGAAGTGGGTGAGGATATCTAGAAACGCCTTGTCGCCGAGCAGTCTTGCCAGTACCACAGGTACTTCGCTGTCGTCGTAAGGTCGGATGGCATCGAATTCGCCCATCATGCTCTCTTGTTGGAAACGGCTAGGGTAAGTAAAGGTTTTGTTCGAAAACCAACGGGGCACGGTCTGAAAAAACAGCCAGACAAAAATAGCCCTGCAAATAGACCGGCGATTATACGCACAAGTCACTTGGGAGACCGCGATGCTGGAAACCGCTGAATATGAATGTCCTTATTGTGGGGAAGAGGTCGAGACGACGGTGGACCGGTCCGGGGGCGATCAGACCTATATCGAAGACTGTCAGGTGTGTTGCCGGCCGATCAAGTTCGTGTTGCAGGTTCACGAAGACGAGTGGCATCTGGAAGTCTTCAGCGAGAACGAGTGAGGTGCGCCGATGCAGCGAATCTACGAGCCGGAAAACCTGATGGAAGGCGAGATGCTCAAGGGCATGCTCGCCAGCGAAGGCATCGAGGCGCATCTGGTCGGGCGCGATCTGCTTGGCGGCACCGGTGAATTGCCGATCTTCGGCCTGCTCGGGCTGTCGGTCGACAACGACCAGGCTGAATACGCCCGCGAGCTGATCAGCGCGTACAATGCCGCGCTGCCGCTGCCCGGCGATGAACCGGAAAGCTTCCCCGGCACGCTGGTCTGTTAGGCTGGCGTTCGTTTTACTTCTGAGTCGTGTTGCCCCATGTGTGGACGTTATGCCCTGTTTCGCTGGAACCGCGACTTCGCGGCCCTGCCAGGTTTTCCTGCCGATCAACTGGCGCAGTGGAACATTTCCCCCAACGATTCGGTGCTGATGCTGCGTGCCGAAGCGGATGGCCAGCGCTCGCTGGCCCGCGCGCGCTGGGGGCTGACGCCGCCGTGGCTGACCGATCTGTCGCGTACCCCGGCGCATGCCCGGGCGGAAACCGTTGCTGAACAACCGATGTTCCGCGAAGCCTTGCGCTTGCGCCGTTGTCTGCTGCCGGCCAACGGTTTTTACGAATGGCGCGGGACTACGCGCAAGCGCCCGTACTGGCTAACGCCGGGCGAGGGCGCTTCGCTGTTTTTTGCGGCGATCTGGGAGGCGTATCCGGTGCAGGAGCAGGTCTGGCTGAGTACCGCGGTGATCACCCAGCCAGCGGCGAGTCAGCGTCGGCCGTTGATTCTGGATGAGGCGGGGCAGGCGGCGTGGCTCGATCCGGCGACGCCGCTGCACGTGTTGCAGGGGTTGTTGGCGAGTGAGCCGGCTGTGCTGCGCGAGCGGGCGTTGGCGAATCTGGTCAATGATCCGAAGCTCAATGGGCCGGAGTGTTTGACTCCGGGCTGAGAGCCTTGGATCAAGAGCCCCTCACCCTAGCCCTCTCCCAGAGGGAGAGGGGACTGACCGAGGTGTCTTGCGTCATACATCGACCTGAAATAACCAGTCGATTATGGATTCACTGCCGAGCGGTCAGGTCGGCGTATTCCTCAAAGATCCCCCAATCAGTCCCCTCTCCCCCGGGAGAGGGCTAGGGTGAGGGGGCTTTTGACTTTTAGCTTTTCACGTCAAACCTTGAACTGATTGATCAACCGCCGCTGCTGCTCCGCCAACTTGGTCAGATCGGCACTCGCCGAACTCGATTCATCTGCCCCGCCCGCGACTTCATTCGCCACTTGGCCGATATTGATCACATTGCGATTGATGTCATCCGCCACTGCGCTTTGCTCTTCGGCAGCGCTGGCAATCTGCGTGTTCATGTCATTGATCACCGACACCGCCTGAGTAATCGTCTCCAGCGCCTCGGCCGCTTTCGCCGCGTGCTGCACGCTTTCGTCGGTACGGTTCTGACTGTCTTCCATGACCCGCACCACATCGCGGGTGCCCTGTTGCAGTTGCTGGATCATGCTTTGGATTTCTTCAGTGGCCTTCTGGGTCTTCTGCGCCAGATTGCGCACTTCGTCGGCGACTACGGCAAAACCGCGACCCTGTTCACCGGCGCGTGCCGCTTCGATGGCTGCGTTGAGCGCGAGCAGATTGGTCTGTTCGGCAATCCCGCGAATGGCGGTGAGGATCGCGTTGATGTTTTCGCTGTCCTTGGCCAGGTTCTGCACCACGCCGACGGCTTTGCTGATTTCAATCGCCAGTACGCCAATCGAATTCGACGTGTCGCGGACGATTTGCATGCCTTGGCTGGCGGCCTGATCCGCGTGGCTGGCGGCTTGCGCGGCTTGGGTCGCGTTGCGCGCCACATCCTGCGCGGTGGCGGTCATTTCCTGTACGGCGGTGGCCACCTGATCGATCTCGGCCAATTGCTTCTGCACGCCGATGTTGGTGCGGATGGCGATGTCGGCGGTGTGCTCCGACGAGTCGCTGACGCTCTGCACCGAAGTGACCACTTGGGTAATCATCGCCTGCAACTTGGCGAGGAAGGTATTGAAGCCTTTGGCAATCGAGCCGAGTTCGTCGCTGCGATCGCTGCTCAGGCGGCGGGTCAGATCACCTTCGCCCTGCGCGATGTCATCGAGCATGCTGACCATTTGCTTGAGTGGCCGCGCGATGCCGTGGCCGACCAGCCAGATCACCAGCAAACCGAGGCCGGCGATGAGCAGGCCGACCATGGCCATGCCGAAGGTGTCGGACTTGCGCTGGGCGTCGAGGTCGGCCTGAAGTTTTTGCAGGTCGGCCATCACCGCGTCCAGCGGCAGTTGCAGCATCAGCGTCCAGCGCGCGTCGGTCTGGCCGATGCCGAAAGGCAGGTACAGCTCGATGCGGTTCTGCTGTTTATCGACGCTGTAGGTGACCTCGCCGCGCTTGAGATTGGCCATGTGGGCGATCTGCTGCGCGTCGAGAATATCGCTGACCTTTTCGCCGAATTTGCTCGAATCCTTGGTGTACGCGACGATCCGGCCATTGCCGCCGACCAGGGCCATTTGCCCGGCACCGCTGTAGAGTTTCTGGTTGGCGGCGAGCAGCATGTCCTGGATGAAGTTCACCGACAGGTCGGCGCCGACGATGCCCTGGAAGGCGCCGTTGAGCATGATCGGTTCGATAAACGAGGCGAGCATGACGATTTTGTCGCCGACCTTGTACGGCGCAGGATCGATCACACAGGATTTTTTACTTTCTTTCGAGCACAGGTAGTACTCGCTGGCGCGTACGCCGGTGGACAGGACTTTCTGGTCATCGACGTCGGCCAGTTTATCCAGGCCAAGGGTGCCGTCGTCATTGCGAAACCACCACGGCAGGAAGCGCCCGGTGGCCGAATCGATCCCGGCCACGCTGGTGCCGACGTAGGATGCATCATTGCGGTCGAGTGCGTTTTTTTCCCAGCCAATGTAGGTGCCGAGAATCTTCGGATTCTTCGCGACGTTTTCCTTGATCAACTCGATCAGTTGCTCGCGGCTCAGGCTCAACGCCGGTTTGCCGTCGGCGCCGGATGTGCCGAGCAGGGCGTTGACCCGCACCAGCCCGCCGGCAATCAGCAGCGGCGCTTCGAGTTCGCGCTGGATCTGGCTGACCTGAGTCTGCGCCAGCGAGGTCAACCGTTGTTCGATGACTTGCTCGAACTGCGCCTGGGTGCGTTGCTGCACCATGTCTTGCGTACGCGCGCCGGAAAACAGCGCATACAACACCAGCGCGGCGACTACGCTAAGCACGATGGCGCCGGCCAGAGCGGCCACGGAAAACTGGATCGACTTGAATTTCATGAAAGCTCCGCACGCGAGAGGACGTCTGCGCTGTTGTATCGGCCGCGCGGATTGGGCCATGAGTGGATTGGCGGGGGATGTCGCAAATGGATCCGTACGCGCCGCAGTTGCCGCGGTCTGGGTTGGATATGAATTTTTTCCTACAGGGCAGCGGGCGTCTTCTGAAAGTTTGTGCAACACGTCCGTTGTATCTGGCGCCAATACAATTACCCGCCTACGATACGCCACAGGTTTTCAGGGAGCTTTTTGATGAACAAGACTTTGGTTGTAAGTGCACTGAGCGCAGCGCTGTTGCTGGCCGGTTGTCAGTCGGTCAACACCACCAGCGGCGGAGCCGTCGGCGTAGAGCGCAAGCAGTACATGTTCAGCATGCTGTCCTCGCAAGAGGTCGACCAGATGTATGCCCAGTCCTATCAGAAGACCGTGGGCGAGGCGTCGAGCAAAGGTGTGCTGGACAAGACCAGTGCCGAAGCCAAACGGGTGCAGGCGATTGCCAACCGTTTGATCGCTCAGGCACCGAACTTCCGTCCGGATGCGGCGCAGTGGAAGTGGGAAGTCAACCTGATCAAGAGCGATGAACTCAACGCCAACTGCGGTCCCGGCGGCAAGATCATTTTCTACACCGGGCTGATCGACAGTCTGAAACTCACCGACGATGAAATTGCCGCGGTCATGGGCCATGAAATCGCCCACGCCTTGCGCGAGCATGGTCGGGAAGCGATGTCCAAGGCTTACGGGATGGAGATGGCCAAGCAGGGCGCTGGCGCGTTGTTCGGTCTGGGTCAGGACAGCCTCGCGCTGGCCGATACCGTCGCCAACTACGGCATGACCTTGCCGAACAGCCGCGCCAACGAAAACGAAGCCGACCTGATCGGCCTCGAACTGGCTGCTCGCGCCGGTTACAACCCGAATGCCGCGATCACCCTGTGGAACAAGATGAGCAAGGCTTCGGAAGGTTCGCCACCGGAATTCATGAGCACTCACCCGGCCTCGACCAGCCGCATCGCCTCGTTGCAGGCAGCGATTCCAAAGGTCATGCCGCTGTACGAGAAAGCCCCGAAATCCTGAAGTAGGCAGGACCCTTGTGGAGAGGGGGCAAGCTCCCTTTCCACAGTTCTATGGCAGATCAGGCAGAGGGGTTAAACCCAACCACTGCTCTGCATCGCCTTGTACACCGCCACAATCGCCAGAATCAGGAACGCCGAAGCGGCCAGTCGGCGGATCAGGGTCAGCGGCAGTTTGTCTGCGGCGAAGTTACCGGCCAGTACCACCGGAACGTTGGCAATCAACATGCCGGCGGTGGTGCCGATGATTACCAGCCACAGATCCGGGTATTGCGCGGCGAGCATTACTGTCGCGACCTGGGTTTTGTCGCCCATCTCTGCGAGGAAAAACGCGATCAACGTGGTCAGGAACGGCCCGAATTTGCGCGCGGTGCTCGCTTCGTCGTCGTCCATCTTGTCCGGCACCAGCGTCCACAGTGCGGTCGCGGCGAAGCTCGCGGCAAGGATCCAGTGCAGCGTCGCATTCGAGAAGAAACTGCCGAACCAGGCGCCTACCGCACCGGCTGCTGCGTGGTTGGCCAGGGTCGCGGCGACGATGCCGGCGATGATCGGCCAGGGTTTGCGAAAGCGGGCGGCGAGAATCAGCGCGAGCAGTTGCGTCTTGTCGCCGATTTCGGCCAAGGCAACGATTGCGGTGGGAACGAGTAACGAGTCCAGCATCAGGATTTTCCTAAGGGGCGGGTCGACACGGCTATGACACGTACAGCCTTCCCGCCCCGGGTAAGGTGTGCGTGTCATAGGTCTTGTCAAACCCTGCGATCCGTCTGGTGCGGACGCTTGGGTCGCATACGCCATGATCTGAGGACCAAGTATGTTGACGTATGCCGGACGAGCATGGCGCTCGTGGGAGACTACTCCCCTAGGACGGAGCGGATTCTGCCTAGGCAAAATCCATTCGGCAAGCGCTAATTTTCAGCCACGCTTGGCCCGGTAAATCCGAAAACCGTTGCCTTCGGCCTTGATCGCGCACACGCCGAGATGCTCTTCGATCAGCGGTTGATACTTCAGGAAGCTGTTCGCAACCAAGCGCAGTTCGCCACCGTTTTTCAGATGTTTAGCGGCTTTTCGCAGCAAGTTCTCGGTCGCGAAGTAATCGGTATGCACGCCGACATGGAACGGCGGATTGCTCAGAATTGCGCTCAACCCCATCGGTGCGGCATCAATGCCGTCACCGGTCAGCACTTCGGCGTCCAGACCGTTGGCAGCCAGAGTCAGACGACTGCTGGCGGCGGCAAATGCATCGACATCGAGCAAAGTGACCTGATTGTGCGGATAGCGACGTTTCACCGCAGCGCCCAACACGCCTGCGCCGCACCCGAAGTCCAGCAGATGGCCGCTCGGCAGTTTGTCCAGATGCTCAAGCAGCAGGGCGCTGCCGCGATCCAGTCGGCCGTGGCTGAACACGCCCGGCAGGCTGATGACTTTCAACGGGCCTTCGGCCAGCGGCAATTCGTAAGTCTGCGCGAGGCTTTCCAGCGATTTGGCTTCAGGCGCATTGGCCACTGTGACCAGCCACAACTGGCAGTGTCGCGCGCTGTCGAGTTTGCGTGGCTTGCCGAACGGGTTCAGCTGTTTCGACGCGCCTTCGATGCCGCTGCGTTTTTCACCGACCAGAAACACTTCGCGACCCGGCAGGCGAGCCGCCACGGCGTTGAGGATGTAATCGGTCAGATCCTTGGATTTGGGCAGAAACACCACAACGCTGTCGAACTCGCGCTCCGGGACATTCACGCCGAAATGGCTGCGTCCTTCGAAACGCGCGTCGAGCGCGGCCTGATCGCCAGCGTGCCAGCACCAGCCGAAAGCATTCGGCAGGCGCCCAAGCAAATCATCGGCGGGCAAACCGGCCAGCAATAACGATCCCTGGAATAATTCGGGCTGACGAAGCAGTACTTCACTGCGCGGATCCATAACTGCTCCTGTGAAAAAAAGTGCCGCAGTCTATCAACTGACGACCCGCAGCGCCTTACCGTTGAAATATGCCTGAGTGTTTTCCACCAATTGGCCAACAATGCGCTGGCGCGCTTCGCGGCTGCCCCAGGCATTGTGCGGGGTGACGATCAGGCGCGGAATGTCGGCGGCCAGCAGCGGATTGCCCTGGGTTGGCGGTTCGACACTCAGCACATCGGTGGCCGCGCCGCCGAGGTGGCCATTGCGTAGCGCATCGGCCAGCGCCTGTTCGTCGATCAGGCCGCCACGGGCGGTATTGACCACGAACGCGCCGGGTTTCATCGCGGCCAGCTCGCGGGCGCCGATGAAGTTGCGGGTATGTTCGTTGAGCGGGCAGTGCAGGGTCAGCGCGTCGATCTGCGGCAGCAGTTCATCCAGTGGCAAGCGATCCGGGCGTGCCGGGCGTCCCGGAATCTGCCCGAGCAAAACGCGCATGCCGAATGCCTCAGCCAGCCGCGCGACCGCGCCGCCGAGCTCACCGTGGCCGAGCATGCCGAGGGTTTTGCCCTCCAGTTCGACGATTGGATAGTCGAGCAGGCAGAACTGTTGCGCCTGCTGCCAGCGACCCTCGCCAACGGCTTTTTGATAGTCAGTCAGACGCGTGGCGAGGTTGAGCAGCAGCATGAACGTGTGTTGCGCCACCGACGGCGTGCCGTAACCCTGGCAATTGCACACGGTGATGCCTTGGGCGCGGGCGGCGGCGAGGTCGACGTTATTGGTGCCGGTGGCGGTGATCAGGATCAGTTTCAGATCGGGGTTGGCAACCATCGCGGCAGCGTCGATCTGGATTTTGTTGGTGATCGCCACGCTGGCGCCCCGCAGGCGTTCGGCGACTTGTTCTGGCTGAGTCCGGGCGAACAATTGCAGATCGCTGAAGCACGCGCGCAGCGGGCTCAGGTCGAGGTCGCCCAGATCCAGCGAGGGGTGATCGAGGAATACGGCGCGGTGGGCGTTCGTCATCAACTGTACCTGTCGTGCGGGGAAGGGAAGGCGTAATCTGCCGAGCCTACCAGATGAAACAAATTGATACGCCTGGCCGAAAGGAGCCCCCATGTACTGGACCGAGTTCTTGACCGTTGCACTGATCCACCTGTTGGCCGTCGCCAGTCCGGGCCCGGACTTTGCCGTGGTGGTGCGCGAAAGCGTGACTCACGGTCGTCGCGCCGGCACCTGGACCGCGCTCGGTGTGGGCACGGCGATTTTCCTGCACGTCGGTTATTCGCTGCTCGGCATCGGCCTGATCGTGTCGCAATCGATTGTGCTGTTCAATGCCTTGAAATGGGCCGCTGCCGCCTACCTGCTGTACATCGGCTACAAGGCTCTGCGCGCGCAACCGGCGAAAGCCGTGACCGACGATCTGCACAAAGAGGCCGGCGAACGCACCGCGCGCGGCGCGTTTACTTCAGGCTTCGTCACCAATGGCTTGAACCCGAAGGCCACGTTGTTTTTTCTGTCGCTGTTCACCGTCGTCATCAACCCGCACACGCCGCTGAGCGTGCAGGCCGGTTACGGCATCTACCTGGCCGTAGCCACGGCGATCTGGTTCTGCCTGGTGGCAATGTTGTTCAGCCAACAACGCGTGCGTGCCGGTTTCGCGCGCATGGGCCATTGGTTCGACCGCACCATGGGCGTGGTCCTGATTGCGATTGGCGTGAAACTGGCGTTCACCGAGATGCATTGATCAATCGGTCGTGTCGGAGCAGCCTCGTTGCAATCGACAACTTCTACACAAGCTCACTCAGCTTGTTGAGGTTGCTCAGATACTCCCGCGGATTTTCCCCGAGCAAACGGCGGAACATCGCGCTGAACGCCCGCGCGCTGCCGTAGCCCAAGTCGCGCGCCACGCTATGTACGCTGTCACCGGCGAGCAGGCGCGGCAGGGCTTCCATCAGACGCAGTTGCTGGCGCCACGCATTGAAATTCATCCGCAGTTGCTGCTGAAAAAGCCGCGCCAGCGTGCGCGAACTGGCCCCCACTTGCTGCGCCCAGTCTTCCAGGGTGTTGGGGTGATCCGGTGTGCGTAGCAACGCCAGGCAAATGTTCAGTAGACGTCGGTCGCTGGGCATGGGGATGTGCAGCGGCAGGTTTTCCAGACTGGCGAGCTCTTGCAGCAGCAATTGCTGGATCAGCGGATTGTCGGCATGCGGTGGGCCTTGCACTGCACGCAGGATCAATTCGCGCAACAGTGGCGTCACAGCCAACGCAGCATTGGTTCAGGCTGACGGGGGACAGTTCCGGGGAGATGAACAGTGAACGCATCTGCACATCACCCGACATGAAAATCTCATGTGCAACCTCGGGCGGAATCCACACTGCGCGGCTCGGCGGAATAACCCAGGCACCCTGCGCCGTGACCACCCGCATTACGCCAATGACCGCATAAAGTAGTTGTGCTTCACGGTGCAAGTGCAGCGGCTGGTGAGCGCCGTCGAGGTAATCGCGTGGATAAGCACTCACCGGGCCGTGTTCGAAATGGCTGATCAACATGTCTGATTCACTGACTTGGTTGGCAGGAATACGCTTTCCAGCCAACTTAGCATGGGCGACCACAACAACGAAAAGCGTGTCGTCATGAATCAATCCCGAAACGTCATCCGCTACATCAACGCAGCGCATGTGATCGACCACATGTTCATGCTGATTTTCCCCGCCGCCGTACTCGGCATGACCCAGGCCTTTGCCCTCGACTACGCCGCGCTGATCGGCCTGTCGCTCGGCGGCTTTATCGCGTTCGGTGCGTGTTCGCTACCCGCCGGCTGGCTGGGCGATCATTGGAGTCGGCGGCGAATGATGCTGGTGTTTTTCTTCGGCATCGGCGCCTCGGCAATTTTTACCGGCCTGAGCAACAGCCCGATGATGCTGGTGACTGGCTTGACGCTGATCGGAGTTTTCGCCGCGATCTACCATCCGGTCGGCACGGCAATGCTGGTGGCGTATGCACAGAATCGTGGGCGTGAGATCGGCATCAACGGCATGTGGGGCAACCTCGGCGTGGCGTTTTCGGCGCTGGTCACAGGATTGCTGGTGGCGCAATTCGGTTGGCGCTCGGCGTTCATCCTGCCGGGGGTTGTCGCGATTGTGCTCGGCGTCGGGTTTGCGCTGCAGGTGCGTGAGGAACCGATTCCGAAACGCCCACACACGGCACTCAAAGGTGCGGGCGGCCAGCGCATTTCAATGATCCTGGTGTTCGGCGTGCTGGCGCTGGCCACGGCCACCGGCGGCGTGGTGTTCAACGCAACGACCATGACCTACCCGAAACTGTTCCAGGAGCGCCTGCACGACTTGTTCGCTGCACCGCAAACCCTCGGGCTGGTGGTCAGCCTGGCGTATGCCTTTGGTGCGATTGCGCAGTTGAGTATCGGTCGGATATTGCACCGCATCAGTTTGAAGTGGCCGTTTATCGTGTTGACACTGTTTCAGGCGCCATTGCTCTTCGCACTGGCTTATGTCGATGGCTGGGCGGTGATCGTTGTCGGTGCAGCGTTCATGTTTGTGGTGTTCGGCCAAGTCACGGTGAACGATTCGATGGTCGCCAACTTCGTTGCGCCGCAGTGGCAGTCGCGGGTATTTGCCTTACGCTACTGCTTATCCTTCGGCGCGAGTGCAACGGCGATTCCGCTGATTGCCTATGTCGAACCGCGCCATGGCTTCGTCGGGCTTTACCTGATCCTGGCTGGGTTTGGCGCTTTGACCTTCCTTGCTGCGCTGCTTTTCCCACGCACACCTTCGGAAGAGGCGGTAGGGCAAACAGCCTGATCGGTAACGAAACCGGGCAAATGCTGGCGCAAAGCTAGCACTTGTACGGCTGTGCAAATCATTCCTTTGGCTGATTTGGTTGTGGCGTAAGGGTTTTACATTACAAATCTTTACGCCAACACCGTGCAGTCAGAAAAGGGATTCTTATGTTGCAGACTCGCGTCATTCCGCCCGCCGAAGGGGCGTACCAGTATCCATTGCTGATCAAACGGTTGCTGATGTCCGGCGCTCGTTATGAGAAAACCCGCGAGATTATCTACCGCGACCAGTTGCGCTACAGCTATCCGACCCTGATCGAGCGGGTTGCGCGGCTGGCCAACGTACTGACAGCGGCGGGGGTCAAGGCCGGCGATACCGTCGCGGTGATGGACTGGGACAGCCATCGCTACCTGGAATGCATGTTCGCGATCCCGATGATTGGTGCGGTGATCCACACCATCAACGTGCGTCTGTCACCGGAACAGATTCTCTACACCATGAACCACGCCGAAGACCGCTTCGTGCTGGTCAACAGCGAATTCGTCGGGCTGTATCAAGCCATCGCGCCCCATCTGACCACAGTGGATAAAACCCTGCTGCTCACCGATCTGCCGGAAAAAACCGCCGAACTGCCGAATCTGGTCGGTGAGTACGAGCAACTGCTGGCTGCAGCGAGCCCGCACTATGATTTCGCGGATTTCGACGAAAACTCGGTCGCGACCACGTTCTACACCACTGGCACCACCGGCAACCCGAAAGGCGTGTACTTCACCCATCGGCAGCTGGTGCTGCACACCATGGGCGTGTCGACGATCATGGGCTCCATCGACAGCGTGCGCCTGCTCGGCACCAACGATGTGTACATGCCGATCACGCCGATGTTCCATGTGCACGCGTGGGGCTTGCCGTATGTAGCGACGATGCTCGGGCTCAAACAGGTCTATCCAGGGCGTTACGATCCGGAATTCCTCGTCGAGTTGTGGCGCAAGGAGAAGGTCACGTTCTCGCATTGTGTGCCGACCATTCTGCAAATGCTGCTCAATGCCAAGGGCGCGCAAACTACCGATTTCGGCGGCTGGAAAATCGTCATCGGCGGCAGTGCGCTGAACCGCTCGCTTTATGAAGCCGCCAAGAGCAAAGGCATTCAACTGACGGCAGCCTATGGCATGTCGGAAACCGGTCCGCTGGTGTCCTGCGCACATTTGAACGATGAACTGATGGCCGGCACCGAGGACGAGCGCACCACTTATCGGATCAAGGCCGGCGTGCCTGGACCGTTGGTGGAAGCGGCGATTGTCGACAGCGAAGGCAACTTCCTTCCCGCCGATGGCGAAACCCAGGGCGAGCTGGTGCTGCGCGCGCCATGGCTGACCGAAGGATATTTCAACGAGCCGCAGAAGGGTGCCGATCTGTGGAAGGGAGGCTGGCTGCACACCGGTGACGTCGCCACGCTGGACGGCATGGGCGTGATCGACATCCGCGACCGCATCAAGGACGTGATCAAGACCGGCGGCGAGTGGATCTCCTCGCTGGACCTCGAAGATCTGATCAGCCGGCACGTCGCGGTACGCGAAGTAGCAGTGGTGGGCATCGCCGACCCTCAGTGGGGCGAACGCCCGTTTGCGCTGCTGGTGATCCGCGAAGGGCACGAAATCGGGGCGCGTGAGCTCAAGGAACACCTCAAGCCATTCGTCGAATTGGGGCACCTGAGCAAGTGGGCGATCCCGAGTCAGATTGCCGTTGTTACGGAAATTCCCAAGACCAGCGTCGGCAAACTCGACAAGAAGCGCATCCGCCTCGACATCACTGAATGGCAGAGCAATAACAGCACCTTCCTTTCGACGCTTTGAGCGTCCCTGGCGCGCCGAAAACGGCGCGCCAGACCTCCCTAGCAAGCGCTTGGCTTGTGAAATCCGAATTTTCAGCCATCCTTGCCGTGCCGACATGTGTCGGACTGGCGAAAGGACTGTTCCAGAGTGGCCGGCAGCTGCAAATCACACTTTAGAGGGATCAAGCAGTACAACCTGCTGGCTATAGTCCGCTCAAGGATTTTTAAGAACGGGGCACACGCACAACACGGGGCGATGCGACATTGGAGTGATTTCGGGCAACCCTTGGTTTCCGGTCCTTCAAGCGTTTTTAAAAGTACTAACTGCCATAACAATAATGCACATGGAGTAGCGTCGATGACCTCAGTAAACCAGTTCTGGCGCCGGGCGAAACTGCCTCTGGCGGTCAGTCTTGCTTCTTCGCTCGCCGGGCCCGCATTCGGCGTCAGTTTCAACGTCGGTGAAATCGAAGGCCAGTTCGACTCCTCCCTGTCGATCGGTGCCAGTTGGTCTACCCAGAGTCCGAACAAGAACCTCATCGGCGTCAACAACGGCGGCCATGGCCTGTCGCAGACCTCCGACGACGGCCACGCCAACTTCAAGAGCGGCGAAACCTTCTCGAAGATCTTCAAGGGTATCCATGACCTTGAATTGAAATACGGCGACACCGGCGTATTCGTCCGTGGCAAATACTGGTACGACTTCGAACTCAAGGACGAGAGCCGCCAGTTCAAGGACATCAGCGACAACAACCGCAAGGAAGGCGCCAAGTCTTCCGGCGGGCAGATCCTCGATGCATTCGTCTACCACAACTACTCGATTGCCGATCAGCCGGGTTCCGTGCGTCTGGGCAAACAGGTAGTGAGCTGGGGTGAAAGTACCTTCATCGGCGGCGGCATCAACTCGATCAACCCGATCGATGTCTCCGCATTCCGTCGTCCGGGCGCCGAGATCAAGGAAGGCCTGATCCCGGTCAACATGTTCTATGTGTCGCAGAGCCTGACCGAAAACCTCTCGGCCGAAGCTTTTTACCAGCTCGAATGGGATCAGACCGTTGTCGACAACTGCGGCACGTTCTTCTCCCAGCCGGACATCATTGCCGACGGCTGCGAAAACAACCTGCGCGTGCTGAACAAGCGTTCGACCATTCCCGCTGTGGCCCTGGGACCATTGGCAGCCAACGGCGTCAACGTCAACGAGGAAGGTGTTCTGGTCCAGCGCGGCGCCGACCGTGATGCCCGCGACGGCGGCCAGTGGGGTGCGTCCCTCAAGTACATGTTCGAACCGCTTGATACCGAGTTCGGTGCGTACTTCATGAACTACCACAGCCGTGCGCCGATCTTCAGCGCCACGGGTGCGCCGCAGTCGGTCTACAACACCGCAGCCAGCCTGCCCGGGCCGTTCGCTGCCCTTGCACCGTTGCTGGTCGCCGGTAACTCGAAGTACTTCGTCGAATACCCTGAAGACATCCGCCTCTATGGCCTGAGCTTCTCCACCACCCTGCCTACCGGTACGGCATGGAGCGGTGAACTCAGCTACCGGCCGAATGCTCCGGTGCAGTTGAATTCCACCGACATCCTGTTCGCAGGTGTGCGTCCGCTGGGTGGCGCGTTGACCAATGCTTCGCTGTTGACCGGTGTTCCGGGTCAGGACCTGCACGGCTATCGTCGCAAGGAAATCACCCAGTTCCAGACCACCCTGACGCACTTCTTCGATCAAGTCATGGGCGCCAGCCGTCTGACCCTGGTCGGTGAAGTGGGCGTGACTCACGTCGGCGGTCTGGAAAGCAGCTCCAACATCCGCTACGGCCGTGATCCGGTCTACGGCCCGGGCGAATTGCCGGCTACCGGTGGTGCCAACACCTGCGCCAACATCCTCAACGCCAGCACCATCAACGGGGCAGGCGCAGGTTCGCCGCAGAACAACCGCAGCCGCAATTGCGATGATGAAGGTTTCACCACGGCGACCTCGTGGGGCTATCGCGGTCGTGCGATCTGGGAATACAACGACGTGTTCGCCGGCGTCAACCTCAAGCCGAACGTGGCCTGGTCCCATGACGTAAGCGGCTACTCGCCTGGCCCTGGCGGCAACTTCGAGGAAGGTCGCAAAGCGGTCAGCCTGGGTGTCGATGCCGAATACCAGAACACCTACACCGCGAGCCTGGCCTACACCAACTTCTTTGACGGCAAGTACACCACCGTGGACGACCGCGACTTCGTTGCGCTCAGCTTCGGCGTGAACTTCTAAGCACTGCATTTTCAGGACGAACGAACTTATGAAAATAACAAAGAGTCTGTTCCACGCCGGTGTTCTGGGCCTTTCGCTGCTGGCAACAAGTGTCATGGCAGCGGTGCCTGCCGCTGAAGCGGACAAGCTGGGCAAGAGCCTGACCCCGATGGGCGCCGAGATGGCCGGCAACGCCGACAACTCGATCCCGGCGTGGAAGCCGCTGCCGAAGAATGCCGGTAGCGTCGACAGCAAGGGCTTCCTGTCGAACCCGTACGCCAGCGAACAACCACTGTTTACCATCACTGCAAAGGATGTAGACAAGTACAAGGACAAGCTCGCACCGGGTCAGTACGCGATGTTCAAGCGTTATCCGGAAACCTTCAAGATGCCGGTCTACCCGTCGCATCGCGGCGCGACGGTTCCAGATGAGGTGTTTGCTTCCATCAAGAAAAACGCCACCACCACGAACCTGGTGCAAGGTGGCAACGGCCTGGAAAACTTCGAGACCGCGGTGCCGTTCCCGATTCCGAAAACCGGCGTCGAAGTGATCTGGAACCACATCACCCGCTATCGTGGTGGCAGCGTGACCCGTCTGGTAACCCAGGCCACGCCGCAACCGAACGGCTCGTACAGTCTGGTGTATTTCCAGGATCAGTTCGTGTTCCGCGACAAGATGAAGGACTACGATCCGGCGAACCCGGGCAACATCCTGTTCTACTTCAAGCAGAAAGTGACCGCGCCGGCACGTCTGGCCGGTGGCGTGCTGCTGGTGCAC
The DNA here is from genome assembly GCF_048822895.1 of Pseudomonas sp. P4795. Classification (NCBI taxonomy): domain Bacteria; kingdom Pseudomonadati; phylum Pseudomonadota; class Gammaproteobacteria; order Pseudomonadales; family Pseudomonadaceae; genus Pseudomonas; species Pseudomonas sp. P4795. Next base: position 4,016 of record NZ_JBMFBT010000012.1, on the reverse strand, counting down.
GAAACCCTCGATCAGGTGAAAGAACCGCGTTCGGCCTGGGTCTACAACGCCGGTCAGCGTCGTGTGCGTCGCGCACCACAAGTGTCGTATGACGGGCCGGGTACTGCGGCGGACGGCTTGCGTACCTCCGACAACCTCGACATGTTCAACGGCGCACCGGATCGCTACGACTGGAAACTCATTGGCAAACAGGAGATGTACATCGCCTCCGACAGCTACAAACTCGACGATCCGAAGCTCAAGTACGCCGACATCATCAAGGCCGGTCACATCAACCAGGATCTGGCGCGTTATGAACTGCGTCGTGTCTGGCACGTGACTGCAACCTTGAAGGAAGGTCAGCGGCACATCTACGCCAAGCGTGACTTCTTCATCGATGAAGATACCTGGCAGGCTGCGGTGATCGACCATTACGACGGTCGTGGCCAGCTGTGGCGTGTGGCCGAGGCGCATGCCGAGAACTACTACGACAAGCAAGTGCCGTGGTATGCCCTGGAAACCCTCTACGACCTGCAGTCCGGCCGCTACCTGGCGCTGGGCATGAAGAACGAAGAGAAGCAGGCGTATGACTTCGGTTTCACCGCCACCACCAGCGACTTCACGCCGGCCGCGCTGCGTCAGGATGGTGTTCGCTAAGCTGTAGCAACGCGAGGCCGCATCCTCGTGAAAACGCCCCGACCGGTTCGGGGCGTTTTTTTACCTGTCACTTTTCCTGTAGCCTTTTTGTAGCCATTTGTAGCAACCACCTTCATAACCGCTTCGTTTAAGGCTAGTCTGCGGACATCTGCTACGCCGCCAACCGCCCTACAACAAGAGCCGGCCATGACTGATCTGTCCCCACTTGCGGGTCCTGCAAGCGTTGCCGTCGCGGCACTCGACGGGCGTTTTTTTCGCCCGCCGTTGCCTGATGGTCACGTGTTGCGCCCGCGTCTGTGCGAACGCCTGAGTGCTGGTCTCGGTGGTCGTCTGCTATTGGTCAGCGCCCCGGCCGGATTCGGCAAGAGTTCGCTGGCGGTGGAGTTCTGTCAGAGCCTGCCAGCGCACTGGCAAAGTCTGTGGCTCGGCCTGAGTGTTCGCGACAATGATCCGGGGCGCTTTCTTGAGCGTCTGCTCGAAGGCTTGCAGGACTATTTTCCGCCGATCGGCAGCCGGGCGCTGGGGCTGCTCAAGATGCGTCAGCGGCATCAGCCGTTCGCTTTCGAAGAATGGCTTGATGGCTTGCTTGATGAACTCGCTCAGCACCTCGATCCGAAGGCGCCGATACTTCTTGTTCTGGATGATTACCACTTGGCACAAGGGCCGGTGCTCGACCGCTGCCTGCAATTTTTCCTCAATCATCTGCCTGACGGCTTGTTGGTCATGGTCACCAGCCGCCAGCGGCCCGACTGGCATCTGGCGCGCCTGCGCCTCTCGCGACAATTACTCGAACTGCACGAGCAGGACCTGCGTCTTACCCACGACGAAGCCATGACCCTGCTTGATCGCCATAGCAGTTCCCTGCGCGGCGAAGCGCTGGAAAACCTGATTCAACGCAGCGAAGGCTGGGTGGCCGGGTTGCGGTTCTGGCTGCTGGCGGTGTCCGAGGCCGGCAATCAGGCGCCTTTGCCGCAAGCCTTGAACGGTGGAGAAGGGCTGATCCGCGACTATCTGCTGGAAGAAGTCATCGATTGCCTGCCTCCCGAAGTTCAAGCATTTCTGTTCGAGACGGCTCCCCAGGATCGCTTTTGCAGCGAGCTATGCGACGCCGTTCGCGAAGCCCATGACAGTGCCGAAATCCTCAGATTTCTCTCGGCGCATCAGGTGTTCCTGGTGCCGCTGGACGAGCATGGCCACTGGTATCGCTATCACCACCTGTTTTCCGATCTGTTGCGCAGTCGGCCCGTGGCGCAAGCGATGGTGCCGACCGCGACCCTGCACCTGCGAGCCTGCCGCTGGTTCAACGCACAGGGTCTGCTGGATGAGGCAGTGGAACAGGCGTTACGCGCCGGCCATCTCGATGTGGCGGCGAATCTGGTGCAGAACCTGTCTGAAGAACAACTGCTGGCAGAGCAAAACGTCGGCATGCTGCTGCGCTGGAAAATGGACTTGCCCGACAGCCTGCTGATCAGCACGCCACGGCTGATCGTGTTGTACAGCTGGGCGCTGGGGCTTGCCTGTCAGCTCGACGCCGCCGAAGAGCTGGCCAGTCATCTGAGTCGTTTTCTGCCGGCGCCGTCGGCCACCGCGCAAAGGTCGATGCTCGCGCAATGGCTGGCGCTGAGCGGGATCATTGCCCGCGGCCGTGGTCATCGTGAATTGACGCTGACTTATTGCAACGAAGCGCTGGAAAGCCTGCCGGCCAAACGCTACGGCCAACGGCTGATGTGCCTTTCGACCTTGTCCAATCTGGCAATCGCCGACGGTGACCTGTGGCGCGCGCGCGGCTTGAACCGCGAATCTCTGGAGCTGGCGCAGCGGGTCGGCAATCCGTTGTTCGAAGCGTTGGCCCATTACGATCGTGCCCGCGTGTTGCAGGCGCGTGGAGAAATTCTGCGAGCGCTCGACGAAGTGCATGAAGGTCTGGCTCGTCTGCGCGGACTGTCGACGCAGCGGCTGTACGCGGTGCGCGCCCGTCTGACGTTATACGAGGGCTTTCTGCTGGCGATGCGCTTGCAGTCGCAGGCCGCGCGTACAAAATTGCAGGCAGGGCTCATTGAAGCGCGGGCTTGTCGCGACATTAGCGTTTTGATCGGCCACTGCGTCATCGCCCGACTGGAAGGCAGCACCGGTGAATTCGCCAGAGCCTTCGCTGAGTTGGCGGAAGCCGAACGGCTGATGCACATCTGGGATGTACCACCGATTTATTACCTGGCGATGATCACACTGGTCAAATGCGAGCTTTGGCTGGCACAGGGGCGCACCGATCTGGCTGAAGCCTGGCTAGCGCGTCTGGGTCAGACTTACACCGGTGGACGCGCCGCGGCACCGCCGGAGTTTCACCCGCAACTGCCTTTGCATGTCGAACTGCAACAGGCGTTGCTTGACCTGATTCAGGGGCAACCGATGCTCGCTGAAGGGCGTCTGGATGTGTTGTATGAAAATGGTCAGCAAACCGGGCGGCAGTTGCTGTGTGTGATGGCGCTGACGCAGAAAGTTGCGTTGCTGCTGGCGGGTGGGTGTGAGCCAGAAGCGCGTAAAGCCCTGGCTCTGGCACTGGATGCTGCCAGCGGGGGGGTATTGCAGCCGTTTGATGCCTTGGTCAAAGAACATCCGGGCTGGTTACGTGGGCAATTAATGTCGATCACGTCGACAGCTGTCTGCCTGCAATTGCTGGAACAGTTTCCGCAGCCAGCAGCTCGTACCGTTGCTGAAACTTCTACGACGGAGCAGCTTAGTAGTCGAGAGTTGTCGGTACTGCGTCTGATCGCACAAGGCTGTTCGAACCAGGAGATCAGCGAACAACTGTTTATTTCGCTGCACACTGTGAAAACCCACGCCAGCCATATCAACAGCAAGTTGGGAGTGGAGCGTCGTACGCAGGCAGTGGCACGGGCCAAAGAGTTGGGAGTGCTTAGCTAGGGCGTCGTAATGTTTTTCCAGTGAGCTGAAATGCACAACGCCCGGCACATGTCCGGGCGTTGTATTGTTTTCTCAGACCAAACTCAACCGTAGGCGGTCAACGCTTCAGGCTACTAGATCGTTAGCGCTGAAACTGTTCACACCCAACAACTGAATCTCGAAATCCGCACCGGCGTTACCGCTGACGTTGCCTGACAGCACGTGGTCAACGAAGCGCAGTTGCCCTGCGCCGGTGAAATCAGCCGCGCCGATGAAAGAGAAGCCGTTGAAACCAGGATCCAGCATGTTGGCGTCAAATTTCGTCAGATCGATTTTGTCACCTTGCTGGCTGTTGAAGTCGGTAATGACGTCTCTATTTAGGCCAATGCCCATTTCATTAGCGGCTGCGAATACGAACGTGTCAGCACCTGCGTTACCGGTCAAGGTGTCGGCCCCCGCACCGCCATCCAGGATGTTGT
>NZ_JBMFBT010000011.1:0-173165 GCF_048822895.1 Pseudomonas sp. P4795 | reverse complement strand
GAGACCGGACGCTCGAACGAAGGGGATTACTCCCCATTAACCCGCTTAAGCCAATTCCGGAGTGGATCGTTCGATTCCGGAAAAGGCGGAAAAGGGGACTGAATTATTTTCTGAGAAATAAATCAGTCCCATTTTTTGATTAGAATCCGTTTTCTGAAAATAAACTCGTCCCCTTTTCCGCATTAGGTTTTTCCATGTTTAACAGAAGCGATTTTGACAAACTCTCCGGGGAAGGAATGACTTATTGGAACGCGTGCGATCGTTGTCGCGGTCTCTATTACGTCACCTATCCAGCAGTCGCCTTTGAATACCCCGATTCTGAAGAGACCATTCGCATAACTCGCGCGCCCAAACAGCAAGGCGAGAACGGATTGAAATTCTGGCTTCATGCGGAATGTGTAGCTTGGCATCCCGATAGAGAAAGCTACTTCCTGGGCTACGTTTCTGACGCCAAGTTTGAGGAAATCTCGGAAGCTGTTTTCAATCAAATGGTCGCGGATCAGGCGCGGGATTTGATTGCTCCCCTCAAACAGCCGCTGCATGAGCCGAACGGCTTCATCGGAGCGTTGTTGATGTATTCAATGAAGACGGAGTTCATCGTTTCACTGTTCGCGGAGTATGAAGAGGAGTACATCCATTTTTATTGGAACACGACATCTTGAGCTGCAGCCAAGGGCCGAAAGCGGATTAAGTCGAACCCCAGACTGTTGCCGAGAAGCGGCCGTTACGAATGGCACGCTGATAGCTAGCGGCTACCTATCTCAACAGGTAAGCCATTGCTTCCAGGTGGATGGGACAGCGCGCCGTATGGATTGATTTTTTGTACATCCGCCTACAAGCGTTCCGATAAAGCTATGACAGATAAGTGACGGACCAAAGTGGGAAGTTAAGGTCGATCGCCCGCTCTTGGGTCACGCTCTACCCATTTCCTCGTACGAAGCATCGACGAACATGATGTGCTCATCCCAAGCAGCTTCAGTTACATCCCGGACTATTTCAGCAAGAGTATCAACATCCACTCCCTGAGCTTCGATGCAGGCCAGACGTCCGGGGGACCAGTCGATGACAGAGCACTGTGGATACTTCCCTAGCAGTGCGGACAGAGCCTTCTGAGGCGGCTCTTTGCAGGTGTACATGAAATCAAAGTACGGGGCGCTGGTGTCCTGAAGCGAGTAGACCAGCGCCCAAGCATTCGATGGACCGGAAAAGTACATCGTGACGTAACGATGTGCCCATTCTGGCCCGCCATGTTTGATGAGGCGAAGTACTTCGACGATCGAATGACAATCGGGGATTCGGATCATGCGATCAGGGTCAAACGTCCGGCCAATCAAAGGTTGGGCTACTACTTTACTGAGCAGAAATGCAGTCATTCTTGCTTTTTTATTCATCGTATTGTCTCGTGTTCGAATGTCCGCTTCTGGCCGAAAGCCGCCACTCAAAGAGGCAGCGACAGCAAAAAGGAGACTGATGTATTTATCATAGAATCAGTCCCTTTTTACTTGGATTTTTATTTTGGCAGTGGCCCACATGCTTCAATAACGTAGCCATCAGTACGGCCATCGATAGCGCCATCTGCCCCGATATATACGTCAGTGTTGGGCCATTTCGGTTTGACCCGGATGCAGTGCGATTTCCCTCCGTTGTTCCAATCAAACTCCATAAAAAACTGACTATTCGGGAAGATGTGGCCAGCCCCTCCAGTGGCTTCACCTGGGTAAATCTCGCCTTTCGAAATGTCGTGTTGAATATTCAAAATGTACCCGAGTCGCCCCTGTCCCTTGTCAGAGAAGTGGAAGCTCACTTGTGGTGTGGCGACATACCAAAAGACGATGGGGGCGAGTAGTAGCGCCATCACCCAGCGCCAGAAATGCCGTTTCGGTTTATTTGCAGACGTGGTCACGTGTGCCGTTTCCCCATTTTTCTGTCCCCATTTTTCTGCTGATGAGCGTCTGCTTCTGGCCGAATGCAGCCTCTCAAAAGAGGCAGCATTCGGCTGAGGCGATTCAGCCCATGAGGCGCCTTACTACCAGCAGTCCTCAGCAACCGATCAAACCTTCACCTCAACATTATCCAGCGCCTGATTCACCGCCAATTCCCCCAACATCACCACCTGCGCAATGCCCAGCGCAGTCTTGCGGTGGGCGGGGTCCAGCACGGCAGCAAAGTTGTGGAGCATTTCCCCAGCCGACCCCAGTGATTCACTGGCGTTAGCAAGCAGCGATTCAGTGTCGTAGGCCGTATTGGCGATGAACATTGGGTCGTGTTTGTGGTGGCTGCCCATGATGCGTTGCTTGGGACTCAGGTAATGATCGAGGGCGCGTTCGGCGGCTTCGTTGAGGGTTTTGGAATCAGGGAATTGATAGGGCGAAACTGGATCGGTTTCTGGGGGATTCGGTGTTGGTTTGATCATGAGTGAAACTCCAATGCTATTTAAAGGAGCTTTCACCCTCTCGCTACCAAACGGAGGGTGGCGGCCATACGAAGGTTGGTAGACCGGGCATTGGAACCGGCGCTTCCGAGGAAGCCCTGCGCATGGCCACCGTCAAAACAACCCACTGGGAGGGGTTGTGTCGGGGTGACGCAATGCGTCAATGCTGCGGGTCTACCAAACCCGATCACTGTTTCGCAGTGACCGGCCAACGATAGAACCCGAGCCCAAGACGCACAAGCCGGCGGATTCTGGCGTAGTCGTAGGCAATGGCGCAAGCTGCTGTAGCCTTTAGGGAGTAACGTTTAGTGTCTTTAAACGCCATCGCAAAATCCGATTAAACACGCCAGCTGATTAACCTCTAGCCGATCGAATCTTCCCGAGTTCCCCGCCTGACTCTCATCACTGCTCAAGCATCAAACTCCGCCAAACGATCATCGGCTTTTCTACCGGCGCGACTATTGGCTGCATCTGCTCCGGTGCGTCGCAAGGTGGCTCTTCCTCCGATGCAGGCGCTGGACTCTGATGCTCCGCACCATCCACGTTATCTACTGACATTCTTCGCAATGCACTTATCTCAGTGTCACGGTGACTTTGCCCTTCGATCTGCCTTGCTCAACGTACCGCAACGCCTCCGCCGTCGATTCAAAAGGGAAGGAGCGATCAATAACCGGTTTGATAACTCCAGCCTCGATCAGCGCAGTGATTTTTTGCAGCTGTTTCCTATCAGCCCGCATAAATAAAAACGCATAACTCACCCCGCGCTTGCGGGCCTTCCTGCGAATGCCGCTGCTCAGCAACCGCATGACTTGCCCCAACACCCAAGACAATCCTTGTTCTCGGGCAAATTGCGCAGTCGGTGGCCCTGATAGGGAAATCAGCTTTCCACCAGGCTTGATGACGTTGACCGATTTCGCCAGTACATCGCCGCCGAGGCTGTTCAGCACCACGTCGAAGTCGCGCAGTTCGTTGGCAAAATCCTGCCGTTTGTAATCGACAACCACATCCGCCCCGAGTGCTTTCACCCACTCGACATTCGCCGTACTGGTGGTGGTCGCAACGAAGGCGCCGAGGTGTTTCGCTAGCTGGATGGCAAGCGTGCCGACGCCGCCAGACCCAGCATGGATCAACACCTTCTGACCCTTTTTCACCTGAGCGATTTCAACCAGCGCCTGCCACGCGGTTAACGCGGCCAAGGGGATGGACGCCGCTTCGGCCATGTCGAGATTCGCGGGTTTCAGCGCGAGCGCGTTTTCATCCACGGCGATCAGTTCAGCAAACGTCCCGATCCGCGTCTCGGGAGGTCGGCCATAGACGTGGTCGCCCGGCTTGAATTGCGTCACCGCCGAACCTGTGCGCACGACCACGCCGGCGAGGTCATTGCCCAATACCAGTGGAAATTTGTAGGGCAGAATCAGTTTGAATTCGCCGGTGCTGATCTTCGAATCCAACGGGTTGACGCTGCTTGCATGCACCTCGACCAGAACGTCATGTTCACCGACAGCCGGGTCGGGCACTTCGCCGATCATGCCGTTGTGCTTGCCGTAGCGCTCGATAAAAAACGCCTTCATGGTTCAGACTCGAGTCAAATAACGTTGCGCCACGGCCGACTGGCGGATCTGCGTCAACAGGCCCTGACGCGCGTTTTGCAGGGCATCCCAGCGCTCGCCTTCGTGCAGCGGGGGGATGGTCACTGGTTCGCGACGGTCGAATCCCACCAGCGCGGCATCGACCAGATCACCGACTTCCATGATTTCGCTCAAGGTATTGATGTCGATCCCGGCGCGATCCCAAATCTCGGTGCGGGTGGCGGCGGGCAGTACGGCTTGCACGTAGACACCTTGAGGCGACAGTTCCAGGCTCAGGCCTTGGGACAGGAACAGCACAAACGCCTTGGTCGCTCCGTAGACAGTCATACCGAACTCAGGTGCCAGACCCACCACTGAACCGATGTTGATGATCGCGCCGTCACCCGCTTTGGCCAGACGCGGGGCGATGGCGCTGGCGAGCCGCACCAGCGCGGTGGTGTTGAGGGCCACCAGTTGCGCGACGCTGTCGGTGCTTTGATCGATGAAGTTGCCGGACTGGGCGGCACCGGCGTTATTGACGAGGATGCCGATGCGCGCGTCATCACGCAGACGCGCTTCGACGGTGTGCAGGTCGCTGAGTCGCGTCAGGTCGGCCGCAAGCACTTCAATGGCGACGTTGTGTTCGCCACGCAGTTTCTCGGCGAGGGCTTCCAGGCGCGATTGGTTGCGGGCGACCAGCACCAGATCATGCCCGCGCTGGGCGAAACGCTCGGCGTAAACCGCGCCGATGCCAGTGGAGGCGCCAGTGATGAGAACGGTAGGGCGGTTAGTCATGATGTCGGCTCTTTTCGCAAACGAGGATTGGGATTGATGGGCGAGCGGGACGTCGAAACCGGATCGCTTGAGTTTAGGATGATGACCGAAATCTAAACTGTCAACGGTTTTGATTACGGTCAACATCTATGTATTATCAGGCGATGAATTTCCTGCGGTAGCGAGGTATCGAACATGCGAGTGTCCAAGGTTCAGGCCCAGGCAAACCGCGAGCACATCGTCGAAACGGCTTCAGTGGTGTTTCGCGAACGCGGTTTTGACGGCGTCGGCGTGGCCGATCTGATGGCCGCCGCCGGTTTCACTCACGGTGGTTTTTACAAACATTTCGGTTCGAAGGCTGACCTGATGGCCGAAGCCTCGGCCAACAGTCTGGCGCAGTCGCTGGCCAGTGCCGAAGCAATGAGCGTGCAGGACTTCATCGACGTCTATGTATCCAGAGATCATCGCGACGGGCGCGCCACGGGTTGCACCATGGCGGCGTTGTGCGGTGACGCGGCGCGTCAGTCGGGTGATTTGAAATCGGCCTTCGCCGAAGGCATCGAGCGCACGTTGCAAACGCTCGGCGATAAATACCCGACCGGGCCGGACGCTGCGCCGGATGAGGCGCGGGTGAAAATGATCGACCTGCTGGCGCGCGCAGTGGGCGCGATCATGCTATCGCGCGCCTGTCCTGACGACTCGGTGCTGGCCGATGAAATTCTGGCGGTGTGTCATGCGCAGATGAGCGAATCGCTGGCGGGTCAGTCAGAAGGAATCTAAAGGGAGAAATCCGTGACCACACGCCGACTCACCATTGATGGCCTCACAGTGAATATTTCAATCTGCGGCCAGGGCTCACCGCTACTGTTGCTCAATGGTTTGGGTGGCTTGATGCGTACCTTCGATCCGCTGCGTGAGGAACTTGGGGACTACACGACCATCACCCTGGACGTGCCCGGAGTCGGCAAATCGCAAATGCCCCGTTGGCCAATGCGTCTGCCGCGCCATGCCGATTTGATCGCTGAGATGCTCAAGCAATTGGGAATCGACCAGATCGACGTGTTCGGCGTGAGTTGGGGCGGTGCATTGGCGCAAGAGTTCGCCCTGCGTTATCCGCGCAGGGTGCGCCGGCTGATCCTCGCGGCGACTTCAGCAGGCCCGGCGATGCTGGTGAAGCCTGCCGACATCCTGGATTTTTTTAGCTCAAGCAAAAACGCCAACCTGCGCAAGCAAGAAGGCTCGCGCAATTCGATACAGACGCTGCTGCGCTTGGGTGTGGCGAAGCGCATGCTAACGACGAACCCGCGCAGCTATTTGTACCAACTCGCGGCTCTGGTCGGCTGGACCAGCCTGCTCAGGCTTTTCCGTCTGCGCCAGCGCACGCTGATCCTCACCGGCGACCGCGACACCCTGGTTCTGCCGTACAACGCGCATATCCTGCGCCGCAGCATTCGCCGTGCTGAACTCCAGGTCATAGAGGGCGAGGGGCATTTTTTCGTGGTCACGAGCGCCAAGCGGACTGCCGAAGCAATCCGCGAATTTCTCAGCAAGTGATTGCGACACCTTAAAGTCTCGATACTCCCGGCACATCCATATTGATCTTGCGCCAGAAAGCTTCCGAGAAGCTGTACACGGAGAAGGCAATCAGCCCGAACGCCATCACCATCAAAATCAGCCAGCCAGCGGGGAGATTCTGCAGCGCGTCGAGGGCTTCCTTCATGCCGGGTGGATCCATGGCTTTATAAGCGGAACCGCTGATCGCCAACAGCAAGGCAATCTCGATAAACACCACCCCGCGGGCGATCAACCCGAAGCGCGAGACCGGGCGCACGTAGCGCATGACGTCTTCGTCGTCCTCAAAGTATTTTTCGAACGACGCCTTCCAGCCTTTGATGATGTGCGCAATGCCTACACCCAGCGGAATCAGGGCGACCACATAAATCAACAAGTTCGAGTAATCCCAAGACAGAAGATGCGCCAGCCAATCTTTGGTTTGCCCGCCGGAATTGCCCGAGCTTCGAATACCGCTGATGAGCAAGCCCAGTGCGAAGAGCGCCAGAGCGCCATTGACCAGACCTCCTGCAAACAGCCCCGCGCGAATCACCAGACCTTTGAGATTTTTGCCGTGATGATCGACATCACGCGTCGCTTGCAGCACGCGCCACGCCGCAAATGCCAGCAAGCCTGCCACCACAAGCCCGACTAAAAAATGGCCGAATGGCTGAGCCAGCAATGCTTCCAGGCTCTTGTGGCTATCCTTTGGTTTTGTCGAATCCTGCGCTGCCAGCAGCGCGAAGATACCGATGATCAGATAAAGCACTCCCCGCGCGGCGTAGCCTCCCCGAGCGAGTAGTACAAGACTGTGTTGTGCGGACATGGGTTGTATTTCCAAAAGGTAATACAGAGCAGACCAGTCTCGCCGGGAGGGGTTCTATTGAGGTTGAGCAGGTTTGACTGGAATCCAAGTCCCTTATCTCTTTACAGGGAGGCCTGGCTGAAAATGTCGAGTGCTGTCTTATGAACAACCACTAATTTATGATGCGTGATTACCGATTTTGGAAGCGACCCGATGAGTACACGTTCCGACCTTCTTGCCAGCGCTGAGATTTTGTTGCGTACCAAGGGCTATGCCGCGTTCAGCTACGCCGATCTGGCTGAGGAAATCGGTATCAAGAAAGCGAGTATTCACCATCACTTTCCAACCAAAGAGGGGTTGGCGATCGCCATCGTCGAGAGTTATCTGTTCCGGTTCAAGAATCAGCTGGAAAGCATCGACGATACACATCCCCTTATTATCGACCGACTTAATACGTTCGCCCTGATGTTCGCGCACAGCAGCGAAAGTGCGTTGCTTCCGCTATGCGGCGCGTTGGCGGCGGAGCTATCGGCTTTGCCTGAAAGTCTGAAAGAGATGACACGAGATTTTTTCGAAATTCATCTGAATTGGCTTCAGGCCAATATCGTGCGGGGCCAAGAGGCTGGTGAAATTAAAATCGAGCTCGACAACGTCAAGGTCGCACGACTCATTTTGAATACGCTGGAAGGCGGCAGCTTTGTATCTTGGGCGCTGAACGACAACTACCAACATTTTTCCGGTATCGAGATCATTTTAGATGGACTGCGCACTACCGGGACGCAGCACTGAGGCTCAACCATACGGTAATCGTCTCGGTCGATACTCCTTCTCATTGCAGAACAAAACAATCTGTTGATGATCAACCTACCAGTTGGTAGGCTTGTTTCTCTTTCGGGCTGCTGCCCAGTAAAATTCAAGAGGAACAAGCATATGAGTAACAACCTGAACGGTATCGATGTCGCCGCGCTCCAGCAGTTTGCCCAAGGCGTAGCCGAGGATCAGACAAAACGACTTGCAAGCTTTAACGTAAAGACCGAGTGGAAAGGCCAGACCCGTTCCTTGGCAAAGGTCAGCCGTTACAGCTTGGCGGGTGAAACCTATGCGCGGGATTTCGAAATCACTGCCGACGAACCAAACGAACTGCTCGGGCAGAACTCCGCGCCTAATCCGCAGGAACTGCTGATGGCGGCTCTCAACGCGTGCATGTCGGTCGGTTATGCCGCCAACGCCGCAATGATGGGCATCAAGATTCACAGTCTGGAAATCGAAACTGATGGCACGCTCGACCTGCGTGGTTTTCTGGGTATCGACGAAAGTGTTAACCCGGGTTACGACGAAGTGAGTGTGGTGATCCGCCTGCACACTGACGCATCGCGTGAGCGCGTTGAAGCATTGCACAACGTGGTGCTCAAGACCTCGGTCAACTACGCCAACTTCTCCAGGGCTATCCGCATGGTGCCGACGCTCGAAGTTCTTGAGGGCTGATCGTTTTAGTCTTCGACATTGAACGATGAAACCGGTTTGTATGACACAAAAACGCTCCTTGGACATTGAGTACAAATGCACTCAACGACCAAGGAGCTTTTTTTATTTGAAAGTGCCGCTGATTACTCACTGGCCCGCAATTTCAATTATGTCTCAGCCGGGATTCAGGCTATGGCCGCAGCATATTCCGGATAATCGGTGTACCCCTTGTCAATGGAATCGCTGACACCGTAATAGGTTGCACGATCTCCCTCAGCCAATGGCCAGTCGTTCTGCATACGCTCTACCAGATCCGGGTTGGCAATGTAGGGTGTGCCGAAAGCGATCAGGTCAAGTTCACCTTTGGCCAGCTCAGACTCCGCAAGATCTTTGGTGAAGCCGCCGGCAGCCATCAAGGTGCCTTTGTAAACTTCGCGGAATGCGGCGCCAAAGCCCGGTGGTGTTTGTGCGGCGACGATAGTGGGTTGGTAGTTCAGGTGAACGAACGCCAGTTCGCGCTCATTGAGCGCCGCCGCCATGCTCATCCAGGTTTGTTCTTCGCCCTCGTACACGCCAAAGTCATACAGGCGGCCGAAGGGCGACAGGCGTACACCGATCTTTGAGCCACCGATTTCAGCTGCAATCGCATCAATGGTTTCCAGCAGGAAACGCTGGCGATTGGCGATCGAGCCTCCGTACTGGTCGGTGCGGGTGTTCAGGGTGCTGCTCAGGAACTGGTCGAACAAGAAGCCATTGGCGGCCATGATTTCAATACCATCGAAACCGGCATCCATGGCCATACGCGCAGAGCTTACGAAGTCCGCAATGACGCGTTGCACTTCAGCAGTCTCCAACGCGCGGGGTGCGCTGGGTTGCACTGGGCCTGATTTGCCAGGCTCGATCCAGGCATACACCGTGGTATCAACCGCAGCCACCGTGCCCGAAGAGACTGGCACCATGCCATGCACCGAGACATGGGACATCCGGCCAACGTGCCAGAGTTGCGCAAAAATCTTGCCGCCCTTGGCATGCACTGCGTCAGTCACTTTGCGCCAGCCAGGCAAGTGCTCATCAGCGTAAATGCCCGGCGTATAAAGATAACCGCGCGCCTCGTCGGAAATCGGCAGGCCTTCGGTGATCAACAGGCCGGCGGAAGCACGTTGCGCGTAATACAGCGCGTTGGACTCATTGGGAATGTTGTCCAAAGTTCGGGTGCGAGTCATGGGGGCCATAACCACTCGATTCTTGAGCGCGGTACCTGAAAGATTGTACGGGGTGAACAGCTTATTCATGATTGATCTCGACGTGGTTGACGAATAGAGGGCCGGCGATGCATCAGGACTTGTCGAACGCGTCGAGCACGTGAGTGCTGTAGACCAAAGCGGCACCGGCATTCATGTTGATTGCCACGCCTAGGGCTTCAGCGACTTCTTCGCTGGTGACTCCGACTTTCTTCGCTTCGGCAGCGTGGAACGCGATGCATCCGTCACAACGCGTAGTTACGGCTACGGCCAGGGAGATCAGCTCCCGAGTCTTGGCGTCCAGATGATTGGTTTTCGCGCCAGCGGCACCGAGCGCTGCCATTCCCTTCATGGTTTCAGGGCTCAAAGCGTTGAGTTCCATCAGGCGGGTGTTGATGTCTTTGCGGGTTTGTTTCCAGTCTTGCATGGGATTCTCACGAGAGTAGAGATACGGTGGGAGTCGCGTTGGTGAATCTGCGAAGAACACTACCATCCAGTTGGTAGGCTATCAAATGCCGCGCGTTGATATTAGCTATCAACGATATTTCTATCGTGACGAATCGAGTGCAGATTGGATGCAGATCACGTGGATGACAGATTGAGCATTCGGGTTTGAGTGAGGTTCCGTTTTTACCCGCTTGCCCATCGCGTATCTCTACGCGCAAGAAAATTTGAACCGCCTTCACACGCGTACGCCTAATGATCAGCGTGCGGATAATCCCGCAGGCATTTTGCCAATGTCGGCATACTCCGAGAGGTGGACAACGTGGCTAAAGACGAGAAGAAAAGCAAAAGTGACGCTTCGAAAGCCAGCAAGGACTTGAAAGACAAAAAGTCATCGCCGGAAAAGAAATCAGCAGCAGCCTCGGCTCTGTCGAAATCTTCCGACAAGAAAGACAAGAAGAAAGACGCCGAACCGAAGAAATCTGCAAAGAAAGCTGACAGCAAGCCGGAAAAGGCCAAGAAGTCGGACAAGTCAGAAAAGTCGGACAAACCTGCGAAAAAGAAAAAGTGATCTACGATCTGCCAGGGCTTTATGCCCTGGCTTTCTCTTGGATACAGGCAGACTTAGCGCTCGCGGGTACTGACTACTTCACCCGTGGCTGCATCCTCCAACCACACTTCCAGTCGGTTGAGGCCCACATATTTTGAGCGAGCCATGATTTTCTGACCCGGTTTGCCAACGAACTTCAGATCTGCGAACAGAAAGTGGCGGGGCAGCCGATATTCCAACTGAATAACGTACGTGCCCGGCGTCAGCACAGCGCGTTGTGGGGAATCGTTTTTGTAGTAATAGGTAGAAAACGGGATATTGCCGACTTTTTTATCGTTGATTCTGATGATGTTCAGATTCGGCTGGAGATCGGCATAGTGGCGCTGCGGCCGGCCTGCATAAGTATCAGTCTCGACGACGGTATAGCGCGACTCATCACTCGATGCACCGGACTCCACGTTCGAGTAGGCAGGCATCTCCGCGCACCCTTGCAGGCACAACATCGCCAGGACGAATGGCATGAAAAGCTTGGTCATCGGTAAAACCTTTTCGCTAAAAAAATCGCGGAATATGTGAGTAAGGGGAAGTAATTAACATCTGGCACGGTGAACGCCTCCCCAGGTCATTCTTCAATCAATGAATAATCCGTAGTCGGGTAGACGACTTCCTTGGTATCCAGATTGCGAATCTCGGATTCGATGTTGATTGTTGCTACTTCACGTCCCGGAGGTCCGCTGATGTGGTTGCTGGTGGAGAAATCCACGATGTAGCGCTGGCCCGCGCGGAACTCGACATCGTTCGCACCGAAGCCGCATTTGGCGCCGCCGGTACCCAAGCCGTTCATCGATGCCCAGCACCAGCCCAGCGAGTGCTTGCCCGGCGTAAGGCGAAGTGCCTGCTTGCCGGAGACGTCGAGAATCGACAGGCGCCCGGCACCTGGCAACGATTGGCCATCTACCTGCGTTGCCAACAACAGCCGGTGGAAGGGCACGCCGAGGGCCCGAAATTGAGTGGTCGCGAAGTAAACAACCGGTGCGTCGGCGGCGCCATCGGACAGGTCATACGGCTTCATCGACTCCGGCGCCCACTCGCCTTGGTAATCTTTGTAGTGGTAGTTGGAGCAAGCGGTGGTCAGAGTGGCGGCCAACAGGACCGTGGACAGCTTGAGAAGCGAAATGAATTGCGACGAGCGCATTGTTCTTCCTTGGGGAGATGCCTAAAGTGATGTCTATATGCTATCACTTTCGTTTTGCTCATGGCATCCCGCAAGGTTGCGGTGGACTGATGTTGATCCGAAGTTTGCCGTAATTGATGAGGGATAAATAAATCTGTCCCCATTAAAAAATCTTGCGCAACTCCCCCGGACTCACCCCAAGCCGTTGCCTGAAAACCGTCGTCATATGCGCCTGCGAGTTAAACCCGCACGCCAGTGCAATCTCCGCCAGACTCGCCGCCGAATCGCGCATTTGCGCCCGCGCCTTGGCCAGGCGCCGGTCAATCAGATAGCTATGCGGACTTTTCCCCGTCGCTTGCTTGAAGGCGCGCATGAAATAGCCTTCAGACAACTCGAGCAATTGAGCCATCGCCTGAATACTCAGTGGCCCATCGAGTCCGGCGTCAATGAACTCATCCAGCAAGCGCATGCGATTACCGGTCAAGCAATGCGGATGTTCAAAAGAAAAATCCCCCTGAACCCGCTCAGCCATCGCCAGCGCCCAAGCTTCGATATCGTCATCAACCGAGGCCTGCAACAACGCGCGGCGCATTTGCAGGGCCAGCTCAATCGCCTGCGGATCAACCCGGTTACTGAACTCCCGATCCCCGACCAACGCCGCGCCGTCAGTACGAATCACCCGCAGATATTCGCCACCTGACGGCGACTCGGACAACACGTCACACCCCACCGGCACGAATGCCAAGCCATTGGGTAACGCAGCAAACGGGCGCACCCGGTCACTGCCAATCGCGTGTACGCCGCGCTGGCTGTCGAAGGCGAAACCGATAGCTGACTGAGTCGCCACATAGCGCGTTGCGTAAGCGGCGCCGGGCAGCAGTTCGATCGCCCACGGCCCGGCTTCGATTCGGCAAATCGTTTGCGGGGCGGGCGAGGGCGATGGGCGATTTCGGGCATTCATGAACTGCATAGTAGTGAAGTGCCGAGGCAAAAGTCAGGTGAGTTTTTTGAAAGCCGACGTGTTGCGCCCGCTCCTAGACTGGGCACAATTTCAGGGAGACGACTCATGCACACACTGACTCGCGACGATATCGAACAAGCTGCGCAGCAGGTTTATCAGGTTATGCAGCCTACTGCGCAATACCGTTGGCCGTTGCTGGCCGAGCGCTTGGGCTGCACGGTGTGGGTCAAGCACGAAAACCATACGCCGACCGGCGCGTTCAAGGTGCGCGGCGGTATTACCTTCATGAACTGGCTGCGTCGTGCGCATCCGCATGTGAAGGGCATTGTTTCGGCGACGCGCGGTAATCACGGCCAGAGTCTGGCGCTGGCAGCCAGTGCGGTGGGTTTGCAGGCATTGATTGTGGTGCCGGAAGGTAACTCGGTGGAGAAGAACAACGCCATGCGCGGCTTCGGCGGGGAAGTGGTCGAGTGCGGGAAAGACTTCGACGAGGCCCGCGTGGAAGCCTGGCGTCTGGCGCAAGCGCGCGATCTGTATCTGGTGCCGCCGTTCCACAAAGAATTGGTCAAAGGCGTGGCGACCTACGCGCTGGAGCTGTTCACTGCCGCGCCGGATCTGGACACGGTGTATGTGCCAATTGGCTGCGGCTCTGGCGTTTGCGCCGTGATCGCCGCCCGCGATGCCCTGGGCCTGACCACCGAAGTGGTGGGCGTGGTATCCACCGAGGCCGCCGCTGCGAAGTTGTCGTTTGAAGCGCAGGAGATCCGTGAAACTGCCTCGGCCAACACCTTCGCCGATGGCCTCGCGGTGCGCATGCCGATTCCCGATGCGTTCGCCATTTACGGCGCCGGTGCCGCGCGAATCGTCTCGGTCAGCGAAGAGGAAATCGCCGAGGCGATCCGAGTGTATTACACCGACACCCACAACCTGGCGGAAGGCGCGGGCGCGGCGGCGTTGGCCGCGCTGATGCAGGAACGCGGGATGATGGAGGGCAAGAAGGTCGGGGTGATTTTGTCCGGCGGCAATATTGATCGCTCGGTGTATGCGCGGGTGATCGGCGAGTAGAACTTCAGCAGAACTGAGCCCCGCCGGAATGCAATGGATGAATCCGGCGGAGCTGTACTTTGAGGGTCAGAGCGCGGCTTTGACCTGCAAACCGACCACCAACGCATTGTCGATGTCCTGCCCGGAAAACGCGCCCGGCTCGATGATGTATTGCAGGTTCGGGCGCAGGGTCAGCCAAGGCGTGGCCTGATAACCGTAGCCGAGTTCGATCAACTGCTCGGCGCTGTCCAGATTGGACAGCGGCGTGCCATTGGCCAGCGCGGCGTCTTGCAGCACATCGCGGCTGCGCGGGTTGGGCACGGCGCGGCCGTAGCCCAGAGCCAGGGTGTCACGCGGGCGACCTTCGAACGGCTTGTACAAAACCACGCCCGTGCCGTACCACTTGCTGAACGGCGAGGCCGCTTGGCTGGCCGCCGAATACTGGCCGAAGGCATGCAGGCTGCGGCCCTCGGAAGTCGGCGAGCGCCAGACAGCTTGGTCGACCAGCAGATAATGGCCGCCGCGACCGGAGACTTCTTCGTCGCTGCCGATGCGCTTCACATCAGAACTGTCGTAGTAGTAACCGAGCTTGTATTCGCCGGGCAGGCTGCCGGCGTGTTTGTACACCAGCTCGATTGGCACCACGGTGCCGGTGGTGTGTTTCGGGCCCAGATGCCAGGCGCGACTGGAGTTGCCGTTGCTGTCAGGGTCGACGTTGAACGCGGCCACGCGCAATTGCCAGGCTGACGACAAGTCGTATTTGACCCGCACGCCGAGACGCGCATTCGGGTAGTTGGTCCAGCCGCTGCCGCCGGACATGTTCAGCGGATGGCCGCAGAAACCGGCGTTCATGAAGTTGCACAGAATGCCGCTGTCGAGGCCGCCGAGGTCGTTGCCCATGGCCATGTAGCCGAGTTTGACGTTCAGCGCCGGGGTGAACAGGCTGCGCTCGTAGCTCAATTCGGTCAGGCGCGTGTAGAGGCCGCCGTAGTTTTCCTGGATCGGCAGACGGTTACCAACCAGATCTTCGGAGGCGCTGTTGCCGCGTCGGTCGTTGATCGTCAGCTGGACCTTGCCGGCGTTGTCGACGCCATACAATTTGCTCAGATCGAACTGCACGCCGAGCTTGATGTTCTGCGAGTAACGCGCCGACCGGTGCAGGCCGCCATCGGCGTTGTACGCGGTCTCGCCGCTGTAGTCGCCGGTGAACTTGACGCCGTCTGCGTCGAGCTGATGGCGCAGGCCACCCCAGTCGCCGGTTAGCGTGTTGCGGGTGAATACATTGGAGTCGGTATCGGCGAGGGCGGGCAGGGCGGCCCCGCAGGTCAGGCCTGCCAGCAAGGCGTATTGAGAGAAACGAGACATGTGGATCTTCCTGCTGAAATCTGAAACGCGGGACAAAAAACGACGCGGCACCCGAAGGTGCCGCGCACTGTTGCGATGAAGTTGGGTGCGGCGGTTTACGGCAGGGCGTACGCCATCACGTAGTCGCCACGGTCGGTCGATTGACGCGCGCCACCAGCGGTTATGACGATGTATTGCTTGCCGGTTTTCGGCGAAACGTAAGTCATCGGGCCGCCCTGACTGCCGACCGGCAGACGTGCTTTCCAGACTTCTTCACCGTTGCCGCTGTTGAAGGCGCGCAGGTAGAAATCCTGAGTGCCGGCGATGAAGATCAAGCCGCCCTGAGTCGACAGGGTGCCGCCGAGGGTTGGCAGCCCGATCTTGATCGGCAGGTGCATGCGGATGCCCAGCGGGCCAGTGTCTTCAACGGTGCCGACCGGCACTTGCCAGGCGACTTTCTGGGTCTTCATGTCGATAGCGGTCAGGGTGCCGAATGGCGGCGCCTGGCACGGAATGCCGGCCACCGACAGGAAGCGGTTTTTGTTCACCGCATACGGCGTGCCTTTCAGCGGAACCGCGCCCATGCCGGTGTTCAGCGCTTCGCCGCCGGAGGTTGCCTGACCTTTGTTCTGCGACGGGATCATCTGAATCCACAGGCCCAGACGCATGTCGTTGACGAAGATGAAACCGTGCACCGGGTCAGTCGAGATGCTGCCCCAATTCATGCCACCCAGCGAGCCGGGAAAGCTCAGGGATTTGTCGGTGCCCGGCGCGGTGTACAAGCCGTCATAACGCATGCCTTTGAAGTCGATGCGGCACAGCAATTGATCGTATGGCGTGGCGCCCCACATGTCCGATTCGGTCAGATGCTGAGCACCGATCTGCGGCATGCCCACCGATTTTGGTTGGGTCGGCGAGTAAGGTTCGTTGGGGATATTGGCGGCTTTGACCGACACTTCATCGACCTGAGTCAGTGGTTTGCCAGTAGCGCGGTCGAGCACGTAAATCTGCCCGGCCTTGGTGCCGATCACCAGCGCTGGAACGGTTTTGCCGTCCTTGGTGAAGTCGATCAGGCTCGGCTGCATCGGCAGGTCGAAGTCCCACAGATCGTTGTGTACGGTCTGGAACACCCACTTTTCCGCGCCGCTGTTGGCGTCCAGCGCGAGGATCGAGGCGCCGTAGGTGTGATCGAGTTTGCTGCGTTCGACGCCATAAATGTCGGTCGAAGAGCTGCCCATCGGCAGGAAAACCGTGTTGGTTACAGAGTCATAAGACATCGGCGCCCAGCTGTTCGGCGTGCTGCGCACATAGGTGCTGCCGTCGGCCGGAGCGTTGCGATCCTGCGGGTTGCCCGGATCGAAGGCCCAACGCATGGCGCCAGTGATCACGTCGAAACCACGGATCACGCCGCCCGGCATGTCGGCTTGCACGTTGTCGGCAACTCGACCGCCAACTACCACGGTAGTGCCGGCCATCAGCGGCGCGGAGGACAGTTGGTAGTAGCTGTCCGGCACATCGCCCAGACCAGCCTTCAGATCAACCTGACCGTTGGTGCCGAAACCCTGGCAGAACTCGCCGGTGTCGGCATCGACCGCGATCAGACGCGCATCGATGGTGTTGGTCAGCAAGCGGCGCGTGCAGTTGGCACCCGGTGCAACTGGTGTTTCGGTAATCGGCGAACTGCTCGGTTTGGCCACCGCAGCGCTGGCGTCAAAATAGGCCATGCCACGGCAACGCTGCCAGACTTTCGACTGAGCATTGATGGCGTTTTTCCACAGTTCTTTACCGGTGTCGGCATCCAGTGCGATGAGGTTGTTGTGCGGGGTGCAGATGAACACCTTGTTGCCGATTTGCAGCGGCGTCAGCTGGTCTTCGGCGCCATTGCCGTCGCTCTCGGCGATGTCGCCGGTGTGGTAGGTCCACGCGACTTTGAGTTTGTCGACGTTGCTGCGGTTGATCTGATCCAGCGCAGCAAAGCGGCTGCCGCCTTCGGTATTGCCGTAGTGCGCCCAATCCTTCTGGGCCTTGTCCGGTTCAACCGGGGTCAGGCCCGGGCCGGTACCGGTCGCGGCGACGGTCGGATGCGCGACGAACATGTTGCCGACAGCAACGGCCAGGCCCACTGCCAGAACAGCCGCAACGGCATAAGCACCACGCCCGGCAATGCCACCGTTGGCACGTTTGAGCAGCGGATAAACCAGCGTCACGGCAAGGCCGACGGCGCTGAACATGAACAGCCGCGAGAACACCGGCCAGAATTCCAGACCTACATCAACCACAGCCCAGATCGCCGTGCCGAGCAGAAACGCGGCGAACACCCACGCGCCGGCAGGCTTGTAGCGAGCGATCAACAGACCGGACACGGCCATCACCAGACCGCCCACCAGGAAGTACCACGAGCCTCCCAGACTGACCAGTTTCACGCCGCCAGCAGCGAGTGCCAGGCCGAGCAGGGCGATGATCACCCCGAGCCCGACCAGTATGAATTTTGATACGCCGGAGACGCGTTGACTTGGCTTCACGTTGGGAGTCCCGTTGGAAATGAAGCGGCGATTATATAGGGAGCTATCTATTTAGTAACTGTTTAGTTCAAAGTTGAGCATAGCTGTCATTTCTCGCGCAGGGTTTGCTCGATCACATCGACAAAAGCTTTTACCAACGGACTGCGCTCGCGCTTGCGGGTCAACACCTGCAGGGGGGCGGTGGCACCGGCTTCGGCCAATGGACGATAACTGACGCCACGTTTAACCAGGGCCTGTGCGCATTGCGGAACAATAGCGACACCACGGCCGGCGGCGACCAAAGCGATAATCGAGGTGATCTGTTTGCCCGTCGGCGCCGGTAAAGGCGTCAGCCCATGGCGGCGATACAGCGCTTCGATGATGTCATTCAAGCCGGAACCGTAATCGGTCGGGAAGGCGATCAGCGGGTAGGCGCTCAACTCGGCCAGTGTCACTTGTTCCCTGCGCGCAAGTGGGCTGTCGCTGGCAATCGCCGCGACCAATGGCTCGTTATCCAGGCAGATGGCCTGAACCTCTGAATCGTCTCCGGGCGGCTGCATGCGACTCATGCCGATGTCGAGCCGACCTTCGGTAATCTGCGCACACTGGGTGCTGGAGGCACCTTCTTCCAATGTCAGTTGCACGTCCGGATACAGCGAGCAGAACGCCTGAATCGTCTGGCTGAAGATGTCCGACAGCGCAATCGAGCTGGCGTAGCCCACCGCCAGATGGCCAACGCTACCGGCCGCCAATTTGCTGGTGATGGCTTCTGTGAGGTCGACCTGCTCCAGCACCGCCCGGGCGTAGGGGAGGAAATGCCGGCCCTCGGAGGTCAGCGTCACGCTGCGGGTGTTGCGGTCGAACAGGCGAAAACCCAGTTCGCTTTCGAGTGCCGAAATCTGCCGTGTCAGCGGTGGTTGGGCAGTGTTCAGGCGCAACGCGGCACGGCCAAAGTGCAACTCTTCGCTGACAACCAGAAAGCAGCGCAGGCGGCGGAGATCGATCATCGTCATCCTTGGGTATCAATCGGTCGAAAATAGGTATTGGATCCTTTCGTCGGCCCATCTTATAAAACTGTTTAAAAATATTACGAAGTTTTTCACCCCTCCACGGAATGGACAGATGACCCGAAACAGGCTGCTGGCACTGCAAAACGTTATTCCTGTCCCGGTGGCGGCATTGGGCGCATGGATCGGCTACATGACCGGGTTGCCGCTTGGCGAGTTGATCGGTGCGATTTGCCTGGTCACCGCGCTGAGCAAAATGGGCGTACGCATGCGCATGCCTTACCCGTTTGTGGCCGCGGTGCAGTTGCTGCTCGGGGTCAGCGTCGGCTCGATCGTCACCGCGTCGATGATCAGCGAGTTAAGCGATGTGAGCATTCTGGTCGGCCTGCTGATCTGCATGACCACGCAGATTTTTGTCGGCTACAACTGGCTGCGGCGCATGGAAAAGTGGGGGCATATCGAGAGTTTGCTGGGTTCGATTCCAGGGGCGATGGCGGCCGTGATGACGGTGTCGGGCGAGGAGGGACCAGCGTCCGGGCGCATCGCGTTCGTGCACATCGTGCGTCTGCTTGCGCTGCTGCTGGTGGTGACGATCATTGCCGGTGGGCATGCCGACAGCGTGGCGCCCGCGCTGGGCACTCTGGACAACTACCTTGGCGTCATTCCGCCGGCGATTGCGGCAGTCGCGCTCGGTTATCTGCTCGAGCGTTTCGATGTACCAGCGCCGTACATGCTGACCGGGCTGATTTGCAGCGCAGCGGTGAATGTGGTTTTCCCCCAAGCCCATCTGCGTGTGCCCGACCCGCTGGCGATTGTCGCGCTGATTCTGCTCGGCGGGCTGATCGGCATTCGCCTCAAAGACATCACCTTCAAGGATTTCGTGCGCTACATCCGCGCGGGTCTGGTGGTCACCGCGCTGACCTTTTGCACGACCCTGGTGGTCGCGTTCGGGTTCAGCAAACTGACCGGCAAACCGTTTCTCGCTTTGTTCATGTCTTGGGTCCCCGGCGGCGTCGAGGTGATGACGGCCGCGGCGTTGCTGCTTAAACTCGATCCGGCGTTTGTCATGCTCAATCATGTGGTGCGTATGTCGATCATCCATATTTCGCCAGCGTTTCTGCCCAAGCGTTTGCTGCAAGAGAGTCCTTCAGCCTGATTGAGCGGGGAACAGGTTCTTAAACACAACGCATTCATGTATTCGAATGTGTTAATGTGTGGCTCTCATTCAGCAGAGCTGCAGAAATTTCATGACCGAATCAAGCTTGTTCGCCCCGTTGTCACTGGGCGGCCTGACCCTTAAAAACCGCATCGCACTGCCGCCGTTGACCCGCTCGCGAAGCTCGCAGCCGGGTGACATTCCCAACGACCTGATGGCCACCTACTACCGTCAGCGCGCCACGGCGGGTTTCATGGTCACCGAAGGCACGCAGATCGAACCGCGTGGCCAGGGCTATGCATGGACGCCCGGCATCTACAGCCAGGAACAAGTGGCTGGCTGGAAGAAAGTCACCGAAGCCGTACACCAGGAGGGCGGGGTGATTTTCTGTCAGCTCTGGCATGTCGGCCGCGTATCGCATACGAGTCTGCAACCCGACAACCAAGCGCCAGTCGCGCCTTCTGCGCTGCGTGCGACTGCGGTGAAAGTCTTCATCGAGACCGGCCCCGAGGCGGGCGCATTGGCGGATCCGAGCATGCCAAGAGCGCTGAGCACCGCTGAGGTCAAAGAGTTGGTCGAGCTGTATCGGCTGGCGGCGGTGAACGCCAAAGCCGCCGGCTTCGATGGCGTAGAACTGCACTCGGCGAATGGCTATCTGCTCAATCAATTCATCTCCGAGCACACCAATCAGCGCACCGACGAATACGGCGGCTCACTCACCAATCGCCTGCGTTTTCTGCGCGAAGTCACCGAAGCGGTGATCAGCGTATTCGGCAGTGAGCGGGTCGGTGTGCGCTTTGCACCGTTGTTCGAAACCACTGACGAAGAGCGCGTGTATCTGGGGTTGGTCGAGAGTGACCCGCACGCAACCTACGTCGAGGCAGCCGCCATGCTTAACGAGTTGGCCATCGGTTATCTGTCGATTGCCGAAGCCGATTGGGACAACAGCCCGGACTTGCCAGTGACCTTCCGCGCTGCACTGCGCGAAACCTTCAGCGGGCCGATCATGTACGCCGGGCGCTACACCGAAGCCAAGGCCAAAAGCATCCTCGGTCAAGGCTATGGCGATCTGTTCGGCTTCGGTCGTACGTTCATCGCCAACCCCGATCTGCCGCACCGATTGCAGAATAATTTGCCGCTGAACCCGGTCAACCCCGCAACGCTGTATGGCGGTGGTCAGCAGGGCTACATCGACTATCCGTTCAGCCCGGCATAAAATGCGCCGCTAATCCCGGGGCTCGCTCCGACCGCAAAGGAGCGAGCTGCACATGACCGATCTGAACGAGACGCTCAAAGTCCTGGCAAGCCCGGTCAGGCGCACGGTGCTGACCTGGCTGAAAGACCCGCACACATCGTTCGCTGGCTACGAGCAGCTCTACGATTTCAGCGTGTATGGCGTCTGCGCCAGTTTGATTCAGGACAAGGCCGGTCTGGCGCAACCCGCGACCTCGCTGTGCCTGAAAGCCCTTGGCGACGTTGGCCTGGTGAAAGCCACCAAAGTTGGCAAGTGGACTTATTACCAGCGTAACGAGGAACAGGTAGCTGCTGCCATGGCGGGTTTGTTGGCAGACCTTGAAGTCAATCTCTGAATGCCGACGCGCTGATTTATTCCGCCGGAAAAATCCTACAAATCGGGCGGAAAGAACTTACATTTCCAGTCTTGGGTAACGCGCATTATTTTCCCCGGAGCAGAGCGATACGACTTGCATGATTATTATTGCCGCATAACTTCTCAACTACTGCCGAGCATATGAAAGGGGGCGCCGCAGTTTTTCAGAAGTTCTGGATTTTCCTGAGGGGAAGTTGGATTTCCGGCAATCAATAGTCTGCAAGTCGATCGCTGGGCCTGATAAATAATTATCCCAAGAGATGGATTAAATGAAAAAGATTGTCGCTGTTACCGCCGCTACTGTTGTCATGGGCCTTGCTTCCTTCGCCAACGCCGCCACGCCGCCAAGCGGCAACCCGGGGACTGTGCGTTTCATCGGTGAAATCGTGTCCGGCGCTTGCGGTATCGACGCCAGCTCCCTGGACCAGACCGTGTCCCTGGGCCAGGTGCCATCGAACCAGTTCAAGGCAATTGGTGATCGTTCGACGCCGACCAAGTTCGACATCATCCTGACCGACTGCGACACCGCGACTCAGAAGAACGCGCGCTTCACCTTCAGCGGCGTGCAGGATCCTGCGGTTCCGGCGCTGTTCGCCACCACCGGTCTGGCGCAAAACGTCGGCATTCGTCTGCAGGCCAGCGCCGGCGAAATGCTCGACAACGGCAAGGAGCAAGTTGCACCGGTTGTTCTGCAAAACGGCAACAACACCGTCACTTTTGCGGCCATGTACGAAGCCACCGCCGCGACCGTGACCACCGGTGAAGCAGACAGCGTTGCCAACTTCACCGTGGCTTACAACTGATACGCCCGTATCGAGTGTTGTAAGGAAAAGGGGCGAAAGCCCCTTTTTTCTTGTCCGTTACGCTG
The DNA here is from genome assembly GCF_048822895.1 of Pseudomonas sp. P4795. Lineage (NCBI taxonomy): Bacteria > Pseudomonadati > Pseudomonadota > Gammaproteobacteria > Pseudomonadales > Pseudomonadaceae > Pseudomonas > Pseudomonas sp. P4795. The sequence goes on along the minus strand of NZ_JBMFBT010000011.1, from coordinate 150,673 downwards.
CTAATTGAAGGGTACTTTCCGTGTACTGCCGCAAACTATTGGTGTCTTGCGTATTGATCTCCTGCGCGCGTTATTCCGCTGCGCTGGAATTCAATACCGAGTTTCTGAACATTGATCAAAATGACGATATCAGTCTCGGCCAGTTCACCCATGCGCAATACACAGTGCCGGGCAACTACTTGTTGGACATCGTGGTTAATCAACGTTATTTCGGCACTCGCTCCATCGAATTCAAACCTGGCGACAACCCGCAGGAAAGTTACGCGTGCCTGGACGAAGAACTGGTGGCCAAGTTTGGCCTTAAACCGGACTTGTTCAAAAACTTGCCGCGCCTCGCCGAAGGCCAATGCGTGGAGTTGCGTGCCATCGACAACGCCACGATCAAATACCTGAAAAACCTCGGTCGTCTGTCGATCAGTCTGCCGCAGGCGTCGTTTGAATATGACGATCCCAACTACATTCCTCCGGCGGCCTGGAGCGACGGGCTCGATGGCGCTTTACTGGATTACCGGCTGATTGCCAACGATCGCCAGTCCACTGCCGCTTCGGGCGATTCGCGTTCATTGCAGAGTTACGGCACCGCCGGGCTGAACATCGACGCCTGGCGGGTGCGCGCCGACTATCAGGCTCAGCACAATTCCGGCGAGCAGAATCGCGGTTTCAACGACAAGGCATTTCAGCTCAATCGTCTGTACGCCTATCGCGCACTGCCGGCGATTCGTTCGAAATTGTCGGTCGGTGAAGACTATTTGAACTCCGACGTGTTCGATACTTTCGCGCTGCGCGGCGCGACCCTGAGCAGTGACGATCGGATGTTGCCGCCCAACCTGCGCGGCTATGCGCCGTTGATCAGCGGCCTGGCGCGCACCAACGCGACGGTCACTGTTTCGCAGCAGGGCCGGGTGTTGTACTCGACCACCGTGACGCCGGGCGCGTTCAGCATTCAGGATCTGAACAGCAGCGTCCAAGGCACGCTCGACGTGACCGTGCGCGAGGAGGACGGCAGCGAGCAGACCTTCACCGTGTCCACGGCGGCGGTGCCGTTTCTGTCGCGCGAAGGCGAGTTGCGCTACAAGATATCGGCCGGCCAACCACGGCTGACCGGCAGCGGCGGCACGGAGCCGGGGTTTGTCGCCTCGGAAATGGCTTACGGCTTGCCCCACGACTGGACGCTTTACGGCGGGGTGCTGGCGGCCAGCGATTACCTGTCCAACGCGTTCGGCGTCGGCAAAGACCTCGGCGTTTTCGGTGCGCTCTCAGCCGATATCACCACCTCGCGCGCCAAGTTGCGCTGGACCGGCGAGACGGCGGTGGGCAACTCGTACCGCATCAATTATTCCAAGCACTTCGATGGCATTGGCACCGATCTGCGCTTCCTCGGTTACCGTTTTTCCGACCGGACCTTTACCAACTTCTCGCAATTCGTCGGCGACCCCGATTCCTATGCACTGAACTCGGGCAAGCAGCGCTATTCGGTGACGCTGGCCAAGCATTTCGGCTGGCTGTCGACGAGTTTTTCCTACGATCACTCGACCTATTGGGACGCGGCGCCGTCCGACCGTTTCGGCCTGTCGCTGGCGCGCAGTTTTTCCGTGGGCAACGTCAAGAACATCAACGTCAATCTGTCCGCGTACCAGACCCAGAATGCGCAGCGCAACGACTCGCAGATCTACCTCGGGGTGAGCATTCCGTTGGGCGGCAATTCGATGTTGTCGAGCAACGTCCAGCGCTCCGGTTCCGGTGGGTCATCGGCCAACGTCGGTTACAGCCACGACGACGGTCAGGGCGTGAATTACCAACTGTATGGCGGCGTCGGCGACAACAAATACGTGAATGCCTACGTCGGCAAACGTGCCTCGACTTATCGCGCCAATGCTTCGGCGACCACCGATGGCAGCACCTATCGCTCGCTGACCGGCGAACTCGACAGCTCGCTGGTCGTGACCCGTTATGGCGTGTCGGCGCATGGCAACGGTTCCAACGGCGACACCCGACTGCTGGTGTCCACCGACGGCGTGCCGGACGTGGCCTTTACCGGCCAGGCGCGGACCAACAAGGATGGCTACGCGGTGATGGATGGCCTGCCTTCGTTTCAGGCCTATGAGGCGCGGGTCAACATGGAAAAGTTGCCGCTCAATACCGAAGTGACCAACCCGATCCAGCGCCTGGCCTTGACCGAGGGCGCAATCGGCTACGTCAACTTCGCCACCGGCCAGGGCCACAACGCGCTCGTAGCGTTGACTCAGGCCAATGGTCAGCCGGTGCCGTTCGGCGCATCGGTTCAGGACAAGGACACGAACAAGGAAGTCGCAATCGTCGGCGAGGCGGGCGTGACCTATCTGCTCGGCGCCAAAAGTGGCGCGCAACTGGTTGCGCGCTGGGACGACTCGAAAAGCTGTGCGCTTGCCGCGTTACCCGACGAAGACGTGCTGAGCAACGTCGCCAAGCCCGTGCGGTGCCGGTAATTCGGGCATCGATGGATGCCTGTTCCTTGATTTTTGTGGAGAACCCTTATGTCAGTTTTCAAGATCCAGCCTTTATTCAATCGCCTGAGCCTGCTGGTCGGGTTGTGTGTCCCGCTGCTCGCCAACGCGGCCGTGGTGCCGGATCGCACGCGAGTGATTTTTGAAGAGAGTGCGCCGTCGGTGAGCGTCACCCTCAGCAACAAGAACCCGCAATTGCCGTTCGTGGTGCAGTCGTGGATCGAAGACCAGAACAGCAAAAAGGTCAGTTCACCGTTCATGGTGCTGCCGCCCTTGCAGCGCATCGAGCCGAATGAAAGCAGCGTGCTACGCATCGTCAAGCTGCCGGATGTGGCGTTGCCCGCCGATCGGGAGTCGGTGTTCTATCTCAACGTACGCGAGATCCCACCGAAGACCGAAGCGGTGAATTCGATGCAGATTGCCCTGCAATCGAAGATCAAACTGTTCTACCGCCCGGCGGCCGCCAAGCGTGAGCGCGGTGAAGATCTGGCATTGCGCATGAACCTGAAAATCGATCCGGTCGGCAAGCAATTGCTGGTGGACAACCCTTCGCCGTTTCACATCACTGTAGTCGGGCTGCTCACTGGGCCTGACAAGACCAAAATGCCCATGGATACCATCATGATCGCGCCCTTCAGCGGCGCGCGGATTGCCCTGAGCAACACCGGTTTCAGCGAACTGCGGGTGTCGAACATGAACGACTTCGGCGGCCAGACCGACTCGCTGTTCACCTGCGCAGCCAATGTCTGCAAGGCCCTGAAGCCATGACATACCGTGCGTTGCTCAGGCTGGGCGTTGTCGCGTTGTTGTTGGCGTTTTCTCAGGCGTCGTGGGCGCTGGTGTGCAAATCGGCGGACGGCGGCAATTACCTGAGCGAATACATCGGCCCGGTCTCGGTGCCTGACACCGTGCCCGACGGCACAATCATCTGGCGCTCGAAAACCCACGTGGTGCCCGCCGATTGCTGGAAGGTGCACGACATTCACTATCAGGAAAACGATCCGATCTATTTCTACGGCAACCCGGCCGGCCTCGACGCCACGCCATGGGGCATCGAATTCGGCCTGGTGTACCGGCAGGTCACGTCGTGGGACGGTGACTGGAGCGCCAATCCGACGCAGGGCGTCAACAGTGGCTATATATCCCGTGGCTGTCCCGGCGCGGCCAATGATGCCGACATGTTGGCCTGTTCGCGCGTGACCCCAAGCATCGCGTTCCAGGTGGTGATTCGTAAACGCGGGTTGCTACCGTTGCAGCGTCCGTCACAGGACACCTACGACGTGTTTCAGTTTGACGGCCTGTACGGACTCAACGGCGGCCCGAGCAACCCGTTCGGCAACTTCCGCTTTCAACTGAGCGGCTTGCAGAACATTGTCGGCACCGCGTGTACGGTCGATGTCACTGTGACTCCGGAGCCGGGGATCGTCGACTTCGGCGTGATCCAGAAAACCGCCACCGGGTTTTCGCCGCCGAATCCGACCAAGCCGTTCAGCCTGGCGCTGGAGAAGAAATGCAGCAGCGCGATCAACATCGGCGCGACCTTCGTTACGGCCAGTCAGCAGGGTGAGTACAACGTCTTGCCCGCCGCTGACAGCCAGTTCGGTATTCAGGTCAGGGACGCGCACAACAACCTGGTGCCGATCAATGAGCCATTCCCGCTGGCGAATTTTCCGGCGGACGTCAGCCACATTGATGTGCCTTTCAGTGCCTCGGTTGTTTCGCTGGGTGACCCCAAGGTCGGGCCGTTCGAGGCGATCATGGTGGTGCAGGTGATTTACTACTGACTCTTTCAGGGTGTCCGTGGGAATTTTCCTACAAGACGCTCGGATGAATCCTTCGCTCGGCATCACGCACGCTCGCCACTATGCGCTATCACGGGTCGATTGAGCGACGGAAAGACGATGGCCTTCCCACGAGTGTTGGTGCTGGAAAATCAGGGTTTCGCGCGCAGTGTGCTGGTCAGGATGCTGCAGCGACTCGGTGCGCGGGATGTGCTGCAAGCCAGCGATGGCGAACACGCCATGCTGCAACTGCATTTGCTGGGCAAAGTCGATGTAGTGTTCTGTGATCTTGGTGATCGAGGACTGGACTGTCTGGAATTCCTGACCCGTGCCAGCCAGGGCGCAATGGTCCGTTCGGTGGTGCTGTGCGGCGAACTGCAACCGGAGTTACAGCGCACGCTGGGTCAGTTGAGCTCGCTCGCCGGGTTGCGGCTGCTCGGTATGCTGAGCCATCCGATCCAGTTGCGCGCCTTGCATCGTGTCCTGCACGGGTTCACCTTCACACCGCTTCCACGGCATGCACCGTTACCACCCCGCGAGCTGCCCAGTGAAAACGATGTGCGCCGTGGCTTGGCCCTCGGCGAGTTTCGTGGCTGGTTTCAGCCGCAGTTCGATCTACGTAGCGGTGGTGTGGTGGCGGCGGAAGCGCTGGTGCGCTGGGAGCATCCGGCGCGAGGCGTGCTGTTGCCGTGCGATTTTCTCGCCGCGGTCCTCGCGTATGACTTGATCGACCAGATGTTCTTGCAACTGCTCGAACAGGGCTTGAGTCTGTTGCAGATCCTGCGTCGTCGCGGTGTGACCCTGACGCTGGCGTTCAACCTGCACGCTTCGCAGTTGGCGGGCGATGGCTTGATCGAAGACATCAAGCGCACGCTGGAACGCCATGGGTTCAAAGGCTCGACGCTGGTGTTCGAGCTGGCGGAAAACGGCTTGCTCGATTGCCCGCCGCAGACCCACGAAAACCTGTTGCGCCTGCGATTGCTCGGCTGTGGTCTGGCGATCGATGATTTCGGCGTGGGATTTTCCTCGCTGAAATGGCTTTGCCAGCTACCGTTCAACCAGATCAAGCTCGATGGCCGCTTTGTTCAGCGTCTGGATCGCCCGGCTGACCGCGCGATGGTCGCCAGCACCCAGGCGCTGGTGCGGGCATTGGGCATGAGCCTCTTGATAGAAGGCATCAGCAGCCCGCGCATGCGCGACCGACTGCTGGAGCTGGGTTGCGAAACCGGCCAGGGGTTTTATCTGGAAAGGCCCATGAATGGCCATGCGCTGCTGCAATGGCTGGATAAAACCGCAGACGTACGGTAAAAAACCTGGCGCGCTCGCGAAAACATGTCGACAGAGGTTTTTATGTTTAAAGCGATGGTTGTGGACGATCATCCGTTCATTCGCTCTTCGGTCAAGATGCTGCTCAAGCAAGAAAACTTCGACGTGGTGGCTGAAGCGGATAATGGCGCCGATGCGGTGCAAATGGCCCGCGAGCACGCCCCGGATCTGATCGTGCTCGACATCGGCATGCCCAAACTGGACGGCCTCGAAGTGATTTCGCGGATCAGCGGGCTGGGCCTGTCGTCGAAGATTCTGGTGCTGACTTCGCAATCGGCGCAGTTCTATTCGATGCGTTGCATGAAGGCCGGTGCGGCCGGATTCATCTCCAAGACCAACGACATCAACGAGCTGATCAAAGCCATCAAAGCGGTCATGGATGGCTACACCTTCTTTCCCAATCTGGCTGGCAGTTCGGTACGGCGCAGCGATGTCGAGGCTACGGAGCTGGACCTGATTCAGACCTTGTCCGACCGCGAGCTGACTATCCTGCAACAGTTGGCCAATGGTCTGAGCAACAAGGAGATCGGCGAGGCGATGCTGCTCAGCAACAAGACTGTCAGCACCTACAAGACGCGCCTGATCGAAAAGCTCAACGTCAAATCGGTGGTCTACCTCGCTGATTTCGCCAAACGCAATCACCTGGTCTAGATGAATATTTCCGTCAAAAAATGCCTGGCCATTGTGTGCCTGTTCGGCACCTTCGGCGTGTTCAGCGCAGCGGCTGCCGAACCCGATGCCTTGCAAGTGCTCGGCCGTTCGACGGTGGACGAGTATTCAGTCTCTCTTGATGAAGCAGACTGGCAGTGGCTGCGGCACAAACGCAGCTTGCTGCTCGGTGCATCGGCGCCCGATTACTCGCCGTTCGGCATCACCGGCAACAGCGACGATTACGAAGGCCTGACGGCGGATTACGCGCAGTTGGTCTCGCAACTGCTGCACATCAAGGTCGAGGTGCGGCGTTATGCGTCGCGCGCCGAAGTGCTCGCCGCGCTGAAGAACGGCGAGATCGACCTGCTTGGCACCGCCAACGGTTTTGAAGCCAGCGACCCGCAGTTGGCGATGTCCGAGGCCTATGCCGACGATCAGCCGACGCTGGTAACCCGCGTCGGTGACAGCCAGAACCTGCCGGCAGACCTGGCCGGCAAGCGTGTTGCCATGCTTTATCACTATCTGCCGCCGGACACGGTCAAGGCGTTTTACCCCAAGGCCACGGTGCAGCTCTATCCATCGACCCTGAGCGCAATCGGCGCCGTGGCGTTCGGTCAGGCTGACGTCTATCTCGGCGACTCGATCAGCTCCAATTACCTGATCAGCAAGAATTACCTGAACAACGTCCAGCTCAGCGATTTCTCGCGCATGGAAGTGCAGCCGTTTGCGTTCGCCGTGGCTCGGGACAACGCGCGTCTGCTGCGAATTCTCAACGTGGCGCTGAAGGCTATTCCGGTCGACGAACGCATGACGATTCTGCGCCGCTGGAATGCCGGTGGCGCGACAATGCCAGGGCGCAAGGTATTGCACTTCAGCGTCAGTGAGCAGCGTTGGCTGAATCAGCACCCGCGGATAAAAGTCGCGATCAACGAAAACTTTCTGCCGCTGACGTTCATCGACGACGACGGTAACTTTCGCGGCATCAGCGCCGACGTGCTGGCGAAGATCAGCCTGCGCACCGGCCTGAAATTCGATTTGCAGCGCGCTGACTCGGTGCATGACCTGATCGACCGGGTGACCGATGGCGAAGCGGACATGCTCGCCGCGTTCACTCCAAGTGTGGAGCGCGAAAACGAGCTGCGCTTCACCCGGCCGTACCTGACCAATCCGTTTGTACTGGTCACGCCGGTTGGCGCTGATCGGCCGCAAACCCTGGACCAGATGGCCGGCAAACGCCTGGCGTTGATTCGCGGCAACGTGCTGCGCGAATACCTGATCGAGCATTATCCTCGGGTGCAACTGCTGCCGGCGGATAACGCCGTCGACGCCATGGCCATGGTCGAGCGCGGTGACGCCGACGGCGCGATCAATTCGTTGATCAGCGCGCGTTACATGATCTCCCGCCAGTACCGCAATCGCCTGCAAGTCACCAGCACCGTCGGCACCTTGCCGGCGCGCATTGCGTTTGCCACCAATCGTGGCGCGCTGGAGCTGTATTCGATTCTCGACAAGGCTTTGCTGAGCATCCCCCCGGAAGAAATGGACGAGCTGACCAATCGCTGGCGCAGCGAGATCGTCATCGATGACAGCTATTGGCTGCGCAACCGCAGCGCGATCATCCAGGGCTTCGTGGTGGCGGGCGTGTTGTTGCTGGTGGCGCTGGGCTGGATTGCCTATTTGCGCTTGCTGATCCGCAAACGGCGGCAGGCTGAAGCCGCGCTCAATGATCAGATGGAGTTCATGCGCGTGATGATCGACGGCACGCCGCACCCGATTTACGTGCGCGACCGCAATGGTCGTTTGATGACCTGCAACAGCGGTTATCTGAAAGTGTTCGGCGTCGAGCGCGACGCGGTGATCGGCAAAACCGTGACCGAAGGCGTGCTCAATGACGCTGATGAGGCGCGCGCCTATCACGAGGATTATTTGCAGGTCATGGATGAAGGCCTGCCGCGTATTCAGGATCGTCGGCTGACGTTGGCGCAGGGGCGAGTACTGACGATCTACCACTGGATGCTGCCGTACCGTGGCAGTGACGGTGCGGTGAGCGGCATGATTGCCGGATGGATCGACGTCAGCGAACGTCAGCAGCTGTTGCAGCAATTGCAGGAAGCGAAGGAGGGCGCCGACGACGCCAACCGGGCGAAGACCACGTTCCTGGCGACCATGAGCCACGAAATCCGCACGCCGATGAACGCGGTGATCGGCATGCTCGAATTGGCGATGAAAAAAGCCGATCAAGGCGTACTGGATCGTTTCGCCATCGAAGTCGCCTCCGGTGCCGCGCGCGGTTTGCTCGATCTGATCGGCGACATTCTCGACATTGCCCGGATCGAATCCGGGCGTCTGTCACTGGCCCCGGAGCGCGCCAATCTGCGTGAACAGATCGAATCGGTAGCGCGTATTTTTGACGGCCTCGCACGGCAAAAGCAGCTGCGCTTGCAGCTCAATCTCGATGCGCTGAGCAATGTTGAAGTGCTGGTCGACCCGCTGCGCTTCAAGCAGATCCTGTCGAATCTGGTGAGCAACGCAATCAAATTCACCGACACCGGGCATGTGCGCCTGAGCGTGCAAGTCGATACGAATGGCGGGCCGGAGCGTTTAGCGCTGTGTGTGCGGGTCGAGGACAGTGGCCGCGGTATTTCGCTGGAGGATCAGCAGCGGCTGTTCAGCCCGTTCACCCAGGCTGGCAATCACGGACAGACATCGCGTGGCGGCTCCGGGCTGGGCCTGGTGATTAGCCGCACACTGTGCGAAATGATGGGCGGCACCTTGGTGCTGCACAGCACGCCGGGGCAGGGCACGCAGATTGAGGTGCGGCTGAATTTGCCGTTGCTTGAACCTCTGGCCCATGTGCCGGTGGCCGAGGCAGAACCGGTGGAAGTCAGTCGCGCGTTGAATATTCTGGTGATCGACGACTACCCGGCCAACCGTCTGCTGCTGTCGCAGCAACTGAGTTATCTCGGCCACCGGGTCACGGATGCCGAGGACGGTGCCCATGGCCTGCGTGCCTGGCGCAATGAGCACTTCGACGTGGTGATTACCGACTGCAACATGCCGATCATGAACGGCTATGAACTGGTCAGGGCGATTCGTGACGAGGAGGCGGCACGTGGCTTGCCACGCAGTCTGGTGCTGGGTTTCACGGCCAACGCGCAGATCGAAGAAAAGCAGCGCTGCGCCGAAGCCGGCATGGACGATTGCCTGTTCAAACCGATCAGCCTTGAAAGTCTCAACGCACGGCTGGCTTCGGTCACACCGCAGCCTCGCGCAGAACCAGACGACATGCCTGCGGCGCCCGGCCCGGGCGACATAGACCTGAGCAGCCTCGAGCAACTGACTCGCGGCGATCAGGCCTCCATAAAAAGCCTGCTGGCCGATCTGGCGACCAGCAACGATGACGACATGGCCAAGCTGATCCGCTTGTTCAGCCACAACGACTTGCCCGGCCTGGCCGATCTGGCGCACCGGGTAAAAGGTGGCGCGCGAATCATCAAGGCGCAGGCGTTGATTGAGGCCTGCGAAGCGTTGGAAGTCGCCAGCGAGGGCATGGATGCCCCAGCGCTGACCGAGGCGGTCGACAACTTGCAGCAGGCCATGGAGCGGCTGGCCGGGCAATTGGAGATCCATTTGGCTTGATCGAGTGGTTTTTCCTGTTAACGCGTGACCGCTGATTGGCGTGGGAAAATTCCTACAAATGTAGGGAATTTTCCTACTCTTTTCCTCCGCTCTGATCTCTAAATTAGGTACCTCAACTGAGCCACTGGCCTCCCGTCAGATGCTGCTCAGCCTTATGCCATGGGCATTTGCATCGCCGGATCGGCGGTAAGACTGAGGTACTGAACATGACGACCCTTCACCCGAAAAAATCTTCGATTCTGGTTCTGTCGCCACTGGCGATGGCCATCTTCATGCTGCAGCCGATGCAGGCGCAGGCGTTTACTTCGACGGTCAACAACGGCGCGGTCGTTGACGGCGAAACCGTGACGGGAGGGCAGCAGACCATCGGCACTAACGGTACGGCGAACAATAGCCTGATCGAGGTGACCGGCACTCAGGTTGTATTCCTGAATGGCGTGTCGAGTGATGCCACGGTCAATGGTCTTCAAACGGTGCAAGGCGGTACGTCCAATCGCTCTATCGTCAACGCTGGCGGCAGACAGGATTTGAGGATGGGGGGTATCTCTAGCGGCACCGTTTTGAATGGTGGTATGCAGACTGTGGAAGCACTCAATAAATTCGGCCATAGCCGCGCCATTGGCACTGAGATTAACGCTGGCGGCGTGCAAGCTGTTTCGTTTGATGGCGTAGCTGTCGATACGGTTATCAATGACGGCGGGGTGCAGACCCTGCACAGCCTAGGCATGGCCGGTAGGACCGTGGTGCACACCGGTGGTGTGCAGAACATCGAGCGCGGTATCCTGGGCGGTGCGGTGGCAACCGGTACCTTGATCGACGGTGGCGTGCAAAACGTAAGAGACACCGGCACTGCCAACAGCAGTACCGTCAGCAACGGCGGCCAGGTCAACCTGTACAGCGGCGCCCAGGCTAACGGCCTGGTGGCAGAGGCGGGCGGCACGGTCAATGTGATGGAAAACGGCGTGAAGACGGTCGATTCGCTGACCCTCAACGGCGGCCGTCTGGCGTTCATGCCGAGCACCGATGGTACGTTCAAGACGTTTACCGTCAATGCATTGTCCGGCAGCGGCAGCATCTCGATGAACACTGACATCGCCACCGCCCATGATGATTTGCTGGTGGTTGAGGGGGCCGGCCTGGCGAATGGCGACCACACTTTGATCGTGGGCGACTCGGGCCATGAACCGACTACGTCTGACGGGCGTTTGCTGCTGGTCGACACCAACGGCGGTAACGCGAAGTTCGGTCTGTACGGCGGGCATGTCGACGCGGGCGCGTTCCGCTACACATTGCAGCAGGAAGGCAATGACTGGGTACTGGCGAGTGGCGGAACGACTCCAGTGACGCCGGTTGATCCGGTGAATCCAGTCGACTCGGTTAACCCGGTGGATCCGGTAAACCCAGTAAACCCAGTAAACCCGGTCGATCCCGTAAACCCTGTTGATCCAGGCCAACCCGTAGACCCGGTAACCCCTGTTCGCCCGGTCAATCCGGCCCCGGAAAACCTGTCCAAGGGCGCCAACGCCGCCGTGGCCGCGCACACCGCCAGCGCCAGTCTCTGGAGCGCGCAGATGAACGCGTTGGTCAAACGCATGGGCGAATTGCGCATGGGCAAGGATGACGGTGGCGTCTGGACGCGTGCCATCAGCAAGCGCTTCGATATCAGCGAGCAATCCAGTCGTGCCTATACCCAGGACATTTCGGGTGTCGAGATCGGTGCGGACAAGGCTTTCGCGCTGAACAGCGGCAAGGTCTACGTCGGTGGCATGGTGGGTACCGCTCAGTCGGACCTGGAATTCGGTGAAGGTGCGTCCGGCAAAATCGACAGCAAGATGTTCGGCGTTTACGCCACCTATCTGCACGACAACGGCATCTACGTCGACAGCGTTTTGAAGTACAGCCGTTTCGACAACGACATCAAGATGCCAAGCAACCTTGGAGAGTCGGTCAAGGGATCGTATAAAACCAACGGCGTGGGCGCGACTGTCGAGGTCGGCAAACAGATCAAACTGGGCAACGGCTGGTTCGTCGAGCCGCAAGTGGAACTGACCGCAACCCGCACCCAGGGCGCGAGTTACACCGCGAGCAATGGCTTGAAGGTCCAGTCCGACGACATGGATTCCCTGCAAAGCCGCGTCGGTACGCTGTTCGGCCGTAGCATGGAACTGAGCAACGGCATGAAGGCCCAGCCCTACGTCAAAGCCTCTTACGTGACCGAACACGCTGGCAGCAGCAAAGTCAGCGTCAACGGCAACAAACTGGATGCTGAAGTGCCGGGCAATCGGGTCGAGTTGGGTTTTGGTGGTGTGCTGCAAGTCAGCGAGAAGAGCAAGATTTCCATCGATGCCGAATACGCCAAGGGCAACTCCATCGAACAACCGTGGGGTGTCAGCGTGGGCTATCGCTACCTCTGGTAAAGCTGGAAACGTCGCGGATGCTTGGGACATTTCGTACAAGCATCGCGGCATTTTCCTGAATAGATTGGCGCTTGAATGCCGGACACTGTCCTGAACAACAGAGGAGTTGACTACCATGCCCTGCCTTCCACTTCGCGTACTGGTTCTTGAGGATCACACGTTCCAGCGCTCCGTGGCGGTGAGCATGCTCAAGCATCTGGGCTGCAGTGAAGTGCTGGAGGCGGTCGATGGCGCGCAAGCGTTGGCGCTGCTGGAGACTTCAGGCCCGGTCGATATCGCGCTGTGCGATTTGCAGATGGAGGGCATGGACGGTCTGGAGTTCATCCAGCGCATCGGAGCGAGCGGGCAAGTGCGCTCGATCATCATCAGCAGCTCGCTGTCCGCGGATTTACGCCGGGCGGTGCGGCAGATCGTTTCGCTGCTGGGGCTGGAGTTTCTTGGCGACGTGGGTAAACCTTTGCACGCCGAGGCGTTGGGCAAACTGTTGAACAAACAGTTGAATGCCTGCCCGGTCCCGGCATCGCCAGCAGCCGTGGCAACTGACCCGGCCAGTGAATCAGACGTACGCCGGGCGCTCGCCACGCAGCAACTCAAAGCGTTTTACCAGCCCAAGTTCAACCTGCAAACCGGCGATGTGTGTGGTGTCGAAGTCCTTGCGCGTTGGCTGGACCCCTGCAAGGGCGTGATTTCTCCGGCGGCGTTTCTGCCGACGCTTGAGCGCTGTGGCCTGATGGATCAGTGGTTGTATGCGCAAATGGATCAAGCGCTGCACGTACAGGGGCAAGCCAGGCATCAGGGCGTTGTGTTGAACATGGCCTTCAATCTGCATGCTGCGCAATTGGCCAACCCTGAGCTGGCGAGCAACATCCGCCAGTTGCTGACACGTCATGGCGCTGCCGGCAGCGCAGTGACGTTCGAGGTGACCGAAAGCGGGCTGCTGGAGGCGCCGACCATCAGTCTGGAAAGTCTGGTGCGCCTGCGCATGATGGGCTGCAGGCTGTCGATCGACGACTTCGGCGCCGGATTTTCTTCACTGCAACGCCTGTGTCAACTGCCGTTCAACGAAATCAAACTGGACGCCGAATTCGTCCGCACGCTGGAACACGAACCGCGCTGCCTGGCGGTCATCGGCAGCACCCTGGCGTTGGGCGAAACCCTCGGCATGTCAGTGGTCATCGAAGGCATCGAAACCGAAGCGCAGTGTCAGCAATTGCGCGCGCTCGGCTGCACGCAAGGGCAGGGCTACTGGTACGCCCGACCCATGGCCGCTGAAGATCTGCTGAAATGGTTGCCCCGAGCAAACGCTGCTCAGAACGCCTGACCCCTCACAATCGCGCCGCGCCGGCCGATAACGATAACCTTGCACACGGCTGATTGCTCCAGCGACATGCGGCTGACGGGTTGTATGTGAAAAATACAGAACGTCCGCTTGCTGTCCGGGGTCTACGGTCAATAATCCATGCAAGCAGTCTCAAGAGTCACGCCATGGAAGGTGGCACATTATTTGGGCGAGGGCGTCATGACAGATTTTTCAGAACTATTCCCGCCACCCAGTGGCTGTCAGGGATGCAAGCGTAGCGGCGGATCCGATCTGGATTTTTCCTTTGCCTATCAACCTATCGTCGATCTGCGTGATCGAACGGTTTTCGCCCATGAGGCGCTGGTCAGAGGGCCGAATGGCGAGGGTGCCTTGACGGTGCTTAGTCAGATCGACGACCAGAATCGCTACCGGTTCGACCAGCTGTGTCGGGTGCGCGCGATATCCACCGCGGCGCAGCTTGGCATGACGCAGCACTTGTCGATCAACTTTCTGCCCAACGCGGTTTACCGCCCGGAGCTGTGTATTCGCAGCACCCTTGAAGCCGCGCGCACGCACAACTTCCCACTGGATCAGTTGATCTTCGAGGCGGTTGAAAGTGAACACGTAGAAAACAACAAACACTTGACGAACATTCTGCGCGAGTACCGTGAGTTTGGCTTCAAGACCGCCATTGACGACTTCGGCGCAGGCTATTCAGGCTTGAATCTGCTGGCGGATTTTCAGCCGGACCTGATCAAACTCGACATGGCGCTGATCCGCGATGTCCACCTTGATCGTGTACGCCAGGTGATCGTGCGCAGTGTGGTGAATATGTGCATGGAGTTGGGCGTCGAGGTGATCGCCGAAGGCATCGAGCTGTCCGAAGAGCGCGACTTTCTTGCCGACTGCGGGATTTATCTGATGCAGGGCTTCTGGTTCGCCAAACCTGCGTTCAAGTCTCTGGCCGAGATTCCGGACGATGCCTGGCCATCGCTCTCGGAATGAATTAATCATCGCCAGGCATGTCCGAGTTTTATTCGCGCAGCGCGCCTGTGTGCCAGCAACTTCCTTCCATGCAGGAGCTTCATTTGTCCGTCCAGGTTCGCAACAACGTCCGTGTTCGAGGTTCGGGGCCGGCGACGTTGGTATTCGCCCACGGTTTTGGCTGCGACCAGAATATGTGGCGGCTGGTAGAGCCTGCCTTCAGCGAAGGCTATCAAACCGTGCTGTTCGACATTGTCGGCTGTGGCAAATCGGATCTTGCAGCCTATGACGTCGCGCGCTATTCGTCCCTCAAAGGCTATGCGCAAGACATCATCGAGATCATCGAGGAATGCGCGGACGGTCCGGTAATTTTTGTCGGACACTCGGTGAGTGCGATGGCCGGAGTGCTTGCCGCGAATATGCGCCCGGGTTTGATCGGCGCCCACGTGATGGTGGGGCCGTCGCCGTCGTATATAAATGATGGCGATTACTTTGGTGGATTCAGCCGCGAAGACATCGAATCGCTGCTGGAAACCCTGGAAAGTAATTATCTCGGTTGGTCGAGTGCGATGGCGCCGGCGATCATGGGCGCACCTGAGCAGCCACAGCTGGGCGTTGAGTTGACCAACAGTTTCTGTCAGACCGACCCGGAAATCGCCCGGCGCTTCGCCCGCGTGACGTTCCTTTCGGACAATCGCAGCGACGTGGCGAAGCTGGATGCGCCAGCGCTGATCCTTCAGTCCAACGAAGACATCATCGCGCCCGTCGAGGTCGGCGAATACCTGCATCGGGTGATTCCGCACAGTCGACTGGAAGTGATCGACAACGTTGGCCACTGCCCGCACCTGAGTGCGCCAGACCTTTGCATCGATGCGATCCGAAGCTTCCTCGCAAGCGTTCAGGATCGCATCGTCAATGCCGATTGAGTCTGTCGAGCTGCCGGACGCCGAAGCACTTTTCGAGCATGCGACCTGCGCACTGATTCTCACTGACAAGACCGGCCTGATCCTCAGAGCCAATGCCACGTTTTGCGGCTGGCTCGGATATGCCCGCGAGCAACTGGTGGGGCGGCGCAAGTTGCAGGAGCTGCTGAATATCGGTGGGCGGATTTTCCACCAGACTCACTGGATGCCGCTCCTGCAGATGCAGGGTTCGATTTCCGAAGTCAAGCTTGAGTTCAAGGCGCAGGACGGCAAGACCCTGCCGATGATCCTCAACGTCGTCAGGCGCGAACATCCGACTGGCACCTTCGACGAAGTCTCGGCGTTCGTGGTGATCGAACGTCATCGGTTCGAGCAGGAAGTGTTGATCTCCAAGCGCCAGGCCGAGGACTCGCTGGCCGCGCACCTGGCGCTGCAACGCGACCTCTCGGTCGCTGATGCAAGGCTGCGCGTTGCGCTGGAATCGGCGCAGATGCACGTCTGGGATGTGGATCCGGTGACCCGTGAGCGCCGCTATGACGACAGTGTTGCGCAATTGTTGGGTTATGCGTCGAGTCAGACGGTCAGCGCTGCCGAATACTCAAGCTGCATCGAGCCCAAGGATCTGCACAAGGAAGTCGATCTGTTTGCTGCGGCACTCGGATCTGTCGCCCAGGAGTATCGATGCATCTACCGCTTGAATGGCATTGACGGCATGCAGCGCACCGTACTTTCGACCGGGCGCGCAGCGTTTGATCCGGATGACCGGCTCGTGCAGTTTGTCGGCATTCTCCACGACATCACCGATGTCACTCGAGCTGCCGAAGACCGCGCGTTGTTCGCCGAACAGATGGTCGGGATTGTCAGCCATGACCTGCGCAATCCGCTGTCGGTGATCTCGATGGCGGCGGAAATGCTCGAGCGCCAGGGGCTTACGCCAAAGCAGCAGAAATTCGTATCTCATGCGCAAGACGCCGCGCAGCGTGCGCGCAGGTTGATCAATGATCTGCTGGACTTCACTCAGGCGCGGATCGGCCGCGGTATCGGCGTGACAACCGGGCCTGTCGACCTGCACCGGTTGATCGCCGGGACGGTCGAGCAACTGCGCATCGTTTATCCGGCACGCGAACTCGTCCACATCAGGCATGGCGAGGGCGCGTGCATTGCCGATGCCGACCGACTGTCCCAACTGGCCGGCAATCTGATTTCCAATGCGGTCGCGTACGGTGCAGTTGACCGCCCGATAACCGTCTCCACCGTCGTGACCCACGACCGTTTTGAACTGGCGGTACACAACTGGGGGACGCCGATTCCCGAGCAGTTCATCGCCAATGTCTTCAGTCCGATGACCCGCGGCGTCAATCTCCCGCAGGACACGCGCAGCGTGGGCCTGGGATTGTTCATCGTCAGCGAAATCGTCAAGGCTCACGGCGGGACGGTTGCAGTGACATCGACGGCAGAAGAAGGGACGACCTTCAAAGGCGTTTTTCCGCTGATCTGACTTGGTCATCGGCAGTTTATTTTTTCTGCCTTCCTGTGGAAGTGGCGATAGCCCCGGCGTGGAAATGGCGTTAGCATCCATTCCATTGGTTAAACAGCGTGTTTTTCAGATCAGGGTCGCATTGTGGAAAAGCTAAATCGCCTTCAGAGCGGAATCGAAGGTCTGGATGCTCTGCTCAAGGGAGGGTTTGTCGCAGGTGCCTCCTATATCATTCAGGGGCGTCCGGGGTCTGGCAAAACCATCCTCGCCAATCAACTTGGATTTCACCATGCAAGCAATGGCGGCCGGGTGCTGGTCGCCACGCTGCTGGCCGAATCCCACGACCGGCTGTTTCAGTTCCTGTCGACATTGAGCTTCTTCGATGCGGCCAGGGTTGGCGCTGAAATCCAGTTCGTCAGCGCGTTCGATACGCTGGAAAACGAAGGGCTTGATGAGGTCGTCAAGTTGCTGCGCCGCGAGATCAGCCGTCAGAAAGCCACAGTGATGGTGGTCGACGGCTTGCTCAATGCGCGATCGAAGGCCGACTCACCGATCGACACCAAAAAATTCATCTCCGAACTGCAAGGGCATGCCGCGTTTGCCGGTTGCACGGTACTGTTTCTCACCAGTTCGCGACTGGACGACGGCAGCCCTGAACACACCATGGTCGATGGCGTCATCGAAATGGGTGAAGAGCTGTTCGGCACACGCTCGGTACGCCGCATTCAGATGCGCAAGACCCGCGGCAGCGGTGCCCTGACCGGGTTGCACGAGTGCGAAATCACCGATCAGGGGCTGGTGGTCTATCCGCGTCTGGAGAGCCTCTACAGCCATCCGTCATCGGCCGACAGCGCCGACATGACCCGGATTGGCAGCGGCATTCCTGCACTGGACCAGATTTTGGGCGGCGGCCTGTACAGTTCCAGCGTAACGCTGGTCATGGGGCCCTCCGGGATCGGCAAGACAACACTGGGGCTCAAATTCCTGTCCGAGTCGACGGTCGAGGAACCGGGCCTGCACTTCGGTTTCTATGAGAGCCCGCAGCGCTTGCGCCTGAAGGGCGAGTCGCTGGGGATCGATATCAAGAGCATGGAGCGCAGCGGTGCCTTGAGCATTGTCTGGCAGCCGACCACCGAAGGCCTGCTGGATGGGTTGGGCGCGCGCCTGCTGAGCATTGTCGAGGAGAAGGGCATCAAGCGTCTGTTCATCGACAGCTTGAGCGGCATGACCCGGGTTTCGACCAATCCGGCACGCATCACTGACTTTTACAGCGCGCTGATGAACGAGTTGCGCTCGCGCGGAGTGACAGTCTTTGCTTCATGGGAAATGCGCGGAATGTTCGGCTCCGAGATCAGCGCACCGAACTCTGACCTGTCGAGCATTGTCGACAACCTGATGCTCATGCGCTTCTTCGAGAATCGCTCTGAACTAAGCAGGACCGTTTCCATTCTTAAAGTTAGAGATAGCTCTTATGACCCCTCACTCTTCGAGGTGGTTATCCGTGACCAAGACGTTGATCTGAAAAAGGCTTCAAGTAATGAACCGCCAGTTCCCACTCATTCAGCGCTGCCTGGTTCAACATCCTAAGTCTTTGATTCGGGTTAAATTGACATGACCACTATCCTGGTCGTCGACGACGAGTATTTGATCGCTGATATTCTCGGCTATGCACTGGAAGACGAGGGGTACATGGTCGTGAAGGCCAGTAATGGCCAGAAAGGGCTCGAAGTGCTGGACCGCGAACGCCCCGCACTGATCATTACTGACTTCATGATGCCGGTGATGGACGGCCTCGAGTTTGCCAAAGCCGTCCGCGCACAGCCCTCCGTCAATCATCTGCCGATCATTCTGGTCAGCGGCGCGCAAGCGCATATCGGCATGCAGCGCTCGGACCTGTTCGATGCGGTGCTGGACAAGCCGTTCAACATTGACGTGGTGATTGCCGAGGTCAAAAACCTTCTGCGGGCTGGCAGCTGATCCAGCCTTACTGACTATTCTGGTTGTCCAGACTTGCCCAACGCATGCTCGATGATCAGCGCGGCCAGCAAGCGTACCGGTTCTGTCAGGCTTTGCCGGGACCGGTGGATCAGCCCGATATCACGATGAAATGTGTGCTGCCCCAGATCCAGCGCGCGCACTCCCGCCGGTAGTTGTTCGAGCGTTGCGGTCTGCGGTACCAGCGCCACGCCGACGCCGTTCTCCACCAGTTTGACGATCGCTTCCAGCTCATCCAGTTCGCAAACCTCGCGCAAGCTGAAATGCATCTGCCGCAGGAAGCGGTCCACCTGCCTGCCACCAAATGACGACCGGTCGTAGCGAACGAACGGCTGACTCGAAAGCAATTCGACCCAGTCTTCGCCCGACAGGTCTTGGGGCACGAGCAAGCGATAGGGCTCAAGCGCCAGCGTGGTCCAGCGCAAATCGCTGTGCAGCGAAAAGGGCGGACGGATGATCGCCGCCATGTCGATCTCCCCGGCATCCACCAGATTGACTAACTCCATCGACAGACCGGGGACGACCCGCGTCCGGCACTGCGGACTTTGCTGGTGAAATCTGGCGAGTGCATCCGGCAGAAACGAGCGCTGCACAGACGCGATGGCCCCGACATTGACCAGCACGCTCGCCGGCAATCCGACCGTGCTCGACCCCAGATTGTCGTAAAGGCGCAACAGCTCCTGAGCTTGCAGAAGTATCTGATGACCCATTCGATTGAGATGGGCAGTGCGGCCCTTGCGATCAAATATCTCAAAGCCGAGCTCGGCCTCCAGGCGCTGGATCTGCGCGCTGACGGCGGCCTGCGTCAGGCCGATTTTATTACCCGCAGCGGCGAAAGTGCCTTCGCGTGCAACCGCGATGAGTGTCTTCAGTTCTTTGATCATTCACAAATATTAATTGTGTTTCTGAGAAATATATATTGATTTTTTTGCTGGAATTGCCGGCCTAGGATGGGCCTGTCATCCACCAACAACAATATCGCCCTGGAGTTCTGATGAGCCTCTCGCCTTTCCACCTCGCAATCCCGGTCTACGATCTCGCAGCTGCGCGCACCTTTTACGGTGACGTGTTTGGTCTGCAAGAAGGTCGTTCCAGCAATCAGTGGGTCGACTTCGACTTTTACGGCCATCAACTGGTGATTCACGAACACCCGAAAACCGCCTCGCAGGAAAGCGTCCATAGCAATCCGGTCGATGGGCATGACGTCCCCGTTCCGCACTTCGGGATCATTCTGGGTTGGGCCGAATGGGAAGCACTGGCGGAACGCCTGAAGTCTTTCGGCACCGAGTTTGTCATCGAGCCCTACATCCGTTTCAAAGGCCAGGTCGGCGAACAAGCCACCATGTTCTTGTTCGACCCGTGCGGCAACGCGCTTGAATTCAAGGCCTTCAAGGATATGAGCCAACTGTTCGCCAAGTAACCGCAGTACCCATGGCACAACCCTGTTGTGCCATTTGATTTCAAGTGAGCTGGAAGCTCATGACTCTAGCAACTGCCATTAACGCAGACCTTTCATTCCAACAAGAAGGCTAGACATGAAACGTATTCCCTTGGTGTGGCAAATCGTTGCCGGGCTGTTGCTCGGCGTGTTCGTCGGTTGGTATTTCAATACGCATCCGCAGTATCAATCGTGGGTCAGCGCGGAAATTCTCAAACCGCTCGGCGACATCTTCATCAAGATGATGAAGATGGTGGTGGTGCCGATCGTGTTCTGTTGCATGATTCTCGGCATCGCGGGTGGCGGTGATAACAAATCCTTTGGGCGAATGGGGGTCAAGTCACTGGGCTATTTCTTCGCGATCACCGGGCTGGCGATTGTGCTGGGCCTGGTTTTTGCGAACATCTTCGAGCCTGGCAGCGGGACTGATATTTCCGGTATTACCCATAGCGCTGCGGCGATAACCATGGAGCCGTCGAAGGGCGCCCTGGTGATCGTGCAGAACATCGTCCCTGATAACGTGTTTGTGGCGATGTCGGAAGCGAAGTTGCTATCGGTACTGTTCTTCGCGGTGTTGTTTGGCATGGCATTGAATGCGCTCCCACGAGAAAAAAGCGCACCCGTGGTAGCGGTGGTACAGGGCATTTCCGATGCGATGTTCAAAGTGGTGTCGATCGTCATGGCGTACGCGCCCATTGGTGTGTTCGGCATGATCGGCGCGACGGTCGCGACCTTTGGTTTTGCCTCGCTATTGCCGCTGCTCAAACTGATCGGTGTGGTTTATCTGGCACTGATTGTCTTCGCCGTGGTGGTGCTGGGCGGGATCTGTTATCTGATCGGCGAGAACATCTTCAAGTTGATCAAATACTTTCGCAACGAACTGATTCTGGCGTTCTCAAGCGCCGCTTCCGCAGCGGTCATGCCGCAGTTGATGAGCAAACTGGAAAGTTATGGTGTGCCACGGCGGATCGTCAGTTTTGTGGTGCCGGTGGGCTATGCGTTCAACCTCGATGGCGCGTCGATCTTCCTCGGCGTGGCGACTATTTTTGTCGCGCAACTGTATGGCATCGACTTGTCACTTTCGCAGCAGATCTTGCTGGTGGTGACGATGGTGCTGACCTCCAAGGGGGCGGCCGGAGTGCCGGGGTTCGCCATCATTATTCTGTCGGCGACGCTGGCATCCGCCGGTTTGCCATTAGAAGGCGTAGCACTGATCGCGGGTATTTTCCGGATCATCGACAGCGGCACCACGACGCTGAACGTGCTGGGTAATGCGGTTGCACCGTTGGTCATTGCGAAGTGGGAGAGGGCCGTGTTAGAGCCTTCTTCAACGAGATCGGCAGTGCAAAAAGTCTAATGTTCCAGGTCACTTCGTCAGGTGGCGATACGAGTTGCTAGACGACCGGTCTAGTTTTGTATAGGCTGCTTCCCCATGAAGAAACCTATCCAAGACATGCGACAGCACATCATCGATGTGGCCAAGTCGCTGATGACCAACAAAGGCTACACCGCCGTCGGCTTGTCGGAAGTGCTGACAACCGCCGGCGTGCCTAAGGGGTCGTTCTATCACTACTTCCGTTCGAAAGAGGAATTCGGTCAGGCGCTGCTCGAAGAATACTTTCAGGAGTACATCGGCCGTGTCGACATCGTCATGGCGGCGGAGGGCACCGGCGCCGAGCGGTTGTTGGGCTACTTGAACTATTGGGCCAAGACCCAGGCGTTCGATCACCCCGAGGAGAAATGCCTGGTGGTGAAACTCGGTGCTGAAGTCTGCGACTTGTCCGAAGACATGCGCACGGTGCTGGAGGAAGGCACCGCCCTGATTATTCAGCGTATCGAACGTTGTGTTGAACAGGGCATGGCGGACGGCTCTGTGACAACGACCCAGGATGCGGCGACGTTAGCCGAATCGCTCTATCAGCTCTGGCTGGGTGCTTCGTTGCTGGTCAAGGTCAAGAAGACCACCGACCCCTTTGAAACCGCACTGATCACGAGCAAACGCCTGCTGGTATAGAGGCGTTTTTTTTAACCGGACTACTAGACGACCGGTCTAATATCTGAGGAATTCAACATGATTGATAACAGTTCCAACACCGATCTTTTTTCGCCCACGCAGATGGGCGCGCTGCAATTAGCCAACCGCATTGTGATGGCTCCCGTGACACGCAGCCGTATGGCCGAAGACGGCGTGCCCAACGAACTGCACGCGACTTATTACGCCCAGCGTGCCAGCGCCGGCCTGATCATCGCCGAAGCCACGAACATTTCGGCGCAAGGCCGTGGCTATGCCAAAACTCCGGGCATCTGGACCGAGGAGCAAGTCGCAGGCTGGAAAAAAGTCACCGACGCCGTTCACGCGGCGGGCGGCCAAATCGTCAGCCAACTGTGGCATGTCGGGCGCTTTTCCAGCGTCGAGTTACAACCGAACGGCGAATCGCCGGTGGCTCCGTCGGCGATCAAAGCCGAGGGCAGCACCTACACCGAAAACGGCTTCGTCGAGGTATCGATGCCGCGCGCCCTCGAGACCTCGGAAATCCCCGGCATCATCGAGCAGTACAAACACGCCGCCGAAAATGCTAAACGCGCCGGTTTCGATGGCGTGGAAGTGCATTCGGCCAACAGCTATCTGCTCGACCAGTTTCTGCGCGATTCGACCAATCAGCGCACTGACCAATACGGCGGTTCGATTGAAAACCGCACACGTCTGACGCTGGAAGTCACCGAGGCCGTTGTTGAGATCTGGGGCAGTGATCGGGTCGGCATCCGTCTTTCGCCAGTGACCCCGGATGCGGGTAATACGCCGCCCGACAGCAACGTCATGGCGACTTACGGCCATCTGATCCAGCAGCTCAATCGCTTCAATCTGGCCTATTTGCACTTTGTCGAAGGCGCCACTGCCACCTCGCGCACCGTTCCGGAAGGCGTGGATCTGGACGCACTGAGCGTGCAGTTCGAAGGGGCGTTCATCGGCAACAACAACTACGACCTGGACATGGCGCTGGAGCGTCGGGCGCAGGGCCGCATCGACGCGGTGGCATTCGGTCGCCTGTTCATCTCCAACCCGGATCTGGTGCAACGACTGCGCCGCGGCCTCGAGCTGACCATCGCCCCGCGTGAGAGCTACTACGGCGGCGGCGCCAAGGGTTACACCGACTGGCCGAACGCTGCTGCTTGAGTCCGGCCGATCAGAATTCACCGCGAAGAGACATTGAACATGAATTATCTGCAGAACAAAGTCGCCATCGTCACCGGCGCGTCCTCCGGCATTGGTGCCGCTACGACCCGCGCGCTGGCCGCACATGGCGTCCGCGTCGTGGCCGCTGCGCTTGATCAGCAAGGACTCGAAGCGTTTGTCGCCGAGCTGCGCGAAGCGGGCCGCGACGTGGTCGCTTTCACCACCGACGTGACCCGGCCGGAGCAGACCAACGCACTGGCGCAGTTTGCCCACGACACCTACGGCGCCGTCGACATTCTGGTGAACAACGCCGGCCTGATGCTGTTCTCCAACTGGGTCGATCTTGCGGTACAGGACTGGGACAAGATGATCGACGTGAACATCAAAGGCTATCTCAACGCTACTGCCGCCGTTCTGCCGTTCATGCTTGAGCAGAAGTCCGGGCAGATCCTCAACATGGACTCCGTGGCCGGCCATCAGGTCGGGCCGGCGGCGGGCGTGTACAGCGCTACCAAATTCTTCGTCCAGGCCATGACCGAGTCGATGCGCAAAGAGCTCGGCGTGCAGCATGGCATTCGCGTCAACACCGTCAGCCCCGGCGTGATCAACACCGGTTGGGCCGACAAGGTCAGCGATCCCGAAGGGCGCAAAGCCGCGCAGGAACTGAACAAAATCGCCATCGCGCCGGACGACATTGCGCGCGCCGTGATCTATGCGCTCAACCAACCGGAAAACGTAACGGTCAACGACCTGATCATCTCGCCGACGCGCCAGGATTGGTAACGCTAGGCGGCCATCAACTCCAGCACTCAATCCCGAGTGCTCACCCAAAGGAAACCACCATGTCGAAGAACATCAAAGCTGTAGCCACCGCTGACTACAACGCGGTCATCGCCACGGCCAATCAATACGTCGAAGGCCTGCGCGTCGGTAGCTCGGCCGATATCGCCAAAGCTTTCCACCAAGACGCCGTGATGTACGGTTTCACCAACGGCCAACTGCTCGGCGGCCCGATCAAAAACCTGTTCGATTTTGTCGACAGCAATGGCAAAGCCGCCAACATCACTACCCGACTCGACGTGCTGGCGATCACGCCAACCACCGCTGTGGTACGCGTTGATATGGAGCAGGACGCCATCGGCGCCGACTACAACGATTACCTGACCCTGATCAAAATCGACGGCAGCTGGAAAGTCATCGCCAAGGTCTATCACCAGTTCGAAAACTGAGTCCCGCTCGCCCCGGTGGAAAGTCAGCCGGGGTGGCTTTCACGCCTGATTAATCAAGAGGAAATCACAGTGCCGATGGTCGAGTTTTCCGCTGTCCTGGACAGCGATACAGGACACGCATGGAGCGTGTTGAAGCAGTTTGGCGAGATCCACAAATGGCATCCATCAATTGTGCAAAGCACGATTGAGGGCAATCAGCCTGACGCCATCGTGGGATGCGTGCGCAAACTGGTATTGACCGATGGCGCGATTGTCAGAGAGCGTTTACTGGCAGTTGATGATCGGAATCTGACGCTGTCGTACCGCTTCGAAGAAGCGCCGCTCCCGCTGGATAACTACGTGGCCACGGTGAAGCTTGAGCCACTCACCGGCCAGGCAAAATCCTTTATCAAATGGTCGGCCAGCTTCGATGTGCGCGATCTGGCGACTGCGCAGCACTATGAAGCGCTGATCCGTGGACTGATTGTGGACGGTCACAACAGTCTTCAGGAATTCCTCGCGACGTCGTGAGCCTTACTGCACCGAACCTTTCTGCCGGCGGCAACGCTCCGAGCAATAACGCACCTCGTCCCAACAGCGCGCCCATTTCTTGCGCCACGCAAAGGGTAGCCCGCAGACCACGCAGGTTTTGACCGGGAGTTCGCTTTTCTTCAAAGCGCCTCCCCGGCGTCCAGTTTCGCCAGCAGCATCTGCCCGCGTTGCCACAGCGCTTGCTGCTTGGCCTCGGTCATACGATCAAGGTTTTTGTAGAGCATGCCCATGCGCTGATTGCTGCGCAAAACGTCGCCGTGGCGCATCAGGAAATGCCAGTACAGCGAGTTGAAAGGACAGGCGTTGTCGGCGGTGCTTTCAGTGACTTTGTACGCGCAGTCGCCGCAGTAATTCGACATGCGTTTGATGTACTGGCCGCTGGCGCAATATGGCTTGGAACCCAGATAACCGCCGTCGGCGTGCATGACCATGCCCAGCGTATTGGGCAGTTCGACCCAGTCGAAGGCGTCCATGTAGATCGCCAGATACCATTC
The DNA here is from genome assembly GCF_048822895.1 of Pseudomonas sp. P4795. Classification (NCBI taxonomy): domain Bacteria; kingdom Pseudomonadati; phylum Pseudomonadota; class Gammaproteobacteria; order Pseudomonadales; family Pseudomonadaceae; genus Pseudomonas; species Pseudomonas sp. P4795. The sequence goes on along the minus strand of NZ_JBMFBT010000011.1, from coordinate 124,830 downwards.
GCAGATCTCGCTCGGCGCAATGCCGGCGAGCAGGGCAAAGTTGCCCGTGACCATCAAGCGCTGAATGTGATGCGCGTAGGCGAATTCCAGACTTTGGCCGATCGCCTGGCGCATGCAGTTCATCTTCGTATCGGCTGTCCAGTAGAATTCCGGCAGCGCGCGGCTGTTTCCGAACACGTTGCCATTGGCGTAATCGGGCATCTTCAGCCAGTACACGCCGCGCACGTATTCACGCCAGCCGATCAACTGACGGATAAAGCCTTCAGCCGCATTCAAAGGCACACCACCCGACCAGTAGGCAGACTCGACGTCGCTGCATACCTGACGCAAATCCAGCAGGCCAATATTCAGCGCCGCGCTGATGCGTGCGTGAAACAGGAACGGCTCGTTGCTGGCCATCGCGTCCTGGTAATCGCCAAATCCCGCCAGCCCGTAGTCCAGAAAATACGCCCACAGTTCTTGAGCCTCGGCGTGGGTCACCGGGTAGTCGAAATTGTCCACGGCGCCGTAGTGATTGGCGAAACGTTCCTTGACCAGTGCGATGACCTCGCGGGTAATCGCATCTGCAGAGAAACGTGCCGGGTAGGGCGCCTTCACGCTCTTGGGCAATGCCTTGCGATTGTCCGCATCGAAGTTCCACGCCCCGCCGACCGGAGTGCCGTCGCCATTCAGCAGCAGCCTGCTTTTGCGACGCATCTCGCGATAGAAGAACTCCATGCGCAGCTGCTTTTTGTCCTTGGCCCAGGCTGCGAATTCCTCGCGGCTACACAGGAAACGGCTGTCGGCGTGCCACTCGATCGGCAGGCCGCAATTCCTCATCGATTGCTCCAGCCGCCAGTCGCCGCACTCGGTAATGTGCACCTCTTCGGCGTGCGTCAGCGATTGCCAGCGCTGTAGCTCGCCGGGTACTGATCCGGAGTTTTGCGGGTCATCGAGGGTGACGTACTGCACTTGAAAACCGCGTTGGCGCAGTTCTTCGGCGAAATGGCGCATGGCACTGAAGATCAGCACGATCTTCTGCGGATGGTGCGGTACATGGCTGGCTTCCTCCATGACCTCGACCAGCAACACCCTGTCGCGCTCGGCATCCAGCCCCTGCAACGAGGCGAGATCGAAGGACAACTGGTCGCCAAGAACCAGGCACAAGCGGCGAATCGCGTTCATTTGACTCAATCCAATAGGGTGGCCATGAGGTCTAGACCCTATTTTCGCCTGCAAACTCCACGCGCCTCAATGCCGTTGTTGCGGCGCGCCCGGCGATCAACGCCAGAACAGCCGCTGCGCCGAGCAAAACCGCACTCAATTCGAACGTTGCACGGTAGCCGTTTGCATCGAAAACCAGCCCGCCGAGGGTGGCGCCCGAAGCAATGGCGAGCTGGATGATTGCCACCATCAGCCCGCCGCCTGCTTCGGCATCATCGGGTAAGGTCCTCGCCAGCCACGTCCACCAGCCGACCGGCGCGGCGGTCGCAACCAGTCCCCACAAGCCCAGCAATACCGTGGTGATCAGCGCCGAGCTGCCGAACGCGACCAGCGCCATGGCGATCACCGCCATCAACATCGGGATCACGATCAACGTCCGCTGCAGGCCTTTTTTGATGAAAGCTTCAATCAGGAACGTCCCGGCAAGCCCGGCCAGTCCCAACACCAGCAGCATCAGCGACAACATGGAAACGCTGACGTGGGTGACGGTTTCCAGGAACGGTCGCAGGTAGGTGAACAGCATGAACTGGCCCATGAAAAACACGCTGACGGCAATCATGCCCAGTGCGACGGGTCCGCTCTTCATCAACCGGAAGACATTGGCGCTAGCAGTACTGGCCTGGGCTTTCATTGCCGGCAGGCTGAACAACAGCCAGACCGTGGCGATCAGCCCCATCGGCACCACGCAAAAGAACGCGCCGCGCCAGCCGATCAGCGAACCGAGGAAACTGCCCAGCGGCGCTGCAACCACCGTCGCCAGTGCGTTGCCGCCATTGACGATGGCCATAGACCGCGTCACCTGATCGTCAGGTACCAGACGCATGGCCGTCGCAGCCGACAGCGACCAGAAACCCCCGATGGCTACGCCGATCAGCGCACGGCCAAGCATGAATATCGCGTAATTCGGTGCAAACGCTACCACCGTTCCTGACACGATCATCAGCACGGTCAACGACACCAGCAGCGGTTTGCGTCCGACCCGCGCCGCGACCAGCGGGATCAACAGACTGGTGAACAAGGCAAATACGCCCGACACGGAAATGCCCTGACCGGCCTGACCTTCAGTGACGTGCAGATCCGCCGCGATTGGCGTCAGCAGGCTGACCGGCATGAACTCGGACGCCACCAGCACAAATGCGGCCAGCGACATGGCGAAGACCGCGCCCCAGGAATGCCCGGGCGATGTAGGAGGGGAATGGGTCATGGTTTGAATCCTGTATTGCGTGAAGCGTCGCGGCCTCGCGAGCGAGGCCGCGATCAGGCTACTTCAGGTGAGTTTTGAAAAACGCAGTCAACTTGGCGAACGGAATCAGCTCGACCCGATCGTAAAGATCCACGTGCCCGGCGCCCGGGACGATCACCAGCTCTTTAGGCTCGGCGGCGCGCGCAAAAGCGTCCTCGCTGAACTCACGCGAGTGCGCCGCAGCGCCGGCGATGAACAGCATTGGCCGCGGCGAAATGCTCTCGATATCGTTGAACGGATAGAAGTTCATGAACTTCACGTTGCTGGTCAGCGTCGGCATGGTGGTGGTCTGCGCCGAGGCACCGGCCGGGGTGACTTCGCCGCGCGGGGTGCGATAGAAGTCGTAAAACTCATCGCCGATGGCATTGCCGGTCAGTTGCAGCGGCGTGCCGCCGGTGTAGCGCACCGCGCCGCCCTGGAATTCCACATCACGCTGCGCGGCTGCTTCAGCAATGATTTTCTGACGCTGGGCCAGTGTCACCGAGTGTTTGAGGCCGTTACGGTTGGCCGCGCCCATGTCGTACATGCTCACCGTGGCGATGGCCTTCATGCGCGGATCAATCTTCGCCGCGCTGATGGCGAAGCTGCCACTGCCGCAGATGCCGATCACGCCGATACGTTGGGGATCAACCAGGGGTCGAGTGCCGAGGAAATCCACGGCGGCGCTGAAGTCCTCGGCGTAGATATCCGGCGACACGGCCTGACGCGGCGTGCCGGCACTGGCGCCCCAGAACGACAAGTCCAGCGACAAGGTGACAAAGCCTTGCTCGGCCATTTTGGTGGCGTACAGGTTGGCACTTTGTTCCTTCACTGCGCCCATCGGATGACCGACGATGATGGCGGCGTTTTTCGAGTCGGATTTCAGGCCTTTTGGGGTGAACAGATTGCCCGCGACCTGCATACCGTACTGGTTATTGAAGGTGACTTTTTCCACGTTCACCTTGGCGCTTTTGTAGAAATTGTCGGCACCGTTTGACATATCGGCTCCCATTGAAGAAAACGAGGTCACAAGCAGCCCGAGGGCCAGCAAAATTCCTTTCACGGGTAAATCCTTTCGAGTGAGTGGGCGAGCCAACATTCTCCCGCCCACGCCAGGCGTGCCGTAGTGCAATGCGCTGGATTGCTTGCCTGATCCTATGAGTCTCGGGTGTTTTGCGCGACGCAGGTGCGCGGGGGCGTTAGAGTTCAGGCAAAGAGGGATTGAGCGAATATGACCAGCCAGCAAGAAATCACTACTCAGCACATCGCGCTCCAGCAAACGCTGATGCAGATCATCGCCGACCGGGTTGCAGAACCGGGTGACTTCCCGATGCCGATTGCCGGGCTTGGCTTCTTCCGCCGCGAACAGCCATCAGCGCCGGTGGTGTGCATGGTCGAGCCGAGCATCATTCTGGTCGCGCAAGGCGAGAAGCAGCTGTGGGTCGGCGGCGAGGGGTATCCCTACGACACTTCGAGGTTTCTGGTCACGTCGTTGAACCTGCCGGCCAATTCCGAAGTGCTGGTGGCCAGTCCGGCTCTGCCGTGTCTGGGGCTGACGTTCAAGCTCGACCTGCGCATGCTCGCCGAGCTGGTGGCGCAGAGTGAAACGCCGCCGGCCCGCGAGCGACCGGTGTCCAAAGGGGTGGGCATCGGCACGGTGACTGTCGATATGCTTAAGTCATTCGAGCGGCTGCTGGCACTGCTGGATGAACCCGAAGCGATCCCGGTGCTCGCTCCGCTGATCCAGCGCGAAATCCACTATCGTCTGCTGCAAAGCGATCAGGCCGGTCGGCTGCGGCAAATCATCGCCGTCGACGGGCAGGGTTACCGGATCGCCAAAGCCATCGACTGGCTGAAAGTCAATTACACCTCAGCGGTACGCATCGAAGAACTGGCCGCGCGTGTGCAGATGAGTTCGCCAACCTTCCATCACCACTTCCGCCAACTGACCGCCATGAGCCCGTTGCAGTACCAGAAATGGCTGCGCCTGAACGAGGCGCGGCGACTGATGCTGGTCGAGCATCAGGATGCGTCAACGGCGGCGTTCAAGGTCGGTTATGAAAGTCCGTCGCAATTCAGCCGCGAGTACAGTCGGCTGTTCGGGGCGGCGCCGAAGCGTGATATCGAGGCGTTGCGTGGGGTTTGATGCCCACCCGCAGATGCTTTTCCGCAGATAGGCATCGCGGACGTTTATCCAGCCAGCGTCGCGTTATCAATCACGAAGCGATACTTCACATCGCCCTTGAGCAGGCGCTCGTAGGATTCGTTGATCTGATCCGCGCGAATCAGTTCGATATCCGACACGATGCCGTGCTCGGCGCAGAAATGGGCACAATCACGCAGGCGAGGTGTGAGACATCAGCAGGGATTTAATCCAGATCTGCAGCTTCATGCCGCTCGGGCACCTGACTCGCCTCATCGCCCCACGTGCGATTGACGCGCTGACCGCGAATCACCGCCGGGCGATTGGCAATTTCTTCGGCCCAGCGCTGCAGGTGGACGTACTCGTGGGCCGACAGAAACTCGGCAGCCGAGTAGACATTGTTGCGCACCAGTTGCCCGTACCACGGCCAGACCGCGATGTCGGCGATGGTGTAGCTGTCGCCCGCCAGGTAACGACTTTCGCCGAGGCGTCGATCCAATACATCCAGTTGACGTTTGGTTTCCATGGTGAAGCGGTTGATCGGGTACTCGAGCTTCTCCGGCGCGTACGCATAGAAGTGCCCGAAGCCGCCGCCCAGATAGGGCGCCGCACCCATTTGCCAGAACAGCCAGTTCAAGGTTTCGGTACGACCGGCCGGATCGGTTGGCAGGAACGCGCCGAACTTCTCCGCCAGATAAAGCAGGATCGCACCGGACTCAAACACGCGAATCGGCGGCTCGACGCTGCGATCGAGCAACGCCGGAATCTTCGAATTCGGATTGATCTCGACGAAGCCGCTGGAAAACTGATCACCCTCGCCGATACGGATCAGCCAGGCGTCGTACTCGGCCGCGCTATGCCCCAGCGCCAGCAGTTCTTCGAGCAGAATCGTGACCTTCACGCCATTCGGTGTGGCCAGCGAATACAGCTGCAACGGCTGCTTGCCGACCGGCAGAGTTTTTTCATGCGTCGGCCCGGCAGTCGGGCGATTGATGTTGGCGAACTGGCCGCCGGACGGGGCGTTGTTTTTCCAGACTGCGGGCGGAACGTAAGTCGCTTTGCTCATGACACAGACCTCATCAGTTGCTTGCTGGGCTAGGCGCCGATTCTGTCGGTTGATTGTGGGGCGGACAAGCAGTCATTGGTGAAATCAGCAGCCGGCAAGCTCGCGACAAACGCTGCGATTTGCCCAGTACTGCGTAAATGCACTACGGGAACGTGGGGGCCGACGGCCAAGCGCACTGCGTCGATGCCCGGCCGATAGCCACGATCGAAAGTCCACACGAACTTGAGAAAGGTCAGGAATTCCCGGTCGAGTTTCTCTGTGCAACCAGCGGCGAGATCCGCGCGAGGGCGGTTCATGACGCTGCGCACGATCACCCGCCAGAAACAGGTCAGCCGCGGGGTGTCGAGCCAGATAATCAGGTCGGCACGCGGCAGGCGCAACTCGAAGGTGCGCCGCGCATAGTTGCCTTCACACACCCAGTTATCGGCGGCGATTGCTTCGCGAACCCTTGCGCGAAATTGCTCAGCGTCTGGTTCGACCCAGCCGGGTTCCCAGAACAGCGTGTCGAGGTGTATGACCGGCAGGTCCAGACGCTTGCCGAGCGCGCGGGCGAGGGTGGATTTGCCGCTGCCCGCGTTGCCCAGAATCACAATCCGTTGCATGAAGCTTTCCTGTTTTGAAAAAGCCGAAGATTGTGCCGGTTTTGGATTAACTGCTAAAGCGCTTGCTTGCGGTTAAACATATGCAAAAAGCCTTTAGTCGAACACCAGATCCGGAACGAGCGCTGGATATTCGGTTTCCATGTCGGCGAAGCATCGCTGCATGAGCTGTGCATCTCTCGGCAAGCGTTCGGACAACGTTTCCCACCCTGAGATTTTCAGCTGTACAGGCATTTCGACCAGCCCGGTGATCGCATCCCAGAAAGCATCCCAGTTACCGCCATACCACTCAGGGAATTCAAGTGCATCCTTCAACAGTGTGTGCAGCTGTTCAGAGTTTTTCACCTTGCTCACGTCAATCTGTACAAGCGGTTTGCGCATCATCATAGGCGTCTCAAGGTCGTGCGGCTCACGCCGGAATATCGCAGAGGGCAAACATAGCAGCTGAACTAAAACGCTGACCATCAAGTCAGCATATTCAGTTGCTATCTTCCCTGCACGAGAATTCATCCCATGCACAATGTCACTGTCGAATACCTTTTCAACGGCGAACTGCGCACGCATACCTTTGAGTTGGAATACTCTGAACTGTCCGGCGACGAAGCCGCGATGCACCTGTTGCAACTGCATTTCGGGGATGGCGAGAACAGTCTGATCATGCCGAGTGCGGACGCAACGCCGGAGGAGATTCTGGAGCAGGCTGAGCTGATGGGGCTGACGCAGATCCAGGTGGTCGATCACCCGGTTTGACTTGACGTGCCGTTAACCGTTTCCAACAAACAACATTAAAAAACTCAAGTTTCCGGGCAAACCTGTCGATGCACTCCATATACCTCACGGAGTGTTGGCCATGAACTTGAATCGTCTGTCGGTCGGTATCAGCCTGTTATCCGCACTGAGTGGAACCTGCCTGGCGGCGACCCCGTCCAGTCAGGGTGTCATTCATTTCACCGGCAGCATCGTGGAGCCGGGATGTACGTTTGACGGCGGGACGAGTTCGACCTTCGAACTCAACGGCTGCGCAACCCCGGCGCGAGGTAACGCTGTCAGTGCTCGCAGTGTCGAGCCCGTGCGTACGGTTACGGCGCTGGGTCGTTCCGCAGTCAATGTCAGATTGATCGCCGATAGCGGCGCAGGTGCTCGTTACTCTGATCAGCAGTATCAGTTGGTCGACGGTGCTGGAAAGCCGATCCGCTCGGGAAATTACGTGGTGACACTGACTTCGCCGTGACTCATGCCACAACGCTTAAACCCCATCCCACGATCCCGCTGATGACGACCACGAGCCACGGCGGGAGCTTCCAGAACATCAGCGCCACCAGTGCGAGCAGTGCGAGGCCAAAGTCTTGCACCTCAACGATCGCACTGGTCCAGACCGGCTGATACAGCGCCGCCAGCAGCAGCCCGACCACCGCCGCATTCACCCCGGCAAGCGCGGACTGTGTACGCCCGTTGCGACGTAATTGCTCCCAGAACGGCAATGCACCCATGATCAGCAAAAACGACGGCGCGAAGATCGCCAGCAGGCAGATCAGGCCGCCGATCGAGCCGGATGGAGCGGTATTCATCGACGCGCCAAGGAATGCCGAGAACGTGAACAAGGGCCCCGGCATGGCTTGCACAGCGCCGTAACCGGCGAGGAAAACCTCGTTGCTCACCCAGCCGGGTTGCACCACCTGCGCTTGCAGCAGCGGCAACACCACGTGCCCTCCGCCAAACACCAGCGCGCCTGCGCGATAGAAGGCGTCGACCACCGCGACAGTCTGATTGGGCAGCGCGTAGGCAAACAGCGGCAACCCCGCCAGTAATACGAAAAACAACGAAAGCCAGATCGCACCCGCGCGCCGACTGACCACGATCGGCAGCGGCTCATGCTCAGCGATCTGCCCCGGTTTGAATATCAGCAGTCCCAAAATGCCTGCGCCGACAATCACGCTGATCTGTCCCAATGCTGACGGTGCCAGCAGAGCAACGCACGCCGCAATGATCATGAGGCTGACCCGTATCAGGTCGGTGCACAAGTGTCGCGCCATCCCCCAGACCGCTTGAGCAACCACGGCAACGGCTACCACTTTGAGGCCGTGCAGTGCGCCGGACGAAAGCACCGAACCGTAATGGGAAATGCCCAGCGCAAACGCAATCAGCAGGACGGCCGACGGCAGGGTGAACCCGGCCCAGGCAGCCAGCGCGCCACGGTAGCCCGCGCGTGACAGACCCAAAGCGATCCCGACCTGACTGCTCGCAGGCCCCGGCAGAAATTGGCAGAGCGCCACGAGATCTGCATAGCTGCGCTCACTCAACCAGCGCCGTCTGGTGACGAACTCATCGCGAAAGTAACCGAGGTGCGCGACAGGCCCACCGAAAGACGTTAGCCCCAGACGCAAAAAAATCAGAAATACCGATGCCGAGCTGTCTCTACGGTCGATGCAACGGTCACTGGCCATGCCTGATCGCCCTGTCAAATGAACTCCGGGAACGCCTTGGGTACATAGATTTGCTATAGCATTTTGCGAAACATACGTTTCAGCGTGGATACAAGGCAATCTCAATCAACCCATCATGGCGGGTGCATGACTGATCAAACCACCATTGAGGCCGTGAACGCCTCCGACATTACTGAGGTTCTGCAATTTGTGCTGCAAGCACGCGCCGAGCTGTTTCCGAAGCTCAGCGCGACTGGAATCCCGGCTGATCTGCAAAATTTCGAAGAGATTTACGTGCGCGGCGAAGGCGCGTTTCTGGTGGCGCGTGACGGAGGACGGAGGACGGATTGTCGCCTCGATCGGCTATCTGCCCTACGACGGACGTTTTTCGCAGTTTGATTACCAGCAACTGAACGTCGTGGAAGTGGTGCGGCTTTTCGTCCTGCCCGCGTTTCGTCGTTCGGGACTGGCCGGCAAGCTCTATCGGGCGTTGAAAGCGCTGGCGGTGGAGAGCGGGGTGGAAGTGGTCTATCTGCACACTCATCCGTTCTTGCCGGGCGCGATTGATTTCTGGCTGCGGCAGGGGTTTGAGGTAATCGATGTCGAGGCCGATCCGCTCTGGCAGACGACGCATATGGAGAGTCGTCTGCCGTTGTGATCAGACCGAGCGCAAACGCAGGATCTACGCGCCGTCGACCGGATCGGTCAGGTAATGCGCCTGCACCTCTATCAGCGTCGTCATCGGCACCGAAGCCCGGTGAATAGCAATGCTGAAGCCCCTTGTTTCAAGCTTTCAGAATGTGGTTTTGTCTGGCATCATAGTGCCACTACCGCATCTTCTTGAGACGACAATGGAACTGATTAGTCAAGAAAAAATCATGCAAGCCCTCGATTGGGCTTATGAAAAATCTGTCAATGGATTCTCTGGGCTAGACTCCGCTGAAGAGTTGGCGGTCAGCTATTCCAACGACGATGGCACCACTTACGAACAAGCCAACTCGTTGATCCGCTGGCAAAATACCAAGTCGGGTACGTCCGGGTTCATTACAGGCCTGGGAGGGTTGATCACACTGCCCATCGCACTGCCTGCGAATATTACAAGTGTGCTCTTCGTACAAGTCCGCATGATTGCGGCCATTGCTCACTTGGGCGGATACGACATCAAGGATGACAAGGTGAAAACACTTGTCTTTGCCTGCCTGACAGCTAATTCTGCAAAAGAAGTGTTAAAGGATATCGGTATCGCGGTGGGCAACAAGCTTGCGCTTAACGCTGTAAAATCGATATCCGGTAAAACTTTGCTCGAGATAAACAAGAAGGTTGGATTCAAGCTTTTTACAAAGTTTGGTGAAAAAGGAATTATCAACCTTGGAAAGGCCGTTCCATTGTTGGGCGGCGTCATCGGTGGAACCTTTGACGCCTACACCACCAATACTGTGGGCAACATTGCGCGGGATACATTCACGCCGAAAAAATGATAGCGGTTTATCGTTTCGCGCTCTCAGTTTCGCCTGCGAGGCTTGAGCCTGGTGATAGGCGGCCCGACCATTCAACGCTGACCGAGCGGGTGATTGTATTTACCTTGTCTTGTTCCGAGCTTCCCGGGTAAGGGGACTCTGCAGCTGCGGCCAATGCCATGCATAGCCGCAGGCTGTGGGCTTTATCCTTCACAGTCTGCGGGGTTGCAGGATCAAGCCAGTAATACGTATCCAGTGCCAAGAGAAGGTTGCCTTTGGCTTGTGCGGAGCAAAATCCTGCTCCAGTGTCACAATTGGCGTTGGCGCGCAATTTTTGTGCAACCTCCGCCGGACCTCTCAAAACAACGGGCCGCATTGGCGTGCCGTGATCATCGCGTTCCCCGAACGGGTAGTATTTAAACTCTTGGCTGGCGGGCATGGTCCGTTCTGCGACATCTGCATAAGCGAGCAACTGTGGTCGTAACTCCTCATGCTTCCCCGACCAGAATTTAAACCAGTGGCCAACAGCGCTAAAAGCGGCCGCTGTGTAGCGGATGAGCTTGGGGTACGTGCTGGTTCTATCACTCTCGGTATCTTGATTACGGACGCTGTAATCCCACTCATCCGAGCTTTTGGATAGTTGCGCTCCATCACAGTTCGGGCTGGATTGTTTGGCTATCAACGGAATTGCAGCAGAGCGAAATCCGACTGCTCCTCGCGAGTCCGCTTCGAACTTCAGATTACGCAAATAAACAGGGGCATCGCTCAGGCTCCCTGTATTGAGTTCTGTCAGCGAACCATATTCGCCATTGTGGCTTAGCAGGGCGCCCGTATGTGTATGGGCACTAACCAGGAAATGCAGCGAACGTGGATCGCCATTCAACTCGTTCCACAGGTCACGCTTCTCGATGCTCCAGTCGTTACCGCTCCAAACATCGAATGGATGGTGGGCGATAAAGAAATATCGGGCTTCGGAGGGGAGATCGGCAGTCAGGTGCTTTAACGCACGTAGCTGGTCGGTGGAAACTCCCGCCCGCAGCCCGGCAAGTCCCGACGGCTTCAAGTATGGGCGTTGATCGAAGTCCGAGCTATCCAGCAACAGTGCATAAACAGGAGTGCCGCCGGACTGCGCTGCCGGGAGGCGTACACGCTGAACGATGTAGGATGTCCACTGCAAGTCGCCCCTGCGAATGCGGGTCGCCCAGCACAACGAGCCGTCGGGATTGCAGTTCGGGTTTTTCGAATCCACAGCTGTATCCCGAGCGAGCATTGCGGCATATCGACTGACAATTTCCTCTTTGGGCATCTGGCTGTAGCGTCTTTGATGATCTGACCAGACTTGGCCTGCGTTGCACAGGTTGCTCCAGTAAGATTTGACATAGATCCGGCCGTCGGCATCGTCCTTGGGGTACATGTTGCCGGTCAGGAATCCATCGTGATTGCCCGGCGCGAATAGCCAACTGGTAGGCCCGGGGCCCGGCCGACCGGATGCCCCCATAGCCGCCATGAAGAGATTCCATTCCGTGGAGCAGGATACGTCGATCGCATCCCCTGCATGCACAACCAACGGGTACGACTTGGCACGCTCCATTGCGTAAGCCAGGATATCGGCCGCACCGATGACCTGTTGCCCGGTTCGCAACGTGACGGGCACAACTTCATCGCCTGATCGATTGAAATAACGGCTCGCGACCCCGCGACTCTCATGTATTTGAGTATCGGCAATGAGCGCGATTGGTTGCGTCAGCTCAGTTTTTCCGGACTGAGTCCAGTCTTTGCCTGGATCTACTGGAACGCCCTTGGGACCGTTTGCACAGCCAGCGACGGCTCCCATCGCTACCAGCAGGGGACACAGCCATGTCGAAATTCCATTATTCATTGTTCTATTCCTCGAAGGTATCCAGCTCGATGACGGTGCGTATGAGCGCACGGAAGAATTCCGCGCGCGGATATGGGAGATCGGAGGTAGCTGAGCGTATTGTCCAGGCGGGATGGTTGCGCAATGGCAACACATAGGTCCAATGATCAGAATTTGCCTCTGCCAGCAACGTCGAGTTGGGGAGCACCGCGTCAGATGCAATCATCTGGCCGTCGTTGCGCGGGTCGACTTGTGCGAGCAACTGGTAAAACGCGAGCAATCCTGGGGAAATTGAAGAGGCACCAGCGTATGCCACTATCGAGTAGAGGTTCACTCCTGGCATCCGAGGGTGCTTTTCCAGCCAGCGCAGTCGTTGGTGTCGCGTGAGGCTGGTGACCTCCTGACCATCCGAAGGTGTGCAATTCAACCCCGAATAGCGCGTGCCCAACTGCTTGTAAAGGTCATCATGCTTGTCAGCAAGTGGCGTACCCATTACAACGCCGGACACGGAAATGAATGAAAGCGGTGTTCGCAGTGGACGGCCATTACCGATTTTCGCGAGGGCGTGCAGAGTGTCAGCAACACCTTTGGAATAGCCGACGACTAAAATTCTTGTGATCGTGGGATCGTTAGCTTCGCGCAAGATCGCAGCGGCGATAATTTCGCCATTGGTTGATGAGGAGGCACGGCCGTGAACATTCACCGCTTGAACACGCGTGAAGCCCGAGAGCGTCAGGTAGGCGTAACCTTCGGTGAAACTCTTAGCAGGTGTTCTGACAACTCCATCGCTGAACGGCAATGCTTGGTCGGCGACGCAATCGCCAAAGATACCGGGAATGACAAGAATCGAGACGTCGTGCAAGGGTGATGATGGCGCCGGTGGTGGAGTCGGCACCGTTGGCCAATGTATCCATTTTGCGACATCACGATCATCCGGCGCAGAGGAGGCAGCAAGTTCTGCCGCAAAACGAGTCGCAAAAACACTGCGCTCATCACGTACTCCGGCAGCGACCAAAGGCAGGGTTACAACAGGCGGGTCACTCGGTCTGTACGATACCAGTGGCGGTGGCACACACCCGCAGACGCCGACCGAAGCCATCAAAGCCAACGCTTGCAGGGGTAAATTCCTGTGCTGATGGACCATGTCGCCACACCCGCATCCGTACACGTGTCATGTGAATGTAGCAGGTGGCCAGCGTTTGGCCAGCTTGCGACGAATGGTGCCTGAATGGCGATCTGCGATATTTATAAGAAACCGACTTGCGCTTTTAAGGCGCGGTAAGCTCGCACGGGGTTTGAGGTAATCGATGTAGAGGCCGATCCGGTGTGGCAGACGACTCACATGGAGAGCGTCTGCCAACTTGATCAGACCGAGCGCAAACGCAGGATCTGCGCGCCGTCGAACGGATCGGTCAGGTAATGCGCCTGCACCGCGAAGGTGTCGAGCAGACGTTGCGGCGTCAGCACTTCCAACGGTTTGCCCAGCGCTACCAGGCGCCCGCGTTCCAACACGGCCAACCGGTCACAAGTCAGCGCCTGATTGAGATCGTGCAGCGCAATCAGCGTAGTCACCGGCAACGCTTGAACCACGTTCAGAATCGCCAGCTGATGCTGGATGTCGAGGTGATTGGTCGGCTCGTCGAGCAGCAGAATCTGCGGACGTTGCGCCAGCGCCCGGGCAATGTGTACGCGCTGGCGTTCACCGCCGGACAGGCTGCGCCAGGTGCGTGTGCTCAGGTGTGTGGCGTCCACATCGTGCAAGGCCTGGCGGACGATGGCGTCGTCATCGGCTGACCATGGACTCAACGCAGACAACCACGGTGTGCGGCCCAGCGCAACAGCATCGAACACGCGGATCGCATCGTCGGTATCGGCCTGCTGCTCGACCACTGCCATGCGTTGCGCGATGTCGCGCCGGGACAAGCGACCAATGGATTGACCTTCAAGCTGAACCGCGCCCGCGGAGGGAACCCGCAGCCCGGCAAGTAGCTTCAGCAATGTGGATTTCCCCGAACCATTCGGCCCGACGATGCCCAGCGTTTCCCCGCGCTGGACGTCCAGATTGATCCCGTGCAACAACTGCGCGTCACGCACCTTGAACGCCAGATCGGTGCAACTCAGCACGCTCATCGCGCGTTTCTCCGGGCAATCAGAATTAGCGCGAACACCGGCGCACCGACCAATGCGGTCACCACGCCAACCGGAATTACCTGACCCTTGATCAACGTACGCGACAGCACGTCCGCCGCAATGAGAAACACCGCGCCGCCCAGCGCGCTTGCCGGCAGCAAGCGACCGTGACTGGTGCCGAGAAGCAGGCGCGCGGAATGCGGAATCACCAGCCCGACAAACCCGATCGAACCGACAATCGATACCATCACTGCCGTCACCATCGCGGCACAACCAATCAGCACAAACTGCACCCGACGCACCGGAATGCCCAGTGACGCCGCCGAATCTGCACCGAAGGTAAACGCATCCAGCGCCCGTCGATGCCACAGACACACCGCCAGCCCCAATACGGCCACCGGCATCGCCAGCCACACCGAAGGCCAGCGCACGCCGCTGAGATTGCCCAGCAGCCAGAACATGATCCCGCGCGCCTGTTCGGAACTGGCCGACTTGGTGATCAGAAACGCGGTGAGCGCATTGAACAGCTGTGAGCCAGCGATCCCGGCCAGAATAATCTGCCCGGTGCCATTCGCGGTGCCGCTGGCGCGCGCCAGCAGAATCACCAGCCCGAACGCCGCAACGGCCCCGACAAACGCGCCCGCCGACAACGAAATCAACCCAGCGCCAACGCCCAGCAGCGTGACCATCACTGCGCCGGTCGAGGCGCCAGCGGAGATGCCCAGCAGATACGGATCGGCCAGCGGATTGCGCAGCAGCGATTGCAGAATCACCCCGCAGGTCGCCAGCCCGGCGCCACACGCGGCCGCTACCAAGGCGCGAGTCAGACGGTAATTCCAGACGATGCCCTGATCAATCGGATCCAGCGCATAACCCGCCGCCCACAGCTTGTTGGCCAGCGTCTGCAACACCACGCCCGGCGCGATGGCCGTTTCACCGATGGACACTCCGGCGAGTACGGCAAGTAACAATACGCCGAGCGCCAACAGGATTCGAAACGCGATGGCGGTCATTTGCTCAGGTCATAACCGTTGATGGCCGAGGCCAGTTGTTCCAGACCATCGAACATGCGCAGGCTGGCCTGCATGGCCATGGCGTCGAGGATGATGATGCGGTTGTTCTTCACCGCGTCCATATTGCGGGTCACTGGGTCGCTGCGCAGAAACTCGAGTTTCTTCTGATGGTCGTCCGCCGGGAAGCGACGACGATCCATGCGTGCGATCACCAGAAAGGTCGGATTGGCCTTTGCGATGGTTTCCCAGCCGACGGTTGGCCATTCTTCATCGGACTGCACGATGTTGCGCACGCCCAGCGTCTCGAGCATGAACTCGGGAACACCCTTGTGTCCGGCCACGAATGGATCGACGCCCATCTCGGAGCTGGAAAACCACACCAATGCGCTGGCCGGCTTTTGTTCGTGCTGTTTAGCCGTGGCGATCGATTTGGCGAGGCTGGCCTTGAGTTCGGCGTTGAGCTTCTCGCCACGCTCCTGCACGTCGAAAATCTCGGCGAACTGGCTGACGCTTTTATAAATGCTGTCGATGTGGAATGGGGCAAGACGTGTGCCGTCAGCGCCGACCAGGTTGTTTTTGGCTTCACAGTCGGAAGGCATCAGGTAGGTAGGGATTTTCAGCTCGTGAAACTGCTCTCGGGTGCCGACAGCGCCTTGCGCGCCGACCATCCACTCCAGCTCAACTGCGACCAGTTGCGGGCGTTTGGCGATCACCGCTTCGAAACTCGGCTCGTTGTCGGCGAGGCGTTGGATCTTGTCGTCCTGAGTTTTGTATTTGGCCTGCACGTCGTTGTACCAGACCGAAGTGCCCAACACTTTGTCGCCCAGATCCAAGGCGTAAAGCATTTCGGTAGCGGCCTGGCCGACGGTCACTGTACCGGTCGGGGCATGCGCAAAACTGAGGGTGCTGCCGCAGTTCTCTACCGTCAGCGGGTAGTGAGTCGGGGTGGCGTGGGCGAGGGCGCAGACGCCAAGTCCGGTGATGAGCGCAGTAACGCGGGCCAGCAGCATGATGCAATCTCCATTTGAACCGTACACGGAGCAGGGGTACGGACTGGAAACACATCGAACGCTGCCGCAGGAGCAGGGTAGGGCCGGTCGAAGAGGAAATTGCGCACGGCAGCGATGTCCTTCCCGGACACCCCGCCGGTTAGTGATATTGCATGGCCGGCAGGTCTCCTGACTGATGCGTCGTCGCCACGCTCCAGGCCTTCCCGGAGATAAATCCAGTGGCAGAAAAGGAGCAGGCTCGGCATCTACAGTTGCGGGGGCAGTTCCGTTTCACGCCTCGTGAGGCGCTACGGATTCCCTATTAATCCCATTTGGAAACCGGCGGCGGCATGGTAGTCGATCGGGCGATGGAGGGGGAGTTAAATGTCTGAAACGGTGGGTACATATTCGTTGCTGCGGTAACGGCTTCTTGGGGTTCCGCCCTGACGGCGGGTCACCTTTTTCAAACGCCAAAAAGGTAACCCAAAAGGCTTTACCCTGACGTTCGGCCCTCGCTAAGGCTCGGGTTCCTTCGCTCCGGGATCGATCCGGGGGCATCGCCTCCGGTTTGCTGCGCTGCACCTCCTCTCGATGTGTTTGGCTGCGCCAAACGTCGCTGCGCTCCCACCCCCGGATCAATCCCTCCACTCAGCCTACCGACGGGCGCTCGCGATCAAGAGCGGTACTCGAGCTAACGCTCATTGTGTTGAGTGGGGCGGCTTTGCCGCATGGGTTGAACGCGAATCAAAAACTGTGGGAGCTGGCTTGCCAGCGATGGCGGCCTGACAGCCGACCAATCTCTGGCAGATGTACCCAGTTCCCAATGTGGAACTGGCTGCTGGCGATGGGCCTCACCTAACCAGTCCAGCTAACGCGCCAATGGCATATGGTTATGCTCTTTTGTTCGTTGTTTTACATGGAGTTTTCCTCTCAACTGGCGGTTTTCTGCTTGGGCGAGCGTTGATGTCTGAACGATTTGAAGCACTGGTAATCGGCCTGGGCGCCATGGGCGCGGCGACGGTTTATCAATTAGCCAAAGCCGGGGTAAAAGTGGCCGGCATCGACCGTCATCACCCGCCGCATACCTTCGGCTCAAGCCATGGCGACACGCGCATCACGCGGCTGTCGGTGGGCGAAGGCGCGCAGTACGTGCCTATCGTGCGCAACTCGCACCGCATCTGGCGTGAGCTTGAGGCGCTGTCCGGCGAGTCTCTGTTCGAGCAGTCCGGTTTGCTGGTGCTGACCTCAAGCCCGGACTTCGATCCAGCCGACCAAACCGATTTCACCCTGCGCACCATCGGCCTGGCCCAGACTTACGGCATCGAACATGAAGTGCTGGATGCCACGCAGATTCGCCAGCGTTTTTCGCAGTTCGCCGAGGTGCACGAGAGCGCCGTCGGCTACTTCGAACCGGGCGGCGGTTTCGTGCGGCCCGAGCGCTGCATCGACGTGCAGCTCAAACTGGCCGAGCAACATGGCGCTACGTTGTACAAAGGTGAGACCGTCATCGACATCAGCTCGAACGAGCAGGGGGTCACCGTCACCACTGATCAGCGCACTTTGCACGCCGACAAACTGGTGATCAGCGCGGGCAACTGGATGGGTGGCCTGGTCGGTGATCCGCTGGACGGGCTGCTCAAGGTCTATCGACAAAAACTGTTCTGGTTCGAACTGCAGGCTGATGCCGACCTGGTCGGCAAGTCGCCGACGTTCATCTTCACCCACGGCAAGGGTGACGACTGCGTCAACTACGGCTTCCCGGCTCAGCCGGGCGAGGGCAGCCTCAAGGTCGCCACCGCGCAGTACCACACCGCATCGTCGCCCGACACGCTTGACCGTACGGTCTCGATGGCAGAGCAGCGCGACATGTACGCGCAACAAGTTGAGGGACGTATCGCCGGGGTCACTGGCAAGGTCCTCAAGTCGGCGGTCTGCGCGTACACCGTCACGCCGGACCGGCATTTCATCATCGACCAGCATCCTTTGTTGCAACATACCTTGCTGGTGTCGGCCTGTTCCGGCCACGGCTTCAAACATTCGGCGGCACTCGGCGAAGCCTTTGCCCAATGGTGCATACGCGGCACCACCGACCTTGATCTCTCGTCTTTCTCCCTGAAACGCTTCGAAGGAAATCCATCGTGAAACGAGTAAGGTGAAAAACTTCATCCTGGAGCGCTATGACGGCTAAGTGGTTCCGGCGTTTTAAAGCGCTGAACACCTGAATTCACCGCTGTCATTCAGCGGTGAATTCAGGAAAGCACAAGACTTCAAGCGGAAAAACCGGATAATGGCGGCCAATTCGTAGCTCGCTATTCTGGTATTCCCGCATGGAAATCAAGGTCAACTTTCTCGACAACCTTCGACTTGAAGCCAAGTTCGACGACTTCACGGTGATCGCCGATCAGCCCATCCGCTACAAGGGTGACGGCTCGGCGCCGGGGCCGTTCGATTACTTTCTGGCTTCGTCGGCGTTGTGCGCGGCTTACTTTGTGAAGTTGTACTGCGACACGCGCAATATTCCGACCGACAACATTCGTCTGTCGCAGAACAACATTGTCGATCCGGAAAACCGCTACAACCAGATTTTCAAGATTCAGGTCGAACTGCCGGCGGACATCTCCGACAAAGATCGCCAAGGCATCTTGCGTTCGATCGACCGCTGCACCGTGAAGAAAGTGGTGCAGGCCGGGCCTGAGTTCGTCATTGAAGAAGTGGAAAATCTCGACGCCGACGCCCAGGCCTTGTTGATGCCGGCCTCGGCATCCGGCGCAAGCACGTTCATTGCCGGCAAGGACCTGCCGCTGGAGCAGACCATCGCCAACATGTCGGGCATCCTCGCCGACCTCGGCATGAAGATCGAAATCGCTTCGTGGCGCAATATCGTGCCTAACGTGTGGTCGCTGCACATTCGCGACGCGCACTCGCCGATGTGCTTCACCAACGGCAAGGGTTCGACCAAGGAAGGCGCATTGGCCTCGGCACTCGGCGAATTCATCGAGCGGCTCAACTGCAACTTCTTCTACAACGATCAGTTCTGGGGCGAAGACATCGCCAACGCGCCGTTCGTGCATTACCCGGACGAGCGCTGGTTCCAGCCCGGCCCTAACGATGAACTGCCTGCAGAAATTCTCGACGCGCATTGCCTCAAGGTTTACAACCGCGAAGGCGATCTGCGTGGCTCGCACCTGTTCGACACTAACTCCGGTAATGAAGCGCGCGGCATCGTTTCGCTGCCATTCGTGCGTCAGTCCGACAAGGAAGTGGTGTACTTCCCGTCGAACCTGATCGAAAACCTGTTCCTCAGCAACGGCATGAGCGCCGGCAACACGCTGGCCGAAGCGCAGGTGCAGTGCCTGTCGGAGATCTTCGAGCGCGCGGTCAAACGCGAAATCATCGAAGGCGAATTCGCGCTGCCGGACGTACCGGCAGAAGTGTTGGCGAAATACCCAAGCATTCTCGCCGGCATTCAAGGCCTTGAAGAGCAGGGCTTCCCGGTGCTGGTCAAGGACGCATCGTTGGGCGGTGAATTCCCAGTGATGTGCGTGACCCTGATGAACCCGCGCACTGGCGGCGTGTTCGCCTCGTTCGGCGCGCACCCAAGCTTCGAAGTGGCGCTGGAGCGCAGCCTGACCGAACTGCTGCAAGGCCGCAGTTTCGAAGGCCTCAACGATCTGCCGCAGCCGACCTTTGAAGGTCACGCAGTCACCGAGCCGAACAACTTCGTCGAGCACTTCATCGACTCCAGCGGCGTAGTGTCGTGGCGTTTCTTCAGCTCCAAATCGAATTACGAGTTTGTCGAGTGGGACTTCACCGGTAACGGCGAAAACTCCAACGCCGAGGAAGCCGCGACCCTGTTCGGCATCCTCGAAGGCATGGGTAAAGAAGTCTACATGGCGGTCTACGAGCACATCGGCGCCACCGCCTGCCGCATCCTCGTGCCGGACTACTCGGAGATCTACCCGGTCGAAGATCTGGTCTGGGATAACACCAACAAAGCGCTGTTCTTCCGCGCCGACATCCTCAACCTGCACAGCCTCGACGACGCTGAACTCGCGGCACTGGTCGAGCGTCTGGTCGAGAGCGAACTGGATGATTACACCGACATCACCACGCTGATCGGCATCGAATTCGACGACAACACTGCGTGGGGTCAGTTGACCATTCTTGAGCTGAAACTGCTGATCTGGCTCGCCCTTGGCCAAACTGAAGAGGCCAAGGAAGTCGTGGAAATGTTCCTGCAGTACAACGACAACACTGTCGAGCGCGGCTTGTTCTACCAGGCTGTGAACGCGGTGCTGGAGATAGGCCTGGACGACGATCTGGAGCTTGAAGACTACGAAGCCAACTTCCGCCGCATGTTCGGCAACGAGCGCATGGACGCCGCGATTGGCTCGGTGGACGGCAGCGTGCGCTTCTACGGCTTGACGCCGACCAGCATCAAGCTGGAAGGCCTGGACCGCCATCTGCGCCTGATCGACAGCTATAAAAAGCTGCATGCAGCGCGCGGCGGTGTGACCGCTTAATCCGGCTAATCACGCTGACAAAAAAAGCACCTTCGGGTGCTTTTTTGTTTTGTGCGGGTATTGGCTGGATTGAGAGATTCAATTTTTTAGCTGCGTCTACTTGCATTGTCCCGCTCAGGTTGACGGTCAAACGCTTTTCAGGCGGTTTATTGCGGGCAGATGCGTCAGTAATCTGTGCCCATGTTGAACGCAACCAAACTTCCATAACTTGAAAAGGGATTCAAACATGAGCACTGCAACCTACAACCGCCTGAACAAAGACGACGCCGTGGTACTGCTGGTCGACCACCAGACCGGTCTGATTTCACTGGTTCAAGACTTCTCGCCGAACGAGTTCAAGAACAACGTGCTGGCCCTGGCCGATGTGGCCAAGTTCTTCGACCTGCCGACTATCCTCACCACCAGTTTCGAACAAGGCCCGAACGGCCCGCTGGTGCCGGAACTCAAAGAAATGTTCCCGGATGCGCCATACATCGCTCGCCCAGGCCAGATCAACGCGTGGGACAACGAAGACTTCGTCAAAGCGATCAAAGCCACCGGCCGCAAACAGATCATCATTGCTGGCGTAGTGACAGACGTGTGCGTAGCGTTCCCGACACTCTCGGCGCTGGCGGAAGGCTTTGATGTGTTCGTGGTTACCGATGCTTCCGGCACCTTCAACACCACCGTGCAACAGGCCGCATGGAACCGCATGACTCAGGCCGGCGCGCAGATGATGAACTGGTTCTCGGTGGCCTGTGAGTTGCAGGGCGACTGGCGCAACGATATCGAAGGGCTGGGTAACTTGCTGTCGCAGCGGATCCCGAACTATCGCAACTTGATGAATGGGTATGCGGCGTTGACGGCTCGTCAGGCCTCGTAATCGCCAAAGATCAAAAGATCGCAGCGTGCCGCGATCGGACGATCTTTTGATTTTGCTCTGCGTGTGTGGAAGAAGATCTAAACTTTGTCTTAAGAATCACGTATTCCAGAGGCGGACCGGATGAACACCCAATCACGACGCAAGTGGATCCTGCCCTCGATACTCATCATCAGCCTGATGTTCACAGCTGGATGCACTCGAAAATCCGCTCACTACTCAGCCTCGAACGTCGGCGACAGCTGTTACGCCAAAGCGCTACCGACAGTGGGTGAGGGCGGGCTGGCATGGGGTTCGAGCTTGAGCGTGGCACGCAAAAAATCACTGAGTAACTGCATGCGCTACGCCGGCAGATCCGGAGGCACGCCGAACACCTGTCAGGTGGTCTTGGCCAAGTGCAAGTGACCTGCAATGAAGCCTAAACCAACACAGTCAACCACGCCGACACCAGCAGCAAAACCGCCAACCCCGTGTTCATGCGTTTGAATGCCTGTGGCGATCTCAACGCCCGCGCACTGCCCACACCAAGCAGCGCCCAAAGGGTCATGCATGGCAGGCAGACCAATAGAAACGCCAGCGACAACACCAGCATCCGCAGCGTCTTGTCACCGCTGCCGGCAAACACGCTGGCCACCGCAATCGCCATCATCCACACCTTGGGATTGATCACTTGCAGCAGGGCGGCGCCGAACACGCTGAGTTCGTCATCGCGCGCAGTCTGTGGGTCGAGGGATGGCGGCACGCTGCGGAAGATCTGCCAGGCCAGCCAGCTCAACCAGAGCACCCCGGCCCACGCCATCAGCTGTTGCACACGGGGGAATTGCAGCAGTGTTTCGCCCAGCCCGAGGCCCACGGCCAACACCACCAAAGTTGCCGCCAGACAGGCGAAGAAAATGATCGGCAGCGTCGCCGTCAGGCCGCGCCGCGAACTGTGGCTCATCACCAGAATATTGGTCGGCCCGGGAGTGATCGAGGCAACGAAGGAGAACAGCAAAAACGGCAGCAACGATTCCATGGCAAGCATTCCACTATGAATAGATAGCCATGGTCGCGGGTCAGGGCGGTTCAGTCTGGAAGGTTTGAGCAGCGCTTGCGGTAATCCGCCGGGGTCAGGTGGTAGGCGCGGCGAAACCAACGGCCCAGATGACTTTGATCGGCGAAGCCGAGGGCGCTCGCGACCTGCGCCGGCGACTCGCCGCGCGCCAGCAATTGTCGCGCCTTGGCCAGCCGCAGTTGGATCAGATACGCATGCGGCGCCAGTCCGAAGGCTGACTTGAAGGCACGCGTCAGACGAAAGCGATCAACCCCGCAAGCGCGTGCCAAATCATTCAGCCCGATGTCCTCGAAAGCATGCGCATGCAGATAATCGCGCGCCACTTGCGCCACCAGCGGCAGGCGCGGATCGACAGTCTGGCGCTTGCGCCAATCGAGGTGGCCAGTCAGCGCGCCGAGCAAATTGTCGACAGCGCTCTGCCGCACGATGCGCAAATCGCCCTCATGCAACGCGCGAAACGCCAGATTGATCGCGACGCTCAGGCGCGGGTCCTGACTCAAGGTGTCGGCAAAACCCGGCTGACTGTTGCTCGGCGCATTCTCGAACAACGCGTGCAGTTCGCGCTCCAGCCAGTGCGGATCGAGATACAGCATCGAATAGGTGAAACCGTCCTCGGTCGGCGCATGCCCGTCGTGGATTTCCCCCGGTTCGAGCATGAACACTTTGCCCGGCGTGCTCAGATGGCGCACCCGGCGACAATTGAACTGCTGCACGCCTTGCTCGGTGACGCCCACCAGAAAACTGTCGTGCCAGTGCGGATCGTAGGCATGCCCCTGAAAATGCGCGCGAATTGATTCAATCCCGGTTTCGGCATCCTGAGACAGATCAATCCAGCTGCGTTTGTCCACGCAAGGCTCCTGGGGCGTTGAAGCGGTTGGCTGGCTAAATTACCGCGCTTTGCCAATAGCCGTTTAGAAGATTTGTGCAGGTTTGGCGGTCGGCCAAAGCAAATTCTCATGTGTTGCGTTCGTCCTTTCATACGTCGCAGTTCTCATTGCCCGTTCTCGTATGTCTGGAGTTTCTCGATGCCCGCGTCCAAATCCCTGCCCACTGCATTGTTGGGGCTGGCCCTTGCCTGTCCGGCCATGGCTGACGCCCAGAGCATGGAGTTGGGCCAAGTGCTGATCGGAGCCGAGGAAACCAGCGGCGCAGATCAGGCGGTCGAGGATGCAAAAGTGCGGCTGGATCAGGTTGCCGGTGGCACCAATCTGGTCGATATGCGCCGCCCGTTGCAGGGTAAAGTCGCGAGCAATCAGGACGTGCTGGCTTATCAGCCGGGCGTCTACGCGCAGTCGGCGGGCAATGAAGGGGTAAAGATTTCGATCCGTGGCTCGGGCATCAACCGCGCACCCGGCGCGCATGCTTCGGGTTTGTACACGATGCTCGATGGACTGCCACTGACCGGGCCTGGTGGCACGCCGTATGAGTTGCTTGAACCGCTATGGCTCGACCATGTGGAGGTGCTGCGCGGCGCTAACGGTTTCGACCGAGGCGCGCTGGCGTTGGGCGGGGCGGTCGATTACGTCAGCCACACCGGCTACGACGCACCGCGTTTGCAAGTGCGCTATGCAACCGGCAGCCACGGTTACCAGCAACGGCAGATCAGCTCCGGCCAAGTACTCGGTGATTTCGATTACTACCTGGCCGTGACTGATGCGCGCTCCGATGGCTATCAGGATCACACCGCCAGCCAGAGCCAAGGCGTGATCGCCAACTTCGGCTATCGCTTCAACCCGAACTTGGAAACGCGTTTCTACATTCGGCATCGCGAGACTGAAAACGACCTTGCCGGACGCGTAACCAAAAACTCGATCGAACACACGCCGCGCTCCGCTAACCCGGCTTACGTCTCGCGTGACGACAGCCGCGATCAGCCGGGTAGCACCTTCATCGGCAACAAAACCACGTACTACATCGATGACGATTCAAGCATCCAGACCGGGCTTGTCTATCACGACTATCCGATGGATTTGCGCGAAGGCCCGAATCGCCTGAAAGTCGCCTACAGCGATGTCAGCGGCACCTTCGACTACAAGCGTCGCGACACGCTTTGGGGACTCGAAAGCCGCAGCACCGTCGGCCTGCGCGTCACCAAACACCTGCCGAATGCCGGCGCCAGCGAACTTGTGCGGATCCCCACCGGCAACACCGCCGGCTACGCGCCGGGCACGCCTATTCGCAACTTCACCTATCAAGGATCGGACACTGTCTTGCACTTTGGCAATGACCTGGAAATCGCCGATGACCTTTGGCTGACCACCGGCCTCGCCGCGATCTACACCCGCCGTGAAAGCGCCGTGACCTATCCGGCCAATGGCGGTAAAACCAGCATGAATGACTGGGATTACGCACCGCGTCTGGGCCTGCGCTATCAACTGACACCCGATCTGCAATTGTTCGGCAACCTCAGCCGCTCAGTTGAGGCGCCGCATCCGTGGTCGCTGATCTACAGCTCTAACATCCGCTTCCCGGCCGGCAGCGGCGTCGCCACTGGCGCGCAACGCGATCCGGTCAAGCTGCAAAACCAGACCGCGACCACCCTTGAACTTGGCGGTCGCGGCGACAGCGTAATCGGCGAATGGAGCCTGGCCTGGTACTACGCGCAAGTGCGCCACGAATTGCTCTCGGTGCTGCCCGACGCCAACGCCACTACGCCCTACGAACTCAACGCCAGCCCGACCGTGCACCAAGGCGTTGAAGCCAGCCTGCAAAGCAACCTGTGGTCAGCCAACGATGGCGGCAAACTCAGCCTGCGCCAGGCCTACACCTTCAGCGACTTCCACTACCGCGACGACCAGCGCTTCGGCGACAACCGCCTGCCGGGCCTGCCGATGCATTACTACCAAGGCGAACTGCGCTACGACTTCCCGCAAGGCTTCTTCGCCGCGGTCAACACGCAACTGGTGTCCAAAGTCGCGGTGGATTACGCCAACAGCTACTACGCCGATCCGTACGCGACATTCGGCGCGACACTCGGCTACAACGCGCCCAAAGGCGACTGGCAAACCTGGCTGGACATGCGCAACCTGACCGACAAACACTACGCCGCTACCGTCACGCCGGGTTATGACGACAAAGGTCTGGATGCCGCAAGGTCGACGCCGGGGGAGGGCATGGCGATGTATGTCGGGGTGTCGTGGAGTTTGCGGTAACCGAGGCCCCAGTGCGCTGGTCATAAAAACGTTCGATCAGCGCACACCCCAATTGCCCCCCTCGACTCTCAAGCGTACTGTGACCGGTGATGGCGCAAACCGTGACCACCACCATAACGACAAGATCGAGTGCCTCGCCCATGGACAGTCGCCTGTTGAGCGACCGCAGCAGCGTGTTCCATCACGCTGACCCGTATGCCGTCTCCGACTATGTGAATCAGCACGTCGGCCAGCATTTCATTGGGCTATCGAAAACCGCTCATCCGCAAGCCAGCCTCAATCATCGCAAACTCGCCGACCTCGATCTGTGCCGTATCAGCTACGGCGGCAGCGTGCGCGTTACCTCCGAGGCGCTGGAAACCGTCTATCACCTGCAAGTCCTGCTGCAAGGCAATTGCCTGTGGCGCGGGCACAAGCGTGAACATCATCTGGTGCCGGGCGAGTTGTTATTGATCAACCCGGATGATCCGGTGGACCTGACTTATTCCGACGATTGCGAGAAATTCATCCTCAAAGTCCCGGTCAGCGTGCTTGAGTCGGTGTGCGACGAACAGCGTTGGCTGCGTCCATCGCGGGGCATTCGTTTTCTGCGCAATCACTATCGGCTCGACGAGCTTGAAGGTTTCACCAATTTGTTGGGCATGATTTGTCAGGAAGCCGAGGCCAGCGATCCGTTACTGCGTGTGCAAGAGCACTACGCGCAGATCATCGGCAGCAAGCTGATTTCGCTGATGAGCACCAACGTCAGCCGCGAATGCCTGAATTCGCCGAACGTCAGTTTTGAACGGATCCTCGATTACATCGAACGTAATTTGAAGCACGACTTGCCCGCCGAGCACTTGGCCCAGCAGGCGAGCATCAGTCCGCGTTCGCTGTACGCGTTGTTCGAACGCCAACTCGGCGTGACGCCGATGCAGTACATCCGCCAGCGCAAACTGGAGCGCATCCACGCCTGCCTGACTGATCCGAGCTGCCCGGTGCGCAACCTCACCGAGCTGGCGCTGGATTACGGCTTCCTGCACCTCGGGCGTTTCTCCGAAAGCTATCGCCAGCAGTTCGGCGAATTGCCGTCGCAGACTTTCAAACGCCGCCACTGAACCATCCCCGCCAAAAATCCCCTCCGAAACACGCTGAACAACCTGCTTCGCCATCCTGCGCAAAACGGATAGCGATCTGCAGGATTCGGCTATTGCCCCGCGTATCGCCTGCCTAATCTGACCTGGCCTGAACTGAACAATAACAATGGAGGCCCTGGCCATGTCCCTGGGAATCGACTACTTAAATGCCATGCTCGAAGAAGACCCCGAGAAGGGCGCCTACCGCTGCAAGCGGGAGATGTTCACCGATCCACGGCTGTTCGAACTGGAGATGGCGCACATCTTCGAAGGCAACTGGATTTACCTTGCCCACGAAAGCCAGATCCCCAACAACAACGATTTTTTGACCACCACCATGGGGCGCCAGCCGATCTTTATCGCGCGCAACAAGGACGGTGTGCTCAACGCATTCCTCAACGCCTGCAGCCATCGCGGCGCCATGCTCTGCCGGCACAAGTCCGGCAACCGCTCCAGCTACACCTGTCCGTTTCACGGCTGGACGTTCAACAACAGCGGCAAGCTGCTCAAGGTCAAAGACCCGAGCGAGGCTGGGTATCCGGCGGCGTTCGATTGCGAAGGCTCGCATGACCTGACCAAGGTTGCGCGTTTCGAGTCCTACCGCGGCTTCCTGTTCGGCAGCTTGAATGCCGATGTGAAAACTCTCGCTGAGCACCTCGGCGAATCGGCGAAGATCATCGACATGATCGTCGATCAGTCGCCCGAAGGCCTGGAAGTGTTGCGCGGTTCCAGCTCTTACATCTACGAGGGCAACTGGAAACTCACCGCCGAAAATGGTGCTGATGGTTACCACGTCAGCTCGGTGCACTGGAACTACGCGGCCACGCAAAACCAGCGCCAGCAGCGTGAAGCCGGCGAACAAATCAAAACCATGAGCGCTGGCAGTTGGGCGAAGAAGGGCGGCGGTTTCTACTCGTTCGATCACGGCCATCTGCTGCTGTGGACGCGTTGGGCCAACCCCGAGGATCGTCCGGCCTACGAGCGCCGTGATGAACTGGCGCGTGATTTCGGCCAGGCGCGCGCTGACTGGATGATCGAGAACTCGCGCAACCTGTGCCTGTACCCGAACGTGTATCTGATGGATCAGTTCAGTTCGCAGATCCGCATCGCGCGGCCGATCTCCGTGGACAAGACCGAGATCACCATCTACTGCATCGCGCCGAAGGGCGAGAGCGCCGAAGCGCGCACCAAACGCATTCGCCAATACGAAGATTTCTTCAACGTCAGCGGCATGGCTACCCCGGATGATCTGGAAGAATTCCGTTCGTGCCAGACCGGTTACGGTGCCGGGCGCGGCTGGAACGACATGTCGCGTGGCGCTACGCACTGGGTCGAAGGCGCGGATCCGGCGGCCGAGGAAATCGACCTCAAACCGCTGCTTTCCGGCATGCGCACCGAAGACGAAGGCCTGTTCGTGCTGCAACACAAGTACTGGCAGGAAACCATGCTCAAGGCTGCCGCGAGCGAAGCAGATCTGATCCCAGTGGAGGCCGTGCAATGAACAGCCTCTACGAAACCGTGCGCGATTTCCTCTACCGCGAAGCGCGTTCTCTGGATGACGGCCAATGGGATCAGTGGCTGGAGTTGTACAGCGCCGACGCGAGTTTCTGGATGCCCGCCTGGGACGACAACGACAGCCTGACCGAAGACCCGCAAAGCGAAATCTCGCTGATCTGGTACGGCAACCGTGGCGGCCTCGAAGACCGGGTGTTCCGGATCAAGACCGAGCGCTCCAGCGCGACCATGCCCGACACCCGCACCTCGCACAATCTGAGCAACATCGAGATCGTCGAGCACGGCGACGGCCAGTGCCAGGTGCGCTTCAACTGGCACACCTTGAGCTTTCGCTATCAGGTCACTGACAGCTACTTCGGCACGAGTTTCTACACCCTGGATGTGCGCGGTGAGCAGCCGCTGATCAAGGCCAAGAAAGTCGTGCTGAAGAACGATTACGTCCGTCAGGTCATCGACATCTATCACATCTAGTCGACACGACGAGGTGCACCATGAGTTTCCAGATCGCACTGAATTTTGAAGACGGGGTCACCCGTTTCATCGAGGCCAGCGGCCTCGAAAGCGTTGCCGACGCGGCGTATCGCCAAGGCATCAACATCCCGCTGGACTGCCGCGACGGCGCTTGCGGCACCTGCAAATGCTTTGCCGAGGCCGGGCGTTATGCCATGGGCGACAACTTCATCGAAGACGCTCTCAGCCCTGACGAACTCGCACAAGGCTACGTGCTGACCTGCCAGATGCGCGCCGAGAGCGATTGCGTAGTGCGTGTGCCGGTCGGCTCGCAAGTGTGCAAGACCGAACAGGCGAGCTTCCAGGCATCGATCAGCGATGTGCGCCAGCTCTCCGAGAGCACCATTGCGCTGTCGATCAAGGGCGAAGCCCTGAGCAAACTGGCGTTCTTGCCGGGCCAGTACGTCAACCTGCAAGTGCCGGGCAGCGAGCAGACCCGCGCTTATTCCTTCAGCTCGTTGCAGAAGGACGGCGAGGTCAGCTTCCTGATTCGCAATGTTCCCGGCGGTTTGATGAGCAGCTTTCTCACCGGGCTGGCCAAGGCTGGCGACAACATCAATCTGGCCGGGCCTTTGGGCAGTTTCTATCTGCGCGAGATCAAGCGGCCGCTGTTGTTGCTGGCGGGAGGCACCGGACTGGCGCCGTTCACCGCGATGCTGGAAAAAATCGCCGAGCACGGCAGCGCATACCCGGTACATCTGATCTACGGCGTGACCAACGATTTCGATCTGGTCGAACTGGATCGCCTCGAAGCCTTCGCCGCACGCATTGCCAACTTCAGTTTCGGCGCCTGCGTGGCCAACCCGCAGAGCCAGCACCCGCTCAAGGGCTACGTCACCCAGCACATCGAGCCGCGTCACCTCAACCAGGGCGACGTTGATGTGTACCTGTGCGGCCCGCCGCCGATGGTCGAAGCGGTCAGCCAATACATCCGGGAGCAGGGCATCACCCCGGCAAATTTCTACTACGAGAAATTCGCGGCCGCTGCCTGACATTCTTTTTGATCCAGCACTGATTCTACTGGTGCAGGCATTCCCTGTGGCGAGGGAGCTTGCTCCCGCTGGACTGCGCAGCAGGCCCGGCTCTTTGGCTTTTGAACAGCGGGGGCCGCTTCGCGACCCAGCGGGAGCAAGCTCCCTCGCCACAAAGAGCGGTGTGATGCTCAATTTATTTCGAGGTTGTCATGAGCAACAGATTTGCCAACAAAATCGCGCTGGTCACCGGCGCGGCGCAGGGCATCGGGCGTCGAGTGTGCGAACGCATGCTGGAAGAGGGCGCGCAAGTGATCGCTGTTGACCGTTCCGAACTAGTCCACGAACTACAAGGCGCGGGCGTGCTGTCGCTGACCGCCGACCTTGAGCAATACACCGATTGCGCTCGGGTGATGGCTGCGGCCATCAACGCTTTCGGCCGGCTCGACGTGCTGATCAACAACGTCGGCGGCACCATTTGGGCCAAGCCGTTCGAGCATTACGCGGTAGAGGAGATCGAAGCCGAAGTACGCCGCTCGCTGTTCCCTACGCTGTGGTGCTGCCACGCGGCGCTGCCGTACATGCTCAAGCAGGGCCGCGGCGCCATCGTCAACGTGTCGTCGATTGCCACGCGCAGCCTGAACCGCGTGCCTTACGGTGCGGCCAAGGGCGGCATCAACGCGCTGACCGCGTGCCTCGCTTTCGAAAACGCCGAGCGCGGGATTCGGGTCAACGCCACGGCACCCGGCGGCACCGAAGCACCGCCACGGCGGATTCCGCGCAACGCCGCCGAACAGTCGACGCAAGAGAAGGCCTGGTATCAGCAAATCGTCGCGCAAACCCTCGATAGCAGCCTGATGAAACGCTACGCAACCATCGACGAACAAGTCGCGCCGATCCTGTTTCTGGCCTCCGATGACGCTGCCTACATCACCGGCGTGACCCTGCCGGTCGGTGGCGGCGATCTCGGTTGAGACCCTCTGAATGGACACTCAAATGCAGCGAATCCTGATCCAAAGCCTGTCGACCACCATCGTCGACCTGCCCACCATCCGCCCGCACAAACTGGCGATGCACACCATGCAGAAACAGACGCTGGTAATCCTGCGTCTGCGCTGCAGCGACGGCGTCGAAGGCATCGGCGAAGCCACCACCATTGGCGGTCTGGCTTACGGTTACGAAAGCCCGGAAAGTATCAAGGCCAACATTGACGCGCATCTGGCGCCAGCGCTGATCGGCATGGATGCGGGCAACATCAACGCCGCCATGCAGCGGCTGGACAAGCTGGCCAAGGGCAACACTTTCGCCAAATCCGGTATCGAAAGCGCGCTGCTCGACGCACAGGGCAAACGTCTCGGCCTGCCAGTCAGCGAACTGCTCGGCGGCCGCGTGCGCGACAGCCTTGAAGTGGCCTGGACTCTGGCCAGCGGCGACACCGCGCGCGACATTGCCGAAGCCGAACAGATGCTTGATCTGCGCCGCCATCGAATCTTCAAACTGAAGATCGGTGCCAATCCACTCGAACAAGACCTCACGCACGTCATCGCGATCAAGCAAGCCTTGGGCGACCGCGCCAGTGTGCGGGTTGACGTCAATCAGTACTGGGACGAATCCCAGGCGATTCGCGGCTGTCAGGTACTCGGCGACAACGGCATCGACCTGATCGAACAGCCGATCTCGCGGTTCAATCGCTCCGGACAGATCCGTCTGAATCAACGCAGCCCGGCGCCGATCATGGCCGACGAATCGATTGAAAGTGTCGAGGACGCTTTCAGCCTCGCAGCGGACGGCGCGGCCAGCGTATTCGCGCTGAAAATCGCCAAAAACGGTGGCCCGCGTGCCGTACTGCGTACCGCGCAGATCGCCGAAGCCGCCGGTATCGCGCTGTACGGCGGCACCATGCTCGAAGGCTCGGTCGGCACGCTGGCCTCGGCGCATGCCTTTCTCACGCTCAAGCAACTGACCTGGGATACCGAGCTGTTCGGCCCGCTGTTGCTGACCGAAGACATCGTCACCGAAGCCCCGCAGTACCACGATTTTCAGCTGCACATCCCACGCACCCCGGGCCTCGGCCTGACGCTGGATGAAGAACGTCTGGCGCGTTTTCGCCGCCACTGATCTCGCCAAGGAGACACCATGCTGTTCCACGTAAAAATGACCGTGAAATTGCCCCTCGACATGGACCCGGCCGTGGCGACCCGGCTCAAGGCCGATGAGAAAGAACTCGCCCAGCGTCTGCAACGCGAAGGCCAGTGGCGGCATCTGTGGCGCATCGCCGGGCACTACGCCAATTACAGCGTGTTCGATCTGCCGAGTGTCGAAGCGCTGCACGACACCCTGATGCTGCTGCCGCTGTTCCCGTACATGCAGATCGAGATCGACGGCCTGTGCCGCCATCCCTCGTCGATCCATTCCGACGACCGCTGAGTCCGAACTGAAGCCCATAACAACAAGATGAGGTGACTACCATGACCGTGAAAATTGCCCACACCGCCGAGCTGCAAACGTTCTTCGAACAAGCCGCAGGTTTTACCAACGACGACGGCAGCTCGCGCCTGAAAAACATCGTCCTGCGCGTGTTGCAGGACACCGCGAAAATCATTGAAGACCTTGAGATCAGCGAGGACGAGTTCTGGAAAGCCGTCGACTATGTAAATCGACTCGGCGGCCGTTCTGAAGCCGGACTGCTGGTGGCCGGTCTTGGCATCGAGCACTTTCTCGACCTTCTGCAAGACGCCAAAGACGCGCAGATCGGGCTGACTGGCGGCACGCCGCGCACCATCGAAGGCCCACTGTACGTGGCTGGCGCGCCGCTGTTCGAAGGAGAGTGCCGAATGGATGACGGCAGCGAGGAGGGCGTCGCCACCGTGATGTTGGTTGAAGGCCAGGTATTTGATCCAAACGGCCAACCGCTGGCCGGTGCCACGGTTGATCTGTGGCACGCCAATACCAAGGGCACCTATTCGTTCTTCGATCAAAGCCAGTCCGAATACAACCTGCGTCGACGCATCATCACCGACGCCGATGGCCGCTACCGCGCGCGCAGCATCGTGCCGTCCGGCTATGGCTGCGACCCGCAGGGGCCGACGCAGGAATGTCTGGATTTGCTGGGGCGGCACGGGCAGCGGCCGGCACATGTGCATTTCTTTATCTCGGCGCCGGGGCATCGGCATCTGACCACGCAGATCAATTTGTCCGGGGACAAGTATTTGTGGGATGACTTTGCTTATGCCACGCGGGAAGGGTTGGTGGGTGAGGTGGTGTTTCGTGAGGGCGTTGCCGAGCTAAAGTTCGACTTCCAGTTGCAGCAGGCGCCGGATGCTGGGGCTGAACAGCGCAGCCAGCGACCACGGGCGTTGCAGGTTTAACAAAGCCTGCCTGAATCCTTGCAGGAGCTGACGTTCGGCTCCTGCGCAATCTCGTGACTCAGAGCCAGGTTTCCTCGACCCGTCGATCCAGCTCTTCCCAATCGGCCATGCCCAGCACACGCGTGGTGTTCAAACCGCGCAAGTAGCCACGCAACTGATTTGCCACAGCCGACACCAGCCCGGCGTCCGCAGCGTCATCGAGCAGCACGCTTTCGTATTCCACCAGATATTCAGCGACCCGCTCACGATATTCGGGCAGGACGGCATCGCGGATCAGATCAAAGGTTCGCATGGGTATTCCCCCCAGGATTGTTTGGCTTGTTATCGACTGTCTCGCAGTCTGCACGCCGGGCAACTATCGGTTCAAGCAATAGTGATCATCAAGAATCGCAAGTTCTGCTTTGTGGGCGATGAGCACAAACTTGGCTCCATCGAAAACGCTGCTGAAGGAATTGCGCGATGAACATCATGACCCGACTGGCTGCCATTGCCCTGCTGATGAGCGGGATGACCGCAACATCGGTGTATGCCGATAACGCTCAGTCATGTCATTTGTTGCCGATCACCGCCAGCAGCGCCGCACTTCAGCATTCGCAAACAGTCGGTGTGCTGTACAGCGACAACACCCTGGACGATCTGCAATACCTTGAGCGCTACCACGATGTGGCGGTGAACGGCGCCAAAGATGCGCTCGATGCCCGGATTCGCGAGGCCTTCATCGACAGCTCCGATCCGGAACTGGCCATCGACTGGCTGACCAGTTCGCTGCAACAGCAGTTTCTCTCGGTGACCGTCTACGACAACCTCGATGCTCTGGTGCAGGCGCACCCGGACGTGGTGGTGATGCTCGATACGCACAACCGCTTGCTGACCCAGCGCAACAACCAGGTCGAAGCGCGGTTTGCCGCACGCTTCTACGACGCCGACCTGCAATACATCGGCAAGGCCAAAGGCGCGGTCGAGAAACAGATGCCATCGGTGTGGGTACACAACAAGGCTGCCCCCGAAATTGCCGCGCAGATCGCCCAGCAGCGGGATCTGCAACTGACTGCACTGAAACAGTTCGATGATTCGCTCAAGTCCCTGGTCAGCGCTGGCTGAGGAAGATTTCTGAAGATGCTCCTTTGGTTGGCCGCAACCAACCAATTTTTTGCCCCGCCAAGTGCGGGGCTTTTTTTGGGCGCAAAAAAGCTCGCAGCGTGCCGCAGATCCTACAGATGAATGTGTAGGCGCTGCGGCACGCTGCGAGCTTTTGAATTTTTGGCGAATGTTTTAAACGATGAAGTAATTACGTAAACAAGAAGAAGTAAACAGAGGATAAGACGAGGGAAAGCTGGAGGAGGGTGAAACGAGGAAAAAAATGGCAGGGGCGGCTGGATTTGAACCAACGCATGGCAGGATCAAAACCTGCTGCCTTACCGCTTGGCGACGCCCCTGTAACCGTTGCTGTCAGCCCTGTGTGGGCCTCTGCTCGAGTGGGCGGCAATTTACCAGCGTTCTTGCCATCTGTGAAGCCCTGAGATGAATAAATTTGAAGAAAAACAGCTACTTATTTCCATGGCCGGCTCAAACACCGCATTTTCAGACACTTGAGGATGCAAAAAGGGGCCGTAAAGCGGCCCCCACCGGTCAATTGCCATCGGCAACCTTGCGTTCGATTTCTGCGGTTTTGCGCTGCAACTCCTCGGCTTCCTGCTCTTTGGTACGAATAGAGGTGGGCGTAATCACCTCATCCACGGCGCGGGTGTCATCTTCCGGGTCCTGCAGATCGCGCTCAACTACATTCACCGGTTTGCCGGATGCATCGCTGGCCTGGGTTTGGTTGTCGTCGCTGTTCATGTTGAATTCCTCCGTTGGCTTAAACGTTGGATACAGCGACGGCACGCGAGTTCGAGTTTTTTGCCGGGGAGTCTGTGCCCGCTGATTATTCCTCGGGCAGTCTCGCGATGACTTTGATCTCGAACTGAAAGCCATACAGCCACGTCACACCGACCGCGGTGATATTCGGGAACGGCGCCTCGCCCCAGAATTCCGGCACTACTTCCCATATGGTTTCGAACGTCGATTGCGGATCGACCATGAACACGGTCACGTCCACCACATCGTCGAAACTGCAACCGGCGGCGCCGAGCACTGCATTGAGGTTGGTGAACGCCAGGCGCACCTGTTGTTGCAAGTCAGGTTCCGGCGAGCCGTCTTCATGACTGCCGACTTGCCCGGAGACAAACAGAAAACCGTTGGAGCGCACGGCCGGCGAGTAACGGTTGCGTTCATAGAGTGCCTGACGGCCGGGTGGAAAAACTACGTCGCGTTTTGTTGTAGAAAGCGTCATGGGGAGTCTCCTTCAAGGTGTTGAGAAGACTTTAGGGACTTGCATCCGCGCGATAAACCAGCAACCTTGGCGCTCACTGTTTGGAAATCCCAAACAATCGAGCCGCATTCAGGGGTTGGATATGGACCGTTTTGACGCGATGCAAGCCTTCGCTCGAGTAGTGGAGGCGGGCAGCTTCACCAAAGCCGCCGAAACCCTGCACATGAGCAAGACCACCGTGACGCATCTGGTGCAGCAGTTGGAAGCGCGCCTGCGGGTCAAGTTGCTCAACCGCACCACGCGCAAGGTCAACGCGACGGCGGACGGTGCGGCGTATTACCAGCGGGTGATCAGAATCCTCGCCGAGATGGACGATGCCGATACCAGTCTGTCCGGCGCATCGGCGCAGCCCAAGGGGCGCCTGCGGGTTGATGTGCCGAGTCCGTTGGCCAACCTGATTCTGGTGCCAGCGCTGCCGGAATTCTGCGCGCGCTATCCGGACATTCAGATCGACATGGGCGTCAGCGACCGCATCGTCGACATCATTGATGAGAACGTCGATTGCGTGGTGCGCGGCGGTGAGTTGCTCGATCAATCGTTGATGGCGCGACGGGTGGCTGATCTGCAACTCGGCGTGTTCGCTGCGCCCAGTTACCTCAAGCGCGCCGGCACGCCTGAGCATCCGCGAGAGCTGGAAGACTCGCATCACCGCGTGGTCGGGTTCCTCTGGGCGCGCACCGGTAAGCCGGTGCCGTATGCGCTGCACAATCACAGCGAAAACCTGCAAATCAAAGGTCGCCACGTGCTGGCGGTGGATGACGGCAATGCCTACCTGTCGGCTGGTCTCGCCGGGCTTGGCGTGCTGTGGCTACCCAAATACATGTCCAAGGCCCACGAGGCGCGCGGCGCTCTGGTGCCGTTGTTCGAAGACTGGCAACTCGACCCGATGCCGCTGTACATCGCCTATCCGCCGAACCGCCATATCAGCCTGAAACTGCGGGTGTTCATCGACTGGGTTGCCGAAGTCATGGCGCGGCATGCGCCGGTCATGCATCGGCCAGGTTACTCAGCAGCCACTCGGTAAAGCTGCGCGCCATCGGGTCGTGCTCGTTGTCGCGGTGGGTCAGCAGCGCCCAGTTCGGCCCGCGAATGGTGTCCTCGACCAAAGGTTGCAGCAGGCCGTTTTCCCGTGCCTGACGACTGAGCAACTGGCTGACCAGTGCAATGCCAAGTCCGCTGCAAGCCGCGTCCAGCAACAATCCCGGGTCAGAAAAATTCAGCCCCTGATCCTGCTGTCCAACATCGATCCCGGCTTCGACCGCCCAATGACTCCAGTCCATTTCCCGCTCACCGTGCAGGGTGGTGCGCTGTTGTGCGGGCACCTGCAAAAGGCTCGGATGACACGCCGGATACAGCCGATCCGCATAAAGCACTTTAAAGCTGCATTCAGCCTGCGAACTGATGTCGTCGCGCACCGCCAGATCGATGGTTTGCGTGGCCATGTCTGGCACTTCATCGGTGCTGAAAATCCACAGATCGACATCCGGGTGCTGCCGTCGAAACTCCCCCAGTCGTGGCAACAACCAATGACGGGCGAACGCGGGCGTGGTGTTGAGCACCAGTTGATTGGGCTTCTGATATTGGCCGAGCCGGCGGATGCCGACCGCCAGTTGCTGCAGCATCGCCTGCGTAGTGCTGAGCAAATCATGGCCGGCGTCGGTCAGGGCGACGCTGCGTCCGCTGCGATGAAACAGCGGTTGCTCCAGATACGCCTCAAGGCTGCGGATCTGCTGGCTGATCGCAGATTGAGTCAGGTTCAACTCGTCGGCGGCCTTGTGAAAACTGCCCAGCCGAGCGGCCGCTTCGAAACCGCGCAGGGAACTCAGGGGTGGCCAGTGTTTAAGCATGATCGATAAGCTCCGCTAATCATTTATCCGCTAAATCCATCGTTTGTTCGCCGGTTTTGCCGCCCGTAGCATACACATCAATGCCGCACAGGCGGATTTGATTGAACACAACGGCTTAACTGACGAGGCGATTAGCATGCACCAGCAGAACAATAACAACAGCGGTTGGATGATGCCGGCAGAGTGGGTGAAACACGCCGCGACGTGGATGGTCTGGCCACACAATCAGGCGTTGTGGGAGTCGGGCTGGCGCCTGACTTTGCCGCAAGTGCAGGAAGATTTCGCCCGTGTGGCCAACGCCATCGCGCGGTTCGAACCAGTGAAACTGGTGGTCGATCCGTCGGCGCTGGCCAGCGCCAAAGCGTTGTGCGGGCCGAACATCGAGCTGATTCCGCTGGCAGTCAACGACAGTTGGTGCCGCGACTCCGGCCCAAGCTTCGTCTGCCACCCGCAGCAAGGTCTGGCGGGCGTGAGCTGGCGCTTCAACGCCTGGGGCGGCAAATCCGCGCACGATCTGGATGAAAGCCTGGCGCGGCGTGCACTCAATCATTTGCAGCTGGAATGCTTCGGCACTTCGCTGAGTAACGAGGGCGGGGCGATTCACGTTGATGGCGAAGGCACGCTGATCACCACTGAATCGGTGCTGCTCAATCCCAACCGCAACCCCGGCGTGAGCAAAGCCGAGATTGAAGACATCTTCAGTCGTCTGCTCGGCGTGAAGAAAACCATCTGGTTGCCCGGCGACCCGGACTATGTGACCGGCGACATGACTGACGGCCACGTCGATGGCGTCTGCGCTTTCGCCCGTCCTGGCGTATTGCTGGTGGATGCCACTCACGACCGCAGCTCGGTATACGCCGAAGTTGCTCGGGAAAACCGCCGTGCACTGGAATTGGCGACTGACGCTCAGGGCCGTAAGTTCGAGCTGATCGAACTGTTTGAAGCCAGCGATGCGGTGGACACAGAAGCCGAAGTGTTCTGTGCCTCGTACACCAACTTCCACATCGCCAACGGCGCGATCATCATGCCGGCGTACGGCATCGAGGCCGACCACATCGCCGCAGAAACCCTGGCCAAAGCCTTCCCCGGTCGCGAAATAGTCCCAGTGCAGATCAACCATCTGGCGCATGGCGGCGGCGGTGTGCATTGCATCACCCAGCAGCAGCCAGCCTGGCCACTGGAGGCTTGAGCCATGACGATAGTCAAAGTCGCCACCACGCAAATGCCGTGTACCTGGGATCTGCCCGCTAACCTCGACCGCGCCGAACAACTGGCGCGTGAAGCCGCTGCGCAGGGTGCGCAAGTGATCCTGTTGCAGGAGCTGTTCGCCACGCCGTATTTCTGCATCGAACAGAGCCAAAGTCGCGAGCACTGATCCGGATCTGCAAATGCGCTTTTACGGCTCGTCGTTCATCACCGATCACAAGGGCAAATTGCTCGCCGAAGCCGACCGCGAAAGCACCGGCATTCTTGTGCAAAGCCTTGATCTGGCCGCCATGCGCGAAGAGCGCCTGAGCTGGGGCATCTACCGTGATCGTCGCCCGGAAATGTACGGCGCGTTGCTCACTCAGGACGGGCGCAACCTGCACGCTCGCTGGAATCCTCAAGGAGTCTGATATGCATACCTCAAACAAGTGGTTGCTCTGTACTCATCCGCAAGTTCCAGTCACAACCGGTGACCGATCTGGTCAACGGCAACCTGTGTCTGTCGCTGGGTTACAGCGGTGACATGACCCAGGCCCAGCGCACCTCGGCAGCGCCGGCAAGACCACCCAATTCCAATACCGCGTGCCGCGCGAGGGCACCACGGTGTGGATGGACACCATGGCCATTCCGGTCGATGCCAGACACCCGGAATACGCCTACGCGTTCATCAACTTCGTGATGCGCCCGCAAAACATGGCCGCCATCAGCAATTTCACCGGTTACCCAACCTCCAACGCCAAAGCGCGGGCAAGTGTCGATGCGGCGATGCGCAACAACCCGGACATTTACCTCGACGAAGCGACCTATGCTCGTCTGATCCCGGGCAAAGACATTTCCCAGGCTGAAATGCGTGCGCGCATGCGCATTTGGACCAAGTTCAAAACCGCCACTGCCAATTGATTTTACGGTCCGCCCAGCGGCCCACGACTCCATCAGGAACACACACATGCCGCGATCTGGGAGGACTTCACCGAAGACGTTCAGGAAGCGCTCGGCCGCATCGCCCGTTCGTCTGAAAGCTGAGTCCACCTGTAATTTCTGACAGTTGTTACCGAGTCGTTGTTGCGGTCAGATGTACGGGCGATACCACCTTAGATAAGGAGCGATTTTATGGACAATACTCAGCCAGATGCGTTGGTCCCTCCCATTGAAATCAACCAGGGTGGGATGTTCAGCGCTACGGAATTGCTGGTTGCTCGCCCTGCACGAGTTCGGGGAGGCATTAGGCCGATTCCGTTTACAGAAGACATGGGCGTTCC
The DNA here is from genome assembly GCF_048822895.1 of Pseudomonas sp. P4795. Taxonomy (NCBI): domain Bacteria; kingdom Pseudomonadati; phylum Pseudomonadota; class Gammaproteobacteria; order Pseudomonadales; family Pseudomonadaceae; genus Pseudomonas; species Pseudomonas sp. P4795. The sequence goes on along the minus strand of NZ_JBMFBT010000011.1, from coordinate 84,977 downwards.
TTTGCGAGTTTCCAGGTGGAACAACAATATGTTCAGGTTGTTGATTGATCCACTGCAGAATCAGCGGCGAGATGACGAATATCATATTTATCTGAACAAACTGTTTGTTGCTATTGGATACGCCAAGGCTGATGATGACATTATTGAAGCAGACGTGCCAAACCTGCTGCGTTCCGGCGCTAACACTCTGACTTATATTGCTGTGCGCGGCAGCCAGAATTTGATTGAGTCGGAGGAGCTGACACTCCGTTACCATTATCCACAACCGGGTTACCAGGATCGTAGTCCCGGCGACGATCAACATTCAGAATTGGTATTGGAACTACCTCAATCAGTTCTCGATAAGGGTATCGACCTTGAAACTGCAAAAAAGGGAGTGCTGTTTTGTTTCACTTATCCGTTCTGCCGAGCGTACGACACAATTCGCACGAATCTCAACGGCTTCGATTACGACTACGAAGTCAAACAGACTGAAGCTCCTGCCACGCCATCGGCTACTCCTACGACGATTTGCATTCTGCTGTACGACGACACTTTTATGTTGGCGGGTGACCACCCGGAGTTTATCTGTTCCTTTATGGTAATTGACGCCTTGACCAACCCAAGTGATCTTGTTTCCCCATGGTCAAGCCCCGTTGTCATCGATGTGGACCAGGCTGGCGCCAGATTTCCAGGGCCTATCTTTCGGGAAGTGCTAGATGACACTCCAGATGATCCCGGCACTATTGATTTAGCAAAGCTCGGCAGTGAATTGTCAGGGTTTATTCTAACCAACGACAACCGTTTTAAAATAGGTGACGACATTCTTGTAACAGTCACCCTGCAGATACCGGGTATGACTGATTTGGTATTGAACGTGCCTGCGAAAGTCGAGGGTGATATGTTCGGGCAGAAAAAGCCCGTGGTATTCAGTATTCCCAGCTCAGGCATCGTCATTGGTGTCGTCGTAAAGGGTTTTTATACAGTGTCGAGAGGGGGTGTGAAGGCAGGGGATTCCAAGGTCACCAAGTCCACCGTTATTGGAGACGCCCCACAGGTTCTGCAAAAACCGAGGCTGCAAAAGTCGGAGAACGAGGTGTTCGATCCGGCCGAGCCTGCCAATCAGCAGGGCGGTAATGCTCGGATCGAAGTGCCGAACTCACGTCATGGCGACGAAGTCCAGCTTGTGATGGAAAATGCTTCAGGGGAAATTTCCCCTGCCTTTCCCCGAAAAAAACCCAATGCCAACGGCCGAGCTAATTATCCGGTGGAAAGCCGCATTATCGCGAAGAATTTGGGTAAGAAGATCAAACTATGGCATCGATACTTCCGCGACGGAAATTTGCTCGCAGAGTCGCCGAGCCGACAGGTCCGGATAGGTACCATTCCAGATGATCAGATCGGTCAACCGACTCCATTGATTGACAATAACGGCGGCGGTGAACTGGATGTACGCCCGCTTACTGCAAACGCCAAGCTGCATGTGTCGAAATGGCTACACCAAGTTGCGCAGCAACTTGTAAGTGTCAAATACACCGGGCTTGATGGGAATGGAAATGAAGTAGTTCTTGAAACAGCTAAGGGCGTGTCGAATGACTCGGCGAACGGTTACAGTGATACAGCCCCGGTTGAATGGCTTATGCGGCTTCGGCATGAAAGCAAACTGAATATCACCGTGAGAATCAACTACGGGGGAACTGCAAGTGAGGCCGATTCGGTCAGTCTTCCGTCTAGAACATATATTGTATTGACGCGGATGTTCGAGGGTTTTGACGGTCGGCCGGAGAGTAAGATTTATTCGGCTGGTGAAATAATTAGCACTCCTGTCCTGCAATTTCAGATGACAACTGTTGTCCCTTGGCCAGCTAATCCTATTTCCAGTACCCACATAGGAATCAGTCATTGGAACTACATAAATCGCGGGTATTTTATGTATTGGTATGTCCATAATGGTGCCGAGGCGCGGATAGAATTCAATCAGCCGGGGCAGAACCTGAGCTTCAAATGCGTCGCCAATATTGATAGCCCAGGTAATGTAATTCAGGTGGATGTTTATGGTTTAGCAGGTCATTTGGGACTAAGGACAATGCACTTTTATGGGGGGAGTGAAGCGTTTTCTTTTGCTGGCGCGAATATCATTAGGCTGGAGCTAAAAGCGTTCAAGAATGCCGGAATCGCATTCGATGATTTTTTGTTGACGCCTTAATCTCTTTTAGCCGCGCTGCCTCTGATTTGCGGCGTCGCCTATCCGTTCGATGATGGATAGGCGGCACCGCATTCGGTCAGCGGCCATGCGCGGCGGCTGCCAATTGTTCGGTATCGACGCGCACAAACACCGAATCACCAACCGCTGTCAGCACTTCCCCGGCATACACCTCGCAAATCACTCGCGTCTTGCGCCCGACTTCACCTTCGACTTTCGCCTTTAAGGTCAGCGGCACGCCCATCGGTGTCGGTTTGATGAACTTGATTCCGAGGTTGCCGGTGACGCAATTAATGCGCGGCAGGCTTTCGGCTTCACGTTGCTCGGCGCGGTAGTGGTAGGCCATTGCCGTCCAGTTCGAATGGCAGTCGACCAGCATCGCGATCAAGCCGCCGTAGACCAGATCCGGCCAACCGCAGAATTGCGCGTCCGGCTGATGCTCGGCGATCACGTGCACACCGTCTTCGTGCCAGAAACTCTTGATGTGCAAGCCGTGCGGGTTGTTGCTGCCGCAGCCGTAGCACACGCCGTCGGGTGCGGCGCTGTCTTGCAGGGAGGTGTCGAGCGTGGCCATGCCGGGATCATCCTTAAAAGTGGAAGCTGAACCGCGCTGATATTAACGCTGAATGCAGATCCTCGATATTCACGGACAGAAAACGCGGTGCCCGGACAGATCGCGCAGGGATTTTGCTGACAGGCTTTTCTGTCACATTGCGGCTTGGTTGATTGCAGATAGTGGCGGCCCAACCTGTTTCCCGTGAGGCTGCGCCGTGTTTCAACGTCTTGTGTGTTCGCTGTCCGTTTTGAGCCTGTCCATCGCTGCCGCGCAGGCGGCTGACCTCAATACCCCGCGTCTGCAGGGTATCGACAACTTCCGCGATATCGCCGGCACCACCAGCGCCTATTCAACGGCCAATGACGGCACCCTGCGTTCGGGCGTGTTCTACCGCTCGAATGCGCTGACGCCGACTGCGGCAGATCTGACCGTCCTCAATGGCTTGGGGATCAAATCCATTTACGATCTGCGCACGCCAAGCGAAATTGCCGCCACGCCGGACACACTGATCAGCGGTGCGACCTATCGCAACATCGACATTATTGGCGCCACCACGTCGGGTTCGAACATCACCAACATTTCGTTCCACAGCGCCGCCGAAGCCGTGGCGATGATGCAGGAGACCAACCGCGCCTTCGTCAGCGATGCCGGTATGCGCGGGCAGTTCACCACGCTGTTCAACGAACTGGCCGGGGTCGATGGCGCCGCGCTGTTCCATTGCACCGCCGGCAAGGATCGCACTGGCTGGACCGCCGCTGTGTTACTGAGTATCGCCGGGGTCGACAGCGCCACGATCATGGACAATTACCTGGCGACCAACGAGTACACCGCCGCGCGCGTAGCGAAAACGCTGGCATCGATGCCTGCAAGCATGGCCGCGATATACGCGCCGCTGCTCGGCGTCGAGGCGAGTTTTTTACAGGCCGGTCTTGATCAAGTGACCACGCAGTACGGCAGCATGGATAACTACCTCAAACAGGGATTGGGTCTGTCGCAGGAAACCATCTACGTACTGCGTGGCAAGATGGTTTATTACAACAGTTTGCCCGGTCAGCAGGGCCTGATCGGTAACGCCGCGGCTGGCGCGCAACTGTTGCAGCAACTGCAAAACACCAGCCTGTCGGGCACTTACAGCGATTTCAACTGCTACCTGCAATCGGCGATCGATGCCGGCACTCTCGGTGGGGTCGAGTCCACGGTCGGCGGTCAGGTGCATGCTGATGCGGCGAGTTATCTGCTGCGCCAAGGCGCGATGATTGATCAAGCCGCCGCGCCGTTCACCAGCGGCACCGATCTGAAAATCGGCCAAACCCGGCTGTGGAGCACCGGACTGGCGGGTTATCTCGGCACCGACGGCTCGGCGCATGCCGCCAGCAGCAACGAGCACAGCCAAGGCCTGATGGTCGGCCTGACCCAACGTTTCAGCGAACAACTCAGCGCTCACGCCGGTTTCGGTTACAGCAAGGGCAGTGTCGGCGGCGCGGGTGGCGAGGCGGATACCGATCTGACTTTCTTCGCCGTTGGCGCACGCTTCGCTCCGAATGGTCTGGAGCGCGGGCTGTTTGTCGATGCGGATGCCAACGCCGGTTGGCTCGACTACGAGAGCAAACGCGATCTGGGCGGCGGCCTCGGCTCAGCCAAGGGCGACAGCCACGGCAAACTCACTGGCGCGACCTTGGCGCTGGGTTATCGGCTGCCGTTTAGCGGGATGATTTTTGAGCCAAGCCTCGGTATGCGCGTCAGTCATCTGGACCTGTCGGGCTTCAAGGAGAAGGGCAGCGAACTGGCGCTGGATGTCGACGGCATGCAAGAGACGCGGCGCAGTGCGGTGGCCAATCTCGACGTGTCGTTCGCCCCGGTAGCGATGGGCGCGTGGCAACTGGTGCCGGGTGTCCGCGTGGGTTATGAGCATGTGCTCGGTGATCATCAGGTCGAGAGCGAAGGGCACTTGCTCGGGCTGGATATCGAACAACGCGCCGCGTTCGACAATCGTGATCAGTTCACTGGCGGGGTGAATATCATGGCCAACCTCGGCACGTTCAGCGTCGGCGCGGAGGTCGGTGCCAGTGGCGGTGGGGACAGCCATGGTTTTGGCGGCAGTCTGAAGGCCAGTTACCAGTTCTGACGTGGCCGGTTTCAGCCCTTGCGTACCTGCGCGGGGCTGACGCCGTAGGCGCTTTGGAAATACTGGCAGAACCGGCCGACATTGCTGAAGCCGAATTGCAAAGCCACCTCTGTCACGGAGGGGGACCCGTTGATCAGTGCCGCGTGGGCGCGTTCCAGCCGAACTTGCCGCTGATAACTGACAATCGACGTCCCGGCAAAGCGCCGAAAACCGTCCTGCAACGCGCGCAGGCTGAAATTGCTCAAACGCGCCAGATCCGTGCCGCTGACTTGATGATCGGGGTGGGCCTGAAGGTAATCGATGGCCTGCTTTACGTGCCTCGGCGCGATCAGCGGTTCAGGTCGATTCAGGGCGTCACTGAAGTTATGCGGCCAGGCTTGCAGCACAGCATCGACCAGCATTTCGCGCAGCCGCGAAGGCATCAGCGAACCGCTGCTCAGCAGCAAATCAAACTCGGTGCCGGTGGCCAGATCGATCAATGCGCGGATGCCCTTGAAGGCCTTGATGTTGAGATCGACCACGGGTTCGAAGCGCAGCTTTTTCGGCAGAGGCTTGCCGAGCAAGGTCGACAGTCGCTCGGTCAAAATTGCGCGCCCGATGGAAATCCCATGCTGCGCGTGGTTGTCGATAAAACGCATCGAGCGCAGTTCGGCTTTGTCTATGGCCAATCCAACTTGAGTCAAACCAACCGACTCGCTGCTGTGTTCGAAAATAATCTTGCCCGCGGTGGGAATCACAAAGGTGATCTCGTCAAACGGTGCCGGAAACGCCACGGTGAAATCACCGCGATAGTGCATCCGCCGAAAACTCACGCCTTCGTGCCGCCCATAAACACCACCGATAATGATGTTGCTCGGTAGCGGCGACGAGTCGGCATAGCGATTGCCCAACATCCGCGAAAACAGCGCGCCGAAGTCGTCGCAGTTCATGTCGTCGGAGCGAAGAATGATCGGTTGGCGCGTCGGGCTTGAGAACACCTTGGTTGATCGCCTTGCAGAGAATGGGGCGCAAGGACGCTATCAGTCGAAAATGACGATTGTGTGACAAGTAGAACAACTTGCGCCCTGATGTATGTGCAAACACAGGTCAATCTCCCGCGGTTGCATATGCTCAGCAATAAACTTTTATAAATAACAACTTTACGCCGATCGCTGGACCTAACTAATGTTCAGTCAGGTCTGACTATTCAAGCCGGCCTCAATATGAATTAATAGAAGGAATGCAAGCATGTGTAATTATAAGCCCTGCGTAACTCTGAAAGCTGCCGACCCGCGAGTCGCGTATCAAGTAGCCGTTGCGGAAAATGGCGATAACGCATTGCCGGGGGGCATCTCGATCCGTGCAGTCGCAATGCATAAACAATTGTGGGCCGGCGGACGTGTGTTGACTATTGCGTTTTTAGGGCGTCCTTCCGAACCCCTCAAAGAGGCGGTCAGAGTATTGATTCGGGAATGGGAACCCTATGTGAATTTGTCGTTTGATTTTATTGAAGGGAATAATGCTGACATTAAGATTCAGACAAATGCAGACCAGAATGGATCTCTGATTGGCACCGACGCACTTACAATCAAAGCCGGCCAACCAACAATGCTCATTAAAGCCATGCCTGGGGATTTTGATTTCAGAACGGTCGTACTGCACGAATTTGGTCATGCACTCGGTTTGCATCACGAGCATTTGCACCTGGACGCAAACATCCCTTGGAACAAAGAAAAAGTATATGAAGAGTACGCCACCAAATATGGCATGAGCAAAGAAGAGGTTGATGTGAATTTGTTAAACCCATTAAGCATTGATGACATACTTGTTGGCGTTTACGACACGACTTCCATTATGCATTATCCGGTTGAAAAGGAACTGACGAATGGTGTTTTTGAAGTTCCAATGAATACGGATATCAGCAGCGAGGACAAACGTGTCATTCAACTCCTCTATCCGATTGCCCATTCGCACTATGATGGCTCTTGTGAGCACCCCTGAGAGGGGCGCCCACTTTATCTGAAGGTTAAGTTACCTGGACGACCCGATCTCACTCGTCGTGATTAATATCCCGATCCTTGGTTTCCGGCAAGAAGAACGTCCCAAGCACCGCCGTCATCACCGCAATCACAATCGGGTACCACAAGCCGTAGTAGATATCGCCAGTCGCCGCGACCATGGCAAACGCCACTGTCGGCAGGAAACCACCGAACCAGCCATTACCGATGTGATACGGCAGCGACATCGAGGTGTAGCGAATACGCGTCGGGAACAGCTCAACCAGCCACGCCGCAATCGGCCCGTAAACCATGGTCACGTAGATCACCAGGATCGTCAGCAGCAGCAACACCATCGGGTAATTGGTCTTGGCCGGGTCGGCTTTCTCCGGATAACCGGCCTCTTTCAGTCCGCTGGTAAGGGCCGCGGTAAAGGCGTCGTTGCGGGTTTTGAAGTCTGCCGCTGGCAGCACGCTGCCTTCGAAGCTCTCGACAACCTTATCGCCGATGCGCACTTGCGCCACTGTGCCCGGTTCGGCTTTGACGTTTTCGTAAGGGATTGCACGTTTGGCCAGAATGGTCTTTGCCAGATCGCAGGAACTGGTGAATTTGGCCTTGCCCACCGGGTCGAACTGGAACGAACACGCGTCAGGGTCTGCAATGACTTTGACCGGATTCTTCTCCTGCGCAATAAACACGTCCGGGTTCCCGTACTGAGTCAGCGCATGGAAGATCGGGAAGTAAGTCAGTGCCGCCAGAATGCACCCGGCCATGATGATGCCCTTGCGCCCGATGCGGTCGGACAGGCTGCCGAAGATCACGAAGAACGGCGTGCCGATCAGAAGTGAACCGGCGATCAACAGGTTGGCGGTTTGAGGATCGATCTTCAGCGTCTGCAACAGGAAGAACAGCGCGTAGAACTGTCCGGTGTACCAAACCACCGCTTGGCCGGCGGTGCCGCCGAGCAGGGCCATGATCACGATTTTCAGGTTGTCCCAACGGGCGAAGGATTCAGTCAGCGGCGCCTTCGACGTCTTGCCTTCAGCCTTCATCTTGAGGAACACCGGCGACTCGCTGAGTTGCAGGCGGATGTACACCGACACCGCCAGCAGCAGGAGCGACAGCAGAAACGGAATCCGCCAGCCCCAGGCTTCGAACGCCTCAGTGCCCAGCACGGTGCGGCAGGCGAGAATCACCAGCAGCGACATGAACAGGCCCAGCGTCGCCGTGGTTTGAATCCACGAGGTGAAAAACCCGCGTTTGCCCTTCGGTGCGTGCTCGGCGACATACGTCGCCGCGCCGCCATATTCACCGCCGAGCGCCAGACCTTGCAGCAAACGCAGGGTAATCAGAATGATCGGCGCCGCCACCCCGATAGTCGCGTAACCGGGAAGGAAACCGACGATAGCCGTAGACACGCCCATGATCACAATCGTGATCAGAAACGTATGCTTGCGCCCGATCATATCCCCCAACCGGCCAAACACAATCGCGCCAAACGGGCGCACGGCAAAGCCTGCGGCGAAGGCGAGCAGGGCGAAGATGAACGCCGTGGTCTCATTCACCCCGGCGAAAAAGTGCTTGGCGATGATCGCCGCCAGAGAGCCGTACAAATAGAAGTCATACCACTCGAACACTGTGCCGAGGGACGAGGCGAAGATGACCTTGCGCTCTTCACGCGTCATCCCCTGATTCGGGGCGCTGCCAGTCGATGCTGTGTCGATAACCGCCATGGGTGTTCTCCGTCGTACGTTTTTGTTTTAGGCCGGAGCACCTAACAGTGTTGCTGTACCCGTGGCCTGGGGTGTGGCGCTTCGCGGGTTGCGGGAAGCGTGGACAGACTGAGGGCCTCGCTCTGGGGGCGGGGTTAGGTTGAGCTTAATTGGGTTTTGGGGGATTTCCACTGGATAGCGTTGGATGGGGGATTGTGGGGGAGTAGAGGTCGCGGGACGACATGCAAAGAAGTTTCGGAAGTTATGTTTATTGCGCATTGTTATTAAAAACTGTCATTTCTATCAGGTGCGGCTGTTTGTGGTTGTGTTGATACTTGTTTTCGGTACGGGGCAGTCTTATTAAATAGCGTGTCGCTGGTCGGTGATAGTGGAAGATAAAACTGCACTGTTTTTCCAGTATTTTGTGGATGTAAATAGGTCGGAGAATTTCATGGATACGACAAACTTGAGGGTGAGCGGATTTAAAGGTTCGAACTTGAACTTTGTCCAGTTGTGCACTGAGTTCGGCAGAGGGTTGAATGCGGAAGTCATTCAGGTGGCAATGGTTTCGGATGATGCAGCGGATGTGATGGTGATTCGCAATAATAGTCCAAGATCGGTAGCCGACGCTCTGCTCAGCTGGACAAGTCCAGAGGGGCAACATTTTAACGTTTCCTATACGGCTGATGAGTTTGGTTTTCAGCCATAAAAAAAACCAAAATCAAAGGGGGCAGATTTGAATGGCACTTACTTAACATGTTCTGGGTGCCCGTTCTTTCTAACCTCGGCCCTTGCTGAACTTATGAAACTTTCAGTTGTGCATGCCATCGTTTTGTCTTTCGTCGCTGCTGGTATGCCTGCACTGGCACAAGCAGCTATAGCCACCTGTGATGGAGTTGTCTTACTTCTGAGGACCTCCGACGTAGCGATAGGATCACCTGTTGAGGTGGATGTGACAGTGCGCAGCGATCTGGTTGGGAAGGTTAGCGGCGTAGTGCAATTCGCTGCCTTTAAAGGGCCAAGCTCGATACTCGGCTCAAACAACCAAGCATTCTCGGCCCCGAATACTAGGGTCGTAGTAAATACGAAGCCTACATCTATTGTTAATAACTACAAAGGCACATTGTTAGGTGTGGTGAATGGTGTTCAATGTGAGAAGAGGGTGGAGGGGGCGCTCGACTTGTACGCTCCCTAACAAACCAAAGCGGGACACTCATTGGTCGGTGACTAGTCAAGGTTAATGGGTGTCATCTTTGTTTTGCATCGACGAACCTCACTCTGCTCATAGCGCATCTCGTAAGTGCGACCCTGTAGGAGCTGCCGAAGGCTGCGATCTTTTGACTTTGAAGATCAAAAGATCGCAGCCTTCGGCAGCTCCTACAGGGGACGGCGTGGCAGTAATTATTCGGTTGGGACTAGGTTATCCAGCACTTGATTCACTGCCAATTCTCCGAGCATCACGATTTGGGCAATACCTAGGAGCGTTTTGCGATGTGTGCCTTCAAGCAGTGCGGCAAAGTCGCTGAGCATGACGTTGGCTGAGCCGAGGGTTTCGCTGGCGTCGACCAATAAGGCTTCGTTGCTGGACTTGGGGTTGGCGATGTAGAGGCGATTGGGGTAGTAGGGCGCTGCCATCATGCGAGCGGCGAGTGGGCCCAAGTGGTAGTCGAGGGCGCGTTCGGCGGCTTCGTTGAATTTTTTGGAGTCAGGACATTCGTAGGGCGATGTCGGATCGGTGATGTGTGCCGGTTCGGTTACCGGCGGATTAGGCGTGATTTTGAACATGCGATCTTCCTTTACAGTAGAACCGCAACCTTTTCGCTGCTAAACGAAGGGGTGGCAGCTGTGCGCAAGTTAGCAGACCGGTAGGAAAATCAAACCCGGCGCACCCGAAGATGCCATGCACACAGCTACCATCAAGCGCAGGTAAACACCTGACTGAAGATGCCAATGCAACCGTAAGTCTTTCCTGGCCGGGCTGCTAAACCCGATCACTGCGAATCAGTGACCCGATCAAAGTTACCGGCCGACCCCAGGGCGCACAAGCCGGCGGATTCTGGCCTAGCGGTAGGCAACGGCGCAAGGATTTGTGGGCATTTGGACGTAACACAGCGTTTCGCTAAACAGTCCTGCACTGTCCGGTTTATCGGCTTGCATCCATCAAAGAAAAGTCCCACAGAACCCCATGCCATTCGTCGGCAGCACCGCACTCAACCCCGCCGCACCCCCTCCAACCCAACATGACCAAAACCATCACCGCCCAAGACCTGCACATCGCAATCGCACCCCAAAACGACTCAGCCCTGTTCAAATGGCTGCTCGCCAGCTTTCTCATGGGCAAGCGCATCCAGGCCTACATCGCCGCTGAGGCCTACCGGGTGATTGTCGAGAAACACCAACGCGACACTCCACGCAAACTCGCCAATTGCACCCATCGCGAACTGGTACACATGCTCGGCGAAGCACATTACGTGCGCTACGACGAAACCACCGCCACGCGTTTGTTGGCGCTCGCCGCCAAACTCAACGAAGAATACGCCGGCAAAGTCAGCGCCATCGTCGAGGCCAGCACCGACCGCAGGGATTTTGAAAAGCGCCTGCAAGCCTTCGAAGGCATCGGCCCCAAAACCGTGGAAATCTTCATGCGCGAAGCGGGCAGGGTGCTGTTTTGATGTTCATCGGTTGCGCAGGCTGGAGTCTGAGCCGCGAATACTGTCCGGACTTCCCAACCGAGGGCACGCACCTGCAACGCTACGCCACGCGGGTCAATTGCGCGGAGATCAACAGCTCGTTCTACCGTCCGCATCGCCGGCAAACCTATCAACGTTGGGCCGAGTCTGTATCACCGAACTTTCGTTTCAGCGTCAAGCTGCCAAAGCTGATCACCCACGAACTCCAACTGCAGCACTGCGATCAGGCGCTCGACGAATTCCTGCAGCAGTGCTCAGGGTTGGGAGAAAAACTCGGATGCCTGCTGATCCAACTCCCGCCAAAACTGGCCTTTGACGCACCACAGGCAGAAGCCTTTTTCAGCAAACTCCGAGAGCGCTCCAATAAAGACGTCGTGCTAGAACCGCGCCACGAATCCTGGACAACCGCCCATGATCTGCTGATAGAACATCGCATCGCCCAAGCCGCAGTCGATCCCTCACGCATCAGCACCGACGCAACCCCACAGGGTTGGCCGGGTCTACGCTACTGGCGCTTGCACGGCTCCCCCCGCATCTACCACAGCGCATACGAACCAACGTACTTGCAGCAACTCGCCAACCAACTGCAAACCACCAACACCTGGTGCATCTTCGACAACACCGCCAGCGGCGCCGCCCTTGGCAACGCGCTCTCACTGGCTACTTGCTGCGAGTCCAGATCTTGACGTAATCCACGCGAAACGTCGAAGGCAAATCCGCATCATCCACGACGCCAAACCACTGCCACATCGCCTCGCTGTCGAATACGATCTGCATCGGAAAATTCCAGTGCGTGTTCTTCGCCTCACGCACCAGCACTCCATCGACATACCAGCGCAGCGTGTCCGGTTGCCAGTCAAACCCGTACACATGAAAGGTGCTCGCAAAGCGCCACGGCGCGGTCCAGCTGCTTCCTTCGCTCAGGTGTTGATTGTTGCCGGGTCTGGCCCAGACGTGGGCGTTCATGTTGTACAGCCGATCAAACTTGCCATCGCGGGTCTTGCCGCCGATTTCGAAGATGTCGATTTCGGTGGCGTTGTCCGTCAGCCCGGTCCAGGCCAGCCAGAATGCACTGGAACCGGCGGAATTCATCGGTTTCGCCCGAGCTTCGTAATAGCCGTAAAAACCGCGTTCGATGGTGCGCACCATGGCCGAGCTGTAGTCCTTGTAGCCAAGGCTCAGGTACTTTTCCGGCAACTGCTGTTTGCGAAAGTAGATGTTCAGATTGCCGTTGCCGACCTTGGCGTTCTCCGGCAGGAACAGCGCCGGTTTGCGTCCTAGCGAATCGGTGCCGGTCGCGTCGTTGACGTGCCAGCGGTTGCGGTCGAGGGTCGTGCCGTTGAAGTCGTCGGACAGGCGCGTGTCGAGCAGCCATTGCCCCGCGTTGGCCTGATCCGATAGCGGCAGATTCGCGTTCATATGCGTCGGCGTTGGACCGAGCGGTCCGCTGCGGGTCCACGCGCTGGACTGCTGCGGGACCGCCACCGCCCACTTTTCGGCAAGGTAGGCGAACACCCGTTCACGTTCGGCCTGCGACACCAGCGGCCGGTCGTAGACCAGTACTTCGGCGATATCGCCGCGCAAGATCTCCGAGGTGCCGACCACGTTGCGCGCCACCGCAAACGGGCCGATCGGCACGTCGGTGGCTTCAACAAACGCGATGGCCGGTTCATACGCCGTGGTATGCTGCACGCTGAGGCCGAAGTTCGGCGCGACGTTGTCGTTGTCGGCCAGTTGCGGACGCGAGCTGAACAAGCGTTGCCAGGCTTTGCCGCCAGCCTGTTCCGGCAAACGCCGCGACACCACAAACACGCTGACCGGCCCGGTCCCACTTCGAATCGATGGGCCGATAAACGCCGACACGCCGCTGAAGCGCACCACCGAACGACCGTTGATGGCGTCTTTGACCAGTGTCGGCAACGCGCTCGCCGCCGGATTATCGAGGCTGACATTGACCGCACGCGGGGATTTATCGCGCCAGCTCAATACGCCGTTCTGCCCATCGACGCTCATGTGCGTCGGGTCGGCGCCGTCGAGCCATAGCACCAAACCCTCGGTGACCATCGGCGCCGCCAGCGCATTGGTCGACAACAGACACAGCCAAATCACGCATTGCCTGAACATACGAAACTCCTTCCCTGAGTGAACCTGCTATTACTTGCCCGCGATTGCCAGCAACGGCGCAATGGGCGCGTGATAGCCGTGGGGATTGTTCGACTGCCAGCGCCAACTGTCAGTCAACATCTGCCCGAGATTGCGCTGCGCCGACCAGCCCAGTTCACGCCCGGCCTTGCTCGCATCGGCCCAGCATTGCGCCACGTCACCTTCGCGGCGTGCGGCGAAGCGGTAGGGAATGCTGATCCCGGTGACGTCTTCGAAACCCCGGATGATCTGCAGCACGCTGTAGCCGATGCCGGTGCCGAGGTTCCAGATGTGAATGCCGTGGTCGCCGTGCAAGCGTTCGAGTGCCTTGAGATGCCCTTCGGCCAGATCGCTGACATGGATGTAATCGCGCACGCAGGTGCCATCGACCGTGGCGTAATCATTGCCATACACGGTTAATTCGCCGGCCCGGCCGATGGCAACTTGGGTCAGGCAGGGCAGCAGATTATTTGGCACACCGTTAGGTGCTTCGCCGATCAGACCACTTTCATGTGCGCCGATCGGGTTGAAGTAGCGCAGCAGAGCGATGTTCCAGCGCGAATCCGAGCGCGCCAGATCGGTGAGAAATTCTTCGGTCATCAGCTTGGAGCGGCCGTAAGGATTAGCCGGTTTGCCGGTGCCGAGCGCTTCGTCAATCGGCGTGCGCGCCGGCTCGCCATACACCGTCGCCGAGGAGCTGAACACCAGATTGAACACATGCGCGCGGGCCATCGCCTGGCACAGGAACAGCGTGCCAACCACGTTGTTGGCGTAGTACTCCATCGGTTTGCGCACGCTCTGCGCCACCGCTTTGAGGCCGGCGAAATGCACCACGGCGTCGATGGCGTAGGCGCTGAAAATCTCATCGAGCAACAACGGATCGCGGATATCGCCTTCAATGAACTCGATCTGCGAGCGGGTCAGTTGTTCCAGCCGCGCGATGGATTCGACGCAGCTGTTGCTCAGGTTATCCAGCACCAGCACGCGATGGCCGGCCTCCACCAGTCTTACTACCGTGTGCGAGCCGATGTAGCCGGCACCGCCCGTGATCAACGTGGTTTTGCGCATGACGAAATGCTCCAGAGAGACAGCGCTGCTCACCGGGTGGTGAACACCGATTTGAATTCATGCGGCCAGCGCGGATGCAGCACGCTGTAGGCGAGGGCGTAGGTCAGCGCGCCGGCGAGGATGTTGGCGCCCAGATGCAGGTAGCCCGAGAGGCCGGATCGATGCGAGACCCAGACGACTACAGCGGACATCACCAGCGTCGCGAGGACGCTGCGGTAAGCCGAGTCGAAGAAGCTGCGCCAGCGGTAACCGATGGCGGTGTTGAGGCCGCGAATCTGCAACGGCGTGATCGCCAGCATGCGCAGCAGCAGCGCGACCGCTGCGGCCATGCCGCCGTAAACCGGCCCCAGCGCATACACCAGCGCCAGCGCAAGAACGGTGGTGGCGACTTCAGCCTTGAGCGTCAGGTAGGTGCGATTGACCGCCACCAGCGCGGTGGTCGCGTACAGCGCCAGATTGCCCAGCGCGGCGGTGACGGCCAGCACTTGCAGCAGCACAATCGCGTCGGCCCATTTGTCGCCGAATATCAGCAGAATGATGTCTTCGGCGGTCAGGGCGATGCCGACGAACAATGGCGTCAACAGAAAGCCGCTGATGGCCGTCGAGTCGCCGATCAGGCCGATCAGCCGCGATGGTTCAGCGCTGCGCCGGGCAAACGCCGGCAGTGCGTAGCTCATCAAGCCGTTATAAATCGCCGAGCGCGGCAGGTCGATGATGCGCATCGCCAGGTTGAACATGCCCACCGCATGCGCGCCGGCGGTCATGCCGAGCACGATGTTGACCCCGCGTTGCAGGGTTTGCGAACTCAGCACATTGATCGCCACCGGCGTGCCGCTGCGCAGCAGATCGAGCAACACCGCACCATCGATGACGAATGGAATGCGCCGCCGATCACCGTGCATCAACACTACCAGCGCCAGCAGATCCATGATCAGCGCCTGAGCAATCACCGCCCACGCGCCGAAGCCCAGCAGCGCGACGACGATCCCGGCGCTGCCGCCGGCGACCTTGCCCAACAGGGTGCGCGAGGCCAGCAACTTGAAATTGCCGGTGCGGCGCATTTGCGCGACATAGACCCGCGCCATCATGGTGAAGAGGATTTTCACCGAGGCGATGGCCGTCATCCATTGCAGCACTGGCGACGAGGTATACAGGAATGCGCCGAGCGAAATCACCACGATCGAAACAAGGCTGATCAGCACCGAAAACCAGAACGCGCTGCTGATGTGCTTCTCCTCCAGACGCTCAAGCCTGACCAGCGGATCTTCCAGCACTGACGAATACAGAATGCCGACCACTTCGACGATGGCGATGATCACCGTGCCGATCCCCAACTCGGTCGGCGTGAGCAAACGTGCGTAGACGACGAAGGTGATCATCGACAGGAAAATCAGGCCGAATTTCTCGGTGAAGATCCAGATCAAGGTGATCAGGCGATGGTTAGCCATGGCAGCACCCGCGCTTCAGGAAGTCTTGCGCAAGGTCTTCGCCACGGCGTAGACGTAGCGCAGAGTCGGTTTGCCACGGGAGAAAAACAGCGTCTGCCACGAGTGTCCGAGCATGTTGCGAAAGACTTTGATCACCTGCGCGTGCTCACCACGCCGGGAGAATGCCGCGAGAAATTCGGCATGGTTGGCCAGCACGAAGTGGATACGTTGCTGCTTGCTCAGTGTCGCGCCGTAGCGGGCCAGAAACAGCTCGATGAAGCGCATTTTGTGCGGGTAGTACTTGATCGGTTGCGCGGTGATGTTGCCGGCGTTGACCCCGCGCCGCAGCAGCACTTCCGGCACGGTGTGGATTTCCCAGCTCTCGGCAATGCGTGTCCACAGTAGACGGTCTTCGGCAAAGCGCAGGGTCTGATCAAAGCCGTTCAACGCCACCAGCACTTCGCGCCGCACCAGCACGCCGGAGGTGCCGTTGATCACGTTCTCGCGCATGAAATCGGCAAAGTGCTGGCCGCTTTTACGCCGGTCTTCGAGCTGCCGGCGGCCGTCGCTGAACTCGCTCATCTGATAGCAATCGACCAACCCGACATCATGGCCGTCCGCAGTCAGTTGCTGGTACAGCGCCAGTTGCTTTTCCAGCTTCTGCGGATGCCATTGATCATCGGCGTCGAGGAACGCGATGAAGGTTTCGCTGGCTTTGAAGATGCCCTGATTGCGCGCCGCTGCCGGGCCTTGATTGGCTTGTTGCAGGAGCAGCACCGGGAACGGCGCCACAAAGTCCCGGACAATTTGCGGGCCTTGGTCGGTGGAGCCGTCGTCGATCACGATCACTTTGTCCGGGTGTCGGGTTTGTTCGGTCAGCGAATCGAGCGTCTGGCCGATACTCGCGGCGCCGTTGTACAGCGGAATCACCACGCAGACCGTTGGCTTGTCATTCAACATGCTTTGTACTCCTTGGCCATGACGGCGCGCCGACGCGGCAGTGGCGCCGGGCGTTTGATGGCGTGGTGACGGAACGACAGGGCCAGAACGCAGAACACCAGGAACTCGCCCGAGCGATAGTTGGGGATCACGTAGGCCACGTAATTGGTCACCACGAACAGGCCGATGATCACCAGCGCACAGGCGTGATAGCGCGCCGATTGATCGGCCGTGATCGCGCGGTATTGCTTGGTCAGCGCTTCAGTGAACAACAGGATCAGCGCGATCAACTGGATCAGTCCGCCATTGAGCAGGGTTTCGACGTAGCCGCTGTGCGCGTTGCCGATGTAGCCCCAGCGGGTGATGAAGCCGTCGGCGTCGGGGCTGGTCCAGAACGCGCCGAAGCCGTAACCCTTGAGGAAGCGCTCGTCGATAAGCGGCCCCAGCAGTTCCCAGATCAGCGTGCGGTCGGTGAGTGACGGGTCACGCCCGACCCATTCCAGGAGCAGCGTGTAGTTGCCATACAGGAACAGGCAAATCAGCAAATACACCACGGTGGCGACGAAGAACGCCGACAGCGAACGGTTGATGCGCAAGCGGATCAGCGTGAGGAAATACCAGTAGCTGGCGGTGCCTGTGACGATCAGCGCGATGCCGGTGGCCGACTGCGCGAGGCCGATGGCAATCAGCGAAAACAGTGCATAAAGCATGGCCAACGGGTTGCGCTGGCGGATCATCGGCAGCAGCAACAGGATGCCGATTGCATTGAGCCGCGCGCCCGCGTTCTTCTCGGCAAAAATGCCCTTGAATGCACCGTCGCGAATGCCGCCGGAAATAAACGCGATGTCGGGTCGGATCACGGCGAAGATCAAACCCACCAGCGCAGCGGCGCCGATCACGCAGCCGAACACGAAAGCGATTTTTTCCAGGCTGTAGTGGTAAGCAATGAACCCGGCGAAAAACACCACGCTGAGCAGCGCGACAAAGCGTTTGAGGCTGAGCATCGGGTCGCCGGACCAGCTTATAGAAGCTGCAATACACAGCAGAAAAACCAGCAGAAAGGTGTTTTGCCGATAGAAGTTTTTGCTCAGGAATACCTTGTTGCGGATGAAGAAGAACAGCGGCACCAACAATGTAATCAAGCCGCAAACCTGATTGACGACGTTGCCTTCGAGGTCTTTTTGCGCGTCGTCCAGATTGGCGACGTTGCCCAGCCCGAGAAAAAAGCCGATCACCTGCAAGTAAAACAGCACGCCGAACAGGGTGAAGGCGTCACGCAGGGTGGAATAGCGAACTTGGAGTCGGTTCATGGCGCGGGACTCCCGAGCAACGCCGCCAGATAGGTGTGCACCGCACGGCCACTGACGAAACGCGCCGCTGCGTCGAGACGCCGCTGGCGGTGCAGGTCTCTGGGCAAGGCCAGTTCCAGAGCAATGGCTTGCGCCAGCGCTGCGGGATTTTCCACTTCGACCAGCGGCGCCACTGCACCGTCGGCGAGAATTTCCTGCGGGCCGTAGGGGCAGCGGGTCGAGACGACAGGCGTGCCGGTCGAGAGCGCTTCGACCAGCGCATTCGGGCTGCCCTCGAAACGTGAGGACAGCACAAAGCAATCCGCCGCGCTGATCTGCGCCAACGGATCGGCGGCGTAGCCTGGCAGGTCGATGCGTTCAGCGATGCCGAGGTTGGCAGATTGTTCCAGCAGTTCAGACCTGAGCGTGCCTTCGCCGAAAATGATCAGCCGTGCACGGTGATCTGGCAGTTTTGCGAAAGCTTCCAGCAGAATATCGAAGCCTTTCTGCCGCGCCAGCCGCCCTACGGCGACGATTACCGGCGTGGTTTTCTCCAGCAGCCACGGATGATTTGGCTGCCTCGGTGGCTGGTCGCGAAAATCGTTGTCGAGCACCGGGTTGTCGGCGATGGTCACGTCCCGCGCGCGGGCCAACGTCGTGTCGACCAGATCTTCGGCGACCCCGCGCGAGACGCAGATCACCGGGTTCGGAATCATTCGGTACAGCAGCGGCGCCAGCCAGTAAGCGAGGCGCACCGCTAACGCCGGGTTGACGTGTTTGTCGCGGGAAAACGCATTGCGCTCGCTGACGTGCAGCCGCGCCAAAGTGCCTGACAGCGTGGCGGCGGCGATGGCGATCACGTTGACATGGGTGAGGGCGGCGAGTTGCGCGTCGAAGCGATTGCGCCGCAGGAAACGCGTCAACGCCGGTACTGCGGCAGCGCTGCGCGGACTTTGCAGTTCGACCTGTTTGACCCGAGGATCGAGCGCCGCGACATTGATCCCGCCACCGGTGAGCATCAGCAAAGTCACGTCGTTGCCAGCCTCGACCAAGGCCCCGGCGAGGCGCGCCATCATTTTCTCGGCGCCGCCCGCGCTGAGATCCTGAAGAATGATCAGCAGTTTTTTCATTGATCCCACACCTGATAGTAGGCCTGCGCCGCGTGTTGGCTGGTGTAAGGCAACACCGCTTCGGCGGTCGCCAGCGCGGCGTTGACGCTGTCGGTATTCAGGCTGCGCAGTATGGCTTTGGCCAGCGCCGGTACATCATTGACCGGCACCAGTTGGCCGAGTCGGCCGTGGTCGAGCAGTTCACGCGGGCCGCTGCCGCAATCGGTGGAAATCACCGGGGTGCCGAGGGCCAGCGCTTCGATCAGCACGGTGGGCAAGCCTTCGTGAAATGAACAGAGCACCAGCAGTTGCGCGTGGCGGATCAACGGGTAAGGATTGCGCAGGTGTCCGGTGAAATGCACGCGGCGTTCGATGCCCAGCGCAATCGCCTGGGCTTCGAGTGTCGAGCGTTGCGGGCCATCCCCAGCGAGCACCAGATAGGGCACGTCGGCCTTTTGTGCGGCCAGCGCGTAAGCCTCCAGCAGCAAATGAAAGCCCTTGGTTTCCACCAGGCGACCGATGCCCAGCCAGAATCGCGCCGGCAGGTCGGCCGGCAACGGTGCTTGCCCGGCGCTGAGCAAGTGCTCGCTGACCACTGCGTTCGGGCAGTAACGAACCCGCGGCCGACCCCATGGCATCAAACCGGCCAGCGCCTGACGCAAACCCAGCGACACCGCCACGACTTTGCCGCTGCCGCACAGGTACAAGGCGTACAACAGGCGCAGGCTGGCGACACCGGTTTTCTGTTCGGCGCAATCCAGTGCGGCGTGCCGGGTGTAGATCACCTGGCATGGCGTGCCGAGGGTGGCGATCCAGCTACAGAGGTTCGCCTGTTCCTTGGCGCTGATCACATGGGTTACACCTTCGTGCAGGATCGTCCTGCGCAGTAACCGCACCGATCTGAGCAGGCCGCCGAAGCCATTGCCGCCGCCCGTGATGGTCGGCACGTTGTCGAGTTCCGGTTGTTCGCCGTTCATCACGAAGAAGCTCACGTGCTGACCGTCCAGCAGGAACTGTCCGGCCAGGCGCTGCTGCACGCACTCGACGCCGCCGCCGGGCTTGAAGTCTTTCAGGGTGAACAGGATGTGCATGGGAATCCCCGGCGCTCACGGCGCTGTGATGTCGATGGCGACCTTGTGCCGAACAATCATTTCGGCCAGTTGCAGGAAGTTGCGCGGGTAGTCGAGCAGGTAGCGCTTGATGGTGTGCGGCTCGCGGTACATGCGGTAGAACGCGCGCAGGTGCACGCGATCAATGACTTCGGGGTAGTAGTGCTCGCTGGCGCTGGCCTCCTGACGGATGAAGCCGCCACAGGTGAAGGCCACGCCGTCGAAACCGGCGTTCAGCGCATCAATCACGAAGCGTTCCTGCAAACCGGCGCCAAGTCCCACCAGCAGCAAATTGGCCTGGCTGTGGCGGATGTCAGCCTGAATCCGTGCCGCTTGCGCTTGATCGAAATAACCGTTGTGCGTGCCGGCGATGATCAGTTGCGGATAACGCCCGCGCAGCTTGCCGATGAACACATCAAGTTCGGCTTGTCGGGCGCCGACGATGTACACCCGCAGCTGCTGTTGTTCCGCGTCGCGGAGCACCGGATCGGCAATCGAGGTGAAATCGAAACTCACGCGCTGCACCGGTTGCCCGCTGACTTTGGCCATGAAGCCAGACATCAGCATACCGTCGCAAAAGTAGGCGAGGGCGGCGGGCGGCTGGCGCATGAAGCTGCCGACCGAGGCGAAGTTGATAAAGGAAAACGCCCGGTTGCAGCTCAGCAGGCTCGGTGAATAGTGGCCGACCACTTCGAGGCGGATCATGGCGAGTCACTCGCGGCGACGGGTGTCGGGCGGCCGACAGAAATGTAGGTGAAACCGCGGCTGCTCAGGCGCTGCGGTTCGAACAGATTGCGTCCGTCGAAAATCAGCGGCTGCTTGAGCTGGCGTTTGAGCAGGTCGAAGTCCGGCGCGCGGAATAACGCCCACTCGGTAACGATGATCAGCGCATCGGCGTTTTTCAGTGCCGCTTCCTTGGTGCCGGCCAAGGTCAGATCATCGCGGGCGCCATAGTGCCGTTGGGTCTCTTCCATGGCTTTCGGGTCGTAGGCCTGCACATTGGCGCCAGCGCGCCACAGCCCTTCCATCAGCACCCGGCTTGGGGCTTCACGAATGTCATCGGTATTCGGCTTAAAACTCAGGCCCCACAGCGCAAAGGTCTTGCCTTGCAGCGCGCCGTCGAAGTGCTCGGAGATTTTGCGGAACAGCGTGGTTTTCTGTTCGTGGTTGCGCGATTCCACCGCTTTGAGCAGCCGCGCATCGAAGTCCACCGCCTCAGCCGTGTGGATCAGCGCCTGCACATCCTTGGGAAAACACGAACCGCCGTAGCCGATGCCCGGATAGATGAACTGGTAGCCGATGCGCGGATCGGAGCCGATGCCGTGGCGTACTTTTTCGATGTCGGCGCCAAGTTTTTCCGCGAGGTTGGCCATCTCGTTCATGAAGCTGATCTTGGTCGCCAGCATGCAATTGGCGGCGTACTTGGTCAGCTCGGCGCTGCGTACGTCCATGACGATGACTTTGTCGCGGTTGCGGTTGAACGGCTCGTACAACTCGCGCATGACTTCTTCGGCGCGGGGGCTGTCGGTGCCGATGATGATCCGGTCCGGGCGCAGGCAATCCTCGACTGCGCAGCCTTCCTTGAGAAACTCCGGATTCGACACTACGTCGAAAGTCAGGTGGCTGCGCTGAGTGTCGGCGAGTGCCTGGGCAATGCACTCGCGCACAAGGTCCGCCGTGCCCACTGGCACCGTGGACTTGTCGACAATGGTCGCGTGCCGCTGCAAATGCTCGCCGATGGTCCGTGCGACGCTCAGCACGTGTTTGAGATCCGCCGAACCGTCCTCATCCGGGGGCGTGCCAACGGCGATCAGTTGCACATCGCCGTGACGCACCGCTGCGGCCAGATCGGTGCCAAAGCGCAGCCGACCGCTTTGATGGTTCTCGCGCACCAGCGCCTTGAGGCCCGGCTCGTAGATCGGCAGCGTGCCGTCTTCGAGCGCTTGCACCTTGGCGGCGTCAACGTCCACGCAGAGCACGTCGTGGCCGACTTGCGCCAACGCAGCGCCCTGCACCAGGCCCACATAGCCTATGCCGAATACACTCACATTCATGGGTAAACCTCGGGTGGGGGTGAAGCCGGGTCAGTAGATGTCTTTGGAAAACAGGGTGAAGGGCGTCTTGCAGAGGATTTTGATGTCGAGCCACAGCGACCATTGGTTGATGTAGTTGAGGTCTTGGGCGACCCGCAGCTGCATCTTTTCCAGTGTTTCGGTTTCGCCACGGTGGCCGGTGATCTGTGCCAGCCCGGTGATCCCCGGTTTCAGCCGGTGGCGGGCCATGTAGGCACGGACTTTGCCGGTGTAATAGATGTTGTGCGTGACGGCGTGCGGGCGCGGACCCACCAGTGCCATGTGGCCGAACAGCACGTTGAACAGTTGCGGCAGTTCATCGATCGAACTGCGCCGCAAGAAGCGTCCGAACGGGGTGATGCGATCATCTTCGCGGGTGGCCTGACGCACCTGTTGGTCGTCATGCACGCGCATCGAACGAAACTTCCAGACCTTGATCACTTGCCCGTCGCAGCCGTGGCGGTTCTGCTTGAACAGCACTGGCCCGGGCGACGTGAGCTTGACCGCCAGCGCCACGCCGAGCAGCAGCGGGCTGAGCAGAATCAGCGCGACCGCCGCGAGGCTGCGCTCGAACAAGTCCTTGCAGAACAGGCTGCCAGGGTGCGAGGTGATCAGGCTTTCGTTGAGGTAGATCGCCGGCATCCGTTCGATTTCCGAGATCGAATGGTTGAGCAAGACCATGCTGCCGAAATCCGGAATCCATACCACGTCGACGTTCATGTCGAGCAGGTCGATGTACAGCGCTTCGATGGTCGCGGCGTCGGCCATCGGCAGCACGATGTACACGCGCCGCGCTTCGAGGCGGCCGATGATTTCGCGAATGTCATCGACATGCCCGAGCAGCGGCAGAATGCTCGGCGCCGGGCGCACCGGATGGGTGGCGGCAACGAATCCGAGCAGCAGGGTGCGATCCGGGTTGATGAGTTTTTTCGCCAGTTCATGGGCGGTCGGGCAGGTGCCGATGATCACCGCACGGCGCTCGTTGCTGATCATTTTCGAGTACAGGCGCGCGATGAAATGCAGCGGCAGGAAACTGCAGGCCTGGACGAGGAACCCGGCAAGCGCCCAGACGATCATTACTTGCCGCGAAAACAGCGCACTGGTCTGCGTGACGAAGGCGATGGCGCTGAGTACCGCCAGCAGAATCAGCCAACCGGCCAGCAAGCGGCCGAGTCCGATCAACAAGCCGTGACGCTTGTGATAGACCTGCATCAGGCTGTAGGTCGGCACCGAGCCGAGGATGGTCAGGATCATCAGCATTCGGTATTCGCTGGGCAAATAGCCGATCCGCCAATGCACGAGCACGATCAGCAACAGATTGACCAGGGTCATTGCGGCCAGCCACTGGCCCCAGAAAGTCAGGCCCCGGCGATGGGCCATTTGCGCGGTGTATTGCGGCGTCATGACTTGATCTCACAAGAAGGGAATGACCGCAGACCTGTGGCGAGGGGGCTTGCCCCCGTTGGGCTGCGCAGCGGCCCCAGTATTTTGTGAGCGCTGCGCACTCAAACGGGGGCAAGCCCCCTCGCCACAGGTGCTGTGTCAGGCATGTCAGGTGTGTTGGTTGTGTCAGGCGGGTTTAGCGCGGGGCGAAGTCGTAGTCGTAGAACGAGCGCGAATGGCTGTGGCCGTATTTACGCGCCTTGCGCAGGTCGACCTGATTGAGCACCACGCCGAACACCGTGCCCTGACTTTGCTGGAGCATCGCCAGACTTTTCTGCACCTGGCTGACCGGCGTGCTTTCGGCCTTGACCACGTAGATCACCGCGTCCGAATGCCGGGCCAGCAACAGCGCGTCGCTGACCATTTCCGCGGGCGGCGAATCGATGATGATGTGTTGGTAGCGGCCCTTGAGCGCCTGCAACATGCGCCCCAGCCGTGGCGAGCTGAGCAGGTCCTGTGCGGGTGGCCGATGCGCTGCGCTGAGCGGGTCACGTGCCGAGGGCAGGCGCGGCGCATCAAACGGATCGAATGGCTCAAGGGACAGACTGCCGGCCGGCAGCATGTCCAGATTGCCCACGGTGCGGATGCAATCCTCAAGTTTGGCGGTGCCGGCGATCACATTGGCCAGACCCGGATTCTCCGGCGGGAAGTCGAAGTTCAATGACAGCGTCGGCTGGCGCATGTCCGCGTCGATCAACAGCACCCGCTCCAGCGAGGTCAGCGAACAGGCGAGGTTGTTGGCGATGGTGCTCTTGCCTTCCCCGGCCACGGACGAGGTGACCAGCACCACTTGCGACGGCGTTTCGCTGCTTTGCAGCATCAGCCAGGTGCGCAGGTTGCGGATGGTTTCGCAGAAGCGCGGATGGTCGTTGTCCTCGAACAGTCGCGCCAGTTGGCGACGGCTTTTCTTCATCACCAGTGGCACCACGCTGAGCAACGGCACGCCGAGGGTGGACTCGATGGTTTCATCGCTTTTGAAGGTGTTGCTCAAGGTCTCGAGCAAGAGCGCCAGTGCCACACCGAGCACGGCGGCGGCCAGCGCCACAATGGCGACAATCAAGGTTTTGCGCGGCTTGCTGGCTTCGGTCGGCACAATCGCCGGATCGACGATGCGCGCCTTGGCCGAGTCCATGTCGGAGGTGGCGGCGGTTTCTTTCAGGCGGGTGACGAAGGTTTCGTACAGCGCGCGGGTGCTGTCGACCTCACGCTGGAATTCGCGTAGCTGGAATTCCTTGCGCGAAATGTCCTGGATCTGCGCCTTGTTGGTGTTGAACGACTGGCGCAACGCGTTTTCGCTGGCGACCGAGAGCTGGTATTGACGCTCGATACCGGCCACCACTTGCTGCACTTGCAGACGCAGGCTGTTGGCGGCGGTGCGCAGTTCGGTCTTGGCCGAGACCAGCGCCGGATGTTTTGGCCCATAACGACTGGACAGCTCTTCGACCTTGGCTTGGGCCTTGGCCAGATCGGCCTGAAATTGCTGGATCAACGGGTTGCTCAACACTGCGGGGACGCTGGAGAGACGGCTGATATCACCGTTGCTCAGCGCTTGCGCCTGACGGAACTGGCTCTCGGCCTCGGCGCGGTTACGCCGTGCATCGATCATGCGGTTGCCGGTCATTTGCAGCTCGTTGGCGCTGATAGTGGCGACGCCATCGACATCCACCAGACCTTGCTCTTCGCGATAACCCTGCAGCTTGTTTTCCGCATTGCGCAGGTTATTGCGCAGTTCGACGAGACGGGTGTTCATCCAGCTGGTGTTGTTCTGCGAGGACTTGAGGCTGGTGTCCTGCTGGCTGTCGATGAAGCTTTGCGCCAGCGCATTGGCGACTGCTGCGGCGAGTTGCGGATCAGGCAATTCGACTTCGATTTCGATCAACTGGCTCTTGCCGACAAACTTGACGCTGGTGTGCAGCATCAGGTTCTGCGTGACGGCGTTGAACACGTCTGCTTCGGTTGGCGCAGGCTTCGCGGCGGGCAGCAGATCCATCCATGGCAACCATTGATCGCGATTGAGTTCGGCCAGCCATTGGCGCGGTGCGAACCATGAGGTCGGCCGCTGGCGCGGGTCGGTGAGCGGATTGCTGGTGAGGTTGAGCTTTTTCACCGCGCGTTCGGCCAGCTCGCGCGATTGCAGCAGGGCCAGTTGCGTCTGCAAATAGTCGGTGGTGGTTGAGCCGCCCGAGTCGTTGGTCTGCTGAAAGCTCATCACCGGTGGCGTTTTGTCTTTGATCAGCAATGTGGTGCTGCCGATGTATTGCGGCGTGATGAACGACAGCGCCGCCACCGCCAGTGCGCAACTGAGCGCCACCAGCAGCGCGATGTTCCACTTCGCCGCCCACACCACGCGCCATAATTGCAACAGGTCGAGGGTGTCCGATTCTTCAGCATGTTGCTGATGCATATGCGTCTGGAGCGGGCGTTCGGTGTAGGTGCTAGGGCTGTTATCGATCATCAGAAAAACCCCTGTGCGATGGAAATCGTGTCACCGGGACTGATGACGGTGGTGCGGCTGATGTCGTCGATCACCGGTGGGCCACCGGCGCCGCGCAGAATGGTCACGCGTTTCATCGAGGCGCGCTCGGTCAAACCGCCGCCCAGTGCAATGGCTTTTTCAAGGGTGAGGCCGGGCTGGAACGGGTAGCTGCCGGGTTTTTGCACTTCGCCATTGATGTAGAACGGGCGGTATTCGATCTGGCTCAGGCTGACCTTCGGGTCGACCAGATAGCCTTGCTTGAGGCCATCGACGATCTTGCGTTCCACCTGACTCGGGGTGAGTCCGGCGGCGGTGACTTCGCCGAGAAACGGGTAGGAGAAGGTGCCGGCATCATTCAGGCGCACCTTCTTGATGCTCAGTTCCGGCTCGCCGAATACCGTGATGCGCAACACATCGCCGGCGGCCAGTTTGTAGTCGGTGGCGGGCTCAGCCGCATGGGCCCCCGGGATCAGCAGTACCAGCAACAGCAAATAAACAATGCGCGAGTTCATGGGCCTGGCCTCTCAGAGACTGACGTCGAAACTGATCTGGAACACGTTGCGGGTGAAGCTCTCGTTGTCGGCATCGGAGTCGTTGTCGCGGTAGCGATAGCCGAGCTCGACATCCAGCCAGCGGCGCATCTTGTAGATCACCGCGAGGTTGTAGTCCTGGAGGTTGTCGGTGCGGTCCTGGCCTTCGTACTCGTAGCGGCCCATGCCGGCCTGGGCGACGGTGATGACCCGTTCGGTCCAGCCATGCCGCCAACCGACCTGGGTGAAGGTCGACTTGACCGCGTCGGCACCGTCGTCGCCCTCGGCCAGTGCCTGGCGGGCGAGGAAGGTGAAGGTCGAATAGGTGCGCGGTTTGAATTGCAGATCGACCTGCCAGGTGGGGTTGCTCAGGTCGTCGGAGGCGTTGTCATCGAAGTTCTTGCGTTCATAACCGAGCTTGAGCTTGCCGGTGGTGCGCGCGGTCATGTCCCATTCCGCGCCGGCGAGCAAGGCGTCGGACTTGCTGCTGCGCACGCTGTCCGATTGCAGGTAGTCAAAGCGCGTATGGTCGTATTCGAGCAGGCTGCGGGTCTTGCTGCCGAGGCGGTGATACCAGGTGGTGTTGAAACCGGTGGTATTGCGCTCCTTGTCATCATTGATGCCGTCGGCGTTGTCATAGCGTAGTTGCGCGTAGTTGGCGCCAAAGTCGATCTGATTGGCGGCGGTCTTGGCGCCGAAGGTGTACACGCCGTTGACCCGGGTATTTTCGATCTTGTCGTTGATGCCATCGACCGCGGTGGAAGTGGTGCGCTCGTATTTGCGCGCCTCTGCTTCGAGTTTCAGCCGATGACTGTCGGTGAATTCCATGATGCTCTCGGCACGCAGGCGCTGGGCGGTGTTGGAGGCGTCGGAATCCGAGTGATAGATGTAGCGCGTCGGTTGCCAGATCACCCGCGTGGCGCTGTTGCGATCTTCGGCCTTCAGTTCAAACGAAGGCGCCAGCCGGGTGATCATCGTCGACTCGACATCGTGTTCAAGTTCGCGAAAGTTATCGTCGTAGCTTTCCGACATGGAGAAGGTTGGAATGAAGTCGAAGCCATACACATTGATGGCTTGCGGATTCAGACTCCAAGCCGCCTCGGGGTAAGCAAAAGCCAAAAGCAAGGCGACAGGGCAGCGTGACTTCAGGGCCATGAGCCGTGCTCCTGGAGAAGTTTCTATTGTGCGAAATGGGGGTGTTTCTGAGGTTACTGGCGTTGCCGTTCGACGATGTTCAGCGGTACGCAGACATGCTGTTGGCGGTTGAGAAACTGCAACAGGATCATCACCCGCTCAGCGCCTTGCATTGACAGGAACACGCCTTCCAGAGGCGAAAACGGACCTTGAACGATATTCAGGGTTTCGCCGGGTTCAAGCGTGTGGTCCGCCGGGGGTAGCACCGGTTTCAGGCTGCGCTCACGCAAATGTTCGATTACCTGCTCATGCACGATGGCCGGCTCATGGCTGAACTCGACGATGCGACTGACGCCACGGGTCGAGCGGATGGGCGCCCAGTTGTCATCACTGCTTAGTTGGATGAACAGGTAACCCGGAAACAACGAGTCGAGCACCTTCAAGCGTTTGCCACGCACAATCCTTTCGCTCATCAGTTGCGGGCGAAAGGTCGTGTAGTCCTGCTGGAGCAAGTTGAATTGCGCCCGTTCATCCTGGCGGGGCTTGCACTGCAATAAATACCAGTTGGAGCCATTGCGGCTAACTGTCTGCATGCTGGAGTACTCCATACATAGCCAAAGTTTAAGCGCGCCAACGCACAGGTCAGTGCGGGTCGGCAGGCTTGCTAGTAGGTAGTAGGCTGATCAAGGCCAAATTGGCGAAACCAGATGCTAAGTGTGTTTTATCGGCAGTTTGAAGTGTTTCAAATTTGAATCACTTGCGCGGATGTATTAGTTATATGTGTGGTTGTCTACAGCATAAGCGAGCGGGAGTTTTTGTTTGGGCAAAGCTACCGCACGGTTTGCATTCGCAACCTTTGATCAATTTAGCTAGATGATGGCCTGATACTGGCTCGACAGAAGCGGCTATGTTTCGGCGAGTCAATTCCGGGCTGGGATTAGTTATCAGCCAGTCTTCACTTGCTGTCAAATGATAACAGTCAAAAAGCGCGCCTTTTATCTAATAGTTTCCGGTGAACATCATAAGCATCTGTTTCCATTAGGCTTTAAATTAATATTTTTAATATTAAACTTTTTCAGTGTCATGAAGTCTCGTGCCGTCGCGTTCAAAGGTAACGGTGGTGGCGAACTAGCTGCACTAACTGTCATGTTGTTGTGATCTGTTGAAACTTGTGTTGCCGCAACTCTCTGTTGTGGCTGAAATTTAAGTCTATCAATTGGTTGTTTGTATCTCGCTGACTTTGGCTAGTTGCCATGTGGTTGGCCTGCGCTTAGATTGATGCACTGCCCGTCTGGCTATTTTGGATCCATGCCACCTTCGAAACATATGTTCTGCTCGGGAGCGCTCGCCATGACGATTCTGATTACAGGGGCCGCCGGATTTATCGGCTTTCATACGGCTCAACGGTTGGGTCGTGAAGGCTTTGAAGTGGTCGGAGTCGATAACCTCAATGCCTATTACGAAGTTTCGCTAAAACGTGCGCGGCTGGAGATATTGCAGGCATCGCCACAATTTCGGTTTCTGGCGCTGGATGTCGTCGACAAATCTGGGCTGATTACCCTGTTCGAAAAGCACCGCTTCGAGTATGTCGTTCACTTGGCTGCGCAGGCTGGTGTGCGTTACTCGCTGGACAATCCGGACGTGTATGGGCAATCCAATCTCGTGGGCTTTTTAAATCTGCTGGAGGCCTGCCGGCAATATCCGCCGCAGCATTTGATCTATGCCTCGAGCAGTTCCGTTTATGGCGCCAATCATAAGATGCCGTTCAAAGAGGACGACCCGGTCGAGCAACCGGTTTCTCTCTACGCCGCGACCAAGCGCGCCAATGAACTGCTCGCCTTCAGCTATTGCCATCTGTATGGCCTGCGAGCCAGCGGATTAAGGTTTTTTACCGTGTACGGACCTTGGGGCCGGCCGGATATGGCGCTGTTCAAGTTTACTCAGGCGATTCTGGAAGGACGCGCTATCGACCTCTACAACGAAGGCGAGATGGCGCGGGACTTCACTTACATCGATGACATTGTCGAGGCGATTTTTCGTTTGTTGAGTAAACCGCCTGAGAACGAGGGGCAGCGCGGCGCCAATCGACTGTTCAACATCGGACGCGGCAGCCCTGTAGCGCTGCTGGAGTTTGTCGAGTGTCTGGAGTCGGCGCTGGGCATCAAGGCGCAGCGCAATTTTCTGCCGATGCAGGAGGGCGACGTAGTGCGCACCTGGGCCGATGTCTCGGCGTTGGCGGCGCACATCGGCTTCAGCCCGCAGGTGTCGGTGGATGTCGGGGTGCAGGCGTTCGTTGAGTGGTACCGCGGGTACTATCGGCTATAGCGGTGTTTTTCACATCGCGCGGCGGGCTGTAGACTGGCCGGCCTGAATTTCGATCACCCCTACAGGATTCCCATGGCCAATCAAGACATCACCTTCACCCCTGATCCGGACGCGGACTCGATCTCCTCCGACGTCACCGAGTTCAACGGCATTCTGATGTCGACGCAGATTCCGACCCATGCCGATGGCAGCCTCGAACTGGGCGACATCACCGCGCAAAGCGAATGCACGTTGCAGGCGCTGAAAGTCGCGCTGGAGCGTGCTGGCAGTTCGATGGATCGGGTGATGCACCTGACCATCTACCTGACCGATATGGCTGATCGCCCCCCATTCAATGAAGTCTACAAGCGCTTCTTCGCCAAGCCATGGCCAGTGCGTGCGGCGGTTGGTGTGGCCGCGTTGGCGGTTGAAGGGATGCGCGTGGAAGTCACCGCAATGGCAGCCAAGGCCTGAAACCCACGTAACCTGTGTAGGAGCTGCCGAAGGCTGCGATCTTTTGATCTTCAAAAACAAGATCAAAAGATCGCAGCCTCGTTGCACTCGACAGCTCCTACAGGCGTGGCGCCGGGCTCAACTGAACCACCCGGCAGCACAGGCGTGCCGGTCGCGCGTTTCGCGGCTACAATGCGCGCCTCGACCGTGACAGCCTGACTAAAAAAATATATGTCCTTGCCCAAGCATCACCTGGAATTGCTCAGCCCCGCCCGTGACGTGGCCATTGCCCGCGAAGCCATCCTGCATGGCGCCGACGCGGTGTACATCGGTGGCCCGAGCTTCGGCGCGCGGCATAACGCGTGCAACGAGGTCAAAGAAATCGCCGAACTGGTGGAATTTGCCCGCCGTTACCACGCGCGCATCTTCACTACCATCAACACCATCCTGCACGACAACGAACTGGAGCCGGCACGCAAGCTGATCCATCAGTTGTACGACGCCGGCGTTGACGCGCTGATCGTCCAGGACCTGGGTGTGATGGAACTGGATATCCCGCCAATCGAGCTGCACGCCAGCACCCAGACTGACATCCGCACTCTGGATCGCGCCAAGTTCCTCGATCAGGCCGGTTTCTCGCAGCTGGTATTGGCCCGTGAGCTGAACCTGCAAGAAATCCACGCCATCGCCGCCGAAACTGATGCCGCCATTGAATTCTTCATTCACGGCGCGCTGTGCGTGGCGTTTTCCGGCCAGTGCAATATTTCCCACGCGCAGACCGGGCGCAGCGCCAACCGTGGCGACTGCTCGCAGGCCTGCCGTCTGCCGTATACCTTGAAGGACGAGCAGGGCGGCGTGATCGCCTACGAAAAACACCTGCTGTCGATGAAGGACAACAACCAGAGCGCCAACATCCGCGCGCTGGTCGAGGCGGGCGTGCGTTCGTTCAAGATCGAAGGTCGCTACAAGGACATGGGCTATGTGAAAAACATCACCGCCTATTACCGCCAGCGCCTCGACGCCGTGCTCGAAGATCGTCCGGATCTGGCCCGCGCCTCCAGCGGCCGCACCGCGCATTTCTTCCTGCCCGACCCGGAAAAAACCTTCCACCGTGGCAGCACCGATTACTTCGTCAGCGAGCGCAAGGTCGACATCGGCGCGTTCGATTCGCCGACTTTCACTGGTCTGGCCGTCGGCGTGGTCGAGAAAGTCGGCAAGCGTGACATGCAAGTGATTACCCACGAGCCGCTGTCCAACGGTGACGGCCTCAACGTGCTGGTCAAACGCGAAGTGGTGGGTTTTCGCGCCAACATCGCCGAGGCCAAGGGCGAGTTCGACGAGGACGGCGAGAAACGTTATCGCTACCGCGTCGAGCCGAACGAAATGCCAGAAGGCATGCACAAGCTGCGGCCGAACCATCCGCTCAATCGCAACCTCGACCACAACTGGCAGCAGGCCTTGCAGAAGACTTCTGCCGAGCGTCGCATTGGCCTGACCTGGCTGGCGCGTTTGCGTGAAGATCGCCTGGAACTGATCGCCACCAGCGAAGAGGGCATCAGCGCCAGCGTCCGCCTTGACGGGCCGTTTGGTGTGGCGAACAAGCCGGAACAGGCGCTGGAAACCCTGCACGATCTGCTCGGCCAACTCGGCACCACCGAGTACCACGCCACCTCCATCGAGCTGGACGCGCCGCAAGCGTTTTTCATCCCGAATTCGCAGCTCAAGGCTTTGCGCCGCGAAGTCATCGAAGCGCTGACCGCCGCACGTATCGCCGCGCACCCACGTGGCGCGCGCAAGCCTGAAACCACGCCGCCGCCGGTGTACCCGGAATCGCATTTGTCGTTTCTGGCCAACGTCTACAACCACAAGGCCCGCGAGTTCTATCACCGCCACGGCGTGAAGCTGATCGACGCGGCCTACGAGGCCCATGAAGAAAAAGGCGAAGTGCCGGTGATGATCACCAAGCACTGCCTGCGTTTCTCCTTCAACCTGTGCCCGAAACAGGCTAAAGGCGTGACCGGTGTGAAAACCAAAGTCGCGCCGATGCAGTTGATCCATGGCGACGAAGTGCTGACCCTGAAGTTCGACTGCAAACCGTGCGAGATGCACGTGATCGGCAAGATGAAAGGGCACATTTTCAACCAGCCGCAACCGGGCAGCGTGGTCGGGCATATCAGCCCGGAAGACCTGATGAAAACCATCCACCGCGCGCCGCACTAAAAGCGCTGCAAGCGCGACGTTTCGGCGTCGCGCTTGCGTTCGTTGGCGCCCGCGCTTACAAATCTTGTTCCAACAAGAACAGTGGGCCGGACCTTGATCGAACGACGCCAATTCAGCGGTGGCATGAAGGGCAAGAACCTTCGCTACCTGAACGAGCCTTCCAACGGGCCGGGGCGCATGACCCGTACGGGTTTTGTGCTGCTCGAGCATTTCTCCTTGCCGGCGTTTACTCAGGCGCTGGACACCCTCATTACTTCCAATCTGCTGCGTCCGGGCTTGTTCTCGACGCGGACCTTTGGCCTCGACGAACGCGAAGTCGTCAGTGATCTGGGATTGGTGATTCGCCCGGATGCACGGCTCGATGTCAGCGCACTGCAAGAACTCGATCTGCTGGTGATTTGCGGCGGTTATCGCACCGAGTTGAAGGCCAGCGATGAGTTCATCGGCGTGCTGAGACACGCGGCAGAGGCGGGCATAATTCTCGCGGGATTGTGGAACGGCGCCTGGTTTCTCGGGCGGGCAGGGGTGCTGGAAGGCTATCGCTGTGCGATCCACCCGGAGCATCGGCCGGCGCTGGCAGAGATTTCCAGGGCGACTCAGGTCAGCAGCGAGCCGTATGTGATTGACCGTGACCGCTTGACCGCGTCCAGTCCGTCCGGGGCTTTTCACATGGCGCTGGACTGGATCAAGTCCCTGTATGACAAGGCTTTGGTCGAAGGCATCGAGGATATTCTGGCGTTTGAGGAGTCGCGCTATCGGCGGATCAAACCAACCGAAAACATCTGCGTCAGCGCACCACTTCGCGAAGTGGTGAAGTTGATGGACGCCAACCTTGAAGAGCCGTTGGAGCTGGAGCAACTGGCGGTGTATGCCGGACGTTCGCGGCGCCAGCTCGAGCGATTATTCAAAGAACAACTCGGCACCACACCACAGCGCTATTACATGGAACTGCGCATCACCGAAGCACGGCGCTTGCTGCAACACACCGAGCTGTCGCAGGTGGATGTGCTGGTGGCATGCGGGTTTGTCTCGCCGAGCCATTTCAGCAAGTGCTACAGCGCGTATTTCGGTTATCGCCCCTCAAAAGAAAAACGCCTTATCAAGTAACACCCGATCCCCTGTAGGAGCTGCCGAAGGCTGCGATCTTTTGACTTTGATCTTTAAAAACAAGATCAAAAGATCGCAGCCTGCGGCAGCTCTACAGGGGATGTGTGTTACAGGTGATCGGCGTCGATGATCGCTTTGGCGAACGCTTTCGGGTCTTCCTGCGGCAGGTTGTGGCCGATGCCGCCGTCGATCAAGCGGAACTGATATTTGCCGGTGAAGCGCTTGGCGTAATCCTCCGGCGCCGGGTGCGGTGCGCCGTTGGCATCGCCTTCGAGGGTAATGGTCGGCACGCTGATCGATGGCGCGGTAGCGAGTTTTTGTTCCAGCGCATCGTACTGGCTTTCACCTTGCACCAGACCCAGACGCCAGCGGTAGTTGAACACCGTGATCGCGACATGATCCGGGTTGTCCAGCGCAGCGGCACTGCGCTCGAACGCGGCGTCATCGAACGCCCACTTCGGTGACGCCAGTTGCCAGATCAGCTTGGCAAAATCGTGAGTGTTTTTCTGGTAACCGGCAGCGCCGCGCTCGGTGGCGAAGTAGAACTGATACCACCATTGCAGCTCAGCCTTGGGCGGCAGCGGGTTCTTGCCGGCAGCCTGATTGCCGATCAGATACCCGCTGACCGACACCAGCGCCTTGACCCGCTCCGGCCACAACGCCGAGACGATACCCGCCGAACGTGCGCCCCAGTCGTAGCCGCCGAGCACAGCTTCCTTGATTTTCAGCGCGTCCATGAAATCGATGACATCGCTGGCCAGCGCTGCTGGCTGGCCATTGCGCACGCTTTTGTCAGAGAGAAAATGCGTGTCGCCATAACCGCGGGCATAGGGCATCAACACGCGATAGCCCTTGGCGGCGAGCAGCGGCGCGACTTCGTCGTAGCTGTGAATGTCGTAAGGCCAGCCGTGCAGCAGAATCACCACCGGGCCTTCGGCCGGGCCGGTTTCCGCGTAGGCCACATCGAGCAATCCGGCTTTGATGTGTTTGAGCGGGCCGAACGGCAAGCTCGCGCTGACGCTTTTCACGGCCTGCGGCGCAGCACTTTGCGCATTGGCGACGTTGAAAGCGCCGAACTGCATCAGCGCAGTGGCGATAATCGACAGGCCCAGCAGACGACCGCTTTTGGCGGATGAGGTGGTGCGCAGTGCATGCTTCATCTGAAGTCCCCTTTGCAAGCGACGGGTCAGGGTTCTGGCTGAACCCTGCAAACCTTGGACTTCAGTAAATCTTCTCGACGTATCTGCGCTGTTTCAGTTTTGCTCGCCAAATGCCGTGGGCTGTATCCGCGAGCATTCGGTACACACTGCGATACAAACCCCGGCCAATAAAAAACCCCGAATCATCGGGGTTTGTTTTGCGTCCATGAAGCAGGCGCTAGGCTTGGGTCACGTGCTTCGGCCCGGCCAAGGCCCAAGCGATCAATCCAAGCAGCGGTACAAACACGATCAGTACGATCCACACACCCTTGTTACTCGATTTGCCTGCGCTTTTGCGCACCCGGTTGATGGCCCACAACTCGACCAGCAACAGCGCGACGGCCAACACAACCCATATTGTTTCGATCTGCATGAGCTACCTCCTGATGGTCTGTTCTGTTAGGCGGAGGCATGCGCGCAGGGTTCATTTAATTTGCCCGAAGCGGTCGATGGCGAGCGGAAAATATTACGGTGAGTTGCGCAAGAAGTTGCGCAGTGGTTTTCGCCAAATCCTCCCGTGAATCGCCTACAAGCCACGCCGTTCGTGGCCTACAGCCAAGTGCGCAAGAAGTTGCGCAGTACTGCGCAACTTCTTGCGCACTTTTAGGCTGTTTCCTACAGAGAAAATCGAAGATTCCTCGCGCTGACGGCGTAAATCATTGATCCGTAATAGCTCACTAATGGCTGGCACGCATTTTGATATGTGAATCGCTATCTCGAGCGGCAATCCCGTCTGCCCACATGGGCATGACGCGCGCGTGCTGCACTTCTGCGAGGAACAAAGGAATGTTCTCACCGGCCAATCAGCCTCATTTCAACCTGACCGTCGATGGCGTGGAAAACGATTTCCAGGTTCTGTCGTTTACCGGCCGGGAGGCGCTCAACACCCCCTTCGAGTTCGAGCTGGAACTGGTCAGCGAAAAGGCTGCGATCAACCTCGAAAGCGTGCTGCATAAACTGGCGTTTCTTCAGTTGTCGCCGACCGGCACCGGGATTCACGGGCTGGTCTACAGCATCGCTCAGGGCGAGGCGGGCAAGCGTCTGACCCGCTACAAGATCATCCTGCGCCCGCAACTGGCGTACCTGGCGCACCGGATCAATCAGCGGATTTTCCAGCAGATGACCGTGCAGCAGATCATCAGTCAGGTGCTGGAAGAACACGGCATCCTCGCCAGCGATTATCACTTCCAGCTCAGCGCGATTTACCCCGAGCGCATCTACTGCGTGCAGTACGAGGAATCGGACCTGCATTTCGTTCAGCGCCTGTGCGAGGAGGAGGGGATTCACTACCACTTCCAGCACAGCGCCAGCGGCCACAAACTGACCTTTGGGGATGACCAGACGGTGTTCCCGAAACTCGCGCCCGTGGCCTATCAGCAGGACTCCGGACTGGTAGCGGACACTCCAGTAATCAAGCGTTTCGGCCTGCGTCTGGCCACGCGCACCAGCCGTACCACACGACGCGATTACGACTTCGTCAAACCCAAGATCGAGCTGGAAAGTGATGCCAAAAGCAGCGCCCAGCCGGATCTGGAAGATTACGATTACCCGGGTCGGTTCGTTGATCGCGAGCGTGGCAAGCATCTCGCCAATCGGGCACTGGAACGCCATCGCAGCGACTATCGCCTGGCCGAGGGCAACAGTGACCAACCGATCCTGGTCAGCGGACATTTCCTCGCCCTGACCGAACACGCCAACCCGACCTGGAACGACCTGTGGCTACTCACTGAGATCTTCCACGAAGGCAAGCAGCCACAGGTGCTGGAAGAGTCGGTCACCAGCGACACCACTGACCTGAAGGACGATTTTCACCAGGGCTACCGCAACCGCTTCAGCGCGATCCCGTGGGACGTGCCGTACCGTCCGCCGCTCGATCACCCGAAACCGAAAGTCCTCGGCGCGCAAAGTGCGGTGGTCACCGGCCCTGAAGGTGAAGAGATCTACTGCGACCAGTATGGCCGGGTCAAGGTGCAGTTCTTCTGGGATCGTGAAGGCAAGCACGACGACATGACCACCTGCTGGATGCGCGTGGCTTCGAACTGGGCGGCGCAGACCTTCGGTTCGATCAACATCCCGCGGGTTGGCATGGAAGTGCTGATCAGCTTCCTCGAAGGTGATCCCGACCAGCCGCTGATCACCGGTTGCCTGTACCACGGCGCGAATCTTCCGCCGTACAAGCTGCCGGATTTCAAGACCTTGGCCACGGTCAAGAGCAAGGAATACAAAGGCAGTCGTGCCAACGAACTGAGGATCGACGATACCACCAGCGAGATCAGCATTGCGCTGCGCAGTGATCACGGTGCGAGCGCGATCAACCTCGGTTACCTGACGCATCCGCGCCCAAGCGGTGGTCAACCGCGTGGCGAAGGTTTCGAATTGCGCACCGACCGCCACGGCGCAGTGCGTGCCGGTGCCGGTCTGCTGATCACCACCGAGCCACGTCCGAACGAATCCAAACACCACAAGGATCTGCCGGAAACCGCCGAACGCCTGGCCACCGCGAGCGATCAGCAGGACGGTTTTGCGGTGCAGGCCAAAGAGTTGCAAGCGCAGGAATCCGGCGATCAGGACGACGTGGCCAAGGCCTTGCACGCCCAGCATCAAGGTGTGCTCGGCAGTGGCCCGGCGAACATGACGGCCAACGAATTCCCGGAATTCACTGAACCGCATCTGGTACTGGCCAGCCCGGCCGGCATCGCCCTGACCACACCGCGCTCCAGCCACATCGCCACCGGCGAACATCTGGCATTGAGCAGCACCGGGCACACCAGCCTGTCGATCGGCAAACGTCTGCTGGCCAGCGCCAGTCGCGGCATGCGCCTGTTCGTGCAAAGCATGGGGTGGCGTCTAGTGGCCGCGTCCGGCGACATCGACGTGCGTGCGCTCAAGGACAGCATCAACCTGCTGGCCAAACTCAACATCACCGCCAATGCCGACCGCATCACCATCACCGCCAAGACCGAACTGGTGATCCAGGGTGGCGGCAGCGCCACGACCTACAACGCCGGCGGCATCACCCACGCCACCAGCGGCCCGTACACCGCGCATGCGGCGAACTTCGCCTATACCGGGGCCAAATCCTTGGCGGGCGTATTCCCGGAGCCGCCGAAACCGGGCAAAGGCAACCTCGAACTGTTCAACCAATACGCCGGGCGCCAAGGCATCAAGGAAGGCGATTACGAAGTCATCGACGCCTTGGGCAAAAGCATCAAGGGCAAGCTCGACGCCAAGGGTTTCGCCAGCGTCTCTGGCGCCGCACCGGGGCCAGCGCGGGTGTTGTTCGGCAAGGATCCGGCAGACACCTGGAGCGATGGCAGCTATATCGGCAAGCCGGAATGGCCGCTGAACCCGCCAGACGCTGCAGAGGTGCCAAGCCAGGTGCAAGCGATGGTCGCTCAAGTGTTGCCAACCAAGAACTGGGACATGCTGGAGAAGGGCAAGGCAATGGCACAAACGGGGATGAGTGCAGTACAGAAGACACAAAGCGCGATGCAAACGGCGCAGCAGGTGAAAGGCGCCGTGCAGGGCGGAGTGGCCGGATTGCCGAAACTGGCGAGTGCCGCCATGCCGAGTGCTTCTAGTGTGCTGAGCCTGGCGAGCAAGACGGGCAAGTTGCCGACACTGCCGGCGCCAACGCTTGCGAAACCTTCCTTGAAAACTCCGGGTTTGTTGGCGGGTGAGGTGTTGGTATGACGACTGAGAATGCTGTGAAACGGCAGCCTCAGGTTGCCATTGTTCCGCTCAACACGATCGACATCAAAGACGTCGGGCGCGGTGCCGCGAGATTTGATGCCTGGCTGCAATCCATCAGTGGTGGTGTAGTCACACTGGATCGAATCAAAAACGTCGCGGGCGCCTTGCCCGTGGTGGGCAACATCATGGCGTTGGTCGATGCGCTGGGCGATATCGTCACGTTGTCCAAGAGCAAGCAACGCGAGCTGCTGGACTGGGTCAGTCTGGGCATCAATCTGATTGGTGTGTTACCGGCACCGCCTACCATGGCGTCGGCGCGGATGACCTTGCGTCCGACCTTGGCACTGGTGCGCCAAGAGCTGCGTAACAGCGCCAAAATGCTGCTCGGTGACTCATTGATCGAAGTGCTGATCGGCCATTTGAACGCGACCATCGTCGGCACAATCGATGACTTTGTAAAACAGGCCCAGCCCAAATTGGCAGGCATTCTTGATGATGCTGGCACACTCGGTAAAAACGCCGTAAACGAAATTGCCAAAGGTCTGGAAACCGTAGTCAACGGCAAACTCGACGCCAAGGGCGACCTCAACGCGGCGGGCGCCAAAATGAGTGCAGCCGGCGGACAATTACTGCACAACCCCAAAGCCGCCATTGGCAATATTTTTGGAGCGGCCTTCAGTGCTTATAAAGCCGTAGGTAAAGGTGCGGCCAACAGCGCCGCGAAAAATCTGCTGCCAGAAAGTGCCAAGGCCTTGGTGCTCAGTCACACGTCCACCCTGCGTACTCTGGGCTCAGAGTTGCAAACCCAGTTGAAGAAACTGGGTAATCCGGGTGTGCAGCATTCGATCGGTTGGCTTCTGCAGATGCTGGCCGGTTCTGTGGTGACCTGGCGCAAGCGTAGGTCACACGGGCAGGGCGCCAGCGTCAAGCCCGCGGCGACCAGTAAAGCTCAACACCGGGCGGGAGAGGGCCGCCTGGAGGCCACGAGTCGCCAGGCGCCGGCGACAGGTGCAGCCAATGGCAAAAAGAACGGCACTTGCTCCAGCACCTGCCATAGAATCAACTTTGCACTCGGTTCAGAAACCCTACACCACACCGATTTCAGCCTTCCAGGTCCATTCCCGATTGAATGGACGCGCACCTATAACTCACGCCTCGGCGCCTACGATCAAAGCGAACTGGGTGCGCGCTGGATCACTAAATTCACTACGCGGTTTGACTGTGTGGACGATGGCCTGACGTTCCACGGTGCCGATGGCCGTAACCACAGCTATCCGTTGCCCAAGCTGGGGCTGTTCCACTACGACGCCATCGAAGACATCACCCTGGTCCGTACTGGCGAAGATCGGCTATTGCTGTGCCACGGTTTCGAGCGCAAGGAAACCTATGTGCGCCGTGGTCAGCGCTTTGTGCTGACGAATATTTCGCTGCGCAACGGCGCTGGAGTCATGCTGCATCACGAGCATCGTCACGGCGAGCATTCGGTGCTCTCGGATCTGATCACCTATCAGGAAAACGATGTCAGCAAAGTCCACCTGCACCTCGGCACGCTGATCGATGATCACGGCCGCTTGATTGGCTTGTGGGAAATTGTTGATGGTGCCCCGCTGCGGCAACTTTGCGCTTACCAATACGGCACTGATGGCGACCTGATTCAGGCACAGGACGAGAATGCCTCGGTCTGGTCATATCAATACCAACATCACCTGATCACCCGTTATACCGACCGCACCGGTCGTGGCATGAATCTGCAATGGCAAGGCGTCGGCGCCGATGCCAAAGCCGTGCGCGAATGGGCTGACGACGGCAGCTTCGACACGCGTCTGGAGTGGGATGAGAACATTCGTTTGACCTATGTCACGGATGCGCTGGGCAATGAGACGTGGCACTACTACGACATCCAGGGTTACACCTACCGAATCCGCTACGCCGATGA
The DNA here is from genome assembly GCF_048822895.1 of Pseudomonas sp. P4795. Lineage (NCBI taxonomy): Bacteria > Pseudomonadati > Pseudomonadota > Gammaproteobacteria > Pseudomonadales > Pseudomonadaceae > Pseudomonas > Pseudomonas sp. P4795. Next base: position 44,086 of record NZ_JBMFBT010000011.1, on the reverse strand, counting down.
GCGTTCGGAATGGCTGTTCCGCGACGAGGCGAAAAACGTGTTGCGTCACGTACACACTGACGGCAGCACGGATCGCTACAGCTACGATGATCGCGGCAATTTACTTGAGCACCTACGCGCCGATCAAACTGTGATGCATTACGCCTACGACGATCAGGATCTGCTGACCAAGATCAGCGATGCCGAGGGCGGGCAGTGGCAGCGCACCTATGACGACCAAGGCAATCTGGTCGAAGCTGTCGATCCGCTGGGCAATAAGACCGAATACGCCTACAACAAGGCTGGTAAACCTACGGCAATTAAGGACGCCAACGGCAATGAAAAGACGTTGGATTACAACGACGCTGGGCAACTGGTGGAGTACGTCGACTGTTCGGGCAAAACCAGTGCTTGGGAGTACAACGAACGGGGGCAGATGATCTCCTTCACCGACGCCGCCGGGAACGCCACCGAGTACGAATACAAAGCCGGGCAGTTGGTACTGATCAAGCACCCGGACAAAACCGAAGAGCGCTTCGAGCGTGACGCCGAAGGTCGTTTGCTGGCGCATGTCGATGGGCTGGATCGCTGCACCACCTGGAGCTATACCACTGCTGGTTTTATTGCCGAGCGTGTTGATGCGGCAGAGCAGACGCTACGTTATCGCTGGGATCGCCTGGGACGGTTGCAGGCACTGGAAAACGAAAACGAACAACGCGCGCACTTCCACTACGACCCGGTAGGTCGTCTGCTGGAAGAGTCCGATTTTGATGGGCGCACCACCCGTTATCAGTATGATCCACTCACTGGTTGTTTGGCCCAGTCCGCCAATGGCGAGCGCGTGATCGCGCTGAGCTTCGACCCAATGGGACGTTTGACCGAGCGTCGCGCGACCTTCGGCGATCAGTCACAAAGCGAGACCTTCGCCTACGACGGCAACGGCAACATGGTGCTGGCCGACAACGCCGACAGCCGCCTGCAATGGTTCCACGACCCGGCCGGCAATCTGCTGCGCGAACACCAACATTACCTCGGCCTGGAAAAGCCTACCGTCGCAATCTGGCAGCACGAGTACGACGTGCTCAACCAACGAATTGCCACCGTGCGCCCCGACGGCCACCGCGTCAGTTGGCTGACGTACGGCAGCGGCCACTTGCTCGGCCTGCGCCTGGATGAACATGAACTGATCGGCTACGAACGCGACGACATGCACCGCGAAGTCGCCCGCCATCAAGGCAATTATCTGCTGCAAACCCAGAGCTGGGACCCGGCCGGCCGCTTGCAGGAACAGTTGCTGGGACGCAGCGACGACAAATCCACTCTGCTCAAACGCGAGTACACCTACGACGCTGCAGGCCAACTGACTGACATCAACGACAGCCGTCGCGGGCCGCTCGTCTATCGCTACGATCCGGTCGGCCGACTGCTCAGCGCCGCGACGCGTCAAGGCGTGGAAACCTTCGCGTTCGACCCGGCCGGCAACCTGCTGGACGACAAAGCGACGGAAATTCGTCGTCCTCTGGACCTGACCCCGCCGCGCAGCAAACTGGTCGACAATCTGCTGCGTGAATACGCCGGCACCCACTACGACTACGACGAACGCGGCAACCAGATCCAGCGCTGGCACAACGGGCAGCGTAGCGATCTGAAGTGGGACTTGTTTGACCGGCTGGTGCACTTCGAAGATCCACGCCTCGCGGTCGATTTCGCTTATGACGCGCTGGGGCGACGCCTACACAAAAGCTCTCGCGCTCACTACAAGCAGCGCCCGGAAGCCGGCTCCCTGTGGAACCGCAACGAACACGCACGCAAGCAGCAAGAGCTGGGCTGCGGCTTCACGCTCTACGGTTGGGATGGCGACAACCTTGCATGGGAAAGCAGTCCCCCGCAGGCCGATGGAGAGCCTGGGCGCACTGTTCACTACATCTTCGAACCAGGCACCTTTGTTCCTGTTGTGCAGGCGGTGCGCCATGCACCGATTGTTCTTATGGAGCTTCCGAATTACACCAGTGCTTTCAGTCTTGATGATGACCCGTTGTGGAATCACAAAGCCATAGCAATGCAATTTGATGCGTTGGCCTGGTACCAGTGCGACCACCTGGGCACGCCGCAGGAGCTGACCGATCAACAAGGCAATATGGCTTGGGCTGCACAGTACAAGGCGTGGGGACAACTGACGGAGAAGCGTTCGGAATGGGCGCGGCAGCATGGTGTGACCAACCCGATACGGTTTCAGGGGCAGTACCATGATCATGAGACTGGGCTACATTACAATCTATACCGGTACTACGACCCGAGCACAGGAAGGTTCATCAGCAAAGACCCAATAGGGTTGGCGGGTGGACTCAACGTGTACCAATATGCACCGAACCCGTTGGAATGGGTTGATCCCTTAGGCCTTGCTCGCATTCCTAAAAAAGTGAAGGCTAACGTAGCAACGGAGAACAAGGAATTCTACGGTGTCGAGACGTGCGAAAAGTGTCTTATTGCAGTGGTGCCGGGTAAGAAGAGCCAGCGGGGTGTCACTCCCCCTTCGAATGAACGACAATTCGACCATATTGATCCTGACTCGCTGGGCGGAGGTAACGATGAGGCTAACACTGAGATACTGTGCCGTCATTGTAATCGCGAGGATTCAAACTCAATCAAGCCGAATTACAAGATTTTGAATCGCCTAGGTCGTTCCAACCCATGAGCGCATCTCACATGACCGAAATTTTTCATAAAATTATTTTTGAGTTAACACCTGATGAGGACGATTACCCACCGGTTTCTGCGGAGTCGGTATGGGGGATTTACCAAGGAGATAATGTTTATATTGTCGACAATACGCCTTATTACACGTATGGCGTAAGCAAGGGGGATAGCGTGCTAGCGCGTCAGAATGATGGCGAGTTAATCGTAACGCATGTAATCAAGCAGGGTGGGCACTCAACAATCAGGGTGTATGCCAATAATCCTGAAAAAAAATCAGAAATTATCGACAAGCTTCAAAAGCTTGGTGCTTCTTGTGTGTCTAACAAGGAGTTGTCACTCTTTTCAGTTGATATCCCCGGCTCTTGTGTTTTCTCGGTAGTCGATGAGTATCTTTCGGCCATCTCTGATGGAGAAAATATTGCGTACGAAGACGCATGCTTACAACACTCAGGCATCTCATCAGCTCGTCTGGATGAGTGCTTATCGCTTGCCACTGTTCCGTTCATGACACACTGATGACGTTACGAGATGGGCACCTGATAACTTTGTTCCTGACGGACTTGGATGAGCGAGCTGTCTAAATATGGAGGTAGTTGATTACTCCTTCCAGTCCGCTCGGAATGTATCGACTCAGACAGCCAGCCCCAACCCAAGTCAAAGGAGTGACAGTTTGAAAGACGCAATCCGCCTCGGCGACTCCACCACTCACGGTGGCAAGGTGCTCGAAGCATTCCCCCAGACCGACCTCAACGGCAAGCCGATTGCCGGGGTCGGTCATAAGGTCAGTTGCCCATTGTGCAAAGGGGTTTTTCCGATTGTCGAGGGCAGCAGCACCTACACCGTTGATGGCACGCCCATCGCTCTGGACGGTATGAAAACTGCCTGTGGGGCTGCACTGATTGCCAGTGGACCGAAAGGGGCTGTGGTCAGTTGAACGTCTGTTCTCCGGTCTGATTTCCTTCCGGGAGTTGCAATGCTCGTCGCTTCTCACACGGATGTGACGACTGTAATATGGCCAACCCACTCCAACGAGCATGAAAATGGACTCTCACTCGCTTCTGGCTTTCACCCTGGTTGGCGCAATTGCCATCGCCAGCCCCGGCCCCGCGACGTTGATGGCGATCAACAACAGTCTGGCTCACGGCCAGCGCAGCGCGATCTGGTCGTCCCTTGGCAACGCGAGCGGTCTGTTCTGCCTGTCGGCCGCTGCGATGCTCGGCCTCGGGGCGTTGCTCGCCAGTTCTGAGATGCTGTTCAACGCGGTAAAGATCATCGGTGCCTGCTACCTGTTTTATCTCGGGATCAAGCAGCTCACCAAGAAGGGCCCGATGCTTGCGCAAGGTGCTGAGGATGAAGTGATCAAGAGCCGGCCGACGCGCACCAGGCTGTATAAATCGGCGTTTCTGACGGCGGTGACCAATCCCAAGGCGACGATGTTTTTCACTGCATTGTTCCCGCAGTTCATCGATCAAAGTGAGGCGTTGCTGCCGCAGTTTTTGATCCTGACTTCGATCTTCATGGCGCTGTCGGTGACGTCGCTCAGCATGTACGCAGCACTCGCCTCGCGAGCCAAGGGTTGGTTGACCCGGCCGGAACTGTCGCGCTGGGTCAGCCGGGTGGTGGGGACGACGTTTATCGGTTTTGGCGCGGCGATTCTGACCATGCGTCGGCAGGCTGCGTAAGCACGATCATTGTGGAGCTGGCGCAAAGCGGTTCAACACCGCCGCCAGTATCCGCTGCCCATACAACCCGACCCCAAGCCCCGACACGATCAGCACCACCGCAACAATCTTGTTCAACGACAACTGCTCATCAAAAATCGCCACCGAACCCAGCAACCCGAACACCGGCACCAGCAACGACAATGGCGCGACGGTGGACACCGGATATTGCTTGAGCAACGAGTTCCATACCCAGTAGCCGAACAGTGTGTTGGGATAGACTTGGAACAGGATCGACAGGACGGCGCGGTAGTCGAGTTGGCTGACCAATGCGCTGTACCCCGTCGTGCCGTTCACCGCGTAATCCAGCGCAAACAGCGGTATCGGCGAGAACGCACTCGACCACACCAGAAACGCAAAAACCTCGGTGGTTCTGGCTTTCTTGTTGATCACGTTGGCCGCGCTCCAGGCAACTGCGCCGAGCAGCACCAGGCTTAAGCCAAGCGTGGTGACGGTGCCATCGACGATCGAAAGAATGCTCAGCAGACCACACAGCGCCAGCGCCATGCCCGCGTATTGAAAGCGCGAGATCCGTTCCTTGAACACCCACGACCCGAGCAGAATGGTGAAGAACGCGCTGAACTGCAGCACCAGCGAAGCAATGCCCGCCGAAAGCCCCGACTTGATCCCAAGGTTGACCACACCCCACAACCCGATGCCGAACACCAGCCCGTAGCCGATGATGTAGCGCCACTGCACGTCAGGTTTCGGGATGAACAGGATCGCCGGCAGCGCGCACAGGGTGAAGCGAATGCCGGCGAGGATGAACGGGTCAACCGTGGTCAGTCCCAGTTTGATCACCGAGAAATTGATGCCCCAGATTGCGGTAATCGCAATAGCGAGTAACAGGTGCCTGGCCTTCATGCGGGTCTTCCTTGAGCGGACGGTGAGTGATGAAGCGTGAGAAACCACAGGAGCAGGGCGGTCGCGCTGATCGCAGCGCCCAGCAGGCTAACGGCGATCCAGCCCCAGCGCGCGTAAACCTGAGTCGCGGCGACGGCGCCCAGTGCGCTACCGACTGAGTAGAAACACATGTACGCGCCGACCATGCGACTTTGCGCGTCGGGTCGTGCGGCGAAGATCATGCTCTGGTTGGTGACGTGCACGGCCTGCACCGCGAAGTCGAGCAGGATCACGCCGATGACTAGCGCGATCAGCGAAGACTCGGCAAAACTGCTGGGCAGCCATGAAAGCGTCAGCAGCGCGAGGGATATGCCAGTCACCCGTTGCCCAAAACCCCGGTCAGCCCAGCGACCGGCACTTCTGGCCGCCAGCGCGCCGGCCACACCGGCCAGGCCAAACAGGCCGATCGCCGTATGAGAAAGCGACAGCGGCGGGGCGCTCAATGGCAGCACCATCGACGTCCACAGCACCGAGAAAGCGCCGAAGATCAACATCGCCAGCAGGCCCCGAACCCTCAGCGTGCGTTCGGTGATGAACAGTTTGAACAGCGAAGCGATCAGCGCCAGATACGACTCTCGATGGGGCGGCGGCGCGGTGACCGGCGCGACTTTCCACAGCACTGCGGCGATGCTCAGCATCAGCCCCGAGGACACAAAATAAACCGCGCGCCATCCCGCTAGATCTGCGATCACGCCAGAAGTAAAGCGCGCCAACAGAATGCCCAGCACGATGCCGCTGGTGACCGTGCCCACGGCTTGTCCGCGTTGTGCGGGCGTTGCGAGCATCGCGGTGTAAGCCACCAGCACTTGAACCACCACGGCCAACAAACCCACCGCGACCATCGCGCCCAACAGGACCAGCCATTGCTGTGCAGCGCCGACAGCCGCGAGCGCCGCTGACGACAACAGGACTTGAGCCAGAACCAGCCGCTTGCGATTGACCAGATCCCCCAGCGGCACGATGAACAACAACCCGACCGCGTAACCGACCTGAGTCGCCGTCACCACGATCCCGATCATCGACGCATCTACGCCCAGGCTCTGAGCCATGGAGTCGAGCAACGGTTGGGCAAAGTAAACGTTGGCCACTGCCAGCGCGCAGGTGACGGAAAACAAAAACGTCAGCGCCGGCGATAGCCCGTCAGTCGCACGCGATGTGTTGATGGCCAATTTTGCATCTGCTGTCATGCACGCCTCCATGGCGTTAAACTGGTTTCAAATTAAAACCTGAGCTGATTGTTGCAATATCAGGTTTCAAATTGCAACCATGTTTCGCCTGGCGGGTCGCTAGACTCGCCATGATCAAATTCCGGGAGGTCCCAACATGGTCGAAGTCGCATCACCGTCAGGCAACGAATGCCCAGTCGCCAGAACCCTTGAGGCTATTGGCGATCGCTGGTCGCTGATGATCATCCGCGATGCGTTTGACGACATTCGTCGCTTCAGTGAATTTCAGAAAAGCCTCGGCGTAGCCAAAAATATTCTGGCGTCGCGCCTGAAAGCTTTGGTCGAGGTCGGGGTGTTTGACGTGCAACCGGCGTCGGACGGCAGCGCCTACAAGGAATACGTCCTGACGGAGAAGGGACGCGAGATTTTTCCGCTGGTAATCAGCATGCGCCAGTGGGGCGAGCGCCATCTGTTCGAGCCGCAGGAGACGCGCTCGCTGTTGCTGGATAACGCCTCCGACCAACCGCTGCTGCCGATTGAAGTGCGCTCGGCAAACGGTGAGAAACTCGGGCCGCGTGACTGCCACCGGATACGCCTTATTGGCGGCAAGCTGCCTGGTTGATTTGTGTGTTGATCCACTGTCGGCTGTGGCTCAGAACCCGTGCTGCGACAGTTGTGGGGAAGTGAATGAAGCCATGGGGACAGGCCGGCAACAGGTGCAGGTCAACTTCGGCGGCTTTCATCCACTGCCGGGCGATCAGCAGCGTGTCGTCACGCAACGGATCGAGCTCACCTGCAAACAGCAGCGCTGGCGGCAGACCGTTGAAGTCGCCATACAGGGGCGATAGCTGCGGTTGGCGGCGTTGTTCGTCGCTCCTGTCTGGCGTGAGCATGCGCAGTGCTTCAACCATACCCGGGCCGTCGAGCAACAGTGTATCCGGGCCAGCGGCGCGCACGCTGGGCGTTCCGGTCAGGTCATAGACGCCGTAATACAGAACCGTCCCGCGTACGCGTTTGAGCAAGTCGGGCGAGGCTTTCAGTGACAACAACGTTGCAGCAGCGAGATGCGCACCAGCGGATTCGCCGACGACGATAACCGGCAGGTCCTTGAATTCTTCGCAGTCGCCCAACAGCCAACGCGCCGCGCCAAGGCAGTCACTCAGCAACCCTTCGATCGGCGTCGACACCGCCAACCGGTAATCGACCGACACGGTGACCACCTCGCATGCGTTGACCATCGCCACGTTGAAGGCGTCATCCATCTGCGCATTGCCAATCACCCAGCCGCCACCGTGGTAATCCAGCACCACGCCCTTTGCCTGGCCTTTGGGCCGGATAATGCGCAAAGGAACGGGCACGCCCTCCACCGTGATGACCTTGGTCTCGGCAACAACCCCACGCAATGTCCCCGCGCCAGAGATTTGCGCGACCCGCAACAAACCCTGAATCAGACGCGGCGTCAGACGATTACGAATGCGAAAACGCGGCAACCACTTGAGCTTGCGGTTGAAGCGCTGCACCTGCTCCAGATCTCTTTGGTCTAATGGTGCAAATTCTTTGCTATCCAATCTTTCACTCCCTTGTCAGGATTAGCCCCGCGAAGTCGCGCATTGTAGTGTGACCGCGCGTGACCCATAAGCGCTTCCTAAAACAAGACAAAAATCAGGAGTCATTGATGCAACCGATCCGTCTCGGTCTGGTGGGCTACGGCAAGATTGCCCAGGATCAACACGTGCCAGCGATCATGGCCAACCCGGCGTTTGAATTGGTGGCCGTGGCAACGCAAGGGCAGCCTTGCGTCGGCGTTGAGAATTTCCGATCCCTGAGCGAGCTGCTGGAAAACGGCCCGCAGGTCGATGCGGTTGCCTTCTGCACGCCGCCGCAAGGTCGCTTCGCGCTGGTGCAGCAAGCGCTGGCCGCCGGCAAGCACGTACTGGTGGAAAAACCGCCGTGCCCAACCCTCGGTGAAGCGCTGGCGCTGGTCGATCAGGTCAACGCGCAAGGCGTCAGTGGGCTGTTCGCCTGGCATTCGCGTTACGCGCCGGGCATCGCAGCGGCGCGTGACTGGCTGGCCAGCCGCACTCTGCAAAGTGTGCAGATCGACTGGAAGGAAGACGTGCGCAAATGGCACCCCGGTCAGGCGTGGATCTGGCAACCCGGCGGCCTCGGCGTATTCGATCCGGGCATCAACGCCTTGTCGATTGCCACCCACCTGCTGGCGCTGCCGCTGTTTGTCGAATCCGCCGAGCTGCGCGTCCCGAGCAACTGCCAGTCGCCGATTGCCGCGTCGATCAAAATGTCGGACGCGCGCCAACTCGATGTGCGCGCCGAGTTTGATTTCGATCACGGTCACGATGAACTGTGGAGCATCGAAGTCCGTTGCGCCGAAGGTGTGCTGCGCCTCGACAACGGTGGCGCAGTGTTGAGCATCGACGGCGTGCGCCAAGCGGTGTCGGAGGAGGGTGAGTATGCGGCGGTGTACCGACATTTCCAGCAGTTGATCAACGACAAAACCAGCGACCTCGATCTGCAACCGCTGCGGCTGGTGGCCGACAGTTTCTTCGTCGGTAGCCGCGAGTTGGTCGCACCGTTCTACGACTGACCGGCGCAAGCGTCAGGCGGGCGGTTGGGCCGGTTTTGCCAGCTCGATTCCCGCCGCGCTCAAGCGTTTGAGAATCTCGAACAGCAGATCACTCTTGGTCGTGCCGACAATCCTCGGACTGGCGACGTAACCGGTTACCGTCAATGTGATGCCGTCCGGCGACAGCTTGCTGAAGCGCACGAATGGCGCCGGGTTTGCGAGAATGGTTTCGTGTTCGGTGTAGGTGTCGAACAGCAGGTTCTGCACCTGCTCCGGGTCAATGTCCAGCGGAAACATCAACTCCAGCGTCGCCACGCCCTGAGCACTGCCGCCGAGCGTGACGTTGCGCAGATTCTGCGAGATCAGCTGCGAATTGGGCACGATCACAATCGAGCGATCGCTGAGCTGGATCTCGGTGGCGCGCACATTGATGCGGCGGATATCGCCCTCGACGCCGCTGATGCTGATCAAATCGCCGACCTTGACCGGGCGCTCGGTCAGCAGAATCAGACCGGAGACAAAATTCTTTACGATCTCCTGCAAACCAAAGCCGATACCCACCGACAACGCACTGACGATCCACGCCAGATTGGTCCACTGCACGCCCAGCGACGACAGCGTCAGCAGGATCACCAACGCATAACCGATGTTGGAAAACAGTGTGCTCAACGAGGCGCACATGCCCGGGTCCATATCGGTTTTGGGCAGAAACTCGTGGTCGAGCCAGCGGCGCAAAGCGCGGATCAGGTAGATGCCGATCAGCAGCGCCAGCATCGCGTTGAGCAAGTGCCCAGGCACGATGTTCAATTTGCGCAGCCCGGCACCGCCAAGGATGGTGCCGATGTTGGCGATCAGTTGCCCGAGCGTCGTGCCGATACCGCCGACGAACATGGTAATCACCGCCAGCAGCAACAATCCGGCGCGCCCCACGCCCGCCAGTAGCGTCGAGGCTTGTTCAAGACGTCGATCACCGATGCCCAGCAGCTGCTTCAACGCCTTGCCGCTGGAGTGGCGCGGCGAGAACAGGTACTCGCAGCTGTCCTTGAGCAGTTGCATCAGCAGATAAAATCCGCAGAACACGATGAACGCCCACACCAGCTCGTAAGTGATAAAACGCGCCAGCGACACGTAGCCGATCAGCAGCGCGCCGAGCGCAATTACCATTGCCAGAGTGGCGACGGTGTACACCACACCGGCAAATGTATTGCCCGCGACCGGCGCTTCACCGGCCGCCGCCAGCGCCTTGCGCACCTTGCCGAGTCGGTACAGCAACGTCGCCACAATCCCCATCACCACCAGCGCAATCACCCCACGCCCGGATATCACTATCTGGCTGCTCATCCCGGCAGCGTTGAAGATCTGCACCAGCGTTACCAGCACCAACAGCGTACCGGCGAGAATCTGAAAGAATGGCTTGAGTGTGAGTGCGACCTCGTCCGCCATCCCCGGCAAACGCCACGTCGGACGCTCGGTCGAGAGCAACGCGCGGCTCAACCCGGTGATCAGCACACAGGCATAAACCACCTTCTCGAATTCATCGGAAAACGTCGCCAGCATCGGCGGCAACGGTACATGCCGAGTGCAGGCGTAAAACAACAACTCCAGCGCAATCGCTGTGGCCGCCAGCGTTGCCAGCGCGGAAGCGAATGCCAGCGAACTGCGGCGCAAGCGTCCCTCCGGCATCCGATGAATACACACCCATGCCAGCCACCGATCAGCGAACCGCCGGCCCAACGTCCACACCAGCCAGGCCAGCAGCACCAGAACGCCGGTGTAAAACCGCTGTTGCGGCCTCAATGCTTCGGCACCGGTTGCCTTGATTTGATCAACAAACCCCCCCAACCGGTGACGGTCGTCCCACGACGGCGCAACCAGCGGCGCCCAGAACCCGGTGCTCAACACACTGTGGCTGCGCAGAGTCAATTCGCTTTCCAGCAGCGTGCGCCTGATGCCAGCGATCTGGGTGATCAGTTCAGTCGCACTTTGCTTCAGCGTCGCGACATTCTTCAGCGCGGTATCGACCTTGTTCTTTTGCTCGGTCAAGGCCGCACGCTGCGCCACGATATCTGCCTGCTCGGCCGCTACCTCACCGACCGGCGCCGCGCCCAAAACACCAAGCTGCACGATCAACTGCGCCTGCTGCGGCAACAACGAGGCCGACAACCGATCCAGATCCAGAATAAACGCCTGCACCCGATCCTGCGGGCCTTCGAGCTGGTTGTAATTGTTCGCGGAGGAGATCTGCTGTTTGAGACCGTCAAGGCGCTGTTGCAGTGCCTGCAAATCGGTTTGAGTCACGCCGGGGAGCGGCGCGGTGGTGTTGATCTCGGCCGTGCCCGGCAGATCGGCGGCCGACACTGACGCGATGGCTGGGCCGAGGAGGAAAAGTGCGAAGAAAAACAATAATGCTTTTTGCATGGGGGCTCGAACCGGGTTGATCACACAATCCTAAGAGGTTAGGTGATCGAAACGCGGAGCGAGGAAAAGTTTGGGGTGGAGTAGTTGAGCAAATGATTCAGATGCGGATTGATCGTGTCGTTGTGACATGGCGAAAAAACCTCATGCCGACGGGCCACTCGCTAAATATGCCGGTTGCGAGTCATATAGCGGCTGTGCTTCGCCGAGTGCGCGCGCGATGATCAGTCGTTCGTAAGCTGCGAGGCTTGTCCTGCCAAGCTGGCAGTAAACGCCCCCCGGATCGGCGTGCCAGGAAAACAGGACGACGATCTCTTCGCTGCTGACTTTGAGGATCAACTGCATAGATGCTTCAAACGCGGTATTCGCTGTCAGGTAAGTGAACTCCTGAATGACGGCGCTACCGCACCAGCTCAATTCTTCCCATGCCCGCAGATTGTCTGGCAGAACCGGCACATGATCGGATTTTGAATCTTCCTGAAACTTGCGCAAAACCGACAGCAATCTTTCGCAAGAGAGAACCTGTAATTCGTATCTGCATTGCCCGTAGTGCGCCGCATGCACAATTCCAGTGACTGGAGCGGCACCCACCACTTTCACCTCCAGAAGGTAACTCTGTGCAATCTCTGATGGCTGCTCATCCCAACCGTTCAAATCGGCAACAGGCGGGCACCACATGACCCGCACTGTTTCACCGACGCTTACCGGCTCGCGGCTTTCGAACCAGGCGAACGTGCTTTCGCCAACGCTCGGCAAAATATCGCCGATGCGCAGTTCCCCTGCGCCGTAATCAATGCCGGAGTCTTGCGACCAGAATGTCGGGCAGCAGATCCTCATGTCGTCAACTCCTCATGCGGTACGGAAATAACGGCCAGATCAGCGCTTGCTGAAAGCCAACCGCGCAGCGAACAACACGAAAATCAGCCCCGTGGTGCGATCCATCCAGCGGATCACCTTCTCACGCCGCAGAAACCCCGACAGCGGCTGCGTAGCGCCGATCAACACCGAGGACCAGATCAAACCCAGCACTACATGAATGCTCACCAGCCCGAACGTCCACGCCACCAGCGGCGCGCCCTGCGGAATGAACTGCGGCAGAAAAGACACGTAGAAAATCCCGATCTTCGGGTTGAGTACATTGCCGAGCATGCCTTTTAAAAACCAGCTCGAACCCGATTTGCCGTTGGCCTCAACCGCGCCTAGCGAGCGGCGAGGGCGCAGCAGCATATTCAAGCCGAGCCACGCCAGATACGCCGCGCCGCAGTACTTCAATACGTTGTAGGCCAACTCGGAAACGGCGATCAACGCACCCAGGCCGAACGCGACTGCAGCGCCCCAGAGCAGACAGCCGGCATTGATGCCCAGCGCGGCGCGAAAGGCTTGTTGCCGGCCTTCAACGGTCGCGGTGCGCAAGATCAACGCGGTGTCGAGACCGGGCGTCAGCGTCAGCACTGTGGCGGCGAGGATGAAGGCGAGGAGGTTGTCGGCGATGGACATGGATGCGTAAGTTTCCGGTGGGTGCGCGAGCAGGTTAGCGGATTCTCCCGTTTACCTCACTCCATGCATAATTTGGGCGTGATCCTGACTTCGTCAGGCAGGTTGTTGTCTGTCTGCCCGTTGGCCCCGCGCAGGGGTTCTTTTCGTGTGCTCCACTCGACAGGATAAGGCCCGGTGGGTGCGAGGACCGACTGTAGCCGCGAGATGAAGACCAGATCGCTCGGGGTGTAGAAGATCCATTCCCGCCGATGCTCTCCAGTAACTGTGCACACCCACTTTGCCGGCCCTTGATCCTTGACGGCCGACAGCAACAGGTCTTCCATTTTATCCATCCGCTCAAGTTCGATGGCTTCCGGCAAGAAGGTTTTCGATGTGTACTTCCAAGTGACCCGGACTTTGAAAGGCAGCGCCTGCTTGTCAATCACCGTTATCGAGCCATTCATGCGGTATCTCATGGGGCTGGCGATGTCTGGAAAATCGGCCTCTTGGTAAGGGATATCCTCCGGGTCGGCGAGTGCCATTTGCCGGTTTGAGGCACCGGTGTCGTCGAGAAGTGCACGCAGCGCCGCGGCTCTTTGCAACGTCCTGGAAGCCTCACAAGCATCGTAAGCCGCGCTTTTGGCGGGGCCGGCGTCCAGGCACTCGTCGCGAGAGGGTTCTGGCGGGGGAGGAGTCGCACACCCGGTGATGAGCACGCACGCAAACGCCAACAACCACACCAATGGCCGTGCGCTTGTGAGTGTCTGTGGATCGTTGCTGCTGGCGTGAGTCAAAGTACCTTCCTTGGATGACGTGGCGCGAAAAAATGATTTTGGCTTCGATAACTCGGCGAAGAGTTCGTGTTTGGTGAGACTGGTCTCTGGCTGGCCGACGTGCTGCAAGGGTCGCCGATATCACGATGCCACTGCAACATCAAAACTCGAAGTTATGCCTAAGTCACTGAATAGGCGGGGGAATTGCCGCAACTACCATGTCTGGCGCTTTGTCCGTGGGGCGGTGATATCGTGGACGAGCAGGGCTTGGTAGCCATTGAGATCAAAGGTCAGGAGATCGGGGAGGGCTTCGGCCCATAGGGCGGATTGGTCGTTGTTGCCGCGCACCGCTAATGATTAGCTGCCTCGGGCGCACGGAATGCCTTGCTGTAGTAACCAGACTGGTCGAAACAGCAAACCTGCTTCTTGCCGGATGCGAGCATTTCGCAGGCATCACCCATGCGTTTTACGCGTGTCTTGTGTTGTTTGGCTGAAGTAATCCAGTGTATCCAGTCTACTCGCGCAATGGTCGTCGTATTGTTCCAGACGTTACGAGCCTCAGGATTGGCTGCCAATGCCTCCTGAAAATCTGCCGGGATGTCAGGCTCGGGCTCTTTTTTCACAGGGGTCAGTTCTAGCGTAATGACATCCCCAGCGGCCGCGCCTGCGGCTTCTTGTAATTGCCTACTCACCTGCAGCCAATGGCTCAACTGACCATCCGGCTCAAGGGTTGCCTGGAAATGGTGGCCATTGATTGTGCCTTCAACTGTCGTGCGTCCTCGCCTCGGAAGCTGTTCACTCGCGTCTCTTGGCAGAACTACGAACGCCCACGTCGTATCATCACCGGGCTGTGCCGGACGAAGAAGCTCTGCTTCGAATCGGGATGTCACAGCGATTGTGGTCATTGCAACTCCTCCAAAAGCCAAAAAGAGCTAAAAAGAGCCAAAAGGGGATGCGCCTGTCCCGCCCCGAACAATCATTAAAAACTCTGACACCGCCGCTCAAATCCTCCGACGACTGCGCAAGCGTGACACTCCCTAACCGTTTCAGAAGCAACGCTTGCGTAATCGTCCGACGAACACACCTTCCAGATCCCAACACTAAGGACAATGGTTTTCGCGTAATTTACCCAATAGCGTCCAGATCAGAAGCGCGAGGGGTAGATAGCCTCAGACTGACTGTCTATCCCTGCCTTGGCAATGATTTGCGCGCGCATCCCTGAGCCCGCTCGCCGGCTATGACCTGATAGAGAACCTCAGCGGCTAGCTTTTAACGTTTCAAGCATCGCCTCGGCGGCCAGAGTGTGGACTTTGCGGGTCGGGTGCCATTCATCCCAGTAGTAATGGGCATCTGGATTTTCACACACGGGCTTGACGTCCGGATAGGTAGCTTGGCACGGGGTATCCAGATCCTTCAAACCCGCAACATCGGGTGCAGCGCGAAGCTTGTTGCTGAAGGCCAGGTGGTCAAAGTAACTAATACTGACGTGATGGGCTTTAGCCAGTGTTGTTAGCGCTGCTGGCAGTTTTTGTTCGAGTATCTGCTGGTATTCTGTTGCATCCTTGACTTGATTGCCCTGCACCACAGCCGGCACATGACTCAAATCCGTAGTCCCCACCACCATCAAGTGCTTCGCGCCTGCTGCAATAAGCGTCTCGGCGGCCTTTTTTATGTTCGCCACGCTGTTCTGGCTCAGCACGTCAATCGACTCTGGGTGCGAGAAGTCGGCCCATTCAAAAAAGTCGTTGGCTGAGATGAAAATGAAATAGAGCGAATTCGGATCCGCTTTGTGCGTTTTAGCGGCTTTGAGATGATCATCGATTTGGCCGAAAACCCCAGTGTCGCGAGAGGGTTCCATCCAAGCATAGTAGTTGCCGTTGCCGCTCTTGGCACCGCCAATCCCGTAGTCGGTCAAGGGGGTTTTCAAGGCGTGAGCCAAGCCCTCGACGGCGGTGGGGCCATTGCTCCAGCGTCCCTTCCAATACAACGAACCGGGTAACTCCTGTGCATCTTTGACCTTCTGCGTGGCCAATGTTCTAGTGAAGGTTTGACCCGCACCATTGTCAGAGTAGCTGTCACCGAAAGCATAGAGATGATCGTAGCTGGGGGCGCCAAAGGCGGTTGATGCGGTCAGTGTCAATAGAGCGGCCAAGCAAGCGCATCGAGTCATTGAAAGTCTCCCAGGTTGTCACCTCAGACTACCGGCGGCGAAATTTTTTCTTCGCCACGGTTGCGACGTATGTTTAGCCATGTGCGCAAAGACTGTCCTGTTCGCGACTGGTGGTAGCGGGTAGCCGTATGCGTCCGGCCTCACGCCTTGCGTAATTAAACCAGCTGCCACTTATGCGGCAGCAACTGATCGATTTCACTCGCCCGCTGCGTCGGCAGGCGCGTGAGCACGTCCTTCAAATAAGCATACGGATCATGCCCGTTGAGGCGCGCTGATTGGATCAAACTCATGATCGCGGCCGCTCGTTTTCCGCTGCGCAGCGAACCTGCAAAGAGCCAGTTCTTGCGACCCAACGCCCACGGTCGGATTTGGTTCTCGCACCAATTATTGTCAATTGGTACGGCCCCGTTATCGAGATAGCGCGACAGCGCCGTCCAGCGTTTGAGGCTGTAATCCAGAGCTTTGCTTATCGCCGAGCCATCGTGCACGATCTGGCGATTCAAAAAGGGACAGATTTATTTTCTGTCCCTCTCCCATCCTATGGAGGCACGCTGGTCACATTTATCTCAATAAATAATGTAAACGCGTCCACTATTGCTTTTTTGTCCAATTCATTCTTGGTTTAGTGTTTCGGTGCGCCTGCTGTGCTCTTTTTAGTAGCATCTTCTGTGGCCTTCATTTCCGCATATGCCTTATCGGCTGCGACCGACTTTTCAACTGCTTTCTCGGCAGTAATTTTATCCGCCGCAAGCTGCTCAGGCGTTTTTAATCGGTCGTTTACGAGCTTGTTAATTGCAGTGACCTTTTCTTCCATCTTGGCAGATTCGTCTACGGGTAACTCTTGTGAGTATGTTGCACATCGCCCGCTCACGGAAATCGAAGCTAAAACAACTTTAGCTCGCTCCGCATCGGTTGTAGTGCTGTCGGTTAGGGAGTTTCTGATTTCCGTATGGAATTTATCCAACAAACCGCTAATGACTCTAGCGCGATTGGACCTGACGAGTGCCTCATCACCCAAGTCGGTCTGGATACCATTCGTCGCACCGGACAGAGACGACCAAGCCTTGGCTGCCGTACCGCCAGCGGTTACTCCAAAAATGCTGCCGGCTAAAACACCGAGGACTTTCACGCCGAGCTTCGTTCGCGAATTGATGTTGCCGGTGCCTTCATAGAAATTACTTACTTGCCTGCAAAACGACGTTGCAGCGATCACCGACTGATACATCTCAGTAGTTGTGCAAGTGGACCTGCATCCTTGGAGGTTAGTTATTCCTGATTCTCCCCATGGCCAAGTGGGTGAACCCGCCGCGTCGTCTTTGCTGCACCCGAAAAGAAGAGGCAGCGTGAAGAGTGCGAGAATAATAGCCCTTATGTTCATGTCCTTGTACCGTCCCTGAAGTAATGAAGTCGCCATCAAGGTGATGCTAGTACGCCAGTACGAAAAATCAACGTACCCGGACTAAAACAGTTTCGGAAATACAGAGGCCAAAGAGAGCACAAAAAAGGAGGCGGATATTTCACGTCACTGTCCCTCCCTAACGCAATTACAAACTCTGATACCGCCGCTCAAAATCCTCCGCCAACTGCTCAAGCGTGACACTGCCCAATCGCTCCAGAAGCAACGCCTGCGCCGCGTCAAACGCATCCGTCAGCGCAGCGTTTACCGCTTGTTCGACCAGGCATTTTGGATGGTCAGTCGACAACCCGATGGCGAAAAGACTGGACGAACCCAAGGCCTGATGGATATCCAGCAGCGTCATTTCTGCCAGCGGTTTCGCCAGCGTCCAGCCGCCACGGTGACCCTTTTCCGAACTTACATAACCCTGTTCCTTGAGCAGCGCCATGGTGCGTCGGACCACCACTGGATTGGTGCCGAGCATCTTTGCGATGGTGTCGGAGGTGGCCGGTTGTTCGTGGCGGGCCATGTGGATCAGTACGTGCAGCATGCGCGACAGGCGGGTGTCGTTTCTCATGGATGGTGATCTTCTGAATTGCGTGCGTCGAGTATCGCTCGATACAGCATAAGTTACGAGACCGTTGACACCTGAATGTCACGTAACTTACGGTGTGTCTAGAATTCTTCGAGCAGGTCGAAGACTCACGGAGACACACCCATGGTTTATGACGTGATCATTGTTGGCGGCAGTTATTCCGGCATTTCCGCAGGCTTGCAACTGGCGCGGGCGCGGCGAAAGGTGTTGGTGATTGACGCGGGTCAGCGGCGCAATCGCTTTGCTCACGCCTCGCATGGATTTCTCGGGCAGGACGGTCGCGACCCCGCAGCGATTGCCGAGGAGGCACGCGCTCAGTTGCTTGCTTACCCGACTGTGGAGTGGCTTTCGCAGTCGGCCATGCAGGCGAAGGCGGGCGGCGATGGATTGGTGATAACGGCCGAAAACGGGCGCGAGTTTGCCGCACGGCGTCTGATCCTGGCCACCGGCGTAGTGGATGAATTGCCCAAGGTTCCCGGACTGGCAGAGCGCTGGGGGCAGCGCGTGTTTCACTGTCCGTATTGCCACGGCTATGAACTCGACAGCGGGCCGATCGGGGTATTGGCCGCGTCGCCTGTAGCGATTCACCAAGCACTGATGTTGCCCGACTGGGGGCCAACAACGCTGTTGCTCAACCAGGCATTCGAGCCGGATGCCGAACAGTTGGAAAAGCTCGCCGGTCGTGGCGTTGTGATAGAGCGCGAACCTGTGTTGTCGGTAGGCGGGGAACAAGCCGATGTGTTACTCGCCAGCGGCCGTGTAATCAAATTTGCCGGGTTGTTTACTCAGCCTCTGACGCGCATGGGCAGCCCATTGGCGGCGCAACTGGGTTGCGAGTTTGAAGCCGGGCCAACGGGGGAGTTCCTCAAGATCGACGCGATGCGCGAAACAACCGTCCCCGGCGTATTTGCCTGCGGGGATGCGGCCGTTGGCGCGGGCAATGTGGCAATCGCCGTGGGCGACGGTGCACGCACGGGAGGCGCGGTCCACCAGTCG
Organism: Pseudomonas sp. P4795; assembly: GCF_048822895.1. Taxonomy (NCBI): domain Bacteria; kingdom Pseudomonadati; phylum Pseudomonadota; class Gammaproteobacteria; order Pseudomonadales; family Pseudomonadaceae; genus Pseudomonas; species Pseudomonas sp. P4795. The sequence continues at coordinate 25,218 of NZ_JBMFBT010000011.1, read as the reverse complement.
CTGATTTTTCGCTGAATGCAGGCATCGAGACCTGCAAAGCCAATCGAGTGATCAGGTCGTAACCTCCGACCACTCCAGCGACTCGGTCTCGCGCCACTTTACTTCTGTCACCCCGTACTTCTCCGCTTGCGGTTTGGACACTACCTTGAGTGGCGGCCTACCGGGTTTCGGGATTGGCGCCATCCCCGCATCACAACTCGCCCAGTGCCACGCGTCCGCATTGCGCATCGATTTTGTGCGGATGACGAAGGACTTCGGCTTGCCATGGAGTTTGTATTCGATGACGAAAATATCAGTGTTCATGAGACCCTCCTCTAGCTCATAAACACAAGGAGTGACTGCGCCAGAGAAAATTCCAAGATTTTTCCGGGCAATTACAAGCCCATGAATCTGCGCGAATATTTTTCATTGTGCGGCCCCTGATGGGCAGTGCAGGCAAGAAGAACACCACCCCTCGTCGGACGTTCTGAACCGGCCGTCAATTCCGAAGCTCCATTCTGAAACCTATCGGGATCGACGCTGCCATGAGTCATTTCAAAATCATGCTCCTGCCCGCGCAACTCCGGCGCCTGCGTGCGCTGGATTCCTGGTATCGCACTTTTGAAAATTGCGCGTTGCGGATGGATTGCCCGGACAGCTATCACGAAGAGCTTCTGCGTCAGGCAGATGAGATGGATCGCAAGTGCATCGTTGACTGGGATGAGTGGCGCGAGCTGCGCGTGGCCGCCGATCAGGCTTACTTGCGGGCAGTCGCGGGCGAAGATTACCAGCGTGGCGAGCAAGACACATCGAAGGAGGATTGAATGGATCTGCCGACCGATTTGCGCGCACGCCACGGCGCAATCTGCATGGATTCCGGGCTGACGCGTTTCGCGCTGTGGGCGCCTGATGCGCAGACAGTCAGTGTCGTGACCTCCGACGGTCGCTCATGGCCGATGCCAGCACAACAGGGTGGCTGGTTCGTGCTCGAAGTCGAATGCGTGGCGGGCACTCTCTACAAGTACAGAATTGACGGCCATCTGGAGGTTCCTGATCCGGCTTCGCGCGCTCAGGCTGAAGACATTTATGGGTACAGCGTGGTGCTCGATCAAAACGTCTTTCGTTGGCAACATCAGGCTTGGCAGGGTCGACGCTGGCATGAGGCGATCTTTTACGAACTCCACGTTGGCCTGGTGGGCGGCTATGCGGCAGTGGAGGCAATGTTGCCTCGCCTGGCTGATCTGGGCGTGACGGCTATCGAGCTGATGCCGCTCGCGCAGTTCCCGGGTATTCATAACTGGGGTTATGACGGCGTGTTCCCGTACGCGCCGCAGGCATCCTACGGATCTCCACACGAACTCAAGTCGTTGATCGACACCGCGCACGGGCTGGGTTTGGCGGTGGTGCTGGACGTGGTCTACAACCACTTCGGACCAGACGGTAATAATCTGAATGCGTATGCCAAGGAGTTTTTCCGCAGCGATAAGGAGACGCCGTGGGGCGATGCCATCGATTACCGGCGGCGTGAAGTGCGCGATTTTTTCATCGACAGCGCGCTGATGTGGCTTCAGGACTACCGTTTTGATGGCTTGCGGCTGGACGCCGTCCACGCCATCGAGGATCCGACTTTTCTCGAGGAGTTTTCGCAACGCGTTCGACAGCAGTGCGACGCAGCGCGTCAGGTCTGGTTGATCCTGGAGAACGAACTGAACGAGGCGCATCGACTTGAACAAGGTTTCGATGCGCAGTGGAATGACGACGGGCATAACACGCTGCACGTGCTGCTCACCGGCGAGACCGACGCCTATTACGCCGACTTCGCGCAAGCCACCACGCAAAAACTGGCCCGGATGCTGAGCGAGGGATTTGTTTACCAGGGCGAGACGACCAGCGATGGCCTGCCCCGCGGGGAATGCAGCGCGCAGTTGCCGCCGAGTGCATTTGTGCTGTTCCTGCAAAACCACGATCAGATCGGCAATCGCGCTTTCGGCGAACGGCTGGTACATCTTGCTCCCACGCCAGCCTTGCGCGCTGCTACGGTTTTGTTGCTGCTCTCGCCGATGATTCCGTTGATCTTCATGGGCGACGAATGTGGGGCCGATCAGCCGTTTCTGTTCTTCACTGACTTTCGCGATGAACTGGCGCAGCAAGTGCGTGAAGGGCGGCGAGGGGAGTTTGAAAATTTTGCCGCGTTTGCGGACAAAGAAACACGCGAGCGCATCCCTGATCCGAACGCCACATCGTCATTCGAAAACTCGATACCGGCACTGGATGCACCATCAAAGCAAAAAGACCAAGACCTCAATCCCGCCGACTGGTTGGCCTTGTACCGTGAGCTGCTGCAACTACGCCAGCGTGAGATTTTGCCCCGACTGCCTGGCGCCAAAGCGATTGAAACACTGGTGCTGGGTGATAAAGCGGTATCGGCGCGTTGGTGCATGGGCGACGGATCAATTCTTCGGATCGATTTGAATCTCTCGGATCGGATCGTCTACCAGTTCGAAAATCCTGTGGGCCGAATGCTCTACGAGCTTCCTGCGAGGAATGAGGAAGATTCGCTACGCTTGTCGCTTGATCGCTATGCGGTTTTAGTCACGCTTCAATCGAGCGAGGTGGACGCGTGAAGGGCTTCACGCACGCTTCGGCATCGTTACCACGAAAGTGGTGCCGCTTCCGTGCTTTGAAATGACCTCGACGGCGCCACCGTGTGACGTAACGATCTCCGACGCGATGAACAAACCCAGACCCAGACTTTCACTGGGCCCATGGTCGGCAACCGGGTGCTGAGAAAACCGGCCCATCGGGTTGAAAATGAACGGCAGCACATCGTCCGGAATCGGTTGACCACTGTTGTGTACCGAGAACGTCACACCATCCTGCGAAGCGTCCAGTGTCACCCTCACAGGTTGCTGGTTATCACCGTGCTGCACGGCGTTGCCGATCATGTTGGAGAACACCTGCTCCATTCGCGCGCCGTCAAACTCGCCCTCACAGGAAGTGCTTTTCTCTAAGAGGATTTCCGTGCCTGGATGGAATGCCCGAAGCTCATCAACAATGCGCTCGCACAAAGGCACCAGGTCCAGCCGCTCTCTTTTCACCGGAATCCCCGGGCCCATCTGGCATCGCGTCAGATCCAGCAGATCGCCGACAATCTGGCTGGCGCGTTTGACGCTGGTGTAAATCTGCGATGCGATTTTGGTCCCTCTGGGTCCGATGTCCTCCGAGCGTCGCAACATGTCGGCCCCGAGCAAAATAGCGCCCAGCGGCGTTCTCAAATCATGCCCGAGAATGCCCAGAAAGACGTTGCGTGACACTTCGACCGCGCTCGAGTAGCTGGCGATGGACTCCGCCAGCGCCTGATCGATCGCTTCGTGAAACCGCGTCATGTCGTCAACATCCAGGGGGGTTCCAGCCCTCATGTGCTGTGACCACTGACTGAGCACGCTCGCCCTGAGCGCACGGTACTCGGACGCCATCTGATCGATGGTGAAACCTGCCATCAGTCGGGTGACAGCGTGGGTTTCCGCAGGCGTTTCGACCGGGCTGGCAGGCGCGTTGCCATGGGATTTCGCAAGCTGCTCCTGGGCCGTTTGCTTGGTGCGCAGATCGACCACGATGGCCTGGAGCATCTGTTCGGCGTGATCACGCAACGCGGTGGTACCTAACGGTGCGCCAGGCGTGTCGATGGTCCGTGCGAAATCTTCCCAGTCCTGCAAGATGGGCTCGATGTTGTCGGTGATGAAATCTGACAGCCGCATGTAGGAGATCCTGATCAAAAATACAAAGTACGCGACGGGCTATGGACGCGATGCAACCTCATCCAGATGCTGCAACAGGCTCAAAGGATCCTCGTAAACCCGCAGCGCGCCGGCGCGCTCAAGCTCACCCGTGTCATAGCCGCCCGACAACAGACCGATGCCGGTTGCCTTGCTGCGTCTGGCCGCGAGCATGTCCCATACCGCGTCGCCAATCACCAGGCATTGTTCTATCGGCGCATCGAGTTTTTGCGCTGCTGCCAGAAACAGGTCGGGATCCGGTTTGCCGTACTTGACGTCATCGCGCGTGATGAGATTGACGCCTTGCGGATCAAGCCCGAGCGCCTTCAAATTGATGCTCGCCGTTGCGATCCCGCCGCTGGTGGCAATGCACCATTTCAATTTCTCTTCGGTCAACGTGCCCAGCAATTCAATCGCGCCGGGCAGGGCGGTGATCTGATGGCGCAGATCCTGATAAACCTCAGCGTGCTTTTTGCTCAGCCTTTGCGCCTGTTCTGCGCTGATCTCTTGCCCGGTTTCCCGCGACAGCGTTTTCAGCATCAGCCCGCCGCTCATGCCGATCTTGCGGTGAATACGCCACATTGCCAGCGGAATACCTTCTGAATCCAGCGCCGCTTTCCAGGCGAATACATTCTGGTAAACGCTGTCGGTCAACGTGCCATCAAGGTCGAAAATAAATGAAGTCTGCGGGCGCATGCGGATACCTGTCTGTTGCTTGCATCGTAAAAATGAACTTCCTGCACCTCTTGATTAGACGTGCTCTATTTTTCGAAAGCATGAGGGGGGAGTCGTTCATTCTTTTGCTCGAGACAGGCTTGCAACTGCAGACTGATTGCGTCGATTCAGACCACTGGTCAGCCACGTAAAACGTCCAGCAGCCGCGACAGCACTAAGTATCAAGGTCTTGGGATTTACGATATGTCGCTTACGGTGTTGGTAGTAGAAGATGACGAAACATTGCGCTCCCTGATCGTGGAGGCTGTCTCGCTGCTGGGTTTTCGAGTGCTGGATTGCGCCTCTGCGGATGACGCACTCACCACTTTGGTTGACTGTTCTTCAGTGGCGTTGGTCATAACCGACGTTTGCATGCCAGGTAGCATGGATGGAATAGGGTTGGCAAAAGTGATCTGGGTACGGTGGCCATCTTTGCCCGTGATCATTACCTCCGGCAACCGCACGATGCCGGAGGACTTACTTCCCGATCACGCAATGTTCCTGCGCAAGCCATGGACGCTTGATGTGTTGCACAGCGCGATTACGGAGTATTTGCCCGAGTAGGATCGCGCGAGCAGCTGCCACGATCTGGCGTTCCCATCTGTCCCTTCTTGATTCTTTTTTACAGAATTTCAGCCCGGTGACGACAACCTGCCCGTACCTTTCTCTATACATGAGTCCTTCATGAAGAAGTTCGCTGTCCTGATGTTCGCCGTTCTGTTACTGGCCGGATGTGCCAACCAGAAATTCAAACCCGAATACCGCACACAGATCCACACCGTGAAAATTCTGCCGGTCGCGTGGAAGCCCAAGGAAATGAGTTACATGGGCCGAGAACAAGCCTGGGGCGCAGCCATTGGCGCGGGCGTTGGAACCGGTGTTGGTTTGGCGGCGGGGGCCGGCAAAATTGGCACGGCGGCGTTGGGCGGTGCCGGATTTGCCGCGGGTATGAAGGCGGGCGATCTGGCGTCGATGTCGACGGTCGATGCGATCCTTTACAACATGGAAACCGCCGACATCAATCTCGGCGATCTGGTAAAGAAGAGTTTCGAGGAAAAACTCGCCGCCAGCGGCCGTTTCAAAATCGTCGGCGAGAACGAGCCGGCTGATGCGCAGATCGAGCTGACGATTTTCAGTTGGGGTTTCGCACTGACTCAAGGCTTCAGCAGTGTGGTCTACCCAACTATCGGGGTGAGCGGTGTGATGAAGCGCGGCGACGAGTTGATCTGGCAACGCAATGAACCGATCACCGCGTTCAACGGCGCCAACACCTACGGTTACGAGCCGCTGCGCTATCGCACCGAGCCCGAGTTGGTGCGCACGGCGTTGACCGGCGTTTCGCAAATTGTCGGCGGCTATCTGATCAGCGATTTGAACGAGTGAACGCGGCCATTTTGGTGCTCGATGAGCTAATGCACCTCAACCCCAAGCAGACTCTGCGAGGCGTATGACCAGGATATTTCCCACGCACGAACTCAACCGACTTTTGCGCGAAGCCGAAGCAGATGGCTTGACGCTGGGTGATCTGGCCGTCTCTTGCGAAAAGTTCGATATTGCGCCGACAGACCTGCTGAACGAGTTGTCTGTCGCAGTTGCGCATGGCTACCTACAGAGGGCCCTGAGCTATGATTTTTGCGATGCTGTCATGAACGGGATCATAGGTGCTGTGGTTGAAGTGGGGATGACTGACGATATGCCTCAGCCGGCTTTCGCCCTTTATCAGGCATTCGATCAAGGTGAATGGATTCGCCGTTACGATCCTCCGGAGACCAACCCGGCTGAGAAATACACGAGGCCGATGGTCGATCAAATCATGCGCAAGCTTAGAAGTTAGTTTCCGCAGATCCCAACGCCAGCAACCCGATATGAGGATAGCGATGCCTGTAGATTTGGATGAATTGTTGGAAAACGTGAACGATGAGCAATCGTTTATCGCGTTTGTTCAGGCGCTAGGTGGTGACTTTGCCAGAGAGCGTGTGCTGGAACGGTCGACTCCCTCATCTCCGCACGGGCCCGGGGTTTTGGGTTGGGAGAATGGATCTGTCGATGCGTTTCTGGATGCAGCAGCTGCCTGGGCGACCGCTGACTCCAGGAATACTCCGTCGAGTACTTCGCAACCCAATGTATGGCAGCGTTGTGCGGAAATTCTGCTCGCTGGCAAGTTTTATGAGTAAGCGGCAATGCGAAGATGGGTAGAAAGGGGGACAGATTTATTATCCGTAAATAAATCTGTCCCCATTTTTACGGCATCTCACTTGGCAAACGCATATTCCCCACCTTGTTCCAGCGCCTTGCGATAAGCCTCTCTACCCTGAAAGCGCTTCACCCACGCCGCGAGATACGGGTACGCCTGCAACTTGCCCTGCGCCCCGGCGATTTCGCCGATAAAACTCATCTGGATATCTGCGCCGGTCAGTTCTTCGCCCAACAGATACGGCGAGTTTTCCAGCGCGTCGTTCAGGTAACCGAGATAGTTAGCCACTTCCGACTCAATACGCGGATGCAACGGCGCGCCGGCGTCACCCAGGCGTCCAACATACAGGTTGAGCATCAGCGGCAGCATCGCCGAGCCTTCGGCGAAGTGCAGCCATTGCACGTACTTGTCGTAGGTGGCGCTGGCCGGGTCCGGTTGCAGGCGGCCGTCGCCATGGCGGCGGATCAGGTAGTCGACGATCGCGCCGGATTCGATCACCACGTTGGCACCGTCCTCAATCACCGGTGATTTTCCCAGCGCATTGATCGCCTTGAGTTCCGGCGGCGCGAGATTGGTTTTCGGGTCGCGCTGATAGCGCTTGATCTCGTAGGGCAGACCGAGTTCTTCGAGCAGCCACAGAATGCGCTGCGAGCGTGAGTTGTTGAGGTGGTGGACGATGATCATGTCGGCGCTCCAATGTGCACAGCCAGGGGGTGTATGAGCAGACTGCTATGCGACAGCAGAGTGCCCTGAATTGATTGACTTGTCTGACGGCAGTGGAGGATTTTGATTCAAGCGCATGCCCATCTCGACCGCGCGATTCTCAAACCCGAACTCCGCATACATGCGCGCCGCACGCTCATTGAACGGCCAGACCGTCAGTCTCAAGTCCTGCGCGTCATGCTTGACCGCCCAATCCCTGACACGCTGAATAAGCCCGCGCCCGATGCCTTTGCCGGAGAACCGCTCGGCGACACACACCGAACCGATGCGCACCACATTCATCGGCTGCATCAAGGGGCCGACGCTTGGCGCTATGTTGGCAGTAATGAACGCGACAGGTTGCTGATCGACATGCGCGATGAATACAACGTGCCCCGGCTTCTCGAACACGCCTGACCAGTGCGGCAGATCACGCGCAAAATCTTCGGTGGGCGCGGCGTAAATGTCTGGACGGGCAACGTGGTGGACCGCGTTGAGCAATTGACCCAACTCGCACATGGTCAGTGCGTCGTCTGCGGTGGCGGTTCGGTAGGTGATGATTTCTTCCATGAGGTGTGGCTCTCGACGAATGGGTAAGGGCTACGCAAATTATCTGGTAAACCGGGTAACACTGACTTTGCATATGAGGCCGACGGCCGCAAGGTCACGCAGTTTTGTCACCACGGCTTCGCGCTCGGTTTTAGGGGTAAATGAATCCTGAACTGCATAGCGACCATCGCACCACGCATTGAGATGGTGGAGCCAGAAATCCTCCACAACCGGCTCTTTTTCCAGTCGCTGCAACAGGTACGCCACCTGCTGCCAACCGGGCCGCAAATGTAATATTTGTTGGCGGCGACGTGGCGATAACTCATGCCAGTCGCGATCCAGTTTCTCGCCGACCAACGCGTTCACTGCAGACCAGGACTGCTTGTCGAGCCGCGCGATTGCTGTGGCGAACACCTTGTCGCACGGGTCATCAAGTGCCCCGAGTAACTCGGGCAGATGCGCCTCGCCAAGCAGCCGCGCCGTTGCCTGACGCACTGTGGGAAAGCTGGAGCGCAGCGCTGCGGTCAGCCATCGTTGGTCGAGGCAGGCGTCAATTTCGCCCGCCAGACCAAGGATGCCTAGCCACTCGCGTTTGCCTGTCGGGTGATCGTGCGCCAACCGTTCATTCAACACTTCCAGCGTATCGAGGTCGTGACGCGGTGCCGACCAGCGCGCCAGACTGCGGATCGCGGGCGATGCATCGAGCAACGTCTTGCGCAACAGTGGTCGCGGGTCTTCGAACAACGGCAGTAGAGCGCGAAGCACGCACACCCGCACTTTCGCCCCCGGACGCGCCAAAGCCTCAACTAACAAAGGTGAGGCTTGCTGTGCCGGCAATTGCTGGCAGGCAGCTACTGCATCCAAACGAACGATCAGCTCGCGATGAGCCAAGGCATCGCGCAGGAGGCCTTGCGGGTCGGGATCGTTCTCCAGTAAAAGCGCAAACAGATAGCGCGCGGCTTTACCCTGTCGTGTAAGGAAATCGGCATGGACTTGCGCGCGAGTCTCGGGCAATTGCAGTACGGCGCGAGCGGCATGCAGGGTCGGGCCGTGGTCGGCTCTTTGCCGCGCAGCCAGCGCAATGAGTGGCACCAGCGCGAACAACAACGCCGAAGCGTGGAAGGGCGTCAGATAACGGTTCAGCCCGGCCCGCGCCAGTTCACGGATCTGCGGCACCCAATCATTCAGGCGCACGATCAGCGCCACAAGTGTTTCTGGCGAAGCGTCGTTGCACAGTTCTCTGACTGCGACTTCGCGCACGAAACCGTTGTAGTGAGTGCTGAGCTCTATCCATGATCCGCTGCCCTTGGCGTTCGCCAGCAGCTCCAACGCTTCGGCGCGTCGACGCTCCTCCCATTTGCACTCGGATGTGTGCTTGTTCTTCAATCTGTCCAGCCATTTCCATGTGGAGCTCACGCTGCAATCCTTTCTGTACGCTGGTGCGGTCTGTTTGGCGGATACTCTAACGACTTTTTCCGGCTGGTTGGCCAGTAGCACAAGGAGATTCAAATCATGGAGATCAAACGCGCCCGCCCCGGCGATGCTCAAGTGGCATTCGACATCCGTCTGCGAGCGATCAGGCATCAATGCATCGGCGTCTATACCGAGGAACAAATGCTGATCTGGACCAAAGGCGCGGCCGAGGACGGATATTGCACGCTGATGGAAAAGCACTTCTATCTGGGCTGCGTCGAGGGCGAGGCGGTGGCAACCGGGATGCTCGATCTCGAGCATCGGGAGATCGGCGCGATCTTCGTACTGCCCGATTTCATGCAGCGCGGCCTCGGTCTGCAGATGCTGGGTTTCCTTGAGTCTGTGGCGCGGGAACTGGGCCTCGAAGAAGTCTGCCTGGATGCTACGTTGAATGCGGCGGACTTCTATCGACGCAGCGGTTATGAAGGTGAGCAAACGGCGATTTATCATTCGCCGTCAGGTTTGCAACTGGCGTGCATTCCGATGGTGAAGCAGCTTTAGCGCCGCGTCACTACCGTCGAGCGTTACTTACCGCCCATGCAATCAGGGAGGTTAGAGCCAACCTCGATCATGCCGACCGAAACACTTCTGCCCCAATATAGATTGCCGCCGAAGTTAACGAGATCGTAGATGCCGCTTTCGCTGATGAATTCGCCGGTGAGATTGTTATACAGGCGGAAAAACGCCGGAGATTCCCACCCGACAAACCAGTGGGTTTCCATCATCTCATCAGGGTGGGGGTTAGGGTGGAAGAAGCTTGGCAAAACCCAGTAAGGTCTGAATTGCTGAACTCGGTAGCAGCCATTGGGGCTGATGTCGGCGGCATGGACGGGTTTCGCCCACGCCTTTTCCCACCATTGCGAAGCGCCCCAAAGGGTCGTGCAGATCGCTAAAGCAACAAGGATCAACTTCGGGCGGCGGGGCCGATCGTTCAAGTCAGATAACTTCCATTTAAATAACGTCCGATCTAGCCGCGCGGTGCGTGCGCCAGAAACTCTGTGATCAGCGAAGTCACCTGCTGCTGCAGCACCTCCCGCGAGCGGCCACCCTCGGCATCGCCGCAAATGATGCCATCGCCGGGCGACGATTCTTCGATCAACTCCACCGCACCGGGTTTGCATTGGGCCATGAAGGTGAAGTGGCTGGCGTCCGCGATCTCGACGTAGCGCGACGACGCTGCGGGTAAGCGTTTTGCCAGATCGGCGGATTCAAGCTGTGCGGGGAGGTCTACCGATGGCACGCCCGCGCCGATCACCAGTACTGGCACCGACAGGGCCGCAAGGCTCGCATCGGTGAAGCCGCGGGACAGGCCGAGGTCCAGCGAGACGATGGCGCTGACGCGTTTGTCGCTCAGGTCAGCGGCCATGGGTGCCGATGGCGGATTGATTTTTTGGTAAGCGATGCACCCGGACAATTGCGCATGAACCTTGCAGTCCTTGGCAAACAGGTCTGGATCGAAACGCGAGCCGGCGAGTTCAAGCGCGGTCCAGCCTCCGAGCGAATGGCCGACGACGGCAATGCGTTGCTTGGCAACGGCGCCAAACTTTTCCGGTTGCGCCGTCACTGCGTCGATAGCCCGGCGGATGTCGTTGGGCCGCTGCCACAACTGCGCCGCTGCCTGCGGACTGCGGTCTTTGCTGGTGGTGCCTGGGTGATTGACCGCCGCCACAATGTAACCCTTATGGGCCAACGCGCTGGCCAGCCACGCCTGGTTGATCCAGTTACCGCCGTTACCGTGAGAAATCACCACCAATGGATGTTCGCCCGCAGTCGGTGGCGCGTCGGGCACAGCAGGGTTACCGACGAACACGATGGTGTCGGCGATCAACTCAGGAGTAGCGGTGGTTGTGCTGGGGTACCAGACGACCATTTCCAGCGGGCGGTTGTTTTGTGCGTCCGGCAGGGTAGTGGTCTGAAAGCCGATAGGGCTGTCGACTGCGAATGCGGGGGTGGTCAGGCAAATCAGAAGGAGTGAGGCGAAAGCTTTTTTCATTGTTTTTATCTTCCTTGAATGGATCAACTCATCGGGAGCAACGCGTCAGGCGAGTCTGCCCCTGAGCGACGCTGCCGCCGATGCTAACAGCGGGGTATCGCGACAGGCTAGTGCCAGGCAGAACCGCTGCGTTATCGATGGTTATCGACGCGTCGAGATGGCGGAGGCCGCGATGTCCCACGTCAGCATTATCTGGGTAATCGCCGCATCGATGACCTCGTGCGATGTGTTGTCCCGAGCAAGGATCGAGATGCCCTGCAAGAAACTGTCAAACACCGTCGCCATGCCGTGCGCGTGGGTGTTTCCCGGTAGTTCACCGGCAATGATTCCCCGCTCGACACACGCCAGAATCCCCGCGCGAGTGCGGGCGCGGGAGTGGGACAGCGCCGCGACCACCCGCGCATTTTCCGGGCTGGGTGCGCTCATCACGCCGAGGGTGACCATGCAGCCCTTCGGGTGTCCATCTTCACACTGCATCAGCGCCGACTGCCGCAGTGCGGTTTCGATGGCGCGGCGGGGCGGCAGGTTCTCGTCCCACAGGCATTCGGTGACTTGGGCAAATGTCGTCAGATAACGCTGTACGCACTCATCAAACAGCGCTTCTTTGGAGCCGAACGCCGCATAGAAGCTCGGTGCGGAAATCCCGCCGCCCATGCCATTTTTCAACTGCGCGAGCGAAGTGGCGTCGTAGCCGTGTTGCCAGAACAACAGCAGGGCCTGCTCTACGGCCTGGTCGCGGTCGAAGTTACGTGGGCGGCCCATTTGTGCCATTTCAACACTCCTCTGATGAAGAGATAAATACTAGTCGATACATAAGTCGTTGACAACGTGGTGTATCGCCTGCAACATTTGTATCGATCAGTATTTAAATCCGCGATACGCTTTCAAGGAATCTCCCGTGACCCCCTCAATGACCTTATCCGCAGCGCCCGAACGCTTGCCAATCGGAGCCTTGCTCGCGCTGGCGATGACTGGCTTCATCTGCATCGTCACCGAAACCCTGCCCGCAGGTCTGTTGCCACTGATTAGCGAAGGCTTGGCGATTTCGCCGTCGATGGCCGGCCAGATGGTCACTGCTTATGCACTGGGTTCGGTGCTGGCGGTGATCCCGATGACCATCGCCACCCGTGGTTGGCGCCGGCGCAATGTGTTGCTGCTGACCATTGTCGGTTTCTTGCTGTTCAACTCCATTACCGCATTCTCATCGCATTACGGCGTGACGTTGGTGGCGCGCTTTTGTGCCGGGATTGCGGCCGGGCTGGCGTGGAGCCTGCTGGCAGGTTACGCGCGGCGCATGGTCGAACCTCATCAACAGGGCAAGGCGCTGGCACTGGCCATGGTCGGTGCACCGATTGCGTTGTCGCTGGGCGTGCCGCTCGGCACCTGGCTGGGTGGGCTCGTGGGTTGGCGCACCACCTTCGGCATCATGTCGGCGCTGACCCTGGTGTTGATTGCGTGGGTGCTGGTTAAAGTCCCTGACTACCCACCGCAAGCGGCGCACCAGCGCATGTCGCTGCGCACTGTGCTGACCACTCCAGGTGTCCGACCGGTGCTGGCGGTAGTGATCAGCTGGATGCTGGCGCACAACATTCTCTACACCTACATTGCGCCGTTCGTGGTGCCAGCGGGGTTGGGTGACCAAGTGGATTTGGTGTTGCTGGTGTTCGGCATTGCCGCATTGCTGGGGATTTGGCTGACGGCCAAACTGGTTGAACCGTTGTTACGCAAGACCGTGCTGGTGAGCCTTGCAACATTTGCGGCGGTTTGCGTCATGTTGGGGTTTTTCGGGCGCGCGCCTGAGGTGATTTATCTGGGCGTGGCAGTTTGGGGGCTGAGCTTCGGTGGCGCGGCGACGTTGCTGCAAACCGCACTGGCCGACGCGGCCGGCGACGGGGCAGATGTGGCGCTGTCGTTGAATGTGGTGGCATGGAACAGTGCAATCGCCGGAAGCGGCGTGATGGGCGGAGTGTTGCTCGACACGTGGGGCGTCGCCTCTTTTCCTTGGGCGATGCTGGTGTTGGTCGGGGTGGGATTTGCGATTGCCTGGCTGGCGCGGGTTCACGGCTTTAAAGCAGGCCGCCGAGCGTCGGGCAAGCCCGTGGTGGCGGGGCACTGACGGGTAAAAAATTCAATCAATGGTGGTCACCCAGCGAGTTACAACGCCTTCAAGATCGGCGGGTAGCTCGTTGAGCAGCACCACGGATTGATCACCCTGATTAAGGAAGATTATGAAATCTTCAGTGCTGAAGACTGTTTTGAAACCTACGAGGTGATTACTTGGGCCAAGCCTGGTGTCGACCATGCCACGAACGTCGGTTATTACGGTGTTCTTGAGATGAGTTGCTGAAAGTCTGGTCAGGAGGCACTCAATTCGCCAGGAACAGATCGCGCCTGGTTCAATCTCAAAGGTGGGCGGCGTGTCGATAGGCAGTAAATCTGCACCTACAGACTCGCCATCACTTAACGTATGCATTGAAACAGTCAAATGCTCAGCGCACTGCCACTGAATTGAACCTGCGTCGTCCCGGCATATTTGATCGTTGAAGTAATACGGATTATGTACCAGTGCAGTAACTGTCTGCCCGATCAGTTTTCGAGCATGGATAAGATCTTGGGTTTTTCGGTTGGCTCTCGCCGCCATGCGATGGTTCAGGTCATTCATGTGGCAGGTTTACTTGAGTAATAGCGGCCATAGATTTAAACAGCCGTTGTTCTGGTTGTCGACTGACGGCTTGATGGCATCCGCGAGAGTTCGACCAATCTGCCACGGCCTTCATCGCATAAATTTGAAATGTGCTGCATTGCCCGACACAATCGCGCCCCGATCCGGCCCACAGCGCCGGACGTTCGTGGTGAAAAGGATCTGCAGTTGAATCAACACACTTTGTCCATGCGCCTGGAACGCGTGGCGGCGCATGTGCCAGCGGATGCGCGGCTGGCTGATATCGGTTCGGATCACGGCTATCTGCCGGTGGCGCTGATGCGCCGTGGCGCGATTGCGGCGGCGGTGGCGGGTGAGGTGGCCTTGACGCCGTTTCGCGCGGCGCAACGCACCGTGCGCGACAACGATCTTGAGCAGCGGATCAGCGTGCGTATGGCCAGTGGTCTGGCGGCAATCGAACCCGGCGACGGAATTACGGCGATCAGCATCTGTGGCATGGGAGGCGAGACGATTCGCGACATTCTCGAGGCCGGCAAGGCTCGACTGAGTGGGCGCGAGCGCCTGATCCTGCAGCCTAACGGCGGCGAACAGCCCTTGCGCCAATGGCTGATGCAACACGATTACCGCATCGTCACTGAAGAGCTGCTGCGGGAAAATCGTTTTTACTATGAAATCATCGTTGCCGAGCGCGATGGGCCGGTGGCGTACAGCCCTGAAGAGCTGTACTTCGGCCCCCTACAGATGCTCGCGCGCAGCCAGGTGTTTTTGAGCAAGTGGCAACACATCTTGCGGCACAAGCAGCAAACCCTGACCAGCTTCGCTCAGGCGCGGCAGGCCGTTCCCGAGGATAAGGTGCAGGAGACGGCGCAACAGGCCAAATGGATCAGCGAGCTGCTCAGTCAAGCCTGACAAGCGACCTTCAAGGACGCGCCAACGGTAACGTCACAGTGAACTCACTGCCTTTGCCTTCGCCTTCGCCTTCACTGCGACCAATCACCGTGCCGCCGTGGGCTTCGACCAGTTCGCGCACCACCGTCAGACCAATCCCCAAGCCCGATCCGTTGAAACTGATGGCGCTTACGTCCTGTACATAGGGATCGAAAATGAACGGCAGGGCCTGCGCGGCAATGCCAATCCCATTATCGACAATACGGATCACCACCAAGTCGGATTCCGATGCAACAGACAGCTCGACCGTCCCGTCATTCGGCGTGTACTTGGTCGAGTTGGTCAGCAGATTGTGCAAGATCTGCGCGAGACGCACCGCATCACCGTTGACCACCAGCGGTTCGTCGGGGAAATGAGTGATCAACTGCAGGTTTTTAGCGCTCATCATCGGACTGCATGTCTCGATTGCACTGTTGATGACTTGCACCATATCAACGTCGCAACAATTCAGGCGCAGCTTGCCGCTGCTGGCGCGCGACACATCCAGCAGGTCTTCGACCATGCGCGACATATGCTGAATCTGGCCTTCGATCAGCGCCCGCATCCGTGGCAACTCAACGCTCGGCATCTTGACCATGAGTTCGGCAATCATGCTGATCGGGGTCAGTGGATTGCGTAGCTCGTGGGCGACTTTCGCCAGAACGCTTTTTTGCTGCGCCAACGCCTGCTCGGCCCGTGATTGCAGGTCTTGGGCGCTGAGGGCGGCGAGAACCAGTTGCTCGTTGGCTTCAAGGGTTTCCAGATAGGACTCGGACAGCTCGGCATTGGCCGCATCCGGATCCGACAACGCCCCGAGCAACGCCAGGACCAATTGTTGATTGGCCTCGATCAGATGCTCGATTTGCGGGCTGTCGCGCAGTTCACTGTTGACGTCGACCAGTTCTTTTTCCAGCGTTACCAGCAGCGCCCGGGCGTTGATGATTTTTTTGCCCAACAACAAGAGCTCGCGGGCGGCGTTGGCCAGCTCGCGTTCGTTCTTGCCACCGGTTTCGCTCATGTGAGGCACTCAGTCATATTCGTCTCCCAGACGTGGAGCATCAGGACGTGCTTTTAGTCGGGCGTCCGCCCAACAACCCTTCACGGCCGTGGAGCATTTCGCCAACCTGTAACCCGTTGTCGTCGATCTGATACAGACGCAGTTCATCCGAATGCGCACTGGCACGAACCTTGACCACACCCATGATGCGTAGCAAGCGGCTGTCGACCTCGATATAGCGCTGCACGATGATCGCATCGGTGAGGAACGCCGTACCGTAAGGGCTGAACCGCAGATCGGTATACCGATCTTCGAGTTCGGAGGTCATCAACACCGTAACACCATATCCGGTCAAGGCGATGACCAGTCGCGACAACGATTCGCGGAAGTCGTCGCGAAAGGTCGGTGCCACCGCCAGTTCGAAGCCCGAGAGGGAGTCGATGACCACGCGGGTGGCGCCCAGACGGCGGATCTCGTCCAGCAGCATTTGCACAATCTCATCGATCGACAGATCGGGCGCGTGGCTTTCGACCAGTCCGACCTTGCCACTCTGAATCAACGCGGCCAGCTCAGCACTGCGCAGGTGATTGGGCCGCTGCTCGAAGACTGCGATGACCCCGGTTTCACCGTTGCGCGCGCCTTCGGCGAGGAACGTCGAGGCGAGGATGCTTTTGCCTGATCCCGAAGGTCCGGCAACCAGCAATGAATAACCGCGGGGCAGGCCGCCGCCGAGCATTTCGTCAATACCGGGCACGCCCAGTTTCAATCGTGCAGTTTGCATCTCGGCCGGTGGATTCGACACTTCGGACAAACCCACGCTGGCAGGTGGAAAGACTTTGATCCCGCAACTGGCAATCCGGAAGGTGTGCAGCCCCGGCAGAGTCGGCTGGCCGCGCATCTTCATGATTTCCATCTTGCGCACCATCGAGTTGCGCTGGACGCTCTGACGCAGCCAGATCAAGCCATCGGCCACGGTGAAAATCGGGTTGGTGTCGGTTTCGGTGAAGTATTCGCCGATCAGGAACGTGGTGGCCTGCCAGGTGGTCATCAACATGCCCAGTTGTTGCACGAACTGCGGCAGGTTGTTGTTCGGATTGACCTGAGTCTGGCTCGCCAGCACCACCGAGCGGAACGAATCGACGAACACCAGGCCCGGCGAGTATTTTTCGACTTCGATGACGATACGGCGCAACACTTCGTCCAGATCACCCGCAAGCGTGTCGTCCGCCAGGTTGATGTAACGCACCGACTTGTTAATGGTTTCACTGTCGAAGAAGTCGAACTGCTGCTGATAGCGCAGCATTTTCAGTGGCGGCTCGCCCAGAACGGTGAAAAACAGCGCAGGACGCTCCGGGGTGGCCAGGGCGAACATCATTTGATGCGCCAGCGTGGTCTTGCCGCAGCCCGGCGGGCCGGCAATCAGGTTGAAGGAAAACTCCGGCAAGCCTCCGCCCAGCACCTCGTCCAGCCCAGGTACGCCCGTAGCTAAACGGTTGATTGTTACTTTGCTGCTCATGGCGAGATTTCCTGCGCGGGTGGGGCGCTCGAATTGATGTCCCACACATCCAGAAGCAGACGTGCGCAGAGCGAATTACCGATCAGCGTGGCGAGCAACGCATACAGCGCTTTCAACCATTCTTCGCCAAAGAAAATGACGTCGGTTCGATTTTGCTGGACGAGGACAGATTTGAAATCCTCCATATCCAGCGGGTCTGCGAGGCGCCGAGAAATGTCGGCCAGCCGTGGCTGCGCAGAGGTGCAGAGGTTAAGACTACGGCGAAAGAGTGCAGCGACCCCTATGGGGCCAATGACCGGAACGAGCGCAGCGCTTGTGTCGTGGAGCAACGTAATGATCGCACCGGCGACTTGGTCGATGTCTGCGATGTGATCAACCCGGAGCGCCAGGGACGCAACGATCCGGCGGCCCTCTTCGCTTTCCGTAGGCATGGCTGAAAGATTTCCGATGTGTGTACGTCGAGTCTACACGGGTGGGGTGGATGCAGCGGTGTTTTCCAGAGGTGCGCAGCAGATGGACAGTGGTAGTTGCGGATTAGTTTGATATATCGGGATTTGGCGGGCGCATGGCTTGCGGGCAAGCTTTTTTCCGCGTCAGCCAGGCGCTCGACGGCACGTCCGATAATTGCCTAAGCTGCACGCCTCAGCCGTAGTCATTACAAGGAATGCACATGATCGATGGACCCGCTGTTGTTACGGTTTTTCTGGTTTACCTGGCCGGCGTGGTGATTCCGGGGCCGAACTTCGTCGCTGTCGTGCACAAAGCCGTGGCTGCCAGCCGTTCGGAGGCGTTGGCGCTGGTCGCCGGTATCGTGCTAGTCAATCTGTTCTGGGGCGCAAGTGCCATTGCAGGCGTTGGCATCGTGTTTGCCGCGTTTCCCTGGGCGGCACTGATCGTCAAAGTGCTCGGCGCGGCCTATCTCATGTGGTTCGGATTACGCCTGCTGATCAAGTCGGGGCAGGGCGCGTCGATCTCTGAGCGGCCGAGTGTCGACGGAAGCTGCCGTCAATCGTTCATTCAGGGCATCGTGACCAACATCGGAAACCCTAAATCCATGGCGTTCTACGCCGCAGTGTTCTCGGCGGCCGCCCCCGCGCATGTCTCGACCGGCACATTTTTGTCGATGTTGGCGGTGGTGGTTGTGGTTTCGCTGATTTGGTATGGATTGGTGGCGATTGCGCTGTCGCAACCGAAGATTGCGTCTGCCTATCGGAGCCGGAAAACCGCGATTGACCGGGTGTGTGGTGGGTTGATTTTGTCGTTGGGGGTTCGGCAGTTGGTTCGGTAGATTGCGCCGCTCCTGCGGATTCCAGCAGCGCAATCCTCAAGCCGGCTCCTCCAGCCTGCGCCCATGCCCCAAAGAATCACGCTGCATCGATTGCAGGTTTTTCTCGATGGTTTCGCACAGGGCTTCCATCTGAATCTGGTGTTCGCTGTGGCGAAACGGGCTTTGCAGGTCGGTGCCGATGCGTTCGATGGCCAGCAGCATGAAACCCACCACGGTCGAGGCCAGTGGTGTGTACCAGCCCAGCGACTCAACCAGGCCTACCGGCACGATCAGGCAGAACAGCGAGATAAACAGCCGCGGAAAATACACGTAAGGGTAGGGCAGCGGCGTATTTGCGATCCGTTCCATGCCACCTTGGCTGTTGGACAAATCCACCAAAGTCGACTCCAGCCGGGCCAGACGAATGCTGTCCAGCCGTCCGGCCTTGTACTCCCGCGCCAGCAACGCCGCTGAGCCGGTGAGAATGTCGTTGGCAAAGTTATTGGTGGTGCCACTGCGCGCAAATTCGTCAGCGGGAATAAACGCGCGGATTTCATCCGGGCAAGGATGGCCCTGCAGATGCGCCGCGAGGCAATTCACATACGCCACGTGGCGGCGCAGCAGAGTAGATTTGACCGGATTGACCTCGGCGCCAGCGTCATCCAGCAACGTCAGCACCTGCCGGGCGAAGCTGCGCGAATTGTTGATCATCGACCCCCACAACGTCCGCGCTTCCCACCAACGGTTATACGCGCTGCTGTTACGAAAACTGATCAGCACCACCAATGCCGAACCGAGCAACGTCAGCGGCATCAACGGCAGGTTGATCTTGGCGTTGAGAAACAACATGAAGTCCACGGTTACGGCGATGTCCCAAAGCAACAACCAGAACAAAGCCCAGCCCACATAACCCATGGTTTTGACGATCAGACGGTATTTTTTGATGATGGCAGCTTTCAAACGGAAACCTCGTGGCGAGCGGTAAACATTAATGCCTAAGCTCGGACGGTGTTTTTGGGGGAAAGGTTCGCTGGCGGCTTGAGTCGTTGCAGAAGCAGCCGACGAAGATACGGCGGATGGCTGTTAAACGCGGCGCGTTCAGGCGCTCATAGCCTGGAAGCAATTTCCTTCCAGATGTCGCTGTAGTTGTATTTCAGCCAGCGAACCAACGCTTTATCAAACTGCCTGCGAAACCAGTTACGTTCCCTTGCCGCCAGCCTTTCCTCTATCGAGGCTCTGAGTAGGTCGGGATCGAAGCCCGTCCACACCGGGGGCACCGGCGTCATAAGGTTGGTGAAGCACACGGGTGCGACCTCTGAATAAAGGATTTCGTGAAGTACGTCAGGATCGACGCCTCTTACGCTATCCGCTATGTAGTCATACTCGACGGCAAAATCGTTGAACGGCCAGGAGAGTGCGGCTCTGACGTCGGTCAACTGCGGCTCACTCAGCAAATGTCCCAATGCGAAAATTCCCTTCAGCTCTTCATCCAATGAATCGGCGGTTGCTTGGCCCGCGCAGCCACCTTCTTTCCAGTTTGTGAAAGGCTGTCGTTGCAGGTCAAGCGTAACGACGCCGGATCGTCAAATGCGTCTATGGTTAAAGACACCCCTCGGTCTTCTGAAGGAACGAACCATGCCCAACGTTCGCGCGTTATTTGCCGCGATTACTTGTCTCGCGCTTGCCTGCGGCTCGGTGACGACACTGGCCGATCCTGGTAATGGGAAGGGTCAGGGAAAAGCGCAAAACGGCCAAGCCCAAGGCAATTCGAAGTCGCATACAAACAAGGGCAAAAATGCCGGCGCAGACCGGAGTCATGGGCCGAGTATTGACCGCGGTAGCGTGCTCGGAATTGTCGGTGGTTATCGAGACTACTGGAGCCAAGGCCCAGCGTTGCCACCCGGCATTCAAAAGAATCTTGCGAGGGGGAAACCGCTTCCACCCGGGATCGCGAAAAAACTCGATGGCCGGCTGGTCGGCAGACTGCCTCATTACGACGGATACGAATGGCAGCAGGCCGGTACCGACTTGATACTGGTCGCGCTGGCGACCGGAATCATTTATGAAGTTCTCAACGGCGCATTTGATTAGTGGGAAATGGTGACAGATTTATTTTTCTGCACTGAGCGGTGAGCATTCGTGTGATTACGCGACTTCGACGTGATCTGACGCCTGACTCACTTCCAGCCTTGTTTAATCAGGTTTTTCGATGGCGTTTAAGGACACTAAACGTTACTTCCTAAAGGCTACAGCGGCTTGCGCCTTTGCCTACGACTACGCCAGAATCCGCCGGCTTGTGCGTCTACGGCGCGGGTTCTATTGTGGGTCGGTCACTGAGAAACAGTGATCGGGTTTGGTAGCCCGGTGTTAGATGTACAGCGTCATCATTGCCGATCGAGTCTTCGAATCGGATCTATGGTGGGCATGTACAGGGCGTCTTCGGGCGCGCCGGTTCCTAACACCCGGTCTACCAACCTGTACATGGCCATCGCCCTTCGTTTGGTAGCGCAAGGGTGAAGCCTCCTTCAAATGTGTTAGGAGCTTCATCATGATCAAACCAACACCGAATCCTCCAGAAACCGATCCAGTCTCCCCGTATCAATTCCCCGACTCAAAAACCCTGAACGAAGCCGCAGAACGCGCCCTCGACCATTACCTGACACCCAAGCAACGCATCATGGGCAGCCACCACAAACACGACCCCATGTTCATCGCCAATACAGCCTATGACACCGAATCGCTGCTGGCTAACGCCAGCGAATCTCTCGGTTCGGCTGGGGAAATGCTCCACAACTTTGCTGCCGTGCTGGATCCTGCCCACCGCAAGACTGCGCTGGGGATTGCGCAGGTGGTGATGTTGGGGGAATTGGCGGTGAATCAGGCGCTGGATAATGTTGAGGTGAAGGCGTGAGCATTTGCCACCTCGTCTAGGGGGCTGTGAGATCACATAACTTGACCCTCGCTTGGCCGGAGTTGCCTGGTCACAGGCAGCTTTCGGCCAATAGCGGCCTCTCAAACCTAAACACTGTTAAACAGCTTGGCCGTATCTACGAATGACACTATTGCTGTGGAAGTTGTGCGCGGGAAAGCTGTACCCTCCTTCGTATTCGCCAATCCAGCGCTCAACTTCCGCGGAGTCGTGCGTCGGCAGACAACATAATGTGCCTACGACTGCTAAACGGACTCGGCATCCCCAATCCCAGGACAAGCCTAGGCCTCAATCGTCGCAAGTCTTCCGTAGTAATACGATACCGCGGGATCGCGCTCAGGGATGCTCCCTGGGAAACTAAGAGTTTTAAATTTATTCACCGCTTCTAGTTCGGGCTTCTGCTCGTCACGCAATCGCCAGTAGAGTGAGCTGTATTTGAATAGCTGAAGTAGATTGATGTGGTCATTATTTACTTCAAAGGCGGCCCACAGGATGCGGTGGCATTTTGAATGCAGTGGCGTCAAGTTGTCGTGGTGTAGATGGTGGTAAATGCTGATGAGCGTCGAGATCTCCTTGGCATCGAGCGACCCACGGACGGTCATGATTGAGTCGGCGTAGCTGAGTGTTGCTCGTATTTCGTTATACAAATCTTTGTGCTCGTGACAGTACTCAACAAGCTCCTTGAGCATTTCGGCTTTGGCAGAAGCTTCGAGGTCATCAGCACGATCCAAGGCAATATTTGCGTAAAGCGTGGTGGCTTTGGTTTTTGCCTTAGATTGAATTTTCGAAATATCAGCTTCCTTGGATGCTAGATCACTATTCTCGAGCGCGATGTGGGCGGCCTGCATCGCCACGCTGCCTTTGGTGAGCTTCTGAGCCTGGGTAGCATAATCAACCGCTTGGGCTTGAGCTTTCCTCCCGGAATAGATCATTGCGATGTGCAGCTTGATCGAACCTACCAGTTTTGGCTGAACAATATGATCGAGGCAGCCCAGCAGCATTTGTAGTGCCTCGTCAGCATTCGACTTGTCACCTACCATCCGAATCGACTGCGCACATAAGTAAATGAAGAACCAGTATTTTTCATCCTTATCCCAGCTATCAAGCATCGGCCTCAGCGCGATATATAAGTCCTGCACGACCTTGTAGTACGATTTTTTGCTGACTGTAGCGCAGAACTGCGAGGCGAGTTCCATGCCGACGGTACGCCATCTTTCGTTGGCTTTCCCTTCAGCGAAGACTTCAACGATAAAATACTTGGCGTTGTTGATCTCCGACGATTTTTCGCTGATGTCATTAGCCTTGAAAATATGATGCAGCTTAGGACTCAGAGTCTCCCAGTCTTCACCGAAGTAGAGCTGATATGCCTGATTTTTTATCTTGGCAATTTCCCTTGGCTTCGTCTCTTGGGCGAGCCACTGTCTGACGGGGCGTGTGACGATGAGTCTTTTTTTAGAACCCCTGATTCCGGTGTGGCCAAAGCTGTCTTGATCCTCCACATAAATGAAACCTTCTCGTTGAAGGATTACTACGTGGTCAATGGAATACTTCTTCGATTTATCAACACGCTTGATGTTGTCTAGATATTCGCCGTACGGAAACGCGGCCAAGCTCTTCAGCAATGAAAATGCATAGCGCTTCTCGATTTCCTTTGCAGTTGACAGTGCTTTGATGGAGTCACCAAAGCGCCCCGTCAGATTGATGCGTGAACTGCCTCGCTCGCTGATGATCTCTTCCAATGACGCGACGACAAGTTTATCCAGCGCTTCCTTGATGATCCGAGGGACGCCATTAGTATGTTCGTAAAGCTGCGTGAAATCATCGTTGCCAAGGCCTCCTTGGTAGAGAAGGTGCGATTCGATGTAGGCCCTGGTATCCGCGCCATCCAAAGCAGTCAACTCGACCGCCTCGTTTCTCCAGACAGGCAAGTTTCGGCTTATCAAAATCATCCGGAGGTTTGGGCAAAAGGAGGTAAGTATATCTGCCAAGCTTAACAGATCGGCTTGAAGTTTTTCCTTGTCGTCACAGGTATCGAGCGGAACGTCCCTTAGAAGTAGGTAAGGCTCGTCAATAAGCGACAAGGTGCCGCAGAATGATTCAAATGTAGCACCCAAAAGCTCTTCGATTTGGCGGTAGAAGGACGCTTTGTCAGAGTAATTACCAATATTTACTGAATAGATCTTGTTGGGTTTTTTTGATACTCGGGCGATCAATGCAGAAATGAATTCATCTTCTTCCATTCCCCAATCAGCTGCCAACCACAAGCGCCTATGGAGATTTAGGATCTGCTCTGCTTGGAATGACTGCGCATGCCTGACGCTGCGAGCTTGTGGTGCCGGGGGGAGCGGGCTATGAATGCCATCCAGTGAAGCTGTCTTTTGTCCTTGCTCCATCAGTTGAATAGCAGTATTGCCTCGCAGGTCTGGGTACGCTCCAACGTTCTGACTTGTAACCTCCTGGAACAGTCCATCAAGGAATTGCTTCAGAGACGAATGATTAGTACCGAAGCCGATGGGTTCGACGATATTTTTCCATGCCGGATCAGCTTTGCGGGTAGTGACCTCTGAATCTTTGACTAATGCAAACGTAGAAAGCTTGGTCGATTTAAGCTCTTTTCTCAGCCATCCTAGAGTCTTGACGAAATTGGGGTCTTCAAACGTGCCGCCGCAACCTACGAACACAAGGTTTTCAAACACTGTCATGTGCTGCTGGAAGAAGTTGCGCGTACTGCTTTGTATCGTGGCCTCATAGTCTCCACTGCTCAGTATGCAGGTTTCGGGCTTCTTCCAGTGGCCGTGTAGGTGAAGAATTCCTTTACGCTCGCCTTTAAACCACTCAATGACCTCGTCTGACTCGGTCATATAAACGGGTGATAGATTGGTGACATTCTCTAGCAGCGAGTCATAGTTGAGAGTGCATATTTTTACCCCCGCGTCAGATAGGGCCCTAACGGTACTTGCGAGCGCTTCATTTTGAACTTCGACCTCACTGAACTCTTTTGTCAGCCAGGCGGCGTAATCGTAGTCGTCTCCGCTGGACAGGCTACCGGACAGAAATCCCGCCACATGCAGGATCTCGGTAGTGGTGGGTGTCCCTTCTAAATGCTTGAGCCAGTTATCAGCGCTGGCCTCTGGGATTTTCCCAATCTCGACAGCGTAGCGGAATCCGCTTTTAATCAACCCCGTCCAAGCTAACTGAGGGAGTTGCCCATCAGTCAGCCCCATACTCATGCCTGTACCAATGACCAAGATGGTGTCTTTGCTTGGCTTGATGCGTTTGCTTGCGTATTCCAGACCTAAAGCTGTGTTGTTCATATCCATTGTAATAGCTTCCAATTTGAGGTGCTTAGGCGCTCACGCATGGAGAGCCGCAGGCATAGGCATTTCTAGCACCGATTCACACGAGATGGTGGCAGGCATCATGATGCACGGTCGGATTAGCATTTTCGAGTCATTGTCAAATGACCGCTAATGGCCGATCTCTGCCTGTCGCGAGAGTCAGAAACCGACCCAAAGCCGCCGTTGGTGGAAGGCAGCTATC